>NZ_JAGPYK010000002.1 GCF_018070045.1 Micromonospora sp. U21
TGATCGGCTGCCTTCACCACTGCCTCAGCAACCGCATCACCTTCAACGAAACCGTCGCCTTCCCCAACGCTGCCAACCAGCAACTACCTTCCGCTGCTTGACAGCAGTTCCGCATCGGATGTCTTCTCCACGTTGGCCCGCTGGAGGCCGCCGTAGGTCACGTCGCCGATGACGAACTGGCCGGCATACCGGCCGCTGGTCAGGTACAGCGGGGTGCTGGGTGAGTTGGAGATCTCGTTCTGCGGCATCCAGAGCACCGGCGGGGTGACCGGGTTGGCGTCGAACGGGCCGGCCGGGTTCATGTAGTGGTTGAAGAACCGGCCCTGCTTGACGTGCACCAGCTTGGACGAGGGCAGCCAGCCGCCCTGGTTGTCGGTGACGAAGATGCCGCCCTCCGGGCCCCAGCCGATGCCGTGCGGGGTCCGCAGACCTCCGGCGACGTAGCTGACCGCGCCGGTGTCCTTGTTGACCTTGAGGGTGGTGCCCCGGTTCACGGCCGGTTGCGGGTTGGTGGTCGCGCCACCCGAGTTGATCGAGACCGACAGGTTCAGGTAGAAGAACCCGTCCTGGTAGAGCAGGCCGAACGCGAACTCGTGGAAGTTCCCGCCGTACGGCCAGGTGGCGACCGTCTGGAGCTGGTCGGCCACCTCGTCGCCGGTGGTGTCCACCAGCCGGGTCAGCCGCTGCTTCTCCGAGACGTAGACCACCCCGTCGACGACCTTGAGCCCCATCGGCTCCTTGAGGCCGCCGGCGATCTTCTTGGTGGCCACGTTGCCCGGCCCGGTCGTGCCGCCGGTGTTGTTGAGGATCCACACCTCGCCGTCCTGGGAGGTGCCGGACTGGTCGCTGCCGCCCCAGGTGGAGATGACCAGGCGGCCGTCGGCCAGCCAGTCCATCCCGGTGACCTTCGGCTGGAAGCCGGTGGGTCGCAGGTTGGTCAGCGTGTAGCCGGGGTGCACACCGGTCAGCGGCAGGCCGTCGCCGGGGGAGTCGGTTACCCCCTCGCACTCCTTGCGACCCGGTGCGGTCACCCGGACCACTCCGGCGTCGGTGCTTAACGCCGAGTTCGGCACGACCACGAAGGACGACGAGCCGGGCGTCTTCCACTCCAGGGTGATCTGCTGGCCGCCCTCGCGCTCGAAGTGGTCGATGCGCAGCGGGTGCAGCCCGGCGGTGAGGGTGACCGTGCCCTCCTTGGGCGGGGTCGCGCCGTGCAGGCCGTCGTGGTTGATGACCACGGAGTTGTCGATCGACAGCTTGGACCCGTCGTCGCTGCTCAGCCGGAACGTGTAGCTGCCGGCCTGGGTGGTGGTGATGTTGCCGAGCACCTGCGAGACGAAGTAGTTGTCGAAGCCGAAGTCTGCGGTCGACGACCAGTTGATCGTGGACATCAGCTTGTCCACGTTCGGGGTCTGCGCGGGCTTGAGCGTGCAGATCTCGGAGAGCGGCACCTGCACGTCGAAGACGCGCAACGTGACGCCCGGTTCCTGCTCGGGGGCGGCGCCGGCCGGGTCGGCCCAGAAGCCGGCGGCGAGGACGAGTGCGAGCGCACCCAGGACAGGACTGCGGAATCGGCGCAGCAGCCGTGTGCCCATCGTTCCTCCAAAGGGATAGGAGTGCCGACGGCCGGCGCGGAGCAGTGGTGGGGTGGTGGCCGCCGGCCCGGTTCCGAAACGTCCTCGACGCCGACGAGTGATGATTCGGAAACACGGGGTTGATGGGCGAGACATTAAGTTGCTCGATTGACCTGTCCATGCCTTCGCGTCGATACATCAAACGTTCCCGATGTCCGTACGAAAGTTCGTGACAGTACGCCCGGGAATGCCCGCTGCCAAGGTGTCCGGCCTACCGCCGCCCGCGCCGGGCGGGACCACCGGCCCGGTTGCCGGGCTTGCGGGCCGGGGTACCCGATCTGCGGGGCGGCCCGGCGGCCCGGCGGGTCGGGGCGGCCGTGCCACGTGCGGCGGGCCGGCGGCGCGCCGCCACCAGCACGACGGCGGCCACCACCACGACGATCAGGGCCGGTACCAGCCAGGGCGGCAATCCGCGGCCTCGCTGGTCCTCTGCGGCGCCGGCCGGCTCGCTCGCCAGGGCGCCGGACGCGCCCGCGTCGGCGCTCGCGCCGGGACTCGCCGACGGCGTGCCCTCGATCAGGGCGAGCAGAGTGGGCGTCGGCCCGTCCGTGGGCGGCGACCAACCGGCCGGCGCCGCCGTGCTGCGCCCCTGATAGTCGAAGGTGACGGTGCCCCGCACCGCCTCACCGTCGGAGGCGACGGAGAGATAACTGGCCGTGTACCGGCCCTTCGCCGGCCAGTGCGCGACGGACACCATAGCCGGGAAGCCGGTGTGGTACAGCCGCGGCTCGAAGACGCCGTTGACCATGAAGTACTCCTGGACCGGCTTGTCCAGCCGCTTCGGCTCGCCGTACGACCAGCCGCTGTCCACCCGGGACCCGGTCGGCCCGGTGACGGTGAAGTGGGCGTTGGAGGCCGGCTTCTCGGTGAAGTACAACCCGAGCTGTGTCAGCGGCTCGCGGACCACGGTGCCGGTCAGCGGGGTGGAGGTCGCCAACTGGCCGTGCGCGGACGCCGGAGCGGCGGGCAGCAGCAGTGACACGACCAGGGTCACGGCCAGCGCCGCCGCTACTCGGCTCAGGAGGTGACGGGCAGTGACGAACCTCGATCGCATCCGTTCATCATGGTCATTTCCCCGCCACCGAACAAGACGTAGAGTTCTCCTCCCCGACGATCAGTTCGACACCCGTCCCCCCGCGTCGTTCGGAGTCCGCCCGTGTTCGTCCGTGCCCCCGGTTCCCGCGTTCCCGCCGTCCTCGCCACCGGCCTCGTCACCGCCCTGCTCGCCACCGCTTGCGGGCAGGACAGCGACCCGTCCGTGGCCACCCCCTCGACGCCGCCGACGGCCGCCGCGCCGCCGAGCGCCACCACGGCACCGACCCCGTCGGGCAGTGCCACACCCAGCGCCAGCGCCAGCACGCCTGCGGTGGACCGGCAGATCACCGTGACAATCGCGAAGCGGCGGGTCGACCCGCCCACCGCACGGGTCACCGTGGGTAAGGGCGAGCTGGTCCGGATCACGGTCACCTCCGACGTCTCCGACGAGTTGCACGTGCACGGCTACGACCTGGGCGCCCGGCTGCCCGCCGGCACGCCCGGGTCGGTGGAGTTCCGCGCCGACAAGACCGGGCTGTTCGAGGTGGAGACGCACGAGTCCGAGCTGGTGCTGTTCCAGCTCGTCGTCCGCTGAGCACCATGACCGGCGCCCCGGCGCTGCTGGCGCACGGCGTCGGCGGTCGCCAGGACCTGCCGATCACGCTGCCGCAGCTCGTCCTCGCCGCGGCCCTCACCCTGGTCGTCACGTTCCTCGCTCTGGGCCTGCTCTGGCGCGAGCCGCGGCTCGACCGGGACGCGACCGGCGGACGGCCGGTGCCCGAGCCGCTGGCCCGGCTCGTCGACGCGCCCGCGTTCCGGTGGGGACTGCGCGGGCTGGGCCTGCTCGCCGCCGGCTGGTTCTGCCTGGGCCTGCTGGGCGGGCCGGACACCCCGGACAACCCGACGGCTGGGACGTTCTACGTGCTGCTCTGGGTCGGGCTGGTGCCCGTGTCGTTGCTGCTCGGCCCCGTCTGGCGGGCGGTCAACCCGTTGCGTACCGTGCATCTGCTCGCCGTGCTGGTGGTGCGCCGGGACCCGGAGCGCGGCCTCCGCGAGCTGCCGGCCGGCCTGGGGCTCTGGCCGGCGGCCGTGGCCCTGTTCGGGTTCGTCTGGCTGGAGCTGGTCGCACCCGACCGGGCCACGCTGCCGGTCATCACCGCCTGGCTCGCCGGGTACGCCGTGGTCATGCTGGCCGGGGCGGCGCTGTTCGGCGCGGGCTGGTTCGACCGGGCCGACCCGTTCGAGGTGTACAGCGCGCTGGTCGGCCACCTCGCCCCGGTCGGCCGCGCAGCGGACGGCGTGCTGGTGTGGCGCAACCCGCTCGACGGGATCGCCGGGCTGCGGCCCCGCCCCGGGCTGGTCGCCGTGGTGATCGTGCTGCTCGGCTCCACCATGTTCGACAGCCTCTCCAACGCGCCGGCCTGGCTGCGCTTTATTCAGGAGAACGGCCTGCCCCCGGTGGTCACCGGCAGCGCCGGGCTGACCCTGGTCATCGCCGCCGTCGCCGCGGCGTACCTCGCCGCCACCGGTGCGGCGACCCGGATCGGCCGCGCCGGACCCGGCGACGCCCGCGGGCTGCCCGGCGAACTCGCCCACTCGATCGTGCCGATCGCGGCGGGCTACCTGGTGGCCCACTACTACTCGCTGCTGATCCTGGAGGGTCAGCGGACCGTCGCGCTGCTCTCCGATCCCCTGGACACCGGCGCGAACCGGCTCGGCACCGCCGGCTGGGAACCGCACACCGGCCTGGTCACCCCGTCCGGGGTGGCCACCCTCCAGATCACCGTCATCATCCTGGGGCACCTGCTTGGCACGCTGCTCGCCCACGACCGCGCCCTGTACCTGTTCCCCCGGGCCCGGGCCGTGGCCGGCCAGCTTCCCCTGCTGGCGCTGATGGTCGCCTACACCGTCGCCGGCCTGCTGCTGCTCTACGCCGGGTAGGGCCGCCGCCGACCGGGCGACCCCGTTCCGGGCCGGTGCGACCCGGGGGCGAGGATGAGGCGTGGATTCGGATCTTCGGCGCTACCTCGACGAGCTGGTCGACGCCGCGCGCGACGTGCTCGGCGACGACCTGGTGGGCGCGTACGCGGCCGGCTCGGTGGGGCTCGGCGCGTACCAGGCAGGCCGCAGCGATGTGGACGTGGCGCTGCTCTGCGCCGGGCCGCTGACCGAAGCGGACAAGCGGGCGCTGGTGGCGCGGCTGCGGCACGAGGCGCTGCCCTGCCCGGCGCGCGGGCTGGAGCTGGTGGCCTACCGGCGGGAGGTCGCCGCCGCCGGCAGCCCCGAGCCCGGCTTCGAGGTGGAGCTGAACACCGGGTCCGGGATGCCGTTCCGCTGCACCCTCGACCCGGACGACCGGCCGACGGCCGACGGCCGGTTCTGGTACGGGCTGGATCGCAGCATCCTGCACCAGAGCGGCCTGCCGCTGCTCGGGCCGCCAGCGGGGGAGGCCTTCGCCGACCTGACGTCGGCCGACTTGCGCCGCCTGCTGATCGAGGCGCTGTCCTGGTGGCTGGCCCTGCCGACGCCGCCGGACGACCGACCCGCCCCCGGCGCGGAGGACGCGGTGCTCGGTGCCTGCCGGTCCCTGGTGCGTCACCGCGACGGCGTCTGGTTGTCCAAGGTCGCCGCCGGGCAGCGCCTGATCGACGCCGGCGACCCGGCCGAGGTGATCGGCCGGGCGGTCGCCGCGCGGCGCGGTGGGTCCCCGCCCACCGGCACGCAGGCGCGCGCCTTCCAGCACCGGGTCCGCGCCGAGATCGCCGGCCGGCCCTAGCGGACCGGGCGGGACTGGAGCGACGCGACCACCGCCTTCCACGTCCCCTCGGTCTGGCGCAGGGTGCGGGCCCGGGGAATCGCGGCGACCGGCAGGTGGACCACCTGAACGTCGTACCCCGCGTGGCGCGCCTCGGTTTCGGTGACACCGACCCGGCCCAGCTCCGGGGTGGTGAAGACGGTGTACGGGACGAGTCGACCGGCGATGCTGCTCCTCTCACCCGCCAGGTTCGCCCGGATGATCCGGTAGTCGTCGAGCGAGGCGGCCGAGCGCGGCCGCCCCGCGTACCTGGCGTGCCGCCCGCGCGCTCGTCACCAGCGCCTTGGTCGGGATGCAGGCGACGTTGATGCAGCTGCCGCCGATCATGCCGCGTTCGACCATCGCCACCCGCCGGCCGGACCGGGCGACGTCCATGCTCAACGTCTTGCCGGCCTTGCCGCCGCCCACGACGAGCAGGTCGAACTCCTCCGGTTGGTCGGTCACCGGGTGCTCCTCTCGGCCGCCGGGCCGGGTGCCGCCGCCCGTGCGCGGCGGCCAGACCAGCTGTCAGCTTCGACGAACCATCGGCCCCGTTCCGAGCAGAACCGCCAACTCCGCGCCGGGCCCGCCTCGAGCTCAGGTCCGGGCGGCGCCGTTCTCGCTGACCGGCTGCCCGAAGGGCAGGAACGGCACGGGCGTCGGTTCGCCGGTGCCGCCGGGTCGCGGCAAGGTCGGGTCGGCCTCGCCGGTGTGCCCCTCCGCGGCGGCCGTACGGTCGGCAGTCGCCGACGGTTCGTCCGCGCGGGTGCCGGGCTGGTCGTTGCCGGGCTGGTCGTTGCCGGGCTGGTCGTTGCCGGGCCGGTCGACGCCCGGCCGCTCGGCGCTCGGTCGCTCCACACTGGCCCGCTCCGTGCCGGGCCGCTCGGCGCTGGAGCGGGTGCCCACCATCGGGTACTCGGCGGTCTCCGTGCCACCCGCGGCGGCGGCCATGACGGCGGCGGCGGCCAGGTCGGCCACCCGCTTCGCCTCCCGCTGCACCCGGGCGCGGACGTCCTTGGCGTGCCGCTCGGCGGAGTCTCCGGCCCGTCGGGCCTCGTCCAGCCGAGCGCTCTCGGCCGTGAGGTCCCGACGGACCTCGCCCAGCCGCTGCTGCACCCGGGACAGCTCGTTCTCCAGCGTCTCGCCCTCCTGGCGCACCTCGGCGAGCTGCTGCTGGGCGGTCTCCAGCTCGGCGTGCAGCTGGGCCGACTCCTGCCGGTGCTCCTCGATCTCCTGCTGGAGGGCGGCGAGCTGGTCCTGGTGGGTGGCGGCCTGCTCGTCGGCCCGGTTGCGCAGCTCGGTCACGTGCTGCTGCGCCTCGGCCAGCAGCGCGGCGATCTGCTGCTCGGTGGCGCTGCGCTGCTCGGCCAGCTCCCGCTCCGCGGCCGCCTGCTGCTCGGCGATCTCCTGTTCGGCGGCGCTCCGCCGGTCGTTGACGTCGCGCTCGATCCCGGCCTGCCACTGGGCCAGCTCCTGCTGGCTCTTGGCCCGGGCCGCCTGGAGCTCCTGCTGGATCTGGCTACGGGCCGACTTCATCAGCGCGTCGGCGGCGACCCGGGTCTGGTTGAGCTGCTGCGCGCTCTGTTCGGTGATCCGCTTCGCCTCGTTCTGCGCGCGCTCGTGCGCGGCCTCACCGTCGGCGCGCAGCTGCTCGGCGTGCTCCCGGATCGCGGTCAGCTCGGCCTCGGCCGCGCTGCGCCGCTCCTCGTGCGCCTGCTCCTGCTCGGCGCGCCGGGCCGCCAGCTCCTCCGCCAGGTCCTGGCGCGCCTGCGCGGCCCGCTCGCGGCTGTCGGCGAGGATCCGCTCGGCCTCGGCGCGCAGCTCGTTGGCCAGATCGGTGGCGGAATCGCTGATCATGGCGGCCTGCTTCTCCGCGAGGGCCAGGATCTCGCCGACCATCGGGCCCAGATCCTGGAACGAGGCGCGGTCCACGTGCACCGGCTGCTCGTGCAGCTCGGCCAGCTCGGCGCGCAGCCGCTGCACCTCGGCGGTCAGCTCACGGACCCGGACGGCGGAGCGTCCGTGCTCCCCACTCAGCATCGCGACCTGACCGTCGAGCTGCTCCAGGTGCCGGTCGACCTGGCGTTTGTCGTAGCCGCGCAGCGTGAGCTCGAAGCTCGGCCGCGAGGCCGCGTCGTCGCGTACCGCGAGCGGCTCAGCGCCGATGGACATGCACCATCCTCCGTACGATCGGGGCGCCAGGGCCGGCGGTCTACCGCCCCGCGGGCCGTGAGTGTGGCGCAACGCTACCGCCGAGGCGGCGCCATGCGAAGGCCCGCCCCACCACCGCTTTCCCCGCCCACCCTTCGTCGGTCAATCATGGAGTCGTGGTGCCCGAAAGACCCCGATCCGCCACTCTTGTGACCCACCACGACTCCATGATCGACCCGGTTGGGTGGGTTCAGCGCCGGCGGGCGACCAGCACCGCGTCGTGCAGGGTGATCTCGCGGCCGTCGGGGTCGGTGCCCGTGCGGGGGCGGGCCTCGGCGGTGAGCACCTCCCAGTCGGCCGGGTCCAGCGAGGCGGCCACGTCCTCGGCGGTGTACATCATGTCCGGTAGGTGCATCCGGTGCGCCGACGTCCACAGGTCCGACGGGTGGTGCCCGACGATCAGCAGGGTGCCGCCCGGCGCCACCGCGGCGGCCAGCCGGGCGAACAGCTCCTGCCGCTGTGCCGGTGGCAGGTGCATGAACTGCGCGGACACCAGGTCGTACGCGTCCTCGGCGGGCGGCTTCTCGCGCAGGTCGGCGTGCGTCCACTCGATGCGGTCGCCGACGCCGGCGGTCTCGGCGTGCCCCGCGGCCCGGCTCAGAGCGGTGGTGGAGATGTCCACCGCCGTCACCCGCCAGCCCCGTTCGGCCAGCCACACCGCGTCGGCGCCCTCGCCGCTGCCCACGTCCAGCGCCCGGCCCGGAGCCAGATCGGCGGCCTCGGTGACGAGCTGCGGGTTCGGCCGGCCGCTCCACACCGCCGGCCGGGACCGGTAGCGCTCCTCCCATGCCGGCTGCTCGAAGGCCGTGGCCCGCAACTGCCGATACGCGGTCACCGCGTCGCGGGTCTCCTCGGCGATCAGGTCGGCGTTGATCGCCGCCCCGGCGGTGAGGCCGGCCGCGGCGGCCGCGATCACCTGGCCGCGGACGTCGGCCACGTTGCCGGCCACCCACACACCCGGGACGCTCGTCGCCCCGGTGGCATCGGCGGGGATCTGAGTGCCGATCACGTACCCGCCCATCGTCACCTCCTCCGGAGCCAGACCCAGCCCCACCAGCATGCCGGCGCGGGGGGCGGTCCGAGTGGCGACCACCACCGCGTCGAGCGCCACCACCCGGCCGGAGGCGAGCCGTACGCCGGTCAGCGCGTCTCCGGTGACCTCCAGCCCGGCCACCGGGCCGGGCACCACGGCGATGCTCCGGGCGGCGAGCCGCTCGGCCGTCTCCTCGTCCGGGGCCGGCGCGTCGTGAAGCAGGAGCAGCACGTCCGAGCTCCACTGCCGCCACATCTCGGCCTGGTGCACGGCCAGCGGGCCGGTGGCCAGCACCCCGATCCGCCGGTCCTGGACCTCCCAGCCGTGGCAGTACGGGCAGTGCAGCACGTCGCGGCCCCACCGCTGCGCCACCCCGGGCACGTCGGGCAGCTCGTCGGTGAGGCCGGTGGCCACCAGCAGCCGACGGGCCCGCACCTCGCGCCCGTCGTCGAGGCTGAGGCGGAACCCGTCGTCGTCCCGGATCGCCGCCTCTACCCGCCCGGCCAGGAACCGCCCGCCGTACCCGGCGACCTCGGCGCGCCCGGCCGCGACCAGCTCGGCCGGCGGCGTCCCCTCCCGCGCCAGGTAGTTGTGCACGTGGTCGGCCGGTGCGTTGCGCGGCTCACCGGAGTCGATCACCAGCACCGACCGTCGGGTCCGGCTCAGCGCCAGCGCTCCGCTGAGCCCCGCCGCGCCACCGCCCACCACCACCACGTCATATGTCTCGTCCACCGGAATCTCCCCTTGGTTGTCGGCTGAGCCCACCATCCGTCGCCGCCGGCCAGGTGGCAACTATCCTTGCCGTTATGGCAAACGACGACAGCACGGCGTTGGCCGCCGTCGGCCCACGGCTGCGCGCCCTGCGCCACCAGCGCGGGACCACGCTGGCCCAGCTCGCCGACCTGACCGGCATCTCGGTGAGCACCCTGTCCCGGCTGGAATCCGGTAGCCGCCGGCCTACCCTGGAGCTGCTGCTCCCGCTGGCCCGGGCCTACCAGGTGCCGCTCGACGAACTGGTGGACGCCCCGGCCACCGGCGACCCACGGGTACGCCCCAAGCCGATCGTCCAGCACGGCGTGACGTTCCTGCCGCTGACCCG
Source organism: Micromonospora sp. U21 (assembly GCF_018070045.1). Classification (GTDB taxonomy): domain Bacteria; phylum Actinomycetota; class Actinomycetes; order Mycobacteriales; family Micromonosporaceae; genus Micromonospora. The sequence goes on from NZ_JAGPYK010000002.1 coordinate 9,807, forward strand.
CCGACCGGGCGGCGTGCAGGCGTTCAAGCAGATACTCCCGCCCAACACGCCCACCGGGGAGCACACCCAGCAAACCCACGAGGGGTACGAGTGGATCTACGTGCTCTCCGGCCAGCTGCGCCTGCTGCTCGGCGAGCACGACCTGACGCTGACCGCGGGCGAGGTGGCCGAGTTCGACACGCGCACGCCACACCGGGTGATCAACCCCGGTCCCGGCACCACCGAGGTCCTCAACCTCTTCGGGCCGCAGGGGGAGCGGCTGCACGTCCGCGCCCGGCCCGCCGGATCCGACAAGGGGTAGTCGTCGCTCTACTGCCGGTCGTACGTCGCCAGCCGGTTCTGTGCCCAGGTGACGGAGTCGCATCGACGGTCACGGCAGTGCGGGCACGTGCCGTGGTCCCGGTGCTGAGCGACGATCCACTCGGCCGCGCGGGGTATCCAGACCTTCCGGTTGACCTCCACCGGGCCGGTCACCATCGCTGCGGTCCGTTCGTGCGGTGCGCCTTGAGTGCGTCGCGCGCCCTTGGTCTGAGCACGAGCCCGTCGAGACCCCGAGTATGTCGTGCCCACCGTGTTCTGCTGGCCTCGACGCTTCGGCCCTGAGCGGTCACGACGGCGCGGCGCTAGAGACGATGCCGGGTCCCGGCGACCGCGTTGTGCACCTGGGCCGGTCCGAACGGTCGCGCACTGCTGGCCAACGTCGGCGACGACGCTTGCCCTTGTATTTGTACAGCAAGGTAGGCATCCATCCGTGGATACACAGCTGCTTATGCATCGACTCTGCTGAATCTCATCAGCATGATCGAACGCACGCACATCGGCACGACCGGGTGCCGACTTGATCCGTTGTGGTGACAGTGCGTAGCGGTCGGTCGACGGCAGATGAGGGGAGCTGACCTTGCACGCCGCAGAGGCACTATGTCGGGGTCTGACCGCAGCCAGCGGTCAGACAGCTGCACCGGTTTTGGGACGGTGGTCAGTACTCGGTATCTGAGTGGAACCGGGTCAGCCGTAAGCCGGCGAGCTGCTCGGCCTCGACGGTGTCCACGATCTCCGAGGCGACAAGCCGCCCGACGGTCGGGGCCAGCGTGATGCCGGAATGCATCACCGCGACGTAGGCCCCATCCACGCCCGGGACGGGACCCACAATCGGCAGCTCGTCGGTTGGCATGGGTCGCGTTCCGAGCCGCACACTGACCAGGTGGACGTCCTCGGCGTCGAAGGTGGCGATGAGGCGGTGCAGCATTTGCTCGCCTGCTCGCTGCAGGTCCTCGTGGCTGATTTCACCGTTGTAGCCGGCGGCGACCAACAGATGACCGTCGGTTGCCTCGCGAACCTCCAGATGCGGGGTGGTGACCAGCGTACGAACCAGGCCGGGCGGTCCGGTGAAGCGCATCAGGAGGGCCGGGGAGGGCGCGATGGGGAGGTCGAACCCGAGCGGCGCACACAGCATGGGCGCGTCGACACCGGCGGTTACGACGACGGTGTCGGCGGCCAGAGGACCGGTGGACGCCTGCACCCCCACGACCCGGCCGTCGCGCACGGTCAGCGCGGTGACGGCGGAGTTGGCTATCAGCTTCGCACCATGGTCCTTTGACGCGCTCACCAGCGCCTGCGTCACGGCGACCGGGTCAACGGCTCCGTGGCCCCTGAGGTGCAGGGCGCGCATCGGCGGTTCCCGCAGACGCGGCTCCAACTGCCTGACCTCCGTGGCGTCGAGGAGGCGCTCGTCCGGTCCGAGAGGTGCGTCATCGGCAGGCAGGTTCTCACCCCACATCAAGGAACCTCGCCAACGCACCCGAACACCCGGTACCTCTTCCTCCAGGCGCCGGTAGTCCTGCAGAACTCGGCGTCGCAGGGGCGTACTGGGGTCTGGTACGTCTCCAATGCGCGGACCGCCGATCCAGGCGAAAGAGTCCGCAGTCACTCCCGAAGCAGGCACTGACTTGTCCAGCAGGACGACCTCGGCTCCAGCCCGTGCCGCCTCGAACGCCACTGCTGCGCCGACGATCCCGGCTCCCACAACCACCACTCGTGTCAACGCCCTCGAGCCCCTCGCTTCGTAGCAAGTCAAATATCGGATCTCGTGCGCCGGCTGACAGAACACCGGCTCACGCTGCGACCGTACCCAGACGCGCGGCATCCGCTCATCGGCCACGAACCGGGTGCCGACTTGATCCGTTGTGGTGACAGTGCGTAGCGGTCGGTCGGCGGCATGTCCGTGCGCCGGAGTGCCGCTAAGCTCTTGCCCTCCTCGCCCAAGGTGCGGTGGCTCCGGATGACCGCGCCCTTGCCGCATCGGGAGAGGGTGGCAGCCCGTTCGAGCCGGGCCGAGTCCGGGGACGCCCTGCAACTTTCCGGGCGTCCCAAGCTCTATCCGAGCGGACAGCGGCAAAAGAGGATGCCGACTGCAACGGTGCGAGATTCGGCCACGAGCTTGTTGCACGTTGCCACGGTGGGCATGCTGTTGCGGTGTTTCGTCGTCTGGATAAGGAAGCTCTGCTGGTCACGCCGGGGCCGGACGCAGACGTGTTCCGGGTGCCTTTGCAACCGTTCTCGTTCGTGTCCGCGATTCGGTGGTGCGGCCACCGGCAGGAACTCATCCTGATGGGTGCTCCAACTGGTCGTCGTGTGCCCGACGTGGGGGCCAATGAGCGGGGTGATCTACGCCTGTTCCGGTGCGACCCGCGTCACGGGGTCTGGCAGCAGGTCCACCAGGGCTACGCGCACGATCCGGTGTGCCTGCCTGGCGGCGGTTACGTGGTTCATCGTGGCGCCGGTCTGACCCTGCTTGACGGGCAGGGTGCGGTGGTGCGCGAGGTGAAGGTCGGGCGGTTCGGGTGGGGTCCGCCGTCGCTCTCGGTCAGCCCTGCCGGGGACGTGGTGGCGTGGGTGCGGTGGAGAGGCGATGACAGGAGGCTGTGCGTCGAGGGCGTGGAACCGGGACGGTCGACTCAGTTCCGCACGAGCGTGTCCCGGTACGCCTGGCTCGACTCGCAGACTCTGATCTACGTCCATGGTGCCCGCCCTCGCCTGCTCGATGTCGCGTCCGGTACCACTCGCAGGTTCGGCCCCGGGTTGCGGGACCACCGACGCCCACTCCATCGCGCTGGTCGGCACCCGCATGGCCGGACTGCGCCCTGTCGTCAACGATGAGCAGCTCGCCATGCTGCGGATCCTGGTCGACCGCCGCCGTTCGCTCGGCGAGGACCACACCCGGATGGTGTCCCAGCTGCACCAATTGTTGCTGGAGCTCATTCCGGGTGGGGCAAAGAAGAGTCTGTCCGCCGCCCAGGCCAAAGCACTGCTGGCCACGGTTCGGCCCCGTGACGTGGTCGGCAAGGCCCGACGTCGGGTCGCCGCGGAGCTGATCGGTGACCTCGAACGGATCTACCGGCGTTCCAAGGAAGCCGACAAGGAACTGAAAGAACTCGTAGCTTCCACCGGGACCACGTTGATGGACCTGCACGGCATCGGACCCTCCGGCGCCGCCCGGCTGCTGGTCGAAGTCGGTGACATCACCCGGTTTCCGAACCGGGCCCACTTCGCCTCCTGGAACGGCACCGCCCCCATCGACGCGTCCTCCGGCGAGCAGGTACGACACCGCCTCTCCCGCGCCGGGAACCGGCAGATCAACCGGGTACTGCACATCATGGCCACCGTCCAGCTACGCAACCCCACCGAAGGACGCGCCTACTTCGACCGCAAGAAAGCCGACGGCAAGACATCGATGGAAGCGATGCGCGCGCTGAAACGGCGCCTGTCCGACATCGTCTACCGACAGATGGTCGACGACGCCACGACGGCCACGGTGACGGCGACGGGCCCGGGAGGACAACGGGAGACGACTACTGACTCCAGCGTGACCAGCTCACATCCCCATGCCGGCTCTTCGGAGAAGTCACTTCCCGGACCCGCCGCCACCCAGCTTAGAACCCCACTCCCGACGATGGCTTGATGGCATGAAGGAGCGGGGCCTCGCTCCTCGTGGGTCCCGGGCGGGATGCTCGGGGTGCTCACGTCTCACGACGAAGGAGGCCCCTCATGCAGGCAGAGTACGACGGCCGGCAGATCGTGGGTATCGATCTGCACCGGCGCCGTTCGGTGATCGTGCGGATGATCAAGAGCGGCGAGAAGCTCGAGACAGTGCGCATTGACAATGACCCGGTCGCGCTGGGGTTGGAGATCGCCAAGGCCGGTCCCGACCCGGAGGTGGTCCTGGAGGCCACCTATGGCTGGTACTGGGCGGTGGATGTGCTGACCGCGGCCGGTGCCCGGGTGCATTTGGCGCATCCGTTGGGGGTGAAGGGGTTTGCCTACCGGCGGGTGAAGAACGACGCCCGGGACGCCGCCGACCTGGCGGATCTGCTGCGGATGGGCAGGTTGCCGGAGGCGTATGTGGCCCCGCCGGCGGTGCGCGAGTTGCGGGAGCTGGTGCGGTATCGGGCCAAGCTGGTCGCCTGGCGCGGCGGCCTGAAGGCATCGGTGCATGCGGTGTTGGCCAAACAGGGCGTGCACATCGCTGTCTCGGATCTGTTCGGGGTTGGTGGGCGGGAACTGCTAGCCCGGGCACCGCTGGACGGCGCCTACCGCGGGCGGGTGTCCTCGCTGTGCCGGCTGATCGAGGCGGTCGATTTCGAGATCGACGCGGTCGCCGGGCCGATCCGGGCCAGGCTAGCCGGGCACCGTGGTTATACCGCGATCCAGGCCATCCCCGGTGTCGGCCCGGTGCTGGGGGCGGTGTTCGTCGCCGAGATTGGCGAGGTCGACCGGTTCCCCGGCCCGGCGCAGTTGACCTCGTGGGCCGGGCTGACCCCGCGGCACCGCGAGTCCGACCTTGTCGTGCACCGGGGACGGATCACCAAACAAGGCTCCACGCTGGTGCGGTGGGCCGCGGTCGAGGCAGCCCACAGTGTCCCGCACCGCGCCGGCTGGCTGGTCTCCCGACGGGCGGCCATCGCCGAGCGCCGTGGACGCAACATCGCCACCGTCGCGGTGGCCCGCAAGCTGCTCACCCTCGTCTACTACGGCCTGCGTGACGGGCACATCCGCGCCCTCGCACCGGCCACCAGGGCGGCGGCGTGAGCAGGTTCGGACGTGACCGGACGCGTGGTCGTTCTGTGTCTGGCCCCCGTCGGCCGACGGCGAGGCCGCCCGCTTGATTGACCCCGTCCGGTCACGGTCGCACACCACCATGCCCCCGAACCCTCGCGGGGCGAATGGATGACCGGCAGCCGAACCCCTCGGCCCGCCTTCCGACATCCGTCGGAACCTGGTGACGCGACCACCCACAACGCCTTCCGGCATCACCAGCATGGCGCGCACGGCGCCGGCGTCAAGGCCAAGCCCCTGCGGGGTGGGCCTACGGCCCAGCCGTTGACCCCGGCACCGCACACACGCCTGCCCGAAGCCCATTGCCGGAACCGGAAAAATCAACGTCAGAGGGTCAAAACCCGAGCCTTGACCGGCCCCGCTCCTTCATGGATGACACAGAGGGGAGCCACGACCGAGGATTAGACCCCACCATGCCTCGTCACGGAGCATGGCGCGCGGTCAGCGGCATGACAGTGCGTCGGTCCGCCGACGAACTGTCATAAGGGCAATACCTGCTTGGGCCGCAGCTTCGCATCAATCTCCGGACGCCGCCTCTATGCGATCGGCCTCTGCTTGGAGACCGCGCGCCACGTCGTTCCAGTCCGGACCGAATGCAATCAGGTCGGCGGCCGCCACCCGCAGCAACTCCGCATCATCCGGACGCTGAAGACAGGCCAACCGGAATGCCAGGTTCCGCGCCCATGGCGGCAGCCCCATCCAATCTTGCTGGAGCATCGTCCGCAACATATTGACGATGTCTTCGGCGGAAGAGAATGTCAGTTCCTCGACGAATTCCTGCTGGAGATTTTCCAGCAAATCGCCACGCTCTTCAGCCGTAGGAGCCGCCAGGCGTCGAGCCAGGCCGAGTAGTTCACTCATCGAAGCCCCCTTTTCCGTTGGACTGCTGAGGCAAGCCGACATCAGGCGAGTTGCTCGTCGCCTCGGATGCGGGCGTGCAGGTGCATGTCGTGCCGGCCGTCGGAGTGGACGGCGTCGCTGCGCTTGGTGCCCTCCAGGAGGAAACCGGCTTTGGCGGCGACCCGGCAGGAGGCATTGTTGCGGGTCGAGTGATCCAAATGCAGACGGTGGAAACCGGCCTCGCCCAGTGCCCAGACGCTCAAGGCCGTCAGCGCGCGGGAGGCCACACCTGCTCCACGGGCGGCCGGGAGCACCCAGTATGCGCACCCCGCGACACCGTCATCGAGGTTCATTCCGCCCATGGCGATGCGCCCCAGCACCTCACTGCCGCCGCGGGTCACCGCCCAACTCGCGCCCGTCTCCTGCGCCCAGGCCTGGCGATACTGATCGAACCACTCACGGACCTGGTCTTCAGATGCAGGTTGGCGAGTGTGCCAGTGCTGGATCTCGGGGTCCTGGTAAGCAGCGAGGAAAACTGCTGCGTCGAAAGGCTCCCAGGGTCGCAAGAGCAGGCCACCCGGGGCGGAAAACATCGGTTGCGGGCCGGCGGCGAGGGTTCCGGCGGGGATGGCAGGCGGCGTCGAAAGGGTTGCCCTCACGCCTTATCCTCTCCCGGCGGTGATGACCTGTGTCAAGTTCCCAGCCAACTGCGCATCGGCATCTCGCTGCATGGCAACCTCAACGCCATCCGTCATGATCGGTGTACTCATCTCGGCCAGATCCGCGCGTCCACGCTCAACCGAGAACGCCGCACGAGCAGTGCGCGCCGCGCGATCGCCTCCCGCAAACCGCGCCTGCTGGGCCGCCACCCCTGAGCGTCTCTTCGACCATGGCGCGGCAGCTTCGCATCGGCCTTTGTGCACATCCCCCAGTCGAACAGCTCCAGCCTGGTAGCTGTCGAAGGTGAGGTCGCCGCCGGCCGCGAGGTTGCCTTCATTCTTGTCGTTGATGATGGTTGCGTCGCCCTCGATCATCACCACTTCGAAACTCTGGCCTGGAGCGACCGGATCGATCGGGCAGATGAATGGGGAGGGGCGTTTGTCCGGATGGTTGTATCGGAATCGAGGTGTCAGCCGAGTAGGGCCGCGGTAACGTCGGCCCGGTTGAGCGCCGCCACACACCAGGCGAAGTGGCCGTCCTGGCCGGTGGGGTCATAGGCGTTGGCCGAAATCAGGGAGTACGCGGCCCGATAGACGAGCATGGTGGCATGGTCGTAGCCCATCCGCTCCTCCATCCGGTCGAGGAGTTCCTGTTCGACCTGCGGAGCCTCGTGCCCATACATGTCGAAGATCGCTGCGGCCACCGCTGCGTCGAAAGCCGGATCACCCTCGGTCGTCAGGAAGCCCCAGTCCAGCACCGCGCACGGCTCGCCCGGAGCGTCGACGAGGATGTTCGCCGGAACCAGGTCGCCGTGGATCACGGCTCGCCGGCCGCTGTCGATCTCGAGTAGACGGTCCCGAAATGCAGCTGCCTTGGCCTCGAAGCCGTCGACAGCCTGACTCAACACAGGCCGGAAACGGTCGACCTGGCGTCCCACGAGCCGCGCGAGTGCCAGCGGAAAGTCGTCCCCGGCTGCCAACAGAGGAGTGGGCTCACCGAGCACCGCCAGCTCACGGGCCGCCGGGAGCTCACCGCTGGCGGCAAGCTCGGCGACAACATCGACAACCACTCTGTACGCGTCCTCGCGCCGCACCGCGCCAGCCGCGAGGGCGTCCGACAACGTGGCGCCGGTCAACCGCCGCTCGATCGTGACCACCCGCCCCTCGACGGCTTCCACCTGCAGGATCCTTGGTACGCGGAACGCAAGCGACTTCGAGTTCAGGGCGTTGTAGAACGTCGCCATCCGGCGCGAGAACTCGACAGAACCGGAAAACCAGAGCTTCGCCACGTGGGACGCGTCGATCTCGTAGACCGCGCCCTCCATCCCCTCACCCAGCAGCTGAGGATCGGCCGTACCGATCCACCGCTTGAGTGTCCGGGCTGCCTCGATGTCCGGCGTACCGCTCACGGGATCCTCCTCCGCATGCTCTGCGTCAGCGGGGCGCGGCGATCGGCGGTGTCGACGGCCCGAAGGTGGTCAGGAACCGGTCCCGGAAGGTGTCCATCGGCCACACCGGGCCCCGCGGACCGGGCCGTAGGCCGTCCTGCCAACCCCAGTCCGCCACCCGGTCCAGCACCGCAGGGTCGTGGGCGACGATGCTGATCGGCACGTCCCGGCTGGCGCCCTCGCCGGTGACCACCGGGGAGGGCTGGTGGTCGCCGAGGAAGACCAGCACCAGGTCGTCGTCCCCGTAGGTCTGCACGTAGGAGATCAGGGTCTCCAGCGAGTACGCGATGGCCTGCCGGTACCCGCCGCGGATCTGGCCGGCGTCCCGGTCGTCGGCGTCGCCGCTGTCCTCGCCGACTGCGGAGCCGTGGTAGATCGAGCCGTCGCCCACCTCGTTCCACCCGATCATTCGGGGCACCGCCGTCCACGGTGAATGGCTCGAGATCAGCGGGATCTCCGCCATCACCGGTCGGTCGGCGCTGGCGCGCACCTGCTGCTGGAAGAACGACAACGTGTACTGGTCGGGCATCGGGGCGTAGCTGAACTTCGGTCCCCGGTAGCCGAGCGCCTCCGCGTCGTAGTAGCGGTCGTAGTCGAAGAATCCCTGCTCCGGCCACGGTTGGGTGGCCGCCGGCAGCACCCCGACGGTCTGCCAGCCGGCCCGGCGGAACGCGCCGTTGAGGGTGAGCCGGTCGCTGGCCAGCAGGCTGCGGTGCCGCTGCTCGTTGTCCGTCCACAGGCCGGACAGCAGCGTGTCGTGCGCCAACCAACTGCCGCCGCCGAAGGTGGGGGAGGTGAGGAAGCCGCTGCGAGCCTGGTACCCGGCCGCGCGCAGCCGCTCGGTGCCGGCGTCCAGCACCGCGTTGACCTGCGGCGCCAGCTCCGGGTCCTCCACCGCGTCGCGGCCGTAGCTCTCCACGAACGCGAGGATGACGTCCTTGCCCCGCAGCCCGGTCAGCAGTTGGTCGCCCGGGGTGTCGTGGAACGGGTCGGCGTTGATCTGGGCATCGAACCTCTCGCGGTCGTGCAGCCGGGCGTCCACCTGGGTGGCGTGCGCGCCGACCAGCGCGGTGGTGCCGGCGTCGGCCACCGGCACGCCCGGTACGACCCGCACGCCGACGACGGCGCAGGCCACCCACGCGACGGTCAGCGCGGCCACCGCCCGGGTCGCCACCCGTTCGTGCCGGACCAGCAGCGACGCCAGCCGGCGCAGCGCCAGCGTGAGCACCAGCAGCAGCGCGCCGACCAGCAGCAGGATGCCGACCGCCGCGCCGAACGCGCCGACCCGACCGGCCGAATCGCGGACGAAACCGAACGCGTCGTCCAGCAGCAGCCAGTCCAGCACCAGGTCGAACGGCCGGTCGAGGGCCGTCCGGAAGCCCAGGTCGGCGAGCTTCACGATGGCGAGCACGCCGAGCAGCGGCCCGACCACGGCCACCACCACCCGCCGGGGCCGCGCCGGCAGGGCCAGCAGCAGCGCGGCGACGAGCAGCCCCTCCAGCGGGATGCGCAGGAAGGCGCCCGGCGTGAGGAGGCCGAGCCGGTCCGGGCCGACCAGCACGGCGAACACCAGCAGCACGGCCAACGCGCTGCCCACCCCGCCCGCCACCCGCCGCGCCGGGCCGCGCCCGGTCGCGGCCGACACCACGGGAGTACGCGCCGACGCCTCGTCCGCAACCGCCCGGCGCGAGCCGAACCGGTTGACCAGCCGGCGTACCCGGGCGGGAAGGGTCATCACATCCTCCAGTCGGAGTGGACCGTAGAGCCCGAGCCCGCGGCCATCGCCGGCGTCGGAGCGGGCACCGGCAGCAGGGGCGGGAGCGCCACCGTCGACCGGACGACCACCGGCAGCAGGGGCGGCAGAGCCACCGGTCCGGCCACCGGGGCGGGCACCGGCGGCACGGTCCGCGCCGGCACGGCAGACGGTACCGACGCGGTCCGCGTCGGCATGACAGGCGCCGCCGGCGTTGGCGTGGCAGCCGGCACGTGGGCCGGCCGGGTCGCCGGCCGGCGTCGCCACAACCACGTCACGTCCCGGCCGAACGACTCGACCAGCAGAGCCAACGCCACCACCAGCACCAGCGTGGTCCACGGCTGGGGCAGCACCCCCGCCGCGGCCACCGCCAGCAGCACCCCCTGCGCGGCGGCCACCACCTTGCGCCAGTAGCGCGGCGGCAGCGACCCGCCCAGCCAGGGCAGCACCGCGCTCGCCGCGACGAACGCGTACCGCATCACGCCGATGGCCAGCACCCACCCGCCGGCGGCCGGCGCGACGTGCACGCTCAGTACCAGGATCAGGAACGCGTCGACCTCCATGTCGAAGCGGGCGCCCAGCGCGCTCACCGTGCCGGTACGCCGCGCCACCTGCCCGTCCACCGCGTCCAGCAGCAACGCCACCGCGCTCACGGTGACCAGCAAGCCCACCGGCGCCGGCCGGCCGAACGAGTTGGCCACCAGCGCGGTGACCGCGCCGACCAGGACGGCCCGGGCCAGCGTCACCCGGTCGGCGGGACCGAGGCGGATCGCACCGGCCTGGTGCAGGCCCCGGCTCAACGCGAGGCAGGTGACCACCGCGTAGCCGGTCCCGACCAGCCAGCCCGCGCCGCCCAGCCCCACCGTGGCGGCCAGCGCCGCCAACACGACCAGTTGCGCGCTCAGCCCGATCATCGGACCACTTCGAACCGTGGGCACCGTACCTCCGTGTTTATGATCGACGACCCCGACAGGGAACACGGAAAACGAGGCCGTTCGGTTCGGCCGGGAGCAAAGGTGAGGTGCGCGACGGTGATCCGCGAGGCGTACGCCTGCTGGGTGCGCGAGCCCGGCGCGGCGGAGATCCGGCCGGTGTCGTTGCCCGTACCGGGCCCCGACGAGGTGCTGGTCCGGGCACGCTACTCCGGGGTCAGCCGGGGTACCGAGACGCTGGTCTTCGCTGGCCGGGTGCCCGCCGACCAGCACGCCGCGATGCGCGCGCCCTTTCAGGAGGGCGACTTCCCGGGCCCGGTGAAGTACGGCTACCTCAGCGTCGGCGTCGTCGAGCAGGGCCCACCGGAGCTGCTCGGGCGCACGGTCTTCTGCCTGCACCCGCACCAGAGCGCGTACGTCGTGCCGGCCACCGCCGTGGTGCCGGTGCCGGACGACGTGCCGCCCGCCCGCGCGGTGCTCGCCGGCACGGTGGAGACCGCCGTGAACGCGCTCTGGGACGCCGCGCCGCTGGTCGGCGACCGGGTCAGCGTGGTCGGTGCGGGGATGGTGGGCTGCTGCGTCGCCGCGCTGCTCGCCCGGTTCCCCGGCGTGCAGGTCGAGCTGGTCGACACCGACGCCCGCCGGGCCGGGATCGCCGGCGCGCTCGGTGTCGGGTTCGCCCAACCGGCCGACGCGGCCGGCGACCGAGACCTGGTCGTACACGCCAGCGCCACCGCCGACGGTCTGCAACGCTCGCTGGACCTGCTCGCGCCGGAGGGCACGGTGATCGAGCTGAGCTGGTACGGCGACCGCCCGGTGCAGGTGTCGCTCGGTGGGGCGTTCCACTCCGGACGGCTGACCGTGCGCAGCAGCCAGGTCGGCATGGTGGCGCCCGCACGGCGGGGGCGGCGCAGCTACACCGACCGGCTGGCGCTCGCCCTGGACCTGCTCGACGACCCGGCCTTCGACGCGCTGATCACCGGCGCGTCCCGGTTCGCGGAGCTGCCCGACGTTCTCGCTCGACTGAGCACGGGTGACCTTGCCGCGCTCTGCCATCTCATCACCTACGACGACGGGGAGTGACCGTGTTCAGCGTGACCGTTCGGGATCACATGATGATCGCCCACAGTTTCCGGGGCGAGGTGTTCGGCCCGGCCCAGCGCCTGCACGGGGCGACCTTCGTGGTGGACGCGACGTTCCGCCGGCCGGACCTGGACGCCGACGGCATCGTGGTCGACATCGGTCTGGCCACCGAGCAGCTGCGGGCCGTGCTCGGCGAGCTGACCTACCGCAATCTCGACGACGAGGCCGCGTTCGCCGGGGTGAACACCACCACCGAGGTGCTGGCCCGTACCGTCGCCGACCGGCTGGCCGAGCGGGCGCACGCCGGTGAGCTGGGCGCCGGGGCGCGTGAACTGGCCGGCATCACCGTCACCCTGCACGAGTCGCACATCGCCTGGGCCAGCTACGAGCGGTCGCTGTGATCGGGGCGGGCCGGGCGACACCGGTCGACCGGCCCGCTTCTCCCGGCCGTGCCGTGCACGTCGTCCTGCCCGGCGACATCGACGACCCGGCCACACCCAGCGGCGGCAACTCCTACGACCGGCGGATCTGCCGGGGGCTCGGCGAGCTGGGCTGGTCGGTGCGCGAACATCCGGTGCCCGGCGCCTGGCCGTACCCCGACGCGGCCGACCGGGTGGAGCTTGCCCGGCTGCTGGCCGCCGCGCCGGACGACGCCGTGGTGCTGCTCGACGGCCTGATCGCCTCGACCGTTCCGGACCTGCTCGCCCCGCACGCCCGGAGGCTGCGCCTGGTCGTCCTGGTGCACCTGCCGCTGGACGACGAGGCCGAGGCCCACGCGCTGGCCACGGCCCGGGCCGTCGTCACCACCAGCAAGTGGACGCGCGGACGGCTGCTGGCCCGCCACCCGCTGCCGGTCGACCGGGTCCGGGCCGCGCCGCCGGGGGTGACGCCCGCCGCGCCGGTGCCCGGCTCGGTCGCCGGCGACCGGCTGCTATGCGTGGCGGCCGTCACCCGCCACAAGGGGCACGACGTGCTGGTGGACGCGCTGTCCACGCTCGCCGGGCTGCCGTGGACGCTGGTCTGCGCCGGCACGCTGGCCCGGGAGCCGGAGCTGGTGCACCGGCTCCGTGAGCGGCTCGCCGCAGCGGGCATCGCCGACCGGGTCCGGCTGGCCGGCCCGTTGACCGGCGCCGCGCTGGACGCCGCCTACGCCGCCGCCGACCTGCTGGTGCTGCCGTCGCGGGGCGAGACGTACGGGATGGTCGTCACCGAGGCGCTGGCCCGGGGTCTGCCGGTGCTGGGGACCGAGGTGGGCGGCCTGCCGGAGGCGCTCGGCCGGGCGCCCGGCGGTGAGCGGCCCGGGCTGTTGGTCCCGCCGGACGACCCGGCCGCGCTGGCCGGCGCGCTGACGCGCTGGCTGGGCGACGACGCCCTGCGTACCCGGCTGCGGCGTGCCGCCCTGGCCCGGCGGGACACCCTGACCGACTGGCCGGTGACGACCGCGCTGCTGGCCGCCGTGCTTGAGGAGGTGGCATGACCGTCGAGGAGACCCTGCCGTTCGCCGACTGGCTGCGGCTGCGCGAGCCCGCCGACGCGGCGGCCCGCGCCGCGGACCTGGTGGACGTGGTCCGCCCCCGGCTGGCCGGCGAGGCGCCGATCCTGATCCACGACCTGGGCAGCGGCACCGGCTCGATGAGCCGTTGGCTGGCGGCCCGGCTGCCCGGCCCGCAGCACTGGGTGCTGCACGACCGGGACGCCGACCTGTTGACCCGGGCTGCCGAGGGCATGGCCGGTGTCACCGCCGCCGACGGCGCAGCGGTCACGGTCAGCACCCGGTGTGGCGACCTCACCCGGCTCACCGCCGCCGACCTGGCCGACGGTGCCCTGGTCACCGCGTCCGCGTTGCTGGACATGCTGACCGCCGAGGAGGTCGAGCGGGTGGTCGCCGCCTGCGCCGACGCCGGCCGGCCCACGCTCTTCGCGATCTCGGTCACCGGGCGGGTCCGGCTCACCCCGGCCGACCCGCTGGACCCGACGGTCGAGGCCGCGTTCAACGACCACCAGCGGCGCACCGTCGACGGCCGGCGGATGCTCGGCCCGGACGCCGTCGCCGCGACCGTCGCCGCGTTCGCCCGCCGGGGCGTCCCGGTCCGGGAGCGGCCCAGCCCGTGGCGACTCGGCCCGGACCAGGCCGACCTGACCGCCGAGTGGTTCCGGGGCTGGCTGGGCGCGGCGTGTGAGGAGCGCCCGGACCTGGCCGGCCCGGCCCAGGCGTACGCCCAGCGCCGGCTGGTCGACGCCGCCGCCGGCCGGCTCACCGTGCATGTCGAGCACCGGGACCTCCTGGCCGGCGAATGAACCGCTCGCGCCCTGGATACGTGCACTAGGTCAAGTGGACGATCTTCAGGGAGGACCGGTGCCGATGTTCTGGGCCTGGGCACGAGTGGCCGGCGGGGTGGGCCTGCTCGCCGTCCTCCTGTGGCAGGTGGGCGGCGGCCCGTTCCTCGCCGGGGTGCGGCTGATCGACGCGCCGGCGTTGGCCGCTGCGCTGCTCATCGGTGTGCTCACGACGGTCTGCGCGGCCTGGCGGTGGAGCCTGGTCGCCGGCGGCCTGGGCGTGCGGCTGCCCCTGGCGACCGCGGTGGCGCACTGCTACCGGGCGGTGTTCCTCAACGCCACCCTGCCCGGCGGGGTGCTCGGCGACGTGCACCGGGCGGTACGCCACGGCCGGGACGCCGGAGACGTCAGCCGGGGGATCCGCGCGGTGGTCTGGGAGCGTACCGCCGGCCAGGTGGTCCTGGTGGGCGTCGCGCTGGTGGTGCTCGCCGCGTTCCCGTCCCCGGTGCGGCCGTACCTGCCGGCCGCCGCGGGGTTGCTGGTCGCGGGTGGGCTGGCCGCCGTGCTGCTGGCGCGGGTCCTGCCGCAGACCGGCCGGTCGCGCTGGGCGCGGGCCCTGCGCACCGCCGTGGCGGACGTCCGGGCCGGGTTGCTGGCCCGGCGGACCTGGTTCGGCGTGCTGGTCGCCTCCGCCGTGATGGTCGCCGGTCACCTGACCACCTTCCTGGTGGCGGCGCGTACTGCCGGCTCAGATGCCCCGCTGTCCCGGCTGCTGCCGCTCACCCTGCTCGCCCTGCTAGCCATGGGCCTGCCGTTGAACATCGCCGGCTTCGGCCCGCGCGAGGGCGTGGCCGCGTGGGCGTTCGGCGCGGCCGGGCTCAGCGCCGCCGAGGGCGTCGCCACCGCTACCGTCTACGGTGCACTGGTGCTGGTTGCCAGTCTGCCCGGCGCCGCCGTGCTGCTCGCCCGGCGGGCCCGGATTCCCGCCGTCGCCCGGGAAGCCGCCTCCGGCGGCGGCTGTTGAGCCGGTTGTGAGACGGTACGCGTCGCCGGACGGCGGTGGCGCCGGACAAAGGAGTCCCATGCCCGAAGCATTGCCGGTCGCCACGGTCCGTACGCAGGTCACGGTGCCGCTGACGTTTCCCGACGGCTACGCCACGAGCACCCGGGTGTTCACGTTCAAGGGCCTGGTGGACGGCCGGGAACATCTCGCCCTCGGCCTCGGCGACTGGGCCGGCGCGCTGGACCGGCTCGCCGCCGGCGGTGAGCCGCCACTGGTCCGCCCGCACAGCGAGTGCCTGACCGGCGACGTGTTCGGCAGCCAGCGCTGCGACTGCGGGCCGCAGTTGCGCGAGGCCGTGCAGCGGATCGCCGAGACCGGCGGCTTCCTGCTCTACCTGCGCCAGGAGGGCCGGGGCATCGGCCTGTACGCCAAGCTCGACGCGTACGCCCTCCAGGACGCCGGGCTGGACACGTACCAGGCCAACGTCGCGCTCGGCCGGGGCGAGGACGAGCGGGACTACACCGCCGCCGCGCAGATGCTGACCACCCTGGGCGTGCCCCGGATCCGGCTGCTCAGCAACAATCCGGACAAGGCCGAGCAGCTGACCCGCCTGGGTGTGGCGGTCGTCGAGCGGGTGCCCACGGGCATCTACCTGTCCCCGGCCAACGCCGACTACCTCGCGGCGAAGGCGGCCAAGGCTGCGGAGACCGAGGCAGCGGAGGCGGTGCCGTCGCCGCCCGTGCCGGCTCGCCGTACCCCCGATCGGCCCGTCTCCCGGTGAGCCGCCGGCCGGCGCTGGCGCGGCCGTACGTGCTGCTGAGCTGCGCCACCTCGATCGACGGGTACATCGACGACGCCTCCGACCAGCGGCTGCTGCTGTCCAACGCGGACGATCTGGACCGGGTCGACGCGGTCCGGGCCAGCTGCGACGCGATCCTGGTCGGCGCCGGCACCGTCCGCCGCGATGATCCCCGGCTGCTGGTGCGTTCGGCCCGACGACGGGCCGAACGGGTGGCGCGCGGGCGTCCCGCCTCGCCCATCAAGGTCACCCTGACCGCCCGGGGTGACCTCGACCCGACGGCCCGGTTCTTCACCGCCGGCGACGCGGCCCGGCTCGTCTACTGCGCCACGGACGTGCTGGAGAAGACCGAGGAACGGCTCGGCCGGCTGGCCACCGTGGTGGACGCGGGTGAGCCGGTCGACCCGGGCTGGCTGCTGGCCGACCTGGCTGCCCGCGACGTGCGGCGGTTGATGGTGGAGGGTGGTGGGACGGTGCACGCCCAGTTCCTCAGCGCCGGCCTCGCCGACGAACTGCACCTGGTGGTCGCACCGTTCTTCGTCGGCGACGGCCGGGCGCCCCGGTTCGTCGGCGAGGGTCACTTCCCCTGGCACCCCGGCCGCCGGGCCCGACTGGCCGAGACCCGCCAGATCGGCGACGTGGTCCTGCTCCGCTACGCCCTCTCCGACCGCTTCCCGGACGACTGACGCCCGCGCGGGAGGGCGCGCAGGGCGTAGGTGAGGGCGCTGAGGAGGAACAGGGCCGCGCTGAGCAGGAGCCACCGCACCAGGTACGGCCGCTGGTCCTGGCCGGTGGCGGCGAGGTGGGTGGTTTCGCCCAGACGCAGGATGCCGGGGGAGTAGACGACGAACAGCAGTGCCGCGCCGAGCGTCGGCACCCGCAGGTGGTTGAGCAGGGCGACCCGGTTGCCCGCCCGGGGCCGCACCAGCGCGCGCAGCACGCGGTCGGCGGTCGCGTACGCCGGGAAGAGCACCAGGTCGTGGGCGATGACCGCGCCGAGGAACCAGAGCAGCATCCGGCCGGCGGTCGCCTCCCCGGCCACCCGCAGCGCCACCCAGCCGGCGAGCACGATGGCGGCCGTCACCACGATCAGGTGCCGAGGTCCGGCGCCATAGCCGGCGCGTAGCCGGGCCATCAGGTCAGTCATCGGCGCGGCCCTGGAAGGCGATCTCGGCGACCCATTTCGTGCAGTGCACCCCGGGCAGGGCCGGCACGATGACCCGTGCCGGATAGCCGTGGTCGGGGGAGAGGTCGACGCCGTTGACCCGCAGCGCGAGCAGCGAGTCCGGGTCGAGGACCTGGTTGGGCGCGAGCACCGCCGTCCGGAACAGCCCCGCCTGCTCCAACGACGACACCCGTGCGGCGGCCGGGTCGGCGACCCCGGCCAGGGCGGCGAGGTCACGCAGCCGTACGCCGGTCCAGGTCTGCCGGGTCGACCAGCCCTCCACACAGGAGATGGGCAGCGCGGCGGTGTGCTGCGCCATGGCCAGCAGCCCGGGCCGGTCCAGGGTCACCGTCCGGCCGCCGCCGCGCAGCATCAGTCGCCAGCCGGGGCCGGTCTGCTCGGGGCGTACGCCAGCGGCGGCGATCGTGCGGTTGACCGGGAATCCGTTCGGCCCGGGACCGGGCTGGCGGCCCCGGGGCAGCAGCAGCGCGGTGCGGCGCAGCGGGCCGTCCAGGCTCTGCCCGACGGTCAGCGCGGCCAGTAGCAGCGCGCCACCGCCGACCAGCCCGACCGCGCCGCGCCGGCTGACCGTCGCCGGCCCGGGCCGCGCGGCGACCAGGTCGTCCGGGTCGGGCGGTTCCGGCCGGGTCTCGGCGCGCGGGGTACGCAGCTCGGCGCCGAGCGGGCGGGACCGCAGCGCGCTGATCAGCCGGGGCAGCTTGAGCACGACGTGCGCCACGAACGCGCCGGTGAAGATCCAGGCGCCGAAGTAGTGGGCGGTGTAGAAGTCGAAGCCGAAAAGGTAGGAGTACTGGATGTTCAGCAGGCCGGTGGCGATCTGAAACAGGATCCCGCCGACCAGCAGCAGCAGGGTGACCCGTTCCAGCACCTGGGCCAACGAGCGGGCGGGCGGCCAGTTGAACAGCTTCGGGATCACCGACCAGAGCTTGCCCAGCACCACCGGGATGAGCACGATCCCGAGCGTCACGTGCAGGCCCTGGGTGACCCGGAACAGCCAGGAGGGCCGGGTCGGCCAGTCGAAGGTGGGCAGCCGCAACCAGCCCACGTCGCTCGGGAACGCCTGGTCGAACCGGGGGCCGTAGGCGGCGTAGTCGAGCAGCCCGGTGACGATCACCAGGGGGAGCGCGACCAGCAGCACCGACCCGTACACGGCGGTGAGCCAGGGGCCGCGCAGCGGGCTGCGCCAGCTCCGGTCGGCCGCGTCCACACCGGGTGGCCGGTGCCGGTCCAGGGCCCGCCAGAACCGGCGGGGCGCGCCGTAGCCCTCCGCGTCCGGCGCGGGCGCATCGGTCCCACCGGTGCTCGGACCGGGCCTGTTGGTCGACACCGCCGCTCCTCCTCGCCGTCGTGCGCCGCCCGCGCCACCGACCGGCGGGCGCCGGGCCGCCGCGGGTCGGCAGCGGGTGCACTGCGGGCAGGCTAGACCGCGCGGGTACGCCCCGGCCGGGTTTGCCGCATTACCGAACGCTTACCGGGGCGTCCGCGCCCGCCGAGCTGTTGCGAACTCCTTACGGGTCGCCCGAACCGACCCGCCCGGCACCGGTCCGCCCTAGCGTGACCGGGTATGCGGGTACTGGTCACCGGCGCGGCCGGGTTCATCGGGTCGCAGGTCGTCGACCTGCTCATCGAGCAGGGGCACGAGGTGGTGGCGCTGGACGCGCTGCTGCCGCAGGCGCACGGCGGAGAGTTGCCCGCCTGGTCGCGTCGGCACGACGTGGTGCGCGGCGACGTCCGCGACGGCCCGCTGCTGGACCGGCTGCTGGTCGGGGTGGACGCGGTCTGCCACCAGGCGGCGATGGTCGGGCACGGCCTGGACCCGTCCGATGCCCCCGACTACGTCACGCACAACGACTACGGCACGGCGGTGCTGCTGGCGGCGCTGCACCGGGCCGGGATCGGCCGGCTGGTGCTGGCCAGTTCGATGGTGGTCTACGGAGAGGGGCGCTACACCTGCCCCGGCCACGGCACGGTGCGTCCGGCGCCCCGGCGGGCCGAGGACGTCGCGGCGGGCCGGTACGACCCGACCTGCCCGCACTGCGTCCTCGGGCTCGACCCGGTGCTGGTGCCCGAGGACGCTCCGCTGGAGCCGCGCAGCACGTACGCGGCGAGCAAGCTCGCCCAGGAGCACCTGGCCGCGGCGTGGGCCCGGCAGACCGACGGCACGGTCTGGGCGCTGCGCTACCACAACGTCTACGGTCCCCGGATGCCCCGCGACACCCCGTACGCCGGGGTGGCGTCGATCTTCCGGTCCGCACTGGCCGCCGGCGAGGCCCCCCGCGTCCTGGAGGATGGCCGGCAGCGGCGCGACTTCGTGCACGTGACCGACATGGCACGGGCCAACCTGCTGGCCCTGACCAGCACCGTGCCGCCGGCCACGCTGGTTCCGGTGAACGTCTGCTCGGGCGAGCCGCACACCGTCGGAGAGTTGGCGGCCACCCTGGCCGAGGCGATGGGCGGACCGGCCCCGCAGGTGGTCGGGGGCGCCCGCGTGGCCGACGTGCGACACGTGGTGGCCGATCCGCGCCGGGCCGCCGAACTGCTCGGCTACACCGCCCGGGTCGGCTTCGCCGAGGGGGTCGCCGGCTTCGCCACGGACCCGCTGCGCGAACCTGCCGCGCTGGTGGGCTGACCGGCCGTCGCCGACGCCGCCCGCTCTGACCGGCCCGGGCGGCGGTATCGGCAGTGAGCGTTATGACTCTGAGGTATATGTATGACTGAGAGTCATAACGCTCAACCGAGACAGGTCGTCGGCGGCCGTGCGCAGCACCACCCGCTGACGGCGGCCGGGCCGCGCCGCTTGGGGCTAGGAAACCGTCCAGACCAGGTGGTTCACCGCCAGCGCGGTGACCGCCTGCCCGGCCAGCCACCAGCGCCGTGAGCCGGCCGGCAGTCGGGCGGTGGCGACCAGCAGCCAGACGATGAACGGCAGCCAGATCCGCTCCACCTCGGCCTTGCTCAGCCCGGACAGGTCCGCGCCGACCACCGCCGCCACGGCGGCCAGCGGCAGCACCACGGTCGGCCCGGCCGCACGTACCGCCGCTGCCGCCGGCGTGGCCAGCCGGCCGGCGGCCCGCCAGCAGTTCGCCGCCGCGCCCGGACCGAAGCGCGGGCCACCCGGCGCCGGCCCGGCCAGCGGCGCGGGCGCACGAGCCGGCAGTACCCCGCGCAGCACCGGCCACTGCGACCGGGCGGCCAGCAGCACCCGGTGCAGCGCCGGCCCGAGCGCCGGCCCGGCGCTGAGCAGCAGGGCGGCCAGGTTGGCCCACACCCAGTAGCCGTACGGGCGGTCGGCGGCCCAGCCCTGGTAGTACCGCTCGACCACCAGCCGATACCCCTCCCACCACTCGAAACCCGCCGCCACGAAGATCGCCGTCACGGCTGTCACCCCGGCGCAGGCGGCGAGCAGCGCTCCCCAACGGTGGGTGCGGCGCAGTGCCAGCACGGCCAGTGCGAGCACCCCGACCAGCAGGAACCCGTACGACAGGTGCAGCGCGAAGCCGAGCAGCGCGCCGCCGGCCGCGGCCGTGGCCCGGCCGCGGACCGCCAGCAGGGCCAGGCCGGCCGCCACCACGGCGGCGAAGATGCCGTCGGCGGAGGCGCCCACCCAGACCGCTCCCGGCAGCAGCACCAGGAACGGGATCACCGCGCGGGCCGCGTCGGCGGCGCCCAGCGCCCGCAGGGTCACCGGCACCGACACCGCCACCGTGGCCCCGACCAGCACGCAGGCCAGCGCGGCGGCGGTGCCGCCACCCAGGCCGACCCGGTCCAGCAAGACGAAGATCAGCAGTGCGCCGGGGGGATGCCCGGCGGTGTGGGTGGACCAGGAGTCCGGCTGGAAGTCCAGGATCCGGCCGGTGAACCCGGCCAGCATCGCCGGGATGTCGGTGACTCGCGGGACCTCGTGCAGGTACTCCGCCTGCGGGGTGAGTCGCCGGGTCAGCCCCGCCGACCAGCCGTCCACCAGGGCCAACGACAGCGTCCACGCGACCGCCGCCAGCCACGCGGAGACCAGCAGGACGGACCACCGCGCGGTGCGGGCCCATCGCGTCCCCCAGCCCACCACCGCGACCGCGACCAGCAGCGCGGCCGGGCTGCCCCAGCCGAGGTGCGGCCGCCAGGTCGCGTAGAGCGGGGCGGCGTCGGCGTGCAGGCCGGCGCCGCGCGCGTTGAGCAGCGCTCCCACCACCACCGCCACGGCGAGCAGCGCCAACTCCACACCCAGCACCAGCGCGTCCGCCCGACAGCGGCGGGTCGGGGTCCGGCCGGGGGTGGCGGCGGGAGCGGTGGTCGAGGTCATGACCACCGGACGGTACGGCGACAGTCGGCCTTCCGTCGGCGGAACCGCCGCCCCGTCACCGGACGGTAAGAAATGCCCAGGTGGTAAGCGTTCGGTAAGCACATTCCGGCCTCCGCTGGCCGCGTGCCGCCCTAGCGTCGGCGGTATGCCGACTCAGATCGACGTGGTGCTGCCCTGCCTGGACGAGGCGGCCGCCCTGCCCGGCGTGCTCACCGCGCTGCCGCCCGGCTACCGGGCCATCGTGGTGGACAACGGCTCCCGGGACGGCTCGCCCGAGGTGGCCGCCCGGCACGGTGCCCGGGTGGTCCACGAGCCCCGGCGCGGCTACGGCGCTGCGGTGCACGCGGGCCTGGAGGCCGCCGACAGCGAGCTGGTCTGCGTCCTCGATGCCGACGGCTCCTTCGACCCGGGTGAGCTGCCGGCCATGGTCGCGCCGGTGGCGGCCGGGACGGCGGATCTCAGTGTGGGCCGGCGGCGACCGGTCGGCGCCGGGGTGTGGCCGTGGCACGCCCGTGCCGGTACCGCGCTGGTCGCGGCGCTGCTGCGCCGTCGGGGCGTACCCCTGCGGGACCTCAGCCCGATCCGGGTGGCCCGCCGCGACGCGCTGCTCGCCCTCGGCGTCGCCGACCGGGCCTTCGGCTATCCCCTCGAACTGCTGATCCGGGCGGCCGCCGCCGGCTGGCGGATCCAGGAGCTGGACGTGACCTACGCGCCCCGGGCCGCCGGCACCCGGTCCAAGGTGTCCGGCTCGGTGCGGGGCACCCTGCGCGCCACCCGCGACTTCGCCGGCGTGCTGCGCACCATGGACGGCCCCCGGTGACCGTCCTGCTGGTCGTCGCCAAGGCGCCGGTGCCCGGGGCGGTGAAGACCCGGCTCTGCCCTCCGGCCACCGCCGTGCAGGCTGCCCGGATCGCCGCCGCCGCGCTGCGCGACACCCTCGACGCCGTCCGCGCCACCCCCGGGGTGACTCCGGTGCTGGCCTGCGCGGGCCGGCTGACCGAGGCGGACGACGCTGCCGCGCTGACCGCCGCGCTGGCCGGCTGGCTGGTGCTGGACCAGCGCGGCGCCGGGCTCGGCGAACGGCTCGCCAACGCGTACGCCGAGGTGGCGGCGGCGTACCCGGGCCGGCCGGTGCTCCAGATCGGGATGGACACTCCGCAGCTGACTCCGGCTCGGCTGACCGACGCGGTACGCCGGCTGCGCGCCGCCGACGCGGTGCTCGGGCGGGCGCGCGACGGCGGCTGGTGGTCGCTGGGGCTGCGCGATCCCCGGTACGCGGACGTGCTGCACGAAGTCCCGATGTCGACACCCGACACCGGCCACGACACCTGGGCGGCGCTGACCGGGCGGGGGCTGCGCGTCGCGCCGCTGCCGGTGCTGCGCGACGTCGACGAGTGGCCCGACGCCCTCGCGGTGGCGATGGAGGTGCCCGAGGGTCGGTTCGCGCGGCAGGTCGCGGCGGTCCGGCTCGCCCTGGTGCCGGGGGACCGGCGGTGAACCCGGTCGACACGGCAGTCCAGGTCAGCGGGCCCGGGGGAGCGCTGCTCCACGATGCCTTCGGCGCCGCACTCGCCGACCGGTCGGCCGGCGGTCGGTGGCTGGTGCAGGGTGACGGTGTCCGTAGCCGGCTGCCGGTGGACCGCTGGCACGGCCCGGCCGAGCCGGCGGTGGCCGGGGTGGTCGCCCGGTGTGCCGGGCCGACGCTCGACCTCGGCTGCGGGCCGGGTCGGCTCACCGTGGCGCTGGCCCGGGCCGGGCTGACGGCGGTCGGTGTGGACGTCTCCCCGACGGCGGTGCGGCTGACCCGCGCCCGGGGTGCGGTCGCCCTGCTCGGCAACCTGTTCGATCCGCTGCCCGGTGAGGGCCGGTGGGAGCACGCGGTGCTGCTCGACGGCAACATCGGCATCGGCGGTGATCCGATCGCGCTGCTACGTCGGTGCGGTGCGCTGCTCGCGCCCGGCGGCACGGTGCTGGTCGAGCTGGAGCCGCCCGGCGCCGGGCTGTGGCAGGGCCAGGCCCGGGTGGCCGCCGCGCACCGGGCCGGCCGGCTGCTGCTCGGCCCGGCGTTCCGCTGGGCACGGCTCGACACACACGCCGTCCACCCGGTCGCCCGAGCCGCCGGCCTGACCGTGCGGGAGCTGTTCCGCCGGAGCCGACGCTGGTTCGGCGAGCTGACCGCCGACCACCCGCTGGTATCCGACCGCACCTGACCGCCCGGGCCGGCCGGTCGACGCAGGTCAGGCCGCCGGGAGGCGGACCACGAAGCGGCAGCCGCCGACGACGTTCTGCACGTCCACCCGGCCGCCGTGCGCCTCGACCAGCCCTCGGACGATCGCCAGCCCCAGCCCGCCGGAGCCCTCCCCGCCCGAGCGGGGCGTACGGGCCGGCTCGCCCCGGAACGCCACGTCGAACAGTCGGGGCAGGTCACCCTCGGGGATGCCGCCGCAGGTGTCGGCGACCGCCAGCCAGGCGGCGTCGCGCTCGCTCCCGGCGTCCACCCGGACGGTGCCGTCGCTCGGCGTGTAGTGCACCGCGTTGAGCAGCAGATTGCCCACCACCCGGGCCAGCTCAGGCTCGCTGGCCAGCACGGTCGGCCAGCCTGACTCGGCGGCCACCAGCTTGATCCGGCGGGCCTCGGCCAGGGGCGCGGTGCCGGCCAGCGCGTCGGAGACCACCTCGCCGAGCGGCACCGCGGACAGTGTCAGCCGCAGCGCCCCGGCGTTGATCCGGGACAGCTCGAAGAGGTCGTCGACGAGGCGGGTCATCCGGTCGGTCTGCGCACGGATCCTCCGGTGGTACTCGGCCACCGTCGCCGGGTCGTCGACCACCCGGTCCTCCAGCGCCTCGGCCATCGCCCGCAGCCCGGCCAGCGGCGTCCGCAGGTCGTGCGACACCCAGGCGACCAGGTCCCGGCGACCCTTCTCGACCCGGCGCTCCCGCTCCCGGGCCTGGTCCGCCCATACCGCGGCCACGGCCAGCCGGCGACCGAAGTACCAGCCCACGCCGAGGCTCACCACCGCGGCCGCGGCCACCGTGAGCAGCACGACCTGGAGGTCGTGCGGGGACAGGAACATCGCCTGGGCGACCACCACCACTCCGGCCACCACGGCGGCCACGGTGATCGTGAGCAGGACGCACACGTGCACCGTGATCGACCGGTCGCGCAGCAGCCGCAGGGTCAGCGCGCCGACCAGGCCGACGCCGAGCGCCGCGGCGAGCGCCGCGCCGAAGATCAGCGCCAGGTCACGCATCGGCCGGCTCGTACCGGTAGCCGACGCCCCAGACCGTGACGATCCGCCGGGGCTCGGCCGGGTCGTCCTCGATCTTCTCCCGCAGCCGCCGCACGTGCACGGTCACCGTGGACTGGTCGCCGAAGTTCCAGCCCCACACCCGCTCCAGCAGCTCGGTGCGGCGGAACGCCCGCCTCGGCTGGCGCATCAGGTGCGCCAGCAGGTCGAACTCGCGCAGCGTCAGCGCCAGTTCGCGGCCGTGCAGGCGGGCGACCCGGGGCCCGGTGGCCACCTCCAGCCCCGCGTCGACCAGCAGCTCCGCCGCAGGCCCGGCCGGCTCCCCGGCCCGGCGCAGCACCGAACCGACGCGCAGCACCAGCTCGCGCGGCGAGAACGGCTTGCCCAGGTAGTCGTCGGCGCCCAGTTGCAGGCCGAGCACCCGATCCGCCTCGTCGCCGCGCGCGGTCAGCATGATGATCGGTACGCCGTCCGGCCGCTCCCGCAGCCGCCGGCACACCTGCAACCCGTCCAAACCGGGCAGCATCAGATCCAGCACCACCAGGTGCGGCGCGTGGTCCCGCACGGCGTGCAGGGCGGCCAGCCCGTCGCCGACGTGGCTCACGTCGTACCCGGCGTGCTCCAGGTAGCGGCAGACCACGTCGCTGACGGTCCGATCGTCGTCGACCACGAGCACCCGCTGCGCCACCGGCCACCTCCCCGGCCAGCCTAGCCAGTGCCACCGGCGGGCCGAACCAGCAGATCTTGCGGTTCCCTTACGTCCAGTCGACCATCATGCGGCGCGGAATCCTGGCCGAGGCGACTCAGGTGGTACACGTCGTGCGCGATCAGCTCGGCCAGAGCCGATGCCCGGGGCCAACACCGGGCACGAGTCCCGCAGCGCGGGCATCGACCGTAACTCTGCTGGTGGTCGGCGAGGGTTTGCCACCATCCGGCGACCTGCGTCGGCTTGGGCACGCTCACCGGGCACCGTCCAGGTTTGCGCGGATCGCCGCCACGAGCACCTTCGCCTCGAAGCACCAACCCCGGGCGCACTCACCCTCAGCGCCGCACACGTGGCCATGCACCAGCACCATCCCGTCGGTGGCGTCGCGGTATACGGCCACCGCCCACACGAGTTCGTCACGTGCGGTCGGGTTGGGCTGAATCTCGATGTCCAGGAGGAGGAGGCGGGTGCCGCGGGGCACATCCAGTTCCACGATCATGTTTGACGCCTCGGAGGTAGTGGCGGCCCCGGTTGCCGGCGATTCGATTTCCCGGAGGTTTCGGCGGATCCGCATGCGAACAGGTGCGTGACGGCCGGCATGGAGGGGGTCCTGCCAGCAACGTCGGCCAACATGTTCAGAGTTGCCGATACCCTGGGCAAACGGCAGCCGTGAGCAGTGGGCCCACACAGCAGCGCACACGCTGGGAGTGAAGTGGACGGTTTCGGTGACATACTCAGGCGGCACCGCAAGACCGGCAAGTTGTCACTGCGCGCCATGGCCGACCGGGTTGCCTACGACTTTGGCTATCTCGGGCAGATCGAGCGCGGCGACCGGCCAGTTACCGGTGCCGTGGTCGCCGCCTACGACGGTGCCCTGGACGCTGGTGGTGCGTTGGTTCAGGCGTACCAGCAGGAGCGGACAGGCGACGTCGATGTGCGCAGACGCACAGTCATTCAAGCCATGGGGGCCCTCGCCGCAGCCCCAGCAGTCTCCCCGCTGATCGCTCTGGAGGCGCTGCGCCACGGCTTGGGTGCGGCAGTGGACGTCGACCATGACGAGTGGGAGCACATCGTCGCGGGCTATGGGCTCGGCTACTACCAGCAGCCCACTGACGCGCTGATGGACAAGCTCGGCACGGATCTGACCATCCTGCAACATCAGATCGCCGCCGACACGGGTGCCCGCCGACCCCACCTACTTCGCGCCGCGGGCTGCCTGTCCGTGATCGTCGCCCTCGGCCTGGTCGCGTCCGGGCAGACACTGATGTCCCGCCGCTGGTGGTTGACCGCGCAGCAGGCGGCCGACGAGTCTGGTGATCCGGACGTGCGGGTGCTGGTGCGGGCGTGGGATGTCGTCAATGGCTGCTACGACGGCCGCCCTCCGGCCGAGGTGGTGGCGTTGTCGGATCAGGTGCTGCCGCTGTTGCACGGGCAGGCCACCTCAGCGTCGTGTGGGTTGCTGGCTGGGCGGGCGCAGGCCCTGTCCCTCGCCGGGCTCCACGCCGAGGCCATGGCGACGGTGCGGCAACTCTCCGACCTCGCCGAGCAGCTGCCCGGGGCGGTGGTCGGTGACGTGGAGTCCCTGTGGGGGTGGCCGGAGCATCGGCTGCGGCACACCGAGTCGTGGGTTTACACGCACGCCGGCCGGCTCGCCGACGCGGAGGCTGCGCAGGAGCGGGCGTTGGAGCTGTATCCGCTGTCGCAGGTTCGGCTGCGGGCGCAGGTGCAGCTACACCAGGCGGCGTGCCTCGTCCGGGGCGGACATATACCCGACGGGCTCAGACTGGCAGCGGACCTGCTGGACGACCTGCCGGTGGAACAGCAGAACGCGCTGCTGCGATCCGTGGCGCGGCAGGTTGCGGACGTGGTTCCCACAGCGGAACGGCGCCGTCCTGTGTACGGGGAGCTCGTGGAGCGGGTGACCGCCTAGCATCCGGGGATGCCCGTCACCTACACCGTTCGCACCGGGTCCTCAGCCGCACCCCTGTTCCCTCCGCTGGTCGAGCTGTACGCGGTCGTTTACGCAGAACCCCCGTACGAGGAGGGGCCGGAGCAGGTGAGCCGGTTCGCGAATGGACTGCCCACTGAGGCGGCCCGGCCCGGGTTCACCCTCGTTGCCGCAGAGGACGACGGCGCGCTGATCGGGGCGGCGTACGGGTGGACGATGCTCGCCGGCAGGTGGTGGTCACAGGCCGACCAGGATCCACCCGCCGACGTGCTGGTCGCGGACAAACTCGCCGTGATGGAGTGGATCGTCGCTCCCGACCGCCGCCGCGAAGGCGTCGGCTCCGGGCTGATGGCCCGGCTGCTCGACGGGCGACACGAGCGGTACGCCACCCTGGCATCCGATCCACGGGCCGCCGCGCGCCGAATGTACGCGCGGGCCGGGTGGCGCCAGGTCGCTCGCTCCACGATGCCGGACGGGACACCCATGGACCTGCTGCTATTCGACTGGCCAGCCGCGCGAGTTTAGGTCAAATGACCGCTGACCGTCCTGCACAGAGTGCTGATCGACGCGACCGCCTTCCTGGCCGTACGGACGGTCGGATGCCAGTGATTGCGGTCATCAAATGATTGGAGAAAGGTTTCCTTGATGCGCAAGCGGCGACGGTTCGTGGATTCGGACGCGTTCTCGGTGCGCGGCGGTTATCCGGGTCGTGCAGGATGTCCGCTGTACGGCCCTCTGAGCGCTCGCGAGGACGTCGGTTCGGCCCGAGCCTGACCGAGTGATCAGCGGGGCGGCAGCGGCTGCGTACGATGCGGGGCTGAGTTCCCCTCGTCGTGGCGGAGGTATCGGGCAGATGGCAGGCCAGCACGAGGGCTTCGCCCTCGGCGTCGACCTCGGTACGTCCAACACGGTCGCGGTGCTGCGCTGGCCGGACGGGCGGACCCGTCCGCTGCTGATGGACGGTCAGCCGGTCAGCCCGTCCGCCGTGTACGCCGACCCGGACGGCACGCTGCACGCCGGTTGGGACGCCCGGCGGTTGGCGCAGGCCGACCCGGCCCGATTCGAGGCGAACCCGAAGCGTCGGGTGGACGAGCCGGGCGTGCTGCTCGGCGACCACTCGTACCCCCCGGCCGAGCTGCTCGCCGCGGTGCTGGCGGCGGTCGCGCGGGCCGCGGTGGGCACCGTCGGCTTTCTACCCCCGGCCGTGGTCACCTGTCCGGCGGCCTGGGATGCGACGCGGCGGCAGGTGCTCGCCGACGCGCTGGTGCGGGCCGGCTGGCCGCAGGCGGCCGAGCACACCCTCGCCGGGCCGACGCCGCCGGGCACCCGGCTGCTGCGTGAGCCGGTGGCCGCCGCCCGCTACTACACGCAGGTGCTGCACCGGCCGGTGCCGGTCGGCGGCGCGATCGCGGTGTTCGACTTCGGTGGCGGGACGCTCGACGTCGCGGTGCTGCGCAACGAGGGTGCCGACCCGTGGGGTGATTCCGGCTTCAGCGTGGTCGCCGACGGTGGTCTGCCCGACCTCGGTGGCCTGGACCTCGACGCGGCGCTGGTGCAGCGGGTCGGTGAGCTGGTCGGCGACCCCGCGCGGTGGGCCCGGCTGATTCACCCGGCGGATGCGGCGCAGCGCCGCGACCAGGTCCGGCTGTGGGACGAGGTCCGGGGCGCGAAGGAGACGCTGTCCCGGTCCACCGTGGCGCCGGTCGCCGTGCCCGGGGTGGCCGACGCGGTGCGGCTGACCCGGGCCGATGTCGAGCGGGTGGCAACGCCGCTGCTGCGCCGCGCGGTCGACCGGGCCCGGGAGGTGATCGCCGCCGCCGGGCTCAGCCCCGACCAGCTCGCCGGGTTGTTCCTGGTCGGTGGCTCGTCGCGGATCCCCTTGGTGGCCCGGATGCTGCACGCCGAGCTGGGCGTGGCCCCGACGGTGCTGGACCAGCCGGAGTTGCCGGTGGCTGAAGGGGCGCTGACCGACCTGCCGTTGCGCCGACAGCTGTCCGTGCCGGCGTACGCCGGGCCACCGCTCGCCCCGCCCGAGGCACCTGCGCCGCCGGCACCAGCCTCGCCGGCAGGACCGGCGTTCGCGCCAGCCGAACCGGCGCACGCGCCTGCGTCGCCGGCAGGACCGGCGTTCGCGCTGACCTCGTCCGCCGCGGCCAGTTCGACTGCGCCGACCATCCCGGCCGGGGCCGGTTCGACCGCGCCGACCGTGCCGTCGCAACACGGGCCGGTGTCGACCCTGCCGGCGGGGCCGTCCGGGCCGGCCTGGCCGGGCACGCCGACGCCGACCATGCCGGAGCCGGCGGGCGTACCGGCCACCCTGGTCGGCGGCTCCGGTGCAACCCCGCCGCCGACCCCCACCGCCGCCCTCGGGACGCGCTGGCGGCGGGCCCGGTGGGTGGTGCTCGGCGCGGTGCTCGCCCTGGCCGGGGTGGCCACCGCGTCGACGCTCTATTTCACCCGCGACCAATACCCGGACCTGGAGTTCCGACCACTGCATGAGCTGTCCCGGCCGCATGCCGGCGCCGAGCGGCCGAGCGGTATGTGGACGGCGGTGCTCGAGGACCGGGCCTACCTCGGGTACCCGCTGCCGGACGACCGGCTGGAGGTGGTCGCCGTCGACACCGACACCGGCGACCAGCTGTGGCGCGAGCCGACCGACATCACCGCCGACGACTGGACGGGGCTGGTGGCCGTCCCGGGGGCGGTCGCGGTCATCGCCGACGCGCCGGGCGACAGCACCCCCCGCCAGCTGGCCGTCCTCGATGGTAGCTCGGGCGCGCAGAGCTGGAACCGCGCCATCCGTGGCGACGACAGCGTGTACTTCGCCGACGGCGTTGCGGTGCTCGTGGACCGGGCCGGCGGCCGACTGGTTGGCCTGCGCCTGAGCGACGGCCACCAGACGTGGACCCAAGCCAACCCCTCCGACCAGTACGGCGGCGGCCGCACCGTCGTCCGGCCGGTGGGCACCGATGAGGCGGCCGGTGGGCCGGCCTTCCTCGACGGCACGCCCCGCAACCCGTGGACGAGCAAGGGGCGGCGACTCGTGCAGATCGGTGCGGACCGGTCGGCACGGTTGCTCGACATGGCCGACGGCTCGGTACTGCGCCAGTGGGGCAACGTCGCCGATCTCGACGACCTGGTGGTGGCGCACGAGGACCGGCTCTACGTGGCGGCCAACGAGGGTGGGTACCAGCTGTTGGCGTACGACCTGAACTCCGACGCCACGCCCGTGGTCCTCTACCGGGCCGGGAACGATCAGCGCCGACCGGAGGAGCTGGTGGCCTGCGGTGAGCGGCGGGCGTGCCTGCTGGAGGTGCCGAACAGCGAGGCCGAGCGCACCGAGGTCGTGGCGGCGACCGAGGGTGAGGGCCCGGTTCGGTGGCCGGCGCCGGGCGCGACCGGCCTGGTCCCGCTCGGCACCCAGCTGCTCGCCGAGCGGGAGAGCCCGGAGTCGACGGTCACCCTCTTCGACGCCGACGGCAAGCAGGTGCTGCGGGACCGCCGCGGCGTGGCGGTCCGCCTCGACGAGGGCAACCTGCTGGTCTTCGCCAAGGCGCCCAGCACTGTGGCGGACAACCGCGTCCTGGCCGGCGTGTGGGCCGAGTCGGGCGAGGTCGACCCGCTGGGCGAGCTCCAGGACGTCCGCAGCGCGTCCTGCTCGTGGAACACCCGGGTGATCGCCTGCGGCGCGGACAAGGACTTCGTCCTGTACCGCTTCGCCGACGACTGACCGCGCCAGCCGGCCGGCCTCGCGCCGTCAGGCGCGGATGATGTTCGTGCCGTCGACCCGGACGGGGATCTCGGTGAGCCCACGGGTGGCGGGGCCACCGAGGCGGGCGCCGTCGCTGGCCGCGAAGGTGGAGTTGTGCGCCGGGCAGGTGATCACCCCGTCGCGGGGTGCGCCGACCCGCACGCCCTGGTGCGGGCAGGTCGCGTCGTACGCGGTGAAGGTGCCGGACTCGGGCTGGACGATCAGCACACCGTCGATGACCGTGCCTCCGCCGACCGGCACGTCGCCGGTGCGGGCCAGTACGGTGCCGGGTGCGGCAGCCGCCTGACCGGTGGGGGAGTCGCCGGCGCCGCAGGCGCTCAGCAGTCCGGCCGCGCCGAGCGCACCGGCCCCGGTCAGCAGCGCTCGCCTGCTCAGGCACCAGCGGTTGTCGCGGAGGAACTCCTGCCCGTCGTACACCGTCGTCACCTCTCCGTCGGCGGGCCGGACCGCTGTCGTCCGGGCGCGGTCGCCGGCGATGGGCGACGGCGCACCCGGGTGCGTCCGGTGGCTCGCCGGACCAGCCTGCCGCACCGGGCTGAACACGCGGTGCGAGCCGGCTGAATGATGGCTGGGCGCACGTCCGCCGACGTCGCCGCTCCGGCTGTCGGGACGGCCCGTACGATGCTGCGGTGATTCTTCGGGGTACGGTCCGGGCCGATCGTCCGCTTGTGGTGCTCGCTGTCGAGGAGGAGGCCCGGTACCTCCCGCCGGAGCTGCCGGTGCTGCTCACCGGGATGGGCAAGGTGAACGCCGCCAGCGCGGTGGCGGCGGTGCTGGCCGCCGGCCCGCGTCCCGCCCTGCTGCTGAACCTGGGCACGGCGGGAGCGTTGCGCCCCGGCTGGGCCGGCATCCACGAGGTCGCCACGGTGCTCCAGCACGACCTGGACACCGCCCTGCTGCGCACGCTGACCGGCCAGACGTACGGCGCGCCGCTGCCGTTGGCCATCGAGGGCGCGGTGCTGGCCACCGGCGACACGTTCGTGGCCGACGACGACGCGCGGGACCGGTTGGCGCAGCGCGCCGACCTGGTCGACATGGAGGGGTACGCGATCGCCTGGGCCGCCAACCAGGCCGGCGTATCGTGCCGGCTGGTCAAGCGGGTCAGCGATGAGGCGGGGGAGGGTGCGGCGCGGACCTGGCGGGAGTCGGTGGACGCCTGCGCCCGGGACCTCGCCGAGTGGGCCGGCCGACACCTCGCCTGACGGTCGCGGGTCAATCGTCGGTTCGTCGCCGCTCCAGCCCCGGCTTGGTCTCCCGGCCCGCGCCGGGGGTCAGGATGTGACCGGCCAGGCCGACCGCCACGACCACGGTGACCAACAGCGGCGGCCAGCCGCCGGCCCACGGCAGCACCAGCAGCGCCGGAAGCTGCCAGGCCAACCGCCGCCACGGCACGTTGTTGGTCACCAACCAGGTGAACAGGGTGCGCCCGAGCACGAACAGCAGCGGACCGCCGACGATCAGCATGAGCCACCGCACCGGCGTCGCTCCGGTCGGCTGAGCGACGACCAGGTCGAACGACGTCGCCGTGCCGATCACGCCGGCCAGCATCACCAGATGGGTGTACGGAGCCAGTCGGGACGCCTGCCTCGCTTCGGTCCCGGCCAACCGGAACTGGTTGGCCCGGAAGACGTAGACCTGCCAGAGCAGCAGCATGATGGCGAAGGCGCAGAAGAGGGCGGTGAGCCGGAAGCGGTCGAACTGGTTCCGGCTGACCTCCAGGGTGGGCACCAGGATGATGTCGCCGAGGGCCAGGATGATGAACTGCTGGTACCGCTCGGCCAGGTGCCCGGTGGTCCGGTCGTACTGCTCGATGGGCACCTGACCCAGCCAGGGCGTCGGGTACCGGACCGCCGCGGCGATCAGGTCGATCGCTATCGCGACGGACCAGAGCCTCCAGTCCGGTGCGCCGGTCAGCGCTCCGGTGACCCAGAAGACGCCGGAGACGACGAACCAGAACAGGAACCGCGCGGCGCGCTCCATGGCCTCCTGGTGCCGCTGTCGGTGCAACGAGGTGGTCAGGACGATGCCGCGCACCACGTGCGTGGTGACATACGCGATCGCGAACACCAGCGCGTGCCCGGCCGAGAGCATCGGCAGCGCCGCCGCCATCCCCACCGACCCCACCATGGCCACCATCAGGATGACCTGGATCGGGCGCTGATCCGGGTCGTAGAACTCCGTCGTGGTCGAGGTGATCGACCAGGTCCACCAGATGGCCGTCAGCGTCAGCAGCACCTCCGCGGCGCCGGTCCAGGATTCACGTTCGGCGATCAGCGTCGAGACCATGGCGAGGGCGGCCACGAAGACCACGTCGAAGAGCAGCTCCAGCAGGGTGGCCCGGGCCGATCCCTCCGGGCGGCGTACCAGCGCCGCAGTGCCTCCGGTGGTCATGCCCGGCCTCCCGCCGCATCCTTCGAGGATTATCGGCGGCACCGGCGCAGCCCGTCCCCGGATCGACGATTCCCGCCCACCCCTGGTCACCCGAACGACCGGACGTGGTTGCCATGGCGACAGCCGCCGGGCGATGCTTGACGGTATCCATATATCTCGATCTATTCGGAGGTTCGGATGCGCCGCAGCCCGCTCGTCGCCCTTGTCCTGACCGCACTCCTGCTCGTCGCGCCCGGCGCGGCGCAGGCCGCCGTCCCCGACCGGGCCGCCTCCGCCGCACCCGCCGCCGACCCGGCGGCCGCGCTGGCCGGCGTACGCACTCCCGGCACCGCCTGGGGCCACGACCCGGCCACCGGCCGGATGACCCTCACCGTCGGCGACACCGTGACCCCCGCCCAGATGGCGCAGCTGCGGACGGTGGCCGAGCGGGCCGGCGCGCTGCTGCGCCGGGAACCCGGAACGCTGCGCACCCTGATCGCCGCCGGACAGGCCATCTACGGCGGGGGCGGCCGCTGCTCGCTCGGCGCGAACGTGCGCGGCGGCAGCACCTATTACGTGATCACCGCCGGGCACTGCACCGCCGTCGCCAGCACCTGGTACGCGGACAGCGCGCAGACCACCGTGCTCGGCACCCGCACCGCCACCAGCTTTCCCAGCAACGACTACGGCCTGATCCGCTACACCGGCCGGATCGCCCACCCCAGCGCGGTCTACACCTACCCCGGCCTGTTGACGATCCACGGCGCCGGCAGCGCGTACGTCGGTCAGGCGGTGTGCCGCAGTGGCGCCACCACCGGGGTGCGCTGCGGCACCGTCACCGGCCTCAACCAGACCGTCAACTACGCCGGCGGCGACGTGGTCTACGGCCTGATCCGCACCAACATCTGCGCGGAGCCGGGGGACAGCGGCGGGCCGCTCTACGTGGCGGCCACCGGCACCATCATCGGCATCCTCTCCGGCGGCAGCGGCAACTGCACCTCCGGCGGCACCACCTACTACCAGCCGATCGGGGAGGTGCTGGCCGCGTACGGGCTGACCCTGCCCTGACCCTCGTCGCGCGGGGCGGGACGGGTTGCTCGTGCTGCGCGACGCGCCTAGGCTCGGCGCACCCCGAACCCTCGCCCGGAGGACGTGTGCCGACCCCCGACGCCCGACCCGACCCCGCGACCATCCCGGCCGGTTTCCCGTCGGTCGAGGTGGCCACGGTGGGGGAGACCATGGTGGTGCTCTGTCCCGCGCCGGGCGAGCCGCTGGAGCACGCCGAACGGGTCGCCGTCTCGGTCGGCGGCGCGGAGTCCAACGTGGCCGGCTACCTCGCCCGGCTCGGGCACCGGGCGACCTGGGTCAGCCGGGTCGGCGACGACCCCTTCGGTCGGACCGTCGTGCGACATGTCGCCGCCGCCGGCGTCCGGGTCGATCTGGTGACCGTGGATCCGGCGGCCCCGACGGGGCTGTACGTCAAGGACCCGGGCGCGGTGGCGACCGAGGTGCACTACTACCGGGCCGGCTCGGCCGCCTCCCGAATGGACCCCGGCGCGTTGGCCGACCAGCGGCTGGCCGGCGCCCGGGTGCTGCACCTGTCCGGGATCACCCCCGCGCTCTCCGCCCCCTGCCGAGCGCTGGCCGAGCACGCGGTGACCGACCGGCCGCTGCCGGGCGCGCTGGTCAGCTTCGACGTCAACCACCGGGCCCGGCTCTGGCCGGCCGACCGGGCCGCGCCGGTGCTGCGTGACCTCGCCGACCGCAGCGACCTGGTCTTCGTCGGCCAGGACGAGGCGGACGCCCTGTGGGGCACCGCCGACCCGGTGGCGGTGCGCCGGCTGCTGCCAGGGCCGGAGACGGTGGTGGTCAAGGACGGCGCGGTGGGGGCCACCGCCCTGTGCCGCGATGCCGAGCCGGTCTTCGTCCCGGCGCCCAGGGTGGCGGTGGTGGAGCCGGTCGGCGCCGGAGACGCGTTCGCCGCTGGCTATCTCGTCGGACTGCTGCGCGACCTCGACACGGTACGGCGGCTGCGTCTGGGGCACCTGGTCGCGGCCCAGGCGCTGGCCAGCAGCGGCGACAACGCCCCGTTGCCGCCGTGGGCCTGGTTCGATGTGCTGCTCGACGCCCCCGTCGAGACCTGGTCGCCGCTGGACCTGACCGCCCGCGATCCCGGATGGAGTGGACCATGACCACAGCGGACTTCGACCAGGTCTTCGGCACGGCCCGGGTGATGGCGATCCTGCGCGGCCTGCCGGTGGCGGAGACCGTCCGGCTCGCCGGCCGGGCCTGGGACCTCGGCATCGACGTGGTGGAGGTGCCGGTGGCGACCGCCGACGCGGTGCCGGCGCTGCGCGCGGCCGTCGAGGCGGGCGGTGAGCGCGGCCGGATCGTCGGCGCCGGCACCGTGCTCGACATGGAGCAGGTCGCGGCGGCGGCCGACGCCGGGGCCGCATTCACCGTCGCACCCGGCCTGGATCTCGCGGTCGCCGACACCGCCGCCGCGCGCGGCCTGCCACACCTGCCCGGCGTGGCCACCCCGACCGAGGCACAGCAGGCGTTGCGCCACGGCCTCACCTGGCTCAAGGCGTTCCCCGCGATCTCCCTCGGGCCGGCCTGGTTCCAGGCGGTCGCCGGCCCGCTGCCGCAGTTGCGCTTCGTCGCCACCGGCGGCCTCGACGCGGGTAACGCCGGTGCGTTCCTCGACGCCGGCGTGCGGGTGGTGGCGGTCGGCTCGGCGCTGGCCGACCCCGACCAGCTGGACCGGCTGTCCGAGCTGGTCACCCGCGCAGTGCCCGCCCGCTGACCGGGTCGCTGCCCGGCGTCAGCCGGTCGGCGCCGGCCGGTCGAGGAAGAGCAGCCGGGCCCGCTTCTCCGGCAGGTCGATCAGCGGGCCGGGCCGGAACCCGGTGCGCAGCAGCCGGTCGACGGCCTTGTCGTTGCGGGCGTCCGGCTCCATCACGACCCGCAGCCGGCCCGGGTCAGCGAGAACGAATTCGAGGATGGCGCCGAACAGCGTGCCGGTGAAGCCGCGCTCGACCGTCACCGGTGGCCCGATCAGCAGGTGTACGCCGACGTCGCCGGGGCGCACGTCGTAGCGCTCGCCGACCGGGTCGGCCTCGGGCTGGTAGGTCTGCGCCAGCGCCACCGGCACGCCGTCGCGGTGCACCAGGTACGCGTGGTGGGTGGCCAGCGAGTCCAGGTACGCATAGATCTCGTGCACCCGCTCACGACTCGCGTCGCGCATCCCCCAGAACCGAGCCCGCTCCTGGCTGACCCAGGCGTGCAGCAGGTCGACGTCCTCGTCCGGTAACACCGGCCGGATGGTCACCAACCCGAAACCAGGAACGTCCCGCCGGTAGTGATGCGGGTCGGCGGCCGTCGCGTCAGTGCCCATCTCGCTCCTCGGTGAGCTGCTCCCAGTCCGTGGTCACCGGCAACAGCTCCCCGGCCAGCCAGGCTGGGCTCTGGTCGTCGTGGTGCGGGTCGCCGGGCGGCCCGCAGGCGCCCAGCGGGACCACCCAGCGGCTGTCCTCCCGCCGGGCCAGGTCCCAGACGAAACGCGCCGCCGGCCCCCGGAAGCACCGGTGGGTCACCCCGGGCACGCTGGAGGTGGACAGCACGCAGTCGTGGTCGCCCGCCAGCCGGGGGCCGGGGCCGGCGTCCGGGTCGGGCAGCGCCCGCCACGGCGCCAGCCGGTGCAGGTCGCCCCAACGCACCTGCCCGTCCGCCGCGCCGGTGACCTCCTCGGCCGCCGCGCGGACCAGCGCCGCCACGTCCAGGCCGGGCAACCGGGCGGTGCCCAGCAGGTGCTCCAGCGCGTAGCCGACCCGCGACGCCAGCGCCAACCAGGGCGCGAACACGTCCGGGTACGCCGGCGGCTCGGCCAGCTCGGCCAGCGCCGGGTGGGCGGCCAGCCGGCGTACGACGGCCGCCCGCAGCGTGGCGAAGTCCGCGGCGTCGGTGCTGTCGGCGGCCATCCGCCGATCCCAGCGCAGCAGGCGTTCACGCAGCGCGCCGGCATCCGGACCGAGCCCGGTCACCCCGGCCAGGATCCCCAGCAGCGGACCGGCCGACGCCAGGTACGTGTCGGTGTGCACGGCGGCCAGCCGCTCGGCCGTCCAGTCGTGGCCGGCGTCGAGCAGCTCGGCGATCCGGCGCGCCCGGTGCGGCGGGGCGAACTCGACACCGAGCGATGCCGCCAGCCCCCGCTCGTTGGCCATCACCGCGCGGCCGGCCACCTCGGCCCGGGGCAGCGGCGCGTACCAGCCGCGCCAGGCGTGCTCGGCCCGCCAGGCCGGGACCACCCCCCGGCCGTTCTCCGGATCCCGCACCGGCACCGCGCCGGCGACCCGGTGCAGCAGCCCGCCCGCGGTGTCCGCCGCCTGCACCACGTTGACCGGCTCCACCCAGTGCCGCAGCGCCCGGTCCACGTCCGCCACGCTCCGGGCTCGCAGCAGCTCCGGCAGCGCCGCGAAGCCGAGCTCGGCGCGGACGCGGGGTGGGTAGCGGAGGCTGATGGCGGTGGACCCGTCCGGCCCTGCGGCGATCACCGGGCCCCGCTCGGTCTCCACCACCTCGACCTCGACCGGGTCCGCCCCGGCCACCTCGATCGTCTCGACGTGGGTGTGTACCGGTCGCCAGCCGTCCGGGCCGAGCGCCTCGACCACCGGGCCCTGCCGGCGCAGCCGCTCCGCGTACAGGTCCTGGTAGTCGGCCATCGCGTTGGTGATCGCCCAGGCCACCGCGCCGGTGTGCGCGAAGTGCGCGATGCCCGGCACGCCCGGCATCGCCAGCCCGACCACGTCGTACTCCGGGCAGGCCAGCCGGATCTGCTGGTAGACGCCCGGATCCTCGATGAACCGGTGCGGGTCGCCGGCGAGCAGCGCGGCCCCGGTGCCGGTCCGTTCGGCCGCGAGCAGCCATCCGTTGCTGCCGGCGACGGACGGCCCATCGGTGGCGAACAGGTCGATCGCGGCCGGGCCGAGCCGGCTCGCCACGTGCTCGCGCCAGAGTTTGGTGGGGAACCCGGCGAACAGGATGTGGTGGCCCAGCCAGACCGCCAGCGGCGTCCACGGCTGCCACCGGCCCGGGGCCAACCCGGTGGCGGCGAACTCGGGCGTCCGGGCCGCCCCGGCGGCGAGGCCCTCGTTCACCCCGGTCACGTAGGCGCCCACCCAGGCGGCGGTCTCCGGGTCGAGCGCGGCGTGGCAGCGGCGGGCGGTGTCGTCGAGCCGGACCTGCCGGGCGAACCGGTCCCAGCCGAGCGCGTCAGCGCCGAGGAAGGCGGCGCTGGTGCCCTGCCCCCGGTGCCGTTCCACCTCGATCTGCCAGGCCCGGTCGTACGCGGTCACCCGGCCCTGCGCCGTTGCCAGGGCGAGCGGGTCGCCGGCCCGCAGGTGCGGCACGCCCCACCGGTCGCGGAACCGCCGGGCGGTCACGCCGGCTCCGGGGCCGGCACGGTGGCCCGGCGCCGGGCGGCGGGGATGACCAGAGGGGTGCCGGTCTCCGGGTCGTCGATCACCCGGCAGGGCAGCCCGAACACCTCGGCCACGAGGTCGGCGGTGACCACCGAGGCCGGCTCGCCGGCGGCCACCACCCGCCCGTCGCGCATGGCGATCAGGTGGGTGGCGTAGCGGGCGGCGTGGTTCAGGTCGTGCAGCACCGCGACCAGCGTCCGCCCCTGCTCCTCGTGCAGCCGGGCACAGAGGTCCAGGATTTCGATCTGGTGGGCGATGTCGAGGTAGGTGGTCGGCTCGTCGAGCAGCAGCAGTGGGGTCTGCTGGGCCAGCGCCATGGCGATCCAGACCCGTTGCCGCTGGCCGCCGGAGAGCTCGTCCACCGACCGGTCGGCGAGGTCGGCGACCCCGGTCGCGGCCATCGACTCCTCGACCACCCGTTCGTCCTCCCGTGACCACTGCCGCAGCAGTCCCTGGTGCGGGTACCGGCCCCGGGCGACCAGCTCGGCGACGCTGATCCCGTCCGGCGCGATCGACGTCTGCGGCAGCAGGCCGAGGGTGCGGGCCACCTTCCGGGCGGGCACGTCGTGGATGTCCCGCCCGTCCAGCAGCACCGCGCCAGCGGTCGGGCGCAGCATCCGGGACAGGGCGCGCAGCAGGGTCGACTTGCCGCACGCGTTCGGGCCGATGATGACCGTGAACGACCGGTCGGGCACCGCCACGGTCAGGTCCTCGGTGATGGCGCGCCGGTCGTAGGCGAGGGTCAGCGCGGTGCCGCCGAGCCGGGAACTGCCGGGGTGCATGGGTGCTCCTTCGAGGGCGTCGCGGGTGTTCACAGCCGACCCGCCCGGCGTTCCATGGCCAGCAGCCAGACCAGGTAGCCGCCGCCGATCACCCCGGTCACCACACCGACCGGGAGCTGGTGCCCGGTGAAGGCCCGCTGGGCCAGCAGGTCGGCACCGACCAGCAGCGCCGCGCCGACCGTCATCGACGGCACCAGGTTCGGGCCGGGTGCGCGGGTCAGCCGCTTCGCCACGTGCGGTGCGACGAGCGCCACGAAGGACACCGGCCCGGCGGCGGCCGCCGCGAACGAGACCAGCAGCACCGCGGCGGCGAGCAGCATCAGGCGCAGCCGGCGCACCGGCACGCCGAGGGCGCTGGCCGTGTCGTCGCCCAACTCCATCATTCGCAGCGCCGGAGCGCACCCGATGAGCAGCAGCGGCGCCAGCACCGCGCTGACGGCGAGCAGTGGCCCGGCGTTGGCCCAACCCCGCCCGTCCAGGCTGCCGGTGAGCCAGAGCACCGCGCGGGCGGCGTCCATCAGTGGCGCCCGGGTCAGCAGGTAGCCGTTGACCCCGGTGAGGATCGCGGCGACGCCGATGCCGACCAGGATCAGCCGGTAGCCGTGCACCCCGCGCCGCCAGGCGAGCGCGTAGATCAGCAGGCCGGTGCCGAGCCCGCCGGCCAGGGCCGCGCCGGCCAGCGCCAGGCTGCCGCCGCCGAGGACGACCACCACCAGCGCGCCGGTCGACGCGCCCTGGGTGAAGCCGAGCACGTCGGGGCTGCCCAGCGGGTTGCGCACCAGCGACTGGAACACGGTGCCGGCCAGCGCCAGAGCGGCGCCGACCAGCAGGGCGGTGACCAGCCGGGGTAGCCGCAGCTCGCCGACGATGAACTGCTCGGCGGGGTTGCCGCCGCCGGTCAGCGTGCGCAGCACGTCGGCGGCGCTCATCGGGTAGTCGCCACTGCCCACGGCGACCAGACCCAGCCCGGCGGCGAGCAGCGCGGCACCGGCGCCGACGACGAGCGCGCGGGGGCGGAAGCGCAGCGAGAGCCCGCCGGGGGTACGGATGACGGTCATGGGTGGGCCACCCGTCCGCGGGTGACCAGCCAGAGGAAGAGCGGGCCGCCCAGCACCGCGGTGACCATGCCGACCTGGAGCTCACCCGGTCGGCCCAGCACCCGGCCCAGCACGTCGGCGCCGAGCAGTAGCACCGGCGCGAGCACCGCGCAGTACGGCAGCAGCCAGCGCAGGTCGGGGCCGGTCAGGGCGCGGACCAGGTGCGGCACCAGCAGCCCGACGAAGACGATCGGACCGCAGGCGGCGGTCGCCGCGCCGCAGAGCAGGGTGACCGCGACGATCACGGCGGCCCGGATCAGCGCGGGTCGGGCGCCCAGGGCGCGCGCCGCGTCGTCGCCGAGCGCGAGGGCGTTCAGCGGGCGGGCGGCGCCGAGCGCGACCAGCAGGCCGACCAGGATGAACGGCAGCACCCGGGTGACGGTCGCGGAGTCCGCGCTGGCCAGTGAGCCGACCGTCCAGAACCGCAGCCGCTCCAGCGAGGCGGTGTCCAGCAGCATCACCGCGCTGACGTACGAGTAGAGGGTGGCGTTCAGCGCCGCGCCGGCCAGCGCGAGGCGGGCCGGGGTGGCGCCGCGCCCGCCACCCACGGCGTAGACCAGCGCGGTGACCACCGCCGCGCCGAGCAGCGCGAACCAGACGTACCCGCCGATGGCCGTGACGCCCAGGAAGGCGGCGGCGGTGGCGACGGCCGCGGAGGCGCCGGCGTTGATGCCGAGCAGGCCGGGGTCGGCGAGCGGGTTGCGGGTGAGGGCCTGCATCACCGCGCCGGCCACCCCGAGGGCCGCGCCGGCGATCAGCCCGAGCAGGGTGCGCGGCAGGCGCATCCGGTGCACCACGGCGTACTCGGCGGCGTCGCGGTGCAGCAACCCCGACCAGACGTCGCCGAGTGGCATGGCCTTCGCGCCGACCGCGATGCTGAGCAGCAGGACCACGCCGAGCAGCGCCACGGCGCCGATCAGGCCGGCGGCGCGGGCCGCCTGGCGACCGCGCCGCACCGGCGGTGGTCCGGGGGGTGGTGCCGCCAAACCGACCGGAACGATTCGTGCCGGTCTGGTGACGGAGGGTGTGGCGTCCAGTGTGGGCTCCGGGGTGTGGCGACACGACGTACCGCTGTTGACAACGAACGAGGTTAGGCTAACCTAACCCCGCTGTCTTGGTCGACCCCGGCCATCCCCTGATCGAAAGACAACACCATGCCCGATGCTCTGTCCGCTCGTCGCCTCTCCCGTCGCGGCCTGCTGGCCGCCGGTGGCGCCGCCACGTTGGCCACCCTGCTCGCCGGCTGCGGCAAGGACGACACCGCGAAGCCCGCTGCCAGCAACGGAAGTGGCCCGTGGTCGTTCACCGACGACCGCAACCAGAAGATCGAGGCGGCGGCTCGTCCGACCCGCGTGGTGGCCTTCACGGGGGTGGCTGCCGCCCTGATCGATTTCGGTCTCGACAAGCAGCTCGTC
Organism: Micromonospora sp. U21; assembly: GCF_018070045.1. Classification (GTDB taxonomy): domain Bacteria; phylum Actinomycetota; class Actinomycetes; order Mycobacteriales; family Micromonosporaceae; genus Micromonospora. The sequence goes on from NZ_JAGPYK010000002.1 coordinate 52,014, forward strand.
GGCGTGTTCGGTGAGACCAAGCGCGCCGACGGCACGGCCGAACCGCAGGCCGGCGACCTGAACATTGAAGCCGTGGAGATCCTCGGCAACGTGTGGGGCGAGTTCAGCCTGGAGAAGTACGCGGCCCTGCGCCCCGAGCTGCTGGTCACCCACATGTACGACCCCGACGCGCTCTGGTACGTGCCGGACGAGAGCAAGGCCAAGATCCTGCCGCTGGCGCCGAGTGTGGCGATCACCACCGCCCGGGTGCCGATGACCAAGCCGATCGAGCGGTACGCCGCGCTGGCCGAGTCTCTCGGCGCGGACCTGTCCGCGAAGAAGGTCACCGACGCGAAGGCTCGCTTCGAGGCCGGCGCCGAGGCGGTCCGCCAGGCGGTCAAGGCCAACCCGGGGATCAAGGTCATGGCCTGCTCCGGCAGCCCCGACCTGTTCTACGTCTCCAACCCCAAGGTGAGCACCGACCTGATGTACTTCGCCGAGCTGGGCGTGGACATCGTCGTCCCCACCAAGCTCGAAGCCGGCGACTACTTCGAGGCGCTGAGCTGGGAGAACGCCGGTAAGTTCCCGGCCGACCTGATCCTGCTGGACAACCGCAGCACCGCGTTGCAGCCCAAGGACCTCACCGCCAAGCCCACCTGGCAGCAGTTGCCGGCGGTCAAGGCCAACCAGGTGACCCCGTGGGACACGGTGCCCCGCTTCTCGTACGCCGGCTCCGCGCCGCTGCTGGAGAACCTCGCCACCGCCATCCGGAACGCGAAGAAGGTCAGCTGACGCCATGACCGCGAGCACCGTCGAACCCGTCGCCCTGCAGTACCGCTTCTACGCCGCGCACGTCGTCCGGGCCCGCCGGGTCGGGGCCTCGCTGATCCGGGTCACCCTCGGCGGCGCGGAGCTGGTCGACTTCGCCGGTGGCGGCCGGGACCAGAGCGTGTCGCTCTTCCTGCCGCACCCGGGGCAGGACGCCCCGGTGGTCCCGGTCGAGCTGGGCGAGGACTGGTTCGGCGCCTGGCGGGCTCTCCCGCCGGACGTGCGCGCGGTGATGCGCTCGTACACCATCCGGGAGCACCGCCCGGCCGCCGTCGAGGTGGACGTCGACTTCGTCAGCCACGGCGACACCGGCCCCGCCTCGCGCTGGGCCGACCGGGCGGCCCCCGGCGACCGGGTGCTGCTGCTCGGCCCCTCGGTGGAGGACAACCGCAGCGTCTGCTTCCGTCCCCCGGACGGCACCGACCTCGTGGTGCTGGCCGCCGACGAGACCGCGCTGCCGGCCGCCGCCGGCATCCTGGCCTGGCTGCCCGCCGGCACCCGGGTCCGGGCCTGGATCGAGGTGCCGGCCGCGGCCGACATCACCGAGCTGCCCACCGCCGCGGAAGCGGAGATCCGCTGGATCGTGCGCGGCAGCACCCCACCCGGCAGTGACCTGCTGGTCAGCGCGGTCAGCGCCGCCCGTCTGCCCACCGGCACCCCGTACGCCTGGATCGCCGGCGAGTCCGGGGCGGTGCGGGCGCTGCGCCGGCACCTGGTCGGCGAGCGGGGCATCGACCGCCGGCGGGTGACCTTCGCCGGCTACTGGCGGCGCGGGCTCTCGGAGGAGGACCTGCGCGCCGAGGCGCTGGCCGGCGCCACCGCCTGAGCGGCGAACCATCCGAAGGCAGCACGGCCCCCGGCGCCCGACCGCGCCGGGGGAGGGTTCCGGCTGCCCATCGTCGAGAACGTGGAGGACATCCCGTGACCGTGCCGACGTACCCCGTCGAGACCACCGTGCCGCCACCGGCTCCCGCCGCCGCGCGGGCCCACCTGCTGCACGGCGACTCGGTCGAGCAGTACCGGCGGACACTCGCCGACGGCGTCGACCGGGTCGCCCGCCGGGTGGCCACCGTGGACCGGCCCGGCACCGGGATCACCCCGGCCGAGCTGGCCCCCGTGGTCGACCGCGTCGACCTGGACCGCCCCCTGGGCGACGCCGACGCCGCCCTGAACGAGCTGGAGGACGTCTACCTGCGCGACGCCGTCTGGTTCCACCACCCCCGCTACCTCGCCCACCTCAACTGCCCGGTGGCCATCCCGGCGCTGCTCGGCGAGGCGGTGCTCACCGCGGTGAACTCCTCCCTGGACACCTGGGACCAGAGTGCCGGGGCCACCCTCATCGAACGGCGTCTGATCGACTGGACCGCCGAGCGGATCGGCCTCGGCCCCAACGCCGACGGCGTCTTCACCAGCGGCGGCAGCCAGTCGAACCTCCAGGCGCTGCTGCTGGCCCGGGAGGAGGCGTGCCTCGCCGCGACCACCCCGGCGGCCCGCGCCGACCTGCTGCCCCGACTGCGCGTGCTCACCTCCGCGGCCGGTCACTTCAGCGTGCAGAAGTCGGCCAAGCTGCTCGGCCTGGCCCCGGACGCGGTGATCGCGGTGCCCACCGACCCGCAGCGACGGATCCGGCCCGCCGCCGTCCGCGACGAGATCGCCCGGTGCCGGCAGGCCGGGCTGGTGGTCATGGCGGTCGTCGGCACCGCCGGCACCACCGACTTCGGCTCCATCGACCCGATCGCCGAGCTGGCCGGCGTCTGCGCGGCGGCCGGCGTCTGGCTGCACGTGGACGCCGCGTACGGCTGTGGGCTGCTGGTCTCGCCGACCCGCCGGCACCTGCTCGACGGCATCGAGCGGGCCGACTCGGTGACCGTCGACTACCACAAGTCGTTCTTCCAGCCGGTCAGCTCCAGCGCGCTGCTGGTCCGCGACCGGCGGGTGCTGCGGCACGCCACCTACCACGCCGACTACCTCAACCCGGCGCGGATGGTGGAGCAGCGAATCCCCAACCAGGTCGACAAGAGCCTCCAGACCACCCGCCGCTTCGACGCACTGAAGCTCTGGCTGACCCTGCGGGTGATGGGTCCGGACGCGCTCGGCGCGCTCTTCGACGAGGTGATCGACCGGGCCGCCGACGCCTGGCAACTGGTCAGCGAGGATCCCCGCTTCGAGGTGGTGACCCGCTCCGAGCTGAGCACGGTGGTCTTCCGTTACCTGCCCACCGGCCCGGGCCGGGAGCTGGCCGACGCGGCCAACCTGCACGCCCGGGAGGTGCTGGCCGCCTCCGGTGCCGCGGTGGTCGCCGGGACCCGGGTGGACGGCCGGCACTTTCTGAAGTTCACCCTGCTGAACCCGGCCACGACCGTCGACGACGTCGACCACGTGCTCGAACTGATCGCCGCCCACGCCGGCCGGTACGTGCTCGAGCACACCGCCGCCGACCTGACCTGCCACGTCGGCTGATGCTGGCGACCCCGCGCCTGGAGGGCCGGATGTCCACTCACGACTTCATCGCCATCGGGCTGGGCCCGTACAACCTGGGCCTGGCCTGCCTCACCGCGCCGATCGACGAGCTGGACGGGGTGTTCCTGGAGGCCCGGCCGAGCCTGGCCTGGCACCCCGGCATGCTGCTGGAGTCGGCCCGGTTGCAGACCCCGTTCATCGCCGACCTGGTCAGCCTCGCCGACCCCACCTCGCCGTACTCCTTCCTCAACTACCTGAAGGAGATCGGCCGGCTCTACCCTTTCTACATCCGGGAGAGCTTCTACCCGCTGCGCAGCGAGTACGACGCCTACTGTCGGTGGGCGGCGGCGAAGCTGCCGAACCTGCGCTTCGGCCAGACCGTCACCGCTGTGGAGTACGACCCCGCCGACGAGCGGTACGTGGTGCGGGCCAGCACCGCCGCGGGGGAGACGGCGGAGTACCGCGCCCGGCACCTGGTGCTCGGCACCGGCACCCCGCCGCACCTGCCACCCGCCGTCGCCGGGCTGCCCGGGGACGCGGTGCACAACTCGCGCTACCTGGAGCACCGGGACGCGCTGCGCGCCAAGCGCAGCATCACCGTGGTGGGCAGCGGGCAGAGCGCCGCCGAGATCTACCACGACCTGCTCGGCGACCTCGACCGGTACGGCTACCAGCTGAACTGGGTCACCCGCTCGCCGCGGTTCTTCCCGCTCGAATACACCAAGCTCACCCTGGAGATGACCTCGCCGGACTACGTGGACTACTTCCACGCGCTGCCCGAAGCGACCCGCTACCGGCTGGAGTCCGAGCAGAAGGGGCTGTTCAAGGGGATCAACGCCGACCTGATCAACGACATCTTCGACCTGCTCTACGCGCACAGCGTCGACGGGCCGGTGAACACCCGGCTGCTCACCAACACCGAGCTGACCAGCGCCGACCACCACGACGGGGCGTACACGCTGGGGTTGCGCCAGGTGGAGCAGGAGCGCGACTTCACCCTGCGGACCGAGGGCCTGGTGCTGGCGACCGGCTACCACTACCAGGTGCCGGAGTTCCTCACGCCGGTGCGCGACCGGATCCGCTGGGACGCGCACGGCCGGTTCGACGTGGCCCGCAACTACAGCATCGACCACACCGGCCGGGGCATCTTCCTGCAGAACGCGGGCACCCACACGCACAGCATCACCTCACCGGACCTGGGCATGGGCGCGTACCGCAACTCATGGATCATCCAGGAGCTGCTCGGCCGGGAGCACTACCCGATCGAGAAGAGCATCACCTTCCAGGAGTTCGGCGCGCCCGCCGGGGTGGCGTCGTGACCGTCGTCTTCACCCGCGTCGACGATCGGCTCGGCGAGTTCGCGCTGCGTACCCTCGACCCGGACACCGACGCCCCGCTGCTGCACTCCTGGGTCACCCACCCGAAGGCGGCGTTCTGGCTGATGCAGGACGCCGACCAGGACGGGGTGGCCGAGGAGTACCGGCGGATCGACGCCCACCCGCACCACGACGCGTATCTGGGCCTGCGCGACGGGCGACCCGCCTTCCTGGCCGAACGCTACGACCCGGCCCACGTCGAGCTGGTCGGCCTGTACGACGCTCAGCCCGGCGACGTGGGCATGCACTTCCTGTGCGCACCCACCGACGCCCCGGTGCACGGGTTCACCCGAGCGGTCATCACCACCGTCATGGCCTGGCTCTTCGCCGACCCGGCGACCCGCCGGGTCGTGGTCGAGCCGGACGTGCGCAACACCGCCGTGCACGCGCTGAACGCCGCCGTCGGCTTCGAGGTCGTCGGCGCCGTCGCCAAGCCCGAGAAGGAGGCGCTGCTCAGCGTCTGCACCCGGGCCCAGTTCCGCGCCGCCATCGACCGCGCCGCCGCCGACCGTGGCGCCGCCACCCGAACCGAAGGAGCCCCGGCGTGACCGCCACCGTCGTCCCCACCCAGCCTTCCTCCGCTGCCGCGTCCGCCCCCGTCGATCCGGTCGGGCACCTCACCCCGCAGCTCTGGGCACGGGCCAACCGGCTGCTGGTCCGCAAGGCGCTCGCCGAGTTCACCCACGAACGGCTGATCACTCCGGAGCCCGTGCCGGTCACCGGCGACGACCGACAGTGGTACGAGGTGCGCAGCGACGACGACTCGGTCACCTACCGGTTCGCCGCGCGGGTGCTCGCGTTGGCGCACTGGCAGATCGACGCGGACAGCATCACCCGGCACCGCGACGGCACGCCGGTCCCGCCCGACGCGGTGGACCTGATCGTCGAGCTGCGCGACTCCCTCGGGCTCTCCGCACGGGTGCTACCGGTGTACCTGGAGGAGATCACCTCCACGCTGGCCGGCACCGCGTACAAGCTGGCCCGGCCCGCCCCGAGCGCCGCCGAGCTGGCCGAGGCAGACTTCCAGACCATCGAGACGTCGATGACCGAGGGCCACCCCTGCTTCGTGGCCAACAACGGCCGGCTCGGCTTCGGCGTCGACGAGTACCACCGGTACGCCCCGGAGGCCGCCGCCCCGGTCCGGCTGGAGTGGCTGGCCGCGCACCGGGACCACTCGACGTTCAGCAGCGCCGCCGACCTCGACTACGACACCCTGATCGAGGGCGAGCTGGACCCGGACACCCGGGCCCGGTTCGCGGCCACGATGGCCGGCCTCGAGCTGGACCTCGCCGACTACCACCTGATCCCGGCGCACCCGTGGCAGTGGTGGAACAAGCTGGCGGTCACCTTCGCCGGCGAGCTGGCCGAGCGCCGGCTGGTGCACCTGGGCCCCGGGTCCGACGAGCACCTCGCCCAGCAGTCCATCCGCACATTCTTCAACGTCACCGAGCCGGGCCGACACTACGTCAAGACCGCGCTCTCGGTGCTGAACATGGGCTTCATGCGCGGGCTGTCGGCCGCGTACATGGCGGCCACCCCAGCCATCAACGACTGGCTGGCCGACCTGATCGCGGGCGACGAGGTGCTGACCGGCACCGGGCTGACGATCATCCGGGAGCGGGCCGCGGTGGGCTACCGGCACCGGCAGTACGAGGCGACCACCGACCGCACCTCGCCGTACCGGAAGATGCTGGCCGCGCTGTGGCGGGAGAGCCCGGTACCCGGCCTCGCGCCGGGCCGACGACTGACCACCATGGCCGCTCTGTTGCACGTGGACAGTGCCGGCGGTTCGCTGGCGGCGGAGCTGATCGCCCGGTCCGGGCTGGCGCCCGAGGTGTGGCTGCGCCGCTACCTGGACGCCTACCTGACCCCGCTGCTGCACAGCTTCTACGCCCACGACCTGGCCTTCATGCCGCACGGCGAGAACGTCATCCTGGTCCTCGACGAGCGGGCCACCGTCGAACGAGTGATCTTCAAGGACATCGCCGAGGAGATCGCGGTGATGAGCACCGAGGTCGAGCTGCCGGCGGCGGTGGAGCGGATCCGGGTCGAGGTGCCCGACGACACCAAGCTGCTGAGCATCTTCACCGACGTGGTCGACTGCTTCCTGCGCCACCTCAACGCGGTGCTGGTCGAGGCCGGCGTGCTGGCCGAGGATGCCTTCTGGCGCACGGTCGCGGCCTGCGCGGCCGACTACCTGGACCGGGTGCCGCACCTGGCCGAGCGGGCCCGCCGCTACGACATGTTCGCCCCGGAGTTCGCGCTGTCCTGTCTCAACCGCCTGCAACTGCGCGACAACCAGCAGATGATCGACCTGGCCGACCCGTCGGCCGCTCTCCAGTTCGTCGGCACGCTGACCAATCCGCTGGCCCGCTACGCGCCGGCCCGGTGACACCGGTCGCGCTCCGGCCGGTTCGGCGAGGCTGACACGCGGTCGGGGCGCGACCGCGCGAGACGACCACGTATGCACCCGACGCTGTGACGCATGGCCAGGGCGCTCCCCAGCGGGTGCAATGGAGACATGGGATTCCTGCGCACCGCGAGCCTGCTCGCCGCCACCGTGACCACCGGCCTGACCGCCGGGCTGTTCACCGCGTTCGCCTACGCGGTCATGCCGGGCCTGGGCCGTACCGACGACCGGACGCTGGTGCTCGCCATGCAGCGGATCAACGAGTCCATCCTCAACGGATGGTTCGCCGTCTGCTTCGGCGGCGCGCTGGTGTTCACGCTGCTGGCGGCGGTGTCGCACCTGGGCGCCGGGCACCGCGCGGTGCTGCCGTGGATCGTCGCGGCGCTGCTGCTGTACCTGGTGGTGCTCGGCGTCACGGCCGTCGTCAACGTGCCGCTCAACAACGTGCTGGCCCGAGCCGGCGACGTCGACCGGGTCGGCGACCTCGCCGCCCTGCGGGAGCGCTTCGAGGCGGCGTGGGTGCGCGGCAACCTGGTGCGGGCCGTCGCCTCGACCGGCGCGTTCGGGCTGCTCGCCTGGGCCCTGCTCGGGCTCGGCCGGCTGTCCGGTTGAGCGCCCGGACGCTTCAGGTGACCGCCGTCACGCGGCTCGGTCGGCCGTGCCGATCCGCCGGAACGCGCGGGCCAGCTGAACGAGATCGATGTCCTCGAGGTGGTCCAGGAAGCGCCGCCGCACGGCGGCCAGGTGGCTCGGCCAGGACTCTTCCAGCCGGGCGAAGCCGGCGGCGGTGAGAACGGCGTTCCAGCCGCGGGCGTCCTGCTCGCTGCGGACCCGCTCGACCAGGCCCTGGGTCTCCAGCCGGGTGATGGTGCGGGTCATCCCGCTGAGCGAGAGCTGACACTCCGCGGCGAGCTCGTTCATCCGCATCAGCCGGCCCGGCGCCTCGGAGAGGACGCGGAGGGCGGTGTACTCGGTCAGCGGCAGCTGACGGTCGCCGGTCATGTCGGCGTCGATGGCCCGAGGCAGGACGAACATCAGCTGGCCCAGGGAGCGGACCAGCGCCTCCTCGTCGGGGTTGAGGGGGCGGAGGGGTTCTGTGGAATCGCCGGACATACCCTCATCCTAGTTGCTTGACCGAGCAACTGCTCGCCTTCACTGTGATGCTCGACATGGATCACGAATTTGCTTGACCAAGCAACAAGTGGTTAGCGTTCACGTCGCCAGGCAAGGACTTCTGAAAGGCGCAACCATGACCAGGATCGGGATCATCCTCGGGAGCACCCGCCCGGGCCGAAACGGCGAAGCCGTCGCCCGCTGGGTCCTCGAGGTCGCCAAGCAGCGCTCCGACGCGGAGTTCGAGCTGATCGACCTGCTCGACTACAAGCTGCCGCACCTCGACGAGGCGTACCCGCCGGCGATGGGCCAGTACACCCAGCCGCACACCCTGCGCTGGGCCGAGACCATCGCGTCGTTCGACGGGTTCGTGATGGTGACGCCCGAGTACAACCACTCCACCTCGGGCGCCCTGAAGAACGCCATCGACTTCCTCTACGCCGAGTGGAACAACAAGGCCGTCGGCTTCGTCAGCTACGGCTCGGTCGGCGGCGCACGGGCCGTCGAGCACCTGCGGCTGATCGCCGGTGAGCTCCAGATGGCCGACGTGCGGTCCCAGGTCGCGCTGTCGCTCTTCACCGACTTCGAGAACTTCAGCGTCTTCAAGCCCAACGAGCACCAGCGCGACGCGCTCGGCGTCACCCTCGACCAGGTCGTGGCCTGGAGCACCGCGCTGGCACCGCTGCGCCAGCGCTGACCACTTTCGTACCGACCTGCGCCGGCCGCGGATCCCTCCCGCGGCCGGCTCAGCTCGTCGTGAGGTCGCGGGTGGCGCCGTCGCCCACGGCTCGGAGCTTGTCGGGGTTGGCGACGTTGTGGATGGTGGTGATGCGGCCGTCGACGTCGACGTCGAAGGTGACGGTGGCGATCACCCGGCCCGCACCGCTGAACACCAGGCCCGGCCCGTTGTTGATCTCGACCAGGGTGGCGCGCATGTCGTCGGGCCGAACGCCCTGGTAGGTGACGGTGCCGATGGCCGCGAACCAGGCGGCGACCGTCTCCGCACCCACGATCGGGCGCAGGGCCTGGCGGACCTTGCCGCCGCCGTCGGTCCACAACGTGACGTCCGGCGACAGCAACTCCAGCAGGGTGTTGATGTCGCCGCCGGTCGCGGCGGCGAGGAATCGCTCGGTGACCCCGCGCTGCTGCGACCGGTCCGCCGTGAAGCGTGGTCGCCGGGCGCGCACGTGCTCCCGGGCGCGGTGCGCGGCCTGGCGCACGGCGGCCTCGGAGCGTTCCACCGCCGCCGCGATCTCGGCATGGCTGAAGCCGAAGACCTCCTTCAGGACGAACACCGCGCGCTCGAGCGGACTGAGCGTTTCCAGCACCACCAGCATCGCCATCGACACCGACTCGGCGTCGGTGATGGCGTCCGCGGTGTCGCCATCGGTCAGGACGGGCTCGGGAAGCCACGGCCCCACATAGGTCTCGCGTTGATGCTGGCTGGAGCGCAGACGCTGCAGCGCGAGATTCGAGACGATGCGCGCCAGGTACGCCTTGGGGTCGGCCACCTGGGAGCGATCTGCACCGGACCATCTGATCCACGCGTCCTGGACGGCGTCCTCGGCGTCGGCCGCGGAGCCGAGGATACGGTAGGCCACCGAGAACAGCAGGTTGCGATGACGGTGGAAGATCTCCTGGTCGGCGTCCGACCGCGGGGTCACCGCGCGTCCCGGAGCCGGGTGAACCGGCCACCGTGCGGCCAGAACGCGCCGGAGGCGGGCATCTTCACCATGCGGAGGTAGGTCGGCCAGGGGGACGCGCCCACCGTCTCCTTGTACCAGACCGCCGCGCGGCCGGTCAGACACACTCGGCGCGGGCTGTCGTCGGGGTGGGTGAACTGCACGACCGCATCATGCCGGCCCAGGCTCACCGGGGTGTGGTAGTAGCCGAAGCGGAACGGCCTGGGCTGCCTGCCGTCCAGCACGCGGGTGATCGACACCGCCGCGTGCACACCGGTCGGCATGCCGCTCTGGCAGGTGCCGTGCATGACGCCGTAGCCCTGACGGATCGCCGCCGCGTCGCCGATCGCGTACACGTCGGGATGCGACACCGACCGCAGTGTGGCGTCGGTGACGACACGACCGCGTTGGTCGACGGTCAGGCCCGCGGCGGCCGCCAGCGGTGACACGCGCGTACCGCCCGTCCACAGGACGACGTCCGCCGCGATGGTCGTCTCGCCCGCCAGTTCGACCGAGTCGGGCAGCACCTTCGTCACCGCCGTCCCGCTGCGCACCTGGACACCGAGACGATCGAGCGCGGCCCGCACATACGCCCGGGCCCTGGGGTTCATGGTGGCGCCCGGCTCCTGCCGGCCCGCCAGTACGACGTTCAGCCGCGGGTACCGCTCGGCGATCTCCGCGGCCGACTCGACCCCGGTCAGGCCACTGCCGACGACCACCACCGTGCCCTCGGCGAGCCGCGCCAGCCGGTCGGCCAGCGACACCGCGTCCTGGGCGTTGTCCAGGGTGTACGCGTGGTCCTCGACCCCCGGCACCAGCGTCGTGTCGGCCACGCTGCCCAACCCGTACACCAGCGTGTCGTAGTGCAGCACCCGGCTGTCGTCGATCCGGACGGTCTTCGCGTGCGCGTCCACCGCCGTGACCCAGCCGCGGACGAACTGTGCGCCCGCGTCGGCCAGGAGCGCCGGGATGTCCCTCTCGTGCAGCTGCTGACCGGTCGCCACCATGTGCAGCCGCAACCGTTCAGTAAACCGCTCCTGCGCGTTCACCAGGGTCACCTGCACGTCGGCACGCCGCTTCGTTCGCGCCGCGAGCTGGATCGCCGCGGCCATGCCCGCGTAACCCGCGCCCAGGATCAGCACGCGGTGCGTGGTGGCCGTTCCGCCTTCGTGTGATGTGCTCATCGTCGGGCCTCTCTCGTTGTGTGACGACCACGAGATGCGCGTCGCCCGGCGATTCGTGACATGGGTCCGTGTGACGCCCGGCACAGCCGATGCCTGGCGGTCACGCCCACTACCCTCGTCGCCATGAGCCGACCTGTCGGTGCGGTCCGGTCTCCGCTCTGGCGGGACCGCACGTTCGGCACGTACTGGATCGCGCAGTCGCTCTCCGCGGCCGGCGACTCGTTCGCGTACCTCGCGGTGCCGCTGCTGGTGCTCCAGGCGACCGGGTCGGTGGCCCGGATGGGCCTGCTCACCGCCGTCGCGGGCGCGGCGTCCGTCGTCGCCGGGATCTTCGGCGGTGTGCTGGTCGACCGGTACGACCGGCGGACCCTGATGATCGTGGCGGACCTGGCCCGGCTGGTGCTCTACGGCCTGGTGCCACTGGCCTGGCTCGCCGGGCCGCAGGTCTGGCTTCTCTTCGTCGTGCTGCCGATCTGCGAGGCGGCCGGGATGGTGTTCCAGGTCGCGGCGGTGACCGCGGTCCGCAACCTGGTCGACCGGGATCGGATCACCGAGGCCAACGGCCGGTTGCAGGCGACGTACGCGGCGGCGGCCGTGGTCGGGCCACTGCTCGCCGGCGTGGTGTCGGCCCGGTTCGGCCCGGCGGTGGCGATCGCCGTCAACGCGGCGAGCTTCGCGTTCTCCGCGGTCGGCCTGTGGCTGATCCGATTGCGACCCGTCCAGGCCGACGACGTCGCCCCGGTGCCCCGGCAGCGACCGCTGGTCGAGTTCCTGGCCGGGGCGCGGTTCCTGTGGCGTCAGCCCGTGCTCCGCGCGCTGACCGTGCTGCTGTCGGTCTTCATCTTCCTGACCTACGGCTTCATCGACGTGCTGATCTACCACGTCACGCACGACCTCGGCGGCTCCGAGGGCACCGTCGGCACGGTGCTCGGCCTGGCGGCGGTGGGCACGATCGCCGGAGCGCTCCTGGTGGCCCCGCTGCGCCGCCGGCGCGGCTTCGGCGTCACCTGGATCGGCGCCCACGCGATCTGTGGCCTCGCAGTGGCCGGCATCGGCCTCGCGACGACGGTGCCGGCGGTCACCGTGCTGACCGCGGTGTACCTGTGCTGCCTGAGCGTGGGCGGGATCTGCTCCATGTCCCTGCGGCAGGAGATCACCCCCGATCATCTGCTCGGCCGGGTCACCTCGGCGTTCTGGAGCACGCACTACGCCCTCGGGCCGGCCGGTGCCGTGGCGCTGACCTGGGCCGCCGCTCGCTACGGCGTCGCGGCGGTCGCCCTCGTGGCGGGGGCGGGATGTCTGCTGGTCGCGGTCGGTGGCCTGTTCACCCCGATCCGCCGGGCCGGCGCGGAGCCGGCCGTCCGGCCGCCGGGACTCCAGCCGGCCCCGGTCGGCAGCGCCGGGCCGTGACGGAGGCAGGCTTCGCGGTCGCCGCACCATCAGTAGTTGAGTCCCTGTGGAGCTGACCACCACGTCGGCCGGCACGTCGAGCCGGCCGGCCGTCTCAGGGGAGGCCCGGCGCGGTCAGAACTCCTGGTACATGACGTGCAGGCCGACCCGGCCGAGGGTGGGATGACGGAACGCCCTCGGCACCGTGCCGACCACCTCGAAGCCCTCCCGGCGGTACAGCTCCACCGCCGACCGGTTGCACTCCACCACGACGTTGAATTGCATGCCGGCGTACCCCCGCTGGCGGGCCCAGGCCAGAGCGTCACGGCACAGCGCGGTGCCCACGCCCCGGCCCCGCACATCGGCGGCGACCATGAAGCTCGCGGTGGACACGTGCGCGCCGGGCCCGGGCCGGTTGGTGCCCATCTTCGCGGTGCCGAGCACCCGCTCGCCATCCACCGCGACGACCGTGCGGCCCGGCGGGGCCTCCGCCCAGATGCCGTACGCCACGTCGGCGGTCATCGCCGGGTCGAAGGGGAAGGTCTCCCCAGCCAGGATCACTTCCTCGACGATCGGCCAGACCTGCGACCAGTCCTCCGCCACGAACTCTCGAATCAGCACCGGCGCAGGCTACGGGCGGTGATCCGGCCGGACAACCGGTTTGTCGAGCGCGGCGAGTTCCGCGCCCAGCAGCGTCGCGAGCCGGGCGTGCCGCCGCGGATGGCTGCCCGCCGTCATGCCACGGCTGGGCATCTCCACCGTCATCGGTGTCGCGGCGTGGATACCCCTGCCTTCACGCGGGGGAGAAACGCCGCTCCCCTCAGGGATGGTCTTACGTGAACTACTGGTAAAATGTGAGGCATGGGTGAGGTGGCGAAGCGGGCATACAAGTACCGCTTCTATCCGACCCCAGGGCAGGCCGATCAGCTCAACCGCACCTTCGGATGCGTCCGCAAGGTGTACAACCTGGCGCTGGATGTGCGCACCCGCGCGTGGGCGGTCGACCGGCAGCGCAGCACCTATGTGCAGTCCTCGGCGTGGCTGACCGAGTGGAAGCGCACCGAGGAGCTGGTGTTCCTCAATGAGGTCAGTTCCGTGCCGTTGCAGCAGGCGCTGCGGCACCTGCAAGCCGGGTTCGCGGCGTTCTGGGGCAAGCGGTCGCGCTACCCGCGGTTCAAGTCCAAGCGCAAGTCCCGGGCGTCGGCGGAGTACACCCGCTCGGCATTCCGCTGGCGCGACGGGCAGCTCACCCTGGCCAAGATGGACGCCCCGCTGACCATCGTGTGGTCCCGGCCCCTGCCTGACGGCGGCGAGCCGTCCACGGTCACGGTGTCCCGCGACCCGGCCGGTCGGTGGTTCGTGTCCCTGCTGGTCGAGGATCCCACCGTGATGCCGCTCCCGCCGGTCGACACGGCGGTAGGGGTGGACGCGGGCATCACCAGTCTGCTCACCTTGTCCACCGGTGAAAAAGTCACCAACCCGCGCCACGAGCGCGCCGACCGACGCAAACTGGCCAAGGCGCAACGCACTATGGCCCGCAAGGCCAAGGACTCCGCCAACCAGGCCAAAGCCCGCCTTGCGGTGGCCCGCATCCATGCCCGCATCGCCGACCGGCGGCGGGATCACCTGCACAAGCTGTCGACTCGACTCGTCCGCGAGAACCAAACGGTCGTGATCGAAGACCTCAGCGTGCGCAATATGCTGCGCAACCACAGTCTGGCCCGCGCCATCTCCGACGCGGCGTGGACACAACTGCGCAGCATGATCGAGTACAAGGCCGCCTGGTACGGGCGGCAGGTTATCGCCGTCGACCGCTGGCATCCGAGCACGAAGACCTGCTCGGCGTGCGGGCGGATCAACACCGCCATGACCCTCGGCGTTCGCGCCTGGACGTGTCCCGGCTGTGATGCCGTGCACGACCGGGACGTCAACGCCGCCAGGAACATTCTCGCCGCCGGGCTGGCGGAGAGGTGAAACGCCTGTGGAGGGCCGATAAGACCCGACCCGCGAAAGCGGTGAAGGCACGGCCCGGTGAAACAGGAACCCCATCGGGCGACCGAGGGAATCCCCGCCCTTCAGGGCGGTGGAGGATGTCAACAGCAGGTACAGGTGCAGCAGCCGGTAGAGACCGAGTCGGCGGCGGGCCGCGGCGTCCAGCACCAGCGGCTCGGCGGCGGTAGCCGCGCAGCAGCGGATGCTCGGGCTCGTCCTCGATCCGCCGGAAGAGCAGTGGCGAGACCAGGTCCAGCAGCGGATCGCCGTGCAGGAACCGTTCGCCGTCCACCAGCCCGCACAGTCGTAGCCGGCCGTCGGGACCGGGCGCGGTCAGCACGTTGCCGTCCCAGCAGTCGAAGTGCAGCAGCGCCGGGCGGCGCACCTCGTCCAGCACGCCGGCGTGCCGCCCCACCAGCGCGCGCAACCGGTCCGCGGTGACCGGAAGCCGAACGTCCCAGTCGACCGCGTCGGCGAGCATCGCGTCGAGCATCGCGGTGAACGCCGCCCGCCAGGTCGACCCGCTGGCCCGGTCGCCGTCGTAGCCGAACCTGTCGCCGGTGATCTGATGAAGCGCGGCGAGAGCCGCACCGAGGTCGTACCGCGCCGGGCCGTCGTCGACCGTCGCGCCGGCCTCGGCCAGCTCGTGCAGCGACCTGCCGGGCAGCATCCCGGTGACCAGCCACTCGCCGTACGCCGGGTCGGTGCCGTGGTGCAGCACCGGGGGTACGGGCACCTGCGGGGCCTGTTCGGCGACCAGCCGGAAGTAGCGCGCCTCGGCCGCGCAGAGCCCGCGCTCGTAGCGCAGCAGCCGCGTACCGGCCGGCGGGGCCAGCTTCAGCACCACCCGACGGTCGTCGTCGAGCAGCGCCCACCAGACCGTGGCGTACCCGCCGCCGGCCAGTGGCCCGCTCTCGCGTACCCGCGTGCCCGGTCCGAACGACGCGCGGACCAGGTACGCCACGTCGTCCGTCGTGAGTGGACGCTGCGTCGGGCTGGTCACGGTCACGAGCCGGCGGCGCCCCGCCGCGGGCTCGGTGCCGCGCCGGCGGTGCCCTGCACGGCCTGCGGGGCGGGGCCGGCGGTGTCGCGGCGGACCAGTTCGGCGGGGAGCACCTCGACCCGGGGCGCCGGCGCCTCCACCCCGAGCACCAGGGACATCGCGCGGACCCCCATGTCGACCAGGGGCAGCCGTATGGTGGTCAGCGCCGGGGTCACGTCCCGGGCGATGGGCATGTCGTCGAAGCCCAGCACGGAGACCCGCTGCGGCACGGCTAGCGAACGGGCCCGCAGGGTGGCGAGGGCGCCGATGGCCATCGAGTCGTTGAGTGCGGCGATCGCGGTCAGCTCCGGGTCGGCGTCGAGCAGTCGGGCGGTGGCCTCTGCGCCGCCGTCGCGGTCGAACTCGGCGTACCGGATTCGCCGCTCGGGCAGGTCGAGACCCTGCTCGGCGAGGGCTTGCCGGAGCCCGGCCAGCCGGTCGGTGGTGGTGGTGAGGATGCGCGGGCCGGCGACCACGCCGATCGCCCGGTGCCCCAGCTCGCACAGCTCCTGACCGGCCAGGTAGCCGCCGGCGCGGTTGTCCGGCATCACGGCGTCACCCGAGTGCTCGTGTCGGCCGATCACCGCGACCCGCCCACCGGTCGCCTCGTAGGCGGCGAGCTTCTCGTTGAGCTGTCGGGTGAACGTGTCGTCGTGGTAGCCGGAGCCGGCCAGGATCAGCGCCGCCACCTGGTGGCCGCGCAGCAGTTCCACGTACTCCAACTCGCGGTCCGGGTCGCGGTAGCTGTTGCAGATCATCAGCAGCCGGCCCTGGTCGGTGGCGACGCGTTGCAGCCCGCGGGTGATCTCGGCGAAGTACGGGTCGGAGACGTCGTGCACGATCACGCCGACCGCGCTGCGGTGCGAGCGGGCCAGCAATTGGGCGTGCGCGTTCGGCACGTACTGCAACTCGGCGACGGCCGCGAGCACCCGCTCGCGCAGCTCGTCGGTGACGGGCTTGCTGCTGCCGTTTATCACGCGGGAGGCGGTGGCGGGCGAGACGCCCGCGCGCCGCGCCACGTCGGACAGGGTCGCCATGGCCCGCCCCCTCGGTCTGTTGACGGCGTTTCGCCGTGCCGGCTAGCGTCACGGTACCGCAGAGAAAGCCCTTTCCCGCAGGGAGGCCCGGCCATGTCCGAACGCTTCGCGGTGCTTCAACTCGACGACCTTCCCACCAGACGCTGCTCCTGCGGCACCACCCGCCGGGGCTTCATCGCCGAGAGCGACGGCCAGGCCAGCGTGCACCTGCTTGAGGTGCAGGACGCGGTCACCCACCACCACCGGATCGCCACCGAGTACTACATCGTGCTGGCCGGTGAGGGCGAGGTCGAGCTGGACGGGGTACGCCACCCGGCCCGGCCGATGTCCGCGTTCCTGATCAAGCCGGGTTGCCGGCACCGGGCCATCGGCGACCTCACCGTGCTGCTGGTCTCGCTGCCGGCGGCGGACGACACCGACGAGTACTTCGATGCCTGACCGTTCGGCCCCGCTACCCGGCGGTATCGGGGTCTCCCGGCTGCGCGTCTACGACACCGTCGCGCCCGACGGCGTGGTCGGCGGCACCCCGCACGTGCACCTGTGCTGCACCGAGGGGTACGTGGTGACCGGCGGCGAGGGCGCGGTACAGACCCTCAGCGCGGCCGGCTACCGGGAGACCCCGCTGCGGCCGGGCGCGGTGGTCTGGTTCGAGCCGGGCACCGTGCACCGCTTGGTCAACGGTGGCGGACTGACCATCGTGGTGCTGATGCAGAACAGCGGCCTGCCCGAGGCCGGCGACGCGGTGCTCACCTTCCCGCCCGAGGTGCTGGCCGACCCGGCCGCGTACGTCGCCGCCGCGGCGCTGCCCGGCGGGGGAGCGCCGGGCTCCGACGTGACCGCCGCGTACCGCCGGCGGGATCTGGCGGTGACCGGCTTCCAGGCGCTGCGGGCCGGCGGGCCGACGGCGCTGGCCGCGTTCCACTCCGCCGCGCTGGCGCTGCGCCGGCCGCTGCTGGCGCGCTGGCGAGAGCGGTGGGCGGCCGGCGCGGGACGGGCCGCCGCCGGCACCGGTGAGCAGCTCGACGCCCTGGACCGGGGCGATCCCGGGCACCTGGGCGAGGCCGGGGTGTACGCGGTGGACGAGCCGGTCGAGCGGGGCCGGCTGGGCATGTGCGGCCTGCTCGACACCTATCCGGCCACCGTCTGACCATCCATTCGGGACGGTCCCGGGGCCGAGGCTGAGCTGGTCGCCCAGGCGGGGCAAACAGATCGAGGAAAGGCCTTGCCTGGCGCCGAGGGGCCGCCTACGCTCCAGGAAAGCGTTTGCCTGATACGCCGACCGGCCCGGTCCGCGGGTGTCGTGCCGGGCCCCGAGGAGGTTCCGCGTGACCGAGAACGCTCTGGACACGGCGGGCCAGCAGGCCGCCGCCGCGATGGCGGCCGGTGCACCCGCCGCATCGGCGGCGACCCCGTCGACCGAGGGCCCCGGACGGTCCACGGTGGCCGGTCCACCACCGGGCACCGGTGGCCACCCGCCACGACCGACGCTCGGCCGACGGGCGCTGGCCCTCGCCGACTCGCTCTGGCGTCCGGCACTGGTGCTGGCGGCGTTCTTCGCCGCCTGGTGGTTCGTCGCCGCCCGGGAATACGTGCCCAACTACCTGGTGCCCACGCCCGGCCAGGTCTGGACCACCATGACCGACCAGTGGTCCGAGCTGGCTCGGCACACCATGGTCACCCTCTACGAGACGGTCCTCGGCTTCGTGCTGGCCGCCGCGTTGGGGCTGGCCACCGCGGTCGCCATCGCCTACTCGCGCACCCTGGACAAGGCGCTCTACCCGATCGTCCTGTTCGCACAGGTCATCCCGAAGATCGCCATCGCCCCGCTGCTGGTGGTCTGGTTCGGTCTCGGCCTCACCCCGAAGATCATTCTGGCGGTGCTCATCGCGTTCTTCCCGGTGGTCATCTCCGGCGTGGCCGGGCTGCGCTCCACCGATCCGGAGCTGCTCGACCTCGCCGCCACGATGGGCGCCGGGCCGTGGCGCACCTTCCGCAAGATCCGTTTTCCGAACGCGCTGCCACACCTGATGGCCGGCCTCAAGGTGGCGGTCACCCTCGCGGTGGTCGGCGCCGTGGTCGGCGAGTTCGTCGGCGCCAGTGAAGGGCTCGGCTACGTCCTGTTGCTGGCCAACGGCAACCTCGACGCCCCGCTGCTGTTCGCCGACCTGATCCTGATGTCCGCCATCGGCATCGTCCTGTTCGTCCTGGTCGAGATCGCCGAGGCACTGCTCATTCCGTGGCACGCCAGCCGCCGGGCCGGCGTGTCCCTCACCACCTCCTGACCGACCCCATCACGGAGGCACCGATGAAACGCACCGCCACCACCATCCTGACCACCGCCGCCCTACTCCTCGCCGCGACCGGCTGCGGTGGGGACGACCCCGCCGGCAGCACCAACGCCGACGGCAGCAAGCAGGTCACCCTCACCCTGAACTGGGTGCCATACGGCGAGCACGCGCCCTTCTACTACGGTCTGCAGAAGGGTTACTACTCCGCCGAGGGCATCGACCTGAAGATCCTGCCCGGCAACGGCTCGGGCAACACCGTCAAGCAGGTCGCCCAGAAGCAGACCGACTTCGGCTGGGCGGACAGCCCGGTACTGCTCAAGTCCGTGGCCACCGGGATGCCGGTGCGCAGCCTCGGCGCGTACCTGGAGAAGGGACCCTCCTCGGTGGAGTTCTTCACCGAGGAGAACATCAAGACGCCGGCCGACCTCAAGGGCAAGACCGTCGGCGGCACCCCCGGCGACGCCCTCTACGCGACCTTCCCGGCCTGGCTGGAGAAGAACGGCCTCAAGAAGGACGACGTCAAGGTGGTCAACGTCGACGCCGCCGGCAAGATCGCCGCCCTGGCCGAGGGCAGGGTCGACGCCATCATGGGCTTCTTCCACGATCAGGCGCCCACCATCGAGAGCAAGACCGGCAAGAAGGTCGACGTGCTGCTCTTCGCCGACTACGGGATGAATCTGCTAGGCACGGGTCTGATCGCCAACACCCAGACCCTGGAGAAGGACCCGGAGCTGGCCCGCAAGTTCGTCCGGGCCACCCAGAAGTCCTGGGCCGAGGCCGCGCGTGATCCGGCCGGCGCGGTGAGCGCGATGGCAGCCCTGGCCGAGAACGAGCCGGCGCCCGAGGTGCTCACCAAGCAGCTCACCCTCAACCTGCCGCTGATCGGCCCGGAAGGCCCGCCCGGGGTGAACACCGAGGCCCAGTGGACCGAGACCATCGACCTGATGTCCCGCTACGCGGAGCTGAAGAACCCGGGCGCGCCCAACGCGTACTGGGACGCCTCGTACGCGGCCCAGGGGTGACCCGGTGACCGCCGCGCCGGCACAGGCCGGCACCGCCATCGGGATGTCCGGGCTGACCGTCCGGTTCAGCTCCCGGCGGTCGCAGACCACCGCGCTGGACGACGTGTCGCTGGACATCCAGCCGGGCGAGTTCGTCACCATCGTCGGTCCGTCCGGCTGCGGCAAGTCCACGCTGCTGAAGATCGTCGCCGGGCTGGTCCGGCCGACCAGCGGCGAGGTGTCGCTGCTGGGCCGCCCGGTCCGCGGCCCGCAGAAGGAGATCGGCTTCGTCTTCCAGAAGGCCGCGCTGCTGGAGTGGCGCGGCGCCCGGGCCAACATCCTGCTCCAAGCCGAGATGCGCGGCATGGACCGGGCGCAGGCGGCCCGCCGGGCGGACGAGCTGATCGAGATGACCGGCCTGACCGGCTTCGAGAAGGCGCTGCCGCACGAGCTCTCCGGCGGAATGCAGCAGCGGGTGGCGCTCTGCCGCGCGCTGCTGCACTCCCCGCCGGTGCTGCTCATGGACGAGCCGTTCGGTGCCCTGGACGCGCTGACCCGGGAGCAGATGAACGCCGAGCTGCACCGGATCTGGCGGGAGACCGGCACCACGGTGGTGCTGGTGACCCACTCCATCGCCGAGGCGGTCTTCCTCGGCACCCGGGTCGTGGTGATGAGTCCCCGGCCCGGCCGGATCATCCGCACCTTCCCGGTCGAGCTGCCGGCGCACCGCGACTACGCGCAGGTGATGTCGGATCCCCGCTTCGACCGGCTCGCCACCGACCTGCGCGGGTTGCTCGGCAGCGCGGCCGCCAACCACTGAGCCTGCATCGGCACGACCAGCACGACGGAAGGAACATCATGACCCGCAGGTCGATCGGCATCATCGTCAACGGCGTGACCGGAAGGATGGGCTACCGGCAGCACCTCGTCCGCTCGCTGCTGGCCATCCGCGAGTCCGGCGGCGTGACGTTGGCCGACGGCACGACCATCTGGCCGGAACCGGTCCTGGTTGGGCGCAACGAGACGAAGCTCCGCGAACTCGCCGAGCGACACGGGCTGACCGACTGGACCACCGACCTGACCTCGGCGCTGGCCCGTGACGACGTCGAGATCTACTTCGACGCCCAGGTCACTCAGCAGCGGGAGAAGGCGATCCGGCAGGCGATCGAGGCCGGCAAGCACATCTACACCGAGAAGCCGCTGGCCGAGGACACCGCCGGCGCGCTCGACCTGGCCCGGGCCGCCGACGCCGCCGGGGTACGCACCGGCGTGGTGCAGGACAAGCTCTTCCTGCCCGGGCTGCGCAAGCTCAAGCGGCTCATCGACGGCGGCTTCTTCGGCCGGATCCTCTCGGTGCGCGGCGAGTTCGGCTACTGGGTCTTCGAGGGCGACTGGCAGCCGGCCCAGCGTCCGTCCTGGAACTACCGGGCCGAGGACGGCGGCGGCATCGTGGTCGACATGTTCCCGCACTGGCACTACGTGCTGGAGGAGCTGTTCGGCCGGGTGGCCGCCGTCTCCTGCGTGACCGCCACCCATGTTCCCGAGCGGATCGACGAGGACGGTCGCACCTACCCCGCCACCGCCGACGACGCCGCGTACGGCATCTTCGAGCTCGACGGCGGGGTGATCGCCCAGCTCAACTCGTCCTGGTGCGTGCGGGTGTTCCGCGACGAGCTGGTGGAGTTCCAGGTCGACGGCACGGAGGGCAGCGCCGTGGCGGGGCTGCGCCGCTGCCGGGCGCAGCACCGGGCGGTCACCCCGAAGCCCGTGTGGAACCCGGACCTGCCGGTCACCGAGGACTTCCGGGCACAGTGGACCGAGGTGCCCGACAACGAGGAGTTCGACAACGGCTTCAAGGTGCAGTGGGAGGCGTTCCTGCGGCACGCGGTGGCCGGTGAGCCGTTCCGCTGGAACTTCCTGGCCGGCGCACGCGGCGTACAGCTCGCCGAACTGGGACTGCGCTCGGCCCGCGAGGGCGTCCGCGTCGAGGTGCCGGAGCTGAACTCATGACTGCGGAGGTGGTGCTGCCCGGCAGGCGGCGGCACCGGCTGGCCGGGGGGAGCGGGTTCCCCCGCCCGGCCGCCCCGGCCACCAGCCGGATCGCGTACGCGGCCGCGCACGTGGTGGCCGATCCCGGCGCGGAGAACGTGCCGGGCGCGCCGGCGGCGGTGGACTGGGACACCACGCTGGCCTTCCGGCAGCACCTCTGGTCGTACGGGTTGGGGGTCGCCGAGGCGATGGACACCGCCCAGCGGGGGATGGGGCTGGACTACCCGGCCACCCGGGAACTCATCCGACGCAGCGCCGCCGAGGCCCGCGCGGTGGGCGGACGGATCGTCGCCGGGGTGGGCACCGACCAGCTGCCGACCGGCCCGGCCACCCTGGCCGAGGTCAGCGCGGCGTACCGGGAGCAGCTCGACGACGTGCGGGCGGCCGGCGCCCGGCCGGTGCTGATGTGCAGCCGGCACCTGGCCGCCGCGGCCCGCGGCCCGGAGGACTACCTGCGGGTGTACGACGACCTGCTGACCGCCGCCGAGGAGCCGGTGGTGCTGCACTGGTTGGGCCCGATGTTCGACCCGGCGCTGACCGGTTACTGGGGTGCGGTCGACCTGGACCTGGCCGCCGACACGGTGGTTGAGCTGATCAAGGCGCACCAGTCCAGGGTGGACGGGATCAAGGTGTCTCTGCTGGACGCCGACCGGGAGGTCGCGTTGCGCCGCCGCCTGCCGGCCGGGGTACGCCTCTACACCGGTGACGACTTCCACTACCCCGAGCTAATCCGCGGTGACGAGGTGGGTCACTCCGACGCGCTGCTCGGGGTGTTCGCGGCCATTGCGCCGGCCGCCGCCGCCGCGCTGGCCGCCCTGGACCGGGGGGACCTGACGGCGTACGACGAGATCTTCGGGCCCACCGTGCCGCTGGCCCGGCACCTGTTCGCGGCGCCGACCTGGCACTACAAGACGGGGATCGTGTTCCTGGCCTGGCTGGCCGGGCACCAGGACCACTTCACGATGGTCGCTGGCGCGCAGTCCGGCCGGTCCCCGGCGCACCTGGCCACCCTGCTCACCCTGGCCGACGCCGCCGGGCTGCTGCCCGACGCCGACCTGGCCGCCGCCCGCGCCCGAGCCTTCTTCACGGTGGCGGGGGTGGAGCAGTGAGCCTCGCGCGGTTCTCGTTCAACCAGGCCACCGCCCAGCGCTGGCCGCTGCCCGAGGTGGTGGTCGGGTGCGTGGCGGCCGGTGTGCCGGGCATCGGCCTGTGGCGGGAACCGGTGGCCGAGTACGGGCTGGCCCGCTCGGCGAAACTGGTCCGCGACGCCGGCCTCGCCGTCACATCGCTGTGCCGGGGCGGGTTCTTCTCCGCCGACGACTGGCGCGCGGAGAACCTGCGGGCCATCGAGGAGGCCGCCGTCCTCGGCGCCCCGGAGCTGGTGCTGGTCTCCGGTGGGCTGCCGGCCGGCAGCCGGGACATCGACGGTGCACGGCGTCGGGTCGCCGACGCCATCGGCGAGCTGGCCCCGCACGCCGAGGCCGCCGGGGTACGGCTGGCCATCGAGCCGCTGCACCCGATGTTCGCCGCCGACCGGTGCGTGATCGCCACCCTCGGCCAGGCGCTGGACATCGCCGAGCGGTTCGACCCGGCGGTGGTCGGCGTGGTCGTCGACGCGTACCACGTCTGGTGGGACGACACGGTGTACGCGCAGATCGCGCGGGCCGCCGCCCGGATCGCCGCGTTCCAGGTTTGCGACTGGGTGACCCCGCTGCCCGAAGGGGTGCTGCTCGGCCGGGCGTTGCCCGGGGACGGCTGCATCGAGCTGCGTCGGCTGCGCGAGGCGGTGGACGCGGCCGGCTACGTCGGCCCGATCGAGGTGGAGGTCTTCTCCGCCGAGGTGTGGGCGCGTCCGGGCGCGGAGGTGCTCGACGCGGCGATCGCCGGCTACCTGCGCCACGTTGCCTGACGTCCCCGAACGGCGGTGGCCGGCGGCGGTCGGCGCCTGGCTGGGCATCGGCACCGCACCCGCCACCCTGGTGCTCGGCGCGGCGATGGCGGCCCGACACGGTGGCGCGGTGCCGGTGGCCGGGCTGCTGGTCGGCGGGGTGCTGATGGCGGCTCTGCTCTGGGGGCAGGGCCGGATCGGGCTGCGCCGACCGCTCGGCGACGGCGGGACGTTGACGGCGGTGCTGCCCGCGTACCTGGGGGACACCTCGCGGCTGCTGCTGGCGGCGGTGCTGGCCGTGTCGATGGTCGGTTGGAACGGGTTCAACGTCGGGCTCGGCGGGGCCTCGCTGGCCGCGCTGACCCACCTGCCGGGCTGGGCCGGGCCGGTGCTGCTGGAGGTGGCGGTCCTCGCCGTCTCCTGGGCGCCGGCCCGGCTCGGCAACCGTGTCGCGGTGCTCACCACGCTCAGCGCGGTGGTGCTGGTCGGATGGTGCCTGACCGCTCTGCCGCCGCCGGGCGCTCCCGTCCGCGTCGCCGCCGGTGGGCTCGCCGACGCCGCCGCGTTGATCGGCTACGCGGCGGTCTTCGCGCTGCGCGCGCCGGACTTCAGTGTCGGCCTGGCCCGGCGGCGGGACCTGGTCTGGTGCGTGGGACTGCTGATCGGGCCGGCGCTGCTCGGGGTGCTCGCCGGTGCCGGCCTGTGGCTGCGGACCGGTTCGGCTGACGTGGTCGCGCTGCTCGCCACCGGATCAGGGCTGGCCGGGTACGCGAATCTGTTTGTCGCCGTGGCGGTGTTCGCCGCCGCGCTGACCACCACGTACTCCGGGGCGCTGGCGATGCGCGGCCTGGCGCCGCGGGTGCCGGCCCGCGCGGCCATGCTCGCGATCGCGGTGCTCGGCGGGGTGCTGGCGGTGGCGCGCTTCGACCGCCTCGTGCTGCCCTGGCTGACCCTGCTGGCCGCTGCGCTGCCGGTGCTGGTGGTGCCGATGGCCGCGGAAGCCGCCGCTCGTCGGCGCGGTCGTGCGCCGCGAACCGTGCCGGCCTGGTGCTGGGTGCCGCCGGCGCTGCTCGCGGTCGCCTGCACCCTCGCCGGCGTGGGCGTCGCCCCGCTGCTCGGGCTGGTCCTCGCCGGGATGCTCACCCTGCTCTGGTGGCGTCGGCGCTGACGCAGAACCCTTCGTGTGTCGGGGTTGCCGGCTGATCCGGTCCAGTCGTGCGCCCTTTGCTCTGCTTCAACGGGCGCAACGAAAAGGTGCTGTCACTGTTGCGCCGAGTGAAGCAAAGCAAAGGGCGCGCACGGCACGGACGCGCGAGCACTGCGGTTTGTGCGGGCCGGGCCACGGTCCGCCGTGCCGGTGGCGGGCGGGATCAATCCCGCCCGCCACCGGCAGGCGGTCAGCTGACCGTGATGGTCAGGTTGGCCGAGCGGGTCTCCCCACTGGTGTAGGTGACCGTCACCCGGGCGGTGAAGGTCCCCCTGCGGGGGTAGCTGTGGCCGGTCGACCGCAGCGTCGCGCCGTGCGTGACGGCGGTGTTGTCGCCGAAGTCCCACGCGTAGTCGGTGATGCTCTGCCCGGATGGCGCCGTCGCGGTGGCGGTCAGGGTGCTGGTCAGCGGCGCGGTGCCGCTGCGGGGGCTGGCCGCGAGGGAGAGCGTACCGCCGGGCTCCTGCTTGACGCCGGCCCCGTTGAACCGCAGCCAGTCCAGGGCGAGCAGGTCCGGGGTGCCGTTGACCTGGGCGGCGTTGACGAACTTCGCGTAGAGGGTGGTGGTGCCGGCGGGCTTGTTGGTCAGCGTGACGGTGGGGGAGACCAGGTTGTCCCAGCCGCCGGTCGAGCCGATGGTGGCCCTGCCGATCAGCGTGCCGGTGGGTGAGCCGGTCCGCAGCTCGATGTCACCGCCGACCCCACCGTTGGTCATCCCGAGCGTCACCGAGCCGATGTTGCGCAGGTCCACCGGCCCGTACGCCGCCCAGTCGTTGTGGTCGACGTCGCCGAGCCGCTTGCCGGCGCGGGCGGTTGGCCGGTCGTTCACCGTGATGCCGGACTGGGCGGTGAGGTGCTCGGCCTCCTTGCTCTTGGGCTGCAACTGCGCCCGGGTCGAGCCGGTCAGAGTCGGTACGCCGCCGGCCGCGCCGCCGTCGGTGTACTGCGCGGTGACCACCGTGTAGAGGTTCTGTCCGGGTCCGTGCCCGTCACCGGCGTCCGCCTCGGTGGCCAGCAGCCCCGAGCAGCCGGTGTACACGTCCAGAGGGTGGGCGTGCGAGTCGTGGCCGAGTTGGGTCTGCACGGTCACCTTCGCGCAGTCGATGGTGGCGTCCTCCGGATCGGTGACCGTCACCGTGTACGGGATCTTGTCGCCGAAGTCGAAGAAGCCTCCGTCGGGGACCGTGATGGTCACCGTGGGCCGGGTGTTGCCGACCACCACGTCGGTGACCGCGCTGGCGGTCAATCCGTTGCCGCTGTTGCGCACGGTCAGCCGGGCGGTGAACTTCCCGGCCGACGGGTAGGTGTGGCTCGGGTTGGCGGCGGTGGAGTCGGTGCTGCCGTCGTTGGTGAAGTCCCACGCGTAGCTGAGCGCGGAGCCGTCGCCGGCGGCCGATCCGGCCGAGGAGAACGCCACCGTCAGCGGCGGTCGTCCACTGTCCGGATTGGAGGCGATCTTGGCGGTCGGCGGCCGACCGTTCGCCACGTAGTCGATCCGGTAGATGCCGGCGCCGGCGTTGCTGCCGCCCCGACCGCTGCCGGTGCCCTCGCCGAAGTCGATGACGTAGAGCGAGCCGTCCGGGCCGAACTCCGCCTCGAAGGGCTGGGTCCAGCTCATGTTGCCGAAGATCCCGTTGATCGACTGGAGGTGGCCCACGGCGGTGGGGCCGAAGCGCGCGTTGGTGAACGTCTGTGCCGTCCTGTGGATCGACAGCGTCTTGAACCACTTGCGGGTGAACTCGTAGGTGATCCACTTGCCGTCGAAGTACTCCGGGAACTTCGTGGTGCGGGTGTTGGCCGGGTCGTGGTCGTAGACCGGGCCGCTCATCGGCCCGCCACCGCCGGTGCCCACCTCCGGGAACTGGCTGGAGGCGGAGTACGCGTACCAGACCAGCGCCGACTTCGCCGCCGGCAGGGTCGTCAGGCCGGTGTTGTTGGGGGAGTTGTTCACCGGCGCGGCGCAGTTGAACTTCGCCCCGGGGGTGCTGGTGGCGAAGTTGTAGTCGTTGAACGGGATGTTGTTGCCCACGCAGTACGGCCAGCCGTAGTTGCCGGCGGCGGTGATCCGGTTGAACTCGACCGTCCCCTCCGGGCCGCGGTTGGGATCGGTGGCGCGGGCGTCCGGCCCGTAGTCGCCGACCAGCAGCGCGTTGGTGTGCGGGTCGATGGTGACCCGGAACGGGTTGCGCATGCCCATCGCGTAGATCTCCGGGCGGGTCCGCGCGGTGCCGGCGGGGAACAGGTTGCCGCTCGGGACGGTGTACGTGCCGTCGGCCTGCGGGGTGATCCGCAGGATCTTGCCGCGCAGGTCGTTGGTGTTGCCGGCGGTGCCCTGGGCGTCCCAGGCGGCCCGGCCGGCCTGCTCGTCGATCGGCGTGTACCCGCTGGAGGCGAACGGGTCGGTGTTGTCGCCGATGGCGGCGTAGAGCCGCCCGGCGGCGTCCATGGTCAGCGAGCCGCCCATGTGCGAGTTGGCCCGGCCCACCCCGCGGAAGGTGGGGATGGCCAGCAGCCGCTTCTCCGACGAGAGCGCGACGCTGTTGTTGGCGACCGTGAAGCGGGACAGGTTGAGCTGTTTGAGGGTCTTGTCCGACCAGAGCAGGTAGATCCAGCCGTTGCTGGCGAAGTTGCGGTCCAGGGTCATTCCGAGCAGCCCGTCGGACTGGTCGGTCATCGCCGAGGTGTAGGCGAGGTCCAGCAGCGTGGTGACCTGGAGGGTGTCCTGGTTGACGACCTTTAGCGCGCCGGTGCGCTGGATGTAGTAGACCTTGCGGTCGGGGGCGACGGCCAGCTCGAACGGGTCGGCGAGGTTCTCGGTGACCAGCCCCACCCGCTCGAAGTTGCCGGTCTCGGTGGCCGAGCAGTCGCCGGCGACCGCGCCGGCCGCCCACTCGATGCCGTAGCGCAGGTGCTCCAGGAAGGCCGGCTCGCTGAACCGGGAGCTGGCGTGCCCGCCGGCGGTGAACCAGGACCGGCCGCCGTCGTAGCGCTGACACCAGGAGTACGCGTGGTCGACGCCCTCGTCCAGCCCGCTGATCCCGTCGCGCACCTTGATCTGCGCGAGCGTGTGCACGTTGCCGGTCGGGTTGGTCCGCCAGTTGTACCACTCCTCGCTCTGCTCCCACAGCTCCGGCAGGTTCCGCGTCGAGGGGTGCGCCCGGTCGAGCACCTTCACCCGGCCGGGATAGGTACCGCCGGTGGCGGAGAAGTCGGGGTGGAAGTCGAAGATCGTGCCGACCAGGCCCTCGTACCAAGGCCAGTCGCGTTCGCTGGCTGAGGCGGCGTGCAGGCCGGCCCAGCCACCGCCGTTGCGGATGAAGGTCTGCAACGCCGCCCGGTGGCTGGCGTTGAGCAGGTCACCGGAGGCCGGGGTGGAGTTGGTGTTGTTGAACACCAGGGCGTCGAAGGTGGCGAGGTTGGCGTCGGTGAAGGCCGCCGCGTCGGTGGTGGCCACGACCTCGAAGTTGTGGGCGGTGCCGAGCTGCTGGATCGCGGCGATGCCGGCCGGGATCGAGTCGTGGTAGAAGTTCGTGATCTTGGAGAAGACCAGCACCCGGAAGCGGGGGGCGGCCTCGGCGGGCAGGGCGGTGGTCGTGCTCAGGACGGTGGCGACGGCGAGCAGGGCGAGGCAGAACGCGCGCAGGATTTTGGGCATAGGGGCGCTCCCTGTCGGACGGCGAGGGTCGGAAAGCGCTTTCTTCGCTGCCCGCGTCACGGTACTGACAGCCAGTGATGACCGTCAATAGGCGCAAGGTAAGCGTTTTCCTGTCCCGTCCGTCCGGATCCCTCCAGCGCCGTCAGCCCAGCGGCACCTGCGCCGGCCGGTCGCCGTCCCCGGTGGAGCCGGCACCCCCGGGTGCGGTGATCGGGGCCGTGGTGATCCGGCTGGGCAGCACCGGCGCGTCCCGGCCCGTGCCCCGGTGCCCGTCGCCGCCGGTGGACTGCTCGTGGTAGTCCTGCTCCACGTTGACCGACCAGACGTCGTGCGTGCTGCCGGTGGCGATGTTCTCCGCGGTGAGCATGGCGGTCAGCATCGAGTGGTCCTGGTTGTTGTAGCGGTGCATGCCGTTGCGCCCCACCGGGTGCACGTTCGGCACCTCCTCGGCCAGCCAGGCCCGGATCACGTCGACGTTGTGCTGGTAGCGCTCGTCGTACACCGGGTACGCCTTCGGCATCCGCACCACGTAGCCGGCCTCCACCACGCCGGGCCGGGCCAACCCCAGCCGCTCCAGCTCGGCGGTGGCCAGCGCCACCAGGTCGGCGTCGGGGGTACGCCACATCTCGTCGTCCTCGAAGACGAAGTACTCCAGGCCCAGACAGGTGCGACCGTCCTTGACCAGGTACGGCGACCAGGAACCGAAGTTCTGGATCCGGCCCACCCGCACTCCCGGGTCGTGCACGTAGATCCAGTTGTCCGGGAAGGAGAACTCGGCCGGCACCACCAGCGCGACGGTCAGGAAGTCCCGGTAGCGCAGGTCGGCGGCGCAGGCCAGCACCTCCGGCGGCGGCGCCGGGCGCAGCGCGGCCAC
The DNA here is from genome assembly GCF_018070045.1 of Micromonospora sp. U21. Classification (GTDB taxonomy): domain Bacteria; phylum Actinomycetota; class Actinomycetes; order Mycobacteriales; family Micromonosporaceae; genus Micromonospora. The sequence goes on from NZ_JAGPYK010000002.1 coordinate 81,468, forward strand.
CAGCTCCGAGATCGGCATCGACGAGACCACGTGGTCGGCCGGTTCGGTGCGCTGCCCGCCCACCCCGTTGACGGTCACGCTGATCGCCCGCCGCCGCGCCGGGTCCCGGTGCACCGCGGTGACCCAGGTGCCGGTCGACAGGTCTCCGCCACGGTGGCGCACCTGCTCGGCGCACCGCTCCCACATCATCCCCGGCCCGTACTTCGGGTACTGGAACTGCTCGATCAGGCTGGTCACGTCCGTGCGGTACCGCCGGGGCAGCACCGCGTTGCGGATCGCCTTCGCCAGCGACAGGTTCTTGATCCGCTGCGCCGCCCAGTCGGCCTGCAGCCGATCGGCCGGCATCCCCCAGACCTTCTCGGTGTACGTCTTGAAGAAGATCGAGTACAGCCGCCAGCCGAACCGGGCCGACACCCAGCCCTCGAAGTGCGACTGGTCCCGGGGCGGACGCAACCGGGCCCGGGCGTACGAGCCCAGGCAGCGGGTCGCCTCCGGCAGCCCCAGGTTGCGCAGCGCGTTCGCCGCGCTGAGCGGGTAGTTGAACAGCGCCCCCCGGTAGAAGATCCGGCTCATCCGGGGCCGGGTCAGGAAGTCCTCGTCCGGCAGGATCTCGTGCCAGAACGCCTCCACCCGGGGCACCTTGGTGAAGAACCGGTGCCCGCCGATGTCGAACCGCCACCCGTCGCGCTCCACGGTCCGGCTGATCCCGCCGACCACCTCGTCGGCCTCGAAGACCGTGACCGGCAGGCCGTGCCGGAGCAGCTCGTACGCCGCCGTGAGACCTGCCGGTCCCGCACCGATGACCACCGTGCTGTGCTGCTCGCTCATGCCGCCGCGCTCCCTGCTCACCGCTGTGGTTGAGGCGCGGCGCGTACCCGTTCTGCGGCGGACTTCACCCCCGCGGCGGTGCCGGTATGTGACGGTTTCGGCTCCGGCGGGGCGCGCGGCGGCGTACAACGGGAAGGGCGGCGCCCCCGCGCGGAGGGTGGGCCGGGGCGGACCGGGGGAGCGGGCGGATGCGCCGGTGGCGGAGCGGCCGGGGGCGCGCGACGGCGCTCGCCGCCCGGCTGGCCGCTGCGGCCCGGTCCGGCGCAGGGCTGGCCCGCCGGGTGCCGGCGCCCTGGCCGTACCTGCTCGGCCTGTTCCTCGGCGCGAAGCTGCTGCTCACCCTGGTCGGGCTCCTGGTCCTGCACGCCTGGGACGGCATCCCCGGCGCGCCGCCGGCCGACGAGACGTTGATGTGGACGCAGCAGCGGGAGGTCTCCGGGCACCGGTGGGTCTCCTTCTGGTTCGCCTGGGACGCGCTGCTCTACCTGCGGCTGAGCGAACTGCCGCTGACCGGGCCGTGGCGGGACTTCGGCTTCCCGCTGCTCTACCCGTTCCTGGCCCGGCCGGTCGGCGCGCTGCTCGGCGGCGACAACGCGCTGGCCCTGCTGCTGATCAGCAACGTCGCCTTCCTGCTGGCCCTCTGGTACGGCTGTCGACTGGCCGAGCTGCTGCTCGGCGACCCGGACGCGGCCCGCCGGTTCACCCGCTACCTGGTGCTGCTGCCGACCGCGTTCCTGTTCCAGGCCGCGCTGACCGAGTCGCTCTTCGTCTGCCTCGCGCTGGCCGCGTTCTACCACGCGGAGCGCCGCCAGTGGCTGCTGGTCGGCGTGCTCGGCTACTTCCTGGCGATGAGCCGCTCGGTCGGCTTCGTCGTCGCGCTGCCACTGGCGCTGGTGCTGCTGCGCCAGCACGACTGGCGGCTCGGCCCACGCGCTCTGCTCGGGTACCTGCGGATCGGCTGGCCGTTGCTGCTGCTGCCCGCCGGCTGGTTCACCTTCATGGCGTTCTGCCGGTGGCGGGGCGGGGACTGGTTCGCCTACCAGCACGCCCAGCAGACTGGGTGGGGGATCAGGGTGCAGAACCCGGTGCCGGTGCTGCTGGGCGGACTGGCCGGAGAGCCACGCGACGCCGCCCGGGTCTGGTTCGCCGTGGCCGTGCTGGCCGTGCTCGTCGCCGGGTTCCGCCGCCGCGAGCTGGCCTACCTGGTATACGGCGTGCTCATGGTGCTGGTGCCGCTGTCGATGGGCCCGCCGGTCTACAAGAGCCTGCTGCGCTACCTGCTCGCCGCCTTCCCGGTCGCCCTGGTGCTGGCCCGCTGGGCACGCCGCGCCACCGTCGACGTGTGGCTGACCGCGGCTCTCGCCCTGGTCCAGGGTGCGCTGTTCGTGCTCTGGCTCAGCTACTGGACCCACATGATCATTTGAGCGCGCCCCGGGCGGCCTGAGCGCCGGCGTGACCCGCCCCGCGCTGGGTCCGGCCGGCGGGCCTGTGCGAACCTGCTACCCGACGTCCCGACCCGCACCCCGTGGAGGCCCGGTGTTCGCCCTGCCGTTGACCGAGGAGGTCGAGCTGCGCCCGCTGGACCCGTGGCGGGCCGAGGAGTTCCTCGCCAATCTGGACCGGGCCCGGGAGCACATCCAGCCCTGGGTGTCGCCGTCCTTCGTCGCCACCGACCTGCCCTCGGCCCGGGCGGTGCTCCAGCGGTACGCGGAGCGCTGGGCCCGTGACGCCGGCGGCATCTGGGGCCTGTGGTGGCGCGGCACGCTGGTCGGTGGGGTCATGTTCGTGTCGTTCGACGCCGCGCTGGGTGTCTGCGAGGTGGGCTGCTGGGTGGAGCCCGCGGCGCAGGGGCGCGGCATGGTCGCGCCGGCGGTCCGCCGGATCGTCGACTGGGCGGTACGCGAGCGCGGCATCCAGCGGGTGGAGTGGCGCACCAACGCCGACAACGCCCGCAGCATCGCGCTCGCCCGCCGTCTCGGCCTGCGTCACGACGGCACGCTCCGCCAGGTCTACCCGGGTCCGCACGGGCGGATCGACCTCGAGGTCTGGTCGGTGCTGGCCGACGAGTGGCTGGCCGGGCGGGCCGCCCCGCGGCCCACCGTCCACTGACGAAGGCGGGTTCTGTCGTACCCGGGCGGCACCATGCATCCATGGCCGTCCCCGCGCTCACCCCGCACCCCGACCCGCCGCGCTCCGTGCCGCTGCGCGAGGCGCGCACCCGGTTCAGCCAGCTCGTGGCGCTGGCCGAGCTGACCGACGTGGTCACCGTCGTCACCCGCGACGGCGACCACCGCCCGGTCGCCGCGATCGTCCCGGCCGCCGCTGCCCGCAGTGGCGCACAGGCCCGCGCCGACGCCGACCGGCTCGCCGCGGTCACCGCCGGTTGGGCCCGTCGCCTCGACGAGCAGCACCGGCGCAGCAGTCACCGGCACGCCGCCGAGCTGGGTGCCGTGCGCGCGGCGCTGGCCGAGGTGTGGGCCGAGCTGGACCGACGCGTCGTTCCGGGCAGCGACCCGGCGCTGGCTCGGCTACGGGCCGCGCACGCAGACCTGCTCGCCGGCTGACCCGGTGCTGGCCGGCGGCCCACCGCGCATACCGACCTGCGTCGTCGGCTGATCGCGGCCGGGCCGAGGGTCGGGGTCAGCCGGTGGCCGGGTAGGCGTGCGTCTCGGTCGCCTTGACCGCCACCCAGACCCGCTGGCCGGGGATCAGCCGCAGCTGGGCGGCGGCGGCCGGGGTGACGTCCGCGGCCACCCCGATCGGCCCGTCCAGCTGCACCCGCACGTTGTCGCCGTGCCGCTGGACGCCGGCCACGGTGCCCGCCCAGGTGTTGCGCGGGCTGCCTTCCGGCCGGGCGGGGTGCAGGGCCACGGCCGCCGGGCGGAACGCGACGAACGCCTCGCCGTTCAGCCGGTCGGCGACGGTGAGGGTCAGCTCCGGCGCGACCCGCACGCCGTGCCCCTCCGCCCGCCCCCGATAGAGGTTCAGCCCGACCAGCCGGGCCACGTAGTCGGTGCGCGGCCGGGCCGTGACACTCGGGCCGTCGCCCTCCTGGACCACCCGCCCACCCTCCACGATGACGAGTCGGTCGGCCAGCGCCAGCGCGTCCAGCGGGTCGTGGGTGACCAGCACCGTCGCGCCCTGGTGCGCGGACAGGTGGCGGTGCAGCTCCGCGCGGGTGTCCAACCGGGTGCGGGCGTCCAGCGCGGCGAGTGGCTCGTCCAGGAGCAGCAGCGACGGCTCGACGGCCAGTGCCCGGGCCAGCGCCACCCGCTGCGCCTGCCCGCCGGAGAGCTGCCGGGGCCGGCGGTGCGCCTGCCCGGCCAGCCCCACCCGGCCGAGCCAGTCCCGGGCCGTGGCCCGCGCCGCCCGCCGGTCGATGCCGTGCCGGCGCGGGCCGAAGGCCACGTTGTCCAGGGCACTCAGGTGCGGAAAGAGCAGGTAGTCCTGGAAGACCACGCCGATGGGCCGGCGTTCGGTGGGCACCCAGCCCCGGCTCGCCGGCCGGTCCAGGTCGACGCCGTCGAGGGTGACGTGCCCTGCGGTGAGCGGGTGCAGCCCGGCCAGCGCGCGCAGCGCGGTGGTCTTGCCGGCACCGTTGGGCCCGAGGAGCGCGACCACCTCGCCGGGCGCGACCCGCAACGGCACCTCGAGCCGGAAGGCGTCCCGGTCGACGACGAGCCGGGCGTCGAGCAGCGGCGCGGTCATGGGCCGGTGATCCAGCGGTCACGCAGCGCGGCCAGGATGCCCACCGAGACGGTGAGCAGCACCAGGCTGAGCACGATCGCGGACTCCAGGTCGGTCTCCAACGCCAGGTAGACGGCGAGCGGCATGGTCTGCGTCCGGCCCGGATAGTTGCCGGCGAAGGTGATGGTGGCGCCGAACTCGCCGAGCGCCCGGGCCCAGCAGAGCACCGCGCCGGCGGCCAAACCCGGCGCCACCAGCGGCAGCGTGACGTGGGTGAAGGTGGTCCACCGGCCGGCGCCCAGCGTCGCGGCGGCCTCCTCGTAGCGGTGGTCGGCGGCCCGCAGCGCACCCTCCACGGCGATGACCAGGAACGGCATGGCGACGAACGACTCGGCCAGCACCACGCCCGCGGTGGTGAACGGCAGGGTGACGCCGAACGTGGCGTCGAGCCACCCGCCGATCAGACCGCGCCGGCCGAAGACCAGCAGCAGCGCCACCCCGCCGACCACCGGCGGCAGCACCAGCGGCACGGTGACCAGGGCGCGGACCAGCCGTCGGCCGGGGAACTCGACCCGGGCCAGCAGCCAGGCCAGTGGCACCCCGAGCAGCAGGCAGAGCACGGTGGCCAGGGTCGCGGTCTGCACCGACAGTCGCAGCGCGGTCAGCGCCCCCGGCTCGGTGAGCCGCTGCGGCAACGTCGTCCACGGTGCCCGGACGACCAGCCCGGCCAGCGGCAGGACGAGGAAGAGCAGCCCCATCCCGGCCGGGATCAGCAGCGCTGCCGGCACCCGGCCGCGCCGCCGGGGCGCGGCGGCGTCGAGGACCCGGCTCACAGGCCCTGGAACCCGGCCTCGGCGAGGACCGCCTGCGCCGGCGCCGAGCGGACGTACGCGACGAAGGCCGGCGCGCCCGCCCGGTTCGGTGCGTCCTTGAGCGCCACGATCGGGTAGTCGTTGACCGCCCGCGCCGACTCGGGGAACTCGACGCCGGTCACGTCGGCGGTCGCCGCGCGCGCGTCCGTGCGGTAGACCAGAGACGCGTCGACCTCGCCCAGCTTCACCTTGGCCAGCGCGCCCTTGACGTCCTGCTCCAGGGTGACCGGCGTCAACGCGACCCCGGCCGCGTCCAGCGCGGACCGGGCAGCCGTGCCGCAGGGCACCTGGTCGGCGCAGAGCGCCACCTTCACGCCCGGCCGGGTCAGGTCGGCCAGCCCGGTCACCCCCGCCGGGTTGCCCCGGGGCACCGCGATCACCAGCTGATTGCGGGCGAAGGTTGCCGGCGTGCCGTCGGCGTCGCCGGCCTCGGTCACCGTGGTCATGTTCCGCGCAGCGGCGGAGGCGAACACGTCCGCCGGCGCGCCCTGGTTGATCTGGTTGGCCAGGGCCGAGCTGCCCGCGAAGTTGAACGTCACGGTGCTGCCCGGGTACGCGGCCTCGAAGTCCCTGCCGATACGGGTGAACGACTCGGTCAGTGAGGCGGCGGCGAACACGGTCACCGTGCCGTTGACCCGGCCGTCCCCGCTGCCGCCCGGCGCCGGGTCGTCGCCCCCGCCGCAGCCGGCCACCGCCAGCCCGGCCAACGCCACCAGCGCGGCCAGCGCCGTGCGCCTCGCCCGCGCGCTCATCCGCCCGACCTTCCCCTGGCCGGCGCGGCGGGAGCGGCCCGCTCCACGACGACCGTGGTCGACTTGATCACCGCCACGGCCACCGAGCCGACCCGCAGGTCCAGCTCGTCGACCGCCTCCCGGCTCATCAGCGACACGATCCGGAACGGGCCCGCCTGGATGTCGACCTGGGCCATCACGGCGTCCTTGCGCACGTCGACGACGATGCCGCGCAGCCGGTTACGGGCGGAGGAGCGCTCGGCGCCCGCGGCCGGGTCGGCGGCCTGGGCGCGGGCGAAACCCGCCAGGTCGGCGCCGTCGATGACCCGATGGCCGTGCTCGTCGCGCCCGGCGGCCAGGCGCCCGGCGTCCACCCAGCGGCGCATCGTGTCGGCGCTCACCCCGAGGAGGTCGGCCGCCTCGCCGATCCGGAACATCGTCACCGGCTCACCTTAGCGGGCGCATCTGCGAGTGCGAAAGCCCGCAAGAGCCAGGTTCTGCGTACCCCTCGGGGTTGTTCAGACCGCAATTGCGGGACATCTGGTGGCGCTGCGCCCCGGCCGTCACGCCCCGCAGTGCCGGTGGACCCGCCGGCGCGGCCGACGGGTCCACCGGGCGCGCTCAGCAGTTGCGCAGCTCGGGCGACTGGTTGAGCAACTGACCACGCGGCGAGACGAAGCGGCGGTAGGCCGGCCCGTCCACCGCCGCCGGGCGGAAGGCCGCCACCCGGTGGCAGTTCTGGAATGCGAGCCGAACCCCGAAGTGCCGCTCCAGGCCGGCGCGGATCGCGTCGCTGGCCAGTGCCCGGAGCAGTTGCCCCCGGTCGGCGTCGGTCGGCGGGGGCACGACGTTGTCGGCGCGGTCGGATCCGCTGGATTCCAGTTCGGCGACCACCCGGCTGACGGTGGCCCAGGCGTACGGCAGTGAGTCGCGGACGCAGGCGACGAAGGCGTCGTCGTCGACGGGGCCGCGTTCGGCGGCATCGAGCAGGGCGGGCGGGACGGTGAGCGACATGGTTCTCCTCCACTTCAAGCCAATGAACACCGTTTCCATTAACGGTGCCGACTGAGCACACCACGTCCTCTGGACGACGTCAACGATGTCCGGGCGCGCCGCCCCGCATACCGCGCCACCGGGAGGGCGGCCAGATGGGGTCAGACCCGGCGGGGGTGGCCCTTGAGGTGGCGGCCCAGCTCGCGGGCCATCTCCCGGTTGGCGTCCCGCTCGGCCAGCGCCTGCCGCTTGTCGTACGAGCGCTTGCCCCGGGCCAGGGCCAGCTCGACCTTGGCCCAGCCGTTGTCGAAGTACATCGACAGCGGCACCAGGGTCACCCCACCCTCGCGGACCTTCTCCAGGATCCGGTCGATCTCGGCCCGGCGCAGCAGCAGCTTGCGGGTGCGCCGGGGGGTGTGGTTGGTCCAGCTGCCGTAGCCGTACTCGGCGATGTGCAGGCCGTACAGCATCAGCTCGCCGTCGCGCTCGTGGGCGAACGCGTCCGCCAGCGACGCCCGCCCCTCGCGCAACGACTTCACCTCGGTGCCGACCAGCACGATGCCCGCCTCGTACGTGCGGAGCACGGTGTACTCGTGCCGGGCCTTCTTGTTCGAGGCGATGAGCCGGCGCTCGGGCTGCCTGGACGCGGTCACCCGACGACGATATCCGGCCGCCCGCTCAGCCGGCCCGCCGCCGGCCCGCGCGCAGCCGCTCGGTCAGGTCCCGTTCCGCGGCCGCGAACGCCTCGTCCGACTCGCACGGCCAGTGCCCGATGATCGGCGGCGGCACGCTGTCGTACGGCGGCGGCACCACGTCGTGCGGGTCGATCAACCGGCGGTCCACCGCCGCCTCCGGCCCGGTGCGCGTCCGGCGGTCCCCGGGACGGTGCGAAGCGAAGATCCAACCGCCGATGGGGTCGGTTTCCCGCCACAGGTTCAGCCAGCGCCAGCCGACCCGCTCGCCGATCTCGCGCAGCACGTCGTCGTCGACGTACGCGGGAAACAGCTGCGAGTACATCCGCTGCAGCGGCGTCCCGTAGGTCAGCAGAGCGACCCGGTCGGTGACCCGGGGCGGCAGTTGCAGCACCGTGGCGGCGAGCAGCACGGAGCCGTGGCTGTGCCCGGCCAGCAGCACCGACTCGCCCTCGTCGACCAGATAGGTGATCCGCCGGGTCAACTCCGGTACGGCCCGCTCGGCGTAACACGGCGGGGCGAAGGGGTGCGCGGCCCGGGGCCAGAAGGTTCCCAGGTCCCAGAGCACGCCGACGTACCGGCGGAACTGCGCCGTCCGGTAGGCGAAGATGCCGCCGATCACCAGCCCGAGCAGGATCGCGGCGATCGCGTAGCTGCCCATCCCGATCAGGAAGTTGACCATGTCGGCGGGCACCCCGACGTAGCGCTGGATCACGTCACCGGGATAGAGCTGGAGCAGGCCGAGCACGCTGGCGGCCAGGCCGAGCGCGGCCAGCCCGGCGTAGACCACGGTGAGCGGGGGCAGCCGCTCGGTGAACCGGGCCCGGGCCACCGCCTGTTCGACCTGGCGCAGCCGCTCCGCCGCCTCGGGCGGTGCGTGCGGGAAGTCGGCGGCCACGATCGCCTCCGCGGCCCGCCTCCGCTCGCGCCGGGTCAGCACCGTGACCACGCCGCCGACCAGCAGGGCGGTCAGCACCGCGATGAAGAACCCGAAGATCGCCCACTTGTACGCCAGTGGCGGGCTGGTGGCCAGTCGCTCAGCGGTCTCCCCGTCGCGGTCCAGCAGATCCGACACGCGGTACACCAGCTCGGCGGAGAACGCCACGGCGAGGCCGGCGGCCATCGTGACGAAGGCCGGCGCGCCCAGCGCGCGCAGCGGCGAACCCCCCGGCGGGCCGCCCCGTCGCCAGATCACCAACACGGCGAGTACGACCAGCAGCGCGGTCTGGCTGGCGAACAGCCAGGCCACGATGGCGCCGTACCCGGGCAGCTCGCGGCCCTGCGGCCACGGCTCCGGACTGCTGATCGTGTGCACGATCACCAGGATGGTCAGGCCGCAGGCGATCGTACGGAGCCCGCGTGTGAGGTTGTCGATTCGGGCCGACGGGCCGGGCCGGTCGATGCTCTGCACCGTGGAGAGCAGGACGAGGCAGGCGAGCAGCACCGCCCCGGTGGCCACGACCAGCACCGCCATCTCCCATGAGGCACCCTCGCTGTCCCGGGCGGCCAGCAGGCTGCCGTCCAGGGTGGCGAACGCGGCGGCGACGTGCACCGAGCGCAGCCGGCTCACCAGTGGGGTGCCGTCCCACTGGCCGACCGCGCTCAACTGGGGGTGCGCGGAGGCTGCCGGCTCCCGGGTCCGGAACGCGTCGAACGAGTGGCCGGGGCGGGCGCCCAGCCACCAGACCACTCCGACGGCGGCGACCGGCACCAGCGCCAGCAGGCCGAGGCGCAACCCGGGCGAGCGCCCGCCGAGCCAGGACAGCCAGCTCCGCCCGGCCATGCAGGACGGGGTGCCCATGCAGCGCCAGGCGATCAGGTCCAGCGCCACCCCGACGATGGAGAGCACGTAGAGCATGGTGAGGGTGAGCGCGAGCACCCGGCACAGCGCGACGATGCCGTGCTTCGAGGCGTGGCTCGCCGGGCGCATCCAGAGCGCCACGTTGCAGAGCATGAACGGCAACAGGAACACCAGCGACAGCGTCCGCACGGCCGTGCCGGACGGCAGGTCGCTCCAGCGGTACGCCTCCAGCGTCATCCCGCCGGTGCCCTTGGAGTCCGGATAGCCCTCACGTGGGCGGTAGAACCCGCCGCTGCGGTCCCCGGCGACCTGATTGACGTGCGGCCGGTCCAGCACCTGGTCGGCCCCCGCCCCGGAGACGCCGTGCACCCGCAGCTCCACGACCCGATCCGATGTCGGTCCGGTCGTCGACGCGTCCGCCATGGGCCCCCCGGAAGGTGTGCGCGGCTGCCGGCGGGTCGTCGGTGTGCGGCCACCCGCGCGGCGACCCGGCTTACCCGCCCGATGCCTGGCCAACCCTGTATCGGCGCCCCGGCCCGCGCCCCGCGCGGTGGACCCCCGGCAGGGTGGTTTCATGGGCGCCATGGCGAACCCGGTGATCCTGACCGTCGACGACGACCCGGTGGTGTCCCGGGCGGTGGCCCGGGACATCCGTCGCCGTTACGGCGACCGTTACCGGGTGCTGCGGGCCGCCTCGGGTCCGGAGGCGCTGGACGCGCTGCGGGAGGTCAAGCTTCGCGGCGAGCAGGTGGCGCTGCTGCTGGCGGACCACCGGATGCCGGAGATGACCGGCGTCGAGTTCCTGGAGGCCGCGGTGGACATCTTCCCGGCCGCTCGCCGGGTGCTGCTCACCGCGTGCGCGGACACCGACGCCGCGATCGAGGCGATCAACGTGGTCGACCTGGACCACTACCTGCTCAAGCCCTGGCACCCGCCGGAGGAGAAGCTGTATCCGGTGGTGGACGGCCTGCTGGAGACCTGGGCGGCGCTGGCTCACCTACACCGTCGACACCGAGCTGCTGATGCGCGAGATCGGCGACGCGGTGACCCGGATCTCCGGCCTGGTCGGTGCCGCCAGGCAGTACTCCCAGCTGGACCGCGCGCCGCACCGGGTGGTGGACGTGCACGACCTGCTCGACGCCACGCTGGTGATGGTCAAGGGCAAGATCCCCGCCCAGGTCAAGCTGGTCCGCGAGTACGACCGCAGCCTCCCGCCGGTCCCGGCGTACGCCGCCGAGCTGAACCAGGTGTGGACCAACCTGATCGACAACGCGCTGGGCGCGATGGGGGAGAAGGGCGTGCTGACCGTCCGCACCGGACGCGTCGGTGACCTGCTGGCGGTGGAGATCACCGACACGGGGCCCGGCATCCCGCCCGACGTGCGCCCCCGCATCTTCGAGCCGTTCTTCACCACCAAGCCGGTGGGGGCGGGCACCGGGCTGGGGCTGGACATCTCGTACCGGATCGTGGTGCACAAGCACCACGGCGACATCCGGGTGGAGACCGAGCCCGGGCGGACCACCTTCCGGGTGCTGCTGCCGGTCACCGAGGGCCCGCCACCAGCCTGACCCGCTGACCTGGCTGGCGGGGCGGACCCGGAACGGTCGTTTCGGCGGGGGCCGAAGGATGGCGGCCGTACGGCCGGCGACCATGACGATCAGCCACACACCAACGGTCACCGAGCACCTGACGATCACCCCGAGCATCCTGTACTTCGGTACCCCGGTGGCGCTGCTGAGCACCGAGAACGACGACGGCAGCGCGAACCTGGCCCCGATCTCCTCGGCGTGGGCCCTCGGCCAGGTCGTCGTGCCCGGCACCAACCATGTCGACCCGGCGGCCTGGCATCCGTTGATCTACAACTTCCGCCACTACTTCGGACTCGGCGCCGAACTGGGTCACAGCTTCCGCTCGGAGACGCCGACCGGCTGACCTGGCCGTCTCGGGATCATCCGGTTGGCGCCAACACGCCATTGGCACACCCGTGCGACGCGCCGATCACCTGAAGACATCGGACGGTTGCGCGCAGTAGTGTCGAGCGGCATTCTGATCCCGTCCCGAGGAGGGTCCGTGGAGTCGATGACCCGCCAGCGCACCGCTCCCCAGGACGACGATCAGCCGGGCGACCCTTCGATGCTGCCGGAGCTGGAGGACGCCGTCTGGATGCACCACGCTAGGGAGTTCGCTCACACCAGCTTCTGGACGGTGGCCCGTCGGCTGCCCCGCCTGGTCCGCGAGGCGGTCGCGCTGGCCTGGGCCACCAGCCGGCGGGACGCGGTCGCCTCGATCGGCCTGAACGTCGCCGCCGGGGTGATGACCACGTTCGGCCTGCTCGCCACGACCAGCGTGCTGCGCGAGCTGTTCGCCTCCGGTCCCACGCCCGACCGGGTCCGCTCGGCCCTGCCGGCGCTGATCGTGGCCGCGGTTGCGGTGTCGGCGCGCGGTGGCCTGACGATCGCCGCCGGTTGGGCTCAGGCCCGGTTGACCCCGCAGATCAACTACCAGGTGGAGCTGCGACTGTTCGAGGCGACCACGGCGGTGGACCTGGCCGCGTTCGACGACGCGGGGTTCGCCGAGGAGATGGACCGTGTGCGGGACCGGGGGATGGGCGAGGCGGCGTACATCGTCGACCACACGGTCAATCTGGTCACCGGCGTGGTCGGAATGCTCGCCACCGCGGTCGCGGTGACCGTCATCCAGCCGCTGCTGCTGCCGTTCCTGCTCCTCGCCGCGGTGCCGCAGGCGGTCACAGCGGTGCGGATGGCCCGCCGTGAGTACCTGGCGATGCTGGCCCGGATCACCCGGCGACGTCGGATGTGGATGCTCGCCCATCTGATGGCCAACCGACGCACCGCCGCGGAGGTCCGCGCCTACCAGATGCGCGACTTCCTGCTGGCCGAGTACCGGGCTGTGATGGCCGTCGAGACCCGGGCCCAGTTGCGGCTGGTCCGCTCGCAGACCGGCACCCGCGTGGTCGGCGCCACGGTGGCGGGGCTGGCCACCTTCGGGGTGTACGCGGTCCTCGGCGGCCTGCTGCTGAACGGAATGGTCGCCCTCGCCGCCGCGGCGACCGCCATGCTCGCCCTGCAGTCGGCGCGGACCAGCCTGGGCGTGGCGGTCGTGGCCACCAACTCGCTCTACGAGGACGCCCTCTACTACCAGGACTACCGCGACTTCCTCGACCGTGCTCACACCCGCGTGCCGGTCGGCGGCGACCGGGTGGCCGACGGTGTCGATGCGATCGAGGTGGACGAGGTGAGCCTGCGCTACCCGGACACCGACGCGCCCGCGGTCGACCGGGTCAGCCTGACCGTTCGTCGCGGCGAGGTGATCGCGTTGGTCGGCGAGAACGGTTCTGGCAAGACCACCCTGGCCAAGCTGATCGCGGGGCTCTACCGGCCGACCGGCGGGGTGATCCGCTGGGACGGCGTCGATGCCGTCGAGCTCGACCCACGCGCGCTCGGCGCGCAGGTGGCCGTGATGACGCAGGAGTGGTGGAAGTTCCCGTTCACCGCCGGGCAGAACATCCGCGTCGGCCGGCACGACCGCCCGTCGGATCGACCCGGCCCCAGCGTGCAGGAGGCGGCCGCGTCGGCTGCCGCGCATGACATGATCGTCGGCCTGCCGCACGGCTACGACACCCTGCTCGACCGGGAGTTCAAGAATGGCCACGAGCTGTCCGGCGGGCAGTGGCAGCGCCTGGTCGCCGCCCGGGGCCTCTACCGGGACGCCGCCCTGCTGATCTGCGACGAGCCGTCAGCAGCCCTGGACGCCCGCGCCGAACACGCCCTGTTCCAGCATCTGCGTCGCCGACCGGACCGGGCGGTCGTCCTGCTCACCCACCGGCTGGCCAACGTCCGGCACGCCGACCGGATCTTCGTCATGGACCGCGGTCGACTCGTCCAGCACGGCAGTCACGACGAGCTGATGGCGGCCGGTGGTCTCTACCGCGAGTTGTTCGACCTCCAGGCCAGCGGCTACCTCGCCGGCACCGACGACGCGCTGCCCCGCTGACCACCGGACAGGTCGCGCGGCGCCGGGGCGGGGGAGTGGGAGGTCAGGCGCGGCCGCCCGGGGTGAGGAAGTCGGCGAGCACCCGGGTGTGGGTCGAGAATGCCAGCTCGACCGGCTCGGTGAGCACCAGCCACTCGGTCGCCTCCTCGGTCGGCGCCGACGGCGGCAGCTCCTCCGCTCGACGCTCGGGCAGCACCCCGAAGACCATCATCGTGCCGCCCGCCGGGGCACCGTGCACCGCGAACAACCGGGCGTCCTCGGCTGCCGCCACCAGCCCGGTCTCCTCCCGCAGCTCACGGACCAGCGCGTCGGACCACTCCTCGCCGTACTCGATGAAGCCACCCGGCAGCGCGAGCAGCCCGCGGGCCGGCTCGATGTCCCGGCGGACCACCACCACACCCAGGCCCCCGGCGGTGCGGACCGGCAGCACCGCCACCGCGACGGGCAGCGGGTTGCGCCAGACGGTCTCCCCGCAGGCCGGGCAGGCCCGCGGCCAGCCCGCCGCCGCGTAGACGGCGCCGCAGTATGAGCAGTGCGAGTACGCCGTACCGGTCATGCCCCAGCACCTTACGCGTCGATCTAGGGAGAATCACTGCCAGGTGATCTCTGATCACCACGATTCTCCCTAGATCGACGCGGCCGGGGGCGGCGCGGCGGCGACGGCGGCGCGGCGGCCCGGCGGCGACGGGGGGGCGGGGGCGCGGGGGTCAGGTGGCTGGGGTGCCGGTGTAGAAGGCGGTGGTGCGGTCGGCGGCGGCCTTTGCCTCGTCGGCGTCGGTGCCGGCGGCGATGCTCGCCTGCCCCCACAGCTCGCTGCTCAGCTCCGTGAACCGCCGGCCCTCCTCGGAGGCGCTCCACTCGACGCTCTGCTCCGGCGAGACCCCGCTGCCGTCCCCGGCGAGGTACGAGGCGAGACCGAGCAGGCCCAGGTCCCAGCCGACGCCGACGGCGCCCGGCCCGAACTGGGTCCACCGGTCCTGGTCGACGTGCGCGATGTGGTCCAGCTCGAAGCGGGTCCGCTCGTCGTCGACGGGGGTGAGCCGCACCTCGATCCAGCTCACCTCGCCGCCGAACTCCCAGGTGGCGGTGAAGCGGTGCGGCGGGTCGCAGCTCTCGATGGTGCCGCTGGCGTTGCCCTCGAGCTGGTACCGGCCGTGCAGCCGCAGGTCTCCGGAGACCGGCAGGAACCAGCGTGGGATGCGCTCGGCGTTGGTGCAGGCGTCCCAGAGATCCTCGACCGTCGCGTGGTACGTCTGGCTGAGCGTGCTCACCCGGGCCTCCCCGGCCTCCAGGGTGCGGCTGCCGACGTGGCGCTGGACGGCGTTGATCTGCTCGATCGCGTCGATCATTGTGGGTTCCTCTCCTCGGGTGGGTCGGCGGGCCCGCGCAGCCGACGTTCGCGTCGGCCCCGGGCCAGCTCGGTGGCGAGTGCCGCCAGGGGCGGGGCCCAGAACCGGCGGAAGTGCTCCAGCCAGCCGTCCACCTCGCGCAGGGGGCGCGGGTCGACCGCGTAGAGCCGCCGGGCGCCCTCCGGTCGCACGGTGGCGAAGCCGTTGTCCCGCAACACCTTGAGATGCTGGGACACGGCGGGCTGAGAGATGCCGAACTCCTCGCGGATCACCGCGCTGACCGCGCCGGCGGTCTGCTCGCCGTCGGCGAGCAGCTCCAGGATGCGGCGCCGGACCGGATCGCCCAGCACGTCGAAGGCGTGCACGACGACCTTTATATCAGCACGAGCTTATTTAAGCCAAACCTGATAGCCCGATCAGCTTGTCGAGCCGGACCGGCAGGTCCCGGATCCGTACGCCGGTGGCGTGGTGCACCGCGTTGGTGATCGCCGCCGCGGTGCCGACGATGCCGATCTCGCCGATGCCCTTCACCCCGGCCGGATTCAGCTCGCCGTCCCGCTCGTCCAGCCAGTGCGCCTCGATCCGCTCCACGTCCGCGCAACCCGTGATGTGGTAGGTGGCCAGGTCATGGTTGACCCAGTCGCCGTACCGCTCGTCGAGCACGCCCTCCTCGTGCAGCGCCATCGACAGGCCCATCGTCATGCCGCCGATGAGCTGGCTGCGCGCGGTCGTCGGGTTCACCACCCGCCCGGCGGCGAACACCCCGAGCAGCCGGTTCACCCGCACCTCGCCGGTGTCCGCGTCCACCCGCACCTCGGCGAAGTGCGCCCCGTACGCGTACCGGGGCAGCGCGGGCTGGTCGCGTACCTCGTCGGCGGTGCTCACCTCGGCGGTCACCTCGCCGTCGGACGGCCCCCCTCCGGGGGTGTCCCGGAGCTTCGCCCGCAACGCCTCACACGCCCGGATCACCGCCCAGCTCCACGAGGCGGTGCCCATCGAGCCGCCAGCCACCCCGGCCGGCGGCAGGTCGCTGTCGCCGATCTGGACCTCCACCCGCTCCGGAGGCACCCCCAGCGCGTCGGCCGCCACCTGCCAGAGCGCGGTCCGGGCACCGGTGCCGATGTCGGTGGCGTCGATCCGGACCAGGAAACCGCCGTCGCGGCGCGCGGTGGCCGTCGCGGCGGCGGCGCGCGACCGGGCCGGGTAGCTCGCGCCGGCCACGCCGGTGCCGACCAGCCAGCGCCCGTCGCGCCGGGCCCGGGGGGTGGGATCCCGCTCGGCCCAGCCGAAGCGGCGGGCGCCGTCGCGCAGGCAGGCGACCAGGTTGCGGCTGGTGAACGGCCGCCCCAGCTCGGGGTCGACCGCCGGGTCGTTGCGGATCCGCAGCTCCACCGGGTCGATGCCGACCACGGTGGCCAGCTCGTCCATGGCCGACTCGAGCGCGTACGCGCCAGGGCACTCGCCCGGCGCACGCATCCAGAACGGCGTGGGCACGTCGAGGCGGACCAGCCGGTGCGTGGTGCGTCGGTGGGGCGCGGCGTACATGCTGCGGGTGTAGACCGCCGTCTGCTCGGCGAACTCCCGGAGCGTCGACGTCTGGCTGATCGCGTCGTGGCAGATCGCGGTGAGCCGCCCGTCGGTGTCGGCGGCCAGCCGGACCCGCTGGATGGTGGGGGTGCGGTAGCCGACCGGCCCGAACACCTGCTGCCGGGTCAGTGCCAGCCGGACCGGCCGGTCCACCTGCCGGGCCGCCAGCGCGGCCAGCACCACGGCGGCTTTCGCGTACCCCTTGCCGCCGAACCCGCCGCCGACGTGCTTCGTGATCACCCGGACCGACTCCCGGGGCAGCTCGAACAGCTCGGCGAGGGTGGCCTGCACCGGCGCGGCTCCCTGGTTGGAGTCGTGCACCAGCAGCCGCCCGTCCCGCCACTGCGCGGTGGTGGCATGCGGCTCCATCGGGTTGTTGTGGTAGGCCGGCGTCCGGTACGTGGCGTCCATCCGTACCGGCGCGGCCGCGTACCCGGCGTCGAAGTCGCCCTCGGCGGTGTCCGTCGGGTAGCTGGGGTTGACCTGGTCCGGCCGGTACAGGCCGGGGTGGTCGGCGGTGAGGACGGTGCTGTGCGGCCCGGCGTCGTAGTCGATCCGGACCAGCCGGGCACCCTCCCGGGCCGCCTCCAGGCTGGTGGCCACCACCACCGCGATGAGCTGCCCCCGGTAGTGCACCGCGGGCTCCTGCAACAGCCACAGGTCCGGCTCCGGCCCGGGTGCGAGTCGGGGCGCGTTGCCGTGGTGCACCACGGAGAGCACGCCGGGCAGCGCGAGCGCCGGCGCCGCGTCGACCCGGGTGATCCGTCCCCGGACCACCGCCGCCGGCACCGCCCAGCCGTAGGTGACCCCGTCCACCGGGTACTCCACCGCGTACCGTGCCGCGCCGGTGACCTTCTCCCGACCCTCCAACCGGGGGTACGCCTGCCCAACCGCGCCGGTGGTCATGGTGCGGGGGTTCCCTCGGCCAGTTCGGTCAGGGCCCGCACCGTGATCGCCCGGGTCAGCGGCAGCTTGAAGCCGTTGTGCCGTAACGGTCGGGCCTCGGCCAACTCGGCGTCGGCGGCCCGCGCGGCCAGCTGCGGGCTGAACGGCCGCCCGCGCAGCTCCTCCTCGGCCCGGTACGCCCGCCACGGCCGGTGCGCCACCGCTCCGTACGCCAGCCGGACGTCGCGGACCACGTCGCCGTCGAGGTCCAGCACCGCGGCCACCGAGCCGACGGCGAAGGCGAACGACGCCCGGTCGCGCACCTTGAGGTACGCCGAGCGGCGCGCCGCCGGCAGGTGCGGCAGCCGGACGGCGGTGATCAGTGCTCCCCGGGCCAGGGTGGTCTCCCGTTCCGGGTGCTCGCCGGGTGAGCGGTGCAGCGCCGCCAGCGGGACGTCCCGGGGACCGTCGGGCTCGTGCACCTCCACCACGGCGTCCAGCGCGGCGAGCGCGACCGCCAGGTCCGACGGGTGGGTCGCCACGCAGAGGTCGGACCAGTCCAGCACGGCCAGGTCGCGGTTCTGGCCGTGCCGGGCGGCGCAGCCGCTGCCCGGCTCGCGCTTGTTGCAGGCCTTGCCGGTGTCCTGGAAGTAGACGCAGCGGGTGCGCTGCAACAGGTTGCCGCCGGTGGTGGCCAGGTTGCGCAGCTGCCCGGAGGCGGCGGCGAGCAGCGCGCGGGCCAGCACCGGGTAGTCGCGCCGGACCACGGGGTGGGCGGCCAGGTCGCTGTTGCGGACCGTCGCGCCGATCCGCAGCCCGCCGCCGGGCAGCTCCTCGACGGCGTCCAGCGGCAGCCGGGTCACGTCCACCAGCAGGTCGGGCCGCTGCACCCCGAGCTTCATCAGGTCGACCAGGTTGGTCCCGCCGGCCAGGTACGCCGCCTGCGGCTCGGCGGCCAGCACGGCGACCGCCTCGGCCACGCCGGCCGGCCGGTGGTAGCGGAACGGTCTCACCGCGCCGTCGCCGTCTCGCGAATGGCCGCGACGATGTGCGGGTACGCGGCGCAGCGGCACAGGTTGCCGGCCATCCGCTCGCGGATCTCCGCGTCGGTCAGCTCGGCCGGGGTGGTGAGGTCGTCGGTGACCGCGCTGGGCCAGCCCCGGGTGACCTCGTCGAGCATCCCGCGGGCGGAGCAGAGCTGTCCGGGGGTGCAGTAGCCGCACTGGAACGCGTCGTGCGCGACGAAGGCGGCCTGGAGCGGGGACAGCTCGTCCGGCCCGGCCAGCCCCTCGACGGTGACCACCGACCGGCCGTCCAGGGTGACCGCGAAGACCAGGCAGCTCTTCACCCGGCTGCCGTCCAGCAGCACCGTGCACGAGCCGCACTGACCGTGGTCGCAGCCCTTCTTCGCCCCGGTGAGGCCGAGCCGTTCGCGCAGCGCGTCCAGCAGGGTGGTGCGGTTGTCCAGGGTCAGCTCGCGCCGCGCGTCGTTGACGTCGAACGCCACCTGGGACGAGTGCCGCTCGTCGGTGGTTGTCTCGCTCTCCGGTCCGCCCCGCACCGGCTCAGACTAGCTTTACTGGTATATACACGGCCGAACAACGCATACACCCTCGCACGGAAGGTGGGATCGGTGCCGGACCTGCCGGTGATCGCCGGGCTGCTGCTGGCCGCCGGCGCCGGCCGGCGCTACGGCCGGCCCAAGGCGCTGGTCGAGCTGGCCGGCGAGCCGCTGGTGCGGCGCGGGATCCGGCTGCTGCGGGACGGGGGCTGCGCGCCGGTGCACGTGGTGCTCGGAGCGGGCGCGGACGAGGTGCCGGAGCTGCCCGGCGCGGTGCCGGTGCGCCACGACCGCTGGCCGGAGGGGCTGGGATCGTCGCTGCGCCGGGGCCTCGCCTCGCTGCCGGTCGACGCGCCGGCGGCCGTGGTGATTCTCGTCGACCAGCCGCTGATCAGCCCGGTCGCGGTCGGCCGGGTGCGGCGGGCGCACGCCGCCGGCGCCGCCGTGGCGGTCGCCACCTACGCCGGCCGGCCGGGGCATCCGGTGCTGCTGGGCCGGGCGACCTGGCCGCTGCTGGACGGGTACGCGGTCGGCGACCGGGGGGCCCGCGACCTGCTGCGGGCCCGCCCGGACCTGGTGGTCGAGGTGCCCTGCGACGACGCCGGCTCACCGGTCGACGTGGACACCCCGGCCGATCTGCCCGGGGCGTGACCGGCCGCGGGGATGCCTCATCCAGGGGGTCAGCGACCCACGGCCCGCCGGCGGCGCAGTCCTTCGCTGGTGAACGCGTGATACATGATCATGACGATGACGCCGATCAGGCCCAGCATGGGATTGACGAACCAGCCGAGCAGACCGCTGAGCCCGTAGAGAACCAGGCCGGTCACCGGTCGCAGCCGCTGCGTCCGCACGTACTCGGGACTGACCTCACGCTGGAGCAGCGCCGGGTGGCGGCGCAGGTAACCGAAGAACACCAGCCAGGGGGCCGACATCAGGGCGGCAGCCAGCGCGTACAGGGCGACGGCGGCGCGGCGGTCGGCGGTGTCGCCGTGGGTGAACGCGGACGCCAGCACGGCGGTGGGGAATGGAATGATCACCGCGCCGAAGAGGATGCCGAGGTTGATCCAGCTCAGTGCGAGGGTGGTGCCCCGGATCAGCCGGACCAGCGCGTGGTGGTTGAGCCAGAGGACCCCGACGTAGACGAAGGACACCACGAAGGCCAGGTAGGACGCTCCCTCGTCGAGCAGCCCGGCCAGCAACTCACCCTTGTGGTACTCCGGAACCCGCAGCTCAATGACCAGCAGCGTGATGACGATGGCGAAGACGCCGTCGCTGAACGCGGTCAACCGGTCCGTCTCGGACATTCGCGGCCCGGTGTCGGGCTGCTCGATCTCGTCGGCTGCTGCGGCCATTGCCGCAGGCTAATCGCCAGGGCGAGCGCGGGTGGCGCTTTGTCCCGAACCGGCGGGACATGCCGACACCCTGGGCGCCGATCGGCGCGGCGCCCAGGGTGCCCCGGTCTCGCCCACCCCCGTTCAGGCCACCGGCGCGGTCCCGGTCGTGTGGGCGAGGCGCTGGTGGGCGCGGATCAGCTCGGCGTAGCGCAGGCCGCTCGCCTTCACCGCCCGGGCGCTGGGTGGCGTAGTCCACGTGCACCAACCCCAAGCGCTTGTCATGCAGAGCGGTTCGTTGACGGTGTTCCAGTCGGTCACCCGGTCACCGAGGTGGGCGGCGACCACAGCCGCGTAGTCGGCGAGCGCCTCGGCGGTGGCGCGCTCCGGCCAACCGCCCCCGTCCTGCAACGCCTGCGGCAGGTCCCAGTGGTAGAGCGTGACGAACGGCCGGATGCCGTCGGCGAGCAGCGTGTCCACCAGCCGGTCGTAGAAGTGCGGCGTTGACCCGGCCGACGCCGTCGGGCATCACCCGGGGCCAGGCCACGTGGTGGGGGTCCGCCGGCCTCCGTCGTCGATAGGGGTGTGGGCGACGGACGGCCGGCTGCGGACGGGGTTTCGGGGTGCGCCGCCGGGCGGTCCGTCGGCGTTTCCCGACAGTGTTATAGATCGATGTCTTGACGCCGTCGCAATGTCGCCGCAACACTCCTATGAGAGCGCTCTCCGACCCGCGTCGCCGCATCGGCGGCACCACCCACGGCACCGCGGGGCGAGCCCGATCCCAACCGCGTGGCGTCCGTAACCCCCTATCGACAGGCGATGTCATGACATCTCGCGCTACATCCGCACGTCCGCGCCCCCGGCGTGGCGTCCGGCACCTGCTCCTCGGGCTGGCCGTGGCCCTGGTCGCGGCGCTCACGCCGGCCGGCGCCACGACACCCGCGCAGGCCGCACCCACCCTGCTCTCTCAGAACCGCCCGGCCACCGCCTCGTCCACCGAGAACGCCGGCACCCCCGCGTCCGCCGCGGTCGACGGCAACACCGGCACCCGGTGGGCCAGCGCGTTCAGCGACCCCCAGTGGCTCCAGGTCGACCTGGGCGCCCGGGCCACCATCAGCCAGGTGAACCTGCTCTGGGAGGGGGCCTACGGTCGCGCCTTCCAGCTCCAGACCTCCGAAGACGGGGCCGCCTGGACCACCATCTACTCGACCACCACCGGCGCCGGCGGCACGCAGACCCTCGCCGTCACCGGCGCCGGCCGGTACGTGCGGATGTACGGCACCGCGCGGGGCACCGGCTACGGCTACTCGCTCTGGGAGTTCCAGGTCTACGGCGAGACCGGGGGTACCACGCCCACCTGCGGCGGCATCAACGCCGCACAGGGCCGCCCGGCCACCGCCTCCTCCACTCAGGACGCCGGCCTCGCGGCGTCCGCCGCCGTTGACGGCAACGCCGGCACCCGCTGGGCCAGCGCCGCCAGCGATCCCCAGTGGCTGCGCGTCGACCTCGGCAGCACCCGGTCGATCTGCCGGGTGGTGCTCAGCTGGGAGGCCGCGTACGCCCGGGCCTTCCAACTCCAGAGCTCGGCCGACGGCAACACGTGGACCACCATCTACTCGACCACCACCGGCACCGGCGGCACGCAGACCCTCGCCGTCACCGGCAGCGGCCGCTACCTGCGGATGTACGGCACCGCCCGGGGGACCGGCTACGGCTACTCGCTGTGGGAGCTGGCGGTGAACACCACCGGCGGCACCAGCGAGCCGCCGGTCGACACCACCGACCCGCGCAACCCCAACCTCGGGCCGAACACGTTCGTCTTCGACCCGAGCACCCCCACCGCCACCATCCAGAGTCGACTCAGCACCCTCTTCACCCAGCAGGAGACCAACCAGTTCGGCCCGCAGCGTTACGCGGTGCTCTTCAAGCCCGGCACCTACACGGCCGACGTCAACCTCGGCTTCTTCACCCAGGTCGCCGGCCTCGGCATGAGCCCGGACGACGTCAACCTCAACGGCCATGTCCGCGCCGAGGCGTTCTGGATGGGCGGCAACGCCACCCAGAACTTCTGGCGGGCCGCGGAGAACCTCTCCGTCACCCTGCCGGCCGGGCAGACCGTGGAGCGCTGGGCGGTGTCGCAGGCCGCGCCGTACCGACGGATGCACCTGCGCGGCGCCCAGAACCAGATCCAGCTCTGGAACGGCGGCGACGGCTGGTCCAGCGGCGGCCTGCTGGCCGACACCCGCATCGACGGACTGGTCGTCTCCGGCTCGCAGCAGCAGTGGTACTCGCGCAACAGCGAGTTCGGCAACGGCTGGACCGGCTCGGTCTGGAACATGGTCTTCCAGGGCGTCACGGGCGCACCGCCGCCGCACTTCCCCAACCCGTCGCACACCGTCATTCCGCAGACCCCGCAGGTACGGGAGAAGCCGTTCGTCTACGTCGACGGCACCGGCGAGTACCGTGTGTTCGTGCCGGCGCTGCGCAACAACTCCACCGGCACCAGCTGGTACAACAAGACCCCCGCTGGCTCGTCCATCTCGCTGTCGCAGTTCTTCATCGTCCAGCAGGGCACCAGCGCGGCAACCATCAACGCCGCCCTGGCCCAGGGGAAGCACCTGCTCTTCACCCCGGGCGTCCACCGTGTCACCGAACCGATCCAGGTCAACCGGGCCGACACGGTGGTCCTCGGCCTCGGCCTGGCCACCATCCAGGCCGACAACGGCACCGTCGCGATGCGGGTCGCCGACGTGGACGGTGTAAAGGTGGCCGGCATCATGTTCGAGGCCGGCACGACGAACTCGCCGGTCCTCATGGAGGTCGGGCCGGCCGGCTCGGCGGCGAGCCACGCCGCCAACCCCACGTCGCTGCACGACGTCTTCTTCCGCATCGGCGGGCCGCACGTCGGCAAGGCAACCAACACGCTGACCGTCAACAGCGACAACGTGATCGGCGATCATATGTGGCTGTGGCGGGCCGACCACGCCGCCAGCGGCGTACCCACGGGATGGACGCTGAACACCGCCGACACCGGACTCACTGTCAACGGCGACAACGTCACCGCGTACGGCCTCTTCGTCGAGCACTACCAGAAGTACCAGACGGTCTGGAACGGCAACGGCGGGCGGACGTACTTCTACCAGAACGAGATGCCCTACGACCCGCCCAACCAGGGCGCCTGGATGAACGGCGCGACCCGCGGGTACCCCGCGTACAAGGTGGCCGACTCGGTCACCAGTCACCAGGCGTGGGGGATGGGCAGCTACTGCTACTTCAACGTGAACCCGGCCGTCATCGCCGACCGGGCCATCGAGGCGCCCACCAACCCGAACGTGCGGTTCACCAACATGGTCACCGTCTCGCTGGGCGGCGTGGGCACCATCAACCGGGTGATCAACAACACCGGTGGCACCGCGAACGCGGCCAACCAGCAGGTGTACCTGACCACCTATCCCTGACCGGGCGCACCGCGCCCGACCAGACCGACCGAAACAGCCGCGGGCCGGGCTTCCGCTTGGAAACCCGGCCCGCCGCCGTGCAACGCTCGACGTCAGCTGGAGTAGCCGCGCTTGGCGACCCAGTCGGCGACGTCCTCGTCGTCCATCCAGTAGTCCTTGCTCCGGTCATACGGGTCGGCGATCTTCAGCGTGTCACCGCCGTCCTCGTAACCGACGATGCTCAGGTAGTGCCCACCCGTGTACGAGTACTGCTTGCCGTTGGTGTCCTCCGCGATACCGGTGATGTTGGCGACCACGGCACGGTTGTCGTCAACCGCCTCCACCACGTCCGTACGCAGCTCCTGGACCTGTTGCGGCTGGGCCTCGACACCGTCGATCTCCGTGGTCTCGTACCCGCCACCGGTCATCTCGTTGAGCACCCGGGTCGTATCGTCGACCGATTCGGTGCCATCCGTGGTGGTGCCGAGCTTGTTGGCAACCTCGCGCTGGCTGACGGACTTGCCCTGGGTGGACAAGGCGATGGCGGTTGCCGCCGGCGCACAGTAGTACTCGGTCTTCTGCCGCTGGTAGTCGTAGTGGAGCAGTTGCTTGTCATCACCCTCCGCTGGCGGCGGGGGCGGCGGCTGCGCCGTGGCGACCGGGGGGTCTCCCGTGGCCGGCGGCCGTTCCATCGCGACCGCGGGACCTGCGGCAAAACCGCTCGCGATCATGAAACCAGCAATCGACAGCGCGCTCCTGCGGATAATCGGGTTCATCGTGAAGCTCCCATCGAATCGGCTTCCCGGCCTTGCGCCTACCGATTACCCGAGCCAGTTTTCGGATAACGCTGCTGGCGGGCCCGCATAGGAGGAGGATGAGCCGCACTTCGGGTTCCGGCATCGCCGGCGCCGGTGAAATCGGCCCCGATGTCCCTCCATGGCACGCACGCGGGCCGTCCACCTGTGATACACACGCATACCAGGTGGACGGCCACCCTGGGGCCCACATCGACCCGCGGTCTGCCCGCCGTGCGGACCCTACCGACACTCGGCGGGTGGGATCAGAGCCGGCGGGCGGTGAGCCACCGGTCCGGCCAGTAGCCGATCCCGTCGAGCAGTGGAGCACCGGAGAGGTCGCCCATCGTCGGACCGTCCGTCTGGGACCGGCTGGAGACGAACCGGTGGTGTCCGCCGTCGTCGACACCCAGGTAGATGCCCGAGTGGTCGATCTGGGCGTTGGGCACCGGCTGGGCGTTGAAGAACAGCAGGTCACCGGGGAGCAGGCGCTCCATCCCCCGGGCACGCTGGCCGGAATTGGGCATCAACTGGACCCCCGGGCCGAACTGTGCCATCGCGTACGCCCGGCGGGGCAGGCCCTCACCGGGTGTGTTGGTGCCTCGAAGGGGATAGTTGAGTCGATGGCCGTACACCATCCGCAGGTAGCCGGAGCAGTCCAGGGCCAGGACGCGGCTCGGGTCGGGCACTACGGCCTTGCCGTCCGGAAAGGACCACGGCAGGCCCAGATAGTCGTAGAAGTCGGAGCGCTCCGCGCGGCCATCGGGATCTTCCGGGTCGGGCGGCCCGAACGAGGCGTCACCGGAATACTGCTGTCCCTGGTTGTCCCTCTTCACCGGCGCTCCGGTGACGTACTCGAACGCGATCGCCAGCACGTCCGGTGAGCGGTCCGCCCGGGCCGCGGCGAGCCATTCGGTGAACCACAGCTCCCGCTCGGCGCCCGCGCGCCAGCTCTGCGGTGCGAGCCGGACCCACACGTCGGTCTCGATCTTCGCATCGGTGTATTGCGGTTCCTCGAACGTCCGGGACGGACCGTAGAGGTGCACGGTGCGCGCGCCGTCGGTCATGACGGCCACGGGCTGGCCGGAGGAGTCGGTGATCTCGGTGCGATCCGGTTTCGACAGGCGCTGGTAGATGTAGCCGGAGGCGCCGCGGGGCTGCTCGTCACCGGACGCCTTCGCCCCGCCCAGGGTCAGCACCGGCTGGTCGGCCGGCGACGGTCGTACCACCACGTAGGTCAACGTGCTCGCGGCGATCAGCAGCACGAATCCGGCGATGGTCAGCAGTACGGTCGGCCTGGGGAGGTGTTTCCGGAACTTCATGCCCGCTTCTCCCTTCACGACGGGGCTTCTGAGCGCTCACGTCACCGGCACGAAGCCGGCGACGACACCGCTGAAGGCGATACCGAACGTGATCGCGGTCACCACGACGGTCGCCAGGATGGTGGCCCGTGGCGGTTGACGCACGAGCTGGTACGCGATGAGCCCCGGGATGACGAATCCCAGTGTCTGATGGGCGAACAGCAGCGGCAGGTCACGCTGGACGATGAGGAACAGGGTCAGCTGCAGGAGAACGCTGACCAGCACGATCGCCGCGAAGAGCCGCTTTCCGTAGAGGATGACCACCCGCTGTATCAGTTTGGCGATGAGGTAGGTGAGGATCGTCGCCCCCACCACGACCACGGCTTGCAACTGGTCCTCGATCAGTGTCAACGCGACCCAGCCCGGCGTGATCATTCCGCCGGGCGAGAGGTTGGTGGTCAGGTAGCACAGCAACGCGAACACCAGTCCGATGCCCAGGCTGGCGGTGGCGAGCTGTGCGCTGAATTCTCCGCCGAAGGTGGTCATCGTTGGATCCTTTCTCCGCTCGGCGCACGCAGCGTGGCAGCCGACGGTGAACCGTCGTCGCAGGACCAGCCCGGCAGGCTCGCCAGTTGATGGACCAGCACCTCGCCCTGGCCGTGGATGTTCCCCACCGCGACGATCGACGAGTCGTTCGGCGTCGCCGCCGTCACGCTCTCCAGCAGGCCGGCCGGGTCGGGTTTGCCGCCGAGATCGATGATCCGGTCCTGGAGTTCCGCCGGGACGGACGTGCGCGCGCTCTTCGTCACCTCGCCGATGAGGATGATGTTCTCCGGGCGTACCCGACCGCTCAACTCGCCCATCTGACCGTTGCGTTCGATCCGGTCCGGTCGGCAGTTGATCACCATCGTCAGCGGACGGGTGATGAGCTGCTGGCTTTCCAGTTGCTCGATGTTCATGAAGGTGGACTCGGGATCGTTCGCGGCGAAGATGTTGGCGAACCGGAACCGCTTCGTCCCGTGCATGACCCGCGCCACGGAGAGCACACCCGGGTCCGCGGGCGCCTCCCACATGCCCTTCAGCGCACTCCGCCGGTCGACGCCCAGCAGCTCGGCGACGGCCAGCGCGATGGCGACGTTCTCCTTGAAGGTGATCCAGCCGAAGCCCTCCATCTCCCGGTCGGTCACCGACTCCGGGTCGACCGAGATGAGGCGGCAGTCGCGACGTTCCGCCTCCTCCTGAATGATCGCCAGCCGTTCCCGTTCGGCGGTGACGCAGACGCCCCCCTCCGGCATCGACCTGCTCAGCGACCGCGCGACGTCGTCCAGGGTCGGCCCCATCTCCATGAGGTGGTCCTCACGTACGTTGCACAGAACTCCGATGTTGGAGCGGATCAGCTTGCTCTGGTTGATCTCCTGCAAAGCCGGCATCACCGCCATGCACTCCATCACCAGGACGTCCGGGTGGTACATGGCGGCGCGGCGGACGATGCCGATCTGCTCGGCCACGTTCGCGATGCCGAACTTGCGGTGCACCGGCTCCTCGCTGGCGTCCGGGAAGATGAACCGAGCGGCGGTCCCGGTGGTCTTTCCCACCACCAACCGGCCGCCGCCGCGCAGGGCACCGGCGCAGAGCCGGGTGATCGAACTCTTGCCCCGGATGCCGTTGACCAGCACCCGGTTCGGGATCCTGTCCAGGTTCCGGTAGTGGTTGCGCTGCTCGACAACCCCGGCGATGAGCAGGGCCGAACAGCAGAGAACGAGAACGAGATACAGATATGTCACGTCAACCTCTACCTTCCCGATCATCGGTCTGATCGTCGGCTCGGCCGGTGGCTGGCGGCGCCGGCGCGTCGGCGTCGGACTGCGGGACCTCGGGAAGCACGACGGTGCGGTCATCCTCCGTGCCGCGCAGCCGACTGGCACCGCCCAGCCGGTCGGAGCCGGTGTGCCGAACCTGGCGGCAGACCTCCAGACACATGGCCAACGCCCCGATGTCGTCGTGCCGTTGCGGCGAGATCGGCTCCTCGACCGAACCGTCGCTGATCCGGTCCGCCGCGGTGGCGAGTCGACGCAGCGGCCGGGCGAACACGTAGTACTGCCACATCTGGGTGAGCAGCACGATGCCCGTCACGGCACCGGCGACCAGCAGGGTCCACCGCCGCCCGTCGCTCTCGGGCAGCCGCAATCCGGCCAGATCCTGCTCCACGACGATCGACCATTTCAGCGGAGCCACCGTGTTGGGCTTGTTCAGACCGGCGGCGGCGACGAGCGCAGGCTCCCCGTCGGGTGTCTCCGCCATC
This sequence comes from Micromonospora sp. U21, assembly GCF_018070045.1. Classification (GTDB taxonomy): domain Bacteria; phylum Actinomycetota; class Actinomycetes; order Mycobacteriales; family Micromonosporaceae; genus Micromonospora. The sequence goes on from NZ_JAGPYK010000002.1 coordinate 109,633, forward strand.
CCCACCGTGCCGCCCTTCAGCGCCTCGCTGGCGGCGACCCGGGCATTGCCCTGCAACGCCTCGAAGGCGCGGAATCCCTCCGAGTCGAACACCGTGCGCAGATCCTCGTCGACGATCCGGGCCTGCCCGTCCACCGAGCGCAGGACGTCCAACAGGTAGTCGATGTCGAACTCGCCGACGGTCGCGACACCGTTGTCCGCCACCCGGAACGCGTAGACCACCGGGACGCGGGACGTCTCGCCGTCCAGGTCGATCCCGGTCTCGCCGCGCAGCGGCTCCTTGCGTAGCGGTTCGCGACCCGCCGAACTGAGCACGGACCCGCCGGGATCCATCAGGTAGAAGGCGCGGAACCGGTTCTTGTCGGCCAGCTCCTGCTTCAGAGCCGGGGTCATCTGGCTCGGATCCGTGGCTTCGGCGGCCTGGGAGGTACGGGTGACCGTCTGCAGACCGTTGTTCAGGATCTTCCCCAGCACGGTGCTCGCCCCCTCGGCCTTGCTCTCCTCATCACTGACGAGCTGGTCGGGCAGTGCCGCCTCGGGCTCACGCAGCGTGTACGCAACGGCTGCCGCCGGCCAGAGCAGAGCCACCACGGTCGCCGCGGCCATACCTTGGACCACGGTCGGCCGCCAACGCCATCGCCACCTGCGCGCGGCGGGAGGCGAGCGATCCCCGGACGTGAGAGCCAACGCCCGAGCGATGCGGTGCGCCTCCGCGACCCGCAGCGGATACCGCTTGGTCGGAACGGCGCCGCAGGCGTTGTCCTTGGCCTGCTTTAACAGCGACCGCACCGGGCCGACGAGCGACATCCGCATCAGCAGGAAGCTGGGTACGGCCAGTGCCAGCAGGGTCAGGCCCAGCACGATGCCCTGGACCGTGGACGTGCCGCCTGTCTCGTCGGCGACGATCAGGGTGGCGACGGTCGCGCCGGTCTCGCCGACCGGGGCGGAGGAGACCACCAACTGCCTGTTGACCCACTCGGTCACCCTGATCGGGTGACCCTCGTTCGACGTGGACCCGGCCAGTCCCTGGAAGGCCACGGGCAGGTGAACCTCGGGTACGGCGCTGACGCCCTGCATCAGGGTGCTCTTGCCATCCGGCGTGATGACGAAGACACCCTGCCGGGCCTTGGGGTTGAGCCGCAGCTCGTCCATGTCGAGCGGTTGCGTCGCGAGCAGGGTCTTTGAGCCGTCCAGGGCGAGGCTGCGGACCAGGGCCGGGCCGTTGGGCGTGGTGATCGGGAAGGTGTCCTTGGCGGGCAACGCCGGCGGCAGCAGCTCCAGGGGCACGCCCGAGCCGGCGGTCGCCAGCGGCCGACGGGTGGCTGTCTCCACGATCGTGGCCCCGGTCCATTCCGTCCCGTTGGCCACCACCTGTTTCAGGAGTTCAGGATCGGGCGTCGTCGGTGACCGGCCGGCGATCCGCTGGTCGAGGTCCTCGACCGAGTGGTTGATGGTCAGCCGCATGCTCGAGGCGACCTTTGCCACGTTGTCCCGCTGCGACTCGACGACGGCCGGGGGCACACCCCGTTGGCTGTTCACGGCGAACCCGAGCACGATGGCGGCAGCCAGCACCATGGTCGCCCAGATGTAGACCAGTGACGGCTTGTTGGAGCCCGCCGGAAACCCGGCGGCCGGCAGCTGCTGGTCGAGCGCCCGCCGCCGCCATGGGACGACCTGTTCCGGAGGTGGGGTGGGGCCCGCTACCCGAGCGCGTCCGTGGAACCGCCTCCGCCCCGTGCTCTGGTCCGGCGCGGACTCATCGCCTCTGTTCTCACTCGTCATGGCCACCCCTTTCTTCCGAGGAGATGTGGCGTGGCAGGACCGATCCTCATGGTCCGACCGGGTGGGATGAGTCGCCCTCACCCCACCGGGATGAACCGAGCGCGAGGTCGGCCGCGGGCGGACGTCAGCCCCCTGCCGCGGTACCGTCTCTGCGGCGGTCCGCCGCGCCGAGGAGCTGGTCGCCGTGGACCTGGATAGCGGTGGAGCCGCTGTCCAGTGCCACGAGCCTCGGGCAGGGATGCTGGAGTGTCACGAAGTCGGCGAGGCGGGTGGCCACCCCCCGGTCCGCCTCGAGTTCGGAGGGGGCGCCGACCTTCCGGCCGCACTTGCGGGTGATGTCCTGCCCGCTGAAGTGCCCCTGATCGAGTGCCTTAACCGGGCTCATCTTGTCCACCACCACGCCGACCAGTGCCTGGACGACGTAGTCGGGGATGTGGGAGCCGCCGGCGGCGCCCACCACCAGCCGCAGCTTCCGCCCGTCCTTGTCCAGCACGATGGTGGGTGCCATCGAGGCGGTGGGCCGCTTCTGTGACTCCTGGACGTTCACCGGCTTGCCCGGCGAGACGGACGACGTGTCGGTGAAGTTGTTCAGCGCGTTGTTGAGGATCATTCCCCGCGCTTCCAGGTGCGACCCGAAGTGGGTGTTGTTGGTCGTGGTCATGGCCACGGCGTTGCCGTCCGAATCCACGATGCTGACGTGGCTCGTCGGGTCACCCACGTCCACCGTGCTGGGGACGGCATCCTTCGGCGGGCCGGCGGGAGGGACGACGCCCGGAGGATCCCCCGGGGTGATCGGATCGATCGCCTTGTCCGGGTCGAAGAGCGAGAAACGCCGGTCGAGGTAGGCGTTGTCGAGCAGCCCGTCCACGGGCACGTCGTGGAACTTCGGGTCGCCAACGTACGCCCGGCGGTCGAAGTTCGCCAGACGGCTGACCTCGACCGAGAGATGCAGCCGTTCTCCCGAACCCGGTTTCGTCTTTGCCACCTGGCCGCGTTCGAGCATCCCGAGCATTTCCAGGACCGTCACACCTCCGAACGCCGCCGGCGCCGACGTGCACACCTTCACGCCGAAGACGTTGCGGCAGAGTGGTTCCCGCTCGATGGCCTGGTAGTCGGCGAAGTCGTCCGCTGTCATGAGGCTGGGAATCACCACCGGGCCGGCGGTGTTGCCCTTGAGCTTGATCGGGCCCTTCGCCGCGTGGTGGGCGATCGCGGGAGCGATCGTGCCGTTCGGGTCGTAGAACGCCTCCGCGCCGCCGTCGCGGACCTCGCGCAGCACCTGGGCTATCTCCGGGTTCTTCAGCGTCGTCCCCGGCGACTTGGCCCGGTCGCCGTTGCAGTACCGGGGCCGCAGGTCGGGATAGTTGCACCGTTTACGTCCGTTGAAGCGGTCGTTGACACCGCTGCTCAGGGACTCGGACATCGGAAAGCCATTGGCGGCCAAGCGGATGGCGTCGTCGAAGAGCCGGTCCCAGTCGAGGGTGCCGTACACGTCGTGCACGTCCTTGAGCACTTTCAGCGTTCCGGGAACGCCGAAGGCGCGCCCGGTCGCCGACACGTCCCAGGGAAAGCGGTCGACGTCCAGCCTTCTGCTCTCCTCCTCGGTGGGAGTCATGAGGTTCTGCGTCACGGTCCTCGGTGCTGTGGACATTCCGTCGAAGAGGCGTACCGTGCGCTTGTCCGGATCCCAGTAGTTGATGAGCGTGCCGCCCGCCAGACCGGAGGCGTGTGGCTCCACCACGGCGAGGACGGCCTGCACCGTCACCGCGGCATCGGCAGCGTTGCCGCCCCTGGCCAGGATCCGGCAGCCGGCCTGGACTGCGAGCGGGTTGGCCGCCGCCACCATGAACTTCGTGCCGACCGCATCGGAATCCCGGCCGCTAGTCAAATTCGCGCAAGGGTCCGCTGGCGCAGCCTGGGTGTTTCCTGGCTCTTTCGCCAGGACCGTCAACCCGAGCGCCAGTACCAGAGCGGCAGCCAGGAAACGCAGCTTACGTGCGTGCATATGACAACTCCGGTTCGATGTGGAAACGGGTGCGTCATGCTCGACCTGCGTTGCTCGTAGGGACCGGCACGCGCGGGTTCGGTAGGAACTCAGCGTCGGCGGGGCCGGCAGACCCGACATCGGAATCATCTTCGGCGCTGGGATGACGGCGCAGGAGATCACGAAAAGTCGTGGCCCTCGGGACTGGCGTGCCGAAGGTGGCGCCGTGGAGTTCGATGGGCCGAGCATTATGTTCCCCATCCACGATGAATCGGGTCGGCTAAAGGGAATGTGGCCGTCGACGTCCCGATCAGCGTGTTTGTCCGCCGCGTCTGGTGCCGGATGCTGCGGGCACATATTGTCGGCCGGCAATGAATAGGCCACCGGTCATCGTGCCGTGTTAGCGTCGGCAAATGAGGGCGCCATGACATGCGCCGCGCCCGGTCGCCCGGTCGTCTCACCGGGCAGCGGGTAACGACCTGCGGTTCGAGCCGTCACATTCGTCCAACACCCGGCGCGACATCCACCCTGAGGAGGAATCGTGCAGGATCGGATCGACAACCCGGGTCACACCCGGTGGCGGCGCTCCGCCGCACTGCTGGTTCCGGTGGCCGTGGTCGCGGGCGCCATCGTGCTCGGCATGGCCAACGGCGCGGTCGCGGCCTCGTTCGCCGTCTCCGGCCAGACGTTCAAGGTGTCCGCGTCGGAGCTGCAGGGCACCGGCTTCGTCCAGTACGGCGGCGTTGCCCGGGAGGTGGACGGCAAGGAGCACCCGGTTGCGGTCACCGGCATCCGCGAGGCGCGACTCTACGACCTCTGTCAGTCGGTGAAGACGCCCGGCCTCCCCGTGGTGCTCACCATCAACGCCGGCGGCGGCGGTAGACCCGCCACCGCGAGCGACCTCTTGATCGACGCCGAGTCGCTCGAGGGTGACGTCGTGTTCAAGAACGTCAACATCGGGCAGGACGCGTCGACCCTGCAAGGCGGTCCGGACGGTGCGCAGGGTCCCCCGAAGGGCTTCGGTCAGCAGGCCGACGCGGTGACGATCAAAAACCTTCGCCAGGTGGCCCGCTCCACCCAGGCCGGGACGTTCAACCTGACGGGAATGCGGCTGAAGGTCAACGTGGGCGCCGCCGCGAAGGAATGCTTCTGAGCTGACCACCGGAGTCCGCGGGAGGGCTTGGCGGCTCCGTGCCGGCCCTCAATTTTCCCTTCTCCGGCAGGAGGCCATGCGTGACGACCGCCGAACCGCAAACTGCCGGGTCCAGCCGGTTCCGCGACACGCTGGGCGGCTTCCGACTCTGGCGGCGGACCCGTCCGTTCTGGGGTGGCCTGCTCACCGCACTGGCCGGTCTGGAGATCTTCGGCACGACCCAGATGTCGCTCGGTGGTCTGGCATTCCAGTTGGGGCCGACCGGCTTCCTGTCCTGGTTGATCCCCGCCATTCTGGTGACCTGCGGGATGTTGATGTGGTTCAAGCCGCAACACCGGATCCTCTACGCGGTGGTCGCGGCGGTTACCGCACTCTTCTCCCTGATCGGGGTGAACCTCGGCGGCTTCTTCATCGGGCTGCTGCTGGGCGCGTTCGGCAGCGCCCTCGGCTTCGGCTGGATGCCGGACACCCACCGGACCGTCCGGTCGGATGACCAGCCGGCTGACGACACCGCGCGCACGCCGCCGAGCGCGGGCGGCCGGCGCTCCTCGACGAGTTGATGACCGGCCGGGACGGCACCGGGCGGGGTGGGTCGCCGCCGGCGTCCACGGTCTACGGGGTGTGCGGTGCGCGCCGTGGTTCTCGGCGGTTCGGGCGACCGGAGGCGGCGGAGCCGATGCCCTGGCACACCGACCTGCGGGTCGTCACGGTACTGCTGGGTATCTCCGCCGCCGTTGCCCTGGCGGCGCCCGGCCCGGGCCGGGCGTCCGGTCCCGGCACCCCGACGCTGGACGGACCCACCTGTCCGACCATCGACTGCACTCCGGGGCCGCCACGGACCACCACCGGCGGCGCCGAGGCCCGGAAGCCGTTGCCCCTGGTCTCGCCTGAGCCTGGACAGCCGGTGGTGGCGACGACGCCGTCACACTGGACCGGGTCGCGGGTGACGATGACCGGGCTCCGGATCGAGGGGATCGTCAAGCTGCCCACAGCGGACGGCACGGTCACGACGTTGAAGTTCAAGCTGGACCGTGCGGTCACCGACGATCTCCTGCTCGACGCACCCGCCCCGGCGGGCCGGATGCTGCACCTGCGCACCAGTGAGCTGACGCTCGACGGGAATGTTGCCTTCTACGCCACCAGGTTCGTCGGAAAGCTTCTCGACAACAAGATCACACTTGCCCCGGACCTGCCGCTCCCGGACGGCATCCCGCTCGCGTCAGCCGTCTCGATCACGGTCACAGAGCCGGCGATCGACATGGTCTCCGTCGGCAGTGACACGCTGACCGCGCGGTCGACGCTGAAGCTCACCTCGAACTGACCGCGCCGCCGGCCCGCCCACCATCCGACCCGGGGCACTGACCGACAACGCCGCCGAACAGACCTTCCTCAGCGGGCGGGCGGCGGCCGTGGCACCGGACCGACCGTGCCGGGCCGGCTGCCGGTGCGGCATCGCCTACTCAGCGGATGTCGTGCGTCTGGAGCCAGAGTTCCAGCAGCCCGAGCTGCCACAGCTTGTTGCTGCCGGCCGCCGCCTCCGCCCGGTCCGGTTCGGCGAGCAGCCGTGCCACGTACTCCGGGCGGAACAGCCCCCGCTCCCGCGCGGCCGGCGCCTGCAACGCCTCGGCCACCAGCTCGCGCACCGGCCCGTCCACGTTGCGCAGCGCCGGCACCGGGAAGTAGCCCTTCGGCCGGTCGATGACCTCGGCCGGCAGCACCTCCCGGGCAACCTCCTTCAGCACACCCTTGCCACCCTGGGCCACCTTGTGCTCCGGCGGGCAGTGCGCGGCCAGGGTGACCAGGTCCTGGTCGAGGAAGGGGGTGCGCACCTCCAGGCCCCACGCCATGCTCATGTTGTCCACCCGCTTGACCGGGTCGTCGGGCAGCATCAGGTGGGTGTCCAGGCGCAGCACCGCGTCCAGCGCGGTCTGTGCACCGGGTGCCGCGAGGTGCTCGGTCAGCAGGTCGCGGCTGGCGTCGTGGTCCAGCGCGTACACCGGGCCGACGATCCGGCGCAGCTCGTCGTGGCCGCGGTCGAAGAACGCGGCGGCGAACGTCTCGGCGGCGCCGTGCCGGGGCGCCTCGGTCAGTGGCTGGTGGTAGCCGTAACCGGCGAACACCTCGTCGGCGCCCTGCCCGGACTGGGCCACCTTCACCTGCTGGGCCACCTGCTCGGAGAGCAGGTGGAAGGCGACCACATCGTGGCTGCCCATCGGCTCGGCCATCGCCAGAACGGCGCGCCGCACGGCGGGCACCAGGTCGTCGTTGGACAGCCGGATCCGGTCGTGGTCGGTGTCGTACGCGCGGGCCACCAGGTCGGAGTAGTGGAACTCGTCGCCGGATTCGCCGTCGCGGCTGTCGAAGCCGATGCTGAACGTGCGCAGGTGCCGCTGGCCGGCCTCGGCGAGCAGCGCCACGATGAGGCTGGAGTCCAGCCCGCCGGAGAGCAGCACCCCGACCGGCACGTCCGCGACCAGCCGACGGCGTACCGCTGTGCGGAGCGCGTCCCCGATGGCGGCCCGCCAGTCCGCGGCGTCCATCCCGGCGTCGGCCGGTTCCCGCACGTAGTCCGGCCGCCAGTACACCTCCTCCCGGCTGCGCCCGTCCGCCTCGATTACCCGCAGGGTGGCTGGCGGCAGCTTGCGTACGCCGCGCAGCACGGTCCGCGGCGCGGGCACGATCGAGTGCCACGACAGGTAGTGGTGCAGCGCCACCGGGTCGATGCTGGTGTCCACGTCGCCGGCGCGCAGCAACGCGGGCAGGGTGGAGGCGAACCGGAGCCGCCCGGGGGTCTCGGCGAGGTAGAGCGGCTTGATACCGAGCCGGTCGCGGGCCAGCACCAGCCGCCGCCGGGCCCGGTCGACCAGCCCGATCGCGAACATGCCGACCAGGTGGTCGACGAAGCGGTCACCCCAGTGCGCGTACGCCACCAGGATCACCTCGGTGTCGCTGGTGGAGTGGAAGGCGTACCCGGCGTGGGTGAGTTCCTCGCGCAGATCCGGATAGTTGTAGATGCAGCCGTTGAAGATCAGCGCCAACCCCAGGTCCTCGCGCACCATCGGCTGGCCGCCCGCGTCGGACAGGTCGATGATGGTCAGCCGGCGGTGTCCGAGGGTCACCCAGTCGTCGGTGAACAGCCCCTCGCCGTCCGGGCCGCGGGACCGCATCGCCTCGGCCATCCGGGTGACCGCCGTCGCGTCGGGCGGCCTGCCGTCGAATCGGGCCTCCCCGCTGATCCCGCACATCAGGCGGAATGGTGAGTCAGATGGGACACCAGCGGCACGGCCATCCTCCTGTCACCTCGCCCGGCCCGTCACGGCCGGTCCCGCCGACCGGACGGGGCGCTGGCTACCCGGGCGCGGGGTGGGCAAACCCGCTGTTAGGAAGGGGCCCTTCCTATGCACCAGGCGTTAACAAGGGGCCCTTCCTTGCATCTCAGCAGAGCAGGGTGCGCAGGATGCGGGCGAGTTGGTCGCGGTCGGCGTCGTCCAGGTGGCCGAAGAAGCGGTCGGCCTCGGCCCGGCGGGCGGCCCGGATGGCGGCGCTGACCCGGTTGCCCTCCCCGGTGAGCGCGACCAGGGTCGCCCGCCGGTCGGCCGGGTCGGGTCGGCGTTCGACGAGCCCCCGGGTCTGGAGGTCGTCGACGACCTCGGTGGCGGAGCGGGGCGCGATGCGCAGGTGCTCGGCGATGGTGCCGGGGCGCAGCTCACCGTGCCGGGCCAGCACCCCGAGTGCTCGGGACTGGCTGGGGGTGACGTCCCACGGCGCCAACGACTCCCGCGCCTGCCGGCGCAGTCGCCCGGCCACCGCCCAGAACGTCTCCGCCAGGCTCTCGTCGTCGCCGTCCGCCGTGCGCTCCGTCACGGGGAATACGGTAGCAGGGGACGCGGTTGCTACCTCATGATGAGGTAACCTCAGCAATATCGCCGACGAGAGGCAGGGCCCCTTGGAACCCACCCCCACCGGCCGCGACCGCGGCCACCGCACCGTCAGCGCCGACGAGAAGGCGCAGGCCCGCCAGGTGTCACTGCGCCGCATCGGCCGGCTGTTCACCGCCCACCGGCCCGCGGTGGCCGCCGTGACCGCGATCATCGTGGCCTCCTCGATCATCGCGATGGCCACCCCGTTCCTGCTGCGTGCCGTCATCGACCGGGCCCTGCCGCAGGGCGACGTGACCCTGCTGGTCTGGCTGGTCCTCGGCATGGTCGCGGTGGCCGCGGTGACCGCCGCCCTCGGCGTCGTCCAGACCTGGATCTCCACCCGCGTCGGGCAGCAGATCATGCACCGGCTGCGCACCGACGTCTTCAGCCACCTCCAGCGGCAGTCGCTGGGCTTCTTTATCCGGACCCGCAGCGGGGAGGTGCAGTCCCGCATCACCAACGACATCGGCGGCATGCAGTCGGTGGTCACCTCGACCGCCACCGCCGTCGCGTCCAACCTCACCACCGTGATCGCCACCGCCGTCGCCATGGTCGCGCTCTCCTGGCAGCTCTCCCTGGTCTCGCTGGTGGTGCTGCCACCGGCGATCTGGCTGACCCGCCGGGTCGCCCGGATGCGCCGGGAGATCACCGCCCAGCGCCAGCGGGAGCTCGCCGACCTCAACGTCACCGTGGAGGAAGGGCTGTCGATCAGCGGCGTCCAACTGGCCAAGACCCTCGGCACCGGGCCCGCGCTGATCGACCGGTTCAACGCCTCGTCGGCCCGCCTGGTCGACCTGGAGCTGCGTAGCGAGCTGGCCGGTCGCTGGCGGATGGCCTCGATGAGCATCATCTTCGCCGCCGTCCCGGCGGTCATCTACCTCGCCGCCGGCCTGCCCGGCACCGCCGGCACGCTGAGCATCGGCACCCTGGTCGCCTTCACCGCGTTGCAGGGCGGCCTGTTCCGGCCGCTGATGGGCCTGCTCAACGTGGGCGTGTCGCTGACCGCCTCGCTGGCGCTGTTCGCCCGGATCTTCGAATACCTCGACCTGCCGGTCGACGTGGCCGACCCCACCGAGCCGATCCGCCTCGACCCCGCCCAGGTGCGCGGCCGCCTGCGCCTGGAGGACGTCACCTTCGGCTACCCGGGCAGCGACACCGCCGCGCTCGCCGGGGTCACCCTGGACGTGCCCGCCGGCACCAGCCTCGCCCTGGTCGGCGAGACCGGCTCCGGCAAGAGCACCCTCGCCGGGCTGGTCAGCCGGCTGCACGACCCGACCGCCGGCCGGGTCACCATCGACGGGGTCGACCTGCGCGACCTGCGCCTGGCCGACCTGGCCTCGATCGTCGGCGTGGTCAGCCAGGAGACGTACCTGCTGCACACCACCGTCCGGGAGAACCTGCGCTACGCCCGGCCGGACGCCACCGACGCGGAGATCGAGGACGCCGCCCGCGCGGCCCAGATCCACGACCTGATCGCCGGCCTTCCCGACGGGTACGACACCGTGGTCGGCTCGCGCGGCCACCGGTTCTCCGGCGGCGAGAAGCAGCGGCTGGCCATCGCCCGTACGCTGCTGCGCGACCCGCGCATCCTGGTCCTCGACGAGGCCACCAGCGCGCTGGACACCGAGACCGAACGGGCCGTGCAGCGGGCGTTCGACGTGCTGGCCGAGGGACGTACCACCATCACCATCGCGCACCGGCTCTCCACCGTCCGCGACGCCGACCAGATCGCGGTGCTCGACCACGGCCGGATCGTCGAGGCCGGCACCCACGACAGCCTGCTGCACCGCAACGGCCGCTACGCCACCCTGGCCGCCTGACCGTCCGGCCGGGCGGTTCACAACCGTCTCGAAACCGTCGCTAAAACCGTCTCGTTATTGCTCGTCCAGATGGCGGTAGACGGTGGCCCGCGAGACGCCCAGGGTGGCGGCGATGGCGTCCACCGAGTGGGTGCCCGCCGCGTGCATCCGCCGGGCCGTTTCGATCTGCTCACGGCCCAGCGCCCGCGGCCGCCCCGGTCGCCGCCGACGCTCACCCGGCCCGACGGCGGAGACCGTGGCGGACGGCGCCGCCAACAGACGGCGTGCGCCGTCGAGCATGTCGGCGCGCAGCACCTCATCGGGCACGTCGGTGAAGAAGACGATCGGATCGCTGCACGTGGCGACCGCCTGCACCGCCCGGACCCGCTCCCGCCGCCCGGCCGCCGGTCCGGCGATGAGGTCGTTGGCCCGCATCGCGATCCCCATCAGCCGGTGGTACGTGTCGCCCCGGCCCACTAGCGCGATGTCGTGGAAGAGCATGCCGAGCGGCCGACGGTGGGCGAGCAGGGTGTCCACCCAGCCCTCCAGCACAGTCCACCGGGCCTGCTCCGTGGGCTGCTCCCGGGCCGCGTCGAGCAGCGCCTCCAGGTCGGCCAGCAGTGGCTCGACCAGTGCCGCCAGCAGGTGCTCCTTGGCCGGGAAGTGGTACAGGATCGCGGCCTTGGTCAGCCGCAGCCGCTCGCCGATCTGGCGCAGCGAGGTGCGCTGGTATCCGTGCACGGCGAAGAGGTCGAGCGCGGCGCGCAGGATCCGGGTACGGGTGTCGTCCGCGGGATCGGCGGTCATGCCGGCCAGCCTAACCGGCGTCCTGACCGGTGGCTGACGTCACCGTTGATTGTGCTGACCGGCGGTCAGTACAGTGGGGACGGTCGACGCATCCAACGGCTGGAGGGGCGATGCCCGTCATCTCGATCGACAACCTGGTCAAGACCTTCGGCGGAATCCGGGCACTCGACGGGCTCGACCTGCGGGTCGAGGCGGGGGAGGTGCACGGCTTCCTCGGGCCCAACGGGTCCGGGAAGTCCACCACCATCCGGATCCTGCTCGGGCTGCTCCGCCATGACTCCGGCGAGGCGCGGGTGCTCGGCGCCGACCCCTGGCGCGACGCGGTGCGCCTGCACCGCCGGCTGGCGTACGTGCCGGGCGACGTCAGCCTCTGGCCGAACCTCTCCGGCGGGGAGGCGATCGACCTGTTCGGTGAGCTGCGCGGCGGCCTCGACCGGCGTCGCCGCGACGAGCTGCTGCAACGCTTCGATCTGGACCCCACCCGCGGGTGCCGCACGTACTCCAAGGGCAACCGGCAGAAGGTCGCCATCGTCGCCGCCTTCTCCTCCAACGTGGAGCTGTACGTGCTCGACGAGCCGACCTCCGGCCTCGACCCCCTGATGGAGGCGGTGTTCCAGGACGAGGTGCGGCGGATCAAGCAGGCCGGCGCCACCGTGCTGCTGTCCAGCCACGTGCTCGCCGAGGTCGAGGCGCTCTGCGACCGGGTCAGCATCATCCGCGAGGGTCGCACCGTCGAGTCCGGCAGCCTCGCCGAGCTGCGTCACCTCACCCGCACGGCGGTGATCGTCGAGACGGCCCGACCGGTGACCGGCCTGGACGCGCTGCCCGGTGTGCACGACGTGCGCGAGGTCGACGGGCGTACCCACCTGGAGGTCGAGCCGGCGCACCTCGACGAGCTGCTCGGCCAGCTCATCCGCTTCGGCGTCCGCGCGCTGACCAGCACCCCACCCACCCTGGAGCAGCTGTTCCTGCGCCACTACGGCGACGAGCGCGTCGCCGCCGACGACCCCGAGTCGGCCGAAGCCCAGCGGGCCGGTACCCGGTGACCGCCCTCACCGGCACCCGCCGGCTGGCCCGGCTCGTGCTGCGCCGCGACCGGATCCGCCTGGTGATCTGGGTGCTCGGCACGCCCCTGCTCGGCTACGCCCTCGCCGGCAGCGTCGCCGGCATCTACCCCGACGAGGCCGCCCGGCAGGGCTACGCCACCACGTCCGCATCCAGCCTGGTCGCCCGGGCCTTCAACGGCCCCATCGCCGGCACCGACGTCGGCGCCGTGGTGGTCGCCGAGACGTACGTGACGCTGGCCCTGATCGTCGCGCTGCTGAGCACCTTCGCGGTGACCCGGCACACCCGCCAGAACGAGGAGACCGGCCGCGCCGAGCTGCTCGGCGCCTCCGTCGTCGGCCGGTACGCGCCGCTCACCGCCGCGCTGCTGGTCGTGGTCGCGGCGAACCTTGCGGCCGCGGCGCTGCTCGCCGTCGCCCTGACCGGCGCGGGCCTGCCACTGGCCGGCTCTGTCGCGGCAGCCGGCGCGGTCGGCGGCGTCGGGGTGGCCTTCACCGGCGTCGCCGCGGTCACCGCGCAGGTCTCGGTCACCTCCCGGGGCGCCAACGCGCTCGCCGCCGCCGTCGTCGGGCTCTCCTTCGTGCTACGCGCCGCCGGTGACGTGCTCGGTGACACCAGCGCCGACGGCACCCGGGTGGAGAGCGGCTGGCCGTCCTGGCTCTCCCCGCTCGGCTGGGGCAACCAGGTGCGGGCCTTCGGCGGGGAACGCTGGTGGGTGCTCGCCCTGCCCGTCGCACTGCTGCTCGCCGGGGTGGCGCTGGCGTACGCCCTCGCGGAGCGGCGGGACCAGGGCGCCGGGCTGGTCGCCCCCCGACCCAAGCCCGCGACCGGTGCGGCGTGGCTGCTCAGCCCGGCCGGGCTGGCCTGGCGGATGCAGCGCGGCACACTGCTCGGCTGGGCGGTCGGGATCGCCGTGCTCGGCGTCTCGATGGGCGTCGCCGCCGACGAGTTCAACGCCATGATCGAGCAGAATCCGGCCGCCGCCGAGGCGATCAACGCGATGGGCGGCGGAGCCGACCTGGTCGACGCGTACCTGGCCGCGATGCTCGGGCTCTTCGCCCTGACCATCGGGGCGTACGTGGTGCAGGCCCTGCTCCGGATACGTGGCGACGAAGCCGACGGGGTGCTGGAGGCCGCCCTCGCCACCGCGGTGAGCCGCACCCGATGGCTCGGCACCCAGGTCCTCGCCGCGGCGCTCGGCACGCTCGCCCTGCTGCTGCTCGCCGGCCTGACCACCGGGCTCGGCTACGGCCTGGTCACCGGCGACCCGCTCGGCGAGGCCATCGCCCTGGGCGGTGCCGCGCTGCTGCGGCTGCCGGCCCTGCTCGTGGTGGCCGGGGTGGTGACCGCGCTCTTCGGCCTGCTGCCCCGCCGGTCGGTGGTGCTCTCCTGGACGGCGCTGCTGGTCTTCCTGCTCCTCGGGCAACTCGGCGCGGTGCTGGAGCTGCCACAGGCCGCGCTCAACGTCTCGCCGTACACCCATGTGCCGTCCGTACCCGCGGTCGACCCGGCGGTGCTGCCGCTGGTGCTGCTCGCCGGGGTGGCGGCGGCGCTGCTCACGGTCGGCGTCACGGCCTTTCGGCACCGCGACGTCCCGAGCTGACGTGCCTCTTTCCTGGTGATCGTTGGCCTCTGGGCGACTCGACACGCCGAGGCACGCCTTGCTGAGCTGCCACCGATCGCTTCGGCTAGCAGAAATCGAGCGGTGAGTGGGTGTCCTCCACAGGTTGGCGGGTGTCCACAGGGGGAGGAGTGATGTGGTTGCGGGGGGTTGAGGTGGAGCGACACGGTCGGTGGTGTGAATTCGGTGCTTCTGGAACTGGTGGAGCTTGGTGGAGGGCTGGTGACGCGTGGGGTCGCCAGGCAGGTAGTGCCACAGTGGACGCTAGATGATCGATTCCAAGGGATGCGGGACAGCAAGCAGACGCGAGGGCGTCCATGATCGGCGTTGCCTAGGCAACGAGACCATGGAGGCCACGTGCACGTCGATCTGGACACCCTCGCGACCGCACTCTACGTCAGGATCGACGACGAATTGAAGGCGTCTCCGCAGCTCAATCGGTGGCGGCCTAAGGTCGGGATCGCTCCGCAGATCACCGACGCCGAACTGATCACGGTGTCGGTCATGCAGGCCCTGCTGGGCTATCACAACGAGAGTCGCTGGATCCGCTACGCCCGCAAGTCGATCATCCACTTGTTCCCCTACTTGCCCAAGCAGCCTGGCTACAACAAGCGCCTGCGAAGTCTGGGCGCCCAGATCAGCCACCTCATCGCGGTGCTGGTCACCGACACCGACCTCTGGCGGCACCCGATCAGGATCGCCGACTCCACCCCGGTGCCGTGCGGCATGTCCCGCGAGACGGTTCAACGCTCCGACCTGGCTGGCTGGGCCGGCTATGGCTACTGCGCCTCGCACTCCCGGCTCTTCTGGGGCCTGCGGCTGCACCTGGTCACCACCGTGCACGGCCTGCCCGTCGCGTTCGCCCTGAGCAACGCCAAAACCGACGAACGTGAGGTCCTCACCGACCTGGTGACCCTGCAGCCGAACATGTTCCACCACCCGGACGGGCTGATCCTCATCGTCGACAAGGGCTACCGCGACCGCGACACCGAAACCTGGCTCAACGACAGCGGTATTACCCTCGTGCGACCCGCGTACCGCACCGAACCGGCACGCCCCGGTCGTGGCCTGCTGCGGGCCGTCCGGCAGAGCATCGAATCGGTCAACCAGACCATCAAAGGCCAACTCGATCTCGAACAACACGGTGGCCGTACCATCACCGGCGTCGCCGTCCGGGTCCTGCAACGCGTCCTCGCCCTGACCGCCGCGATCTGGCACAACTGGCACACCGGCCAACCAATCATGCGATCACTGATCGCCTACGACCACTGACCCCTTGGAATCGATCATCTAGACCAGGCTTGCCGCAACGGTGAGCTGGTGCGGGTGTTGCCCGAGGTGTTCGTCGCGGCCCAGCTGTTGGGCGGTCGACCGGGTGGCCCTGCCCTGAGTCGACTCGACCCTGCACTGGGTCACCGTGCGGTCCTCGCCTGGGCCGACGGCTGCGGCGCACTCAGTCACCTAAGCGCGCTCAGCGCATGGGGCCTGCTCCCGCAGGCAGTCGGCGACCCGGTGCACCTGAGCACGCCGGCGGACGCCAGCCTGCGCACCCGACCCGGGGTGGTCGTGCATCGACGCCGGGGCCTCGTCATCGGGCCGCCGCACGTGGTGATCCGGCGGGGATTGGTGGTCACCCGCCTTGAGCAGGCACTCGTCGAGTCGTGGCCGATGTTGCCGTCCACCGAGCGGCGGGCACCGGTGATCCGGGCGGTCAACGATTGGCTGACCACGCCCGAACGCCTGGCGGAGGCCTTGGGCACTGTGCCGAAGCTGAACGACCGAGCAGCTTTCCGAACGCTGCTGACCCGGCTCGCCGACGGCTGCCGCAGCCCCTTGGAGATCTGGGGGCACGAGCACGTCTTCACCGGCCCGAACATGCCGGCGTTCCGCCGACAGGTGCCGCTACGCGTCGGGCGGCGCACCCTGTACCTCGACATGCTCGCCGAGCGGGAGCGAGTCAACATCGAACTCGACGGGGCCAGCACCCACGGCGACCCACGCCAGCGGGAGATCGACCTGCGCCGGGACGCCTTGCTGGCGACCACCGGAATCCTGGTGGTCCGCTTCGCCCACCGCCGCCTGGTTCATGAGACCGACGCGGTACGCCGGGAAACCCTGGCCATCCTCGCGACCCGCCGGGCGGGCGCGACCGCCTGAGGATCACTTGCACAAGCGGAAAGTGTTCGCATACGCTTTCCGGCGTGGAAAGTACTGGTATTGAGGAGCAGCTCAGGGCGGCCGAGCGCGGTGCCGCCGCGCCCTACGTGAACTATCCGCCCACCCCATGGTGGTATGCGCCAGCCATCGGGGCCTGGGCCGCCGCCATGATCGGCACGTTCACGTGGTGGCGGGAGAACGCGGCCCTGTTCATGGCGTCGCTCGCCGCCCTGATCGCCGTCGAGGCCCTGTTCGTCGTCTGGATGCGGCGTCGGCACGGCGCGCTCCCGATGCCGGGCAAGGGAACGCCACCCGCCGAGATCGCCGCGGTGTGGCGCGGATATTTCGCTGCCCTACCCGTGGTCACCCTGGTCGTCGGGCTCGTGTGGTGGCTGGTCGGTATCCCAGCTGCCGCCGGGGCGGCATTCGTCCTCGTGACGGTCGGCCTGGCCGTCTATGAGCGGCGATATGCCTCGGCTGCCGCCGGGACGCGGGCACGCCTGCGATGATCGACGGACTGGACCCGATCATCCACGTGCCCAAGCGCCTGGCGGCCATGGCTGTCCTGGCCAACGCCCCTTCGGTCTCGTTCCGGTTCCTGAGGGACCATTTGCAGATCAGTGAGTCGGATCTGTCCAAGCAAATGTCCACATTGGAGGCAGCGGGCTATGTCGCCTCGACGAAGGTCGGTCGTGGCCGTGGCGGCAGTACCACCTATCGGATGGTCGAGGCCGGGCAGAAGGCCTACGAGCAGCACTGCGCGGCACTGAGAGCACTGATCGGCGACGCATAGCGTTGGTGTGCGACACCGGGTAGGGGCTGGCGGGGTTGCCCGGTGCTGGCAGCCTCGGCGGCGTGGGCACTCTTCTGACGCAGCTTCCGGCACTTCTCGGCGTACTGGTCGGCACCCTGGGCACGATCCTCGCCACCTCGCTCACCGACCGCGCGCGGTGGCGGCGCGGCCAGAGCGTCCGCTGGGACGAGCGGCGGCTGGACGCGTACGTCGACTACGCGCACGCCATCAAGGAGAGTCACGCCATCGCGCTACGGATGACGGCCGACCACCGGCCGGGATCGCACAGCCACCCCATCGACCGCGAGAGCGGGCTGGTCCGGCTGGCCGAGGCGGACGCGCGACGCACCATCGTCTGGGAAAACCTGCTGCTGCTCGGCGGCTCCCGGGCGGCGATCAAGCTGGGGGAGTACGTCGAGCAGGCGTGGCAGCTCACCGTGCCTGCGCTGCGGGCCTCGTTGTCGGCTGCGGCTGGGCCGGTGCTGCTGCACGACGCGGCAGTGCTGGCGCGGTACCGGGCGATGGACCGGCTCTACGAGCTGGTCGACGTGGCACGCGGTGGGGTGGGGGCGTGTGGCTGCTCTGCCCGATGGAGGACCCGGCGCTGCTGCCCAAGCTGGACGGTGCGGTCGTGCGGGTCGGCGACAACGAGTGGATCGCCCTGCCGGACGCCTGGGTCGTCAACGCACACCGCAGCACAGCGGCCGCCTCCTGACGGATTCGGCGTGCACGCCGATTGGTGCGACCGGCCGCCGTACCCGGATCCCATGATCGTTGACGGCTGGGCGACGCGACACACCGACGACCCTGCAGCTGAACCGTCAACGATCAAGGCTCGCGTTCCCGGTTCATGGTGGGTTCTCGTTCTCGGCGTGTCGCGGTTTGCGGTCAGGCCGGTCGGGTGCGGCAGACTGTGCCGGTGAGTCCAGTGAGCCGTGGTCGACGCCGCAATGCAAAGAAGCGATCAGTACGCGGCGGTGCGCCGCTCGTCGTGGTGGGCACGCCGGAGGAGTGCGACTGCCCGCACTGTGCCGGTGTGCAGCCAACGCCGGGGCAGATCGGTGACCTGCTCAAGCAGTCGGTCGACATCGACGCCATGCAGGATCCGCTGGAGGTAGAGCTCGCCGCCTCGATGTTGCTGGCGATCGGGGCGGCCATGGGCGACGACTTCGACCGGGCGTTGCTGGACCTGTTCGTGCCGACGTTCGAGGCGAAGTCCACCCCAGAGGCGCGGGCGATGCTGGCGGGGATCGCTTCGGTCACCGATGGTGAGGTCAGTCGGGCGGCGACGGAGGCTGCCCGCCGGCTCACCGGTGCCGGCGTCACCGCACCATCCTGGCTCGCCGAACTGGACGCCCCGATCACGGTCAAGGATTGCTGCTGCTTTGTCGATCCGTCGGGGTCGGCGTTCCTGCTGGCTGGCAGGTTCCAGCGGGCCGGTCGGTCGAATGTTGTCGCCGTCAGCCTGGACGACTGCGACTGTTGTGCCGCCGGTCAGATCCTGTTGATCGAGGCGTACCGGTGGGACGAGGCCCGCGAAGCGCTCCTGTCCGACCTGCACGCCGGTGGCGTCGACGTCACGGAGGAGAAGCTGCGGCCGGCGGACTTCCGCCGAACCGTGGAGGACGCGCTGGACGCCCGAGCCGAGCACGACCGGTTCGACCCTGAGGTGCTGGACGAAGTCCTCGAGGAGGACGGTCCCGACTACCCCGCTCTGGCCCTGTTGCTGCGTAGTTGGATGCGGGCGCTGCCAGCGAGCCGCCGCCGCCCCCGGGGTTACGGTCACGATGCCGAAGTGGATGTTGCCTCGATCTCCGCGCTGCTCGACCTCCTGAGCCCAAGGGGGCCCGGCGGTGCCGTACCGGCCCAGCGTCGCCCCGCCAGCCTGCCCGCGAAGCGCAAGAAGTCCGACGGCCCAGCACCGATCTACCAGATCAAGGTCAGCCTGCGGGGCGCCCGCCCGCCGATCTGGCGGCGTCTCGAGGTGCCCGCCGACGTCAGCCTCGCCCGGTTGCACGAGCTGATCCAGGTCGCCTTCGGCTGGCACGACAGCCACCTGCACGTCTTCGAGACCCGACACGGCAGCTTCGGCCGACCTGACCCGGAACTCGGCCACCGCGCCGCATCGCGGGTCACCCTGGAGCAGGTCGCCCCCGCCGTCGGGGACAAGCTGCGGTACACCTACGACTTCGGCGACAACTGGGAGCACGACATCCTCGTGGAGAAGGCCCTCGACCGGGAGAAGTCCGGGGCGTACCCGCGCTGTGTCGGCGGACGACGTGCGGCGCCGCCGGAGGACTGCGGCGGCGTGTGGGGGTACGCCGAGCTGGTGGAGATTCTTGGTGACCCCACCCATCCCGAGCACCAGGACCGGCTCTACTGGCTGGACCTGGACGATCCGACCGGCTTCGACCCGGCCCGTTTCGACGCGAAGGCGGTGACCGTAGCCCTGCAGCAGAGCCGGTAGCCCATGGAGCCAACCCCCGGGCGTCGATCGCCGGCTTGGGCCAGCGGGCGAGCGCCGGCTTGTCGAGGAGGTAGATTTGCCCACGAGCTGGGCCATCTCGTTATCGGCCTCGAGTATTCGAGCGGAATTCATTGAGGCGTCGGGGTGGACTCCACAGCCCTACCTTGACTCGGCGCGGATACCGCCGACGTACGCGCACGCGGTGATGGAGGCCTGGCGGGCGAACCGGATCACCCAGGCCCGGGCGCTGGAGCTGATGCACGGCCAGGTCGTCGACGCGGACCTGCCGGTGAACGACGACTTGGAGATGGAGCCGCGTGGTCGGGTTCGCCGGTGCCGGTGCCGGTGCCGGTGCCGGTGCCGGTCCTGGTCCTGGTCCTGGTCCTGGTGCTGGACACGATGGTGCTCAGCCACTTCACCCTCGCCGACCGGTTGGATGTCCTCCAGAATCTGTTGATCGACGCGGACTGCTGAACGACGCAGGTCGTCATCAAGGAATTGAGGGCGGGGGCGAGTACCGTCCCCACGGGATGGGGATGGTTGCAAGTGGAGTCATGACCGTTCGGGTGGTGGCGACGAGATCAACTTCGGTGCACCCTGGCCGTTGTGAAGGCCTTCGTGGGAGTGACGGACGAGAAGTGGTACCGCTTCCTGGCGGCCCGCCCCGGCCTGAACGAGGTCAACTTCTGGCGCCCTTCAGGAGGCGGATTTCGTGCACTCACCCCTGGCGAGCCCTTCTTCTTCAAGGCTCACTATCCCCTCAACCGGGTCATCGGTGGCGGCTTCTTCAGTGGGTTCACGCAGTTGCGGATTTCGGAAGCCTGGGAGCTGTTCGGCGAAGCCAACGGCGTCGCCAGCCTCGATGAGATGCGTCGTAGCGTCGGCCGGTACCGCAAGCAGGCGATCGGCCTCGACGAAGATCCGGTCATCGGGTGCATCTTTGTCCGCGATACCACTTTCTTCCCGAACGAGTCCACCGTTGCGGCGCCGCCTGGATTCGCGTCGAACGTCGTACAGGGAAAGACCTATGATCTTGCCGACGGGCTCTCGGCCGATTACTTCAACCTGTTGATCCACCGCCTGATCGGTACGACGGTTGAGCTTGATCTGAGCGAGCCCTGGCACCGTCCGGGGCCGGTGTACGGGGATCCCAGGCTGGTGCCGCAGCGCCTCGGTCAGCAGTCGTTCAAGGCTGTGGTGCTCGGAGCCTACGGTCGGCGCTGCGCCATCACCGGTAACAAGGTCCAGCCGGTGTTGCAGGCTGCCCACATCCGGCCGCTTCCAATGGGCGGCGAGCACCGCCTGGACAACGGTCTGCTCCTCAAGTCGGACGTCCACATCCTCTTCGACAGGGGCTATCTGGGGGTGGACCCGAAGCACCGGCTGATGGTCAGCCGACGGCTGCGCAGCGAGTTCGGCAACGGCGACCAGTTTTACTCCAAGGCCGGAACGCAGATAGCCCTTCCAGAGCGGCGTGGCGACCGGCCGAATGGTGAGTTCCTGGAGTGGCATCTCGATACGGTGTTCAAGGCCGCCTGAGAACCTTCACGGCTCTCGTACCCGGTGACCGACCGGGAGTACGCGGTGTCGCCCGACCTGCCGTCGTGGCGCGCGGAATCGTTGCGACGCCGTCCTGGCCGTATCGAGATGCACGGACCGGACATCTGCGGTGACAACCACGTCATCGTGCTACCGGGTCAGGGCACCCCGGAATGGACGGCTGCGCTGACGAAAGGCCGCCAGCCGGACGTTGGTGTCACCTGGCGGGCCCCACCCCCACCAATTGTCCGAAGAGCCCTATAACGAATAGCGGTGACTGCCGTCTGCGGCCTGAGGTTGTTGTTGGTGTCGCTACCACCGCCTATGGTGTGGATGTCAGTTTGGGGAGGGGACAAGACGTGAGCACTGATAACAAGGCAGCCGTGCCAGTATGGACACTCGCTACGGAGGCCGTGAGCGTGCCGGACGTGCTAGGCGATGAGGGCATGACACCGGCCCGGCTCGCAGAACTGAGAACAGTCCTGGCAACACTTGCAGGTTCCCGCATCGCCACGCTCGAAGCGCATCCGATGTCAACCAAGCGCGATCGTAACGGGGGGATTCCGCTTCATGCAGCCAGTCCGCTCGCTCAACAGTTGTCGCAACTCGTGGCTCAGACAGCGAAGTCAGCTCCTCCGACGCTGAACGTCGCCGCTGCCGGTGACGTGCTCTATAAAATGGTGGTACCGGCAAAGTTCGCCGCACAGGTCGGTAAAGGACTTGTCCGGCCCATGGCTGCGAAGGCATCTGCAGGAGGGTTCTACGGCGACCTGGTCAACTCCACTGGCATCGTAGCAAAAGCCACGTTTGTGCCCGTTGCTGGCAAGGCCGCTGTTGCAGGTGCTGCAACCGGCTCGGCCACCACGGCTGGTGTGGCCGTGGCCAGCACCGGAGCCTTGACAGTGGCCGCGCCACTTGTGCTGATGGCCGTCGCGGTCAGCGTCAGCGCCTACGCTGATCATCAACGCCAGAAAGCGATCGAGCGAATCACCGACCTCCTGGAGCAGTTGCACGAAGACAAACTCGAGAACGAACGCAGCGAGTTGGACGGTTGTCGTGACGCGATCGACAAGGCGACGTCGGTTCTCCTCGACCAGGGAAGAATCGGCCTGTCGTTAGGACTGGATTCCTCGTCGTACGCGATCAACACGGCGATCGAACGGACCAAGCGTCGGCTCATGAAGTGGCAAGATGCGCTAGCTGCGCTGCCCGACGGCCCGGTTGAAGTCGGTGCATTGACGAAGTCATTCCCCGGTATCAACGAGGAGGGCGGTGCATTCCGCGCACACATGGAGCTTGCCCGACTCGCCATTGCTCTCAAACGCCGAGTGCTCGTGCTTCAAGCAGTTGAACACGCTCAACAGCCGGGAACGGACAATCCGTTCAAGAGCTTCATCGGAAGCTTGCAGGACGACGAGCGTCGCGTCGACGAGTTGGAATCAGGCATCAACTCGATCCTACTTCGATTGTCGACTCTCGAGTTGAAGCGGCACGGCGGTTTCCGAAGCATCATGTTCACGCAGGGCGAGGTCGACGACCTACTCAAAGCCGCATATCGCCTTCGCGGCTTGGCCGATGGCCTCAACGTGGGAATCCACCAGGCTGACGTTGCGATTGAGATCGAACGAAGCAGCGACGGATCGCTCGTAGTGTTCCCTGCAGTCGCTGCCTGACCGGACGCCACGCGCAAGGCCGTCGGCCGGGCGGTCGGCACCGAGGTCGCCAGGCCGCTCGTCTTCTATGTTGGGGAGCAGCACGTGCGGTGCCGCCGGAGGCATGGCCCGGCAAGGGCGCGGGTAGGCGGCGGGCATGACTGGATTGGTTGCGCACCTGCACGGTGGGCCACTCGACGGGGTGGATCGGCAACTGCCCGGCGCCACTGACGAACTCGTGGAGTTCACCCATGAAAGCCGTGATGGCACCTGGTACGTGGAGTACCGCAGGGTTCGCCGCGACGATGACGGATGGCATTACGAGGCGACCGGCGAGATGGAAAAACAGGACGAGGAGTAAGCAATAGCCGCCAAAGCGCCACACCCTCCGCCGGGTGGTTGTCGGGGGCCGGCGCGGGTAGACATCAGCGCCAGCCCAGGCAGTGACCACTGCAATCGTGGTCGCGGCTGCCCATTGTCTGCTGGCCGCCGCGCTTGGGGGTCGCTGACTGATGTGCGACGTGACACCGTCGTCCGTACCAGGGCGGTTGTCGGGGGAGATCGTGGAGCTGAGGGTCCACGGGGTGGCAGGCACCGGGGCCGGTCAAATGCTCGGTTGCCAGGACGTCCGTCAGGTGGCCGGCGACCGGCGGGCCGGCTTCTACCGCCCCGGGGCGCAATCCCGGCATACTTCCGGTCCGGGCGGGACCGTGCTGGAGGCGTACCAGTGGAGCGACCTGCCCTCGGGCACCGCGGGGCGAACGCTGTCCCTGGTCTTTCTCCTGCCGTTCATGCTGAGCAACATGACCTTCTGGATGCGTCCAGCGGGCGGGGGCTTGCGGTCCGGCGTCACGGCGCTGTGCCGGCTCCTTGCGCTCACCCTGACGCTGCTGTACGCGCTGACGGCAGCCGGGGTCGTCCTCGATCTCCTGGGATGGACGTGCCTGGGCTCGTCCCGTTGTCTCGCCGGGCGTGGCTGGCTGTCCTGGCTGGCCGGCCGACCGGTCGGTCTGCGCCTGGCGCTGCTGGCCCTGGTGCCGTTCGCCGCGGTGGCACTGGTGTGGTTGCTCAGCGCACGACAGGTTCGCTCGTACGGGGCCTTCCGGTTGTCGACGGCGGACTCGCAGGATGCCCACTTCGCGGCCTTGGACCGGTGGGACGTTTCGCCGACGGCGAAGCGGCTTCGCGCGATCCACGTCGCCGCTGCTTTCGTCACGCTGGACCTCGTGCTGCTCGCCGCACGCGCCGCCGCCGGGGCGTCCGTGGCGGTGATCGTGCTGTCCGCGCTCACCGGAGCGCTGCTGGCCACGTGTGTTGTGCTGCTCTGCTTCTCGGGCCTGCTGGAGCCGACCCCGACCGACAGCACCACGGATCGGATGCCGGTGACGCTGCAGGTCGTAGCCGGCGGCCTGACGGTCGCGACGCTCGGGGCCGTCGCCATGGGGCCGGTCCGCTGGCCGCGGTCGAACGGGCTGCCCAGGTACGACGCCATCGTCGCCATCGTCTTCGTCGCTCAGACGGCGCTGCTCGTCGCGCTCGCCGTACTGGTGCTGTGGCGTCCTGACGGCCGGGATCGCCGGCCGGCGCTGCTGCACGGGTTGGGCGCCGTCATCGTCGCCACAGTCGCGGCGGGCCTGGCCGGGGCCCTTTCCGGCGAGTTGGTCTACCGGACGGCGTCCCTGCTCAGCGGGCCGACGTTCGTGCTGCGGCCCAGCGACCCGGCGGTGCCAGCGCCGGCGTACCGGTGGGCGATCCTGGCCTTCTTCCTGACCACGATCGCCGGCGCGGCGACGTGGGTCATCATCATCCTGTCGGCTCGCGCGGACCGTCGGCGGACCGCGGCGGCCATCGTGACCCGGGACTACCCAGCTCCTCCTCCGGAAGCGACCACTCAGGTGCAACGAGTGAGGAAAGCGGTGAGCCGGGCTTCCCTCACCGAGCAGTTGGGCACACTTGGCATCGCCTACGCGTGCCTGACCGTGATCGGGCTCGCGGCCGGCGTGCTGGCTCTTGTGGGCTTGGAGCCCGGCCCGCTGGTGCAGAACCGCCTCGGCGTGTCGAGTGGGGCGGTGAGCGTGGTGATGGCCATCGGCAGCTACATGATTCTCGCGGTCGTCGGCGGGCTCCTGGTCGGCGCGCTGTTCCCGAACGAGACGGCGGGATTTCGCCGCTACGGCGGAGTGCTGTGGGACATCGGCACCTTCTGGCCCCACGCGGCCCACCCGTTCGCGCCGCCCTGCTATACCGACCGGGCGGTCCCCGAGCTGACGGATCGGATCTGCCGGCTGGCGCGGCGCTACGACGGTGTGGTGCTCAGCGGACACAGCCACGGGTCCGTCATTCTGGCCGCAACCGTGCTGCGACTGCCCCCAGAGGTGCGGCGACGAGTCGCGCTGCTCACCTACGCCTCCCCCCTCAAACGGCTCTACGCCCAGCTCCACCCCGCGTACTTCGGCGATCCCGTGCTGCACGAGGTCGGCGACCGGATCGGGTGGCGCTGGCTGAACCTGTGGAGCGACACCGACCCCATCGGTGGCTGGATCTTCTCCGGGCATCGGCCCGGGGATTCTCCCCTGCGCCCTTCGCCCGCCGCGTTGGTGGATCGCCGCCTACGCGACCCCGAAAACGTGCTGCCTCAGCCAGGGGAGAGCGCCCCGCCACAGGTGAAGGGGCACATGCCAAATGAATCGGACGATCGGTACGCGGCGGCAGTCCGTGAGTTGGCAGACCAGCTGCGAGCAGATCTGGAGGAGCGGAGTAGCTGGCCGGACCGTCGGGCAGCGTGACGGCGTGGCGAGGGGTCCACCAAGAACTATCCATTCCAGCGCAAGGACCGGCGTGACTACGCGACGAGGGCGTGGCGGGCGGGCGAGGTGCTGTGCGCGGTCTGCAGCGTCACGAAGGGGGTGTATCCGGGGCTGGGCGGGTCTGCTGGGGTGGGATGAAGGGGGAGGGGATCGGGTCGGCGGGGTGTTTGGAGCGGTGGTGGAGGAGTTCCTTGATCCACCGTGCGGCGTCCCTCTGCGCGGTGAGCATGTGGTCGCGGGCGTCGGCGAAGTCTTGGTCGCCGGTCACGGTGGCGTGTTGGGCCAGGATCTCCGCCCAGCGGCGGCTCAGCTCCTCGGCGTACCGGGCTCGCCGAAGCTGCTCGTCGAACTGGTACTCGAGCTTGACCAGCCGGTCGATGTGCGGCTGGAGCGCTGGCATGATCCGCTCGTCGAGCCGGACTGAGGCGTCGGGCTGGCAGGTGATGACGACCTCGCCCCGCTCGTAGCGCCAGATGGGGTCGTCGGCGAGCGCCCGCTGCAACGCCACTTCCAGGTCGCCTGCCCGGTTCGGCGGTAGGTCTCGAGCGGCGTCGGCGGCGAGCCGGGTCAGCCGCTGGATCGCGTTCGGCTGGAAGTACCGCACGTACCAGCTCAGCACCTCGGACCGCAGGCTCGCCTGAGACGACCAGGCGAACGTGGCGCGGATGTAGAAGGAGTACACGTACCCCCGGGCGGGAACCGCGATCAGCCGCGGCACGTGGCGCTGCTCGACGAGCGGGCCGGATGGCGATGGTGCGGCGCCGGCCCCGACGGGCGCCTCATCCTGCAGCGCGGCGACCAGTCGGTCCCAGGTCCGCGTCCACCAGCGCCAACCGCGGACGCTCGCGTCCCGGGTGACGCTCAGCCCGCGGGTACCCCACTGTCGCCACCGATCCGCGGTCTTCGGCGTCCCGTCGGGGGCGTCCGTCATGGCACCCCTCCATGGTCACGGATCCGCATGCCACGCTAACAACCGGTGACCGATCCGCTCGCCGCCACGCCGACGCGAGCGGCAAGCGGCAGAGCTGGGGCGCCGGCCACCACGATGAGCGTGATGACTCTGCGGTATCAAAATGACTCTGAGGTATCGCGCTCGCGAGAGAACATTCCGTCCGGCGCCGGGCCGTCCCCGGTGCTCAGTTCCCGACAGTCCGGGCCGCTTCCGGTCGCGGTGACGGTGGCGGTGACGGTTGCGTGACGGGCCCTTCGCGATCCTCGTGCCGAGCCGGGCACTGTGCACCCGGCGCGGGCAGCGGGGAGGCCGGTGCAATGGACTTCGTCGACGGAGTGCTGGTGCGGTTGGCCGATCCGGGCACCCGCGCCGCGGTCTTCGACGACGCGTCGCTGGCACACCTGGTGGAGGCCGCGTACGACACCGAGGCGATGCCGGTCGCGCCTCCGTACGCGGCGGTCTTCGACGAGCTGACCCTCGGCTTCGCCGCCGCCCCGGTCACCCTGGCCGAGGGGGAGTGGCTGGGCTCCGGCGGCACCACCCGCACCGAGCTGCGGGTACGCCTGCACGGCCTCGGCGGTTCGGCGCTGCGCATCGACGCGCTCTGGCGGGGCAGCCTGGTGGTGCGCACCAGCGCGGCCCGGGACCGGGTCGAGGATCTCGACGTCGCGGTGCCCGCCTTCGACGTCGACCCGCAGATCATCGCCGACCTGGGCGCGCTGCCGGCCGACCCGGCCCAGTTGGAGACCGAGCGCCGGACGCGGCTGGTGACCCGGCTGCGGGCCGGGCTGCACCAGCCGGCCGCGTTCACCGACGCGCACCTGGACCGGCTGCTCGCCGGCGTGGGTGCTGCCAACGCCGGTGACCTGGTGGCGCGGATGCGCGGTCAGGCTGCCGGCGCCACCGTCAAGCTGCGCTACGCGGCCCCGCCGGCCGCCCCACCCACCCCGCGCCCGCTGCCGTTCGCCGCCGCCGTGCTGGTCCGCGACCGGGGCTTCTCCCTGGCCGACCTGCTCGTCGAGACCCGCCTGGTCCGGGCCCGCGCCGAGGAGCTGGGGCTGGACGTGCCCGCGCCGGACGACGTCCGGCGGCGGCACCGGGTCGTCGCCGTCTGGGTGGTCCCCATCGAGACGTTCAACGACGACGGCTGGCCCGGCGGCGGCAGCGGCACCGACGCACAACGGAGGGCCGCCCGGTTCGCTCGGGCCGGCCAGTGGCTCGCCCGCAGTGGCATCGGACTGGCCGCAGTGAACACCTGAGGCTCCCGGCCGCTGCCACCCACAGCGGCCGGGAGCCGCCTACCGACCGCAGCAGCAACTCCGTCCGGGAGGACCCGTGGCACCGACAGCAGCATTCCCGTTCATCGAGGTCCGGATCGTGCCGCCACCGGCGCCACTGGCCCAGCGCTCGCCGGGCGTCATCGCCGTGGTCGGCAAGACCCCGGCCACCGCCGACGGCGGCTCGGCGCCGGCGAACACCCCGGTCCGGATCGAGACCCTCGACGACGCGGTCACCAACTTCGCCCGCCGGCAGGCCGGCAACGTGGTCCGCAACGCCCTCTACAACTCGCTGGAGCTGGCGTTCCTCCAGGACCCGCGCCCGGCCAAGGTGTACGGGGTCAAGGTCGCCGGGGACGACTACGCCGCCGCGCTCAGCGGCCTGGAGGCCGCAGACGACGTGACCATGGTGTCGCTGGCCAACGAGTCGACCGTCGGCAACCCCGCCGGGGCGGGCGCGCCGACCGGGCTGCATGCGCTCAAGGCGCACGTGGAGACGATGTCGGCGGCTGGCCAGCGGCGGATCGGCTTCGCCATGGTCAACCCGGCCACCGAGAAGAGTCCCACCTACGTCGCCGACATCACCACCGCGGCGAACCCGCTCAAGAGCAGCACCAGCCGGATGGTGATGATCGCGGCCCGGGGCGCGGACGGCGATGCCGCCACCGCCGCGATGGCCGCCGTGGCCGGGCTGCCGGTGCACCACAGCATCGTGCTGAAGAAGATCCGCGGGGTGGCCATGCCGGTGGCCAAGCAGTACAGCCCGGCCGAGATCAAGGGCCTGTCCGAGGCCAACCTCACCCCGATCATCGACCCGAGCCTGATCACCGGGGAGAGCCTGCACTTCGCCGACGGGCGGCTCTTCACCTCCGACGCGAGCCTGCTGCACATGGACCTGCTGCGCACCCTCGACCAGATCGAGTTCATGCTCCGCGCCGGCCTGATCGGTCTGATCGGCGACGCGCGGATCACCAAGCCGGGCATGACCCTGCTGAAGACCCAGGTGGACGGCATCCTCGGCCCGCTCAAGCGGCAGGCGGTGATCGACGACTACCGGATCGAGATCCCGGTGCTGGACATCCTCACCATCCCGGAGGTCGCCCGCACCGCCACCGACACCTCGATCGTCACCACCGCCCGGGCCGACCGCACCGTCGACCTGGTCGTCACCGTCACGTACGGCCCGGCCGTGAGCCGCCTGCTGGTCACGCTCGTGGCCAAGTTCTGACCGGAGGAACCAGACCATGGAGTGGAAGACCCGCCTCGCGGTGCAGTACACCAAGGGCACCGAGACGGTGCTGATCAGCCCGATCGACTCGTTCAGCCCGTCCTTCTCGCTCAACGTCGAGCCGCTGCACTCGTGCGAGGTGACGCACATGGGCGCGATCCACGCTCCGGTGTCGATGAACTTCACGATGACCGTCAAGGCCATCGGGGACGTCGCCGGCCGGCTCACCAAGCTGGCGCTCGACGGCGACCTCTTCGACATCACCCTGCTGGAGCACACCGGCGACGACTGGGCGTTCTCCTCCTTCGTGCTGCAGGACTGCCTGATCACCAGCGCGACGCCGACCACCGCCACCATCTCCGGCGCCCCGGCGGCGACCTTCAGCGGTTTCAGCCTGGCCGCCACCGTCGACCCGAAGACCGGCGACCAGTCCGTGCTGCCCTGACCCGCCAACGACAGCCCGCCGACGACGAACCGGAGGTAGCAGATGGCGACCGGAGCTGGCCGTGCCGCCCGGGTCACCCGTACCGGGCTCGCCCTGGTGCACGCGGGCGAACTGGTGCTGCCGGCGGCCGGCAGCGAGGCGGAGGCCGAGCAGGTGGCCGAGGACGACCGCGCGGTCATCGCGTACCACTTCCCGGTGGAGATCGAGGTGGTCGCCGCCGGCGGCGCGGTCGACGCCGACGCGCTCGCGGACCTCGCGCTGGCCCGGCTCGCCGAGCACCTGGACGGGCGGTCCTGACAGTGGCCATCTCGGTGAACGTGCCGGTGCAGATCCGGCTGGACGCCCGGTCGCTGACCGAGCGGCCGGAGGCGGTGACCGAGGCGCTCGCCGCGGCCCTGGCCCGCGCCCTGGAACGCTCCCGCCGGGAGGTGGTCGCGCCGCGCGGCGGCTACCTGGAGGTACGACCCGGCGCTCCAAAGTTCCGCTGGACCGGCGCGGCCGGCGAGCGGGTGTCCCCGGACGACCGGCGGGCCTTCGAGGCCCGGCTGCGCCGGCGCATCGACGAGGTGGTGACCGCGGCGCGGCTGGACCCGGGGTTGCCGGTCGGGGTGGCCGCGCCGCTGAGCCGGCCGCCGGCCGAGTTGTTCGACCCGCAGCGGATGCGCCACCTGCTGGCCGTCTACCGGGTGCCGTCCTACGACGACGGTGGCGACGCCGCCGAGGTTCCGGTGGACGGCGACGAGCCCCCGCCGGTGCGCTACGAGTGGCAGTTGCGCCCGGTCACCTACCTCGTCGGCCACTTCGCCGAGCTGGCCCGCGAGGCGGTCCGGCAGCACGGTGGCCTTCCCTCCGGCACCCCACAGGGCGTCATCGCCCGGGTCACCGACCCCGGGGGGCGGCAGGTGTGGCTGGTCATGGTGACCACGACCCCGCTGTCGTACTTCACCTTCGACCGGTTCGGCGAGACGGTCTTCCGGGCCACCCCGCAGCCGCACTTCGAGATCGAGGCGCGGACGCCCAGCCCGCAACCGGGCACGGTCGACCGCCGACCGGTCGCCGACCGGGCCGCGCTGGTGGCCATGGTGGACGAGGAGATCGGCGCCGACATCCGGTCCCGGCTCCGCACCGCCCAGCCGCGCGGCGAGACCACCACCGCCGAGGAGTACCGGGCGCAGGTCGAGCGGGCCGTCGAGGTGGAGGTGAACCGGCGGGTCGACGGGATCGTCGGCTCGCTGGGCGGCGCGACGCCGACCAGCCTGATCATCGTCCAGGTCGGCGGGACGTCGCTGCTGCTGGTCGGCACCGAGGCCACCGACGCGACGCTGCACTGGACCGGGCGGGCCAACCTGCTCCCGATCAGCGTCGAGCAGCACCCGACAACGCCGGTCGACCCGAACGCGCCGCCCGGCGGTGGCGTCGGCGGCGGTACCGGCCCGGGCGGCGGCACCGGCTCCGGTGCCGGCGGTGGTACGGGAGCCGCCGGTGGCACGGGCACCGGGGCGGGCGACGGCACAGGGACCGGCGCGGGCGCCGGTGGCGGCACCGGCGACGGAGCCGGCGGTACGCCACGAGGGGGGTTCGTCTTCGACCCGAGCGCCCCGACCGCGCCGCCTGGCGCCAACGCGAGCCGGTTCCCACTGGTCACCGGCGGGCGTGCGGAGATCCCGCCGTGCGGATCACTCAACGGCGAACCCGAACTCGACGCGCTCGGCACGGACGCCGACGACCTGCGCCGGCTGATGGACGACATCGCGTTCCGGCTGCAGATGAACCAGCCCTGCCGCTACCCGGCGACCTTCTGCCTCCAGGCCGCCGCGGTGCTGCGCGCCCGGGCCGCCGCGATCGGCGTACTGGTCGGCGCGGCGGAACGGGAGGCGTTCAGCCGCCCGGTCCCGGAGGGCACCGGCCGGCTCGGGCCGCTGGACTTCCGGCCGGTCGCCTCGCCCGCCATCCAGTTCCTGCGCCACCTCGCCGGGGTGGTGCCCCGGCTGGACAACCTCGCCGAGCGGATCATGGCCGTCTACCGGAAGCCGGAGCACTGGGCCCGGATCCGCAGCGACTGGTTCGAGCATCCGGCCGCCTGGAACCTGCACTTCCTGCACGAGTTCACGCCAGCGGTGAAGGACGCCGTCGGGACGATCTTCGTGATCGGCAACAAGGCCCTGCTGGTGCAGTTGCTGCTCACCTCGCGGCAGAGCATCCAGGCTCGGATCACCAACTTCAACCGGTACGCGCCGATCTTCGAGCGGCTGATCGTCTCCCAACTCACCGAGTACGTCGAGTTGCAGGGCCTCCGGGACCGGCTACGCCGGCACGAGGCGGCCCGAACGGTCGTGACCCACACCGGCACCGGTGGAGGGACGCTCGCCACCGCCAGCCTGGTAAACCCCTCCACCGCCTGGTATGGGGCGGCGCACTCGCTCTCCGGAACGTTCCTGGCCGCCGAGACCGCCTTCACCAGCCCCGGGGCGGCCGGCGAGATCGTCGAGCGGGACGGCGTGACCCGGATCCGGGACTCCCACGGGGTGCTCTGGACCGTCGCCGACATCGAGCAGGCGATGGTCATCCAGCGCGGCGAGGCCGAGGGCATCGACCCGCTGGTCAAGCAGATCACCGACCTGCCCGACGTGCTGGCTCGCTTCGCCGGCGACCGGAACGCGATCCGCGCCGAGCTGTGGCGGGTGTTGCACGACATGCAGCGCAACAACGCCGAGATGCTCGGACGCGCCCGCGAGGACGCCGGGTTCGCGTTCCGCTCCAGCCGGATCAGCGAACACATCCCGTCGGCGACCATCCCCGGTGGCCGGTACGCCCTGCAGGGCATCCACCTCGTCACCCACCAGCAGCTCGGCGAGTTCTTCGGCGGCAACTCGTTCTATGCGCTCGGCGTCGACGACCTGTTCAGCAGCGAACTGGGCCGGCAGGCGCTGTCCGCGTTCGCGCTGACCGTCGGGATCATCGCCCTGTCGGTGCTCTGCCCACCGCTGGGCTTCGCCGTCGGGGTGGCCGTCGCCGTCGGTGACGTGGTCCACGCCCACCGGCGGGAACGGCTCTACGGGGCGCTGATCGACCCGGAGCTGGTGCTCACCCGCGCCGAGGTGGAGGTGGAGCTCTTCGCCGCGTACCTCGGGCTGGCGCTGTCGCTGGTACCGGAGGTCGGCACCATCGGCGGCGCGGCCGTGCGCGGCGGCCGGGTCGCCCTGCGGTACGGGCTGCGCGCCGGCCTACGGTCCGGTGGCCGGTACGTGGCACGCCGGCTCGCCCGGCAGGTCATCGAGGCGGCCTCCCGTGACCTGCTCCAGGCGTTCATCACCGAGATCCTGCTCAACGAGGTGCTCGAACGCGTCGTCCAGAAGCTGATGGAACCGTTGCTGGCGTACGTGGAGCGGGAGGCGATGCTGCGCAGCTCGGTCGGCGGCCCGGAGGGCGCCGGGTTCATCCTCATGGTGCTCGACTCGCAACCCGGTGGCGCCGCCGCCGGGCCCCACGTCCCGGTGGTGCGGCCGTGACTCCGCCCCGCCGGTTCCGCGCCGGCCGCTTCCTCGACGCCGCCGCGGTGCACGCCGCCGCCGACGCCAACCCGCGGCTGCGCCGCTTCCTGCGCACCGTCGCCGGGCACGGCGACGCCGGCGAGGTACGCGCCCGACGGCTGCTGGAGCACATCATCCGACGCGTCGTCGACGACGTGGGTGACCTGCATCTGGGCAACGCGGTGTCCCGGCTGGAGCGCATCGCCGTGCTGCGGGAGCGGATCGCCGGCATCCTCGACCACGTGCTCGAGGGCGGGACTCTACCCGAAGGCGTGCGGGTGGAAGCGCTCGGCGAATCCTTCGACCAGCTCCGCACCGAGATGCGCGAGCTGAGCCGACCCCGCGATGGCATCGTCGGCGACGCGCCGCTGCGGCTGGCCGAGGACGCGGCCGCGTACGCCGACTCGATGCTGCGGGAGTTCGAGGCCGGCGGCGGGGCAGTCGGCCTGCACTCCGAGCCGGCCGCGGCGGTCAACGACGCGTTCCGGGCCATGCCCGCCAACCGGCAGGCAGCCGTACGCCGCGCCGCCGCACTGGAGCCGCAGGCATTGTGGCGGGCGGTGGCCAGCGAGACCGAGGGCGGCAAGCGCGCCGCCGTCGCCGACCTCGAGACCCGGCTCGGCGGCCGGCTCACCCCCGCCGAGCTGGGCCGGCTACGCACCGCCCTGGACGACCTCGGTCGGGCCCGCAACCGTGGCCTGCAGGTCAGTCAGACCCGGCTCACCGCGGCACTCGCGCGCATCGCCGACCCGGAGCTGCGCGCCGTGGTGGCCGGCGGCGACGTCTGGCTCACCCAGCAGCTCGCCCTGCACAACCCGGAGGCGCTGGCCACCCTGTGGCAGCGCTTCCGGGACCGGGGTGGACGCTCCGACGACGGTCCCGGGTTCCGCGCCTACCTGCGCCACGACATGGTCACCTACGGCCGGGGCGTGCTCGGCGAGTACACCGCCGCGTTCTCGCTGAGCAGCATCGAGCTGTTCCTCAAGGGGCCGGACGCCAACGTCAAGGCCGCCGGCACGGACCTCGTCGGCATCGGTCACGACGGCTGGGTGTGGCTGGTCGACGACAAGTCGCACCGCGCGACCAGCGTCGGCGGAGTCAGCGCCCTCACCGAGAACCTGGTCACCAACCTGCGCCGCGACGCCGGAGACTTCCGCGACGGCATCGCCCGGCTGCAACGCGACGACCCCGGCTTCACCCCCGACCCGCGGATCCTGGACGCGATATCCCGGATGGAGGACGCGGCCGCCGAGATCGACCGGATCAACCGGCGCGGCTCCGCGGCCACCCGGCCGGCGCGGATCAGCCGGGCGCTCGAGGAACGCCGGCTGCGGCTGCGGGTGACCAGCGCCGTCGGCGAGGTCCGCGAGATCACCCGGGCGCTGCGCGACCTGGGACTGGCTGTCGAACCCACCGGCGCACCGGTGCCACTGCCACCCACCGGAGGTCGCTGAGCATGGCGTTCACCAGCAGTTTCATGCGGTACGACACGGTGCCGTCGGCGATCATCAGCGACGGGGTGCTGCCGATCCCGCTCTGGGCGGTCACCGCCATCTCCCTCGCCCAGACCTACCACCTGCCACCGATCGGCTCCACCGCGCACAAGGCCATCGTGGCCACCCACGACGACACCATCACCCTGACCGGGGTGCTGGTCGGCGCGGAACGCTACGCCTGGAAGTTCGCCCTGGAGACGATGGCCGAGGCGAGCAAACGCGGTACCGCCCTGGCCGCGTACTCCGGCGGGAAGTTCGGCGGGCTGATCCTGGTCACCTCGATGACCATCCGCACCGACATGCAGGTGCAGTCGCTGACCTTCAGCGCCTCGGCCGCCCGCCGCGACGTGCTGGACACCACCATCACCCTCGTCCACGTGCCCCGTCCCAGCCTGCTCGGCAAGCTGCTCGACGTGGCCAGCATCGGAGTCGGCGCGCTCGCCGACGGGTTGGGAAACTGATGCCGCCGTTCCCGATCGACCGCTACCTGCTGCCGGAGACGCCGATCGAGGTGCCGGCCGGGTTCACCGAGGTCCGGCAGAGCCTCACCGCCGGCCTGCCGCACCGCGTCGAGCTGGGCGCCGGCGTGCACGGCGTGCTGATCCTGCCCACCGGGCTGGCCCGGCAGTGGCTGGACACCGACCCGCTCGCCGTGGTCAGCAGCTCCGCCGACGACCTGGCGCCCCGGCCGGCACCACCGGCCACCCCCCGACCACCGGCGCTGGTCGGCCGGGTGCCGCTACGGCTGGTCGTCCGCCAGGGCACCCAGATCCTCGGCTCGGTGCCGCTCGCCGCCGGGCTGCGCCGGGTGTGCCCCGACGCCGGCCCGCCCGCCGCCGACGCCGCCGCGCCCGCCCCGGTCGCCGTCGAACTGCTGGTGCTGAGCTGGCTGCTGCACGCCGGGACGGTACGCGGCTCCGGCGACTACGGCTCGTCTGTGACGCTGGCCTGGCGGCCGGCGGACCGCGCCGTGGACCGGTTCGGTCCGCCGCCGATCAACGAGTTCGTCTGGCGTCGACGCCCGCCCGCCCAGCGGGTCGAATCCGAGCTGGGCCCCGGCAAGCTGCGCTACCGCTATCTGCTCGACAAGAAGCTGCGGAGGGTGTTGCGATGACGCTCACGCCGTTCCAGACCGGCCAGGTACGCCAGGGCGCGGTCGGCAACGACGCCGGCTGGACCCTGACCTTCCACCGCGAGACCCCGACCGGGCTCAGCCAGGACTCGGCCCTCACCCTGTCCAGCGCCGACTACTACGCGGCCATCGACGCCGCGCTGCCCGACGGGCTGGGCCCCGGCGCATACACGATCACCGTGCAGGGGCTGATCGACGAGCACTTCGCCGCGCTGCGCACCGCCGAGGGACAACCGCCGCTCGTGGCGAAGCTGCACCTGTACTGGCGGGACGCCAACACCTCCGTCGGCGCGTTCTTCACCAACCTGGTCGGCGTCAACGCCGGCCCCTCACCGGCCGAGCTGACCCAGGCGCTGGTCGCCGTGCTGCGGGTGACCAAGGTGCGCCGGCTCACCGGCGAGCGGACGTACGACACCGAGCTGACCCTCGTCGAGCAGGCGTACGCCCGGCTCGGCCAGCGGGTCGCCGAGCGGTTCGAGGCGGCCACCTTCACCGCCGCGATCCGAGCCATCGCCGAACGGACCAGAGTGGACATCGCCGGCTGGGGCGCCAACCCGGACGGCACGATGACCCGGGGCGCCACCGAGGCGGCCGGTGACGAGCGGGTCGCCTTCGGCGCCGGGCTGCTCTACCGCGCCGCGCTGGACCGGATCGGTGGCGCGTTGCAGCAGTCGCTGAACGCGTACGGGCGGGGGATGCTGCTGATCCGCGACGGCACCGTGCACGTCGGCAAGCGGCCGATCCCGTACCCGGAGGGGGAGCCGAAGCCGCTCACCCTCGCCACCGGCCTGCTCGAGTGCACCGAGAACGGCAGCCAGGACACCGACCCCTACGCGGACACCGAAACGGGCGGCACCGCGCCGCCGCGCCGACGGGCGTGGACGCTCACCCTCAAGGGCCGCCCCGATCTCAAGCCCGGCGACCTGGTCCGCTTCGACCCGCCGGCGGTGGACGAGGCGACCACGCTGGGCAGCGTCGGCGCGGCGCTGCTCGGCTCGTTCGCCGCCCCGTTCGCCCCGTCCACCGGCGAGTTGGGTCCCGGGGCGAAGCTGCTCTACCTCAGCGCCGCCCGGCACACCCTGTCGCGGACGGCCGGGTTCGTGACGGTGGTGCAGGGGGTGGAGGTGGCGTCGGCCAGCCAGGCCTGGGACAGCTGGAGCGACGCCTCCGGCGTGGGCACCGCCGAGCCGGCCGGTCCGGCCTCCTCGCCCGGGGTGGCCGCCGCCGAGGCGGTGCGCCGCGCGGCCCGGGCGGCCCGCGGCGAGACGCGCGGGTTGGAGATCGGCGAGGTGCGGGCGGCGGCCACCAACGCCAGCGGCGCGGTCGAGCCGCCGGCGCAGACCGAGACGGTCTGGGAGGGGCTCGCCCGCCCGGACGGCCGACCGAACGGCGCCCGGCGGCTGCCGGTACGCAGGGAGCAGCCGGCACCGTTGCCCGGGGTGACGTACCTGACCCCGTTCGCCTGGGGTGGCTGCGGACTCATCCTGCCCCGCTACCCGGGCACCCGCGTGGCGCTGGCCTACCGCAACGGCGCCCCCGACGACCCGGTGGAGGTGGGCGCGCTCTGGCCCACCGGGCACGCCCCGGTCTCCCAGCCGGGGGACTGGTGGCTGTCACTGCCGGTCGGGGTCGACACCAACCGCCGCTCGTCCATCGGCGACACGCTGGTGCCCGCCGACCACGACGGCAAGGTGGCGCACGACCTCACCGACGGCGACGGCAACCGGGTCATCGAGCTGGGTGAGTTGACCGTGCGGGTGGGCCGGGCCCAGCTGCGCGGCCGGGGCCAGCGCCCGGAACGCGCCGACGAGGCCGACAGCATCACCATCGAGCACGCCGCCGGCGGCTCGTCGATCGTGATGAAACAGGACGGCTCGATCACCATCACCGCCACCCAGATCGACCTGGATGCCGGCAACGGCGCGGTGAACATCAGCGGCGGCTCGGTCAGCATCGCCGCCGACGACGTCGACGTCCAGGTCAGCAACACGATGAACGTCCACTGAGGAGGTCGAGATGCCCTTCGTGCTCACCACGTCGAGCGACGTGCACTGCCCCAGCCAGGGAAAAGTCTCCCCGGCCGGGCAGGGCAAGCTGACCGTCGACCACGTCCCGGTGGTCCGGCTGGACGGCATCAGCGGCAAGTCGGTGGCCGGGTGCACCATCGCCACCAGCAACTCCACCAAGCAGTGCAGCACGGTGACCTCGGCCTCCGGCGCCGCCGGCAGGCTCATGGTCGGCAGCGTCGCCGTGGCGCTGGACTCGCTCACCGGCGCCACCGACGGCTCCACCCCGGGCCTGGCTGCCAGCGCGGGGCAGAGCAAGCTGCGGGCGGTCTGAGATGGACCGGACCGAGCGGGAACGGCAGGCCGCCCAGCGCCGGTACCTCGGCTGGGGCCTCGCCTTCGAACCCACCATGCCCGGGCTGGACCTGGCCCGCGACGTCGTCTTCGACGACGGCCCGAACGGCCGGGTGCTGGCCCTCGTCGCCGGCACCGAGAACGTGGCGCAGAGCCTCGCGGTGGCGCTGACGACACTGCGCGGCTCGAACGTCTTCGACGCCACCTTCGGTTTCGACGGGCTCAACGCCCTGGCCGAACCGGTCGAACCGACCCTGATCCGCGAGCAGGTGCGGATCGGCATCATCACGCTGCTCGACCGTGACCCCCGGGTCCGCCGGATCGTCGACGTCAACCTCGACGACGGCCGGCTGGGTGTCGGTGGCACCGGCGATGGCCAAGGCGGCGCCGACGACGCCACCCGGGCAGCGCTGCGCGCCTCACGCACCCTGCAGGTCCAGGTCCAGTTCGAAACCATCACCGACGACCGGCTCTCGGTGCACCTCGGGGAGCTGCCCAATGTCTGATCCCACCCTCCCGGCCGAGCTGGCCGACGTCCTCGCGGTCGACGCCGCCGCGCTGCGGGCCACCGGCTCGACCGGATTCGGCATCGTCGAGACCGGCTTCGTGCCGAAGTCCTTCGCCCGGCTGCTCGCCGAGAAGCTGGCCACCGCCCGGCTGCTCTTCGGTGAGGACGTCGACCTGACCAGCGGCGCCGTCCTGCGCAAGGTGCTGGAACTGGCCGCGCTGGAGGACGCCCGGCTGTGGGCGGCGCTCGGCGCGGTCTACGACAACTCGTACGTGGTGTCGGCGACCGCCGACGCGCTGACCCGCCTCGGCGAGGAACTCGGCATCCCCCGGCCGTACCTGCCGGCCCGCGGCACCGTGAAACTGAAGCTGAAGGCCGCCCTGCCGACCGGTCGGACCCAGCTCACGCTGCCCCGCGGCGCGCGACTGTCCACACCCGGCGGGCACCACGTCGCGCTCGACGAGACGGTGGTGCTCTCCGCCGCCGTCGGCGAGCGGACCCCGGCCGTCGCCGCGTTCTACCCCGGCCCGTCGCACAATCTCGACCCCACCGAGCCCAGCCAGAAGATCGACCGGTGGAACCGGGCCGACACCCTGCTGGCCGACCTGGACGACGCCGAGCAGGCCGCCGGGAAGGAGCTGGTGGAGATCACCCACACCGTCGCGCTGACCGGCGGCGAACAGCAGGTCCCCGACGCCCGCTACCGGCAGCTCCTGCTGGCCGCGCCCCGGTCCATCTGGACGGCCGAGGCGATCGGACTGGCCGTGGCCACCGTGCCCGGCGTACGGCAGGTGCAGGTCTTCGACGGCCGGGGCGGCCTGGACCTCAACCAGTCCATCTTCGGCAACTTCAACTTCATCGAGCGGGTCTTCAGCACCGAACGGGACCTCGGCAACCCGTACTACGTGACGGTGCTGGTCGCGCCGACCGCGGCGGCCATCTGGGACGGCCCCGACGGGCTGCACGCCACCGTCGAGTCGGTGATCGAGGACCTGCGCCCGGTGGGCATCTTCGCATCGGTGGACCGGGCCGACGAGGTGGGCATCGGCGTGGAGGCCGACCTGGTGATCCGTGGCCTGCCACTGCCCACCGGCTCCCGGGAGACGGTGAACGCGTCCACCGCCGCCACCGAGCTGCGTGCCCGGCTGCACGCCCGGCTGCGCCGCTACGTCGACGAGCTGCCCTTCGGTGAGCCGGTCCGCGCGGCCGAGGTGATCTGGACGCTGATGAACGAGCCGGGCGTCGCCGACGTCCGCGAGCTGCGGCTGGTCCGCTTCCCGGCCGACTCGGCGGCGGTGGTGACCGGCAGCGCGCCCACCGGCGACGGGGTGCAGCGGCTGCCGGTCGGTGACAACGCGGTGCTCGCCGCCAACCAGGTGCCCGTCTACGTCGACCGGGACGCCCCCCGGCCGTTCCGGATCGTCTGAGGGGACGCGATGACCGACATCCGGGTGCCGGTGGACGGGGCCGACCCGTCCGTCGAACGCAACCTCGTCGACCAGCTGGAGGGCCCGTACCCGGGCACCGTGCGGCGGGTGGTGGTCCCTATCGCCAACACCGGCGCCGCCGCGGTGGACTGGACCAGCCGGCACCCGCTGCTCACCGCGGTGCTGCGCCGGGACCTGGCCGAGGAGAGCGTCCGGGTGACCGTCACCGTGGACCCGGGCGGCGCCGGCGAGCAGGTGCTGCCGCCGGTGGTCTTCGCGCCCTGGTCGGCCGCCGGCGCGTCGGTGCCGGCGTACGTGCCGGACACCGCCGACGAGCCGCTGGTCGCGCCGTTCACCGTCGCCGTGGCCGTCGAGCGGACCGTCGACGGCGGCGCGGGTACGGCGGTCACCGGGGCGGCGCTCGCCGCGCTGGTCGAGCTGGCCGTGCTGGAGGGCAACCTGGGCCGGCTGCTCTACCTGGTGTCGTACGAGAAGCACCGGCTGCGCCGCGCCGCCCGGGAGGTGCACGCGTACCGCACCCTCCCGCACGCCCGACGGGACGCGCTGGACCGGATCGGTGCGGACGTCGGGGTGGCCCGCTTCGTCGACGAGCTGGTGCACGAGCCGGCCAGCGGCGAGGTGTACGCCCGTCGGCTGGCACCGCCGGCCCGGGAGCCGGACTCCGCGTACGCCCACCGGCTCGGGCTCTACCGGCGGTTCCTGCTGCCCACCCCGGGCGCGGTGCGCCGGCTGCTCAACGGACCGGGCGCGGACACCGACCCGAACGCCGGTCTCTTCGCCGACCTGCCCGGCGGCGCGCGGTTCACCCTGCGGGAGGACGACGACCGGTTCGCGGTGGCGATCCGGCTGGTCGCCGCAGGTGACCCGCAGCACCGCACCAACTTCCTCGCCCAGCTGCGCCGGGACCGGCTGGTGCTGCCCGCGAACACCCCGCCGAACAACACCGTGCACGCCGGCCGGGCGCTGCCCGCCAGCCGGCTGGCCGAGGTCACCGCGCTGCGAGCCAGCCTGCGCCAGTCGTACGCCTTCGCCAGCGGGCACGGCGTCGCGCCGCCGCTGGCCGCCGCGCTGGACCGGGCCGGGCGCGTCTGCCGGGCGCTCGGCTCGACAGTGGTGTGGCAGGTGACCCGGGCCCAGGACGACGCCGGCGGCAGCCGCTACGAGCTGGGCCTCGGCGTGGACCTCACCCCGCCGACCGCGGCGCAGGCCACCGAGCTGCGCAACCGGGTGCTGGACACCGGACGCGCCGCCACCACCGATCGGACCGCCGAGGCACTGGTCGCCGCGGCCCGCGCGGCCGGCGTGCCCACCGTGGCGGCCGACGGCGAGCTGGCCTGGCTGTGGCGGGTGTGCGGGCTGCAGACCGCGCACCGGGTCAGCACCGGCACGCTGTACCTGTCCCACCTGCCCACCCGAGGGCTGGCGGTGACCGCGCCGGTGACCGCCGCGGTCGGCGTCAACGCGGCGGTTGAGGCGCAGTTCCACGCGCCGGGCGACCCGGGCGGCAACGCGCTGCTGCTGGCCGGGCTGACCGCCGCCCGGGCGGCCTGGACCGGCGCCGGGGAGCCGGCGTGGACGTCGCTGACCGACGCGGCGGCCCGGACCCGGTGGGCGGCGGTGCCGACCCGGCCGGCCGGGCAGCCGGTGGACCAGGTGCTGGCCGCCGCCGGCCTGCCCGCGGTACGGGAACCGGCGCCGGTGGTGGCCGCGTTGAACCGGCTCCCCGACGAGCTGGTGGAGACCATCGAGCTGCCGGCGGCGCTCGCCAGCGCCCTGGTGGCCGGGCAGCCCGCCGCCGCCGACCGGCTGGCCCGGCTGGTCGCCCTGCTGCGCGATCAGCACCTCGCCGCCGCGCTGCCGCTGGTCGACACCGGCAACCGGGTGCTGCTGGTGTGCAGCGTGATCGGTCTGCCGCAGGCCGGCCTGAACCTGGCCGAGCGGCGCGCCACCGGGTTCCGCTGGTACACCGTGGGGCTCGGCGGCGGCACGGCGGAGATCAAGGCGATCGGCGCGCGGACCACGCTGCGGCCCACCCACGCCGGGCTGGTCGCCGTGGTGGCGCTCTCCTACGTGCGCACCGGCCTGACCGACCCGTACGAGTTCCGGGTGGAACTGCCCGACGGGGTGACGCTGACCCTGGCGCAGTACGAGCGGCTGATGAACGCGTTGACCCGGGTCTGCCCACTCGGCGTGGAGATCAACACTTTCGGCATCCGGCGCGACCACGTCGACCTCGACGCCGACGGCGCCGCCGAGCCGCTGCGCCCGGCGGTGGCCCGGACCTTCCGCACCTTCCAGCAGCGCCGGCACCGCGGCGTGTACGACCAGCTCTGAGAGGGACACCACCATGGCGAGCGAGATCAACTACGACGGGGTGACCGTCACCGAGCTGTACGAGACGTTCACCAAGCACGGCATCCCGGCCTCGGACGCCAGCGTGCTGGTCTCCTCCTGGATCTACGAGAACGTGGGCACGGCGAAGCGGGTGTTCAGCTACGCCGAGCCGTTCCCGGCGGTGGAGCCGGGCTGCGCGCCGCCGCCGTTCGCCCGCACCTTCGCGCACAGCGACTGGGTCGACGGCGAGGACGTCGTGCAGGCCGGGCAGACCCCCGGCGAGCAGGGCTTCAACGAGCGTTTCCACCGCATCGAGCACGACCTGGACCACCTCGGCGCCGACCTGGCCAAGGCGTTCTCCTGCATGGCCGCGATGCGGGTGAGCCTGCGGCGGCTGCTCGACGAGATCCGCGCGGAGATCAACCGGCTGCACTCGACGGTGCACGAGAAGAAGGTCGACGGCGGACCGCTGCTGGTCGACAAGATCCCCAACTACATCGGCGCGCTGGACTTCGGAAAGTACATGGGCACCACGATGTTCCTGGACAAGAAGGTCAGCATCTGGCAGACAAAGGCCGGGACCATCGTGCTGCCCGCCGTGGAGACCCTCGGCGTGGACGTGGTCGCCGGGCCGAAGCTCAAGGGCGCCGCCCAGCTCGACCGGTACACCGCGGAGCACGAGGACGTCCGGCAGCGCTTCCCGCGTGAGGTGAAGCTGTCGGAGTTCATCCGCGTCTTCGGCGAGGACGAGCTGGCTGACGGCCGGCTGGTCCGTGACGTGCTCAAGGTGCTGCCGGCGGAGACCGCCTACCCGAGCGTCGACGCGATGCTCGCCGAGGTCAGCGAGCGGGAGGCGGTGATCGTCCGGACCACCGTCGGCGCCCAGGCGGCGGTCGCCGCGGCGTTGGGCATCGAAACCGAGCTGGAGAACGTCGGGGACGCCGACATCGCGATGCTCACCGGGGTGCCGACCAAGGCCCGGGCGGCGCTGGCCCGCAGCGGCATCAGCACCCTCGGCAAACTGGCCGAGGCGCCAGCCGAGCAGGTGCTCGCCATCATGAAGGAGGCCCAGGTACGTGCCGACGTCGGCGACGCCGCCGAGTGGACCGGATACGCCCGGACGCTGAGCAAGCTGCGCTGAACGGCCGGGCCGGGCTCCGGCGAACGGCTGGACCGTCCCGCCCGCCGCGTCGGTGTGACGACACAGCGCTGGCGCGCCGACCATCCACATCCGAGCGTGGAACTCCCACGGTGCGATCGGGTGTGGAGGCGCGCGAATGGTTCTCTCCCAGGTGGCGTACGGCCCCGCTCCGGCAATCGGTGACGGCGGGCACCCGCCCCGGTACGTCCTGCGGCTGCTCGGCGGGTTCGGGCTGGAACGCGACGGGCGGGCCGTGGCGGTGCCGCAGGGCGCCCGCCGGCTGCTGGCCTACCTCGGGGTACGCCAGCGGTGCGCCCGGGCGGAGGCCGCCGGCACGCTCTGGCCCGGCTCGCACGAGGAGCGCGCCCGCGCCAACCTGCGCACCATGCTCTGGCGACTGCACCGGGTCACCCCCGAGCCACTGCTGGAGGAGGACGACCGGCTGGCCCTGGCCGCCAGCGTCACGAGCGACGTGGTCACCCTGGGCGCGGCGGCGGCCGCGCTGCTGGCCGGCGGGTCGCCGGTGGGCACCGGCCCCGGAGTGCCGGCGTTGGCGACCGGCGAGCTGCTGCCGGGTTGGTACGACGACTGGGTCCTGACCGAGCGGGAACGGCTGCGCCAGACCCAGCTGCACGCGCTGGAGGCGCTCGCGGAGCGGCTCACCGCGCAGGGCCGGTTCAGCGAGGCCGTGCAAGTGGCGTTGACCGCCGTGCAGTTGGAGCCACTCCGGGAGAGCGCCACCCGGGCGTTGATCGCCGTGCACCTGGCCGAGCGGAACATCAACGAGGCGGTACGCCGGTTCGAGCTGTTCCGTGCCGACCTGGGCCGGGAGCTCGGTGTCGCTCCGACACCCTGGCTGGAGCACCTGGTGCGGGCCGGCAGGTCCGGAACCGCAGTCCCTTATCCGTGAGCGGCTGCACCGCCCATCCCGACGTCCCGCCCGGGCCCAGGCCGGCGCGAGCCCGACGTCCCCCGCGCAGCCTTTGCTCTGCTTCAGCCGGCGCAACACTTACGGCGTCTAGGTGTTGCGTCCGTTGAAGCAGAGCAAAGGACGTGCGGGGCGGGGCTGGGCTGGGCTGGGGATGACCGGCGGTGCGGGTGGTGCGCCCGCACCGCCGGTCATCCAGATCAGTGTGTCGCGGGCGGGATGCTCTGCTCGTACTGGAAGACGTTGTGCGGGTCGTACTTCGCCTTGATCTTGCGCAGCCGTTGGAAGTTGCGCCCCCAGTAGGCGGTCTCCCACTCGGCCATGCCGATGTTCGGGACGTTGACGTAGGCGCCGTCCACGTAGGGCCGCAAGGCCTG
Organism: Micromonospora sp. U21; assembly: GCF_018070045.1. Classification (GTDB taxonomy): domain Bacteria; phylum Actinomycetota; class Actinomycetes; order Mycobacteriales; family Micromonosporaceae; genus Micromonospora. The sequence continues at coordinate 154,334 of NZ_JAGPYK010000002.1, forward strand.
GCTGAACTCGGCGATCCAGGTCTGGGCGATCGGGGTGACGGCATCGCCGCTGTTGGGCTCGCCGCGGGTGCCCCAGCCCACGCCGGGCTCGGAGTAGAAGAGCGCGTCGCGGTGCGGGAACGCCGCACCGCCGAAGGGCTCCTGTCGTTGGGCTCCCTTACCGAAGGCCTGGGTGAAGAAGTTGCTGTCCGGTGACGGGGACTTCTCCATGAACTCGCGGACCACGCTGATGGCCTTCTCGGGGAACGGCTCGCGAGTGAACTGGGAGAAGAACTTCCAGTTCGCGGGCTCGTCGTCGGTCGGGATCTGGAAGCCGGCATAGGTGTCGCCCCAGCCGTCGATCTGCACCGTGACCGTGGGGTTGCCGATCGACAGGATCGGCGCCAGCAGCTTCCTGGCCTCTGCCTCCGACCCCTCCGCGAGCACCGCGAACAGCAGGATCTCGTTCGGGTGGACCTCGACCTGGCTGCCGAGGCGGGGGTCGGTGAAGGGTGCGACGCGCTGCCAGGCGTCGAAGACCTCGTGCAGGTCGTCGAGGCCGGGCCAGGTCACCTGTAGGTAGGCGACGCTCTTCAGCGGCGCCACCTCGTAGGTCAGGGAGGTGACGATCCCGAAGTTGCCGTTCCCCGCTCCGCGCAGCGCCCAGAGCAGGTCCGAGTGGTTCCACGGGTCCACCTCGAGCACCCTCGCGCCGTTGGCGCCCGCCGCGACGACGATCTCCGCCCCGATCAGGTTGTCGCAGGCCATGCCGAGGTAGCGGGTGAGGAACCCGAAGCCGCCGCCGAGGGTCGCCCCGGACAAGCCGACGCTTCCCTCCGTTCCGGTCGTCGCCGCGAGGTCGTGCTCCCCGAGCGCGGTCACCGCCTCCGACTGGTTGAGCCCCGCGCCGACCTTCGCCGTGCGAGTGGCGGTGTCGATGTGTACGTCCTTGAGCTCGCTGACGTCGATCACGATGCCGTTGTCGACGTTCGACCAGCCTTCCAGGCTGTGCCGGCCGCTGCGCACTCGCAGCGCGACGTCGTGCTGCCGTGCCCAGGTGAGGGCGTTGACCACGTCCTGGGTCTCCTGGGCGAAGACGATGACCAGCGGATAGCGCACGAACAGCTCGTCCCAGCCGATGCTCGCCTGCGCGTAGTCGGGGCTCTGGGGGCGGACGATGCGCCCGGTCAAGGTCGCGGGCGGGTACGTCGCGTCGGACGAGCCGACGCCGTCCGCCGCGATCGCCGAACTGCCGCCGACCAGCACGCCCGGCAGGGCGACCGCCCCGGCGCCAACCGCTGTCGCCCTGAGTAGATCGCGGCGAGAAAGGTCACCCATGGCCAAGTCCTCTCAATCGGGTCACGCCAGGCATTTCGACCAAGAGGTGTCTTGGTTCGCATCTGGCGCAAACCAACCGTAGGGCCGGTGTACGTCCCGAAGATCTGAGAACTTGTCGCGGAACCCGGTCGGGTGACGGGGCGATCCGCTCAGCTGCGCAGGACCGGCTGGTCCAGGATGGCGCTGAACCGCTCCTCGGCCAGGTCGAGCTGACCGAAAATGTGTCGCTTCACCGCCGGCGACAGCGGAGTGTCCGGGCGGCCGATCAGGTCGCGGAACAGTGGCACCAGCGGTCGGTACTTCCGGGCCGACGAGACGACCTTCGGCCCGACCGTGTGGATCACGCCCACGCCGTTGTCGGTGAAGTCCGACACCTTGATCACCCGTGCCCAGGGCTCCCGGTCCAGGCTGACCGCCAGGTGCTCTCGGTACTGCGCGTTGCGGTCCCGCTCCGGGTCGTACGCCGGATTGGTGACCGCGGCGACCAGGGTGGCCACCCGGGGCCCGAACCGCGCGGCGAGGGCGGTCAGCGCGGCGCCGGTCGGGTCGGCCCCCGGGTCGCCGCCGGCCAGCTCGGCCGGGTGGTCCTCGACCGCGTCGTGCAGCAGGCCGGCGACGATCACGTCCACGTCACGCACCTGGTAGTGGTGCATCAACCGGATCGCGACCCGCAGCAGGTGGTTGAGGTAGGGCTCGCGGACGCGTCGGTCGTCGCGATGCAGCTCGGCGGCGAGGTCGAGCGCGGCGGTCAACCGCGCCCGGGCGGCGTCGTCGAACTGCTGGACCTCCAACCGGAAACGCTCCAGCAGGCCCGGTTCGCCGTGGATCTCGGTGATCGCGTGCATCGGCATGCTGCCCAGGTGCGGCGGGAAGTCCATGCGTCACTTATAGCCGATCTTCACCATGTCGATGGTGCCGTGCGTCGCCGACCCGACCGTGCGGGACCGGGCCGACGCCGTGCGGGCGTCGACCCGGTCGTGGGGCGATCGGGGTCAGCCGGTGATCCGTCCGTGCCGGCGCCAGCGGTTGCCGTCGCCCCCTATCCCGCCAGCTCCGCGCGGTACGCCGGCACCGCCCACGGCACCGCCAGCTCGCTCGGCAGCGCCCCCCGTTCGGCCGCCCGACGCAACACCTCGACGACGCCCCGCACATGGCGGACCCGTTCCCCGCCTTCGCCGACCGTGGTCACCAGGTCGCCGTCGAGCAGCCGGGGCTCGGGCGCGGGTCGCAACGCGTCCAGCAGCGCGGTGAACGGCGCGGTACGGGCCAGCGGCGCGATCAGCGGCACGCCCACCGGGTCGGCCCGGTGGGTGAGCAGGTTCTCCAGCAGCCCCACCCGACCCGGTACCCGGCGGGTCACCACGTCCCCGGGCAACCGCAACCGGTCGGTCGGGTACTCCAGCACCGCGCGCCCGGCCGTGCCGGTCGTCACCACCTCGCCCGCCACGAACTCCTCGGCGGCCAGGGTCACCGCCACCACGATCGGCGGCCCGGCGCGGAGCCGGACCCGCAGCACCGCGGTGTCCTCCACCTCGATCGGTCGGACCCGGTAACGCTCCACCTCGATCGCCACCGGCCACGGCGGCGCCCCGCCGAGCGCCTCGGCGACCGCCAGGCACTGCATCACCGCGTGCGCGAGCGGGTTGGCCAGGGCGCCGTCCAGCACCGGACGGCCGTCCACGCTCCGCCGGCCGGCCCAGGGCGATCGGGCGTAGTAGGCGTCCGGCCGCTGCCACGCGGCGACGGTGGCGATGCCGGTGACCGTGCCCAGCCGGCCGGCCGCCAGCGCGTCGGTCAGCGCGGTCAGCGCCGCCGAACCGAGCGCCTGGAAACCGACCTGGGCCACCCGTCCGGCAGCCGCCAGCGCAGCGGTCAGCTCCTCGTGCTCGGCCAGCGACAGCACCGGCGGCTTCTCCAGCAGCAGGTCCGCGCCGGCGGCCAGGGCGTCCCGGGCGATCGGCAGGTGGGTGTGCGGCGGCGTGCAGATCACCACCACCTCCGGGCGCGTCGCGGCGAGCATCGCGCGGTGGTCGGTGAACACCCCCACCCCGGGCGGCACCCGCGCGTCCGGGTCGTCCTCCACCGGCTGGACGTCGACCAGAGCGACCAGCCGCAGCCGACCGGCGGCGTGCAGCGGCGCGATGACCCGCCGGTGCCACCGGCCGTGGCCGTTCGCCCCGATCACCGCCACCCGGGGCCGCGGCGTCGCCCCGGTCACCGGGCACCGGCCAGCGTCGCCGCGACGCCGTGCCGCTCCAGCGCGGTCAGCCAGGCGGTCACGTCGGCCCGCACCTCGTCGTCCCCGGCCACCTCGGCGGGGATGACCTCGCGCAGCGCGAAGACCGCCTCGACGACGCCGGCCGGACTCCGCACGCCGGCGTCCAGCGCGGCCCGGATCGGCCCGGCCAGCGGATCCTGGAACGGCAGCGGCCGGCCGTCGTCCGCGTAGCCCAGCGCGAAGCGCAGCCAGGCGGCCACCACCAGCGCGGCCCAGCGCGCGGACCGCCCACCCGCGCGCAGGTCGACGATGGTGTGCAGGACCCGCTGCGGCAGCTTCTGCGAGCCGTCGATCGCCACCTGGAGGGTGCGGTGCCGGATCGCCGGGTTGCCGAACCGGGCCAGGACCTGCTCGCCGTAGTCGACCACCCGGACGCCGTCCGGCGGGATGAAGCTGGCCGCCACGTCCTCGGCGATCAGCCGGCGCAGCACATCTGACAGGTGCGGGATCTCCAGCGCGTCGGCGACCGTCTCCCGACCGGCCAGTGCACCCAGGTACGCCACGGCCGAGTGCACGCCGTTGAGGGCGCGCAGCTTCAACCGCTCCCAGGGGCCGGCGTCGTCGGTCAGCACCGCCCCGGCGTGCTCCCAACCCGGCCGGCCGCCGGGGAAGTCGTCCTCGATCACCCACTGCGCGTACGGCTCGGCGGCCACCGCGGCCAGGTCGGTCACGCCGAGCGCCCGGCGGGCCGCGTCGATCGTCTCCGGGGTGCTGGCCGGCACGATCCGGTCCACCATGGTGCCCGGGCAGGTGACATTGCCGGCCACCCAGTCGACCAGCCCGGTCGGCACGCCAGCGGCACGGCCGACCGCCTGGTCGACCAGGCCGCGCAGCCGCCGGCCGTTGGCCGGCAGGTTGTCGCAGCTGACCAGCGCCACCGGCCCGGCGTCGGCGGCGGCCCGCGCGGCCAGCCCGCGCAGCAGCAGACCCGGCACGGTGGTCGGCGGGCGGCCGCCGGCCAGGTCCGCGGCGAGGGCCGGGTCGGGGCACAACTGGCCGGTCACCGGGTCGAGTTGGTACGCCTTCTCGGTGACGGTCAGCGTCACCACCCGCACCGCCGGGTCGGCGAGCAGGGCTACCACGGCGTCCGGGTCGCTGGCCGCGTGCCGTACCCCGCTCAGCGCGCCCACCACGCGGGTGGCGCTGCCGGCGGCGGAGAGGGTGCTGACGCTGAACAGGTTGTCCTGCGCGGCGAGCGCTTCCACCAGGGTGGTGCTGCGCGGGGCGACCGCCACGATGCCCCAGTCGCCGCCGGCCGCGCCGATCGCGGCCTCGGTGTAGACGGCCTGGTGCGCCCGGTGGAACGCACCGAGCCCGAGATGCACGACACCGGCCGGCACGGTGCCCGGCCGCACCAGCGGTCGGGCCGCGGCGGGCAGCCGGCGCAGCACACCCAGGCCGAGCCGGGAGCCGCCGACGGTCACCGCCACGCCGGGCCGTCCGGGAAGCGGAACTCGGCGATCGACGCCGGCTTCATGGTGGCGCTGTAACCGGGCCGCTGGGGCAGCAGGTAGCGGCCACCACGGGTGCGTACCGGGTCGACGAAGTGTTCGTGCAGGTGGTCGACGTACTCGATCATCCGCCCGTCCAGGCTGGTGCCCACCCGCAGGTAGTCGAAGATCGCCAGGTGTTGGACGTACTCGCAGAGGCCGACGCCGCCGGCGTGCGGGCAGACCGGCACCCCGAACTTGGCCGCCAGCAGCAGCTCGGCCAGGACCTCGTTGACCCCGCCGACCCGGCACGCGTCGATCTGCATCACGCCGATCGCCTCGGCCTGGAGCAGCTGCTTGAAGATCACCCGGTTGGCGGCCACCTCACCGGTGGCCACCCGGCACCGGCCGTCGGTCAGCTCGCTGACCGCGCGGGCGATCCGGGCATGGCCGAGGATGTCGTCGGCGTGCGTCGGCTCCTCGATCCAGTACGGGTCCACCTCGGCCAGCACGGTCATCGCGGTGATCGCCTCGTCGACATCCCAGACCTGGTTGGCGTCCATCATCAGCAGCGCGTCGGGGCCGATTTCGGCGCGGATGATCCGGGCGCGGCGCAGGTCGTCGGCGAGCGGGCCGCCGACCTTCATCTTCATCGCCCGCCAGCCGTCGTCGTACGCCCGCCGGGTCAGCGCCCGCACCTTGTCGTCCGGGTAGCCGAGCCAGCCGACCGAGGTGGTGTACGAAGGGAAACCGGTCCGCTCAAGCTCCGCGAGCCTGCCATCCCCTCCGATCAATCCCTTGTCGAGGATGGCGGCGGCGTCGTCCGGGGTGAGCGCGTCGGTGATGTGCCGGAAGTCGAGGCTGGCCACGAGGTCGTCGGTGGGCAGCTCGGCGAGGAACCGCCACATCGGCTTGCCGGCCAGCGTGGCCCGCAGGTCCCACACCGCGTTGACCAGCGCGCCGGTCGCCATGTGGATGACACCCTTCTCCGGGCCCAGCCAGCGCAGCTGCACGTCGGCGCTGAGCGAGCGCCAGAACGCCACCGGCTCGGCGGCGATCTCCTCGACGGTGCGCCCCCGTACGTGGTGGGCCAGCGCGCGGACCGCCGCGCAGGTGATCTCGTTGCCGCGGCCGTTGGTGAAGGTGAAACCCGCGCCGGTCGGCCCCGCGTCGGTGCCCAGCTCCACGTAGGTCGCCGAGTAGTCGCCCCGGTTGATCGCGTCGGAGCCGTCGCCCCGCGCGGCGGTTGGGAACCGCACGTCGTGCACCTCGACGGAGGTGATGGTGACGCTCACTGGTTCTGCCCTCCGAAGTTGAAGACCCGCTTGGGCAGCCGGTACGCCAGGTCGACGATGGTCTCGGCCGCCTCGTCGATCGGCAGCCGGTGCTCGGCGACGAGGCGGGCCAGGAAGCCGGCGTCGACCCGGCGGGCCACGTCGTGGCGGACCGGGATGGAGCAGAACGCCCGGGTGTCGTCGACGAACCCGGTGGTGTTGTAGAAGCCGGCGGTCTCGGTGACCGTCTCCCGGAACCGGCGCAGCACCTCGGGGGAGTCCAGGAACCACCAGGGCGCGCCGAGCAGCAGCGCGGCGTAGCCACCGGCCAGGGGTGCCAGCTCGCGGGTGAAGGTGTCCTCGTCGAGGGTGTAGAGCACCACCCGCAGCCGGGGGTCGTTGCCGTAGCGCTCCAGCAGCGGGGCGAGCGCGTGCACGTACTCGGTGGCCTGCGGAACGTCCCCGCCGACGTCGCGCCCGTGCCGGGTGTGCAGCCAGCGGTTGTGGTTGCGCACCGCGCCGGGGTGCAGCTGCATGACCAGGCCGTCGTCGAGCGACATCCGGGCGAACTCCACCAGCATGTGCGCCCGGAACGCCTCCGCGTCAGCCGGGCCGGCCTCGCCGCGCCGGCCCCGGTCGTACAGCCGAGCGGCCTCCTGCGGGGCCAGGTCCAGGGTGCGGGCGGTGGGGTGGCCGTGGTCCGACGAGGTCGCCCCGGCGGCGATGAACGCGGCCCGGCGTGCCCGCAGCGCGGTCAGGTAGCCGGCGTACGTGCCGGTGTCCTCTCCGGCCAGCTCGCCCAGCCGGTCGACGTTGCTCGACCAGCCCTCGAACTCCATGTCCACCACGTCGTCGGGGCGGAAGGTGGTGACCACCCGGCCGCCCGGCCCGCCCCAGCCGTCGGCGGCGAGCTTGGCGTGCTGGCCGAGGTCGTCCAGCGGCGACTCGGTGGTGGCCAGCACCTCGATGCCGAACCGCTCGAACAGCGCCCGGGGCCGGAAGCCCGGCTCGGCGAGCCGGGCGGCCAGCTCGTCGTAGAGGGTGTCGGCGGTGGCCGGGCCGAGCGGGGTGTGCACCCCGAACACGGTGCGGAAGGTCTGCTCCAGCCACAGTCGTGACGGGGTGCCCCGGAACAGGTGCCAGTGCGCGGCGAAGCGCCGCCAGATGACCCGGCCGTCGGTCTCCACGGGGCTGCCGTCGCGGGTGGGTACCCCCAGGTCCGCCGGGGGTACGCCCTGGCTGAGCAGCATCCGGGTCAGGTAGTGGTCGGGCACGATGAGCAGCTGCGCCGGGTCGGGAAACGGCCGGTCCTCGGCGAGCAGGGCCGGGTCGACGTGCCCGTGCGGTGAGATGATGGGCTGCTCCGCCGCGAGGGCGTACAGCTCCCGGGCCAGCGTGCGCTGGCCGGGCTCGGGCGGCAGGAGCAGGTCGGTGTTGTCGAACGTGGGCACGGGGATCGGCTCCTCGTCTCCTGGGTCAGCGGGGGGTGAGCAGGTCGGCGACCCGGACCGGTTGACCGGTCTCGAAGGACCGGTTGGCGGCCAGGCCGGTGAGCAGGGCCAGGGCGCCGTCGTCCGCGGACGCGGCGCGGTCCAGCGGGTCGGGTTGGCCACCGAAGAGCACGCCGGTCATCCGGGCGTCCGCGCCGCCGTGCCCGTGCCGGGTGCGGCCCTCGACGGGGATCTGCCGGGGCGGCGTCCAGAACGGACGCAGGGTGAGCGTCGCGCCGCCGCCCTCGGCCGGCGCCTCGGCGCCGTGCGGCGCGGCGCCCTTGACCGCGCCGGCGGTGCCCCGGTCGACGAAGTCGTTCTCGGTGACCTCCAGCTCCAGCCGGCCGTGGCTGCCGTTGACCATCACCCGGTAGCCCTCCCAGGGGGCGTACGCGGTGAGGTGGTAGGTCATCGTGGCGCCGGTGGAGTAGCGGGCGAGCACCGCCATGTCGTCCTCGATGCTCACCCCGGGGGCGAACACGTTGCGGTCGCGCTGGTAGCCGTCCTCGGCCTCGGCGTCGAGGTACAGCTCGCGCAGCCGGGGGTGTGCGTCGAGTCGGAGCGCGAACGGGTCGTCGACGGCGGCGGGGGAGCCGTGCGCCCGGTCGTAGTCGCGGGCGTAGCCGTGCCGGCGGCCGTCCTCGCCGTAGAAGAACAGTCGCCCGGCCGCGTACACCTCGACCGGGGTGGCATCCAGCCACCAGTTGACCAGGTCGAAGTGGTGGCTGGCCTTGTGCACCATCAGCCCGCCGGAGGTGGCCTTGTCCCGGTGCCAGCGGCGGAAGTAGTCGGCGCCGTGCCGCACGTCGAGCAGCCACTCAAAGTGCACCGAGCCGATCTCGCCGACCGCGCCGTCGGCGAGCAGTCGGCGGACCTGTTCGTGCAGCGGGTTGTAGCGGTAGTTGAAGGCCACCGTCACCCGGCCGCCGGTCTCCGCCACGGCGTCCAGGATCCGCCGGCAGCGCGGCGCGTCCACGGTCATCGGCTTCTCGGTGATGACCTCGCGCCCGGCGCGCAGCGCGGCCACCACGTACTTGTCGTGGGTGACGTCCACGCTGGTGACCAGGACGACGTCGACCCGCTCCTTGTCCAGCATGGCCACGAAGTCGCCGGCCGGATAGGTCGGCACCGGGCGGTGGCCCAGCTCGGTGAGCCAGCGGTTGTGCGCGTCCATCCGGGCCTGGTTGACGTCGGCGAAGGCGACCAGCTCGGTGGTGTCGGGGTGGTCGAGCGCCAGGGCCCGGACGAACATCTCCGCCCGGGCTCCGGTGCCCACGACGGCGTGCCGGACCCGGCCGTCGGCTCTGGGTGACATTCGGTCGCCTCCCGGTGATCCTGCAAAGGTTTGCAGTGAAGTAATCACGATCGATCCGATCCCGTCAACGAGGGCGGCGCAATCGGCGGTAAATGTCAGTGTTTGCGGGCCTGGAAGTCGCCAACGGGAGTCCTGGCGCAACAGAACCGTAATCATGCGCCGTTGACAGTGGAGCAACCGTTTGCATTAATTGGCCCCACCCACGTGACCGCCGCCACATCGGACGAAGGGGCCGCCGTGCCAGTCACCATCCGGGACGTCGCCCGCGCCTCCGGGGTGCACATCTCCACCGTGTCGCGCACCTTCTCCGCCCCGCACCTCGTCAACCCGGAGACCCGGGTCCGGGTGCTGGCCTGCGCGGAGGATCTGGGCTACCGGCCGAACCGTGCCGCCCGGGCCCTGATCACCGGGCGGACGCACAACATCGGGCTGATCATCGCGGACATCGCGAACCCGTTCTTCCCGCCGCTGATCAAGGCGGCGGAGAGTCAGGCCCGGCACCGCGACTACCACGTCTTCGTGGCCGACACCAATGAGGACCCGACCGCCGAGGAGGAGCTGGTCCACGCCCTGGCCAAGCAGGTGGACGGGGTGCTGCTGTGCAGCCCGCGGATGAGCAACAGCCTGATCGAGCAGCTCAGCCGCGAGGTGCCGCTGGTGGTGGTGAACCGCCAGGTCACCGGCCTGCCCTGTGTGCTGATGGATGTCGGGCAGGGTGCCCGGGCGGCGATCGAGCACCTGATCGGCCTGGGTCACACCCGCATCGCGCTGCTCGGCGGCCCACGCAGCTCGTGGACCAACCGGGAGATGCGCCGCGCCGCCAGCACGGCCGCCCGGGCCGGTGGCGCCGAGCTGACCCTGCTCGGCCCGAACGCGCCCACCGGGACCGGTGGATCCGCGGCCGCCGAGCAGGTGCGGCGCAGCGGCGTGTCCGCCGTGCTCGCCTACAACGACCTGATGGCGATCGGCCTCATCGAGGGGCTGGACGCGCTCGGGGTCCGGGTGCCGCAGGAGGTGAGCGTCGTCGGGGTCGACGACATCGCCCTGAGCCGGCTCACCCGCCCCAAACTGACGACGGTGGCCACACCCACCGCGGCCGCCGGCCGGACGGCCGTCGACATGCTGCTGCAACAGGACACCGAGTCACCGCGCGGTGCGCGGGGGTCCGGTGCCGGCGCGGCGCTCGGCGTCCGTCGTACCACCGCACAGGTAATGCTCCAGACCGACCTGGTCATCCGCGACTCGACCGGCCCGGGCCCGCACGCCCGACCGGCACGTCCCCTGGCCGCGCCGCGAAGCCCGGACCCGCATTGCCCTGCGGGCCCGGGCATCCCGACCGCGGCCACCGGTGACGCCGTCGCCTCCTAATGCCGAGGAGTGAGCGCACATGCACCCCGCAACGCCCCCCACCACTGACGCGCCCGTCGGGCGCACCCACCGTACTCCGCTGCCCCGGCGGCGACTGCTGCGCGGCCTGCTCGTCGCGACGGTCGCCGCGCCGCTGATGTTCGGCGCCGCGGCCTGCGGAGACGACGGCGGTGCCGCCGACCCGAACGCCCCGGTCAAGCTCTCCATCTTTTGGTGGGGCGGCGACGCCCGGGCCAAGCTGACCGAGGACGCGCTCGCCCTTTACACCAAGAAGCACCCGAACGTGACGTTCGAGAAGACCTGGCAGGCCAACCAGGGCTACTTCGACAAGCTGGCGACGCTCACCGCCGGTGGCAACCCGCCCGACCTGTTCCAGATCGACGACAACTACCTGGCCGAGTACGCGGCCCGCAACACCACGCTCGATCTGACCTCCTACCAGAAGTCCGGCAAGCTGGACACCTCGAAGTTCCCTGAGAGCCTCTGGCAGTACGGCGTGGTCGACGGCAAGCTCGCCGGCCTCGCCTCCGGGGAGAACACCCAGGGCCTGGTCTACAACAAGACGCTGCTGACCAAGCACAACCTGCCCGAGCCCACCACCGGGATGACCTGGGAGCAGCACATCGCCTGGGCCGAGCAGGTCACCGCCAAGTCCAAGGTGCCCGGCACCCAGGACCCGAGCGCCGACTACAAGGCGTTCTGGGTCTGGCTGCGCCAGCAGGGCAAGGACCTCTACCAGGGCAAGGACCTGGGCTTCACCGCCGAGGACGTGACCAAGTGGTTCGAGCTGTGGAAGGGCGCACGGGACCGCAAGGCCACCCCGACCGCCGACGTCATCCACGAGGGCAACTCCAGCGACATCACCAAGCAACTGGTGGTCACCGGCAAGTCGGCGACCTCCTGGGTCTGGGCCAACCAGATGCCGGATCTGAAGAAGAACACCAAGGACGAGCTGGGCGTCATCGCCTACCCCGGTGACCCGAGCGCGCAGTGGGCCCGGGCCTCGATGTACTGGTCGGTGTTCAGGGGCAGCAAGCACAAGGACGTCGCGGTCGACGTGATCAACTTTCTGAACAACGACCAGGAGGCGGTCAAGCTGCTCGGCACCGACCGGGGCCTGCCGTCCAACCAGGACCTGCGCCGGGTGGTCAGCGACGACACCACCGACCCCGCCATGAAGCAGTCGATTGCCGTCGAGGCGGAGCTGACCCAGAAGTTCGGCAAGTCCCCGCAGGTGCCGATCAAGGGACACAGCAAGGTCCGCTCCGAGCTGATCAAGGCCGCGGAGAACGCCCAGTACGGCCGGGCCACCCCCGCCGAGGCGGCCGCACAGTTCATCGAGGCGTGCAAGTCCGCCATCGCCTGACCGCCGCACCAGGCGAGGAGAGGAGCTGTTCGTGGCGTTGACCACGGCACCCGAACCGACCCGACCTGATCCCGGCCCCGTCCGGCACAGCGAAGGTCTCGCGGGGTACGTCTTCCTGTCGCCGTGGCTCATTGGCCTGATGGGTGTCACGGCGATCCCCATGCTGCTGTCGCTCTACCTGAGCTTCACCAACTACGACATCCTCACCCCCTGGTCCGAGGTGCAGTGGGTGGGGCTGGCCAACTACGAGCGGATGTTCACCGCCGACCCGTCGTACTGGCATTCGGTGCGGGTCACCCTCACCTTCGCGCTGATCGCCGTACCGCTGAAACTGGCCGCGGCGCTCGGCGTGGCGCTGCTGCTCAACCGCGCCTGGCGTGGGGTCGGGCTGTTCCGCGGGCTGTTCTACCTGCCGTCGCTGCTCGGCGGCAGCGTCGCGCTGGCCATCGTCTGGGTCAACATGTTCAACCGCGACGGCGCGTTCAACTCGCTGCTGAGCCTCTTCGGCATCCAGGGCAAGCCCTGGGTCAACGACCCGGACTGGGCCCTCGAAACGCTGATGGTGCTGGCGATCTGGCAGTTCGGCGCGCCGATGGTGATCTTCCTGGCCGGGCTCAAGCAGGTGCCCACCGAGCTGTACGAGGCCGCGTCGGTCGACGGCGCCGGCCGGTTCCGTAAATTCCGGAACGTCACCCTGCCGATGCTCTCCCCGGTGATCTTCTTCAACCTGGTGCTGGAGACGATCAACGGCTTCCAGGGCTTCACCGCCGCGTTCGTGCTCAGCAACGGCACGGGTGGCCCGGTCGACTCCACCCTGATGTACACGCTGAACCTCTACATCACCGGCTTCACCGACCTCGAGATGGGCTACGCCTCGGCGATGGCCTGGGTCTTCCTGCTCGCCATCGCGGTGATCACCGCGATCTTCTTCAGCACGGGGCGGTTCTGGGTGCACTACTCCGACGGGGAGGACCGGTGATGGTGGTGGTGACCCCGACGGCCGGCGCGCCGACCGGAGCAGGGCCGACCACGCGTCGTCGGCCCGGCGGTCGGCCGGTGCTGCGACTGCTCATCCTGGTGGCGATCGTCGCCGTGGTGCTCTACCCGCTGATCTGGATGGTCGGCACCTCGGTGAAGTCCCAGGAGGAGATCGTCAACAACATCGGGCTGCTGCCCGAGCGGTTCACCCCCGGCAACTACACCGCCGGGTGGAGCAACTTCGACGTCAGCTTCGGCCGGTTCTTCCTCAACAGCGCCATGGTCAGCCTGCTCACCGTGGTCGGCAACGGGATCTCCTGCCTGCTGGCCGCGTACGCCTTCGCCCGGCTACGGTTCCGGCTGCGCGGCATGTGGTTCGCCGTCATGATTGGCACGCTGCTGCTGCCCTCGCACGTGCTGATCGTGCCGCAGTACATCCTGTTCCGGACGCTGGGGCTGGTCGGCGGGGACTGGCCGTACCTGCCGCTGCTGATCCCGCAGTTCCTGGCCACCGAGGCGTTCTTCGTCTTCCTGATGGTGCAGTTCATGCGGGGCGTCCCGCGCGAGCTGGACGAGGCGGCCCGGATCGACGGCGCCGGCCCGTACGGCATCTTCCGGCACGTCATCCTGCCGCTGAGCCGTCCCGCGCTGGTCACCACCGCGATCTTCTCGTTCATCTGGACCTGGAACGACTTCTTCCGGCAGTTGGTCTTCCTCTCCCAACTGGAGGACTACACCGTGCCGGTCGCGCTGACGCTGTTCATCGACTCGACCAGCCAGAGCGCGGTCGGGCCGATGTTCGCCATGTCGGTGCTGTCGCTGCTGCCGGTCTTCCTGTTCTTCGTCGCGTTCCAGCGCATGCTCGTCGAGGGGATCAACACCAGTGGCATCAAGGGCTGAGCCGGCGGACACCAGCGGGCGGCGGGACTGGCGCGATGTCGTCCGGGACGCCGCCGACCTGGCGCTGCTCGGCATCCTGCTGACCCTCGCGGCGGTGCCCCTGCTCACCGCCGCCGCAGCGGCGGGCACGGCCAGCGCGGCGGTGCACGACTGGACCCGGACCGGCAGTTGGCCGTCGGCGCGCACGACCCTGCGCCGGTTCGGCCGGTCGGTGCTGCCCGGCGTGCCGGTCAGCCTGCTCGCGCTCGCCGTGGCCGGGCTGCTCGCCGCCGACCTGGCTGCGCTGGCCACCGGGCGTGTGCCGGGCGGCCCGCCGGCGCTGCTGGTGACCGCGCTGGTCTCGGCCGGCCTGGCGGGTTACGCCGGGTTGGTCGTCGTCGAGGTGGGCGGCAACGGGGGCGGGCGGTGGCGGGCCGCGGCCCGGTCCGCCGCCCGCGCCTGCCTCGACGCGCCCACCCGCTGGGCCGCGCTCACCGGGGTGACCGCGCTGGCCGGGCTGCTCGCCGTCCTGGTCACCCCGGTCGCGGTGCCGATCCTCGCCGGTTACACCGTGGCTGCCCTGCACGCCGTCGCCGCCCGCCGGCCGGTCTCTGCCGACCTCACCGTCGGCCGGCAGAGACCGGCCGACCCCACCGTCCGCCGGCCGGTCTCAGCCGCCGTCGTCGGCCGCCGGGAGCTGTCGTGAGTGGGGAGCCGGTGCGGCTGACGGTCGGGGCCACGGAGGTGGCCGAGTACGTGCTCGACCCGGCGCTGGACGCGCGGCACGGGCCCCGACCGTACCTGCACCCGGTACGCACCCTCGGCGGAACGGTGGTCACCGACGCGCTACCCGCCGACCACGTGTGGCACCTCGGCGCGTCCCTCGCGGTGCAGGACGTCGACGGCAGCAACCTCTGGGGCGGGCGTACCTACGTCCGCGACGTCGGCTACACCTGGCGTGACGACCACGGCATCATCGCGCACACCGGCGAGGTCGAACGGTCCCCGGGCCGGTACGCGCACGATCTCCAGTGGCGCGACCGGGCCGGCGGGGTACTGCTGACCGAACGACGGGGGCTCGCAGTGTCGGCGGTCGCGCCGGACACCTGGCGGCTCGATGTGGATTCCGTCCTCACCGCCCCGGTCGACCGGGAGGTGCGCCTGGGCAGCCCGGCCACCAACGGCCGCCCGGGCGGGGCCGGCTACGGCGGGTTCTTCTGGCGGGCCGCCGCCGACGGCGAACCGGTGGTGTTCACCGCCGACGCGGCCGGGGAGGAGACGGTCAACGGCAGTGCGGCGCCGTGGCTCGCGTTGACCGGCGTCCGGTCGGGCGGCGGGGCGTACACCTTGGTCTTCGCGGGCCTCGGCCGAGGCGACCGGTGGTTCGTGCGGACCGGGATGTATCCGGGGGTCTGTGTGGCGTTCGCGTTCGACCGGCCGGCGGTGGTGCCGGCCGGTGGGAGCCGGCACGGCCGGTACCGGGTGTGGGTGGCCGACGGGACCCTCGACCGAAACGGTGTCGCTGCCCTGGTCGCGGCCGTGCCGTGAACCTCGCGCGGGCCCTGCGGTCAGCCGGACCGGTCGGTCAGCTCACGGATCGCCGCCTGGTACGCGGCCTGGGTGTGGTACGGCCAGTGTCCTTCGATCGGCGGCGGCACGGTGTCCGCCGGGTCGATGGTCAGGCTGCGGGGATCACGGAGTCGACTGTCGACGTCGGCGCCGGGCGGTGGTCCGTCCGGGCCCGGAGGGAAGAGCGGCCCGCCGATCGGGTCGGTGTCGCGCCACAGGTTGCGCCACCGCCACCCGATCCGCCCGCCCAGGTCGCGCAGCGTCCGCGGCCCGAGGTACGCCGGGTAGAGCCGCGCGTAGGTGCGTTGCAGCGGTGAGCCGTAGGTCAACAGCGAGACCCGGGCCAGCACGGACGGCGGTAGTTGCAGGATGGTGGCCGTGGCGAGCACCGAGCCGTGGCTGTGTCCGGAGATGACCACCGGTCCCCGCGCGGTGAGCCCGGCGACCCGTTTGGCCAGCTCCGGAACGGCGCGGGCGGCGTAGCAGGGCGGCGCGAACGGGTGGACCGTTCGGGGCCAGAACGTGCCGAGGTCCCACAGCACCGCCACCACCCGCCGGGTCTGGGCCGACCGGTACGCCCGGAAACCGAGGATCATGAGGCAGAGCACCAGCAGGCTGATCACCCAGACACCGGCGTCGGTGACGTAGGCGGCGAGCACGGCGGCCGCACCACCGTGCCCGCCGAGGCGGTCCGCGAGCTGGGTGGGACCGATCCCGATCACGTCGAAGGTGACGGTGGCCAGCCCGAGCGACGCGATCAGCAGGAACGCGACCAGCACCGGGCCGAGCTCCTCGGTGATCCGGGACCGGGCGATGGTCTCCCGGACCAGGCGCAGCCGGTGCGCGTCCTCCGCCGACACGTCCGGGTAGTCCCGCTCGATGATCCGCGCCGCCAGCCTCCGTCGCTGTCGGCGGGTCAGCAGGAGGGTCGCCGAGGTCACCGCCGCGCCGATCAGCAGCGCGCCGAGCCCGGCGAGCGCGGCCCACCAGTAGGCCACCGGCGGCTCCAGCGGGCCGACGATCGGCGGGTTGGGCCGGATCGGATCGGGGATGTCGCCGTGGTCGAGGGCGTCCGCGACGCGGTAGACCAGGGTCGCGGTGAAGGCCGCGCCAACGCTCACCGCTGCCGCCGCCATGATCGGGGTGCCGAGCCCGCGCAGGAAGGGGCGCTCGTCGTCGCGGGCGGCACGCTGCCGGGTGTACGTGACGACGGTGAGCACGACGAGCAGGACGCCCTGAGTGGCGACCACCCCGGCGGCGGCGCCCTCGTACCCGGGCAGCTTGCCCGAGCCGGACGGTGCCGCGTCCGCGAGCGCAGCCGAGCCGAGGCACAACACGGTCACCACCACGGTGGCCGCCCAGAGGGGGCGCAGAAACCGTCGGGCCCCCGCCGGGCTGGCCGGCACGGGCAGGGCGAGGAGGGCCACCTCGACCACGAGCAGCCCGACGGCGATCCCGAACAGCGCGCCGTGACCGGGCGCGCCCACCCCACCCGGTGAGATGCCGGCGAGCAGGGCGACGTTCAGCGTCCCGATGCCCAGCACCACGTGGATCTGTCGCAGCCAACCGGTGGTCTGCTCGTCCTGCCAGAAGCCGGCGTCGGTGAGGCTCTCGGTTTGGCCGCCGGACGGGGGTTGCGCCGACGACGGGCCGAACCCCTCGAAGGCCCGCGCCGACCGGGTGCCGATGGCCCAGACGACCCGCAGCGCCAGCAGGGGAACGATCGACAGCAGGGCCAGCCGGGGCCCGGTCGGGAGGGTGTGCAGCCAGGCCAGGTAGGGGCGGCTGGCCCGGCACCCGGGGTACGGCACACACTGCCAGCCGACCAGGTCCAGCGTGACGCCCACCGCCGCCAGCATGAACGTGGCCGTGAGGGCGCCGGCGAGCAACCGGCACAGCACGCCGAGCAGCCCCCACCGGTCGTGCCCCGGCGGCCGGAGCCAGATCGCCAGGTTGCTCAGCATGAAGGGCAGCAGCAGCAACATCGAGGCCGTCCGTACCGCCGCGCCGGCGGTCAGCGAACCCCAGCGGTACGCCTCGACGGCGACTCCATCGGTGGCCCCGCCGGCGGTGCCGCTCCCCGGCCGGGGCCGGAAGAAGCCCGCGTGCGTGTTTCCGGCGACCCGGGTCACGATCGGGTGGTCGAGGATCCGTTCGGCGGTGACTCCGGAGATGCCGTGCACGCGCAGCTCCACGGCGTCGCGCCCCGGCGTCCTGTCCACGCCGTCAGGGTCACAGACAATCCACTCGGGCGCTGCCGATACCGCAAACGTCGACGGGTGGGCGGCACGGCTCTGACCCGGGTGGCCGTGCGGTTCGCCGGTGCGACGAGATGACGTACCTTCCCGGAGGAAGTCGCCAACGGGGAAGTCACGTCCACGGGGTTCCACGATCGTGATGAGGACCAACGCCGCCATGCGGAGCCTGCTCGGCAGTGCGGCCTTCGCCGCCGACCAGCCGACCGTTCCCGAGTTGGACCAGGACACGCTCGACGCGGGCTGGACGGTGGAACCGAGCGGTGCGCTCCTCTTGGTGGGGAATCGGCCGAAGCGCATGCACGACATCCCGGCGGAGGCGCTCGGGGAGGGCGAGTACGAGATCAACGACGTCTACGTGTCGCTTGACGACCTGGGTAGGGAGACAGCCGACTTCCTCCCGAGGGCGGCGTCCCGTGGGCTGTACTTCGCCCGCCGGATGCTGGCGGCGGCGCGCGGCCTGCCGGGTTCGGAGACGCTCCTGGCGACCGTCGCCATCCATGTCGAAGTACTTCGCCCTTCAGGGCGCCACGATCCGCTTCTTCTGCCGGCGCGGGGCCCATCCACCCTGGTTCGACGAGCTGGAGACCTACACTCGGGAGGCGATCGCAGTGCTCGACCTGTCCGACGTAGGGGACCCCCAGTCGGCCGCAGGTCCCTAACCCGCTCAGGTTGGCCATGAAGTTGTTGCCACGACACGCCGAGCGGAGTGGCAACAACTTCATGATCAACGGGGTGAGGAGTGGGTGGCGGCGGCTGCGCGGGCCGGTAGTGCCGCGGTGACCCGGATGGCTTTGACGATCGCCGGGATGGAGCCGATCAACAGCACCAGTCCCCAGATGATCGCGATGATCGCGAAGATCAGCGCTGCCACGTCGTCGACGATGCTGACCAGGATCACCGGCACCAGGTTGTGCAGGAACTCCAGCACGACCGTGCACAGCAGGGTGGTGAGGATCAGCAGGACGAGGCCCTTGTTCTGCAGGAAGCGCGGCTGGGCCAGCACCAGCATCCCGGCCCACACCAGCTTGAGCAGCAGCACCAGCCCGAGCAGCACCGCCGCCTCGCCGACCGGGAAGAACCCCCACAGCGCCAGGTACGCCAGGGTGCCGAACGGGACGGCCAGGAACAGCGACACCATGATGGACAGCTCCACGAACGCGACGACCAGCGCGACCAGCCCGACGATGATCAGGATGATCGAGAAGATCAGGCTGGCGACGCCCTGCACCCGACCCTGGACGCGTTCGGGCAGCAGCAGGCCCAGGCAGAACAGCCCCGTGCTCCAGACCGCCACCGCGTCGATCAACGCCAGGTAGCCGGTGCCCCGGCCGGACGGTTCGCTGACCCCGGAGGCGTCGTCGATCTCCACGTCCAACGCGCCGGCGCTGTCCGCGAGTGCCGCACCGGCGTCGGCGCCGCCGAGCAGCAGCCCGGCACCGAGCTCCACCCCGATCGCCAGGACGATGGCGAGCATTGCCAGCAGCAGGAACGGTTTGCGCAGGTCACCCACGGCGGCACCTTCCTTTCCAGTCCCGGTGTGGCCAGGACGATCGGGTCAGGACGTGGCCACGACGACCGTGCAGGCGCCCAGGCCGGGGCAGACCAGGCCCACATCGGTGACCTGGTCGACGGCGATCTTCGCCACCGCGCCGGTGCCGTCCGCCGCCGGCTCGACCTCGTCGCGGATGGTGAGGTCGGCGTCGCCGGGCGCCGGGGCGACGACCGTGAACCGCGCCGCGCTGCGCAGCACCAGGGTGCGCAGCCCGCCGGGGTCCGCGACCCGCACCGCGCAGCTGCCGGAGAACTCCAGCCGGCCCGTTTCGTCGGCGCAGTCGGCGCTGACCGTCGCCGGATCCACCGCTGAACGCTCGCCGCCCAGCGCGCCCAACCGGTCGACGAACCCGTGCCGGGCCCCCGGATCACCCTGGTCGTCGCGGCCCGCGCCGACCGCGACCACGAACAGCGCCACCAGCAGGACGGCGAGCAGCCCCAGCAGCGCCTTCTGCCGACCACTCATCGCGCCACGGCCTGCGCCACGATCTCGGTGAACCGGATCTCGTCGACGCCCGCGAAGTAGCGGTTCGTGCCCTGCGTCTTGCCGACCACCAGCAGCGTGACCTGGTGCGGGCCCTTGGTGAGCTGCACCGTGCCGACGTCCAGCAACTCCGTCTTTCGCACGGTCGGCGTGAAGCCGAGGAACGTGCCGCCGACCTGGTTGCCGTCGATCGTGAAGACGGTGTTGGCGTAGTCGAGGGAGGTGGTGCGTACCGCCGCGAAACGCCAGGTGCCGTCGGTCGGGATCTGCACCGTCACGGTGACCTTGTCGCCGATGGCCAACCCCTGGAAGAACAACTGCCTGTCGCCGGACCAGGTCACCCCACAGCAGTTGGATTGCGCCTCCACCTTCGCCCCGCTCTTCTTCGGAGACTCCACCAGCGCGCCCGGCACCAGGCTCTCCGCCTCGACGGTGACCACCCGCGGCTCGTCAGGGGCCGGCTCGCCGTCGCGGGTCAGCAACACCACCGCCACGGCGACCACCACCAGCACCAACGCCGCCGCGGCGGCGATCCACAACCACGGGGTACGCCGGGGCGGGGCGACCGCCCGCACCTCGTAGGTGACCCGGCCGCTGGAGCGGGAACTCTCCTCCGGCGCGGTGTTCGCCGAGTACGCGAACCCGGTCATGTCGTAGCGCCGGGGTGGGGTGCCCGCCGGCACGGCGAGCTTGACCAGGAACGAGACCGAGCCCTGCC
Source organism: Micromonospora sp. U21 (assembly GCF_018070045.1). Lineage (GTDB taxonomy): Bacteria > Actinomycetota > Actinomycetes > Mycobacteriales > Micromonosporaceae > Micromonospora. The sequence continues at coordinate 174,609 of NZ_JAGPYK010000002.1, forward strand.
CGGGCACCACCCGCTGCGGCTCGGTCACGGTGAACCAGGCCCGCTGGGAGCCGTCGCCGGGCGCAACGTCGAACACCACCGTGTCCGGCGCGTTGCCCGGGTTGGAGACGGTGAAGGTCAGCTCGCCGCTGTTGCGCGGGTCGAGGGTGAACTGTTCGGCGGCGGCGACGACCGCCCACTCGGTGGTCATGACGACTCCTCTGCGACGACGATCTCGGCGGTGGCCGAGGCGGGCTTCTCCGCCTCGACGATGCGGGTGATGACGGCGAGCTGGTCGGCGGCGGCCGCCGGCACCCGCACCACGACGTGAAACGGCTGCTCGGCCGGCTCCTCGATCGCGAAACCGCGCATCCCGGTGGCCAGCTCAAGAGCCCTGCACATCCCGTACGGGGTACCGCGCCAGCGGGCCAGCAGGGCGGCGTTGGCCACCAGGTCGCGCAGCCGGCCCACCGGCAGCGGCAGCGGGGCGTCCGGGCGCGGCGAGGCCACCACGTGGTCCATCGCCACCCAGCGGGTCAGCTGCACGACCAGCCCGTCCGGTGCCCGGTACGGGTCGAACAGGGCGTCCACCTCGGCGAGGATCGCCTCGTCCGGGGCGTGCAGCCCCTCCATCACCTCCAGCAGCGCCCAGAGGACGCTGCCCGGCACGCAGGCCCGCTGGTAGGCGGCGGGCAGCAGCCGTTCAATCGCCGAGCGTCGCATCCTGCCGCACCACCTCGATGTCGTGCTCGCCGGAGCAGAGCAGCCAGGTGTCGGGGACGGTCACCACGTCGGCGGTGGCCTGGTTGGCGCTGGCGGTCCAGTCCACCGCGCCGGCACTGCGGTACACGCCGCGCTCGCCGCCGGCCAGGATCAGCCGTTCCTGATCGGCGCCGGTCGCCGCGCCGCCGCTCACCGCGATGGCGTCCACCGGTACGAACCGGGTCCGGTCGCGCAGCGGCAACCCGCAGTTGACCATCACCGGTTGCCACTGCGGATGAGCGGCCAGGGTGTCCAGCCGCAGCACCCCGCCGCTCTGCGTGGCCGCCACGGCGAGGGGGCCGGCGAACGCGAGATCCCGGCAGGTGCCGCCGATCCAGCCGCCCTGCACCGACTGCCACTGCACGTCGGACTCGAACAGCCGGGTGCGGTGGCAGCCCTGGCCCGGCTTCTTCGGGTCCGGCTCGCCGGCGCCGCTCCACAGCAGCGTGGCGGGGCCGTCGTACTGCACCGCCAGCACCCGGTTGTCCACGTTGGACAGGCCGACGTGGGCGAAGCTGCCCGGTCGACCGCCAGCCGTCGACAGGTACACCCCGAAACCGGCCTGCGCGGCCACCGCCACGCCCGGCGCGCCCCGCTCGGAGACGAACGCGCGCACCGCGTAGAACCCCCGGTCGGCGTCGGACGGGTCGACCAGGATCTGCAACGGCACCGCGCCGGGCAGCAGCGACACCTCGTACAGGCCGGTGTCGGTGGCCACCAGCAGCGCGCCCGCGCCGTCGCGATCCAGCCAGGCCACGTCGGAGATCCGCGAGTCCAGGTCGGTCAGCAGTGACCACGTCTCGCCGAGGTCGGTGCTCAGGTGCACCCGGGAGCCGCCGGAGGCGCGCAGCGTCACCACGGCCACCGAGCCGGGACGCGGCACGATGCCCGGGCGCGCCGGCGCCGGGGCGGGCGCCACCCGCAGCACCGTCTCGCCGTCGAAGCGGCCGGCCGGTTCCCACCCCGCACCCGCGTTGCTGGAGCGGAACAGCACCGGGCCCCGCCCGGCGTACCAGGTGCGGGGCTGGTACTGGTCGACGGCGAGGGCGCGTACCTCGGCGTCGGGCGCCTCGTCGACCACGAACCGCACCGACTCGACGTAGCGCACGCCCGGCTCGGCGTGCTCCAGCAGCCGGTACACGTTGGACGCCCGCAGCGGCTCGCCGAACGGCCAGCCGGTCGGGTTGAGCGCGGTGGGCAGCGGGCTCAGCGTCTGGTGCAACCGGTCATGGATCCGCCGGCGGACCGCGTCCACGTCCTCCTCCCGCCGGACCACCACCCGGGCTCGTACCGACACCGCCTTGAACCGGGCCCAGGTCGCCCGCGACCGGATACCGACCATCCGCCGCTGTTCCAGGTCCGTCTCCACCCGGCGCCGCGCCTCGGGCACCTCGTGCTCGCGCAGCACCGCCACCGGCAGCCGTCCACCCGGCCGCGCCGCCGCCGGCACGTACGGCACCAGCACCACCTCGACCTCGCCGGGCCGGGCGAAGCTGTACACCGCGGCGCGGGTGAACGCGCGGGCCCGGGCCACCGCGCCGGAGCTGGTGGCGAGCACCTCGAAGTCGCGGGCGGTGACCGCGCGCTGCTGGGCGAAGAACTCGTACGGGCCGCGCAGCAGCACCGATTCCAGCGCCTCCTTCTCCCGGCCGCCGGCCGCTGGCCCGGGGTTGTCGACGCGTACCCCGGTCAGTGGGTCGCGCAGGCTGGTCAGCGTGCCGGCGGCCACGTTGCCGGCCGGCCCGCCGCCGGCGCGGTACCAGAGTCGGATCTGCCGTCCGGCCGGCGGCACCGCCGCCACGGTCACCGGCGACGGCGACGGCGCCGGGCCACCGGGTGCGGCCGGGGGTTCGGCGGAGGCGGCCGGATCGGCCGGCGCGGGCTCGCCGGTGCTGCCGGGCTGGGTCGGCCCGGCGGGCGGCCGCAGGTCGAGGGCGGGGGCGAAGGTGACCGTTCCCGAGCACCGGTCCACCAGGTACACCTTGGCCTGCGGACCGAGGCCGGCGAAGCTGTCGACCGGCCGCCAGATCTCGAACGTGCGGCCGTCGTGCTCGCGCGCCGCCGCGCCCAGCTCGACCGTGCCGGCCGGCACCTCCACCCCGAGCAGCAGGTCCAGCGGCTCGGCGGTGTGCGCGAGCGGGGCCCGGGCCGCCCGCAGCACCTGGCCCGGCTGGCCGGTGCCGATGCCGAGCAGCTCCGCCTCGACCGGCTCGCAGTGGTGCATCCGCACGATCACCGAGGTCTCGCCGGCGGGCAGCAGCGCCGGCTCGGTGGTGACGAACACGACCGGCCGGGGGTCGGCGCCGCGAGCCGCCGCGACCCGCAGGCCGGCCGGGATCCGCACCGCGCCCCGGTCGGTGCCGCTGCGGGTGAACCGGACGTCCGCCCAGGCCGCGGTGGGCGCGTGCCGGGCCACGCCGAGCAGGTTCAGGAACGAGACGTACGCCTTCTCCGGCAACTGGTTCAGCCGGTAGATCATCACCTCGGTGAGGTGCGCGAACGCCTCCACCAGCGCCATGCCCGGGTCGTGCGCCGACAGGTCGGTCCAGGCCGGGCAGGACTGCCGGATCCGCTCGCGGGCCTCGGTGACCAGATCGAGGAACGCGCGGTCGTCCAGGTGCGGCACGGGCAGCGTCATGAAGGTCCTCCCGGTGCCGGTTCGTCGAGGGGGAGCAGGTCCACGGAGACGATCAGCTGTCCGGGGGTCAGGCTGGCCCGTACCCGGTAGTCCAGCCGGATCACCAGCCGCCACGCGTCGTCCGGGTCCGGGCCGGCGTCCACGTCGATCACCTCGACCCGGGGCTCCCACCGGGCGATGGCCTGCCGCACGTAGTGGATGGCCAGCCCGGCCGTCGTGTCGTCGTTGGGCGCGAAGATCAGCCGGTGCAGCCGGGAGCCGTACCGGGGCCGCATCAGCCGCTCGCCCGGCGTGGTCGACAACAGCAGGAACAGCGCCTGGCGTACGGTCTCGTCGCCCTCGGTCATGGCCAGGCCGCCGGCCGCGGTGAGCGCCAAGCCGCCGCTGCGCCCCGCGTCGAAGCCGGCGCCGACGAAGCGGAACGCCCTCATCGGTCCGCCTCCAGGAACCGCTGGCGCGGGTCGCGCACCGTGTGGTGGACCGCGCTGGGCGGCGTTCCGTTGGTGAACCCCTCCAGGTGGGACAGCACCACCCGCTGCCCGTCGACCCGTAGCCAGTCGCTGTAGCCGACGCGCAGGCTCTCCGTCGTGGTGCACGGTTTGATGGTCGGGCCGTAGTTCGGGCAGGCGATGATCTTGCGTCCCTCCGGGTCGTCGTCCACCAGCACCGGCACGCCGGTGACGGTCACCCACCGCTGGGAGGGCCGGTTCTCGACCCGGCCGTCGTGGTCGCAGGTGATCACCGAGTCGCGGTGGATCCAGCGCATCAGCCGCCTCCTTCGTGGTGTGCGCGGGCGAGCGCACGGGCCCGCTCCACCGCGGTGGTCGGGTCCTCGGTCGACTCGGCGTGCAGGAAGTCCACGCTGCGGGCCCGGACCACCATGGCCCGGCCCGGCGCGGAGATCACCAGGTCGGTCGCCGCGTGCAGGGTGGCCAGGTCGGGGGTGAGCTCCAGCCAGCTGCCGCCCTCCGTGGCCAGGCGCAGGCTGCGCTGGACGTCGTCGACGACGATCGACTGCCCTCCGGCGGTACGCAGCGTCCAACGGCGGGCCCGCCCGTCGTTGATGCCCGCGTCGTACGGCTCGACGGCCCCGAACAGCGAGCCGAGCACGATGCCGGAGGCCGGCTCGCCGCCGGGCAGCACCACCAGCACGGTGTCGTCCGGGTCGGGGAGAGCGACCAGCCCCTTGCCGCGCCCGGCACCGGGACAGAGCACGCCGAGCCACCCGGCGTCGAGGTCCCCGTACGCCGGCAGGGTCAGCCGGACCCGGCCCAGCCTGTCCGGGTCGGCGACGTCGGTGACCGTGCCGAGCGTGACGACCGCGCCGGCGCTCGACGCGGTGGGCGGCGCGGCCGGTGGCACGGTGGAGAACCGGGTCAGGTGGCCGTTGCCGTCCACGGTGTGCACCACCTCGGTCAGCACGTACGCCCCGGCGACCGGGTCGGGCACGCCGGTCAGGTCGATCCGCCGGCCGGGCCGCAGCACCGGGTCGCCCTCGGCCACCCCCTCGGCGGTGACCAGCGCGGCCGCGCGGATGTCCAGCCGGGCCTGGGCCAGCGCGGCCAGCTCGTCGTCGCTGCGGCCGGGCTGGTCGACGGCCGTGCGTACCCCGTCCGCGCCCACGTCGGCCGGGTCCGGCCGGTCACCGGCCGGCCGGCCGCAGCGCGCCTCGTCGGCCTGCTGGCTGATCGGTTCGGCCCGTTGTGGGTGCCAGCCCAGCGCCGCGCTGGCGCCGCTGGCCTGGTCCAGGTTGGTGGACAGCCGCAAGGTGTGCACGCCCGCGCCGAGGGCCAACGCGACCGGTTCCCCGTACCCGGCGAGCGTGATCAGCCGGACCTCGTCGCCGTCGGCGGCCAGGTGCAGCCCGGCCCGGCCGGTCACCTCCCGCAGCAGCTCCAGATCGCTGTGCCGGTGCTGGAGCAGCCGCTCCAGCCGCGGCCCGTCGGTCTCCGCCGTCACCGTCAGCCCGACCTCGCCGCACAGCTCCCGGGCCAGCTCGGCGGCGGTCACCGAGGTGAACACCCGCAGACCCTGTCGCTTGCGCAACCGGTGCAGCGCGTCGTACGCCCGCAGGCGCAGCACCGCCGCGCCGTCGGCGGCGTACTCGACCTCCACGCAGGTCACCTCCCCGGTGAACAGCGCGTCGGGATGATCGGCGAGCCGTACGTCCAGTGCGGCGCCGGGGCGTACCGCGGGGTCGAACGCGCCGCTTCCCGCGCTGGTGGCGAGCACCAGCTCGGCCTGGGTGGGCTGGTCGAGGCGGGCGGCCACCCGCAGCGAGCGGACCCGCTGGCGGGCCGCACCGGCCAGCTCGGCGCCGTCGAGCAGGACCGTCAGCGCCCGGGGCGCGACGCTGGTCACGGCGCACCGCCCGGCCCGGCGCCGCCCGGGTTGGTGCCGGCTGGGCTCATGCCGGCTGGGTTGGTGCTGGCCGGACTGGCGCCGGTCGTCGTTCCGGTCGCTCCCCAGGCCGCGGGCGCGGTGGCGATCGAGGTGCCCCCGAACGACGCGCCGGCACCCACCGCACCGGCCACCGCCCTGGCCATCCCGGCCACCGCACCCGTCACCGTGGACGCTGCCGCGACACCGCCGGCCGGGACGCCGGACGGCGGGACGGCCAGCGTGGTGCCGGCCGGCACGGCCAGCGGATCGGTGATCCGGTTGTGCTCGGCCAGCAACCGCCAGCGCAGCGGCGAGCCGAGCGCGTCGTTGGCCAGCAGATCGAAGCGCACCCCGGAACGGCCGGGTTCGGCGGCGCCGTCGCCGGCGGCGACCACCGCGCTGCCCGGGGCGGCGGTCGGGGTGCTCGCCGCGGCCAGCTCCTCGGCGAAGCCGGCCTCCGCCTGATCGGCCGTCTCGGCGGCCCGGACCAGTTTCAGCCGCAGCCAGGAGCGCCGTGGCGAACCGGTGCCGGTGAACGCGTCGAACCGTTCGGCCACCGCGATGATGACGCCGGGCACGTTCCAGGTCTTGCCCCAGACCAGCCGGACCAGCGGCGGCCGCAACCACCCGTGCTCGGCGCTGGAGTTCTCCGCCAGCATCCACAGCGGACGGGTGAGCACCCGTACGTCACCCGGACGGACCTGAGCCTCCACGAAATCGACGTCGAAGAGCAGGTCGAGCACCAGCTCGGTCCGGCCGCCGCCGGTGAACACCAGCGGGTCGTCAGCCAGCCCGGCCCCGGTGAGCTGCCCACCGGCGGCCGCCCGATGGCGTACTCCGGCGAGCCGGGTCACCTGCACGGTCTCCGGGTTGAGCAGACAGTCCACCCGTTCGCCGGAGGAGTCGATGAGGAAGGCGACGCGTTCCATCAGTCACCCGCCTGTTCCCGTTCCAGTCGGCCCAGGTCGGTCGCGTCCAGCGCCGCACCGGGCACCGTCCACAGCAGCCGGTCGTCGGGCAGCGCCGGCCACAGATCGCCGGTCACCGTCAGCCACCCTCCGCCGGCCGGGCCGCGCCCCGACCCACCCGTCCACGCCGCGCCGGTGACCGCCTCCGCCCCGCCGGTCCGGTGCCCGGACCACGCCGGCTCGTCCGGCAGCGCCGGCCAGGGTCCGCTGCCGGCGGCGCGGGCCACGTCGAGCGGGCCACCACCCGTCGCGAGCCCCACCGGGCCCGTCCGTCCGGCTCGCTCGTCGGCCTCGTAAAGGTGCGGCCCGCGCGGCGCGTCTCCAGCCGCCGCCGAAGCCACGCCCGGCCGTCCCGCTCGACCACCGCCCGCCGTGAGCCCGCCTCGACCGACCTCGAACCCGTCCCGGTCGACCTCGAACCCGTCCCGGCCGGTCTCAGGGCGGCTGGTTCCCGCCGAGTGCATGCTCCCGCCCGCCGTGGACCGGTCTGTGCCCCGATCCGGCCCGCCCTCGGATCCGCCAGCGGATCTTGGTGGGAAAGTGCCCCTGGAGGGGTCGAGATCTTCCAAGATCCGGCCCGGCCCCCGGGAGTCGAGCGCGGCGGTGGCGGGCGAGGTGGTTGCGGGGGGCTCAGATCTGCGCGAAGGGCCGGTGACCGCGGGCGGGTGGGACGGCCCGGGGACGGCAGGACGGATCATCGGCCGGAATGGCGCAACGGCTTTCCCCGCCTGTCCGGATCGCGCCGGCCGGTCCCCGTCCCTCCCGGCAACGGCGCCGGAGGCAGCCCGTTGCGCCGGTCCGCCGAGCCCCGAGGTCGCACCCGATCCCGCCGACGCGGTCGACCCTGCCGGTGCGTCCGGCCCGGGCGGCGAAGCGAACCCGCGGCGGAAGCGCGGTCGGGCTGACCTCGTCCCGTCGGCCGCCGAGCCACCCGGCGCCCCGAACCCCATCCTCGCGCGAAACACGCCAGACGTCCCGGGGGCACCCGCGTCTGCGGACCCGCCGGCCGCGCCGATCCTGGCACCCCGGCCGGACGAGCCGCCGGCGCCGGACGAGCCACCGTCGCCTGGGTTCGCATCGCCGGACCGATCAGCTGCACCATCCGCGCCGGGCACTGCGAACCCGCCGGCCCCAGGCCCGCCGGATGCACCACCCGCGCCGGGCACTCCGAACCCGCCCGCGCCAGGAACGCCGAATGCGCCGGCATGCGGGCCGCCGGCGCTGGCAGGACCACCGAACTCGGCAGCGCCATACCGCCCCGACCCACCCGCACCCGGGAGCCCGGCCGGATTCCCGAATCCAGCCGACGGGTCGACTGTGGACCGCTGACGACCCGATCCCTGGACGGCCCCGCTCGCCCCATCGCCGGCTTCTGCACGCCGGACGGCGTCCTCGCGGCCGGGACGGCCGTGGTGTCCGTCCGTACCATCGCCAGCGGCGCCGGCCCAGGCCGGCCCGGCCTCCGGCCCGTCGAGGTTCAGGTCCTGCAGCAGACCGGGAGCGTGTGTGGCGACCAGGTCCAGCCAGTGCTGCGGTGGCTCCCCGAAGCGGCGCGGCGCAGCCGCACGGACGTCCGGCGGCCGGTGCCCGGTCGCGGGTTCGACGCGCCCGGCGAGACGCTGCACCGCCCCGGCCGCCGAGCGCAGCCGGCCGGCCAGCCAGCTACGCGGGAGCCGGTGCGGTGGCACCGCCGGTCTCCAGCTCCAGACCCTCGTAGCGCAGGGTCAGCGATGCGATGGCGATCTCGTGGCTGAGTGTGTTGAGGTGCGCCCCGCGCCACCGGGTGGGCCAGGCGTCGATCAGGTTCCAGCGCAGCACCTCGGCGGTCCCGACGGAGTCCAGCAGCACCACCGAGACGTTGCGGCGGTTGAGTGTGCCCTGGGCCGTGGCGTGCACCCAGTCCCACAGCTCCCGGGATGCGGTGAGCCCGAAGTGCAGCGTCACCGGCTCGTACTCCGCCTGACCCGGCACCATCCGCATCCGGCCCAGGCCGTGCTCCCGGTACGGCTGGCCCGGGATGTTCACCTCCAGGCCGCTCATCTCGGTGAAGTGGCCGTTGGTGACGCCGTTGATGAGCAGCCGGAAGTTGTACGCCCGGTACGGGTCGACCGGGGCACCCGGCTGCGGGGTGGCTGTGGTGGGCATGTCAGCCTCCGATCGTCTCGGTCTCGGTGCCGCCGGCCCACTGGCTCAGCTTGAACACCACGAATTCGGCGGGCTTGACGACGGCGATGCCGATGTGGGCGATCACCATGCCCGCGTCGCGGACCTCCGGCGGGTTGGTCTCCTCGTCGCACTTGACGAAGAACGCCTCCTCGGGGCTGCGCCCGAGCAGCGCGCCGTCGCGCCACACCCGGGTCAGGAACGCCCCGATGTCGCGTCGGATCGACCGCCAGAGGGTGAAGTCGTTGGGCTCGAAGACCATCCACCGGGTGCCGTTGGCGATGGCCTGCTCGATGGCGATGCTGAGTCGGCGCACGTTGAGGTAGCGCCATTCACTGGCCTCGGCGGCGAGCGTACGGGCGCCCCAGACCCGGATGCCCTCACCGGCGAAGTAGCGGATCACGTTGACGCCCTTGGGGTTGAGCACGTCGTGCTCCGGCCGGGTGACCAGGTAACCCAGGTCGACGGCGCCGCGGACCGGCTCGTTGGCCGGTGCCTTGTGCACACCGCGCAGCGCGTCGGTGCGGGCCCAGATGCCGGCCAGGTGACCGCTCGGTGGGGTCAGTTCCAGCTCCCCGCTGATCGGGTCGCGCACACGCAGCCACGGGTAATAGAAGGCGCCGAACTCCGACTGCCGGGGCCGGTACGCCGCCCCCTCGTGGCCGCCCGAGCCGCCAGGGCCGCCGGAACCGCCTCCCGCGCCGCCGGATCCGCCGGCCGGGCCGCTGCCCCCGCCCTCGGCAGGCTTGGGGGGCTTGCCGGAGGACGGGGTGGCGACCCGGGTCAGCGCGGAGATGTCGTCGATGTCGGGCGCCGGGTCGCAGATCGCCACCATGGTGCGGGTCCGCTCGGCCATGCTCAGCAGCGCCTCGTGGGCGACGACGTCGTGGAAACCGGGCGCGGCGATGATGGAGATCTCGTCGATCGCCTCCAGCAGTTGCAGCCCGCCCCGCCGCTGCCCGGTGCCGCTGATCGCGCCGCCCTCACCGACGTTGACCACCCAGCAGCGGGCGCCGCCGTTGTCCAGGAAGCCGAAGACCGCCCGGGCCAGCGCGGTGCTCTCCGCCTGCTCACCGCCGGCGTAGAGCCGCAGGAACTCGGTCCAGTTGTTGACCGGCACCGCCCTACCCAGTTGGGCGGAGCGGTCCGGGGCGACGCCGACGAAGGCGGCGATGCTGGTGCTCGCCGGTCCGATCGGTCGGGCGCCGCTGGGGACCTCCTCGACGTAGATGCCGGGGGAGAAGTAGCTGGGCATCGGTCCTCCTGTGCGGGTGGGCGTCAGCGGGTCGGTGGCGCGCAGACGATGACGATGTCGGGTTCGGCCGGGTCGACCTCGGCGGTGAGCACGAGCCCGCGCCCGGTCAGCCGGAGCCGGACCGGGCCCGGGTGGTCGGGGTCGTGCGGTACGCCGACGATCAGGAACCGGCCGTCGGGGTCGGTGCGGGTGACGGACGACGTGCCGGGCAGCTCGACCCGCATCGCGGCGAGGGGTTGCTCCTCGGGGCCGACCACCCGGCCGGTGAGGGTGCGCAGTTCCAGTTGCCGCAGCCGCAGCGGTTGCAGCACCGGCGGCGCGGCCGGGGTCGGGTGGTCCACCTGCGCCGGCACGTCGATCAGCAGCGCGGGGCGTGGCGCGGTGCCGAACGCGGTCCACAGCGGCGCCTCGCCGGCCTCCAGCACCACCGGGTAGCGACCGTCGCGGGTCGCGGCGGTGAGCACCCGGTCCAGCCGGTCCAGCCCGGCCGGACCGGTCACGCAGAGCAGGTAGCGGACCGTGAACCGGTACGGCTCGCGGACCGCGCCGCTGGAGCGGGTCTGCCGCGCCGGGCGCAGCTCCATCGGCCAGAGGGTGAGGCCGGCGGCGTCACCGTCGGTACGGGGCGGGCCGACCGGGACGGTTTCCCCCGCCGCGCTGGTCAGCCAGGCGGCCAACTCGGCGGTCGCCGTCTCGATCGGTCCGCGCCCGTCGGTGCTCATCGCGGCGGCGTGCCCTGGATCCGGTACGCGATTGCCTCGTTCCACACGTGCGGGTAGACGCCGATCTCGAAGTAGCGGGTGAACCGGTTGATCGGCGCGTTGGTGTGGTCGTGGTAGAGCAGCCACACCGGTGCGATGGTGAACAGCACGTAGTTCGCCAGCACCAGCGGGATGTAGAGCGGGCCGAGCAGGCGGCCCTGGAAGATGTGCACGTCCTCGTGCCGCTGGATGCCGGGGCTGGAGCCGGCGCAGACGGTGCCGATGGTGGTGGCGTACCGGGGCGACACCCCCTCCACCAGGCTGACCCGGCCGCTGCCCAGCGAGGTTGGCCGGTCCAGCGAGTGCCCGAAGAGCAGGTGCACGGCCAGGTAGATGGCCCCGACGACCGTGTTCAGCAGGCTCCAGGTGTGGTCGACGACGAAGAGGAAGATGCCGCGGGCGTCCGACGCGTACACCCCGGCGGAGGCCACCGCCCAGCCGAAGACCGCGCCGACCAGCAGGCCCACGACGGCGCCGATCAGCAGCCCGATCGGGCCGCCGGCCAGGAGGCCGAGCAGGGCACCGAAGCCGACCTGGACCGCCGCGCTGATGATTCCGAAGACCATGACGTCACCCCTCAGACCCAGGAGCGGAAGACACGGGGCTCGCGACCCTGCGCGACCTGGGTCGGCGACGCCTGGGTCGCCTGCCGGTTGCCGGGCGGGATCTGGTTGACGCCGAGCGCGGCGGAGAAGATCACCAGTGCGTTGAAGAACGCGATGATCCACTTTTCGCCGCCGGCGTCGTCGGCGAACGCCGCGGTCACGTAGGACAGCAGGAGCGCGATGGCGATGGCGATCCACTTGCGGATCTTGTCGCCGCTGGGGCCGATCAGCCCGCCGATGACGTTGGTGGCCAGCAGGGTGGCGGCGCTCGCGCCGGCGAGGCTGCCCAGGGCGGCCCAGGTGAAGAGATCGTTCATGGCGATCCCCCTTTTCTGCGATGGTGCGACCGGGATGTGGTGGTGGTGAGGTCCGGTGCTCCCGGGTGGGAGCACCGGGGCCGGTCGCCGTCGTGGCGGGGCGGCCGGGGCCGGGCGTGGCCGGCAGGGCCGGCCACCGGATGGATCAGCCGGGCCCGGGCGCGCCGGCGGGCGGGCCCGGCGAGGTCGGGCCCGGTGCGGCCGGCGCCGTCGGGCGGCGGCGACGCAGCAGGAGTACGCCCACCGCGGCGAGCAGCAGCAGGAGGAGCAGCCCGCCGACGATCAGCAGCCAGGGGAACCCGCCTTCGCCGGCGGCGGCGACCGGCGAGGCCGACGGCCGGGGCGGCGCCTCGGCGACGGCCCGTAGCTCGGTCGGCTTGTCCTGGTTGGAGTCCACCTTCCAGCTGACCGAACGGCCGTTGACGGTGCCATTGGAGTCGATCACCCGGCCGGGAAATGTCACCGAGATCTCGAACGACATCAGCTTGAGGAATGCCTGTTGCTGCTGCGGATTCTGCTGGGCCATTTTTCCGCCGTATTTCGCGGGGTCGAGCGGCAACGTGAAGCGGTAGAAATCACCGTCCCGGACCAGTTTGACGCTCTCGCTGTCGAAGCTCGCCAGCGGTGCCTTGCGGTAACTGATCTGGGTGCCGAAGAGTTGGTTGTCCTCGTAGCCGGTCTCTTCGCCGGGCGGCAACGCGGGAATGTTCTGCCGCAGCTCCGCGAACGCCGCCGGGACGTTCTTGTTCCGCGAGGTCAGCAGGGACTTCTGGGCGGTCAGCAGCAGCTGCCCGTCGACCGTGTCGTCGGCGTTGACGGTGAGCCCCATGTTGAGCTGCATGCAGCCGCTCAGAACGGCGAGGAGGAGGAGACACACCGCGACGCGGAGTGCCTTACCGCGGTTGAATCTCCTGTTCATGGAATCAGTGTGTGTGATCCCATTCACACGAGCAGTCGGCGATCAGTCACAACGCAGTCGCCGATCTTACCGGTGTGCTGTCACGTTCGGCTGAGGCCGACGCCGGTACACATGACTACTCTGGAGTCTTGGGCCCAGCGCAGTTTTCACGCGCCTCGGTTCGTCACGCGGGCCGACGCGCCAGCGCCTACCCGGCAGAGTCACCCGCCCGGCCTAGGCTCAGGGAATGATTGTGATCGCGGCCGTGCTGCTGGTGGATTCCGATGGACGACTGCTGCTGCAACTGCGCGACGGCAACGCCCGCTACCATCCCGACGTGTGGGGGCTGCCCGGCGGGCACGCCGAGGCGGGGGAGACGCCGGAACAGACCGCCGAGCGGGAGCTGTGGGAGGAGACCGGCCTGCGCGCCGACGGCCCGCTGCGCCCGTTCGCGGTGCAGCCGCTGCCGCAGCTCCGGCGGGTCAAGCACTACTTCATCGGCGGCACCCGGGCCCGGCAGGAGGACGTCGTGCTCGGCGAGGGGGCGGCGATGGTCTTCGTGCCCCGCGACGAGGTGCTCGACGGCCGCCCCTACACGCCGGGCACCGTCGAGGTGCTGACCAGGTTCCTCGCCGCACCCGAGTACGCCGGCACGGCCACCGCCGGCTGAACGTCCGCCGGGACCGGCTCAGCCATGCGGTGCAGGGTGGCCCGGTGTACGCCGAGCGCCGTGGTGCCCAGGTGGCGGGTCATCTCCGCTCCATCCACCCTGGACAGCCACCGGCCGTGCCGGTCGCGGATCCCGTCGGGCGCCTCGGCGTGCTCGCCCCGGCGGACGGCCGGGCCGAGACCGAGCGCGTCCAGCGCCCGCAGCGCGTTCGCCATCAGGGTCAGCCCGGCGCCAACCTCGCGTAGCTCGGCGGGCGCGCTCCAGGACGGTGACCCGCCATCCCTGTCGGTGCAGGGCGAGCGCCGCGCTCAGCCCACCGATCCCGGTGCCGACCACCACCGCGTGCGGGTCGTCCATGTCGACCACCTTTCCACACCGGTAGGAGCGACCCCGCTGGCGATCAGTCGGCGGTGGCGCCGATCCGGTGCTGGCTCGGGCTGATCCCGCGGACCCGACGGAACGCGGTGCTCAGCGCGTACGGGCTGGCGTAGCCGACCCGGCGGGCCACCGCGCCGAGCGTGGCGTCCGGCTCGCGCAGCAGATCCGCGGCGAGCGCCAGCCGCCACCCGGTCAGGTACGCCATCGGCGGCTCACCGACCAGCTCGGCGAACCGGCGGGACAGCACCGCCCGGGAGACGCCCACCTCGGCGGCGAGCACGGCGACCGTCCACGGTCGGGCCGGGTCGTTCTCCAGCAGCCGCAGGGCCGGGCCGACCACCGGGTCGCCGGCCGCCCGGTACCAGCCCGGCGCCGCGTCCGGGCGGCCGAACCAGGCGCGCAGCGCGCCGATCAGCAGCAGGTCCAGCAGCCGGTCCAGCACCGCCGCCTGGCCGGGCGCGTCCCGGGTCACCTCCTGCGCCAGCAGCGGGACCAGCGGGCTGCGCCACTCGTCGGCGGGGACCACCAGCAGCGGCGGCAGTGCGGTGAGCAGCCGCCGGCTCACCTCGCCGGGCAACTGGTACGTGCCGGTCAGCAGCACCGTCGACCCGTGGGGGCCGGTGCCCCAGGTGCGTACGCCCAGCGCCATCGACTCGGCCAGCGGCTCGCCGCGCAGGGTGGTGCAGCGCTGACCGGGATGGATCACCACCTGGGGTGGGGTGGCCGGGTCGTCGGCGACGAGGTAGCCGTCCGGCCCCCGCAGCACCGCCACGTCGCCGGGGCCCAGCGCCGCCGCAGCGGCGTCGTCCGGTACGAGCCAGGCGGTGCCGCTGACCAGCGCCACGACGGTGAGCGGCGCCCGGTCCTCGATCCGTAGCGCGTACGGCGGGTCGAGCACCGAACGGAGCAGGAAGGCGCCCCGGGCCCGGGGACCGTCGAGCAGCCCGGTGAGGGGGTCCATCGCGCGATGGTAGACGATCGCGAGGGGCGCTCCGGAGGCCGCGAGCCGCCGGCGCAGTGTGCGGAAGGTGGGCGAAGGTGCGGTTCAGGGGGCTGCGGGTCGCCGGTGGCCGGCTGCGGCGGGACTGGCGGCCGGTACTGGAGACGACCCTCGCGGCGACGGTTGCCTGGCTGCTCGCCACCCGGCTGGTCGGGCACCCGCAGCCCTTCTTCGCCCCGGCGGCGGCGCTCATCGTCCTCGGTCAGGCCCGGGGACAACGGATCCGGCGGGCCGTCGAGGTCGTCCTCGGTGTCGCCGCCGGGGTGCTGGTCGCGGACCTGGTGGTGCAGGCGCTGGGCCCGGGTTCCACCTGGACGGTGTTCACCGTCATCCTGCTCACCGTCCTGCTCTCGGCGGCCCTCGGCGCCACCGGCGTGACGTTGGTGCAGGCCGCGGTCTCCGCGCTCTACCTGGTGGTGGTCGCACCGCCGGACGCATCGCTGGTGCCGTTCCGCTTCGTCGACGCGCTGATCGGCGGCGCGGTCGCGCTCGCCGTCAGCCTGCTGGTCGACGCCCGGCACCCGTTGGCCCCGCTGGTCGCTGAGGTACGGCGGACCTTCGACGAACTGGCCGGGCTGCTGGACGGCATCGCCGACGCGCTGGACCGCCGCGACGAGCCCGGCGCGGTCGCCGCGCTGACCCAGGCCCGCGGCATGGACGCCCGGGTCGACGGGCTGCGCGACGGGGTGCTCGCGGCCGGCGAGGCGCTGCGGCTCAACATGCGCCGGCGCCGGCACATCGGCCGGCTGCGGTCGGTGGACGAGTCGATCCGCCAGATCGACTACGCGGTACGCAACGTCCGGGTGCTGGCCCGCGCCGGGGTGACGCTCAGCCGGCTGCAGTCCCCGGCGCCGCCCGAGCTGGGCGTGGCGCTCCGTGCGCTGGCCGAGGCGGTCCGGGAGGCCGGTGCGGCCCTCGCCGCCGACCTGAACGGGCAGGACGAGGCAGCCGACCGGCACGCCAACCGGGCGAACGAGGCCGCGCTGGCCGCCGTGCACACCGCCGGACAGCTCTTCGGGCCGAGCCAGACCCTCCCACTCGCCATGATCATCGGCCAGGTCCGGGCCACGGCCATCGACCTGTTGCGCGGCGTCGACCCCGACAACGACGTCGCCGTCCTCACCCGGGTGGACGACGCCCTCGGCCTTCCCCCGGTCTGACCCGCGCCCGGTCTCTCGGGGTCAGGTGGTCAGCCAGGTGGTGGCGGACCGCCGTACCGGGGTGGGAATTTCGTGGCCACCGGGGAACTCCTCGTAGGTGACGTCGTAGCCGAGGTCGTGCAGGTGCGGGACGAGCCGGCGGCTGCACATGTCGATCGGCAGGACGCGGTCGTCCACCCCGTGCGAGACGAAGATCCGTGGCCGGCCATGGGTCGCCGGCGGCGCGGCGAAACCGGGGGAGAAGGCCAGCACCGCGTCGACCAGGTCGCCGTTGGCCAGGCCCAGCGAGAGCGCGTACGAGGCGCCGTCGGAGAACCCGCCGAACGTCACGTCGCGTACCGGGTAGCCGTCGAAGACGCTGGCCAACAGCCCGTCGATGCGCCGCACGTCCGCCCCGAAGCCCCCGGCGATCAGGTCCCAGCTGCTGGCGGCCGCCTGCGGGGCGACCAGCAGCAGGTGGTGCGCGTCCGCGACCGGCAGCAGCAGGTCCAGCCCCTGCCGCGCGGAGCCGCCCGCCCCGTGCAGCAGCACCACCAGCCGGTACGCCGCGCCGTCGGCGGCGGGCTCCGGGGCGTACACCATCGCCAACAGCCCACCGCCGGGGGCGCTCAGCGGCATCAGCCCGGCGGGCGCCGGCGCCACCGGCGGGTGGGCGCGGGCGGTCAACCGGCCGGGGCCGGAGCCGCCCGTCGGCTCCTGCCGCGGCGGCCTGAGTTCGGACACGGGTCACCGCTCCTCGCTGTCGGCGGGTGTGCGCCGCGGTTACCCGGCCCGCCACGGGTTAACCGCCGGCAGCTGGTCAGGCGCTGTCGCGGGCCACCAGGACGGACGGGAAGAGGGTCACCGGCGCGGTCGGGCGCCGGTCCAGCACGGCCGTGGCCGCGGCGGCGGCGATCCGGCCCACCGGGTGGCTCGCCGTCGTCAGCGCGGGGGCGGTCATCCCGGCCAGCGGGATGTCGTCGAAGCCGGCCACCGCGACGTCGCCGGGTACCCGCACCCCACCCTCGCGCAGCGCCGCGATCACCCCGAGCGCGGTCTCGTCGCTGATCGCGTAGACCGCGTCGAGGTCCGGCCAGCGCCGCAACGCCTCGCCGGCCGCCGCCCGGCCGCTCGCCGCGGTGAAGTCCCCGGGCAGCACCCGCTCCGGCAGCCCCGCCTGGCGCATCAGCCGGCGGTACGCCTGCACCGGCCGCTGGGAGCACGGCAGCCAGCGGGGGCCGGTCACCATGGCGATCCGGCGGCGACCGCTGGCGTACACGTGCCGCAGCACCTCGTCGGCGCCGGCGCCGTTGTCGACGTCGAACGACGGGACGGTGGCCGAGCCGATGCCGATCGAGGCGATCCGGCCGCGCAGCGACCGCGGCACGGCATCCAGCAGATCTTCGGTGGTGTTCACCAGCACCACCCCGCACACGCTGCCGTCCGCGGCGAGCTGGTCCAGGCTGTTCGGCTCGCTCAGCGGGAGCCAGTGCAGCGCCACCCCGATGGCGGCCGGTGCGCAGACCCGGGCCGCCGAGCCGACCACCCGCTGCACGTACGGGTCGTCCAGCACCGCCGCGCTGGACCCGGCGACCGCGACGACCAGCCGTACGCCGCCGCCACGGACCAGTGCCCGGGCGGCCAGGTTGGGCACGTAGCCGAGCCGGTCGGCGGCCGTCACGACCCGCTCCCGGGCCGCCGGCGAGGCGAACCCGGTCCCGGCGATCACCCGCGAGGCCGTGGACCGGGACACCCCGGCGGCCCGCGCGACGTCCTCCAGCGTGGCCGGTCGGTGTGCCGCTGCCGTCATCGTTGTCTCCCCCCGACCGCCCGTCCGGGCGGACGGACGCCTGTCCGGCATCATGCCCCGCCCGGGTCACCGCCGGTAAGGGGCGGTCATCCCGGTTGTGGTGGAAGCGCTCTCAGGTGTGCGATCGTGCCAGGAGATCACCCCGAGAAAGAGGAACCGCCCCCGTGAGCGCCGCCACCAGTCCGCCCGTTCCCCCGGCCACCGCCCCGGCGCCCCCACGGGCCGTACGGATCGCCCGCAACGGCGTGGCCGTCGTGTTCACCCTCAACGGGCTGGCGGTCGGCAGCTGGTTCTCCCGGGTGCCGGCGGTCCGCGAGGCGTTGGACCTCTCCGCCGGCCGGCTCGGGCTGCTGCTGCTCGCGATGAGCGTCGGCGCGCTGCTCGCGATGCCCACCTCCGGTCTTCTCGCCCAGCGTTTCGGCGCGGCCCGCACCGTGACGCTGGCCACCGTGCTGGTGGCGGTCGGCCTGACCGTCGCCGGGTTGGGCGCCACGGTGACCGGTTCGGTCGTCGTCGTCGCGGTGGGCCTGGTCGCGTTCGGGTACGGCTCCGGCGCCTGCGACGTGGCGATGAATGTCGAGGGCGCGACGGTGGAACGGCGCCTGGGGCGTACCGTCATGCCCCGCTTCCACGCGGCCTGGAGCCTCGGTTCGGTGGCGGGCGCGGCGCTCGGGGCCGGAGCGGCCCGCTTCGACCTGCCCGTCGGCGCGCATCTCGCCGGTGTGGCGGTGGTGGTTCTGGCCGGCACCGTGCTGGGCGCCCGGGCGTTCCTGCCCCAGCCGGCCGTCGATGAGACGGAGGGTACGGCGGACGCCAGCCCGCGCGCTCGCCGCCGCGCCCAGCTCGCCGCCTGGCGGGAGCCGCGCACCCTGCTGATCGGGCTCTTCGTGCTCGTGGCGGCGTTCACCGAGGGCAGCGCCAACGACTGGCTGGCGGTCGCCTTCGTCGACGGCCGCGACCTGAGCGAGGCGGCCGGCGCGGCGGTCTTCGGCGTCTTCGTCGTCGGCATGACCCTCGGGCGCACCGCCGGCACGGTCGCGCTGGACCGGTGGGGTCGGGTGCCGGTGCTCACCGGCACCGTGCTGCTCGCCGCGTTCGGCGCGGGCCTGGCCGTGCTGGCCGGCTCGGGGCCGGTGGCCATCGTCGGTGTCGCGCTCTGGGGGCTCGGCGCGTCGCTGGGCTTCCCGGTCGGCATGAGCGCGGCGGCCGACGAGGAGGCACACGCGCCCGTCCGGGTCAGCGTGGTCGCGGTGATCGGCTACACCGCGTTCCTGGGCGGGCCACCGCTGCTGGGGTTGCTCGGCGACCGGGTCGGCATCCTGCACGCGCTGCTGGTGGTGCCGTTGCTGCTGGTGCCGACGCTGGCGCTGGTGCCGGTGCTGCGCCCGCCCGGCGCCGCCGAACCGACCTCGCCAGCACAGAAAAACTAACCCGTAACGCCGCCGAGCGGTATCGGGCGCGCGGCCGACTGCGCCGCGCGCCCCGGCTGGCTACGGTCGCCCGATGCCGAACGACTCGACCACCGCCGCCGCGGCGGGCAGCTGGACCCTGGGCGACCGCGCCGTGCACCGGATGGGCTTCGGGTCCATGCGGATCACCGCGAACCCGGATCGCGCCCGTGCGATCGCGCTGCTGCGCCGCGCCGTGGAGCTGGGCGTCAACCACATCGACACCGCCGCCTTCTACGTCTCGCCCGGCGGGACCCTGGGGGTCGGCACCGGCCGGGCGCGCTACGCCACCGAGCTGATCCGGGCGGCGCTCGCCCCGTACCCCTTGGATCTGGTGATCACCACCAAGGTCGGCTTCGGGTACGACCCGGTGTCCGGCTTCACCGAAGCGCTCACCCCGGCGCAGTTGCGGGCCCAGGTGGAGGAGAACCTGCGTCGGCTCGGCCTGGACTGCCTGGACGTGGTGAACCTGCGGCTCGGCCGGGGGCCGGGTCCGGTGCCGCTGGCGGATCGGTTCGGCGCCCTGGCCGAGCTGCGCGCCGCCGGGCTGATCCGGCACCTCGGGCTCTCCAACGTCCGGCCCGAACGGCTCAAGGAGGCGGCGGACATCGCGCCGGTGGTCTGCGTGCAGAACAACTACGGGGTGGACGCCTACCGGGAGCAGGACGAGTTCGTCCGAGTCTGCGGCGAGCGGGGGATCGCCTACGTGCCGTTCTTCGCGCTGGCCGGCACCGGCCGGGAGGCGGGCGCGAGCGCCGAGCAGGCCGAGGCCGTTCGTTCCGTCGCCCGGGCCCACGGCGTCACCCCGCACCAGGTGCGCCTGGCCTGGACCCTGCACCAGGGGCCGCACGTGCTGGCCATCCCCGGCACCGGCGACCCGGCGCACCTGAGCGCGAACATCGCCGCCGGCGCCATCCACCTGACCCCCGGAGACCTGGCCCTCCTCAACTGACCGTCCCGGCCGCCGCCGCCCGGTCCGTTCCGGTGATCATGAAGTTGGCGGCGCGACACGCCGGTGGCGAGGACGCCAACTTCATGATCACCGGGGTCGGAGGTCAGGGGTGCAGCCAGACGCGGAGGGGGCCCTGTTCGGTGAAGCCCGCCGCCAGGGCGGGGGGCAGGTCCGGTCCGGATTCGTAGCCGACCAGTGGTGCCCGGGGCACGGTGGCGAGTACGCCGTGCCAGATCTCGCGGGGGTCGATCCCGTGGGCGAACAGGTTGGAGACCCCGTACACGCTGTCGCCGCTGACCACCGCGCCGCCCAGGACCGTGCCCCCGTCGTCGTAGCGGGCCAGTATCCGCACCCGCGGGTCGGCCAGCAGCGCCGGCCGGAACAGCCTCCCCCCACCGTGCGCCGCCGCCCAGGCGGCGAGTTCCGCCGGCGTGGTGACCGGGGTCAGCGGAGCGCCGGTGGGCGGATCCAGCGGTGGTCGGTGGATCCACTGTGCGTCGAAGAGCACCCGGAAGCCGTACCGGGACAGGTCGAGGTCGGCGAAGCCGTCCTTCACCGAGGCGCCGGGCCCGGCGTCGATCCGGGCCAGCAGGGCGTCGGCGTCGACGCCGGGGCGCAGCGTGACCGCGTCCGGGTACCACGTTGGGGAACGGCGGGGAACCGACCAGGCGCCGGCGTCGGTCCGGCCAACCAGCCCGTGGCTGCCGCAGACCACGTCGCACCATTCGGCGTTGTTGCGGGCCGCCGGTTCCCGCACGTCCTTGGGCACGCCACGCAGCCTAAACGGCGACGTATTCGACGACGCTAGGGCAGCCGTTCGGCGTAGACCAGATCCATCGTGTCGGTGTGCCCGCCCCAGCGGAGTTCGAGGTGCCAGCAACCCGCGCGCGGCATGTCGATGATCGATGGGCCGGGACCTCCCGCGACCTCGCGCGTCACCCTGGTGTCGGTGCCGTCCAGTGTCGCCGTGATCGCCAGGACGTCCGGCGACGTCGAGGCAGGGCGGGACACCCACAGGATCTTGTTGTTCGACCCGTCCTGCCTGACCTGCGCCAGCGGGTGGGCGAACAGCACCGCCACCATGTCGCCCCTGGCGCCGAAGACGTGCGGGACCCGGGCGTCCCCGCTGAACCCACCGTCCGCCCAGTCGGGCAGGGACCCCGTCTCGATCCGCGAGCCGCAACCCGTCGCGGCGGTGGTGGCGGCGGCGGTGGTGGCGGTGGCGGCGGCGGTCGCGGAGGCCGTGCTGGCCGGAGCGCCGACCGGCGTGGCTGACCGGCCGGTGGTCGTGCACGCCGTCAACAGGAGCACCGACCCCATCATCAACCTGCCCCATGAACCCATGTCGCCCCTTCCGGATACGTGTCGAGAACTCGAAACGTGCCTCGCACCATCAAGACACCGGACGGGCGCGCCGGGTTCCCGATCCGAGCCTGGGCAGTACACCTAGTCCAGTGATCTGGCGATCTCGATCGCCTCGGCCCTGGTGAAGTCGCCCTCAAGCCGGTAGCTCACGTCGGCCCCCTGCCAGATCAGGGTCGAGGCGGCCAGCCGGGCGGTCTCCTTCCGGACCTGTCCGGTCCGATCCACATAGGCCAGGACGTGCGGGCCGCCCACCCAGACGGCGAACTCGCCGTTAACCTGGACCCACTCCACTCCCGGCCGGCTGGTCTCCTTGTGGAAGGCCAGGTCGAGTCGACCATCAAAGGCGTCGATGCGCAGTGCACCCCCGCGGTAGAGCAGCGTCGCCACCCGACAGGTGCCGGTCTCGTCGGGATCGGCGACCAGCACCTGCTCGGGCGGGCCGAGCTTCGCCGGTAGGCGGATCGGGAAGCGCACCGCCCGTTGTGCCTCATCCAGGGCGGCGGCTCGCTGCCCGGGCAACGACGGCGGGGTGCCGGTGGGCAGCACCGGGGCGGACGACGTGACAACGGTGACTCCCGCGAAGCGCAGCAGTTGCGCGACGGCGTCGGCGAGGGCGGCCCGCCCCGGCGGCAGCACCGCCACGAGCAGGGCGACGAGCGCCGCGGCGACCCAGACGCGCCACCGCCGCCGCCGGGGCGCGGGCGCGGGCGCGGTGAGCCGAGCGCGTACGCGCGTGGTCACGTCGGGCGCGTCGGGTGTCTCCAGCCAGGCGGAGAGGTCGCGCAGCTCCCGTTCGAGGTCATCCATTCCGGACCTCCTCGCGGTCGAGCAGGCCACGGAGCTTCGCCAGCGCCCGGGACGTCCGTGACTTGACCGTGCCCCGGGGCCAGCCCAACGTCGCCACCGTCTCCTCCTCGCTGAGATCGAGGAGGAACCGGCAGACGATCACCTCGCGGTCGCGTACCGGCAGTTGGCGGAGGGCCTCCACCAGCGCGGCGCGGCGCTCCCCGGCGAGGACGGCGCCGACCGCGCCGTCCTCGGCGATCTCCGACGCGGGGTTCGCCGCCGTGGCGCGCAGGACGAGGCCGTCCCGGCGGGTGCGCGACCGGTGCAGGTTGCGCGTCTCGTTGGCGACGATCGCCAGCAGCCAGGAGCGGAACGACGACTCCCCCCGATAGCGGGAGAGCTTGCGGTACCCCTTCACGAAGGCCTCCTGGATGACGTCCTCGGAGTCCGAGCCCGCGCCGAGCAGCACCGCCGTCCGGTACGCGGACGCGGTGTGCCGGGCGACCAGGAGGTCGTACGCCTCCAGGTCACCTGCCCGAGCGCGGGTGACGAGCACGTCGTCGTCCAGGGGGACCTCCGGTTGGATCACACTCATGACACCGCCCGGGCGTCGCGGGTTCCATCCGCGGCTCGGTCAGCTCACTCCCATTCGGCGTGCAGCGTATTGCCAGGATCCGGTGGTGCACTGGAGGGGCGTCGAGGAGAGGAGTCGGGCATGGGCTGGTTCAGTCGGCGGGCCCGGGGCGCCGAGGCGACCCCGACGAAGTTGGACCGGGAGGCGACCCGGGACGACCTCGCCGCGCTCGAGGCGTTCATCGCCAGCCGGCAGGGGGTGGAGTTCTACCTGGAGCCGGAGACCACCGCTACGGACACCACGGTGGTGGCGATCGCCCACGACGGCGAGTGGATCCGCCGCCGGACCGGCACTCCCCGCGCGGCGGGCGCCATCGCCCGCAAGCACGCGGTGCCGCTGTACGAGGCGGCCCGCACCGGCTACCCGGAACGGATGCGTGCCTGGAGCCGGGCCCACCCGGAACGCCACGCCCGCTGAGTGGGGCCGTTCGTCGGCGCGGCGGGGAGCTCGTCGGCGTGTGCCGGGCTCTGCCCAGCGTCGATGATCACATTGCCGCCCCTGTCGGCCACCGTGGCGACGCCGCCGGGACCGCCGTCCGGGTCGGCCTGCCCGGAGAGAGGGCGCCAGCCGGGGCAGGCGGGCGTCGGGACCGCAGGGCGACGATGGTGATCGCCCGTAGATCGATCGCGGACGCTGGCCGGGCGATCGTTGATCCTGAAGGACGGGCCGCGGGTCACGGCCCTGCCGGGCGATCGGGGCAGGCCAGGGTACGTGCGCGTACGCTTTGCTCTGCTTACCCGGGCGCAACGAAAATGCGTCGTCACTGTTGCGTCGGATGAAGCAGAGCAGAGGACGCGTCGCATTGACCCCGGGCATTCCGACGGTGGCGTCCGCGCCCGTGCCCATCATCAAATGTCGATGAGTGGCATGCGTTCGGCGCTGCTGGGGGCGGCGTTGACCGGCGACGGACGGGTGTGGCAGCATTCGCGGCCTGACGGCAGTGAAGGAAGTCGGTGTGATTCCGACGCGGTCCCGCCACTGTCACCGGGGAGCAATCCCCCCTTGTGAGCCACGGCCGTGCTTCTGCGGTTGGAAGGCCGGGGGAGAGCGTCGATCCGGAAGCCAGGATACTTCGGCCGTCGGGATGTACCCCAGGGCGTGGACACCCGAGGAGGATCCGATGACGCACGGCGTCTCTTTCATCGACGAGCACCGTCAGAATTCCCGCGCCGGTCGCTCCGGCCGCGCCGGCCGCCTGCGCCGCTGAGCTGCGCGTCGCCACGCTGACCGCGTCCCGACGCCCGCGTCGGTGACCTGGGCCGGCCTGTCGCATCCGCTGACGCCGCACCCACCCCGCTTCGTTCAGACCGCCCCCGTGGCGGTCGGGGCGTCACTTCCCGGAGCCTTCCGTGCGCATCCTGCTGCTCTCCACCGCCGACACCGACCTGCTGGCCGCCCGTGCCAGTGGCGCCGACTATCGCCTGGCCAACCCCGTGCGGGTCGCCGCCGACGAGGTGCCCGCCCTGCTCGACGGTGTGGACCTCGTCGTCGTACGCCTGCTCGGCGGCCGGCAGGCCTGGCCGGACGGCCTCGCCCGGGTGCTCGCCACCGGCCTGCCGACGGTGGTGCTCGGCGGCGAGGCGGTGCCCGACGCGGAGCTGATGGCCGTCTCCACCGTGCCGTCCGGTGTGGTCACCGAGGCGCTGGCCTACCTGGTCGAGGGCGGCCCGGAGAACCTGGGGCAGCTGGCCCGGTTCCTCTCCGACACGGTGCTGCTCACCGGCGAGGGTTTCGCCCCGCCCGCACCCACCCCGGCGTACGGCGTGCACGGCGACCACCCGGCAGAGCCGGACCGGCCCACGGTGGGAATCGTCTTCTACCGGGCCCACGCGCTGGCCGGCAACACCGGCTTCGTCGACGTGCTGGCCGACGCGGTGCGGGCGGCCGGCGGCAACCCGCTGCCGATCTTCTGCGGCTCGCTACGCGGGCTGACCGCCGGCGCCGGCCCGCTCGGGCTCTTCGCCCGCTGCGACGCGTTGCTGGTCACCGTGCTCGCGGCCGGCGGCGCGGTCGCCGCGGACGCCTCCGGCGGCGGTGACTCCGACGCCTGGGACGTCGGCGTGCTGGCCGCCCTGGACGTGCCGATCATCCAGGCGCTCTGCCTGACCAGCACCCGGGAGCAGTGGGCCGGCAGCGACGCCGGACTGTCCCCGTTGGACGCCGCGATGCAGGTGGCCATTTCCGAGTTCGACGGCCGGATCGTCACCGTGCCGTTCTCGTTCAAGCGGATCGACGCCGACGGGCTCTCGGTCTACGCCGCCGACGAGGAACGCGCCGCCCGGGTGGCCGGCATCGCGGTGCGCCACGCCCGGCTGCGGTACGTGCCCAACGCCGACAAGCGGGTCGCGGTGGTACTCAGCTCGTACCCCACCAAGCACTCGCGGGTCGGCAACGCCGTCGGGCTGGACACCCCGGTCTCGGCGGTCCGGCTCCTCGCCGCGCTCGCCGACGCCGGCTACCACCTCGGCGACACCCCGGTGCCCGACGACGGTGACGCGCTGATCCACGCGCTGATCGCCGCCGGCGGTCACGACGTGGAGTGGCTCACCCCGGAGCAGTTGGCCGCTGCCGAGGCCCGGGTGCCCGGTGAGACCTACCGGCGCTGGTTCGAGCAGGTGCCCGGCGCGCTGCGCGAACGGATGCGCGAACACTGGGGCGAGCCCCCCGGCGAGCTGTACACCGACGGCGGGGACATCGTGCTCGCCGGGCTGTGCTTTGGCAACGTGGTGCTGCTGATCCAGCCGCCGCGCGGCTTCGGAGAGAACCCGATCGCCATCTACCACGACCCGGACCTGCCACCCAGCCACCACTACCTGGCCGCGTACCGCTGGCTCACCGCGCCGGTCGCGGACGGTGGGTTCGGCGTCGACGCCGTGGTGCACCTCGGCAAGCACGGCACCCTCGAATGGCTGCCCGGCAAGGGCCTCGGCCTCGCCGCCGACTGCGCCCCCGACGCCGTCCTCGGCGACCTGCCGCTGGTCTACCCGTTCATCGTCAACGACCCCGGCGAGGGCACCCAGGCCAAGCGGCGGGCACACGCCGTCGTCATCGACCACCTGGTGCCGCCGATGGCCCGCGCCGAAACCTACGGCGACCTGGCCAAGCTGGAGCAACTGCTCGACGAGTACGCCACCGTGCAGGCGCTCGACCCGGCCAAGGTGCCCATCGTGCGGGCGCAGATCTGGGACCTGGTGCGCGCCGCCGAGCTGCACCACGACCTGCACGCCGACGCGATGCCGGACGCCGACGACTTCGACGACTTCGTGCTGCACCTCGACGGTTACCTCTGCGAGGTCAAGGACGTGCAGATCCGCGACGGGCTGCACATCTTCGCCGATGCGCCCACCGGTGAGCCCCGGGTCAACCTGGTGCTCGCGGTGCTGCGCGCCCCCCAGATCTGGGGCGGCACCCGCGCCCTGCCCGGCCTGCGGCAGGCCCTCGCCGCCGCGTACGGGCTCGATGAGCAGGAGTTGCTGGCGTCGCCGGGACAGCGGCTGACCCTGCCCGCGGCGTTGACCGACGTCGCGGACGGACCCGCCGGCACCGCCGCGGACGCCGTCGACCTGATCGAGGCCCTCGCCCGCCGGCTGGTGGTCGGGATGGAGACCCTCGGCTGGGCCGCCGGGGCCGTCGACGCGGTGGTCGAGGAGGTGACCGGCCGACCGATCCCGGACGTCGCCGCCGTGCTGCGCTTCGCCGCCACCGAACTGGTGCCCCGGCTGGACCGGACCACCGACGAGCTGACCAACACCCTCGGCGCGCTCGACGGCCGGTTCGTGCCGCCCGGCCCGTCCGGTTCACCCACCCGGGGTCTGGTCAACGTGCTGCCCACCGGCCGCAACTTCTACTCCGTCGACCCCAAGGCCATCCCCAGCCGCAACGCCTGGGACGTCGGGGTGGCCCTCGCCGACTCGCTGCTGGCCCGGCACCTCGCCGACACCGGCGAGTACCCCCGCTCGGTGGGGTTGACCGTGTGGGGCACCAGCGCCATGCGCACCCAGGGCGACGACATCGCCGAGGTGCTCGCTCTGCTGGGCTGCCGGCCGGTCTGGGACGACCGGTCGCGGCGGGTAACCGGGATCGAGGTGGTGCCGACGGCCGAGCTGGGCCGGCCCCGCGTCGACGTCACGGTGCGCATCTCCGGCTTCTTCCGCGACGCGTTCCCGCACGTGGTGGCGCTGCTCGACGACGCCGTCCGCCGCGTCGCGGCCCTGGACGAGCCGGACGCGGAGAACTACGTACGGGCGCACGTCGTAGCCGATCTCGCCGAGCACGGCGACGAACGGCGGGCCACCGCCCGGATCTTCGGCTCCAAACCCGGGGCGTACGGGGCCGGGCTGCTCCCGCTGATCGACGCCCGGACCTGGCGCAGCGACGCCGACCTGGCCGAGGTGTACGCGGTCTGGGGTGGCTACGCCTACGGCCGGGGCCTGGACGGGCGGGAGGCACGCGCCGACATGGAACGCTCGTTCGCCCGGATCGCGGTCGCGGTGAAGAACCAGGACACCCGCGAGCACGACATCGTCGACTCCGACGACTACTTCCAGTACCACGGCGGGATGGTGGCGATGGTCCGCCACCTCACCGGCGCCTCGCCGCAGGCGTACGTGGGCGACTCGGCGATGCCGCCCGACGTGCGGACCCGCACGTTGGGCGAGGAGACCCGCCGGGTGTTCCGGGCCCGGGTGGTCAATCCGAAGTGGATCGCCGCGATGCGCCGGCACGGCTACAAGGGCGCCTTCGAGCTGGCCGCCACCGTGGACTACCTGTTCGGCTACGACGCCACAGCCGGTGTCGTCGACGACTGGATGTACGAGCACCTGGCTGCGGCGTACCTCTTCGACGAGACCACCCGGGAGTTCCTGGAGCGGTCCAACCCGTGGGCGCTGCGCGGCATCACCGAGCGGCTGCTGGAGGCCGCCGACCGGGGGCTGTGGGCCGAACCCGAGCCGGCCACCCTCGACCGGCTCCGCGACACGTACCTGGCCAGTGAGGGTGACCTTGAGGACCGGGTGTGAGCGCGAGGAGTGAGCCGGTTTTGCGAGCCCCGCAGTCGCGAACGAAAGAAGGCCCAGTGACCGTGACCTACCCGTTCAGCGCCGTGCTCGGCATGGCCGACATGCGGCTGGCGCTGCTGCTCAACGCGGTCTCCCCGGCGATCGGCGGGGTGCTGGTCCGCGGCGAGAAGGGCACCGCCAAGTCCACCGCCGTTCGCGCGCTCGCCGCGCTGCTGCCGCCGGTGCACCGGGTCGCCGGTTGCCGGTTCGGCTGCGACCCGGCCGAGCCCGACCCGGCCTGCCCGGACGGCCCGCACCCGGCCGGCGCCGCCGCCGAGGCCCGTCCGGCGCGGCTGGTGGAGCTGCCGGTCGGCGCCGCCGAGGACCGGGTGGTCGGCTCGCTCGACCTGGAGAAGGCCCTCGGCGAGGGGGTACGCGCCTTCGAGCCGGGCCTGCTGGCCGCCGCGCACCGGGGCGTGCTCTACGTCGACGAGGTCAACCTGCTGCACGACCACCTGGTCGACCTGCTCCTGGACGCGGCCGCGATGGGCCGCAGCCACGTCGAGCGGGAAGGCGTCTCGGTCAGCCACGCCGCCCGGTTCCTGCTGGTCGGCACCATGAACCCGGGGGAGGGGGAGCTGCGCCCCCAACTGCTCGACCGGTTCGGGCTCACCGTCGAGGTCGGCGCCAGCCGGGACCCCGCGGTCCGGGTCGAGGTGGTGCGCCGCCGGCTCGCCGCCGACGCCGACCCGGCCGGCTTCGCCGCCCGCTGGGCCGCCGCCGACGCCGAGGTCGCCGGCCAGGTGGCCGCCGCCCGCCGTCGGCTTCCGGGGGTACGCCTGCCGGACGCCGCGCTGCGCCAGATCGCCGAGGTGTGCGCCGCGTTCGACGTGGACGGGATGCGCGCCGACATCGTCACCGCCCGTACCGCGCTGGCGCACGCCGCCTGGCACGGCCGGGACCGGGTGACCATCGACGACGTCCGGGTGGCCGCCCGGCTGGCCCTGCCGCACCGCCGTCGCCGCGACCCGTTCGACACCCCGGGCCTGGACGAGAAGCGCCTCGACGAGGCGTTGCAGCGAGCCCAGGACGCGCACCCCGACGACCCGGACGACGGCGGCCCCGACGACGGTGGCCCCGGCGGCGGCGACGGTCCGGCCGGTGGGGGCGGTCCCGGTGGTGGTCCGGCCGGCGACGGCGGCCCGGGCGGACGTGGCCCCGACGCGAGCGCCGAAGGGAGGGACGACGGCGCCGACCAGGGCGAAGCCACCTCGACCGCGTATCCGGACGCCGGGCCGGACTTACCGGCCGAGGTGACGGACGGGCCCGCCGGCGGGACGGCCGGCGGCGCGGACGACCCGTCCGGTGGGCGGGGCAGCGCCGCTGACGGCCGGGGCGGTCAGCCGGTGGCCGTACCCCGGGGTGGGTTGACGGCGCGGCTGCTCACCGCGCCCGGCGTGGGTGACGGCGTTCCGGGCCGACGCTCGCGTGCCCGCACCGGGCGGGGCCGCACCACCGGGGCCCGGGTGCCGGCGGGTCGGGTCGGCGCGCTGCACCTGCCGGCCACGGTCCGCGCCGCTGCCCCGCAGCAGGCCGCCCGGGGGCGGCTGGCCGGCCCGCTGCGGCTGCGCCCGGACGACGTGCGGGAGGCGGTCCGCGAGGGACGTGAGGGCAACCTGGTGCTGTTCGTGGTGGACGCGAGCGGCTCGATGGGCGCCCGGCAGCGGATGACCGCCGTCAAGGACGCGGTCCTCGCCCTGCTCACCGACGCGTACCAGCGGCGGGACAAGGTCGCGGTGATCGCCTTCCGGGGCGCCGGCGCGCGGACGCTGCTGCCGGCCACCTCGTCGGTGCTGGCCGCCTCGACCCGGCTGGCCGAGCTGCCCACCGGCGGGCGCACCCCGTTGGCCGAGGGGCTGCTCGCCGCCGCCGACCTGCTGCGGGTGGAGCGCCTGCGCGACCCGAGGCGGCGGCCCCTGGTTCTGGTCGTCACCGACGGCCGGGCCACCGCCGGCCAGCGCCCGCTGGACCGCGCGGCGGGAGCGGCGGCGGTGCTGGCCGCTACGGGGGCCGCCTGCGTCGTCGTCGACTGCGAGTCCGGCCCCGTCCGCCTGAACCTGGCCAACCGCCTGGCACGCCAACTGCACGCCCCGCACCGCCGACTCGACGACGTCACCGCCAACCCCCTGCTGCATCCCCAAGCCGCAGCCAGCACCATCACCACCTCGCCCGACAGGAGTGTCGCCTGATGCCGCAGGGAAAGCCGAGCACGGTGCCCGCCGACGGGTTGACCACCCGGCAACGACGTCACCGGCCGCTGCTGCTCGTCCACACCGGGCAGATGAAGGGAAAGTCCACCGCCGCCTTCGGGCTGGCGCTGCGGGCGTGGACCGCCGGCCTGCCGGTGGGGGTGTTCCAGTTCGTCAAGAGCGCCAAGTGGCGGGTGGGGGAGGAGAAGGCCTTCCGGGCCCTCGGCGAGGTGCACGAGCGCACCGGCCAGGGCGCGCCGGTGGCATGGCACAAGATGGGCGAGGGCTGGTCCTGGATCCAGCGCGGCGGCGACGCCGACCACGCTGCCGACGCCCTGGAGGGCTGGCGGCAGATCCAGCGCGACCTGGCCGCCGAGCGCTACGGGCTGTACGTGCTGGACGAGTTCACCTACCCGATGACGTGGGGCTGGGTGGACGTCGACGAGGTGGTGGCCACCCTGGCCGACCGCCCCGGCTTCCAGCACGTGGTCATCACCGGCCGGGACGCCGACCCACGCCTGGTCGCCGCCGCCGACCTGGTGGCCGAGCTGACCAAGGTCAAGCACCCGATGGACGCCGGCCAGAAGGGCCAGAAGGGCATCGAGTGGTGAGCACCGCCGCCGAGCCGTGGCCGCTGCCCCGGGTGGTGGTCGCAGCGCCCGCCAGCGGCCACGGCAAGACCACCGTCGCCACCGGGCTGCTCGCCGCGCTGCGCCGTCGGGGCCTCACGGTCAGCCCGCACAAGGTCGGTCCGGACTACATCGACCCCGGCTACCACGCCCTCGCCGCCGGGCGACCCGGTCGCAACCTCGACCCGTTCCTGGTCGGCGCGGAGCGGATCGCCCCGCTGCTGCGGCACGGCGCGAGCGTCCCGACACCCGCCGACGTGGCCGTGGTGGAGGGCGTGATGGGCCTGCACGACGGCGCGGTCGGCCGCCGCGACTACGCCTCCACCGCACACGTCGCGCGGCTCATCGGGGCCCCCGTGCTGCTGGTGCTGGACACCACCGCCCAGGGCCGCTCGGCCGCCGCGCTGACGCTGGGCATGGCCGCCTTCGACCCGGCCGTGCGGATCGGCGGGGTCATCCTCAACCGGGTCGGCTCGCCCCGGCACGAGACGCTGCTGCGCGACGCGCTGGCCGAGGTCGGCGTACCGGTGCTCGGGGCGGTCACGCGGGCCGCCGAGGTGGCCGCCCCGGCCCGGCACCTGGGGCTGATCCCGGTCGCCGAGCGGGCACCCGAGTCCCTCGCGATCGTGAGCGCCCTGGCCGAGCTGGTCGAGTCCACCGTGGACCTCGACGCGGTGCTCCACCTGGCCCGGACCGCCCCACCGTTGACCGCCCCGGCCTGGGATCCGGTCGCCGCCGTCGGCGGGCCGGCCGGCGCGGAGCGGCCGATGGTCGCGCTCGCCGGTGGTCCGGCCTTCACCTTCTCGTACGCGGAGACCGCCGAACTGCTCGCCGCCGCCGGCGCGGACGTGGTCACCGTCGACCCGCTGCGCGATCCGGCGCTGCCCGCCGGCACCCGCGCCGTGGTGGTCGGCGGCGGCTTCCCCGAGGCGTACGCGGAGGCGCTGGCCTGCAACGCGGCGCTCCGCGCCGAGCTGGCCGCCTTCGACGGGTCGATCGTGGCCGAGTGCGCCGGGCTGCTCTACCTCGGGCGGTCCCTGGACGGTGCGCCGATGTGCGGCCGGCTGGATCTGACCGCCCGGATGACCGGCCGGCTCACCCTCGGCTACCGGGAGGCGGTGGCCGTCACCGACTCCCCGGTGGCCCGGGCCGGCGAGCCGGTACGCGGGCACGAGTTCCACCGCACCACCACCGACCCGGGGCACGGCGACCGGCCGGCGTGGCGCTGGAACGGCGCGGACCACGGCTTCGTCGCGGGCCGGGTGCACGCCTCCTACCTGCACACCCACTGGGCCGGCCACCCCGGCGCGGCCCGACGCCTGGTCGAGGCGTGCCGGTGAGCGCCGACGGCGTCGTCGGCGTCCGGGCGGTGGCCACACTGACCGGGGTGGGCGTCGGGCCCGGCGACCCGGAACTGCTCACCGTCAAGGCGGTGCGGGTGCTGCGCGAGGCGGACCTGGTCCTCGTACCCGTGATGGCCGACCGGGCCGAGCCGACCGCGACCGCCGTTGCGCCGGGCGCGGACGCGGGGCGCGCCGAGCGGATCGTGCGGGCCCACGTCGCGGCCGACCGGTTGCGCCGGCTGCCCTTCGCCCTGGACGATCGGGGCGGGGTGACCGCCCGGCGGGCCGCGGCCTGGGACGCCGCCGCGCGGGTCGTCGTCGAGGCGATCGACGCGGGCGCCCGGTCGCTGGCCTTCGCCACCATCGGTGACCCGAACGTGTACTCCACCTTCGGCTACCTGGCGCAGGGCGTCCGTGCGCTGCGCCCGGCGGTGCGCGTGGCGACCGTGCCGGGCGTCACCGCCATGCAGGAGCTGGCCGCGCGCAGCGGCACCCCGCTCTGCGAGGGACGCGAGCCGCTGACCCTGCTGCCGGCCACCGCCGGGCTGGCGCTGTTCGCCGACGCGCTGGCCGGGCCGGGCACCGTGGTCGCGTACAAGGGCTGGCGGCGGCACCCGGAGCTGCTCGCCGAGCTGCGCCGACACGGCAGGCTCACCGACGCCGTGCTCGGGCGGAGCCTGGGGCTTCCCGGGGAACGCATCGGCCCGGTCGACGACGCCGAGCACGACCTGCCGTACCTGTCGACGCTGCTGGTCCCGGCCCGCCGCGACCGTCGAGGAGGAAAACTGTGACCGGCGACGGCACGGTGTGGTTCGTCGGCGCCGGCCCCGGGGCGGCGGACCTGCTCACCCTGCGGGCCGCCCGGGTCATCGCCGAGGCGGACATCGTGATCTGGGCGGCCAGCCTGGTGCACGCCGACGTGCTCGCACACGCCCGGCCCGGCGCGGAGATCGTGGACTCCTCGCAGCTACCCATCGAAGGGGTGCTCCCGCTCTACACGCGGGCCGCCGAGCAGGGGTTTGACCGTGGCGCGGATCCACTCCGGCGACCCGGCGCTGTGGGGTGCGGTGCAGGAGCAGCTGGACGTGTGCCGGTCGCTCGGCCTGGCCGTCGAGATCGTGCCCGGGGTCTCCTCGTTCACCGCCGTCGCGGCGATCGTCGGGCGGGAGCTGACCGTCCCCGAGGTGGCTCAGTCGGTGATCCTCACCCGGCTGGAGGGCGGCAAGACCCCGATGCCTCCCGGGGAACGGGTGCGCGACTTCGCCCGGCACGGCACCACCATGGCGCTGTTCCTCTCCGCGGCCCGCTCCGGGCAGGTGCAGGCCGAGCTGCTGGCCGGCGGCTACCCGGCGGACACCCCGGCCGTGGTGGCGTACCAGGCGACCTGGCCGGACGAGCTGGTGGTGCGCTGCACGGTCGGGACCCTGGAGGCGACGGTCAAGCAGCACCGGCTGTGGAAGCACACCCTTTTCCTGGTCGGGCCGGCGCTGGCCGCCGAGGGCACCCGTTCGCACCTGTACCACCCCGGGCACTTCCACACCTTCCGCCGGGCCGAGCCGGCCGCCCGCGCCGAACTCCGCCGCCAGGCGGGCGCCAGGGCCAGCGCAGCGGTCGAGGGTGGCGGCGAGCCGGCGACACCCGAGCACAGGCCCACCCCGTGACGTACGCCGAGCCGCCGCTGCGCGAGCCGGACCTGCCGCGTACCGCGAAGGTCCGGCCCACCGCGCTGCGCACCGGCTGGACCACCGGCGCCTGCGCGACGGCGGCGGCCAAGGCCGCGGTCACCGCGCTCGTCACCGGCGCGGCCCAGCCGGAGGTGGAGATCGGGCTGCCCGCCGGGCGGCGGGTGCGCTTCCCGGTGGCCCGCTGCGAGCTGACCGGCACGCCGCCGGCCCGGGCCGAGGCGGTGGTGGTCAAGGACGCCGGCGACGACCCGGACGTCACCCACGGCGCCGAGTTGACCGCCACCGTGGACTGGACCGACGTTCCCGGGCTGCGGCTGGCCGGCGGCCCCGGCGTCGGCACGGTCACCAGACCGGGCCTCGGGCTCGCGGTCGGCGGCCCGGCGATCAACGACACCCCCCGTCGGATGATCAGCGAAGCGGTGGCCGAGGTGGTCGACCTCACCGAGGTCGGCGTGCAGGTGGTGATCAGCGTCCCGCGCGGCGAGGTCATGGCACGCAAGACCACCAACCGGCGGCTCGGCATCCTCGGCGGCATCTCGATCCTCGGCACCACCGGGATCGTCCGACCCTTCTCCACCGCCTCCTGGCGGGCCAGCGTGGTGCAGGCCGTGCACGTGATGGCCGCCCAGGGCGAGCGGACGGTGGTGCTCTGCACCGGCGGGCGCACCGAGCGTGCCGCCCGCGCGCTGCTGCCCGAGCTGCCCGAGGTCTGCTTCGTCGAGGTCGGCGACTTCACCGGCGCCGCGGTCACCGCCGCCGTCGGCGACGCGATGACCGGGGTGGTCTTCGTCGGCATGGCCGGGAAGCTGGCCAAACTCGCCGCCGGCATCCTGATGACCCACTACACCCGCTCGAAGGTGGACCTCTCCCTGCTCGGCGCGGTGACCGCCGAGGCCGGCGGTGATCAGGCGCTGGTCGCCGCGGTGACCGAGGCGAACACCGGCCGGCACGCGTACGAGCTGTGGGAGGACGCCGGGCTGCTCGCACCGGCCGGCGACCTGCTCTGCCAGCGCGTCCGCCAGGTGCTGCTGCGGTTCGCCGAGCAGGCGGTCACCGTGGACGTGGCGATGGTCGACTTCGCGGGCGCCCGGGTGGTGGCCTCCTCGGGCCGGTGGCCCCGGTGACGCCGGTGGCCCCGGTGACCTCGGTGACGCCGGTGACCGTGGTCGGCCTGGACGCCGCCGGCGCCCCGCCGCACCCGGCGCTCGCGCCCGCGCTGGCCGCCGCCGGGCTGGTGGTCGGGGCGGCCCGACACCTGGCTGCGGTGCCCGTACCGCCCGGCGCGACCACCGTCGCCCTCGGGCCGCTCGCTCCCGCCGTGCACCGGCTGGCCGCCGCCGTCGCCGACGGCGTGCCGGCCGTGGTGCTGGCCAGCGGTGACCCCGGTCTGTTCGGCATCCTCCGGCGGCTCCGCGCGGCCGGGCTGCCGCTGCGCGTGGTGCCGGCGGTGTCCAGTGTGGCCGCCGCGTTCGCCCGCGCCGGGCTGCCGTGGGACGGCGCCGCCGTCGTCACCGCGCACGGTCGCGACCCGCGACCGGCGCTGAACGCCTGCCGGGCGCTCCCGCTGGTCGCGGTGCTCACCGCACCGGGCGCCGGTGCCGGCGAACTGGGCGCCGGCCTGGCCGGCTGGTCCCGTCGCCTGGTGGTCGCCGAGCACCTCGGCACCGATGCCGAGCGGGTCCGCGAGGTGACCCCCGAGCAGGCCGCCGCCGGAACCTGGTCCGACCCGCACGTGCTGCTCAGCATCGCCACAGCGGACACAGCGGACACAGCGGACACAGCGGACGCCGGGCCCGACGCCGCTCGGGCGGCCGGTCGGATGCGGTCCGACAACCAGCCCGCCGCCGCGCCGGTCGGCGGTTGGGCACTGCCGGAGAGCCGGTACGCCCACCGCGCCTCGATGATCACCAAGTCGGAGGTGCGTGCCCTCGTCATCGCCCGGCTGCGCCCCCGGCTCGGCCGGCTGGTCTGGGACATCGGCGCCGGCAGCGGCTCGGTCGGCATCGAGTGCGCCCTGCTCGGCGCGGCCGTTATCGCCGTCGAGCAGGAGCCCGGGGCCGGCGAGACGATCCGCGCCAACGCCGCCGCGCACGCCGTCGACGTCCGACTGGTCGTCGGGCGGGCCCCGGCGGCGCTGGCCGGCCTGCCCGAGCCGGACGCGGTCTTCGTCGGCGGCGGTGGTGCCGACGTCCTCGCCGCCGTGACGGCCCGCCGGCCCGACCGGGTGGTGCTCACCCTCGCCGCCCTGGACCGGGTAGCGCCGGCCGTCGGCCTGCTGCGCGCCGCCGGCTACACGGTCGAGGGCAGCCAGCTCTCCGCCGCCCGCCTCGCCGACCTGCCCGGCGGGTCGATCCGCCTCGCGGCCACCAACCCGGTGGTCGTCCTAACCGGGGAGCGCCCGTGAACGACCTGAGCACGCCCACCCGGATCGGCCTGGTCGCGGCCACCGCCGCCGGCCGGCGGCACGCCCACACCGTCGCGACGGCCTGGCCACACGCCCGGCTGGTCGAGGGGGACAGCGTCGCCGACGCGCTGCGGACCGCCTGGACGCGGTGTGACGCGGTGGTCGCCTTCCTGGCCACCGGCGCGGTCGTGCGGATCCTCGCCCCGCTGCTCGGCGACAAGCGCACCGACCCGGCCGTGGTGGTCGTCGACGAGGCGGCCCGGCACGCGGTGGCGCTGCTCGGCGGGCACGTCGGCGGCGGCAATGACCTCGCCGAGCACGTTGGAGCGCTGCTCGACGCCCGGCCGGTGGTCACCACCGCCACCGACGCGGTCGGGCTGCCCGGGCTGGACACCCTCGGTTGGCCGGTGCAGGGCGCGGTCGCCGCGGTGTCCCGGGCCATCCTGGACGGCGAACCGGTCCGGCTGATCGCCGACGCCGACTGGCCGCTGCCCGCGCTGCCGGCGAACGTCCACCCGGAGGCCGTCGGCACCGACGGCGGTGACGTGGCGGACGGCGGGTACCGGCTGCTGGTCACCGACCGGGTGGTGCCGCTGGACGGGCGGACCGCGGTGCTGCGACCCCCGTCGCTGGTCGCCGGGGTCGGTGCCAGTCGGGGCGTACCCGCCGCCGAGGTGGCGGAGCTGCTGCACCGGGTGCTGGCCGAGGCCGGCCTCAGCCCGGCCAGCCTGCGCTGTCTGGCCAGCGCCGACGTCAAGGCCGACGAGGCGGGCATCCGGTGCACCGCCGACGCGCTCGGCGTACCCCTGGTGACCTGGCCGGCGACGCAGCTGGCGGCGGTCGACGTGCCCCATCCCAGCGAGGTGGTCCGCGCCGCGGTCGGCACGCCGAGCGTGGCCGAGGCCGCCGCGCTGCTCGGCCCGGCCGACCGGGCGGGCGACGCCGCGCTGCTGGTGCCGAAGACCGCGTCGGCGATGGCCACCGTGGCGGTGGCGCGGCACGCGCCGCGCGGCCGGCTGGCCGTCGTCGGCCTCGGCCCGGGCGCAGCCGACCTGCGTACCCCGCGCGCGGTGGCCGAGCTGCGCCGCGCCGCCGTCGTGGTCGGCCTCGACCAGTACCTCGACCAGGTCCGCGACCTGCTCAGACCGGGCACCCGCGTGCTCTCCAGCGGGCTGGGCGCGGAGGAGGCACGGGCCCGGGCCGCCGTCGCCGAGGCCACCGCCGGCCGGGCGGTCGCGCTGATCGGCTCCGGCGACGCCGGGGTGTACGCGATGGCCAGCCCCGCCCTGGAGTACGCCGACGAGCGGATCGACGTGGTCGGCGTGCCGGGGGTGACCGCCGCGCTCGCCGCCGGCGCGCTGCTCGGCGCCCCGCTCGGCCACGATCACGCCTACCTGAGCCTGTCCGACCTGCACACCCCGTGGGAGGTCATCGAGCGGCGGGTGATCGCCGCCGCGCAGGGCGACTTCGTGACGCTCTTCTACAACCCGCGCAGCCGGGCCCGCGACTGGCAGCTCGGCAGGGCGCTCGGCATCCTCGCCAGCCACCGGCCGCCGGACACCCCGGTCGGCGTGGTGCGCAACGCCAGCCGCCCCGGCGAACGGGTGCACCTGGCCACCCTGGCCACCCTCGACCCGGCGGTGGTCGACATGTACAGCGTCGTGGTGGTCGGCAGCAGCGACACCCGGCTGGTCGCCGGCCGGATGGTCACACCCCGGGGGTACCGGTGGCGATCGTGACCATCGGCGCCTGCCAGGGCTGCGGCGCCTGCCTGCTCACCTGCCCGACCCACGCGATCCGGCCGGTCGCCGGGGGACTGACCGTCCGCGCCGACCGCTGCACCGGCTGCCTGGAATGCCTGGAGATCTGCCCGGTGGACGCCATCGGTGTCGCCGAACCCGATGAACGTGGAGGAGCCCGATGAGTTCGGGGATGGTGCACCCGATCGAGGCCGAGTCGTACCGGATCCTGCGCGACCGGGTCGACCTGTCCCACCTGCCGCCGCTGACCCGGGCGGTGACCGAGCGGGTGGTGCACGCCAGCGCCGACCTGGCGTACGTCGACGAGCTGGTCTGCGACGAGGCGGCCCTGGAATCGGGGCTGGCCGCGCTGCGGGCCGGTGTGCCGGTGGTAACCGACGTGGCGATGGTCGCCGCCGGGATCACCCGGGCCGGTCTG
Organism: Micromonospora sp. U21; assembly: GCF_018070045.1. Lineage (GTDB taxonomy): Bacteria > Actinomycetota > Actinomycetes > Mycobacteriales > Micromonosporaceae > Micromonospora. The sequence goes on from NZ_JAGPYK010000002.1 coordinate 213,004, forward strand.
GAGCTGGTCTGCCCGATCGCCGAGCCGGCCGCCGCGGAGCTGGGCCGGGCGGTCGGGATCACCCGCTCGGCGGCGGCCGTGCGGATCGCGCTGGACCGGGTCGGCCCGGGCGCGGTCTGGGTGGTCGGCTGCGCCCCGACGGCACTGGTCGAACTGCTCACCCTGGACGCCGTGCCGGCGCTCATCGTCGGCCTGCCGGTCGGCTTCGTGGGCGCGGCCGAGTCGAAGGCGGCACTGCGGGCCAGCGGCCTGCCCGGGGTGTCCAACGTGGGGGAGAAGGGTGGGTCGGCCGTCGCCGCCGCCGCCCTCAACGCCCTGCTCTACGTCGAGGAGACGCCATGAACGGGTTGGTGATCGTCGGGCACGGCACGCGCAGCGTGGCCGGGGTCGAGCAGTTCGCCGCGCTGGTGGAGCGGGTCCGCCGCCGTGGCGCGGGCGCCGTCGGCGACGTCGAGGGCGGCTTCATCGAGCTGTCCCGCCCGCCACTGACCGACGCGGTCGGCGCGCTGGTCGCGCGCGGGCACCGGGCGCTGGTGGCGCTGCCGCTGGTGCTCACCGGGGCCGGGCACGGCAAGGGCGACATCCCCGCCGCGATGGCGCGCGAGCAGCAGCGCCACCCTGGGCTGAGCTACCGCTACGGTCGCCCGCTCGGGCCGCACCCGCTGCTGCACGACGCCCTCGAGCAGCGGGTCGACGCGGCGTTGGCCGGCGCGGACCGGGCCGGCACCTGGGTCGCGCTGATCGGTCGCGGCTCCACCGACCCGGACGCCAACGCCGAGGTGGCCAAGGTCGCCCGGCTGCTGTGGGAGGGGCGTGGCTACGCGGGCGTCGAGCCGGGGTTCATCTCCCTCGCCGAGCCGTCGGTGCCGGCGGTGCTGGACCGGCTGCGTCGGCTCGGCGCGCGGCGGATCGTGGTCGCGCCGTACTTCCTGTTCGCCGGGGTGCTGCCGGACCGGATCGTCGCGCAGGCGGCGGAGTTCACCGCCGCCCATCCCGAGCTGGACGTGCGGGTGGCCGACCTGATCGGCGACTGCGACGCGCTGGCCGACCTGGTGCTGGAGCGGTACGCCGAGGCGCTGGGCGGGGACATCCGGATGAACTGCGACACCTGCGCGTACCGGGTGCTGATGCCGGGCTTCGCCGACAAGGTGGGCCGCCCGCAACGCCCGCACGACCATCCCGACGACCCGGTCGGCGGCCATCATCACCACCACGGGCACGACCACCACCACGGGCACGGCTCGGTCGGGGTGGTCGGCGGCGGGCCGGGGCCCGACGACCTGATCACGGTACGCGGCCAGGCGCTGCTCGACGCGGCGGAGGTGGTGGTGGTGGACCGCCTGGCACCGCAGGGGCTGCTCGCCGGCCTGCGCCCTGACGTGCTGGTGGTCGACGCCGCCAAGGTGCCCCGTGGCCCCTCGATGGCCCAGGACGCGATCAACGCGGCCCTGGTGTCGCACGCGCGCGCCGGCCGGCGGGTCGTCCGGCTCAAGGGCGGTGACCCGTACGTCTTCGGCCGTGGCCACGAGGAGGTGCAGGCCTGCCGGGCCGCCGGCGTACCGGTGACCGTGGTGCCCGGGGTGAGCAGCGCGATCGCCGCGCCGGCGCTGGCCGGGGTCCCGGTGACCCACCGGGGCGTGGCGCACGACGTCACCGTGGTCTCCGGGCACCTGCCGCCCGGCCACCCCGACTCGCTGGTCGACTGGGCGGCGCTGGCGCGGGCCCGGGGCACCCTGGTCCTGCTGATGGCGGTGGACACCATCGCGAAGATCGCCGCCGCGCTGGTGGAGCACGGCCGCGCCCCGGACACTCCGGTGCTCGCGATCCAGGACGCCGGGCACCCCGACCAGCGGTCGGTGCCGGCCCGACTCGACGAGATCGGCGCGGTGGCCGCCCGCGCGGGCATCGCACCGCCGGCCGTCTTCGTCCTCGGCCCGGTGGTCGCCCTGGCCGCGCCTCCCGCATGAGCCTCGCCCATGATCGCGCTCGATCCAGCAGGTATGGCGTCAGCCGGTCAGGGCCCGGGCGAGAGCGTAGCCGGCGGTCGCGGCGGCGAGTCCGGCGGTCACACTGGCCAGCACGTTGGCCAGCGCGAGGAGCCGGTTGCCGGTCCTGGTCAGTCGCAGCGTCTCGTAGCTGAAGGTGGAGTAGGTGGTCAGCGCGCCGCAGAAGCCGGTGCCGAGCAGCGCGCTGACCGCCGGCCCGGCCGGCAGCCCGACGAGCACGCCGAGCAGCAGCGAGCCGAGCACGTTGACGGTCAACGTCCCCCACGGGAACGCCGAGTCGTGCCGGGCCTGGACGGCCCGGTCGGTGAGGTAGCGCAGCGGCGCGCCGACGGCCGCCCCGAGCGCGATGAGCAGCACGGTCACCGGGCGGCCCGCCCGTCGTCGCGGCCGTTCCGATCGAGCAGCCGCGCGGCGGCGGCGTCACCGAGCCACACCGCGACCAGCGCGCCGAGCACCGTCGCGGCCAGGTACGCCAGCGCGGTGGCCGGAGCGCCCGCGACCACCGCCTGCTGCACGTCCACGGCGTAGGTGGAGAAGGTGGTGAATCCGCCGAGCACCCCGACGCCGAGGAACGGGCGGGCCAACGGACGCCCACCGCCGAGGTGCCCGAGCACCGCCATGAGGACGCCGATCAGCAGGCAGCCGGTCAGGTTGACGCCGAAGGTCGCCCACGGGAAACCGGTGGGCTGGGGCGGGACGGCGTGTTGCAGGCCGGCCCGGGCCAGCGCGCCGAGCACACCGCCGGCCGCGATCGCGGTGAGCACCGCGGCGGGGTGGGCGGGCAGCTCGTGACGGTCGGCGGGGACGCGCAGATCGACGTCGGGATCGGTACGGGGGTCGAGTGGTCCGGACACGATGCCTCCCCACCAGTACGGGTGCCACTGGCAGGGACCGTTGGCGAGCGGTGTCGCGGTTCTCCCGGTGCGTTCGCCGGGACGGCGGGCCCCACCGCCGGGAACCGTCCGGCTCCGGCGTCAGCATATCGCCCACCCTGTCGAGCGCCGGGCCGACCGGCGGTTCGCGGACGCCCGGCCCGATCAGGCGGGGCGCCGGGGTTGGCCGGTCAGCGCACCGCCGCGACCGCGGCGTCCGGGCCGCCGCGCCACACCGTGCCGGCCTCGCTGAAGCCGGCCGCGGTCAGCGTGGCCAGGTGCCAGGAGACCGGCGGGTTCCACTCGGGGCTGTGCCCGGTCGGGTAGATGGTGTGCCGCTGGGTGACCAGCGGGGCGAGCACCGGGTCGGCGCCGGCCCGTTCCCACCAGTCCGACCAGGACAGCACGGACCCGGTGGCGTACCGGGCGGCCCGCCGGTCCCGCGCCCGGTCGAGCAGCCGCTTGGTCAGCTCCGGCAGGGTGTCGTCGGGCATGTGGTCGGCGTTGACGAAGATTCCGCCCGGCCGCAGCAGGTCGCGGATCTCGCCGTAGAGCCGGCCGAGCCGCTCGGCCGGAAGCCAGTGCAGCGCGGTGGCGGTGAGCACGGCGTCGTACTCGCGGTGGGGCAGCGCGGAGAGCCATTCGGGGGCGCCGAGGTCGGCGGTGACGATGGTGGCCCGGTCCGTCAGGGAGGCGTGGGCGATGGCCAGCAGCGCCGGGTCGAGGTCCACCAGGGTCACCTCGGCGGTGGGGAACCGCGCCAACGCCCGCAGGGAGATGGTGCCGGTGCCGCCGGCCAGGTCGAGCACCCGTGGCGGCCGGCCGTCGCGGACCGCGTCCACCGCGTCGAGCATGGCGGTGAACCGGTGCTCCCGGTCCGGTAGGTACGCCTCCTGCTGGCGGTCCCAGCTCTCCTGCCACGCCGACGGATCCGTGATGTAAGGAGTCATGGCGATCAGGCTAGTTACGCAGCGCGACACCTGTCCAGACCTTGTTGCATATGACTTGCAATTGCGAGAGGACGGCAGCGCGTTGCCCAGGGTGAACGCCGCGATGTTCGCTCCGCCGACTCCGAGCTGCTCACGCGGGCCCGACCGACGCACGACCAGGTGCTGGCGGACGCGCTGGCCGAGGCGGAGGCCATCCCGGAGCTGGCCGCGCTGGTGGCCGCGCCGCACCGGTTGCCGACGACCGGCTGACCAGGCACGCCCTGGTGGACGCCCGAGAACCCCTGACCGGGGCGGGCGTACCTTACCCGGGTCGGCCGGTGTGGACCCGGCCGCGCCCGTGGACAGGAGGCACCCCCCGATGCAGGACCGCACCCCTCGCCCGGAGGAATTGGAGCCGATCGAGCGAGCCGGCGTCGACGAGCTACGCGACCTGCAACGCGAGCGGCTGCGCTGGTCGTTGCGGCACGCGTACGACAACGTGCCGCACTACCGTCGGGCGTTCGACGCGGCCGGGGTGCATCCCGACGACTGCCGCGACCTCGACGACCTGGCCCGGTTTCCGTTCACCGGCAAGGCGGAGCTGCGGGAGAACTACCCGTTCGGCATGTTCGCCGTGCCCCGCGAGCGGGTCGCCCGGCTGCACGCCTCCTCGGGCACCACCGGCCGGCCGACCGTGGTCGGCTACACCCGCGACGACCTGCGCACCTGGGCCCGGCTGATGGCCCGGTCGATCCGCGCGTCCGGCGGCCGTCCGGGCGACCGGGTGCACGTGGCTTACGGTTACGGGCTGTTCACCGGCGGGCTCGGCGCGCACTACGGCGCCGAGGAACTGGGCTGCACCGTGATCCCGGTCTCCGGCGGCATGACCGAACGCCAGGTCATGCTGATCCGCGACTTCGAACCCGAGGTCATCATGGTCACGCCCAGCTACATGCTGGCCATCGTGGACGAGATGCAGCGCCAGGGCCTCGATCCCCGGGCGACCTCACTGCGGGTGGGCATCTTCGGTGCGGAGCCGTGGACCGAGGACATGCGCCGGGAGATGGAGCACCGGCTGGACATCCATGCGGTCGACATCTACGGGCTCTCCGAGGTGATGGGCCCGGGTGTGGCCACCGAGTGCGTCGAGACCAAGGACGGCCTGCACCTCTGGGAGGACCACTTCTATCCGGAGATCATCGACCCGCTCACCGGCGCGGTGCTGCCCGACGGCGAGCAGGGCGAGCTGGTGCTCACCTCGCTGACGAGGGAGGCGATGCCGGTCGTCCGGTACCGGACCCGGGACCTGACCCGGCTGCTGCCCGGCACCGCCCGCCCGATGCGCCGGATCGAGAAGATCACCGGCCGGACGGACGACATGATGATCGTGCGCGGGGTGAACATCTTCCCGACCCAGATCGAGGAGCTGATCCTGCGGACCCCGCAGCTGTCGCCGCACTTCCAGTGCGTACTCGACCGGCAGGGCCGGCTGGACACCCTGACGGTGCGGGTGGAACGGCGGGCCGGGGTCGCCGTGGACGCCGCCGAGCGCGCCGGCACGACCCTGGTGGAGCTGGTGAAGAACACCATCGGGGTGAGCGTGGCGGTCGAGGTGCTCGCCCCGGACGGGGTGGAGCGTTCGGTGGGCAAGATGCGGCGCATCGTCGACCAGCGGCGGGCCGGTTGACGTGACGGACCATCGCAACCCGGCGTACGACATGTTCGCCGCCGACGCGGCCTCGCGCGGTCTCGGCATCGAGCTGGTCGAGGCGGGCGACGGCGCGGCGGTGGCCCGGATGCGGGTGACCGGGCGGATGCTCAACGGCCACGCGATCGCCCACGGCGGCTTCGTCTTCCTGCTCGCCGACACCGCCTTCGCGCTGGCCTGCAACAGCCGGGGCCCGGTCACCGTCGCGGCTGGCGGTGACATCACCTTCGTCCGGCCGGCCCGCGCCGGTGACCTGCTCACCGCCCGCGCCACCGAGCGCACCCGCTACGGCCGCAGCGGCATCTACGACGTCACGGTCATCCGGGACGACGGCGAGGTGGTCGCGGAGTTCCGGGGCCGCAGCCGGACGACGGCGTCGCCACCGTCGACATAGGATCCGCCCATGCGTGTCCTGGTGGTCTCCGCGCCGCTCGTCGGCCACGTCTTCCCGCTGGTGCCGCTCGCCGTCGCGCTACGCGACGCCGGCCACGACGTCCTGCTGGCGACCGGTGGCGGTGGCCTGGCCGCCGCCGACGCCGGCCTGCCGGTGCACGACGTCGCGCCCGGCTTCGACTTCGGCCGGATCGCGCTGCGCGTGCTGCCGCGCCATCCGCTCATCGCCCGCGCCGAGCTGGCCGGCACGGCCGGCACCCGGGGCGCCGGCCTGCTCTTCGGGGCACTCAACGACCAGCTCACCGACCCGGTCGTCGCGCTGGCCACCCGGTGGCATCCGGACCTGGTGCTGCACGAGCCGTTCGCGGTGGCCGGCGCGGTGGCCGCCGCCCGGCTGGGCGTGCCGGCGGTCCGGCAGGAGAACGCCCTCTTCGACGGTCGGGACCTGGTCCGCGCCACCACCGCCCGGCTCGGCGCCGCGTTGCGCCGGCACGGCCTGGCCGAGTTGCCGCCGCCCGCCGCGGCCCTCGCCGTGGCCCCGCCCAGCGTGACCACGCAGGACGGCTGGCCGATGCGGTACACCTCCTACGCTGGCGGAGGCGAACTGCCGGCCTGGCTGCGCGAGCCGGGTGACCGGCCCCGGATCCTGGTCACCCGCAGCACCCTCACCGGCCCCGGCGACCGGGGGCCGATGCCCGCTGTCGTCGCGGCCGCCGCCCAGGTGGACGCCGAAATCGTGCTGGTCCGGCCGGACCCTCGCTCGCGCCGTGCGCTGCCCGGCAACGTCCGGGTGGTCGACTGGATCCCGCTCGACGAGGCGCTGCCGGCGAGCGCGGCGCTGGTCCACCACGGCGGGGCGGGCAGCGCACTCGGCGCCCTCGCCGCCGGCCTGCCGCAGCTGGCCACCGTCGGTCCGGGGGACCGGCGGCACAATGCCGAGCTGGTGGCCCGTCGAGGCGCCGGCCTGGCACTACGGCCCCGCGACATCACCCCGCGGACGCTGACCCGGCTGCTCACGGACGACGGCCTGCGGACCGCGGCCGGGCAGGTCGGCCGGGAGATCGCCGCGATGCCGCCACCGTCCGAGCTGGTGGCCCGGCTGGCCGCGCTGGTCTGACGGCCGCCCCGCGTGCCCACACCGCACGGCCGCCCAGCTGGGGCAGGATGACCGGATGCGACACGTCGTGCTGTTCCACTCCGTGTACGGGCTGCGGCCCGCCGTGCGCGCCGCCGCGGACCGGCTGCGTGCCGTCGGGCACCGGGTCGTCACGCCCGACCTCTACGGCGTCCAGGCCACCGATACCGTCGCGGACGGTTTCGCACTGCTTGACAAGATCGGCCAGGAGGTGGTGCTCGACCGGGCCCGGGCGGCGCTGCGGGAGCTGCCGGCGGAGACCGTGCTCGCCGGCTTCTCGATGGGCGCCGGCGTGGCCGGGGCGCTCCTGGCCGAGCGCCCTGACGCCGCCGGTCTGCTCCTGCTGCACGGCACCGGTGGAGCGCCGGAAGCAGTCCGCGCCGGGCTGCCGGTACAGCTGCACCTCGCCGACCCCGATCCGTACGACGCGCCGGACGAGGTCGACGAGTGGCAGCGGGCGATGACCGTGGCCGGCGCGGACCTGACGGTGTTCCGCTACCCGGACGCGGGGCACCTGTTCACCGATCCGGACCTCGCCGAGTACGCCCCGGACGCCGCCGCGGCGACCTGGCGGCGGGTGCTGGCCTTCCTCGCCACTCGCTGAGGTCGAACGGCGGGCCTTCAGGCGGAGGCGGCCAGGCCGTCGGGCCGGCGGATCAACGGCGGCCGGGGTGCGGCGTACACCGGGCGGGGGAGACCACCGACGACGGCGAGCGCGCCGGGACGGGGCGTCGGGCGTCGCCCGGTTGACGTGCTGGCGGGCATCGTACGGACCGCTGCCGACGGTGGGTCGACACCGGGGCTCCGGTCACCGCCGGCACCGGTCGACGACCCGGGTACGGCGGCAGCGCGGGGGGTGGCGAGCGCGGCGGCCCAGGTCGGCGGCAGGCTGCCCGCCGACGCGACCGCGGGCGGTCGGCGCCCGGCCGCCGTCGGGCCGATCCCAGCCTCCGGTGCGGCCGGCGGGGCGACCGCCGTGGGAGTGGGGAGGCGTTGGCGCAGTGTTGCCGGGTCGGATGTGGTCGGCCGCGTCGCGGTCAGCGCCGAGAAGACTGCGTCGAGGCGACGGGCCCGGGAGCGGACGGCGTCGAGATGCACGACTTTGGCGCGATCGGCGGCAGAGCCGACCCCGGCAGCAGGGAGGGCGCCGGTTGCCCGGCTGGCGAAGATGGCGCGCAGCGCGCGCGGCAGCCGCTCGGCGGCGACGCGGCGCAGTGCGGGCGAGGCGAACGCGTACCCGTCGGCGCGGCGCGGGACCAGCAGCCCGGCGGCGGCGAGCCCGCGCAGCGCCGGCCCGGACCGCCCGGGTGTCCAGCCGAGCGCCCGGTCCACCGCCGCGCCGGTGGCCACCCCACCCAGGGTGGCAGCGGCCATCAGCACCGCTCGCCGTTCGCCGTCGAGCCGGTCCAGCTCCGCGCCGACGGGCCGGCGCACCTCGTCGGGCAGCGGGAGCGCCGCCGGGTCCGCTCCGTCGACGATGGAACGCACGTACGCCGCCGCGTGCCCGGGGCGGCCGCCCACCACCGGCAGCAGCCGGTCGACCAGCGCCACCGGTTGCCCGGCCCGGGTCAGCAGGAGGCGCAGCAGCCGCCCGCTCTGCACCGTGGCCAGGGGCCGGACCGCCACCCGCCGGGCCGCGCCGGGTCGGGTGTCGGCCCAGTGCGGCTGGTGCAGGGTGATTACGGCCAGCGGCAGTCCGCGCGCCGTGGCGGCGGTGAACAGCGCGTGCAGGAACCGGCTCACCGCGGGTGCGGCCCGGTCCAGGTCGTCCACGGCGACGATCAGCGGCCGTTGGGCGGCCAGGCGCAGCAGGGCGTCCCGGCAGGCCGCAGCGCCGGCCAGCGAGGCCGCCGAGCCGTCCGGGGTGGCCAGCAACCGTTCCAGCGCCGGGACCGCCGCAGCGACCCGGGCCGGCGGGAGGAGCGGTGTCAGGGTCGCCGTCAACCGGTCGTGGACCACCGCCGGGCCGTCACCGTGGCGGATCCCGGTGAGTACGCGCAGCAGGTCCGCGACCGGCGCCAGCACCTGATCCGGGTACGGTTGGCAGGTCGCCACGCACCAGCGCACCGCCACCCCGTCCACCGTGGTCAGCGACGTGGTCAGCTCGTGCAGCAGACGGCTACGACCGCTGCCCGTCGGACCGACCAGGGACACCCAGCGCGGGTTGTGCTCGCGGACCGCCCGGCTCAGCTGGTCCCGCACGGTGGCCAGCTCGCGACGGCGGCCGATCAGCGGGCCGTCGTGCGGGTCGGCACCGGGGCGTACGGGGCCGACGGCGTGCCAGACCGGCACCGGCGGCACCCGCCCGGCGACCGGCACCGGTGCCAGTTGGCGCTGGGCGATCAGACCGGCGGTGGCCCGGGCGGTGGCCGCGCAGAGCGCGACGGCGCCGGGTTGCGCGTACTCCTGCAGCCGGGCCGCGGTGGTGATCACCGCGCCGCTGGCCACGCCGTGACCGCCGTTGACCGCGCTGGCCAGGTCGACCACCACCTCGCCGGTGGCCACGCCGACGCGAACCCGCAACACGATGTCACCGACCATCGGCCGACGGTCCAGCGCGGCCTGGATCTCCAGCCCGGCGCGGACCGCGCGGTACGCGTCGAAGCCATCGGAGTGCCGCGCGCCGAAGAGAGCCATCACCGCGTCGCCGACGTACTTCTCGACCACCCCGTGCCAGCGGCGCAGCACGCTGGCGACGGTGTCGAAGTAGGCCCGTTGCAGCGCCCGGACGTCCTCCGGGTCCAGTCGGTCCACCAGAGCGGTGGAGCCGACGATGTCAACGAAGAGCACGGTCACCGTGCGCCTCTCCTCCGGCACCGGCCAGGGTGGGGTGGTGGTCCGCTGCGTGACGATGGTGGTCATGGGTATCGCACCGGCCTTTCTCCCGCTGCTGCCTGACGACCTTCGGAGATTGGCATTCCTGGGCTGACAGGGGATCGGCAGAACGACGTATGTCGGCCACCTGCAACCTTTAGTCGCAATGTCGACGCGAGGAGTACCACAAGCTGCAGATGGCCGTAGAACGGTACGGGGGAATGTGATTAGGCTGCGTGCCATGGCCAGCGATGTGGACACCGCACCGCTCGTGGGCCGGGCCGAGCTGGTGCAGACGGTTCGGTCCGCGCTGCTCGGTGACGTCGCGCACGGGCAGACCGCCGCCGTCTTCCTGACCGGCGAGAGCGGTGTGGGCAAGACCCGGCTGCTCGGCGAGATCGGCGCGCGGTTGCGCGACCAGGGCGCGCTGGTGCTCACCGGCAGCTGCCTGGACATCGGTGACGCCTCCCCGCTGCACCCGCTGTTGCAGGCACTGCGACGCTTCGACGCCGACCTGTCCGCCTCGCAGGCGCGTACCTCCTCGGCCGTACGCGGGCTGTTGCAGATGTTCGCCGACGAGACCGCCGGCCCGGACGGCGCGGGCGCGCTGCTGGAACGGGTCTCCCGGGGGCTGCACCTGATCGCCGAGGGCCGGCCGCTGGTGCTGATCCTGGACGACCTCCAGTGGGTCGACCGGAGCACCCGCCAGCTGCTGCTCTACCTGCTGGCCGGGCTCGGCGACCTTCAGCTCTCGGTGCTGGCCGCGGTCCGCGCCGAGTCGTTGCAGGGCGCACACCCGTTGCGCCGGGTGCTCACCGAGCTGCGTCGACTGCGGACGGTGCGGGTGCTCGACCTAGCCCCGCTGGACCGGGCCGGCACCGAACGGCTCGCCGCCGCCGTGGTCGGCCGGGAGCTCGCCGCCGACGCGGCCGAGCAGGTGTGGCAGCGCAGCGGCGGCAACCCGTTCGTCATCGAGGAGCTGGCCCGCGACCTGCGCGACGGCCGGGACGGGCTGTCCGAGACGCTGCGTGAGATCTTCCTCGCGCGGGTCGACGCGCTGCCCCAGCACGCGCACGCGGTCGTGCACGCGGTGGCCGCCGGTGTCGAGCCGGTGGAGCACTGGCTGCTGGCCCAGGTGCTCCGACTGCCGGAGGAGGAGCTGATCGAGGCGGCCCGCGCCGCGGTGGCGCACCGGCTGCTGGTCGGCGCCGACGACGGCTACCGGCTGCGGCACCGCCTCGTCGCCGAGGTCCTGGCGCACGAGCTGCTGCCGGCCGAGCGCTCCGGGTTGCACCGTCGCTACGCCGAGGCGCTGACTGCCGCGCCGGCCGAGCTGCACCAGGCCCGACTGGCGCACCACTGGCGGCTGGCCGGCGAGCCGGCCCGGGCATTGCCGGCGGCCGTGGCCGCCGCGCAGGAGGCCGAGCGGCTGCACGGCTACGCCGAGGCGCACCGGCACTGGTCGGCGGCGTTGCAGCTGGCCGGCGACCCCGGCACGCCGGGTGTGGACCGGGTCGAGCTGCTCGGGCACGCCGCCGAGGCGGCCCACCACTGTGGGGAGCACGCCCGGGCGCTGGCCCTGCTGGAGGAGCTGGCCGCGGTGCAGGGCGGCGAGCCGGGCTGCGCGCTGCACATCCGCCGGGCCCGCTACCTGGCCGCCGCCGGGCGCTCGGCGTTGGCCGAGAAGGAGTACCAGCGGGCGTTGGAGGCGGCGGACTGCTCCCCGGGTGAACGGGCCACCGCCGCCGCGCACCTGGCCGAGCTGCTGCTGCACCTCGGCCGGTACGCAGACGCCGGCCGGCGGGCCCGGGAGGCGCTGGCGCTGGCCGCCACGGTGGAGGGATCCACCACCGAGGTCGTGCTGGCCAGCTCGGCGCTCGGCTTCAGCGAGGCCTACCTGGAGGACCCGGACGCCGGGCTGGCGGTGATGCGCCAGGCGCTCGACACCGCCGAGCGCGCCGGCCGGCCGGAGGACGTGGCCTGCGCGTACCTGCACCTGGCCGAGCTGCTGACCGGTCCGCTGAACATCCTCGAGGAGGGGGTGGTGGTGGCCCGCCGGGGCGCCGAGCGGGTGGCCGAGCTGGGGCTGGGCCGCACCTGGGAGACCCGGCTGCTGGCCATCGCCACCAACGGGCTGTTCCGGGTCGGCCAGTGGGCCGAGGCGGAGAAGGTGGTCGCCGCCGCGCTCCGGCACCGCCCGTCCGGCGCGGACGCCGTCGAGCTGCTGCTGGCCCGGTGCCGGCTCTCGGTGGGCTACGGCGACATCGAGGCCGCCGACCGGGACCTCGACGCGGTGGCCACGGTGCTCGCCGGCGGCGGGGCCCGGCACGTCATCCCCCTGCTCACCCTGCGCGCCGGGTTGGCCATGTGGGAGGGCCGGCACGACGTGGCGCGGCAGGCGGTGCAGCGCGGCCTGACCGAGAGCCGCTCCGACGACGTGACCATCCTCTCGGCGCTGGTCTGGCACGGCCTGCGCGCCGAGGCGGAGGCGCACGCCAGCCGCACGGTGGCGGTCGACCCGACGGCGGTGCGCCGACTGCGGGACGTGGCCGAGCGGGTGGCGCGCAAGAGCGCGTCCGCGGCCCGTCCGGTGCGTTCGGTGGTGGACGGCTTCCTGGCGCTCTGCGCCGCCGAGGTGAGTCGACTCGACGGCAGCGACCCGGAGCTGTGGGCCAGCTCGGTCGCCGAGTGGGACCGGCGCAACCACCCCTATCCGGCGGCGTACTCGCGGCTGCGGCAGGCCGAGGCGTTGCTGGCGCGGCGTAGCCGGGTGGCCACCGCCGCCAAGCTGCTGCGCGAGGCGTACCGGGTGGCGCAGGGGTTGGGCGCGGTGCCGTTGACCTCGGAGATCCGGGAGCTGGCCGGGCGGGCCCGGGTGTCGCTGGAGGAGCGCGAGGCCGCCGACCGCGCGCGGGGCGCGGCCCCGGCCGAGCCGGTCGACGACGAGCTGGCGGCGCTCACCGCGCGGGAGCGGGAGGTGCTCGCCCTGGTCGCCGAGGGACTGACCAACAAGGAGATCGGGCAGCGGCTGTTCATCAGCGAGCGGACCATCGGCGTGCACGTGTCGCACATCTTCGACAAGCTCCAGGTCCGTACCCGGGTCCAGGCCAGCGCCATCCAGTTGCGCAACCGGCGCGGCTGACCGACCGGTCGGTCAGCCGGCGCCTGTGCGCGCCGGGATACGTCGTTCTACTGATCCGGCGCTCGATGTCGGCTGAAAAGCTGAGCACCGTCGACGGCGGCACGGGGGTGCCGCGGACCACCATGGAGGAGAGATGACCGAACCGGTCTGGGGGCCCGTGCACCGGGACATCGTCGACCTGCTCGCCGACCATCCGGCGGACGTGCCGGCCGTTGTCGATCACCTCACGAAGCTCCAGGACATGCTGGTGCGGCTGCCTCCGTTGGAGGAGAGCTGCCCGTTGGCCGACTTCAACAAGCTCTACCTGACCATCACCAGCAGCGTCCTCGACGGGCTGTACGACGACCGCTTCGTCGACCCGGTGTTCCTCTCCCGGCTGGACGTCGAGTTCGCCGCGCGGTATTTCGACGCGATGCGACTGTGGACCGACTCCAGTCCGGGCACCCCGAAGGCGTGGTCGTGCCTGTTCGAGCGGATGCGCGGGCCGGACGCCCGCCCGCTGCCGTCGGCCGCGGCCGGGGTCAACGCGCACATCAACTTCGATCTGCCGTTCGCCCTGGTCACCACGTTCGACCACCTGGAGTCGGAGCCGGTCGACGGCAGCGACCAGCACCACGACTACCTCGAGATCAACAACATCTTCGCGGACAAGATCCCCGGCCTGCGTCGGGGTTACCTCGAGCGGTGGCAGCTGCTCATCGACATGCTCAACGGTGACATCGACGACTGGTACCAGGGGGAGCTGGTCGAGTACACCCGCGATGTCGCCTGGCGCAACGCGCAGAAGATCTGGCGGTGCCGGCACGATCCGGACGCCCGCGAGTGTGAGCGCACGCGGTTGGACGACAACGCCGCGGCGCTCGGCCGGTTGCTGCTCTCGCCCCTGGGGGCGTTTCTGCAGTAGCCGGGACGGGGGGTCCCCGCGCTCCGCCCGATGGGGGGCGGCGGAGCGCGGGGACGCGTCCCGCCCCGCCAGCTCCACCCACCCGCGACGCCGCCCGGGTTCCGGTCGGCTCCGGGTGACAGCCGGCCGACCCGGGGGGTGTCGACCGTCTGCCATCGTCGGCCGGCCCGGGGGGTGCCGGCCGGCGGTCGGGGGAGCAGGCGGAAAGGGGCATCGGCCGCCGTTGCCGGTGGCGGGAGATCCGACCGGACGGGGGGTGTCGTCGGGCCTGTACGGGGTACGCCCGCGCCATGACCGTCCTGGCCCGGCGTCGGCCCGCCGCCCGACCCCGGCCCGCGCGGCCCGGCCCACTGCGGCCGGGTGGCCCGGTGCCGCGACCCACCGTCCGGCCCGGTGCGGGATGACCGGCCCCGCGACCCGGTTCCCGTTCCGCTTCGACCCGGTGTTCCGCCCGGCGCTGGCGCTGCTGGGGGTCCGGCCGGCGACGGCCTGGGTCGCCGTCACCGACCGGGACCTGTTGATCCGGTACGGGCCGTGGCGGTTGCGCACCGACCGGGACAACGTGACCGGCGTCGAGGTGAGCGGCCCGTACCGCTGGTGGCGGGTGATAGGCCCGCACGTGTCGCTGGCCGACCGCGGCGTGAGCTTCGGCAGCAGCACGGCCGGCGGGGTCTGCCTGCGCTTCGGCGTGCCGGTGCCGGCCGTGGTGCCCGGGAAGTGGCCCCGGCACCCGGCGGCCACGGTGACGGTCACCGATCCGCCCGCCCTGGCCCGGCTGATCGCCGGCACGGAACTGCCCTGAGCAGGCCAGCGGCCTGCCCGGTTCCGCCGGCCGCGCCGCGCGGTACCGCCTACCGTCTGAGCAGGACCTGCGAGCGTGGGACGGGCGATGGCTGACGAGCACCGGGGGAAACCGCGACGCGGGGGCGGACGCCGCCACCCGCTCGCCGGCCCGGACCCGGCGCTGCGCGCCGCCCGTGACCCGGCCCGTCCGCACCGGGGTGGCCGGCAGGGCGTCGTGGTGCCCGAGCGGATCGCCAGCCCGGTCCGTCCGGTGCCGCCGGCCAGCCCGCTGCGCCGGTGGCTCTTTCAGCACCAGGTGCAGCCGCCGGGCCCGGAGGCGGCCGAGGGGCAGAGCCGGGCGCACGCCTGGTGGCAGGTGATGTGCCTGACCGGCGTGGACTACTTCTCCACCCTGTCGTACCTGCCGGGCATCGCGGCGGTGGCGGCAGGAGCGCTCTCTCCGCTGGCGACGCTGCTGATCGTCGCGCTCACCCTGTTCGGAATGCTTCCGATGTACCGGCGGGTCGCCCATGAGAGCCCGCACGGGCAGGGTTCGGTGGCGATGCTGGAGCGGCTCCTGCCGTTCTGGCGGGGCAAGATCTTCGTGCTCGTGCTGCTCGGTTTCGTGGCCACCTCCTGGATCATCACGATCACCCTCTCCTCGGCCGACGCCACCGTGCACCTGCTGGAGAATCCGTACCTGCCGGAAGCTCTGCACGGCCGTTTCGTCGCGGTGGCGGTCACCGTGGCGCTGCTGCTCATCCTCGGCGGGGTGTTCCTGCTCGGCTTCCGCGAGGCGGTGGTGGTGGCCATCCCGCTGGTCGCGATCTTCCTGGTGCTCAACGCGGTGATCGTGCTGGTCGCGGTGACCCGGATCGCGACCGAACCGGGCGTCCTGTCGGACTGGACCACCGCGGTGACCGCGGGCGGCCGCGGGCCGGGCGGCGTGCTGCTGACCGCCGCGTTGGCCTTCCCGCTGCTGGTGCTGGGGCTGTCCGGGTTCGAGACCGGGGTCAGCATGATGCCGCTGGTGGCGGCCGGCGGACACGACCGGCAGGCCCGGCTGGCCGCCCGGATCCGCAACACCCGCCTGCTGCTCACCACCGCCGCGCTGATCATGTCGGTGTACCTGATCTCGACCACCTTCGTGACCACGGTGCTCATCCCGGCCGAGGAGTTCCGGCCGGGCGGCGCCGCGAACGGCCGTGCGCTGGCCTTCCTGGCGCACACGTACCTGGGTGAGGCCTTCGGCACCGTCTACGACGTGAGCAGCGTGCTCATCCTCTGGTTCGCCGGCGCCTCGGCGATGGCCGGCCTGATCAACATCGTGCCCCGCTACCTGCCCTCGTACGGCATGGCCCCGGAGTGGGCGCGCGCGGTGCGCCCGGTGGTGATCGTCTACACCCTGGTCAGCGTCGCCATCACCATCGCCTTCCGGGCCGACGTCAACGCCCAGGCCGGGGCGTACGCCACCGGCATCCTGGCGATGATGGTGTCCGGCGCGGTGGCGGTGACGATCTCCGCGGCCCGCCATCACCGGCGCGCCGCCGCCGTCGGCTTCACCGTGCTGACGCTCGTGCTGCTGTACGCGCTGCTGGAGAACGTCATCGAGCAGCCGGACGGGATCACCATCTCGGCGCTGTTCATCCTCGGCATCATCGGGGTCTCGCTGGTCTCCCGGGTCACCCGGACCACCGAGCTGCGCGCCGAGCGGATCGAGTTCGACGAGCCGGCCCGCCGGTTCATCACCGAGTCGCTGGCCCACGACGGGCAGCTGCACCTGATCGCGAACAAGCGGCAGAGCGGCTCGGTGAAGGAGTACACCGTCAAGGAGCGGGCGCAGCGCGGGATGAACCCGGTGCCCGGCGCCGCCGACGTGCTGTTCCTGGAGATCGACGTGGTCGACCCGTCGGAGTTCAGTCAGGTGCTGCGGGTGCACGGGGTCGAGATGGGCGGCTTCCGGGTGCTGCGGGCCAGCAGCCCGGCCGCGCCCAACGCCATCGCGGCGATCCTGCTCGCGCTGCGTGACGCGACCGGGGTACGGCCGCACGCGCACTTCGAGTGGTCGGAGGGCAGCCCCATCGCGCACCTGCTGCGTTACCTGATCCTCGGCCGGGGGGACACCCCGCCGGTGGTGCGGGAGATCATCCGCCGCACCGAGCCGGACCCGCTGCGCCGGCCGGGCATCCACGTCGGCGGCTGAACCCGGCGCCCGACCCGGCCGCCGCGGGGCCAGCCGCGGGCGGCGAGAAGTGACCTCGAACTGATGCTTCGCCGGCATTCAGCCCTGCTGGACCCGCTCGGCGCCGGATGGGGCATGGAAGCGGAACCGCAAGGTTATTCACGTTCGCCTGCCTTGTCACAATTTACCGTCGTATCGTCATTTTCGGTGGCGCAGCGATGTTGGCCACCCCGCGCCTGTTTCGGTGCGGCCGTTCACATGCACGAGAGGCAGGGAAGCCCTATGTTCACGTACCGAGTGAGTCGGCGCCCAGCGCGGCCCAGGCGGCGGTCCCGGTGGTTTTTAACCGGTGGCCTGGTGGCGGGCGGCGTGATGGTGGCGACGACGGGTCTGACCGGCGTGGCGGCCGCGGCAGCCGACCGGGTGACGGTGCCCTGCGACTCCGACCGACTCATCGCGGCGCTCGTCCGCGCCAACGCCGAGGGCGGCGGCGAGCTTCGGCTCGCGCGCAAGTGCACGTACACCCTCACCGAGGCCTTCCAGCAACCCGACGACTACGACGGCGGCATCCGGGACGCCCGCGAGGCAGCCGACACCGCCGAGAACCCCGGGGACGCCGAGGCGCCCCCGCGGGATCCGAAGGACGACAAGGCCGGCCTGCCCGTCATCTACCACCCCATCACCATTCGCGGGGAGGGCGCCACCATCCGGCGTGCCCCGGACGCCGACGAGTTCCGGTTCTTCACCGTCCGCGACGGTGGCGAGCTGGACCTGAGTGACGTCGTCCTCAGGAACGGCCGGTCGGCCGCCGAAGGGGGCAGCATCCACGTGGTCCACGGTGCCGCCGCCGCCGTGCGGCACACGACGATCATCGGAAGCACCTCCCGCTCCGCCGAGGGCGGCGGCGGCGGGATCTTCAACGACGGCAACATGGTCATCAGCGACAGCACCTTCGTCGGCAACCGGGCCACCGGCAATGAGGGCAAGGGCGGGGGCCTGCTCAACGGTGGCGTGCTCACCCTGGACAAGTCGAAGTTCTTCGAGAACACCGCCGCCAGCTACGGCGGTGGGTTCGGCAACTACCGGGGAGCGGCCGAGGTCCACCGGAGCACCTTCGCCGACAACAAGGCGGCGCAGGGCGGGGGCTTCGCCAGTTTCTCGGCGCGCACCAAGGTCTCGGACGTCCGGGTGATCGGCAACACCGCCGAGGTCGGCGGGGGCATCGCCAACTCCGATGCGGTGCTCTACCTGCGGGGCATGACGATCCGCGACAACACCGCCACGGTCAAGGGCGGCGGCATCTCCACCTTCCAGGGTCTGCTTCCGCTCGACGACAGCACCATCAGGCACAACACGTCCGAGGGCGATGGCGGCGGGATCCACGCCGAGAAGTCCAACCTGCTGGTGCGCCGTAGCGACGTCAGCCGCAACGACGCCGACAAGAAGGCGGGCGGCATCTTCGTCACCATGGGTCAGATCTCGCTGTTCAAGAGCCGGGTGAACGACAACGTCTCGAACGTGCCGCCGGGCGGCCTCTTCGTGGACAAGGCCCAAGCCAAGGTCGACGACGAGACCGAGATCAGCGAGAACGAGCCCGGCAACTGCCTGGGCAGCACGGTGCCGGTTCCCAACTGTTTCCGCTGACCCGTCAGCGGGGCGGCCCGCCGGAGTGGCGGGCACCGGTCCGGAACGCACCCGACCCGCAGGAGCGATCACCCCGATCGCCGGTGGGCCGGGTGCGTCGGGCTTCACCCCATGGGTGCAGCTGACGGCCGACGGCCGCGCCAACCAGCCTCCTAGGACGCCCTTCGCGATGTGCGGTGCGTCCTGGCCGCTCAGGGAGTCGGCGAGTCGAAGGGCTCGCCGTGTGCCGGACAGCGAACGGCCCGCGCCCCGAAGGGGCGCGGGCCGGCGCCTTGGTCCTACTTGGACGGCTCGGGCAGCGCACAGTCGACCTTGGGGTTCGCGCCGATGTAGTTCAGGGGCCCGGCCACGATGGTGACCAGGATGGTGCCGGCTTCAGCGCAGTTGGTGTCGTCGTTGCCGTAGTAGCCCCGCTGGCCGGCGGCGATCGCGCCGATCACCAACCAGATCACGACGATGACTCCGAGTATCGAGGTGCCGCGCATCGCTGCCTCCTGAGGGAATGTGGTGGATCGAGGTGCAGGCGTTGTACCCAATCGGGTCGAGCCGCTAACTGCTGCCCGCGCGACCCTGCGGATCGTCCGTCCGGCCGATACCGTCCGCCGTCGGTACAGCCCTGCCATCGGCCGCCCGCACCAGGTCGGGCGGGCCGGCTATCGGATCGACGACGGACCCGGCCGTCGGACGGGTCACCCGACGTAGAACTGCCTCACGGCCCCCGCCGAGGAGGACTCATGGACGCCCCGCAACCGACCCTGTACCTGGACCGCCCCGAGGACGTGGCGATCGCGGCTCGCGCGCTCGCCGGCGGCGCGGTCGTCGCGGCGGCCTTCGCCAACTTCTACGTCATCGTCACCCGCCCGGACACGGCCACCGTGCGCCGGGTCAACCTGGCCAAGGGCCGCCCGATCCACCAGGTCGGCAGCATCACCACCGCGGTCGGCCGGATCCCGGCGATGTTCGACTGGTCCCGGATCTCGCCCCGGTTGCCGGTCGGCCGGTTGCGGGCGCTGATGGACGCCCTCTACGGCGCCGGGCCGTTCGGCTTCCGGGGCCCGGCGGCGGACCGGCTGCCGGAGCACCTCACCCAGATCGACCAGGGGCTGCGCACCACCCAGGTGATCGCGCCCGGCCTGACCTGCCCGTCCAACGCGTTCTTCGAGCGGGCGCTCGCGGAGACGGGGTCGGACCACCTCTACATCACCTCGGCGAACCGGTCCCGGCACCTCACCGGCGCGGCCGAGGAGCCCGCGCACTGGAAGGCCGGCGGCCTCGCCGCCGACTTCGCCCACCTCGACGACCTGGTGGTGCTCGCCCATCGGGACGAGGCGGCGGCGCGCGCCGCCTATCCGGGGTACCTCACCACCTCGGTCACCCTGCTCTCCTTCCACGCCCCCGAGGGCGAGCTGGAGGAGCCGCCGGTGCTCACCGTGGACCGGCACGGCTCGCTGCACCTGGACGAGGTGCGCCGGGCCGCCGCGCCGCTCGGCCTCCAGGTGCGTCTCGGTGGCGCCGCCACGCAGCGGTTGCAGGTCCGGGGGTACGCCGGGGCGCTGGTGTGAGCGGCTACCGGGTCGGCCTGGTGCTGCCCAGCTCGAACACCACCATGGAGACCGAGATCCCGGCGATGCTGCGCCGGCGCGAGACCGTCGACCCGACGGTCCACTTCACCACCCACGCCAGCCGGGTACGGCTGCACCAGGTGACCCCCGACGAACTGGCCCGGATGAACCGCTCCGCCGTCCGCTGCGTCGCCGAGTTGGCTGACGCCCGCTGCGACGTGCTCGCGTACGCGTGCCTGGTGGCGGTGATGTGCGAGGGTCCCGGCGCGCACGAGCGTGCCGAGCAGCGGTTGGGCCGGGCGGCCGGCCGCGCCGGGCACGGCATGCCGGTGGTGACCAGTGCGGGCGCGCTGGTCGCCGGGCTGCGCGCGCTGGGCGCCCGGCGGGTGGCACTGATCGCGCCGTACCTGCCGCCGCTGACCGCGACCGTCGCCGGGTACCTCGCCGGGCACGGTGTGCGGGTGACGGAGGCGGTGAGTCTCAGCGAGCCGGACAACGTCGCGGTTGGCCGCATCCCCACGCAGCGGCTGGTGGAGCTGGCCGACCGGCTGGACGTGACCGATGTGGACGCGGTGGTCCTCTCCGCCTGTGTGCAGCTGCCGTCGCTGGCCGCGGTGCCGCAGGTCGAGGCCCGTCTCGGCCGCCCGGTGCTCACCGCGGCCACCGCCACCGTGCACCAACTGCTCACCGGCCTGGGCGTCGAGCCGTACGTGCCGGACGCGGGTCGGCTGCTGGCCGGGGCGACGCCGCGCTGACCGGTCCTGCACACCGGCGGCACCACGATCGGCCGGTTCAGTGCGGCGGGGCGGGAGCCTCCGGGGGTTTGCCGCGGCTGCGCCGGAAGTCCGCGTAGGCCACGCCGGCCAGCACCAGCATGGCGCCCAGGGAGGCGAAGACCGGTGGCAGGTACAGCACCGCGGGCGCGATGGTCAGCAGTGCCAGCAGGCCGCCCGGACGGGACAGCGACACCCGGCTGAACACCTCGTACTCGAAGGAGGCCCGGCCGGCCAGGAACAGCGCCGGGCCGCCCAGGATCACCGCCAGCCAGGCCGGCGGCGTCCGCCCGGGCTGCTCGTGCAGCACCAGGTGGAACCCGGCGGCTGTGGTCACCACCCCCGCGACCATCAGCAGGTGGGTGTACGGGGCGGTGAACAGGAACCTGCTTGGCTCCCTGGACGACTGGATGGCCACCGGCAGCAGCTCGCCGGACTTGTGCACGTAGATCCGCCAGAGCAGCAGGGTGGTCAGGAAGGCCACCGCGAAGGCCCCGATGTTGGCCACCTCCGAGTGTGCCAGGCTGAACATGGTGCCGACGGTCAGGATGGCGTCGCCAAGGGCGATGATGAAGAACTGCTGGTAGCGCTCGGAGAGGTGCTCCGCCTGAACATTGCGTTGCTGCTCCGGCACCACGCCAAGCCCGGGCACCGGGTACGCGAGCCGAAACCCGCCGTAGTCGATGGCGAGCGCGATGGCCCAGCACGCCATTCGGGCGTCGTCGCTGACGAACCCGCCGATGATCCAGGGGATCGCCGACACGGCGAACCAGACGAAGATCCGCGCCGCCCGACGCTGGGTCTGCGGTTCGCGGCGCACGGTGGGCATCAGGAACAGTCCGCGCCCGAGGTGGATCGCCACGTAGGTGACGGCGAAGACCAGCCCCCGGGCGCCGAACGCCTCCGGGATCGCGGTGGTCATCAGCAGCACGCCGAACATCACCGCCGCGACCAGCAGCTTGATCTCGTTGCGTTCCGGATCGTACATGTCGGTGACCAGGGTGGTGATCGCCCAGGTCCACCAGACGGCGGACAGCAGGATCAGCGCCTCCGCGGCCCGGTGCCAGTCGAGGCCGTCGACCATGTTCCGGGAGATGAGCGCGAGCGCGACCACGTACACCAGGTCGAAGAAGAGCTCGAGCAGCGTCACCCGGCGCGGGGACTCCGGGTCGCGCACCGGGGGACCGGACCCGGGCTCCGGCGCGGCGAAGTGCACGGGTTGCTCCTGTGGTGCCGGTCGAGGTGGCGGACTGTCCGGCCCACCTCGACCGACGGTAGCGAGCAGCCGACGACGCTACCTCCCGGTCGTCCGGTCTTCCCCCGACCGGGGTGATCGACTCGGTGTCCAGGAAGTCGGGGTGTCACGGTCGTGCGGACAGGCCGGTTTCCTGGACCCGGAGTCGATCATCGGGCCTCGGCACGCCGTCGTTCCGCCCCAACGGCCGGGCCCCGCCGGGCCGCCCTCGCAGGACGGCCCGCCGGGGCCCGGTTCTTCGTCGTCAGCCCCGGGCGTCGCCCGGCAGCACGGCGGCCATCTCGTCACCGGCGCCGGCCAGCACCCGCGCCTGCTGCGGCCAACTGGCCAGACCCGGCGCGGCGCGCAGGCCCGCGGCCCGGATCAGGTCGCGCAGCGCCGGCTCGTCCAGCTCGCCGAGCTGGCCGTAGGTGCGCACGCCGGCCGCCTGCAACGCGGCCGCCATCTTCGGCCCGACACCCTGGATCCGGCGGAAGTCGTCGGCCGGGCCCTCCGGGTCGGTGTCGGCACCGCTCGGCGCCGTGTCGGCCACCGGGCGGACCGGCGGCGTGGCGGTGGCGGTCGGCCGGACCGGCGGCGTGGCCCGTACCGGCTCGGAGTCGCCGTCCGCCCGCGCACCGATGACCGACGCCTCCGCCGGCGTCGTGTCGGCCGTCGTGGCCTCCGCCGGCGTCGTGTTGGTGCGCGCCGTCTCGGCCGTCGCGACCTCGGTCGCGGTGACCTCGTCCGGGGTGGTGTCGGCGTGCGGCGCGTCGGTGGGCCGGACGTCGTCCCCCGGCTGGCGGGGGGCGATCACCGTGGCCGGAGCGGACTGCTCCGCGACCGGCTCCGGCTCTGTGGCCGGCTCGGGCCGGAGGTCGGCCGCGTCCGCCGCCTCGGCGGCAGGGCTGGCCGGCGGGGAGTCGGTCAGCGCCATGTCGGCCGGGTCGGCGGTGCTCGGGGCGTCGACCGGGGCGGGACCGTCCGGCGTGGCGTCGGTGGTCACCGCGGCCGGCGCGCTGACCGTGTCCACCGGGGCCGGCTCGTCGGCGACCGCGGCCGGCGCCGTGTCGACGCTCGCCGCCGGCCGGGTGTCGTCGATGGTGGCGGCCGGCGCCGGCGTGGCGACCACGGCCAGGCCGGCGCCGGGGTCGCCGTCCACGATCGACGGACCCTGCCCGCTGGCCCGTACGCCCTGCCGGCCGCGCAGCAACCACCCGGCGGCCAGGCCCAGCAACAGCGCCAGTACCACTATCAGCGAGTGTCCGATAGACCACTCCACGGCGAACCTCCCTCTCACCTCGTCGGAAAAGTCACGAGAAAAACTCGCCGCAGCTTCGCACATGCGCGTAGACGACGACAGGGAGGCTCGGTCGGGGGCGGTACGGGTGGGACGGTCTCTGCGCCGGGTGCCCGGCGAGTGACAGAGTGTTGCGCCGGACGCGACGACTCCGGGCCCGGCGTCCCGACGCCGGGCCCGGGTCGACGTGACCGGGGAGTGCTCGATCAGTCCTGGTCGCCCTCGTAGGTGTGAAAGTCGTCGACGAAGCGGCGACGCAGCCGGGGTACCCGGCTGGTCACCCCGAAGTAGCCGCGCGCGCCGAGCAGCGCGAGCCGACCCACCACCGGGCGGTACATCCGGTCGTCGCCGCTGGTGCCGCTGCGGTTCAGCGATTCGCCGACCCGCGCGAAGCCGTACGGCACCATCGCCGCCTCGTAGTCGGCCACCGCCTGCAGCAACGTCTTGTCACCGGCGACGGCGCCGGTGAGCTGCTGGCAGAGCAGCCGGGCGTCACGCAGCGCGGTGTTCGCGCCCACCCCGCGACCCGGTGTCATGGTGTGGATGGCGTCGCCGAGCAGGGTGACCGTGCTGCTCTTCCAGGGCGGTACCGGCTCGGACGTGGTGACCCTGATCGGCAGGGCGCTGTCCGGGTCGCCGCGGCTCAACAACTCCCGCAGATGCGGATGCCAGTTCGGGGTGAGGTCCAGGGCGACCCGTACCAGGTCCTCGCCACGGCGCTGCAGCACGTCGGCCGGGAACCGGCGGGCGGCGCTCCAGATGATCAGGTTGATGTTGTCGGTGGTGGTGTCGTGGGACAGGCCGGGCCAATCCCGCAGCAGCGCGGCGTCGGCGTCGCTGACGCCGGGCTTGATCGCCCGTTCGGCGTCCCACTTGAACTCCATGACGTGCAGCACGCCCATCGTCCCGCCGGCGCCGAAGATCAGCGAGATGCCCTGGCGTACCCGCTCCGGTACCAGGTCGCGGGTCTGCGCGGTCAGCGGGATCCGCGTGGCGATGTTGATGGTGCCGGCGTCCCGGGTGACCGCGTGCGGCAGGTACTGGCGGCGCACCGCCGAGTGCGTGCCGTCCGCCGCCACCAGCAGGTCACCCGTGGCGCTGGTGCCGTCGGCGAAGTACGCGGTGACCGTCCCGTCGTCACGCTGCTCGTACCGGACGAAGGTCTTGTCGAAGTGCACCACGTCGGTCAGGCCGGTCAACAGCACCTGGCGCAGCACCATCCGGGCCACCGAGTGCTCGGTGTGCCCCGGGTCGGCGTCCGGACGCAGCTCGAACGAGGCGGTCTGGCGCAGCCGCTGGGTGACCACATTGAAGTAACGCGGCGGCCGGGCGCAGGTGGCCAGGAAGGTGGCGAACAGCTCCGGCGGCAGGCACTCCCGCAGTGCCCGGCTGCCGGTCGGACCGATTCCCACCCGGTAGCCGAGCAGTCCCTCGGCGCGGTGGCGGTGTCGTTCGTAGACGGCGACGCTGATCCCGGCGCGGTGCAGCCCGTGCGCCAGGCACAACCCGCCCGTACCGGCGCCGATGATCAGGACGTGTGGTGGCGGGGCGGACACGTCGGCCGTCCCGCTCAGCCGGCCGGGTGCGCCGCGGGGGCCTCAGCGGCGTCCCAGCGGTAGAAGCAGCCGGCGATGGCGTCCCGGGGCGAGCGCCAGGTCGGCAGGTACGGCGAGGTGTGCGCGGAGAGCCGCTCATTGACCTGCTGGAAGAGCGGGTGGTTGCGAGCGGCGGCGAGGGCGTCCGGGTCGACGTCCGAGGTCTCGATCAGGTGCACGCACAGGTCGTGCAGGCAGTACAGGGACCGGTGCGTGACGCCGGTCAGGTCGGGGAGTTCGCTGGCGTCGGACTCGGCGAAGATCTGCGCGACCCGCCCCTCCGCGCCCGGGATGATCCGGCTGACGATCAGTAGACGACTCATGGGACCCCTTCCGCCGGTGGCTTCCCCGACCCTCCGGTCGGCGGCCACGTGCTCCTGTGTGCCCACCGTGCCGCAGCGCCTGTCACGTCACCGTCACGTGCGCCGGCCGGCCGGTGACGGACGGATGGCGCCCTCCCGGCTGGCCTCGCGGATCGGGGCGAGCGTGTCGTCGAGCAGGGCGCTCATCGCGGGGCTGGGCTCCAGGCGTAGCTCCCGGCGCAGCAGATCGCGGTAGACGTAGAAGGCGTGCACGGCCTCGAAGGCGTTGCCCTCGGCGAGGTGGATGCGCACCACCAGCCGGTGTGGCGTCTCGCGCAACGGCTCGGCGGCCATCGCCTCCAGCGCGGCTTCCAGCGCCTCACCGTGGCGCCCCGCGACGAGATGCTGACCGGCAACCTGCTCCAGCATGTGCAGGCGCAGTTGGCGCAGCCGTTCCCGGTCCAGCAGCACCCAGTCGTCGTACCAGCCGGGCAGCAGGTCGTGCCGGCCGGCGGCGAGCGCTCCGGCGGCGGTGCGCGGGTCGTCGCCGTCGCGGACCCGGGCCGCGGTGCCGACCAGGTCGTCCACGTCGAGTCGGACCGCCGGACCGAGCCGCACGGTGTCACCGGTCGCGGTCATCGGGCAGCACGGGTCCTGCCGCAGCCGCCACAGCGCGGTGCGCAGCGACGACAACGCCCGCTCCTCCGACGCGTCGGGCCAGAGCAGCCCGGCCAGCTGGCTGCGGGTGGCGCCGGGGCGCAGCCCGATCAGCGCGATCACCCGTTGCAGTCCGCGCGGCACCACGACCGGCGCCGCGCCGCGTAGCAGCCGGAAACCGCCGAGCAGGTGCAGCGAGACACCGGTCTCGGGAGAATCCCCGGCGGTCGGCACGGACGGATCAGCGGCCACGGCGGCACCCCCTGCGGAACGCTCGTCCCGACTGTCTGCTGTGTCCCGGATCGGCTGCCCGTGACGCCACTGTCGACCCCACCGGTGGGGCGCGACGACGGCTGTCGGGGCGCGGCCCCGCCCGCCGGAGCCGCCGGGCTGGCCACGGTGAAGATTATCAATAGCGGTCACGGTGAGTCAACGCAACCGTGGACCTTCTATCGGTGACGGTCAACCATGAGATCGGTTCTGAACTGCTCAAACCTACGTTCGAATTCATCGCCGCAGGGCTGCTGGGCACATAGCTGATACACAGCTTGCGTCAACGCAGCGTCACCACCAAGCGTCGCTGGCCGACCCGGCACGGTGACGCCGCCGTGACGAGGACTGCCGCATCGTGTCGACAGTCGTCCAGCGCGCCCGGGGTCCACCGGCCACCGGCCCGGACGCCGTGGGGGGAGGCCCAGCATGGACCGATCGCTGATCGTCGCGAAGGTCGTCCCGACCGCCGAGGAGCAGGTCGCCGAGATCTTCGCCGAGTCGGACGCGACGGAGCTGCCGCGACTGGTCGGGGTCCGGCACCGCTCGCTCTACCGACTGCACGACCTCTACGTGCACCTGCTCGAGACCGAGCAACCGGCGCAGGGCGCGGTGGAGGCCGCCCGTGGCCATCCCGAGTTCATCCGGGTCAGCGACCGGCTGCGGCCGTACGTCTCGCCGTACCTGCCGACCTGGCGCTCGCCGCGCGACGCGATGGCCACCTGCTTCTACCGGTTCGACGCCGTGGACGCCGGGCGGCGGTCGTGACCGCCACCGCGCCGCGCGAGGAGCAGCTCTGGTCCCGCTGCGCCGGCTGCGCGAGCCTGCTGTACCGCAAACGGCTGCGGCGCAACCTGGACGTCTGCCCGGAGTGCGGCGCGCACGCCCGGCTCGGCGCGCCGGAACGCCTGCGCCAGCTCGTCGACCCGGGATCGCTGCGCCCGCTGCCCGACCGGCTGCCCGAGGCGGACCCCATCGAGTTCGTCGACGTGCTGCCGTACCCGCACCGGCTCACCGCCGCCCGGGCCAGCACCGGGCTGGCCGAGGCGGTCGTCTGCGGCACCGCCACCATCGGCGGGCACCCCGCGGTGCTGGCGGTGATGGACTTCCGCTTCCTCGGCGGCAGCCTGGGTTGTGCGGTGGGTGAACTGATCACCCGGGCCGCCGAACGGGCGCTGGACGACCGCGTCCCGCTCATCCTGGTCACCGCCTCCGGCGGCGCACGGATGCAGGAGGGCGCGCTGTCGCTGATGCAGATGGCCACGGTCAGCCAGGCCATCGCGGCGCTGCGCGAGGCGGGCCTGCTCACCGTCAGCGTGCTCACCGACCCGACCTACGGCGGGGTGGCGGCGTCGTTCGCCACCAACACCGACCTGGTGCTCGCCGAGAGCGGCGCCCGGATGGGCTTCGCCGGCCCCCGGGTGATCCGCCAGGTCACCGGCCGAGCCTTGCCGGAGGGCTTCCAGACCGCCGACTTCCTGCTCCGGCACGGTCAGGTGGACATGGTGGTGCAGCGTCGATCGCTTCGTGGACGGCTGACGGCGCTGCTCGCCGCCACCCGCGCCGGCCGGTCGGGTCGCCCGCCCGTACCCCGGCAGGAGCCGGCACCGCGTCGCGAGCGCCTGGCCGCCGACGCCCCGGCGCCGGCGCGGCCGGCGATCCCGCCGGCCGGTGCGGACCGGGACCCGCTCGTGGAGAGTCCGGCCAGCCCGACGGCCGGGGACCGTCCGGGCCCGGCGGCACGCGACCCGTGGGACACGGTGCGGACGGCCCGCCACCCCGGTCGACCGACCACTCTGGACTACCTCGACTCGGTCTTCGACGGCTTCGTGGAGCTGCACGGTGACCGGCTCGGCGGTGACTGCCCGGCCGTCGTCGGCGGCGTGGCCCGGCTGGAGGGCCGGCACGTGATGGTGATCGGCCACCAGAAGGGGCACACCACCGCCGAGCTGGTCGCCCGCAACTTCGGCATGGCCAGCCCCGCCGGGCACCGCAAGGCGCTGCGGCTGATGCGCCTCGCCGCCCGGCTCGACCTGCCGGTGGTCACCCTCGTCGACACCCCCGGCGCCGACCCCGGGGTGAGCGCCGAGGAGCAGGGCCAGGCGGCGGCCATCGCGGAGAACATCCTCACTCTCACCGTGCTGCCCACCCCGGTGCTGGCGGTGATCACCGGCGAGGGCGGCAGTGGCGGCGCGCTGGCGCTGGCGGTCGCCGACCGGGTCCTGATGCTGGAGCACGCCGTCTACTCAGTGATCAGCCCGGAGGGCTGCGCCGCGATCCTCTGGCCGGACCGGTCCGCGGCGCCGCAGGCGGCCCGCGCACTGCGGTTGACCGCACCTGACCTGCGCCGGCTCGGGGTGGTCGACGAAATCGTGCCGGAGCCGGCAACGGCCGCGCACGACGACCCGGCGGAGATCGCCCGGCGGCTGCGCGCCGCGTTGCTGGCCAACCTGCTGCCGCTGCTGGACGTACCGCCCGCGATGCTGGTCCGCCTCCGCAGGCAACGGTTCCGTCGGTTCGGCGCCGCGCGTGCCGGTGCCCGGGCGGGTGTGCGGTGACCGCCGAGCCCGCCGGAGACCGGGCGGTGTCGACGGCTGAGGTGCCCGGCGATCGGGCGGCCCCCACCGCCGAGCTGCCCGGCGTCGACCGTCGGGCCACCGGGCACGACGGCGCGCGCCTCGACCCCGGCCAGTCCAACGGCCATGGTGGCGTCCGCCTGGACGGGGACCGCCCGCCGGACGGGAGCCGGCCCGACGACGCCGGTGCGGGCGGCGAGGAGGTGCTGGCCGGGCTGCGCAGGCAGGCGCGGCAGCTGATCGCGGAGCTGACCGGCCCGGTGCGCCGGATCCGGCTGCGCAGCGGGCCGACGGTGCTGGAGGTGGAGTGGCACCCCGGCGAGGTGGCGCGACCGGACGTACCGCCGCCGCCGGACGAGGCCGTGGCCGCACCGCCTGCCGCGCCGGTGCCCGGCCCGCCGGCGGCGCTGATCAGGCCACCGGTGCCCGGGCACGCCGCGGTGCGGGCGCCGATCGTCGGCACCTTCTACCGGGCCCCGGAACCCGGCGCGGCGCCGTTCGTCGCGGTGGGCGACCTGGTCCGACCGGGTCAGCCGGTCGCCATCGTCGAGGCGATGAAGCTGATGAACGAGGTGGCCGCCGACCGCGCCGGCCGGGTGGTCGCGATCCTCGTCGAGGACGGCCAGCCGGTGGAGTACGACCAGCCGCTGGTCGAGCTGGATCCGACGTGACGGCGCGGGGTGAGTGAGCGATGTTCGAGACCGTGCTGATCGCCAACCGGGGCGAGATCGCGCTGCGGGTGCTCCGGGCCTGCCGGGAACTCGGCGTCCGGACGGCGGTGGTCTACTCCGCCGCGGACACCGATTCGGCGGCGGTCCGCCTCGCCGACCAGGCGGTCCGGATCGGGCCGGCGTCGAGCCGGCGCAGCTACCTCAACGCCGCCGCCATCGTGGAGGCGGCCCGGCAGGTGGGTGCGCAGGCCGTGCACCCCGGCTACGGCTTCCTCTCCGAGGACGCCGACTTCGCCGAGATCTGCGCGGACAACGGGCTGACCTTCATCGGCCCGCCGCCGGCGGTGATGGCGGCGCTGGCCGACAAGTCCTCGGCCCGGGCCCTGATGAGCCGGGCGGGCCTGCCGCTGCCGGCGGGCAGCGTCCAGCCGGTGCCGACCGCCGCGGCGGCGGCCGAGGTGGCCGGCGCCATCGGCTACCCGGTCATCGTGAAGGCCGCCGCCGGGGGTGGCGGCCGGGGGATGACCGTGGTGCGCACGCCGGGCGAGCTGGCCCGGGCGTACGCCCGCACGCGGGCCGCGGCGCAGGCCGCCTTCGGCGACGACCGGGTGTACGTCGAGCGGTACCTGACCGAGGCCCGGCACGTGGAGGTGCAGGTGCTCTGCGACGGGCATGGCAACGGGGTGCACCTGGGCACCCGGGACTGCTCGGTGCAGCGCCGGCACCAGAAGCTGGTCGAGGAGGCACCCGCGCCGGCGCTGCCCGCCAGCACACTCGACGCCATCGCGGAGACCGCGCTGCGGGGCGCGCTGGAGGTCGGCTTCGTCGGCGCCGGCACGCTCGAGTTCCTCGTCGACGGGGAGGAACGGTTCCACTTCCTGGAGATCAACTGTCGGATCCAGGTGGAGCATCCGGTCACCGAGATGGTCACCGGGGTGGACCTGGTGCACGAGCAGCTGCACATCGCCGCCGGGGTGCCGCTGCGCTGGCGGCAGGAGGAGATCCGCCTGCACGGCGTCGCGGTGGAGTGCCGGGTCAACACCGAGGACCCGGAGCGCGGCTTCGTTCCCACCCCCGGCCGGCTGGAGCGGTTCACCCCGCCCGGCGGCCCGTTCACCCGGGTGGACACCCACGCCCGTGCCGGCTACCTGGTCGGCCCCTGGTACGACTCGCTGCTGGCCAAGGTGGTGGTCTGGGCGCCCGACCGGGAGCTGGCGCTCAACCGGCTGGAGCGCGCCCTGGAGGAGTTCGACATCGCCGGGCCGGGCGTGCGCACCACCATCCCGTTCGTCCGGCGGGTGCTCGACGACGCCGCGTTCCGCAAGGGCCGCTACACCACCGGCCTGGTCGACCGTCTGCTCGCCGCGCCGCCCGAGCCGGCGCCCGCGCAGCGGCCGACCCCCACACCGCGCCCCGCGCCCGCCGCGGAGCCCGACGTATCCCACAGGAGGACCCGATGACCGTCACCCATGGTCGCCCGTTGACCGCCGAGATCACCGACATCCTGGTGGCGCACTGCGGGCTGGACGCCGACGCCGCGGCCCGGGCGCCCGCCGCGTCGCTGGAGGAACTGGGCATGGACTCGCTCGCACTGCTGGAGCTTTCGGCGGTCGTCGCCGACCGGTGGCAGGTGAGCATCCCGGAGCAGTCCGGGCAGCTGAGCATCCCGGCCGTGGCCGACCTGGTCGCCCGCCGCGCCGATCCGCCCGGGCACACCGAGAACGGCGTGCTCGTCGACGCGCCGCTGGCGCTGGTCTGGGAGATCACCAACGACGTGGCGAACTGGACCGAGCTGTTCACCGAGTACGCCGTGGTGGAGATCCTGCACCGCGACGGGCACACCGTGCGGTTCCGGCTCACCATGCATCCCGACGAGAACGGGGTGCGGTGGAGCTGGGTCAGTGAACGCACGGCCGACCCGGTGAGCCGGCAGGTCCGGGCGCACCGGGTGGAGACCGGGCCGTTCGAGTACATGCGGATCCACTGGCGCTACAGCGAGGAGGAGGGCGGCACCCGGATGATCTGGGTGCAGGACTTCGCCATGAAGCCGACGGCGCCGGTCGACAACGCCGCGATGACCGAACGGATCAACACCAACAGCGTCATCCAACTCGGGGTGATCAAGGACCGGGTCGAGCGTATCGCGCGGCAGCGCGCCGAGCTGGGCCGTCCGGCAGCTGGCGACGAGCCGACGGAGGCCGGCGATGAGTGACCTGAGCACCCGACCGGTCGCCGCCCGGGACGTACCGGCCGACCGGCGGCGCGGCGGTGAGCTGCGGGTGCTGCTCGGCCCCCGCACCGTCGGCAGCACCTCCGGCTTCCTCGGGGTGGCCACGCTCGCGCCGGGGGAGCGGATCGCCGAGCACTACCACCCGTACAGCGAGGAGTTCCTGTACGTGGCCCGCGGCGCGATCACGGTCGACCTGGACGACCAGCCGACGCTGCTGGCCACGGGCGAGGCGCTGTTCGTGCCGGTCAACGTGCGGCACCGGCTGCGCAACACCGGGGTCGAACCAGCCGAGGTGGTCTTCCACCTGGGCCCGCTGGCCCCCCGGCCGGAGCTGGGGCACGTCGACACGGAACTCGTCGAGCAGCGGGGCGGGGCGTGACCGGGCGCCGCACGGTGGTGACCGGCGTCGGGGTGGTCGCCCCCGGCGGCGCCAGCCGGGACCGCTTCTGGAAGACCATCACCGAGGGGCGTACCGCCACCCGGCGGATCAGCTTCTTCGACCCGTCGGCGTTCCGCTCGCAGATCGCCGCCGAGTGCGACTTCGATCCGGTCGCCGCCGGGCTCACCGAGGCCGAGCGGCGCCGGGCCGACCGGTACGTGCAGTTCGCGCTGGCCTGCTCCGCCGAGGCGGTCGCCGACGCCGGCCTGGTGCTCACCGACGCCGAGCGGGACCGGGCCGGGGTGGTGCTCGGCACCGCCGTGGGCGGCACCATGGCCCTGGAGCAGGAGTACGTGACGGTCAGCGAGCACGGCCGGCACTGGCTGGTCGACGCGGCGCGCGGCGGTGCGTACCTCTACCAGGCCCTGGTGCCCAGCAGCCTGGCCGCCGACGTGGCCTGCCGGCACGGGCTGCACGGCCCGGCGCAGGTCGTCTCCACCGGCTGCACCTCCGGCATCGACGCCATCGGTTACGCCCACCAGATGATCGCGGACGGTGAGGCCGACGTGGTGCTGGCCGGCGCGGCCGACTCGCCGATCTCGCCGGTCACCGTCGCCTCGTTCGACGCGATCAAGGCGACCAGCCCGGACAACGACGACCCGGCGCACGCCTCGCGCCCGTTCGACGCCGACCGGCACGGGTTCGTGCTGGCCGAGGGTGCGGCGGTGCTGGTGCTGGAGGAGGCCGGGCGCGCCCGGCGCCGTGGCGCGCACGTCTACTGCGAGGTCGCCGGCTACGCGAGCCGCAGCAACGGCTACCACATGACCGGGCTGCGCCCGGACGGGCTGGAGATGGGGCTGGCCGTCACCGACGCGCTCAAGCAGGGACGAATCGCCCCCGAGCAGGTCTCCTACATCAGCGCGCACGGCTCGGGCACCCGGCAGAACGACCGGCACGAGACGGCCGCGTTCAAGCGGGCGCTGGGCCAGGCCGCGTACCGGGTGCCGATCAGCTCGATCAAGTCGATGGTCGGGCACTCGCTCGGCGCGATCGGCTCGATCGAGATGGCCGCCTGCGCGCTGGCCATCGAGTTCGGCGTGGTGCCGCCGACGGCGAACTGGGCCACGCGGGACCCGGAGTGCGACCTGGACTACGTGCCGAACGAGGCACGGGAGGTCCCGGTGGACGTGGCGCTCTCGGTGGGCAGCGGCTTCGGCGGCTTCCAGTCCGCGATGGTGTTCCGCCGGCTGCCCGCCGCGGCGGTGCCGCGGTGAACGCCCGGGCGGTGGTGACCGGCATCGGCGTCGTCGCGCCCAGCGGTGTCGGCGCGGACGCGCACTGGCGCACCGTGCTGGCCGGCACCCGGCGGACCGGGCCGATCACCCTGTTCGACCCGTCCGGCTACCCGACCCGTTTCGGCGGGGAGGTGCCCGACTTCACCGCCGACGGGTACGCCGACAACCGGCAGTTGGTGCAGACCGACCGGTGGACGCATCTCGGCTTCGCCGCCACCCGGTTGGCGCTGGCCGACGCCGGGCTGCCGGAGCGGGCTCCCGACCCGTACGGCTATGCGGTGACCCTGGCCAGCTCGTCCGGGGGCAACCTGTTCGGCCAGCGGGAGCTGCAACGGCTCTGGGGCGGCTCGTCGCGCACCGTCGGGGCGTACCAGTCGATCGCCTGGTTCTACGCGGCCAGCGTCGGGCAACTCTCCATCCACCACCAGTTCAAGGGCCCGAGCGGGGTGCTGGTCGCGGAGACGGCCGGCGGGCTGGACAGCCTGGCCCACGCCGCCCGGGCGGTGCGCCGGGGCACGCCGGTGGTTATCGCCGGAGCCACCGAGTGCCCGCTGAGCCCGTACGCGCTGGCCTGCCAGCTGCGCTCGGGGCTGCTCAGTGACGTCGCCGACCCGGAGCGGGCGTACCGGCCGTTCGACGTCGCGGCCAGCGGCTACCTGCCCGCCGAGGGGGGCGCGGTGTTCGTGGTGGAGGAGCTGGGGCACGCGCTGGCGCGGGGCGCGCGGATCTACGGCGAGGTGAGCGGCTGGGGCGCGACCCACGACGCCGCGCACACGACGGCGGACAGCGCCGGCGACCCGGCCCAGTACGCCCGGGCGATGCGGCTGGCCCTGGACCGGGCCGGCGTCGCGGCGGCCGGGATCGACGTGGTGCTGCCCGACGCGCTCGGCGTACCCCGCTACGACCGCAGCGAGGCCGAGGCGCTGCGCGCCGTGTTCGCCGACCGGCCGCCTCCGGTCACCATCCAGAAGCCGCTGACGGGGCGGGCGTACCAGGGCGGGTCGGCGCTGGACGTGGCCACCGCACTGCTCGCCTTCGCGCACGACACGTTGCCCGCCTCCGCCGGCCCGGACGAGGTGGCCGACGGGTGCGAGCTGGACTTCCTCCGTGAACACCGCCGGCCGCGCAGCCGGCTGGCGCTGGTCTGCGCGCGGGGCTTCGACGGGTTCAACAGCGCGCTGGTCCTGCGCGGGGCCGCGCCGATGAGGGGAGAGGCGTCATGATCGAGCAGCGGGCCCGGGTGGTCTTCCTGGTGCGGGTGCCGGTGCCGCGCACCGAGCAGTTCCTCGCCGCGTACGAGGCGGTCCGGCACCTGGTTGCCAACGGGGTGCCGGGGCACCTGGTCGACCAGGTCTGTCGCTCGTCGACGGACCCAGAGCAGTGGCTGATCACCAGTGAGTGGGCGAGCCTGGCCGATTTCGAGAGCTGGGAGCGCAGTCCTGAGCACCGGGACCTGGTGCGCCCGATGCGGGAGTGCTTCACCGACGCCCGCTCGCTGCGCTTCCACATCCACGCCGAGACCCCCACCCCAGTCCTGGCTCCGGCGCCGCCGGGATGAGCGCGCTCGGCCGTGGCCGCGATGTGTGGCGCGGCGTCCGCCGCTGCGTCAACCGGCGGTGACACCCTGTCGACATACGCGGCCGATCCTGCCCGTCGAACAGCCTGCCGGCAATCCTGCCAGTCGTCAGTTCGATCCAGCCACTTGCATCTGGCAATGTCTTCGGCAGGCGCCGTATGGTTCCCCGCAACATCCTGGCAGGCGTACGTGAGGGTCTCGACGCTGGGTGGTGATCGGCAGTGGCGGCAGAGAGTCCAACGGCGACGGACCCCGGACCGACGGGCGAGGTTCCGTTCATCAGGCACCCGCCGGCCACCTGGCGCGCCGGGGCGGCGGCGATCCCGCGCCCGCGCGACCGGTCGCCCCGTACCACCACCGGCACAGTGGTCCGCTCGGCAGCCACGCCGCCCTCGGCAGCCACGCCGTGACCGGCCCGCTGCACCGGGTCGACGACCCGGCCCCGACCGCCCGGCGGGCGACAGCCTGCCCGGCCGGTCGCTCAGCCGGTCAGGCTGACCTCGGCCAGGTAGACGCAGGTCCGCTCCTCGTGGGAGGAGTAGTAGCTGACCCACAGCAGGTCGTCGTGCCAGACCAGGCCGGGGTAGCTGGTGTCGCCGCCGGAGGGCAGCGCGACCAGTTCGGTCAGCTCGCCCCGCTCCGGGTCCACCGCACAGACCGCCGTGCGCACCTCGCCGTCGAGCAGGCGCAGCCCAGCTAGCAGCCGCCCGTCGGGGAGCCGCAGCAGTGCCGGCCCGCCGACCTGGACACCCAGGTCGATCCAGCTCCAGTCCCGGTACGGCGGGCAGGCGCGGCCGAGCTGCGCGGTGGCGTCGTCACCATCGCGGCGCAGCAGGCAGATGGCGCTGCCGTCCGGGTCGAAGACCAGCCCCGACTCGTTGGGGTAGCCGCCCTCGAAGAGCGTCGGCACCCAGGGCTGGAGGTCGATGCCGTTCCCGCTGCGGTAGAGCCGGGCGAACCGCGGCTCACAGGTGGCGTAGCCGACGCCGTACATCGCGCCGTCGTGCCAGGCGGCCCGCCACACCCAGACGCCCGGCTCGCCGACCGGGGCAGGTTCGCCCCAGGAGTGCCCGTCCGCGGAGAGCCAGGTCATCGTCTGGAACGCCTTGGTGGTCTCGCCGGTGGCCGCCACCGCCAGCAGCTGTAGCCGCCCGTCGGGCCGCAGGACGAAGCGCGGGTCGCGCAGGTCAGCCCCGGCCCGGCGGACGACCGTCGCGGATGTCCACGACCGCCCGTCGGGGGAGGTCAGCACCCGGATCACGCCGTCCGCGGAGAGGTGGGTCCGGGCCTCCCGGAAGACGCAGAACCAGCTCCCGGCGTACCGGACCAGGTCGGTGAAGGCGCTGTGCGGCGCGCTGTCGCCGATCCGGTGGACGGCGGTGACCTCGGCGGTGGTGCGGCGGGTGGATGACGACGTCATGCGCGGCAGCCTCCTGGCGGTGGGGGGAGTGCGGGACGTTCCGGGCGCCGGCCAGTGCCCGGTCCCCGCTCCGGGTGCCGGGCGGTGCTCCGGACCCGCGCCGACCGTCCGGCCGGCCGGACGGGCCCGGGGCGGGGGGACGACAGCCGACGCTAGCCGCCCCAGCCGACGCCCGCACGGCCACGGGACGAACGCGCGACGAACTCCCCGGCCGGGTGTGGCTCGCACTGTCGGATTGATATCGCCCGTGTGACGGCGTCGGCCCGCTGGGGCGGGTTGATGGCGCCGGCCGGTCACGATTGCGGTGGGCCGGCGTCGTGGCGATGCGGGCCTGACCTGGGCAGATGCCTGTGACGCGCACGATCGCCGGTGCTCGGATCGGCATCCGGTGTGCGCGCCGGGCCGGTTGCGTCGGTTGGGGAGGTGGCGTCGGTGCTCAGCTCGTTCCTCCAGACCATGGCGACCAAGTTGGTCGAGGAGATCCTCAAGCGACTGGTCGAGTGGCTCGCACCGAAGGCGTTGCGGTCCGTGCCACACCGCGCCACGCCGAACTGCCCGCGCTGCGGCGGGTACGGCGTGGCCCGCTGGGCGCCCGGCGGGGTGCGGGCGGTCTTCGTGCTGTCCCTGCTGGCCTTCACGTGGGGCTTCGCCGGCATCCTGCTCGGCGTGCCCGCGGTGGTGTTGACAGTGGTCGGTGGGGTGTTGTCGGACGGTCTCGGCGCGATGCTGCCCGCCCTGCTCGCGCTGCTGGGTCTGCCGGTCTCGGCCACCGTGATGATCGCGGGAGCGCTCGGGCTGGCCTATTACCACAGCTACCCGCCGAAACGGTGCAACCGTTGCCGTGGCAGCTGGCCGCGCCGAGAGCGCGACGAGTACCTGCGGGCGGCCCGGCCGGTGTTCACCTGTGGTTGCGGTCAGCGGCTACGGGTGCCCGGGGCCGCCGGGGCGCGGCTGCGCTGCCCACGTTGCGCCACCGAACACGCGACCCCGGCCCCGGCCGGCCGTTGACTTGGAGCCGATCAGCGTGCCGTCCAGGTCGACGACGATCGCGTGCGTCTGCTGCATCCCGCCGAGCTAGCCGCCGGCCGGCTCCTGCTGGGCGCGGTGGGCGGTGGCGAGCCGCTTGGGGGCGCGGGCGTACCACGCCTCGGTGATCACCTCGGTCAGCTCGGGCACACCGATCCGGTCGAGCCGGACCAGCACCGCCGGGTAGCCCTCGAAGTGCGGGGTGGTGAAGTAGACCGACGGGTCGTCGGCGAGCAGGGCCTCCTTGACGCCGAGGTCGGGCACCTGGACGCCGAGGATCGGCCCGTCGGGCGCGGCGGTGCCGAGGGCGGCCAGGTCGGCCCGTCGCAGCGGCCTCTCCCAGACGAACGCCTTGTCCCGCACCCGCCAGGCGGGCAGCCCGTCGTACGAGGCCCGCTCGGTGGTCTCGGGCAGTGCGAGCGCGATCCGGCGGACGTCCTCCCAGCTGGCCATGTCCACACCGTACGGGGGGTCAGCGGGCCACGGTGTGCTCGGCGAGCAGTTGGTCGAGCACGTGTCGGGCTTCGGCCGGTGCCCGCCCGAGCGTGGGCCAGGGGGGTTGTCCCAGCCGTCGACCTCCACCGCGCGTACCGGCAGCTCGGCCCAGTGCGGGAGCTGGTCGGCGACCAGGCGGCGGACCAGCGCCTCGTCGATCCGGCCGGCCACCGCGTCGTCGGTGTCGGGTACGTCGGGCCCGCTCGGCGTGCTGACACACCGCGTTCATCGGATGGCAAAGCGCGACGACCCGCGTGCCGCCGTCCTGCGTGGACGGTCATAATGGGGTGCATGGTTGCCTGGGAGTACGCCCTGCTCGTCCGCCGCTATCAGGGGCAGGGCCGCAATTTTCACGTCTCGTTCGTCTGGTACGCGCCGGACGGTTCCCGCAGGGACATCACCGCCTTCGGTGACACCGCCATCGCGCACCTCAATCGGGTCGGCCGGGAGGGCTGGGAACTGGTCTCCGCCGGGGAGGACGTGAACAACGTCCAGGGCAGCACCGAAGTCCACCGCTACCACCTCAAGCGCCCCCTGGCCTGAGGCCGACCGACGTTACCGGCGCCGGTCCGGCCGGTCGAGCGCGATACCTCTGAGTCATCGATATGACTCAGAGGTATCGTGCTCGTCCGTCCGCGCTGAGCGGGCGGCCCGGCGGGTGGCCCGCCTCAGCGTCAGGCCAGGTCGATGGCGGGGTAGAGCGGGTGCGGGGCCAGCAGGTCGGTGGCCTGGCGGGCGATCTTGTCGGCGAGGGCCGGGTCGAGGGTGTACTTGGCCTTCGAGGGGGTGCCGTCGGCGTTGGCGCCGGCCGTGGTCTGGGTGAGCACGGTGTGCATCAGCTCCGCGGTCTGGTCCATCTCCGCGGCGCCCAGGCCCCGGGTGGTCAGAGCCGGGGTGCCGACCCGGATGCCGGAGGTGTACCACGCGCCGTTCGGGTCCTGTGGGACCGAGTTTCGGTTGGTGACGATGCCCGAGTCCAGCAGCGCCTGCTCGGCCTGCCGGCCGGTGAGCCCGTAGCCGGACACGTCGATCAGCAACAGGTGGTTGTCGGTGCCGCCGGTGACCAGCTTCGCGCCCCGGCTCAGCAGCCCCTCCGCGAGGGCCTGCGCGTTGTCCACGATCCGCTGGGCGTAGTCGGCGAAGTCGGGACGGCGGGCCTCGGCCAGCGCGACCGCCTTGGCGGCCATCACGTGCGGCAGCGGGCCACCGAGCACCATCGGGCAACCCCGGTCCACCTGGTCGGCCAGCTCCGGCTGGCAGAGCACCATGCCGCCGCGCGGCCCGCGCAGCGACTTGTGCGTGGTGGTGGTGACGATGTGCGCGTGCGGCACCGGGTCGAAGTCGCCGGTGAACACCTTGCCGGCCACCAGGCCGGCGAAGTGCGCCATGTCGACCATGAAGGTGGCGCCGACCGAGTCGGCGATCTCCCGCAGGATCCGGAAGTTCACCTTCCGGGGGTACGCCGAGTAGCCGCCGACCAGGATGAGCGGCTTGAACTCGCGGGCCGCCTCGGCCACCCGGTCGTAGTCGATCAGACCGGTCGCCGGGTCGGTGCCGTAGCTGCGCTGGTCGAACATCTTGCCGGAGATGTTCGGCCGGAAGCCGTGGGTGAGGTGGCCGCCGGCGTCCAGCGACATGCCGAGCATCCGCTGGTTGCCCAGCTCGCGGCGCAGCGCGAACCAGTCGGCCTCGGTGAGGTCGTTGACCTGGCGCACCTGCGCCTTCTTCAGCGCGGGGGACTCCACCCGGTCGGCCAGCACCGCCCAGAACGCGACCAGGTTGGCGTCGATGCCCGAGTGCGGCTGCACGTAGGCGTGCGCCGCGCCGAACAGCTCGCGGGCGTGCTCGGCGGCGAGCGCCTCGACGGTGTCGACGTTCTGGCAACCGGCGTAGAAGCGGCGCCCGACGGTGCCCTCGGCGTACTTGTCGCTGAACCAGTTGCCCATCGCCAGCAGGGTCGCCGGGGAGGCGTAGTTCTCGCTGGCGATGAGCTTGAGAGACTCCCGCTGATCGGTCAGCTCGGCGCCGATGGCGTCGGCCACCCGCGGCTCGACAGCCCGGATCACCTCAAGGGCACTCCGGAATGCGGTGGACTCGGCGTTGCGCGACATGCGACCTCCTACAGACGTGCGGAAGGCCCAGGCGCTCGGCAAACGTCCTCGTGACGGGGCCGCTCCCCGATGGTTCTCCATCCCCACGCGCCAGTAACGGCCCGCGCCGATCCTACCGGGCCGACCCGGGCCCGCCCCGGCCGACCTCGCGACGCGACCCGCCGGGGTGGTTGGGCGGTCCGTGGTGGGGCACACGGTACGAGGCGGGTCACCGCAGCGGGTGCGACCGCCGCCCGAACGAGAGGAGCCACCCTTCATGACCACACCGACCACCGAGCGGCCGCTCGCCGTGGTGACCGGGGCGTCCAGCGGGATCGGGTACGAGCTGGCCGTGCAGTTCGCCGAGCACGGCTTAGACCTTCTCATCGCCGCCGAGGACGACGGCATCACGGCGGCGGCGGAGAAGCTGCGACGCGACGGCGGCCCGCAGGTCCAGCCGGTCCGCGTCGACCTGGCCCGCGAACAGGGCGTGGAGGAGCTGGTGTCGGCCGTCGCCGCGACCGGGCGCCCGATCGGGGCCCTGGCGCTGAACGCGGGCCGGGGTGCCGGCGGGTCCTTCGTCGGCGGCACCGACCTGCGTGACGAGCTCGAGATCGTCGACCTGAACGTGCGCTCGACGGTGCACCTGGCCAAGCGGCTGCTGCCGGGAATGGTCGAGCGGGGCGCGGGTCGGGTGCTGTTCACCTCGTCGATCGCCTCCACGATGCCCGGGCCGTTCCAGGCGGTCTACAACGCGTCGAAGTCGTTCGTGCAGTCCTTCGCCGAGGCGCTGCGCAACGAGCTGAAGGACAACGGCGTCACGGTGACCTCGCTGATGCCCGGTCCGACCGACACCGAGTTCTTCGACCGGGCCGACATGCAGGACACCCGCGTGGGCTCCGCAAAGAAGGACGACCCGGCGAAGGTCGCCGCGCAGGGCTTCGCCGCGTTGATGAAGGGCGACCAGACGGTCACCGTGGGTTCGCTGATGAACAAGGTGCAGACCGCGGCCGGCAAGATCGTCCCGGACAAGCTCAAGTCCGAGCAGCACCGCCGGATGGCCGAGCCGGGCTCGGGCGACTGAGCGCGGTGCCGCCCCGAGCGGGGTGGCGTACGACGAAGGGCCCGGCAACGCGCCGGGCCCTTCGTCGTACGCGGGGTGGTTCAGGCGGTCACCGCGTCGATCGCCTTCTTGATCGCCTTCGGCTCGCCGGGGGTACGCGGCGCGTCCGCGCGCAGTGCGAGCATCTTCTCGCCGATCTCCTGGAGCTGCTTGCGGCCCAGTGCCTCGCGCACCTTGGGGAACCACTCCTGCTCCTCCTCCTCGACGTGGTGGGTGACGTTCTCGATCAGCACCGTCGTCTTGGCGTTGAAGCGCTCGTCCTCGGCGTCCATGCTGGCCAGCTCGAAGCAGAGCAGGTCCGCCACGTGGTGCTCCTCGTACGACTCGAGGATGTCGTCCTCCAGGTCGGGCAGGAGCCGGCGGATCTCCGGGTACATCACCTCGTTCTCCAGGTAGGTGTGCACGGTCAGCGCCTCCAGGATCTGGCCCACCAGCTTCTGCCGCTGGCTCGCCGGCCCCTCCTCGGCATCCTGGAAAGCCTTGAACAGGCGGCGCATCTCCTTGTGGTCCTCTTTGAGCAGGACGATGGCATCGGTCGACACCGGCATGACCTCCCTGGATCTCGTCTGGTGTCGATCCGGTACCCCGGTGGTGAACTGCGGAAACAGGTTGAATACGCCGGAATCGACCGGTCAGACGGTGGCCAGGGTGCGGGGGATCTCGTCGAGCAGTTCGCGGGCCAGGAAGCCGATCCGGCCGTACCGGGGGATGAGCCGCTGGCCGCTCACCGCGTGCGCGAACGCGCCCCAGCAGGCGGCCTGCGCCGGCTCCGCGCGCCGGGAGAGCAGCCCGGCCAGCAGCCCGGCGAGCACGTCCCCGCTGCCGGAGGTGCCCAGCCCGGCGTCGCCGCTCTCCTCGCGCCAGCGCCGCCCGTCCGGGGTGGCCACGTGCCCGTACAGCGAGACGACCGCCTCGTACCGGGCGGCCAGTACGGCCGCCTCGGCGTCCAGGTCGTCGGCGGGGTCCCGGCCGAGCAGGTGCCCGGCCTCGGTGACGTTCGGGGTCAGCACCACGGGCCGCCCCGAGCCGACCAGCAGGTCCGGCTCGTGGCTGAGCGCGCCCAGCGCGTACGCGTCGAGCACCAGCGGGGTGCGCGGCCCCGCCGCGTCCAGGACCAGGCTCAGCAGCTGGCGCGTCTCGTCGATTCCCTTCAGCCCCGGACCCAGGGCCACCACGTCGGCGTGACCGATCAA
Organism: Micromonospora sp. U21; assembly: GCF_018070045.1. Lineage (GTDB taxonomy): Bacteria > Actinomycetota > Actinomycetes > Mycobacteriales > Micromonosporaceae > Micromonospora. Next base: position 255,283 of record NZ_JAGPYK010000002.1, read on the forward strand.
CTCGCCGAGCTGGCCGTCCCCGTCCGCGCCGACCGCGCCGGTCGGGGTCTCCGGCAGCCCGATCACCAGCGCCTCGGGCACCTGGACGCTCAGCGTGGCAGCGGTGGACCCGGCGGCGGTGAGCTGGAGCACGCCCGCGCCGGCGCGCAACGCGGCGACCCCGGCGAGCAGCACCGCCCCGGGGGTGAAGCGGGAGCCGCCGACCACCAGCACGGTGCCCCGGCTCTCCTTGCCGCCGGCCGGGACCGGCAGCGCCCAGTCCCGCAGCAGCCCAGGCGTGATCACCTTCACCTCAGACCGGCTCGGCATGGACCTCGTCCTCCGTGGTTGGCTGGGCGCCCTGCTGGCGCAGGTGGCCGACCTCGTTGAACCCGCCGGGCGTCAGCCGATCCTCGCTGTCGGCCGACCAGTGGGTGATCGAGCAGTTGGCGATCACGTGTTCGCGGGTCAGCGCCATCAGTTCCGGCTCGGTCAGGCCCTCCACCAGGTAGCGCAGCAGGAAGACGAGGGCGTCGTGACCGAAGAGCAGCACCCGCTGACCGGCATGGTCCCGGCGCAGGTCGCCGAGGAGCGTCCGCAGCCGCAGCGCCACGTCGGTCCAGGACTCACCGCCGGGCGGTCGGTAGTAGAACTTGCCCAGCCGGGCCCGGCGCTCGGCCTCGTCCGGAAACCGCCGACGGACCCCGTGCCCGGTCAGCCCGTCGAGGATGCCCAGATCCCGGTCGCGCAGCCGCTCGTCCCGGCTCACCGGCACCCCGGTGGCGTGCAGTGCCAGCTCGGCCGTGGAGACCGCCCGCAGGTACGGCGAGACCACCGCCACGTCCGGGCGACGGTCCGCGGGCAGCCCGGCCAGCCAGCGACCGGTGGCCCGGGCCTGCTCCTCGCCGGTGGGGGAGAGCGGCACGTCGGCGTCCCGGTGGGTGAGCCCGATCAGGTCCGCACCCGAGGACTCGGCCTCGGTTGCCGCCACGTTCGCGGTGCTCTCGCCGTGTCGGATGATCCACAGGGTTGCCAGTTCGGCCATGCGGCACCCCTACCCGGCCCGTGTGCCCGGTAACCGCGCCATCATGCGGCACCGGCGACCCCGGTCGGCGCGTGAACCCGTGCCGGCCGGGTAAGCGTGGGCTTCACCGCGAGCCGACAGGGGAGGTGCGCCGTGGCAACAATGGTCAAGGAACAGACCAGCCCGGTGAAGGACAAGAACTACGACCTGATCCGGACGTTGCAGATGTCGCTGGAGAACGTGTACCGGATGGACACGTACATCTCCGACGCCGAGCAGCGTGGCGACAGTGAACTGGCCAACTGGTTCCGCATGATCCAGGAAAACAGCCGCAAGGCGGGCGAGCAGGGCAAGCAGATGCTGATGTCCCGGATGCAGCAGGAGAAGCGCTGACCGGGGCGAACGTCGTCTGTGCGAAGGCGGATGCCGGTCGCTGACCGGCATCCGCCGCGCTCACCTCCGCAGCACAGTGCCCCACCGTGAGGCAATCCCCTCGATACCCCCGGGACCGGTCCGGTTCAGGACAGCGCCGCAGGAGGTTGATGGGGAACAATGCCGTCCGGGGTGGCCGGGCCGCCCCGAGACGGAGGGGTGGGGCCGACGATGACGGTCGTCCGGGGTCTGCGCGAAGCTTTGCTGCTGTTCCTGATCGCCGCTGTTCTGGTCGCGGCCGCCGCGGCGGTCTGGGTGGCGGTCGACGGGGGTGACTACACCGGCCGACTGGGGATCGCGCTGATGGTGGTGGGCGCCCTGTTCGGAGTGACCGGCGACCTGACGCTGAGCCGGATCGGCATGCTGGGCCCGCGTGCCACCTTCGGGATCGCGCCGGAGCGCGAGGAGGCCGGCGGCGGGCGGGTGCTCACCGGGGTCGGCATCTTCCTGTTCGTCGGGTTGCCGCTGATTCTGGTCGGCGTCCTCCTGGTCACCTGACCGGGCCTGCCGCCCGGACGGCGGTCGACGGCGGGCCGGGCGGACACGCCCGCGCCGCGCCGTGCTGGTCTCCCGTCGATGACCGCGAGGAGCCCGCCGGCGTCGTACCCTCGTGGGCGTGGCAACGGCGGCGGAGGAGATCCAGGTGGGGGAGCGGCTGGTCCGCGTCTCCAGCCCCGACAAGCCGTACTTCCCGGAGCGCGGGCTGACCAAGCTGGACGTGGTCCGCTACTTCCTGTCGGTGGGTGACGGCGTCCTGCGCGCGCTGCGGGACCGGCCGACCATGTTGGAACGCTGGCCTCGTGGCGTCTTCGAGGGCGCGACCATCGCCACCCGGCAGACCAACCGGGGTGACGCGTTCTACCAGAAGCGGCTGCCGGCGGGCGCGCCCGAATGGGTGCGGACCGCGCACATCACCTTTCCCAGCGGCCGCACCGCTGACGAGGTCGCGCCGAGCGAGCTGGCCGTGGTGATCTGGGCGGCCAACCTGGGCACGCTGCGCTTCCACCCGTGGCCGGTCACCGCCGTCGACGTGGAGCGTCCCGACCAGCTGCGCATCGACCTCGACCCGGCGCCCGGCGTCGACTTCGAGCAGGTGGTGCCGGTCGCCCAGGAGGTGCGGGCGTTCCTCGCCGAGCTGGGCCTGACCGGCTATCCGAAGACCACCGGCGGCCGGGGCCTGCACATCTACCTGTCGATCGAGCCGCGGTGGAGCTTCGGCGACTGCCGCCGGGCGGTGCTCGCGCTCGGCCGGGAGATGCAGCGCCGGCTACCGGAGCTGGTCACCACCACCTGGTGGCGCGAGCAGCGGGACAAGCCGGTCTTCGTCGACTACAACCAGATGTCCCGCGACCACACGATGGCCTCGGCGTACTCGATCCGGCCGACACCCCGGGCACTGGTGTCGGCACCGCTGGACTGGGCGGAGCTGGACGACGCCCGCCCGGAGGACTTCGACGTGCTGTCCGTGCCGGCCCGGTTCGCCGAGCGGGGCGACCCGCACGCCGGCCTGGACGGCGACCGGCGCTCGCTGGAGCCGCTGCTGGAGCTGGCCGACCGGGAGGGGCTGGAGGCCCCGCCGGAACGCTGAGCGCCCGGCTGTCACGCCCAGGGGCTGCCCGCCCCGTCGAACTCCTCGAAGACGAGCCAGGTGCGGGTGGACAACACGCCGGGGATGCTCTGCACCCGGCCCAGCACCACGTCCCGCAGCGCGGCGTTGTCCGGTGCGCGGACCAGCGCGAGCACGTCGTGGTCGCCGCCGAGCAGCGCGGCGTGCTCGATGTAGCGCACCCGGGCCAGCTCCGCGGAGACCTCCCGCCAGGTGTTCTGCTCGATCGTCAGCGCGATGTACGCCGAGGTGCCCAGGCCGGCCGCCACGGGCGCCACCTGGGCCCGGAACCCGGTGATCACTCCGTCGCGCAGCAGCCGCTCCACCCGGGCGTACGCGTTGGTGCGGGAGATGTGGATCCGCTCGGCGAGGGTGCGCACCGAGGTCCTCCCGTCACGGACCAGCTCGTCGAGGATCCGCCGGTCCACCTCGTCCAGGGGGCGTGCCGATCGTCCCGATCCGGCCGCCCGGCCCACCCCGTCTGTGGCCTCCTGGCTCACCGATACGCCTTCCGCATGCCAACCGTCCCGCCTTCCACCTGGATCTTGAGTCAATCATCCGACAGGCGGAAGCATAGGCCCACCACACGTCCCAGGAGGTTCCGCCGTGACGACCACTCCCCAGGCGGTCCGCAGGGCATCCCCGCGCACCCGTCGGGCGGCCACCCCGCCCGACCCGGCGCGCCCGCTGCTGCCCGACGCCGAGCCGGTCCGCCTGCTCGATGAGAGCGGCACGCCGCTGCCCGCCCGCACCGACTACCCGGAGCCGCCCGTCGAGGCGCTGCGGGAGCTGTACCGCCGCATGGTGCTCGGCCGCCGGTTCGACACGCAGGCGACCGCGCTGACCAAGCAGGGCCGGCTCGCCGTCTACCCGTCCTCCCGCGGCCAGGAGGCCTGCCAGGTCGCCGCGGTGCTCGCGGTCCGGGACACCGACTGGGTGTTCCCCACCTACCGTGAGTCGATGGCTCTGGTTGCCCGGGGCATCGACCCGGTCGAGGTGCTCACCCTGCTGCGCGGCGACTGGCACTGCGGCTACGACCCGACCGAGGTACGCACCGCGCCGCAGTGCACCCCGCTCGCCACCCAGTGCGTGCACGCCGCCGGGCTGGCCCACGGCGAGGCGTACCAGGGGCGCGACACGGTGGCGCTGGCCTTCATCGGCGACGGCGCGACCAGCGAGGGTGACTTCCACGAGGGGATCAACTTCGCCGCCGTGTTCAAGGCGCCGGTGGTCTACTTCGTCCAGAACAACCGGTACGCGATCAGCGTCCCGCTGTCCCGGCAGACCGCCGCGCCGTCGCTGGCCTACAAGGGCGTCGGCTACGGGGTGCCCAGCGAGCAGGTCGACGGCAACGACCCGGTCGCGGTGCTCGCCGTGCTGACCCGCGCGGTCGCGCACGCACGGGCCGGCAACGGGCCGTACCTGGTGGAGGCGCACACCTACCGGATGGAGCCGCACACCAACGCCGACGACGCCACCCGCTACCGCGACGGCGCCGAGGTCGACGCCTGGCGGGACCGGGACCCGGTCACCCGGCTGGAGACCTACCTGCGGGCGCGCGGAGTGCTCGACGACGCGGCTGTCGCCGACGTCGCCGAGCAGGCCGAGGCGTACGCGGCGGACCTGCGGACCCGGATGAACGAGCAGCCCACGGTCGACCCGCTGAGCCTCTTCGACCATGTCTACGCCGAGCCCACCCCGCAACTGGTCGAGCAGCGCGAGCAGGTCCGCGCCGAGCTGGCCGCCGCCCGCGACGAGGAGGGTGACGCCTGATGGCCACCACCATGGCGAAGGCCCTCAACACCGCGCTCGGCGACGCCCTCGCCGCCGACGAGCGGGTCGTCGTCTTCGGTGAGGACGTCGGCCAGCTCGGCGGCGTCTTCCGGATCACCGACGGCCTCCAGGCCCGGTTCGGCGAGAACCGCTGCTTCGACACCCCCCTGGCCGAGGCCGGCATCGTCGGCTTCGCCGTCGGCCTGGCCATGTCCGGGCTGCGGCCGGTGGTCGAGATGCAGTTCGACGCGTTCGCGTACCCGGCGTTCGAACAGATCGCCTCGCACGTGGCGAAGTTGCGCAACCGCACCAGGGGCGCGCTGAGCGTGCCGATCGTCATCCGGGTGCCGTACGCCGGCGGGATCGGCGGGGTGGAGCACCACTGCGACTCGTCCGAGGCCTACTACGCGCACACCCCCGGCCTGAAGGTGGTCACCCCGGCGACCGTGCAGGACGCGTACTCGCTGCTGCGGGAGGCGATCGAGGACCCGGACCCGGTGGTCTTCATGGAGCCCAAGAAGCTCTACTTCGCCAGCGCCGACGCGGAGCTGCCGGCGCGTACCGAGCCGTTCGGCCGGGCGGTCGTGCGTCGGCCCGGTCGCGACGCCACCCTGGTGGCGTACGGGCCGGCGGTGCCGGTCGCGCTGGAGGCCGCCGAGGCCGCCCGTGAGGAGGGCTGGGACCTGGAGGTGGTGGACGTACGCACCATCGTGCCGTTCGACGACGCCACGATCACCGCCTCCGTCCGGCGTACCGGCCGGTGCGTGGTGATCCAGGAGGCGCCCGGGTTCGCCGGCGTCGGCGCGGAGATCGCCGCCCGGGTGCAGGAACGCTGCTTCCACGCGTTGCACGCCCCGGTGCTGCGGGTGGCCGGGCTGGACATCCCCTACCCGGCGCCGATGCTGGAGCACACCCACCTGCCCGGGGTGGACCGGGTGCTCGACGCGGTGGCCCGGTTGCAGTGGGACGACCAGCCGGACCCGCGCTGGTCGATGCAGGGCAGCGCGGCATGACCACCGTCGAGCGGACGCAGGTCTTCCTCCTGCCCGACCTGGGCGAGGGGCTGAGCGAGGCCGAGATCGTCGAGTGGCGGGTCGCCGTGGGCGACGTGGTCACGGTCGACCAGAGCGTGGTCGAGGTGGAGACCGCCAAGGCGGTCGTCGACGTGCCCTGTCCGTACGCCGGCCGAGTGGTCACCCTGCACGGCGCGGCGGGTGAGGTCCGTCCGGTCGGCCAGCCGTTGATCACCATCGCGCCGCTCGACGGCGACGACGAGCCGGCCGGGCACGCCACCTACCGCGAGGAGGAGCGCGCGGGCTCCGGCAACGTGCTGATCGGGTACGGCACCGGGCACGGTGGAGCGGTCCGGCGGCGACGCCGGCCCCGGCTCGCGCTGGCACCCGAGCCCACCGACGCCCCACCGTCCGGTGGCACCAGCGCCGCGACCGGCGCCAGCCCGGCGGACATCGCCGAGCCGGGCGACCGCGTCACCGCGCCGACGGCCCTGGTCATCTCACCGATCGTCCGTCGGCTGGCCCGGGAGCACGGCGTCGACCTGAGCACGGTGCGTGGGTCCGGGCCCGGCGGCGTGATCCGCCGCGCTGACGTGGAGGCGGCACTGGCCGCGCCCGCTCCCCGGCTGGCGGCCGTACCGGACCTGCACGTGACGGTGGCTCCGGGCGGGGACGGCGATGTGATCGTCCCGCTCACGGGGGTCCGCAAGGTGATCGCCGACAAGCTCTCCCGCAGCCGGCGGGAGATCCCCGAGGTGACCATCTGGGTCGACGTGGACGCCACCGGGCTGCTGGAAACCCGGGCCGCGATCAACGCGGCGACGCCGGACGCGCCGGTGAGCATCCTGGCCCTGCTGGCCCGGATCTGTCTCTCCGGGTTGCGCAGGTTCCCGCAGCTCAACGCCCGGGTCGACACCGACGCCCAGCAGATCGTCCAGTCCGCCGGGGTGCACCTGGGCATCGCCGCGCAGACCGACCGGGGCCTGCTGGTGCCGGTGCTGCGCGACGCCCAGCGGCTCACCACCGCCGAGTTGGCCGCGGAGTTGGCTGCCACCACCGCGGCGGCGCGGGCGGGCACCCTGGCGCCGGCCCGGCTGACCGGCGGCACCTTCACCCTGAACAACTACGGGGTGTTCGGCGTGGACGGCTCCACACCGATCATCAACCACCCCGAGGCGGCACTGCTCGGCGTGGGGCGGATCGTGGACAAGCCGTGGGTGGTGGACGGGCAGCTCGCCGTGCGCAAGGTGACCCAGCTCAGCCTCACCTTCGACCACCGGGTCTGCGACGGTGGCGTGGCCGGTGGCTTCCTGCGGCACGTCGCCGACTGCGTGGAGCGCCCGGCGCTGCTGATCGCCGCCGTCTGACCCGGCGTACCCCGGCCCCGGTGCTGCCCTGTGCGGTGCCGGGGCCGGCCCGCATCCATGGGTTTCCCGCACACGTCACCGGGAAGTCGGCGCGCACCACCCGCGTCGAAGGGAGCCGGCCCGTGGCGTACGAGGCGATACTCGACTCGGTGCGGGTACGGCGGCCCGCCGCAGCCGGCGCGCCGCTCTACTGCGACGCCCTGGAGTACGGGTTGACCGGTGACGGCGCGACCAACGACCAGCCGGCGCTGGCAGCCCTCGTGGACCGGCTCGGCGCAGGGTACGCCTCGGACGGGCGGGCCCGGGTCATCTACTGCCCACCGGGCATCTACTCGATCCGCGACGCCGGCACCGTGTGGCGCAGTGGGGTGTCGCTGGTCGGGGCCGGCCCGGCGGCGACCCGGTTCATGCTCAGCAACGAGGGCAACCGGGTCGACCCCACTCCGTTGGCCTTCTGGACGACCCTCCAGCACGGCGCCGACCGGGACCGGCACATCGCCGACTGCACCTTCGCCGACTTCCAGGTCGACGGCTCGGGCGTGGCGATGGCCGAGTACAACTACCTGGCCAAGGGCCTCGGCCTGCAGTACGTGGTGCGGGGCGTGTTCCGGAACCTCTACATCCACCACACCGCGGCCAGCGGACTGGGCTGCGACTTCCTCCAGGACTCGCTCATCGACGGCGTGGTGGTGGTCGGCTGCGGTCGACTGGACAACGGCGAGCAGATGGGTGGGGCCGGCATCGGAATCGGCGTCGGCGGGTGGGGCCCGGTGGAGCGGCTGACCATCGCCAACTGCACCGCGTTGGCCAACGGCACCAACGGGATATTCCTGGAGCTGCAGAAGGATTACTGGGAGCCGCCCCGCGGCTACCGCATCATCGGCTGCCACAGCCAGGGCAACCGGTTCGGCATCTCCGACTGGGGCACCGACGGCCTGATCGTGTCCGCCTGCACGATGTCCGGCAATCTGGAGGCCGGCTTCGACGTGTCGGCGCAGGGCACCTCGTCCGTCGCCGGGCGGGGTGGACTCCTCACCGACTGCGTCATCGACGGCAACCTGCGCGACGGGGTCAGCATCGGCAACAGCCCCGGCCCGTACATCGTCCGGGGCAACCGGATCAGCGGCAACGGCCAGCACGGCTACCACGCGCACGACCTCGGGCGCGGTTACCAGGGCCCGATCCGGGACGTGGTGATCGAGAGCAACGAGTTCTGGGGCAACGGGCTGGACGCCGTCCGCATCGACCACCAGATGACCGACGCGGTGCTGCTCAACAACCGGATCCGCAACAACGGGCGGCAGTACGCGAGAGCCGCCGGCGGTACGGGCGATGCCGTCCGCTACAGCGAGCGGAGCCTGGTGGATCGGGCGGCCGACTGGCCGCACGACGGGCACCGGGGCAAGGTCCTGCGGGTCGGCCGTTCCGTGGCCACGGTGGCCTCCAACACCGCCGACGAACTGAGCCTGGCCCCGGTCCGTCCGGACGCGTTCACCGCGTGGAGCGGGGACGTGCCGCCGCCGGGCTGCGCGTACGAACTGGCCCCCGCACCCGGGCGGCGAGCCGGCATCACCATCGACGCGCCGTTCGACTCGGCCACCATCCGCGGCAACCGGATCTGGGACAACCACGAATCCGGAACTCAGACCCACGGACTGTGGATCACCGAGCGGGGCAGCTGCGTGGACTGCCGGGTCGAGGACAACGACCTCGCCGGCAACGCCGAGGACGGGATGCGGCTGGACACCCCGCCGGTGGGCGGTCGCTGGCGCGACAACCACGTCGACAGCGACTGGGCCTGATCGACGGGCGGCGGCGGCCGGAATGCTCCGACCGCCGCCGCTGTCACCGTGAAACTGGTCAGCCGGCCAGGCCGGCCACCGGGGTCGGATCCAGCACCACCGTGGCCGAGGCGGACTGCGGCGGCACGCCCGGCTCGGTCGGCGCGTCGGTGTACTCCGCGACGAAGACCGCCGTCAGGTTGTCCGCTCCGCTGTGCCCACCGTCGATGAAGGTCGGGATGGTCCCGCTGCAACCCGTCGACGTGGAGAGCGGGTGCCCGTGCTCGTCGTGCCCGAGCACGTAGGTGACCTTCACCCGGGAGCAGTCCACCGGCAGGTCGTCGGTGACCTTCACCTCGTACGCGACCGTCTGCCCGAACTGGAAGGGCTGCCCGGCCACCGGTGCGACGAACTCGACGATCGGCGCGGTCGGCCCGACCACCAGCGGCAGGGAGGCCGAGGCGGACCGTCCGGTGCGGTCGGTCACCTTCAGCGTCGGCGTGTACGAGCCGTTCTCCGGGAACGTCCAGCTCGCGTTCGGAGCGGTGCTGTCCACCGAGCCGTCCGCGTTGAAGTCCCACGCGTAGCTCAGCTTGTCACCGTCCGGGTCGGTTGTGCCGGCGCTGGAGAACGCGACGGTCAGCGGTGCCTGCCCGACGGTCGGGGTGCCGCTGATCTTCGGGATCGGCGTCCGGTTGCCCCGGACGAAGTCGATCCGGGACAGTTGCGCGTCCGGGTTCTCGGCGAAGTAGCCGTCGCCGTACTCCAGGACGTAGAGCGCGCCGTCCGGGCCGAACTCCATGTCCATCGGGTTGTCCACCACCAGCGACGGCACCACCGGGCGGATGTCGTTGACGTCGCCGTCGGAGTCGAGGCGGAACTCCTTGATGTAGTCGCGGGTCCACTCGTAGAACAGCGGCACCCCGTCGTAGTAGGCCGGCCAGCGGGTCCGCGAGGTGCTGGTCCCGTCGTAGTCGTACGCCGGGCCGCCCATCGGCCCGATGCCGCCGGTGCCCAACTGCGGGAACTCACCGGACGCCGCGGACGGGTACCAGACCTCCGGCTGCTCGACTGGCGGCAGCTGCCGCTTGCCGGTGTTGTGCGGCGAGTCGTTGACCGGGCGCTTGCAGTTGAACTTGGCGCCGGACTCGCCGGTGGCGAAGTCGTAGTCGCGGTAGGCGATCGTCGGCGTCACACAGTACGGCCAGCCGTAGTTCGCCGGCTTGTCGATGCGCATCCACCGACCGTGCCCGGCCGGCCCGCGCTCCGGGTTCGGGTTGGAGGCGTCCGGGGAGTAGTCGCCCAGGTACACGTCGTCGGTCCGCCGGTCGACGGCGAACCGGAACGCGTTGCGCAGCCCCATCGCGTAGATCTCCGGGCGGGTCTGCGCCGTGCCGGGCTTGAACAGGTTGCCGGCCGGCACCGTGTAACCACCACCGGCCTTCACCTTGATACGCAGCAGCTTGCCGCGCAGGTCGTTGGTGTTGGCCGAGGTGCGCTGGGCGTCGTACGCCGGGTTGCGGTCGGCCCGCTCGTCGATCGGGATGTAGCCGTCGGAGGCGAACGGGTTGGTGTCGTCACCGGTCGACAGGTACAGGTTGCCCTTGCTGTCGAAGTCGATCTGGCCGCCGACGTGGCAGCAGATGCCCCGATCGGTGGGCACGTCGATGATCTGCTGCTCGCTGGCGAGGTTCAGCTTCTGCCCGTCCAGCTTGAACCGGGACAGCCGCAGCGCGCCCTTGAACCGCTGCCAGTCCGCCTCGGTGCCGGTCTCCGGCGCGTCCCCCTCGTTGACGTCGGGGGTCGCCGGGTCGTCCACCGGCGTGTTCATCGGCGGCGAGTAGTAGAGGTAGACCCACTTGTTCTGGGCGAAGTTGGGGTCGATGGCGACCCCCTGCAGGCCCTCCTCGTCGTGCTCGTACACCGGGATGTCGGCGGCGAGGGTGTTCAGCCCGGTGCGCGGGTCGTGGATGCGTACCTCGCCGGTGCGGGAGGTGTGCAGCACCCGCAGGTCGGGCAGGACGGCGAGGCTCATCGGCTCGCCGGGGAAGTCGTTCAGTGTCACCTTCTGGAAACTGCTGTCCGGTGGTGCCGCCGGTGCGGGCGCGGCGGCTGCCGGTGGCGCGGCCAGGCCGGCCGTCACCAGCAGCAGGGCGGACACGAGTGCGGTCCTTTTCATGGAGTCGTCCCCCGAGTGTTCGTCAGTACCGGAGTGAGGCGAGATAGTCGAAGCCGACGCGGGCGGTGTCCAGGGCATCGGCGGGCGCGCGCGGCGGGGTGCCCGCGTCGTCGCGTTCCACGATGTACTCCTCGATGCCGGCTTCCCGCTCGTGGGCGAAGATCCGTCCGAAGTCGATGACGCCGTCGCCGAGGTCGGCGAAGCCACCCTCGACGTCGAGGTCCTTGACGTGCACCTGGCGGATCCGGCCGCGGTTGGCCCGGATCACGTCGACCGGGTCGTGTGCGCCCCGCCAGGTCCAGTAGAGGTCGAGTTCGAAGTGGACCAGCCGCGGGTCGGTCTGCCGGGTGAGGATGTCGAAGCCGGTCGACCCGTCGGTCAGTGGCACGAACTCCAGTTGGTGGTTGTGGTAGCCGAAGTCCAGCCCGGCGCGCTCGGCGAGCCGGCCGGCCTGGTTCAGGTCCCGGGCCAGGGCGCGGTAGACGGCAGGGTCCCGGATCGGGCGCCCCTCGGCGTCCCGACCGAAGTACGGGTGGACGATCTTCTTGCAGCCCACCACGTTCGCGTCGGCGAGGGCGCGTTCCCAGGTGGCGGCGTCGAACGGCTGCGGAATGCCGGTGTGCCCGGAGGTGGAGCGGAGCCCTGCCGCGTCCAGCGCGGCCCGGAACTGCGCCGCGGTGCGCCCGACGAAGCCGGCGTGCTCCACCCGCCGGTAGCCGATCCGCCGCAGTGCGTCCAGGGTGCCGGGCAGGTCCGCGGCGAGCTGGTCGCGCAGCGTGTAGAGCTGGATGCTGATCCGGTCCACCGGCACCCGGCGCCGGCCGTGGGACTGTGCGGCCGGCGCGGCGGCGGCCGGACCGGCGAGCAGGCCGGCGGTGCCGAGGGCGGCGGCGGAGACGGTCGCGGCGCGGAGCACGCCGCGTCGGCTGACCGGTTCGGACGCCGGTGCCGACTCCGGTCCGTTGGTCTGTTGATCCATGGTGGTGGTCCCTTCCTGACGGCTGGCTCGCCGTCGGGGGAGGTCGACCGCCTGCCGCCTCCGGGCGCGCCGAACCGGCCGGATCCGGGATCCGGCGGGACGATGGCGGACGGCGCGCGGGTGCGGCCCGGACCTGTCGGGAGCGGAACACAGCGACCCGGCGGGGTGGCGGCAGAGTGATCGACGAATGGGCAACCTTCTATCTGAATCGCGACCTTACCCTTGCCTCCGGACGAAGGCAAAGCTTCGTCTCGATCAGCAGAAGTTTCGCTCCTGCCGACAAAAGTCCTTCCTCGTGCTGCGCCACCCGCCCTGACCTCCTGCTTCTCGTGTCCGACGCCGGCCTGGCCCGGTCGGGCGTCGTACCTCCAGGACCGTGGGATTCCTGCCTGGTGGTACCAGGGGCGAAAGCAGCGGAACTGTGGCAGACCGTGCAAGACCCCCGTGGTGAGGGCCGGACGGGACGGGGCGGGTCGGGTGGGGTGTGGCCGGTCGGAGTGGGTCGGTGCCGCTCACGGTGGGCCGGTTGCGCCTTTGTTTCGTCAAGTGCCTCAACGCCGGAAAATGCGCCGATAAATGCGCCGACGATTATTTCCGAATGGCATGGGCACCCCGATCGAGGCGGCCAGAATGTGGCAGAGGGAAGTCGAAAACGGGGGGACTGAACATGACGTTGAGGCGGCGATTGACGCTGTTGGCGGTAACCATCGCAGCCGCACCGCTGGTTGTGGGCGGGTGCACCTCCGACCGGGACCCGGCGTCGGGCAAGCGGCACGCCGCCCCGCCGGAGCTCACCGTGACGCCGGGGGACAAGGCCCGGGAGGTGCCGGTCAGCGCCGAGGTGGGTACCGCGGTCAAGGGCGGGCGGGTCACCGACGTCCGGCTCACGGACGACAAGGGCAAGCAGGTCAAGGCGGAACCGCGTGAGGACGGCTCGGGCTGGGTGCCGAGCACGCCGCTGCAACCGAAGCGGACCTACACCGCCGAAGTGACGGCGACCGGCGACTCGGGTGCCACGACGACCCGGACCACCACGTTCACCACGATGGCCAAATCCACCAGACCACAGATCACCAGCACGCTTTATTTCGTCGGCAACCGGACGTACGGCACGGCCATGCCGGTAACGGTGGCGTTCGACCCGGGAATTCCGAAAGAGGCCAGGGCGGACGTCCAGCGCCGGTTGTTCGTAAAGACGAATCCGCCGCAGCCGGGTGCCTGGTCGTGGTTGGACGACGGAACCCAGGTCTATTACCGGGCACCAGACTTCTGGCGTCCGGGCACGACGATCAGCGTCCGGGCCGGCCTGGAGGGACTGCCGATCGGCAAGGACCGGGTCGGCGACGCCGAGCGGACCGCAACCTCCAAGATCGGGAAGCAGGTCGCGCTGGAGATCGACAACGCCACCAAGCAGATGACCGTGCTGCGCGACGGCAAGCAGGTCCGCCGGATCCCCGTCAGCCTGGGCAAGCCGAGTACGCCCACCTCGAGCGGCAAGATGGTGATCATGGAGAAGCACGAGCGGACCACGTTCGACACCCGGGGTGAGCCGGACGGCGGCTACGTGGTCGACGTCGACGACGCTCAGCGACTCACCTGGGGTGGCGAGTTCATCCACTCGGCCCCCTGGTCGGAGGGCGACCAGGGCAGCACCAACGTCTCGCACGGGTGCACGAACGTCGCCGCCACCGCCGCGGACTGGTTGATGGGGCTGACCCAGGTCGGTGACCTGGTCACCGTGAAGGGCACCGAGGTGCCGTTGCAGGCCGGCAACGGCTGGACCGCGTGGAACGTGAGCTGGGACGAGTTCGTCCGGGGCAGCGCCCTGCCGGTGCCGCCCGGGCTGCGGCCCGCGCCGGTCGCCCCGGCGCACCCGGGCGCGGTGGCCGGCGGGTCGCCCGCACCGGCGCCCTCGGTCAGCGGCCGCTGAGAGATCGCCGACGGCCTCGGGGCCGGCCCGCCATTCCGGCGGGCCGGCCCCGGACCCGGTGCGGACCTCGGGGGCGCGGCCGACACCGGAGACGATCCCGGCCCGGCCGTATCAGTCCAGCGGTACCCGGGCCACTCCTGACCCGATCAGGCTGCCCAACCAGAGCTGGTCGCCGTGCTGGCGTACCCCGGTGATCATCCAGTAGTGCCCAGCCGGACCGTGCAGCGTCCGGCGGACCGTGCCCGCGCCGTCGACCAGCGCGACCAAGCCGTAGCGGCGTGGCTGCGGCTGCATCGCGTCGGGCAGCAACGCGGCGAGCTGGCGCAGCCGCGGGTGCGGCAGCAGCCGCTCGGCGACCGGCACCCGCGGACTGGGCAGCGCGATCCAGTACGTTCCGTCGCCCACCGCGGAGAGATTGTCCGGATAGGCGGGCAGGTCGCCGAGCACCCGCACCCCGCCGCCCAGCTCGACGCGGAGCAACCGGTGGGTGGTGGTCTCCACCAGGATCAGCGCCGACTCGTCGGGAGTCAGCGCGATCCCGTTGGGGAAGTACAGCCCGTCGGTCACCACCTCGGTGCGCCCGCTGGCCGGGTGGTGCGCGAGCACCCGACCGTTGGGGCGGTGCTCCAGCAGGTCCCGTTTCCAGTGCGAGACCGGGAACCGGTCGGAGGAGTCGGTGAAGTAGATGGTGCCGTCGCGGGACACCGTGGCGTTGTTGGCCAGGTGCACCGGGGGTGCCGTGCCGGTCAGCTCGCGTACCGCGCCGTCGGGCGTGACCCGCAGCAACCCGCGGTACGCGTCGCAGACGATCAGCGCCTCACCGGACGGGTCCAACTCGATGCCGAGCGGCCGACCGCCGGTCTCGGCCAGCAGGCGGGGTCGGGTGCCGGCCGGCGCGTCGGCCGGCCACCACCAGAGTCGGCCGTCCTCGTCGCCGCTGATCACCCGGCCGCCCGGGTCGACCAGCACGTCCTCGGGCCCGACGGCGCCGTCGGGCAGTGGCAGCAGGTCGACGTGGTCGAGCCGGCGGTCGTTGGCCGCCCACGCCCCGGTGAGCGGGGGAGGGACGGTGGCCTGCTCGCGGACGGGCCGGATGAGCCGGGGCGGCCGGGGCCGGGGGATCAGCATCTGTCCATTCTCCACCGCCGATGCCGGCCGGGACGGATCACCGCCGCGTCGCGGCGCGCCGGCCGTCGAGCGGACGGGCGTCGGACTCCCGGTGGCCGGCGCGTGCCTCGGGCGGCGGCGCCGGTGCTCTCCGCGGTGGCGAGCGCGGGGCCGGGGGACCCTGGCCTCCGCCCTGAGGGGGATCGGGGTGGCCTCGGGGTCTGACCCTGGACGTACCCGGAATCACTCCGCGGAGGGGCGAAACTGTCGGTGGTGGGGGCTAGATTTCTCGGCATGGGAGAGCGCAGCGACCGGTTCGACGTGCAGGTCAGCGTGGGTGATCAGGTTGTCCTGGTGCGGGTGGCCGGCGAGGTCGACATCGCCACGGTGGCCGCGTTCCGCTCCGCGCTGTGGTCGGCGCCGGCCCGCCCGGCGCTCCAGGTGGACCTGTCCGAGCTGCAACTGCTCTCCGCCGCCGGGGTGCGCGCGCTGCTCGCCGCCCATCTGCGGGTCCGGGCCCGTGGTGGCGAGCTCGTCCTGGTCGATCCGACCCCGGTGGTGACCCGGGTGCTGCGCGCCACCGGTCTGCACCGGGTGATGCCGATCCTGGAGCCGGCCCGAGCGGTCGAGGCCGCGCGCCGCCCGACGGTCGCGGCCGCACGCCTGGCACTGGCCGCCTGACCAACGCCCCCGTCTCCGCCTGATCCGGCCTCCGCCTGCTGCTGCCCAGCGGGGGCCGCCGGCTTCGGCCGGCGACCCCCGGAGGATCAAATCAGCGCACGCCGAGCAGGTCGACGACGAAGACCAGCGTCTCGCCCGGCTTGATGACGCCGGCCGCGCCGCGGTCGCCGTACCCCAGGTGCGGCGGGATGGTGAGGCGGCGCCGGCCGCCGACGCGCATGCCGACAACGCCCTGGTCCCAGCCGGCGATGACCTGGCCGCCGCCGAGCGGGAACTCGAACGCCTCACCCCGGTTCCAGGACGAATCGAACTCGCTACCGGTGGAGTGCGACACGCCGACGTAGTGCACGCTGGCCAGCTGGCCCGGCTGGGCCTGCGGGCCCTCGCCCACGGTGATGTCCTCGATCACGAGGTCGGCCGGCGGCGCACCCTCGATCGGACCCACCTCGGGCTTGCCCGATCGGGCGCCTGCTGCCTGGTTCATGCGGGGAACTCCTGCCATTTGGGTGATGTGTCCGGTCACCGTCGATCCTGCCGGATCGCAGCCCACCGATGTGCGGCGGTCCCGCTACCGGCGTGGCGACACCCCGGCGGATCCACGACCCACCGGGGTGTTCAGGGCAAAAGGCCGGCCGCACGCCTCGGCGGGCGTCACCGGTGCTGACACCCGCCCGAGGGTGGTGCGGTGTGGATCAGCGGAGCCAGCGCATCCGACGGACGATGGGCAGCCGTGCCCAGGCCCGGCCCAGGCCCCAGGTGTCGCCGGCGTTGACCAGCGCCAGCACCGCCAGCACCGCGGCGTAGATCAGGTGGTCGTCCATGAAGGGGTTGTTCTCCGGAGGCAGCACGGCGGTCCACATCAGCACCAGGAGGAGCCCTCCGGCGACGGCGGCGACCCGCATGCCGACGCCGAGCAACAGGGCGACGCCGATCCCGGCGAGGCCGGCCATGAACAGCCAGTCCGCCCAGGCGGCCCCGGCGATCCCGGCGTAAACGTCCTTGAAGGGACCGGCGACCCCGAAGGTGAGGAACCCCTCGGTCGGGCTGCCCCCGTTGATCCAGGCGTTCTTCGACTCGGTGGCCAGCCCGAGGCCGAACAGCTTGTCGATGAACGCCCAGAGGAAGATCCAGCCCAGCGCCAGCCGGATGCCGGCCAGGATGTACCGGGCGGCCCTCTCGCGGGGGGTGTCCGCCGTCGGAGCGGTGGTCTCGGCGCTGATCCGCTCGATCGTCGCGGCCATGGTCTCCACGTCCCTTCTCTGCTTCGCACCGCGCTTCCCGGTGGCAGCTCCAGTGGACCCCTGGAACGCCGTCGACGGCAGGGCCGACGGACCGCAACGGCCCGGGACCTTCGACCCCTGCCGGGCGGGCCGGCCGGCGCGCGCCGACTTCGCCGGAGCGCCGCCGTCGGATCGGCCGCTCGCCTAGGCTCGGGAACGGCCGTCCGGCGGGTGGGCGGGCGGGCGGTGCGCAGTGGTCGATGCGGGGGGCGCCGGGTGGCTGAGGCGACGGTCGCGGTGCCGCTGTGGGCCTGGGCGGCAGTCGGCGCGGTGATCGCCGTGATGCTCGCGGTCGACGTGCTCATGCACCGGGACAGCCACGTCATCGAGCTGCGCGAGGCGCTGGTCTGGAGTGGCGTCTGGATCGCCGCGGGCCTGCTGTTCGGGCTGGTCGTCTGGTTCGGCCTCGGCGGCGATCCGGCGATCGCGTACTACTCCGGCTACCTGCTGGAGAAGGCGCTCTCGGTGGACAACGTCTTCGTCTTCGCCCTGCTGTTCGGCTATTTCCAGGTGCCGCCGGGCTATCAGCACAAGGTGTTGTTCTGGGGCGTCGTGGGCGCGCTCGTGTTCCGGCTGCTGTTCATCTTCGCCGGCGCGGAGCTGTTGGACCGGCTCGCCTGGGCCGGGTTCGTGCTGGGCGCCTTCCTGATCTGGACCGGCTGGCGGCTGGCGGTGCGGGGTGAGCCGGACGTCGACCCGGAGCGCAATCCGGTGGTCCGGCTGTTCCGGCGGGTGGTCCCCACCGACGCGCGGTTTCACGGCGGCCGGTTCACCGCCCGGGTCGACGGCCGGCGGATGGCGACCCTGCTGCTGGTGACGCTCGTCGCCATCGAGGCCACCGACGTGGTCTTCGCCGTCGACTCGGTGGCGGCGATCCTCGCGATCACCACGAACACCTTCCTGGTCTGGACGGCCACCGCGTTCGCCGTGCTGGGGCTGCGCAGCCTCTACTTCTGCCTCGCCGGCCTGCTGCGCCACTTCGGCTACCTGCGCTACGGGCTGGCCCTGCTGCTCGCCTTCGCGGGGCTGAAACTGATCCTGGCCGAGACGCCGGTGGGCAAGCTGCCGATCTGGCTGACCCTCGCGGTGGTGGTGCTGACCCTGGCGGTCTCCATCGTGGTCAGCGTCATGGCCGCCCGGCGCACCCGTTCCACCGGCTGACCCCGCTCGACGTCAGCCGGCCAGCGTCGGTCGGGACAACTGGTCGGCCAGCAGCGCGGGCGCCTCGGCGAGGGACGGGCCGTACCAGGTGAGGTGTCGCCCGGAGAGCAGGGCGCACGGTACGCCGGGAAACGCCTCCGGCCCGTCGTCGGCGCTGAACCGGTACGGCTCGTCGGGCAGCACCACCAGCTCCGGCCGCTGGTCGCGCAGTTCGGCCAGACTCGGGCGGGGATAACGTTCGGCGTGCTGGTCGTACGCGTTGACCACGCCGAGCCGGCGCAGCACGTCGCCGGCGAACGTGTCGCCGCCGAGCACCACCCACGGCCGGCGCCAGACCGGCACCACCGCCCGGCGGGCCGGTGCCAGGCGGGCCGGCTCGGCCCACGCCCGCCGGGCCGCCCGCAACCAGCCCGGCTCCGCCGGCGCGCCCAGCTCGGCCAGCAGCTCGGCCAGTTCGGTCAGCGAGCCCGGGACGGTACGCGGATAGGTGACCCGCACCGGCACACCGACGGCCCGCAGCGCCTCGGCGTCCTCCCGGCGGTTCTCCTCCACGTTCAGCAGCACGACGTCCGGCCGCAGCGCGCGGACCCGGTCCAGGTCCGGGTACTTGGTGCCGCCGACCCGGACGACGTCCAGCCCGGCCGGGTGCGTGCACCAGTCGGTGGCCCCGACCAGCGCACCCGGCAGGGTCAACGCCACCGCCTCGGTCAGTGACGGCACCAGCGACACCACCCGCACCCGCGCACCTCCGTCCGCCATCCCGTTCCGGTACCGATCATGCCGGCCGGGCCGGTGCGGCGCGGATCAGGGTCGTCCGGGCTCGATCCGGGCGGTCACGTCGAGGTGCGCCGGTTGGCAGCCGGCGGTGGCCGCGAACCGGCGGACCGCGGCGCGGACGTGGTCGCGTACGCCGGCGGCCCGGGCGTCGGCCGTCAGGTCGACCCGGATCCACACGTCGGGTCGCGGCGGCGCGCCGGTGAGCACCACCTGGGCGCGGCGTACCCCCGGGCCGCCGGTGAGGTCGCGCTCCAGCGCGTGGACGAGGACGTCGGCGCGCAGGCGGGTGCGACCCGGGCGGCGCCCGGGGTGACTCAGCGTGCCCCGCACCGCGGAGCGCGGCGGGCGCAGCTCCCAGCCCAGCAGCCGATGCCCGGTCAGGGCGAGCAGCGCCCCGGCGACCGCCGCGGCCAGGGTGGTCCACGGCGTGGCAAGCCGCCACCGGGTCAGGAAGCCGGCGCTGAGCAGCGCCGCACCGGGGTCTCCGCCGGGCAGCACACCGAAGCTGGCCGCCAGCGTCACCGTGCCGCCCGCCACCAGCAGCAACGCGACGATGGTCCACAGCAGTCGGTGTGCGGCGTCGGTCATACCGGCCACTCGCGGGGAAGCAGCCGGACCTCGATCCGGCCGGTGCGTGGCGCGGCGAGGTGGTGCAGCTCCTGGTGCACCGCGAACTCCACCTCGGCACGGGCCGCCGGGTCGCCGGTGGCGCGCACCCGGGGCCGCCACTCGGCGCCGCGCCGCCGTACCCGGACCCGGGCCCGGCGTACGCCCGGCACGGTGCTCGCCGCGTCGGCCAGCCGGCGCTCCACACAGCGGCGGTGCAGGTACCAGCCGTCCCGCTCGTCGACGCGCAGACGGACCGGCGTCCAGCGTCGCAGCTGAGCGGCCAGGACGGCCAGGCCGAGCAGGACGGCCCCGCCGGCCACCGCGCGGACACCCGGGTCGCGCCAGCGGGCGCTGGTCAGCGTGTCGTACCAGCCGGTCGGGGCGAGCAGCGGCGCCGGGCGATCCAGGGTGATCAGCAGCGCCTGTACGGCCAGCAGCGCACCGCCGGCCAGCAGCGTTGCGGCCAGCAGCAGCGAGGCGACCCGGTTGGCGGTCCGCATGGTCAGCCTCCAGCCGTCCGTCCGGTCCCCGGGACGTCGACGCCGGGGAGGAGCAGGTCGTCCACCGTGACCGTCACCGCCGCCACGGTGAGCCCGGTGTCGGCGGCCACCCGGTCGGCGACCGCCACCCGGACCGCCTCGGCGACGGCGGGGACGCTGTGGCCGTACCAGGTGATCAGATGCAGGTCGAGGCCCACGGACCGGTCGTCCATGCGGACCGTGGCCGGGTGAGCGCCGGACACGCCCGGCACCCGGCCCGCCGCGTCGGCCGCGATGCGCGCGACGTCCGCCGATTCGACAGTGCCCCGGCCCGCGCCGGCGCTCTGGCTGATCCCGGCGCTGGGGCTGCTCCCGGCGCTCTGGCCGGTCCCGGCGGTCGGGCCGGTCCCGGCGCTCGGATCACGGCCGGCGGTCGCGATGGTGCCGCCGCTCGGGTCGGGGCCGGCGGTCGGGGCGGACGGGCGGATGGTGCGGGGCGGCGCGGCGAGCCGGTGGTGGCGCCCTGCTCGGCCAGCGCGAGGTCGCCGGAGGATGGTCGGATCACCTGCCAGCCGAGGCCGGCCGGCACGGCGAGTGCGGTCACTCTGGCGCCCGCGAGCGCCCGGACCGCTACCGGCGACGACGCCGAACTGCTGTTCCGACATGCTGACCTCCCGGCCGATCCGCCTACCGGCGACCCCGCTGAATACACGCTGTAGTGACCCCTGGAACTCTGCTCACCTGTGATCCCGGTCACATCGGCGCGCCCCGGTGGTCCTTGACACGCTTCTACAACGTTGCAACGCTCGCTCCGTCCCGAGGAACCGCATGAGTGTCCCGGCACCCGCCGCCACCCCCGCTACCAGCAGCGGGCGGTGCGCAGGTACCCGCAGCGCGGGGCATCTCCGCCCGATCGGCGCCGACCATCCACCGCCCGGTGCTGGTGCTCGCTCGGCGTGGACGCCCCCGGCGCGGGCAACGCCGCACACCACGACATGGCCGTCACCCACGGCTACTGGGAGCGCCTGCCCGCGTTGGTCCGGGCGCACCTGCCCTGCCCGGTGGTGGACCGGCTGGAGCCGATCCGGCAGAAGCACACGATCGAGGGTCTGGTGCTGGGCGCTGCCGAGTAACCGCCGGTCCGGCCGGCCGGGCGGTCCCGGCCGCACCGCCGACGCGCGCACCATGATCGACCGCCTAGACTCGGCGCGGCTCGACCGACCGGCGGATGGATCAGGCAGATGACGAGCACCGTCAGCGACGACCGTGGCTGGCTGCGGGCGTTGCCCGCCGACGGTGAGCGGGACACGCTGTTCATCCGTGCCGGTCACCGGGTGTACCCGGCGCGCCGGCTCAGCGAGCTGGTCCAGGGGCGTCCACCCGGTGTCACCGGCAGCCAGTGGAGTTCGGCCAGCCGGGCCGGCTTCGACTTCGTGGTCTGCGCCGCCGACACCGGGCGACCGATCGTCGCCGTGGAGATCGGCCCGGTCGCGTCCGCCGGCTCCGCGGAGCAGCGGGCCGAGCGGCTCAAGGACGCGGTGAGCGCGGCGGTCGGGCTGCCCGTGCTGCGGATCGGGTCGCCAACCCTGCGAGCGGCGGAGCACGGCCGACGCCTGGTGGAGTACGTGATCGACGCGCGGCACTACGCGGCCGGCGGCGCCGGGGACGAGCCGACCCCGGTGGGCTTCCGGGACATTCTCGGCCGGCTGCCGGACGGCCGGACCGGGCCGGTCAACGACCTTGGCGCGCTGGCCCGCGCGGCCGCGGTCGAGGCGTACGTCGCCCGGCAGCTGGTCGACCCGATCGTGCGGGGGCTGCACGTGCGCTGGGCCGACGGCCCGGCGCAGGGGTGGAGCTGGGTGCAGGTGCGCCCCGACGCCAGCCTGGTGGAGCGGGTTTCGGTGACCGAGCACCGCTTCTCCTGCGGCATCGACGCGGCCCGGCTGGCCGAGGACCTCGCCACGGTCGCCGTCGGGGAACGGCTGCGCGTCACGGAACCCGTCGACCCGGCCCTGCTGCCGCGCGCCGAGCTCACCGCGGAGATCGTCGCGCTGAGCCGGCGCCGGCACGAGCTGGTGGGCGGTTTCGCGTTCGACCACCTCTGCGTCGACTGATCCGTCACCGGCTGCATCCAGCCGACCCTTCCGGCGCGCCCCGCGCCAGATCCCGGCAATTTCCTGTGCGTCGGTTGAACCTTCCCGCTCGCCGTCCCGTACTCCTGCGCGAATGAAGAGGATCTCCCCATCCGCGTCGACGGGACGCGGGAGACGGTGCGGAAAGGGCATCGTCGGCCATCGACACGTCACCGGGTAGGTCGCGGTGGTCGCCGCCGTGGCGTGCCATCTCACATCCGTCGGTCCGCCGAGGGCAGGAATCCACTACCGGATCGAGAAGGAGAGCAATTCGATGCGCAGGTCCACACGGGCGCGCCGGTCATCCGGCATCGCGCGGAGCAAGCGTCTGCTGGCCGTTGTCGGCACGCTCGTGGTCTTCGGCGGAGTAGTCGCCGTGACCCAGATTTCGTCGGCCCAGGACCGGCGGCCGAACAATCCCCGGCCGGCCTCTGGACAGTGTGTGCAGCCGAGCCCGGGCGCGACCGCGCCGAATGGCGGCGGCTCAACCACCCGGACCTGGCAGAACGGTCGATGGGTGCGCAACCACTGGGGTGACGGGCAGCAGTCGGTCCCCGAGTGCGAGGACGGCAAGGACGGCACGGTTGGCAGCGGCTCGGCCGTCGCCTGCCCGGACGTGACGGTCAAGCTCCCGCAGGTGCCGGCCCGGGCCCGGGCCGAGGTGGACCGCAACCTCGCCCAGTTGCAGACCCAGATCGCCGAGGCCGACCGCCGGCTGGCCGCCGAGGGCAGCAAGGGCGAAGCCTTCATCCGCACCTCGATCCTGCAACCGCTGGCCGCCAAGCGGCGCGCGGTGCTGGACCGCATCACGAACGCCATCGACCGGTCCGGGCCCCGTCCGCAGGGTCTCGCGCAGCTCGCCGAATGCCAGGTGCAGCCCACGGGTAACAGCGGTGGCGGCAACACCGGTGGCGGCAACAGCGGTGGCGGAAACAATGGCGGTGGCGGTAACAACGGTGGCGGTACCGCTCCCGGTGCCGGGCTCGGCGTGCTGGCCAACAACTGCGACGAGAGCCAGCTCCAGCCGCACGACGGCTTCCAGACCGGCAACCGCTGTGTGAGCACCGAGTTCGGCGAGGTCGGCGCGGCCGCCAACAACCCCTCGCTGCTGATCACCCAGTTCCCCGAGCAGGTCGGGCAGAACCAGGCCTTCACCCTGCGGGTCAGCACCCGAAACCTGATCCGGGACCGCTTCCTGGCCGCCGGCCAGGGCGGGTACTACGTGGAGAGCTCGCTGCTCAACGACCAGGGCCTGGTCCGCGGTCACTTCCACACCGCCTGCCGGATGCTGGACAGCCTGACCGCCCCGCCGGAGCCGCAGGAGGTGCCGGCCTTCTTCGTCGCCACCGAGGACGGGCAGGGTGGCGCCCAGCCGGACGAGGTGACCATCCAGATCCCGGGCCTGCCCGAGTCGGGCACCGCGCAGTGCGCGGTATGGGCCGGTGACGGCTCGCACCGTCTGCCGATGATGGAACGGGCCAACCAGACCCCGGCGTTCGACGCGGTGCGTATCGAGGTCAACTGAGTCGGGACAGATCGAGCCGACCAGCGGCGGCCGGTCACCGGGGCGGACAGCCCGGGTGGCCGGCCGCCGCCTACCTCCCCGGCGCACTGCCACGCAGCGGTGCGGCCGGGGATGAGCCTTCGACAGAAGACGGCCGGTCAAAATCCGACGGGGTCACGCCGTTTCCGGCGAGACCCCGTCCCCGTGTCGTGCGATCAGCGGTTCTTGTACGCCTCGACGACCTCGACCGGGATCCGGCCCCGCTCGGAAATCTTGTAGCCGTTCTTGACGGCCCATTCCCGGATGGCCCGGTTCTGCTCCCGATCCATTCCGGCGCCGCTGGGTCGCCCCGGCCGCCGAACTGTCCGGGTGTTCTCCACCGGGCCCCGGCCGATCCGCCGACCCGCATTGATGTACGGATCCAACGCCTTGCGCAGGACTCCGGCATTCTCGTCCGAGACATCGATCGTGTAGGCCACGCCGTCAAGACTGAACTCGACGGTCCGGTCGGCCTTCCCACCGTCGAGGTCGTCGGTCAGCACCGTGATTACTTTTCTCGCCATTGCCGATTACTCCCTGTGTGTGGCGGGATGTGTCCAAAGTCTGACCTATCAGCCCGGGAAACCGCAACAATATGCGTCCCATTCATTTCGGCGCGTCGCGATTCCGCTGCGGCAAAACCATGAACGGACGCTGAATCGGGGAAGGGCCCGCCTCATTCGCCGAGCAGGCCGGCGTGCCCGGCGACGGCGGCGGCCTCGGCCCGGTTGGTCACCCGCAGCTTGCGCAGCAGCGCGGCGGTCATCCGTTTCACCGTCCGCTCCGAGACGTGCAGTTCCTCGGCGATGTCGACGGTGTTGCGGCCGGCGGCGATCGCGCGCAGCAGCCGGCGTTCCTCGCCGTCCAGGTCGACCGGCGCGGCGCGCGAGGGCCGCAGCACGGCGCGCAGCAGCTCGGCCGGCAGCACCGCCCAGCCGTCGAGAACGGCCAGCAGCGGCGGCAGCAGCTCCTCCGGTTCGCTGGTCTTCGGCAGGAACCCCTCAGCGCCCGCCCGTAGCGCCTCCAGCGCGGGTGCCGGGTCGGCGGAGCCGGACATCGCGACCACCCGCACCTGCGGCGTGGTCCGCCGGATCGCGGCCACCGCCCGGGTGCCACCGGGAGGCGGCATGTGCAGGTCGACCAGCGCCAGGTCGGGATGGCAGCGGCTGACCAGGGCGGCCGCCGCGGCGGCGTCGCCGGTCGAGCCGACCACCTCGGCGCGGCCGTCGGTGGTCAGCGGGAGCAGCAGCTCCAGGCCGCGGACGAAGAGGGGGTGGTCGTCCACGACCGCGAGTCTGATGCTGGGGGCGTCCGGCATGTCTGGGCCGTTCCCCAGCGGGTACCGATCATGCGGGTACGCACCGAACGAGGGGAGTCGGGTGGATGCGCGCACGCCACGGTTTGCAGGGCCTGTTGCGAGGGTTGCGCCGAACCGAGGTCGGACCCGGTGATCAGGGGCCCTCGCAGGCCGACTCCGAGCTGCTGCTGCGCGTGCTGTGCCACGAGTTCCGTACTCCGGTCAGCACCCTGACCTCGCTGACCCGGGCACTCGCCGACGAGCGCCGGGAGCTGACCGGCGCGGACCGGCGGGCCATCACCGAGTTGGCCCGCGATCAGGCCGTACACCTGCAGAGCCTGCTGCGCGACGCGGCCGCCGGCACCGGCGCGCTGGCGCTGACCGCCCAGCCGGAGCCGGCCGTGCCGCTGGCCGGGATCCTGCGCGAGGCTGCCGCGCTGGTGCCGGCGGACCGCCGGCGGGCTCGGGCGACCCGGCGGGCCTGCGCCTGCCCGGTGCCCGCCGGCCGGACCCGGCAGGTGTTGGTGAATCTCGTGGAGAACGCGCTGCGGCACGGGCCGGCGGAGGGCCAGATCGGGCTCCACGCCGCGCTGCGGCGCCCCGGGCTGAGCATCCTGGTCACCGACGAGGGGCGGGTGGACGACGCGCTGCTGGCCGCGATGCGCCGTCCGGCGCCGGTAGCCGGGATGTCCGGCCTCGGTCTCTGGATCGTGCGACAGCTGGTGGCGGCGGACGGGGGAGTGCTACGGGTGCACCGGTTGCGGCCGCGCGGTGTGGCGCTGGAGGTGCTGCTGCCCGTGGTCCGCCCGGTGCGCTGACCCCGCCGGGACACGGGTTGGCCCGGCCGGGTCACCAGGCGGGGAATCGTCCTCGTGCCAGCTCCCGGCGGCGAGGAGGACCGATGTTCGGTCACGTCAAGGACCTGCAGTTCGAGGCGAAGCCGGACGGCCCGGACGCGGCGTTCGCCCGCCGGTTGCAGGAGATCCTGGGCGGCAAGTGGGGCGAGATGACCGTCGCCAACCAGTACCTCTACCAGGGCTGGAACTGCCGGCTGCCCGGCAAGTACAAGGACCTGCTGCTCGACGTGGGCACCGAGGAGATGGGGCACGTCGAGATGATCGCCACCATGATCACCCGTCTGCTGGAGAACGCCCCTCTGTCCCTGCAGGAAGCCGCCGACGACAACCCGATGGTCGCCGCGATCTACGGCGGGTCGAACCCGGCGCACTTCATCCACGGCGGCGGCGGCGCCCTGCCCACCGACAGCAACGGCGTGCCCTGGAACGCCGCGTTCATCACCGCCAGCGGCAACCTGATGGCCGACTTCCACCTCAACGTCACCGCCGAGGCACAGGGCCGCCTGCAGGTCGCCCGGCTGTTCAACATGACCGACGACCCCGGGGTCAAGCAGATGCTGCGCTTCCTGCTGGCCCGCGACACCATGCACCAGAACATGTGGATGGCCGCCATCGAACAACTCAAGCAGGACGGCCTGGAAGAAATGCCGGTACCCGACGCCTTCACCGACTCCAAGGAGTTCACCCACGCCCCCGAACCGGTGCTCGCACCCGGTGATCCCCGCCTGTACGACACCACCCCGGACCTGGCCGACGACCTGCTCGACGACGACGCCATGTGATGCCGGCGCACCCGCGCGGGAGCTGCTGTTTCCCGTTCGCCGTCCGGAACCGGGCAGTGGCCTGGGTCACAGGCCGGAACAAGGGGAACGCTTTGTTACTTGAGTGAGACACGCTCAAGTCAACGCGATAGCAGGTGTTCGATGGCAACTCTTCCGGTACTTCCCCTGACCGACACCGTGCTGCTGCCCGGCATGGTCATCCCGGTGACCCTCGACCCGACCACCCAGGCCGCGGTCGACGCGGCCCGTGCGACCGGTGACCGCAAGCTGCTCGCCGTGCCCCGCATCGACGGCGAGTACGGCCCGGTGGGCACCGTCGCCACCATCGAGAAGGTCGGCCGACTGCCCGACGGCGAGCCGGCCGCGGTGGTCCGTGGCCTGTCCCGGTCCCGGATCGGCTCCGGCGTGCCCGGCCCGGGCGCCGCGCTCTGGGTCGAGGCGACCGAACTGACCGAACCCGCGCCCGCCGGTCGGGCGCGTGAACTCGCCCGCGAGTACCGCGCCCTGATGACGTCGGTGCTCCAGCAGCGTGGCGCCTGGCAGGTCATCGACGCGATCGAGCGGATGACCGACCTGTCCGAGCTGGCCGACTCGGCCGGCTACGTCTCCTGGCTGAGCCTGGAGCAGAAGACCGAGCTGCTCGCCGCGCCGGACGTCACCGCCCGGCTGGAGCTGCTGGTCGGCTGGGTGAAGGAACACCTGGCTGAGCAGGAGGTCACCGAGCAGATCAACACCGACGTCCGGGAGGGGCTGGAGAAGTCCCAGCGGGAGTTCCTGCTCCGCCAGCAGCTCGCCGCGATCCGCAAGGAGCTGGGTGAGGACGAGCCGGACGGCTCGGCCGACTACCGGTCCCGGGTCGAGGGCGCCGACCTGCCGGAGAAGGTCCGCGAGGCGGCCCTGCGCGAGGTCGGCAAGCTGGAGCGGGCCAGTGACGCCTCCCCGGAGGCCGGCTGGATCCGCACGTGGCTGGACACCGTGCTCGAGATGCCGTGGGGGACGCGTACCCAGGACAACACGGACCTGGCCGCGGCGCGGGCGGTGCTCGACGCCGACCACGCCGGCCTGGCCGACGTGAAGGACCGCATCCTGGAGTACCTCGCGGTGCGCAACCGCCGCGCTGAGCGCAACCTCGGCGTGGTCGGCGGTCGCGGCTCCGGCGCGGTGCTCGCCCTCGCCGGTCCGCCCGGGGTCGGCAAGACCAGCCTCGGCGAGTCGGTCGCCCGGGCGCTCGGACGCAACTTCGTGCGGGTGTCGCTCGGCGGCGTCCGCGACGAGGCGGAGATCCGCGGTCACCGGCGCACCTACGTCGGCGCGCTGCCCGGCCGGATCGTCCGCGCGCTGCGCGAGGCTGGCTCGATGAACCCGGTCGTGCTCCTCGACGAGGTGGACAAGCTGGCCGCCGGCTACGCCGGCGACCCGGCCGCCGCCCTGCTGGAGGTGCTCGACCCGGCGCAGAACCACACCTTCCGGGACCACTACCTGGAGGTCGACCTGGACCTGTCCGACGTGCTCTTCCTGGCCACCGCCAACGTGGTGGAGACCATCCCCGGCCCGCTGCTGGACCGGATGGAGCTGGTCACCCTGGACGGGTACACCGAGGACGAGAAGGTCGCCATCGCCCGGGACCACCTGCTGCCCCGGCAGCGGGAGCGGGCCGGGCTGACCGCCGAGGAGGTGAGCGTCGCCGACGAGGCACTGGCGCTGATCGCGGGGGAGTACACCCGGGAGGCCGGCGTCCGGCAGCTCGAGCGTGCCCTCGCCAAGATCCTGCGCAAGGTGGCGGTGGCGCTGACGACCGCCCCGGCGCCGGTCCGCGTCGACACCGGCAACCTCGCCAACTACCTGGGCCGGCCGAAGTTCACCCCGGAGTCGGCCGAGCGCACGGCGGTGCCGGGCGTGGCCACCGGCCTCGCCGTCACCGGCGCCGGTGGGGACGTGCTCTTCATCGAGGCGACCAGCATGGAGGGCGAGCCGGGGCTGACCCTGACCGGCCAGCTCGGTGACGTGATGAAGGAGTCGGCGCACATCGCCCTCTCCTACCTGCGCTCCAACGGGCGTCGGCTCGGCATCGACCCGAACGCTCTGGCCGCGCGCCGGATCCACCTGCACGTCCCGGCGGGCGCGGTGCCCAAGGACGGCCCCAGCGCCGGCATCACCATGGTGACCGCGTTGGCGTCACTGGTCACCGGCCGCCCGGTCCGCCCGGAGTTCGGGATGACCGGTGAGGTGACGCTCTCCGGTCGGGTGCTGCCCATCGGCGGGGTGAAGCAGAAGCTGCTCGCCGCGCACCGGGCCGGCCTCACCGAGGTGATCATCCCGGCGCGCAACGAGCCGGACCTGGACGACCTGCCGGCCGAGGTGCGCGACGCGCTGACCGTGCACACCCTGGCCGACGTGGCCGACGTGCTCGCCCTGGCGCTGCGCCCGACCGAGGTCAAGGCGCTGGACGGGCCGGCGCTCTTCGCGGTCTGACGCTCCAATCGTCAATGCCCCCGCCGTCCCGGACGGCGGGGGCATTGATGTGTACACGTATGGGTCTACTGTCTCGCTCGAACGCACAACGAGTCTCCCCGCCGCGAGGCGGTCCCTGGAGGAAACCCCCGTGAACGTGGTGCTCTGGATCATCCAGATCCTGCTCGCCGTCGTCTTCGCCGGCGCCGGCGCGGCCAAGCTGACGCAGCCCAAGGACAAGCTGCGCGACCTGATGCGGTGGGTGGACCCCGTCCCGCTGTCCCAGGTCAAGGCGCTCGGTGCCGTCGAGTTGCTGGCCGCCATCGGGCTCGTGCTGCCGCCGCTCACCGGCATCGCCACCGTGCTCACCCCGCTGGCCGCGCTCGGCCTGGTCATCGTCATGATCGGCGGCATACTGGTGCACCTGCGGGACATGAAGAAGCAGGACACGGAGGACCGGCGTCGGACGGAGATCCAGGGCGCGATCACGTGCGCGGTGCTGCTCGTCCTCGCGGCCGTGGTGGCGTGGGGTCGCTTCGGCCCGTACGCCTTCTGATCCTCCCGCCGGCGACCGTCGTACCCGGCGGTCGCCGGCGGTGCGCTCAGCGGTGGTCGCCGCCGCGGTCCCGGCGCACGGTGGCCTTGCGGCCCTTGATGGTGCTGCCGCGCAACCCGGCGATCACCTCGTCGGCCATCCCCTGCGGCACCTCAACCAGCGAGAACCGGTCGGCGATCTCGATCGAGCCGATGTCCCGGCCGCTGATCCCGGTCTCGCCGGTGATCGCGCCGACCAGATCCTGCGGGCGCACCCCCGCGCGCCGGCCCAGGCCGATGAAGACCTGGACGCCGTTGCCGCCCGGGCGCGGCCGGCCGCCACCGCGCCGGTCACCGCCCCGACCGCCGGCCTCCGGCCGGCCCTCGCGCGGGCCGCGCACCGGCGCCTGCGGGATCTCCTCCTCGTCGTCCGAGCCCGGTGAGGTCACCTCGTGTGCCAGCTTCACCGCGGCGAGGGCCACCTCCATCAGGTCGAACTCGTCCGTCAGCGTCTCCACGATCACCCGGTACGGGTCCAGGTCGTCCTCCAGCAGGCTCTCCCGCAGCGCCGCCTGGG
Organism: Micromonospora sp. U21; assembly: GCF_018070045.1. Lineage (GTDB taxonomy): Bacteria > Actinomycetota > Actinomycetes > Mycobacteriales > Micromonosporaceae > Micromonospora. Next base: position 285,613 of record NZ_JAGPYK010000002.1, read on the forward strand.
TCAGCTCCAGCCGGCGGGTGCGCATGTCCGCCACCGTCGGGATCTTGTCGATGGTGATCCGCTGGCCGGTCACGCGTTCGATGGTCTTGAGCATCCGGTGCTCGCGGGGCTCGGCGAGGGTGATCGCCACGCCCTCCCGTCCGGCCCGGCCCACCCGGCCGATCCGGTGCACGTACGACTCCGGCGCCGACGGCACGTCGTAGTTGACCACGTGGGTGAGCTGCTCGACGTCCAGCCCGCGGGCCGCCACGTCGGTGGCGACCAGCAGGTCGGCGGTGCCGGCCCGCAGCCGCCCCATCACCCGGTCCCGCTGCTCCTGGCTCATCCCGCCGTGCAGCGCCTCGGAGCGGTAGCCCCGGCCGTTCATCGTCTCGGTCAGCCGGTCCACCTCCTCCCGGCTCCGGCAGAACACGATCGCCGCGGTGGGCGACTCGACGTCCAGCACCCGGCCCAGCGCGGCGGGCTTGTGCGCCCGGGTCACGATGTACGCGCTCTGCCGCACCCGGGGCGCCTCGCCGGCCACCTGCTGCTCCCGGCCGATCTCGATCCGTACCGGCTCCCGCAGGTGCTGGCGAGCCATCCCGTCGATCCGGGACGGCATCGTGGCCGAGAAGAGCACGGTCTGGCGCTGCGCCGGGGCGTGCTCCAGGATCGCCTCGATGTCCTCGGCGAAACCCATGTCGAGCATCTCGTCGGCCTCGTCGAGCACCACCGTGGCCAGCCCGCCCAGCCGCAGCGTGCCCCGGGCGATGTGGTCCAGCGCCCGCCCCGGGGTGGCCACCACCACGTCCACCCCGCTGTCCAGTGCCCGCAACTGCCGCCCGATCGGCTGCCCACCGTAGATCGGCAGCACCCGGGCGCCCAGGTCCTTGCCGTAGCGGTGGAACGCCTCGGACACCTGCACCGCCAGCTCACGGGTCGGCACCAGCACCAACGCCACCGGGTCCCCGCCGTCGCGGTGCGCCGGCATCCGGTGCAGCAGCGGTAGTGCGAACGCCGCCGTCTTGCCGGTGCCGGTGGCCGCCTGGCCCAGCAGGTCCCGACCCCCCAGCAGCGGTGGGATCGCCTCCCGCTGGATGGGGGTCGGCTCCTCGTAACCGAGGGCGGCCAGCGCGCCCAGCAGTTCGGCGCGCAGCCCCAGCTCCGTGAAGGCGTTCGCCTCGTCGGTGCCGTCGGGGGTGGTGTCGGTCGGTGCGTCGTGCTGTGCAGGTGCGGAACTCATGCGCCAAGCCTTTCATCACGCCGCCGCACCCGCTGCGGCGACCGGCACAACGCGCCGCGGGAGCCTCGGGCCGCCCGCCGGCCCGACCCCCACCGCCGGACGGTCCGCGACGGTGGGCGGCCCGCTCAGCCGGTGGTCAGGATCGCCAGGATCACGGCGACGCCCAGAATCGCGTCGAGCACGCCGCACCACTCGGCGTAGCCGCGCGGCACCACCCGGCCGCTGCGGTGGTGGGCCAGGTCCCAGCCGGCGTGCGCCAGCCAACCGAACGCCACCAGCCACGCGGCGGTCCGTCCGCCGGCCGTGACCGCGACCAGGGTCAGGGCGACCCAGCCGACCAGGCCGAGCAGTTGGGTGGTGAGCACGCCCGGTCCGCGTAGCGTGCCGCGGGCCAGGCCGATCACCAGGTATCCGCCGGGCAGCACCAGCATCGTCCAGGGGCTGAGCACCTTCGGGTCGAACACCATGTCCAGGCCCATGAGCAGCGCCAATCCGGTCGGCCAGCGGCGGGCGAGCGCCACCACGGCCGGATGCCGTCGTACCGGCACCGGCGTCTCGTGCCGGTGCCGCACCGCCACCAGCACCATCGCCGGCACCATCAGCAGGTGACCGCCGAGCAGCAGCGCGTCGCCGTCCAGCAGGCCGGCCCGAAACGGTACGAGCAGCAGCAGGAACGGGACGTACATCGCGGCGGCCATCTCGCCGACCGCACGCCACCGGTGTGCCCGGTACCGCATCCACACCGTCATGCCGACGGTCATGTTGGTGGCCATCACCAGCGCGGCCACCTCCGGGCGACCCAGCGCTCCGGCCAGCCCCAGCGCGGTGCCGGCCAGGTCCCACCACGGGGCGAGCAGCAGCATCCCGGCGACCATCGCGAGCGCCATCTCGGCGAGGTGCCACCGCAACCGCCGGGAACGGCCGGCCGCCGTCGTGGCTGGCGTGCCCGGCGCTGCCGGCCGGTCGGCCAACAGCGACCCGGCTGGCGGTACGGCGAGCGTGTCGGTGTGCGTCCATGTCTTCTCCATGCCGTCCAGCCTGGCGGCGACCCGGCGTTGGTGGGCAGGCCCGTCCGTCACCGGAAATCCGTGCGGATCGCACGGGTCGACCGTGACATCTCGCAGTGGTGGACCGTGCGCGGAGCCGCCCTAGGATCGGTGCGTGGCGAGCGAGGCGGTGACTCCCCGGGCGGACCGCCGGCTGCACCGGGCGCGGCAGGCGACCCTGCTGTCGCTGGCCACCGGCGTCTGGACGAGCGTGCTGCTGCCCGCCGTCGGCCTGACCCGGGACGCTGACCCCCGCCGCGTCGCGCTCGGCGCGATCGGCATCCTCGCCTTCGCGGCCACCCAGACCGCCGTGCTGTACGCGGCCGTGACGCCGTGGCTCGACCAGCGCTGGCGGCGCCGCGCCCAGCTGAGCCTGGCGGCGGTGGCGGTGCTGACCGTCCCGCTGGTGGGGCCCGTGGCGGCCGGTGCCTGGCAGACCTGGGCCTGGCTGGGCGCTTCGTTGATCGGCATGGCGCCGCTGCTGGTCCGTCACGCGGGCGCGCTGGCGGTGACCGCCGCCACCCTTCTCGTGTCGGCGGGCGTGGCGTGGTGGACCGGCGGCTCCGTCGGGCGGTACCTGGCCGTGAGCGGCGGAATCGGGGTGGGCGTCGCGGCCGTCAACTGGTTCCAGGTGTGGTTCTGGGACCTGCTGGTGGAGGCCCGGCAGGGCCAGGCCGCGCAGGCCCGGCTGGCCGCCGCCGAGGAGCGGCTGCGCTTCGCCCGCGACGTGCACGACGTCCTGGGGCACAGCCTCACCGTGATCGCGCTGAAGGCCGAACTCGCCGCCCGGCTGGCTCCGGTGGACCCGGAGCGGGCCGGCCGGGAGGCCACCGAGGTGCAGCGGCTCGCCGTGTCCGCACTGGCCGAGGTCCGGGAGACCGTGCACGGCTACCGCGCGGTCGACCTCGGCGAACAGTTGGCCGCCGTGGCGGGCGTGCTGCGCTCCTGCGGGCTGCGCTGCACGGTGCTTCCGCCACCGGCCGACCTGCCGCAGTCCGTCGCCACCGAGCTGGCGGTGGTGCTGCGCGAGGCGGGGACGAACGTCCTGCGGCACAGCCGGGCCGACTGGTGCCGGATCCACATCCATCGGGAGGGTGAGGTGGCCAGGATGACGGTGACCAACGACGGCGTCGACGACCGGGGTCCGGACGAGCACAGCCACGGCCTGCGCGGGCTGGCCGACCGGCTCGCCGCCGTCGGGGGCGAGCTGCGGGTGCGCCGCGAGGACGCGGTGTTCATCCTGGAAGCCATCGTGCCGGTGGCCTCGTGATCCGCGTCCTGCTCGCCGATGACGAGGAGCTGATGCGGGTCGCCGTCGCCGCGCTGCTCGGGCTCGAGCCGGACATCGAGGTGGTGGCCCAGGCCGCCGAGGGTCGGGCCGCGGTCGACGCCGCGCTGGCGCATCGTCCCGACGTGGCCGTGGTGGACCTGGAGATGCCTGGCCTGGACGGCATCGACGTGGCCGCCGAGCTGACCCGGGCACTGCCCGCCTGTGCGGTGGTGGTGTTGACCGGGCACGGCCGGCCGGGGCACCTGCGGCAGGCGTTGACGGCCGGAGCGCGGGGATTCCTGCCCAAGGGCTCGCCGGGCGGCGCGCTCGCCGACGTCATCCGCCGCGTGCACGGCGGCGGTCGGTACGTCGACCCGTCGCTCGCCGCGGATGCGCTGACCCTGCCCACCTGCCCGCTGACCCCCCGCGAGCTGGAGACGCTGCGGCTGGCCGAGTTCGGCGCTCCGGTGGCGGTGATCGCCCGCCGGGTGCACCTGTCCACCGGCACGGTGCGCAACCATCTCTCCGCCGCCGTGCAGAAGCTCGGCGCGGCCGACCGGGCCGATGCGGTGCGTACGGCCCGCGACAACGGCTGGCTCTGACCGGGCCGACCGTCCTGCGTCGCTCATCTCCCCTCGCCGGTGGCCTCCGGGGGTTGCGGGCCCGTTGAGCGGTGCAGCGAGCCCTAACCCGCCGGGCTAGCGTGGGTCGGTGCGTACGGTGGAACTGGTCTGCTCGGCCGGGTTGGACACCGCGGTCCGGTCCGCCTGGGACCGGCTGGCCGCGGCCGGGCTGCCCAGCCTGGCCCGCAACACCCACCCGACCAACCGGCCGCACCTGACCCTCGCCGCGGTGGACGGGTTCCCGCCCGGGGCCGAGCACCGCCTGGCCAACCTGTTCGACGCGGTGCTGCCGGTGCCGGTCACACTCGACCGCATCGTCGTCCTCGACGGCAGTGCCCCGTTGGTCTGGCTCGTGCGACCCGCGCCGGCGCTGACCGCGCTGCACGCCGCCGTCTGGGACGTCCTCGCCGACGCCGTCGGACATCGTCCGTGGCACGCGCCCGGTGCTTGGGTGCCGCACCTGAGCCTGGCCCTGCGGTTCCGCAACGCGGACCTGCGGCTGGCCCGGGCGGTCGCCGGCGGTCAGCGGCCGACAGGTGCCTTCGTCGCGGCCCGTAGCTACGACGGCGCCGACCGGACGGTGACGCCGCTGACCCACGTCTGAGCTGCCGCGACCGTCCGGTCCGGGTAACGGTCATCGCTCCGTCAGCATTACGTGGAGGGCCCGGTACCACGCTCGGCGTCGCACCGGGCCCCTCCCTGTCGTGTCAGCGGTAGAAGCGCAGGTAGTCGAAATCGGCGGTGACCGGCGGCTCGGCGCCGCCGTGCGCGACCAGCCCGATCCGCGGGGTGGTGTCGGCCGGGAAGGTCCACACCGCACCCCACGTCCAGTTCCGCCCGTCCCGGCTGGAGCCGGCCCGGAACTCGTGCTCTCCGGTGGCCGGGTCGAGGTGGTGCGCCAGCCGCAGCCAGGTGGTGGTGGCCGGGGTGCCGACGATGCTGCCGCCGTACACCGGCTGGCCGGCGAAGGGCAGCTCGTAGCCGTACTCGACCTGCCGGGTGTTCCAGATCGCGACCTGGGCCAGCCGGGCGAACCGGTCGTCGTCCACGTACGCGACCAGCCCGGCCTGCTGGTAGTTGCGGACCGTCTCCTCGCCCAGGTCCAGCGTCACCTTCGTCTCCACCACGTAGTCGCCGCGCGGCGCGTCGCGCAGCAGCACCGCTGCGGTGTTGCCGGTGCCGGTCAGGTCGGCGGCCTGTACCGGCCAGTGCAGCGCGCCGCCAGCGACGGTGGCCGCGGGGTCCTCGCGGACCCACCGCCAGTCGCCGTCCAGGCCGTCGCCGAACTCGTCGGAGTACGCCCGCAGCGGCGCGCCGATCCGGGGCTCGGGCACCGCCCGCCGGGCCGGCTCGTACAGCCCGGCCACGCTGACGTTGTCGAACACGGCCGGGCCGCCGGTGGCGGTCAGTCCCGGTCGACCGGCGACCGGACGATCGAGGCGCAGCGACACCACGGCGAGCTGGTCACCGAGCCGGGCCGGGCTCAGCTCGGCGACGAGCTGCCGGCCGCGTACCTCGATGGCCAGGTTGTGCCGGTCGGCCAGGTCGAGCCCGGCGGGCAGCGGCGCGGTGGCGCGCCGGTCGCCGTCGCGGGCCACCAGCCGGCCGGCCGCGTCCACCCGGACCTCGACCCGGTCGCCGAGGGTGATCCCGGCGGTGGCCGCGCCGGTCAGCCGCAGGTCGGCCTCCGCCCGGACGTCGCCGCCGACGGTGGTCCGGCTGGTCAGTGCGCCGCTGCCAGTGAGCTGGCCGTCGGTGACCCGCCAGTCGCCGGCGGCACGTCGCCAGCCGGCCAGCCCGGCGGCGCCGAACCGGTCGTCGACCCGGCCGGTGGTCACCGGCGCGGGCCGGGCGCCGTCGGACGGACCGGCGCCGGCGTTCACCGTCGGCCAGCCGTCGATCCAGTCGAGCCGGTCCAGCAGCATCGGGCGTTCGTTGATGCCGAACGGCTCGTCCAGGTACGGGTCGGCGCGGTCGATGGCGTGGTAGACGATCCAGTCCTGGCCGGACAGGTCCGTGAGGAAGCCGTTGTGCCCCGTGCCGATCCACCGGTTGCCGTTCTGGGTGAGCACCGGTGTGCCGCCGGCCCGGGAGGCGGTCAGCGCGACGCCGTCGCGGTCGGTGAACGGACCACGCGGGCTGCGCGCGCGTCCGACCTGGACGGAGTAGCCGGTGGCCGGGCCGGCGCAGCAGTTCGCGGTGGAGGCGAACAGGTAGTACCAGCCATCGTGGCGCAGCACGTAGCTGCCCTCGAACTTGTTGTCGATCGCCACAAGTGTCGGCGTGCCGACCGCGGTCAGCCCGTCCGGGCTGAGCTCGGTGACCGATATGCCGCCGTAGTAGCTGCCGTGGTAAAGGTAGCCGCGGCCGTCGACGTCGGTGAACTGGCTGGGGTCGATGGTCCACAGGTAGCCACCACCACCGCCGGGACGCGGTGCGACGACCGGCTGTGCGGCGAAGGTCCACGGCCCGGTCGGGGTGGGGGCGGTGGCGGCGCCGATGGCGTAGTCGCTGCCCTCGGTGGAGACCGTGGTGTCGGTGACCGTCACGTACATGACCCACCGGTCGCCGAGGCGGCGCACGTCCGGCGCCCAGAACCCCGCCCCGGGCGCCGCGTACGGCGGGCGCTGGTCGGGGCCGAACGCGTCGCCGACGTACGTCCAGTCGACCAGGTCGGCCGAGCGGGCGGTGGGCACGCGGTGGAACTCGTGCTCGCCCTCGCGGAGCGGGTCGGTGGTGCCGTAGGCGTACCAGAAGCCGTCGTCGCCGCGGACGATGACCGGATCGGCGAGGGTGTCGCCGACGGCGGTCGAGATCGGGTTGCGGTAGCGGGACGGGCCGTCGGAGCCGACAGCGGGAGCGGGTGAGCCGGCGGCCAGGATCAGACCGAGCCCGGCGGCGAGCGCGCCACCGCGGCGGAGATGTCGCATGTGGACCTGCCTTGGGGGAGTTGGCGGTGCATCGACAAGGGCGGTGTGTGCCTCCGTTTCTACAACGATGGATACAACGTTGTAAAGACCGTCGGAGTCGGACCCCTCTGACGAGTACGTCGCTGGCCGGGGCGATGATGGGGCGATGAGCGCTGTCACCGAGGGCCGGGGCCTGGCCGAGCTGGCCGCCCTGCTGGCCGACGGCACCCGGGCCGGCATCTGCCTCGCGCTGCTCGACGGCCGCGCCTGGACGGCTGGGGAGCTGGCCCGGCGGGCCGGGGTCGCGCCGTCGACCGCGAGCGACCACCTCACCCGGCTGGTCCGGGGTGGGCTGCTGGTCGAGGAGCGGCAGGGCCGGCACCGCTACCTGCGGCTGGCCGGACCGTCGGTGGCCCAGCTGATCGAGAGCCTGGCCGGGCACGCCCCGGCCGCACCCGCGCCGACCGGGTCGCTGCGGGCGACCATCGCCGGTGCCGCTCTGGCGTACGCCCGCACCTGCTACGACCACCTCGCCGGGCGGCTGGGCGTGCTGATGTACGACGCGCTGCTGGACGACGGGCGGCTGGACCGGGCCAGCGGGCTGACGCTGACGCCCGACGGGTGGGCCTGGGCGGCCGGGCTGGGCGTACCGGTGGACGTGCTGCGCAGCGCTCGGCGCCCGGTGGTCCGGGACTGCCTGGACTGGACCGAGCGCCGGCCGCACCTGGCCGGCGCGCTCGGCGCGGCGCTGTGCCGTCGCTTCGCCGAGCTGGGCTGGACCACACGGAGCACCGGCCGCGCCGTCCGATTGACTCCGACCGGCCGTCCCGCCCTGGCCGACACCCTGGACATCCCCGAGGAGAAGTTGAGCTTCGCCCCGTCCCCGCCACCCAGCAGCGGCCGAGCCTGACCCCTGGCTCCGGCGTCGTGCGCGATCATGGCGGCGGGGCGGGGCCGGCGGGATTGTTCGGTGGGGGGCGAACGGTCCGGGTTCTACGGTCGGGCGGTGACTGATCGCTGGCCCGTTGTTCCGCCCGCTGCCGAAGTGCCGGCGTGCGGGCCTCCCAGGTTCGAGACCGGCAGCGGTTGGTGGGTGACCCGGCACGCCGACGTCCGGGCGGCTCTGACCGATCCGGCCTTTCAGGTACCGGCCGTGGACACCGGGCCACCCGGCACCCTCGCGTGGCTGCGCGGCGCCGTCAGCCGGTTCAGCACGCCGGAGCGGCACGCCGAGCGCCGGGCGATCGGGGTGACCGCGCTGTCCGCGCTGGACCCGGGCGAGCTGCGGCACGAGGCGGCCCGCCGGAGCGCCGCCGCCCTGGACCAGGCCGGTGCCCACCTCGACGTGATGCGCGAACTGGCCAGGCCGGTGCCGCTTCGGGTGCTGGCCGACCGACTCGGCCTCACCGATCCGGCCGCCGCCGGGACGGCGGTCGCGGCCGTCGCCGCCGCGTACCACCCGGGAGCCGGTCCGGCGCTGGTCCGGCGCGCCGACCGGGCGGTGGCGACGCTGCTGACGCTCTGCCCGCCGGCCACGCCGGAGATACGGGCGAACCTGATCGGCCTGCTGGTCCAGGCGTGCGACGCGACCGCCGGCCTGATCGGCGCCGCCGCCCACCATCTGCTGCCCGCTGACCGCGAGGCCGCCGACCCGCCAGCCGGGAAGCGACCGGCCGACCCGCCGGCCCGAGAACAAGCGGGCCTGCCCCTCCGGGAGGGGACGGCGGACCTGTTGGCCGAGGTGCTGCGGATCGACCCGCCGGTCCGGGCCACCCGGCGGGTCACCGTCGCCGCGGTACGGCTGGGCGGCCAGGACCTGCCAGCGGGTAGCCCGGTGCTGCTCCGGTTCGACGCCGCCAACCGCGACCCGGAGGCGTTCGCCGAGCCGGCCGCGTTCCGGCCCGGCCGGCCCGGCGCCGGGCTGCTCACCTTCGGCGCGGGGGAGCGCGGCTGCCCCGGCGACCGGCACGCCCTGGCCCTCGCCACCGGGGTGCTCGACGTGCTGCGGGAGCGCTGCCTGCGTACCCGTGATCTCCTGCGGCACGAGCCGCACCCGACCCTGCGGATACCGACGACCCTGGGGGTGACCGTCCGATGATCGACCGCCGTGCCGCGTTCCGCGCCCTGCACCACACCGGCCGCCCGCTGCTGCTGCCGAACGCCTGGGACCACGCCTCGGCGGCGGCGCTCGCCGCGCAAGGCCATCCGGCGATCGGCACCACCAGTCTCGGGGTCGCCGCGGCGGCCGGCCGGCCCGACGGCGTGGCGGCCACCGGACCCGAGACCCTGGCCCTGGCGCGCCGGCTCGGCCGGCTGCCGGTGCTGCTCACCGTCGACGTGGAGGCCGGGTTCAGCGACGATCCGGGCGCGGTCGCCGGGTATGTTGCGGAGTTGGCCGGGCTCGGCGCGGTCGGGGTCAACCTGGAGGACGGGCGGGCCGACGGCACCCTGGCCGATCCGGAGTGCACCGCCGACAAGATCGCGGCGGTGAAGGCCGCGGTGCCGGACCTGTTCGTCAACGCCCGCACCGACACCTGGTGGCTCGGGGTGGCCGACCCGCTGCCGCGGACCCTGGCCCGCGCCCGGGCCTACCGGGCCGCCGGCGCCGACGGGATCTTCGTGCCCGGCACCGTCGACCTGGCGACGCTGCGGGTGCTGACCGAACGGATCGACGCGCCGCTGAACGCGCTGTACCAGCCGGGTGGGCCGGGGCTGGACCAGCTGGGCCGGGCCGGGGTCGCCCGGGTCAGCACCGGCTCATTGCTGTTCCGGGCCGCGCTGGCCGCCGCCGTCGCCACCGCCGACGCGGTCCGTGCCGCCGGGTTCACGGCGCCGCCGGGGCTGCCGTCGTACGCCGAGGTGCAGGGCCTGGTGCCGGCGGACGCGGACTGACGGTCGTCGCCGCGCCCGGGCGGTGGTTCGTCACCGCGCGGCGCGCCTGCCGTGCCTCGGCCCCGCCGCTCCCTTCGGGGTAGATAGGAGGATTGTTCGGTCCATTCCGGTCCCGATGATTACGGTGTGTTGAGGGCGATCTACCGACAGTCGTGACCGGAGAAGGGACCCCCGTCATGCGAGTGCCCAGCCGTAGTCCGGGACAGCAACCCCGTCCGCCCGTGTCGCCCACCACCCCGGCTCGCCGGCGGCCCTCCGGCACCACTCCCCGTCGCCTTCCCGCCACCGCCCCCGACCTCGCCGCCTACCGGGCGGCCGTCGCCGACCTGCTGGTCGAGGTGGGTGCCCTGGCCGACGCGGCCAGCACCCGGGCCCGTCAGGTACTCATCGACGAGCGGCTGCGCGAACCTGCACTCGCCGCGGTGCTCGACGCCACCCCGCAGGGGCTGATCGGCGCGCGCGAGACGCTGTTGCTGGAGATGGCGCGCTACCAGCCGAACGAGCGCACCTCGGCGCGTGACCTCACCGCGCTGGTCCGGATCTACCTGCTCTCCCGCATCGACGTGCTGTGGTGGCAGGACGCCCCCACCTTCGTCACCGACGACCAGGTCAACGGCAGTGCCGACCTGATCGACCTGGAGTGGCTGCGTCGCCGCGACCTGCTGTGCTTCCGCTACCAGCAGCAGCCCGCCACCATGCTGGGGCGGGCCGCGCGAGCGCTGCGTCGCCGGCTGCGGCCGGACGCCACCCCGCGCACCGCCGGGCTATTGTTCCGGCGTGCCCGGCGGGAGGTGGTCGCGCTGCTCAACGAGATCGGGCGGGAGTTCGCCGCGGCGGCGCCGCCGGCCACCCCGCCGCTCTGGGTGACCAGTCTGGTCCGCAGCACCGAGCACCAGTACCGGCTGCGCCGCCTGGGCTACGCCGCGATGCTGCCCAGCGGGCACTGCCTCGGCTACTCGATGGACGTCGAGCTGGCCTGGTACGAGCGCTTCGGCGCACGCGAAACGCTGGCGGAACTGCTGCTGGCCCGGCAGGAGGCCGGCGAGCTCAACGTGATCGACGAGGGGCAGGCCTGGCACCTCTGTCTCGCGCCCACCGCCCGACGTCGGCTGCGCCGCGCGTACGAAGCCGAGATGGGGGTCTGAGCCGGTGTGCGGCATCGCGTTGAGCATCGGCCCCGAGGCCGACCCGGCGACCTTCCGGCGGATGCTCAGCGTCCTCGCCTCCCGTGGCGAGGTCACCGAGACCCGGTCCGAGAGCGGCTTGCTGGCCGGCACCCGCCGGCTGCGGGTGGTGGACCGGGACCGGGCCGTGCAGCCGTGGACCTCGGCCGACGAGCGCTGGCTGCTCTGCTTCAACGGGGAGATATTCAACCACCGGGAGTTGCGCGCGCAGTTGACCCGGCTCGGGCAGGTGTTCCGCACGGAGAGCGACACCGAGGTGCTGCTCGCCGCGTTCGAGCAGTGGGGCGAGGCGGCGGTGACCCGGCTGCGTGGTGAGTACGCCTTCGCGGTCGTCGAGCGCGGCACCGGCCGGGCGTACCTGGCCCGCGACCCGCTCGGGGTGAAGCCGCTGTACTGGTCGCGGCGACCCGGTTGCCTGCACCTTGCCTCGGAGGTCAAGGCGCTGGTCGGGCACGGCGCCCCGATCGCCGAGGTGCCGCCCGGGCACCACGGCTGGGCGGCACCGGACGGCCACGTGCGGCTGCGCCCGTACGTGGACCTGCTCACCCTCGGCGACGGCCTGCCGGTCATCGACGACCCGGACGAGGCCGCCGTGCTCGTCCATGCCGCGCTGACCGACGCGATCCGGATGCGGGTGGAGACCGACCTCACCGTCGGCGTGGTGCTCTCCGGCGGGTTGGACAGCTCGTTCACCCTGCGGCAGGTGCGGGACATGCACCCGAACTGCGTGGCGGTGACGGTCGGCGTGCCGGACAGCCCGGACGTGGCGTACGCGCGGCGGTTCGCCGCCGACCTCGGCGTGCCGCACGAGGTGATCGAGCTGCGCCCGCGCGACATCCGGCTGACCGACGTGCGCGAGGCGATCCGGATCTCCGAGCTGACCGAGTACGGCGACATCATCAACGCGGTGGTCTCGGTGCCGATCTTCCGGCGTCTGCGCGCGCTGGGCATCAAGGTGGTGCTCACCGGCGACGGCTCCGACGAGCTGTTCGGCGGGTACCCGATGTACCGCCAGGTCGACCCCGTCGCCTCCCGTCGGCTGTTCCTGCACCGGATCCGCAACCTGTGCCGGACCGAGTTGCAGCGGGTCGACCGGGCGGCCATGGGCCACGGTGTCGAGGCCCGGGTGCCGTTCCTCGACCTGAGCGTGGTCGAGTTGGCGATGCGCCTGCCGCTCGAGCTGAAGCTGCGCGACGGGCAGGAGAAGTGGATCGTCCGGAGGGCGTTCGCCGACGTGCTGCCCGACTACATCCGCCGGCGGCCGAAGAACCCGATGTCGTACTCCACCGGGCTGCACGAGCGGGTCCGGCTGTACAAGCCGCTCTTCGCCCGGCTGCACCGCTCGTTCGGCTACGACCTGCTGGAGCCGGTCCGCCGGGACTTCGACACCGTGCTGAGCCGGTGCGGCAACGACCTGGACCGGGCCATCGCCGACGGGCTGAGCCGGCCCGACTACACCGTCCTGGAGCACGCCCGTGACCTGGTCGGGGCGGCGAAGTGGAACGCCGCGCCGGTGGTGCGCCGGCTGGTCGCTCCCCGCCCGCCCCGCCGGTCGCCGGTCGGCTGACCGGTTACCCGACCCGTGACTCCGCACCGGCACTGACCGCACCGGGGTCAGCGCCGGGTCCGATCGCCGCCAGCACCCGCGCGCTCGGCGGGCCAGGCTGGACGGATGACGAACACCATCACGTTCCGCGTCCGCGCCCTGCCGGCCGCGGTGCTCGACACCGTCCGCCGCACCAGTCGCGACGCCGCCGACCAACCCGTCGAGGCGCTCCCCGCCGGTGGCGGGGAACCCCTGCGCTGCTGCCTGACCGATGCCGAGGCGGGGGAGGCGCTGCTCCTCTTCGGGTACGCGCCGCCGGTGGCCGCCGGGCCGTACCGGGAAATCGGCCCGGTCTTCGCGCACGCCACCGCCTGCCCGGGTCCGGACCGGGCGGCCGGCCATCCGCCGGCCTGGCGGGGGCGACCCCAGGTCCTGCGGGCGTACGACCGGAGGGGCCGGATCCATGGCGGCCGGCTGCACGACGGCACCGACCCGGAGGCGGTGATCGCCGAGCTGTTCGCGGACCCGGCGGTGCACCACCTGCACAGCCGCAACGTGGTGTACGGCTGCTTCATGTTCGCCGTGGAGCGGGCGACGTAGCTCCGCTCAGGGGACCGGCGGTCAGCTCGCCAGCAGCAGCGCGCCGACCGCGGCGAGCGTGCCGGTGACCGCGAGCACGGCGCTGGTCACCACGAACCGGGTCACCGGCACCGCCACCCCGGCCGCCCGGCACCGCTCGAACCACAGCAGGGTGCGGGCGGGCGGCGCGCCGACGGCAGGTTTCACGTCGGGTCACGCTGGCACAATGTCCGACCGGCCGCCTCCGCTGCGGCCGCCTTGGTAACCGGTCCCACCAGCATGGGTGCCGTCCACGCTGGTCGGAGAGACACCGACGGGATCACGCTGGGCGGGAACCCGACAGACGGTACCGGCGCGGTGGACAACCGTCGATCAGTCCCATAGCGTCCAACGGGTATGCGCAGGACCCTGCCGGCCGTCACGACGGCCCTGCTGCTCGCCCTCACCTCCTGCACCACGCCGAAGTCCGGAGGGCCACCGCCCACCGGGCCGCCGCCGACGCCCGCGGTCACGCCGACCGCCTCCCGGCAGGACGCCGCCCAGGCCGAGCAGACCATGGCCAGCTTGCGCCGGGTGGACGACCTGCCGCTGTACGAGATGACCTACGTCGGGGCGTACGACCCCACGGTGGGCACCGACGCGACCCCGCCCAGCCCGTTCGGCTGCTCGCTGTTCGTCGCCGCGGGCGACCCGGCCCGCCCGGTGTTCGCCCGCAACTTCGACTGGGACGCCAACCCGGCGCTGGTGCTGCGGACCGATCCGCCGGACGGCTACGCGGCCGTCTCGCTGGTCGACATCTCCTACCTCGGGGTCGGCGCGGACCCGGCCGGTGACCGGCGGCTGCTCAACGCGCCGCTGCTGCCCTTCGACGGGATGAACGAGCGGGGCCTCGCGGTGGGTTTGGCCGCGGACGACGCGGCGACGGTCCGCCCCGATCCGGGCAAGCCGACCGTCGGTTCGGTACGGATCCTGCGGCTGGTGCTGGACCGGGCCGCCACGGTCGACGAGGCGGTCGCCGTGTTCACCCGGCACAACCTCGACTTCGACGGCGGGCCGGCACTGCACTACCTGCTGGCCGACGCGACCGGGGCGTCGGCCGTGATCGAGTTCGTTGATGGTGAGCTGCGGGTGGAGCGGGGCACGGGCGGCTGGCAGGCGCTGACCAACGTGCCGGTGGCCGGGGTTCCCGAACAGCGTCGTCGCGAGGACCACCGGTACGGGCAGATCGCCGCCGCGCTGACCGAGGCCGGCGGGGTGCTGGACGCCACCGCGGCACACCGGGTGCTCGCCGCCGTCCGGCAGGGGCACACCCGCTGGTCGGTGACGTACGGCCTGCGCAGCGGCGAGGTCCGGCTGGTCACCGCGACCGGTGGCGGCGAGCGGCGCTACCAGCTGCCGATGAGCTGACGTCCCCGGCGCACGCGCCCTGCGACGTGGCCGGGCCCGGCCCCCGGAGATCGGGGACCGGGCCCGGCGTCGTGCTCGGTGCCTGTCAGTTCAGTGCTCGGTGCCTACCAGCTCAGGTAGCTGGGCTGGGTCTGCACGTTGAGCTCCTTGTACTTGACCAGCTTGGCCGACCAGGTGCGCCAGTCGTTCAGCTCCAGGACGTCCAGGCCCTTCACCATGTCGTTCGAGTAGATGTGCCCGTTGTAGTAGTACGCGGACCAGGTGCCACCGCCGACGAACGTGTCGGCCGACAGCGGCCCGCGCTCCCAGAAGGCGATCTCCTTCGGGTTGGACGAGTCGGTGAAGTCCCAGACCGAGATGCCGCCCTGGTACCACGCCTGGACCATGATGTCCCGCCCGAGCACCGGGATCAGCGAGCCGTTGTGCGCCACGCAGTTCTCGGTGTCCGCGTTGTTGCGGGGGATCTTGTAGTAGCTGCGGAAGTGCATCGTCCGAGCGTCACCGCGACCGGTGATGTCGTAGATGGCGTCCGCGCCCCGGTTCGGGCCGATGGCCTCGTTGCAGGTCGCCGCGCCGCCGCCACCCAGCTCGTCGGTGAAGATCACCTTGGTGCCGGCGTTGTTGAACGTGGCCGAGTGCCAGAACGCGAAGTTGACCGTGTCGCGCACTCGGTTGATCACCCGGGGCGCCTCCCGGTCGCGGATGTCGAGCAGGATGCCGTCACCCATGCACGCGCCGGCGGCCAGGTCCTTGGCCGGGTAGACGGTGATGTCGTGGCAGCCGGTGGTCGCCGACCCGGTCCCACTGCCCGGGAAACCGCCGTCCGGGAAGAGGTTCGGGGCCGCGATCACCGAGGCGTCGGTCGGCTTCTTCACCGGCACCTTGATGATGGAGATCGAGTCGTGCGGCGGCTGGCAGTCCGGGAACTCGGCCCGCGGGCTGTACGACGAGACGTACAGGTAGACCGTCTTGCTGCTCTTGCCCGGCACCAGGGTGTGGGTGTGCGAGCCGCAGGCGGTCTCCACGGACTTCACGTACCGCGGGTTGGCCTTGTTCTTGATGTCGAAGACCTTGATGCCCTCCCAGGACCCCTTCACGTCCGCCCCCTGCGCCGTGCTGTTGCAGGAGTCGTCGCTGCGGGACGAGTCGGTGGAGAGGAAGAGCAGGTCACCGTGGACGGAGATGTCATTCTGCGACCCCGGGCAGAGGACCCGGGACACGACCTTCGGCGCACTGGGCCGCGAGATGTCGTAGATGACGAAGCCGTTGTAGTTGCCGGCGAACGCGTACTTGCCCTGGAAGGCGATGTCGCTGTTGGTCGCGTCCAGGGGAGCGACCTTGGGCACGTTGGCGATCTGGCGCAGGTTGGGGCTGCTCACGATCTCGTCGACGCCGGGGATGGTGTTCGCGGCGGCGGTCGTCGGAGCCGACTGCGACGCGACCTGAGCGTTGCTTGCCGGGGCGACGAGGACGCTGGCGACGAGCAGCCCGGTCGCGGCGAGGCCGACGATCCGGAGTTGTCGTAACCGTGGCATGTGGAGTCTGATCATCGGCGAGGCCCTTCGCAAGGGGGAGACGATGGTCGACACCTTACCGCCGGATGAAGAGCATCGATGTGACCTGGGTCACATCGAACCGTTCTCCTCAATGGATAGCATCGCGATGACCTCGACCCCAGGGAGTGGCCCATGACCAGTCGGCGCACACGGACCCTTGCGGTCGTCACACTGACGCTCGTGCTGGCGCTGGTGGCGTTCGTTCTGGTCCGCGCAGGCGGCGACCACGAAACGGGCGCCGCGCAGCCGGTCTCCGCACCTGCCACCTCGACACCGGCGGCCAGCCCCGTTCCCACCGACCTGACCGTCATCGTGCCCGGCCGTCCGGGCGAGTCGGCGACCACCCGCCCGGCCCACGAGGTCCGCGACGCGGGCCCGGCCCCGCACAACTCGTTGGACGTCATGTACGTCCGGATGATGATCCCGCACCACGCGCAGGCTCTGGAGATGGCGGAGCTCGCCCCCGACCGCGCCGCCGACCCGGACGTCCGCGCCCTCGCTGAGCGGATCCGGGCCAGCCAGGGGCCGGAGATGGGCATGATGCGCGGCTGGCTGCAGACCCGCGGCCTCTCGCCCGAGGCCCAGGGGCACGACCACGGCACCATGCGGGGCATGCAGTCGCCGGAAGCCATGCGGCAGTTGGCCGCCGCCCGCGGCGCCGACTTCGACCGTCTCTTCGTCCGGATGATGACCGAACACCACCAGGGCGCCATCGAGATTTCCACCGACCTGCTCAAGGTCGGCTCCGACCTGACGCTCAACGAGTTCGCCAACTCGGTCGCCACCGAGCAGACCGTCGAGATCGACCGCATGCGCGAGGTCCTCGGCAACTGAGCCCGCCCGCCCGGCAGCTCGGGCCCGCACGCACGGCGCCCGGGAGATGAGGCCGCTCGGCACGTACGCTGGGTGACCGTGAGACGCACGATGTTCGGTCGCCCGCTGCGCGGCGTCGCCTTCGACGTGGCCGTCTCCGGCCTGGTGGTGCTCGTCGGCCTGGCCGGCGCGGCGAACCAGCCGGGCGGCTGGGCCGCCACGCTGGTCGGCGCGGGGATGGCGGTCGCGCTGCTGTTCCGCCGCTCGCACCCGGGCGCGGTGACCGTGGTGGTCGCGGTGCTCGCCCTGGTCCAGGTGATCGCCCAGTGGGGTCCGCTCCCCTTCGACGTCGCCGTCCTGATCGCGCTCTACAGCGTGGTGAAGTACGGCGAACGGCTGCGCGACGGCGTGCTCGCGGGTGCTGTCGCCGCCGTGGGGGTGCTGCTCGCCGCCGCGCAGACCCAGGGCGTCATCGACTGGTGGGTGACCGCGCTGTGGTACGCGCTGGTCACCGGCGCGGTCTGGCTGTTCGCGCTGAACGTCCGGACCCGCCGCCTCTACGTGGTGAGCCTGGAGGAGCGGGCCAGCACGCTGGAGCGTGAGCGCGAGGCCGAGTCCCGCGCGGCGGTCGCCGAGGAGCGCACCCGGATCGCCCGCGAGCTGCACGACGTGGTGGCGCACAGCATGGCGGTGATGATCGTCCAGGCGGACGGCGCGCGGTTCATGCTGGACCGCGACCCCGAGCAGGCGCGTACCGCCGTCAAGGTCGTCGCCGACACCGGCCGGCAGGCCCTGGAGGAGATGCGGCGGCTCGTCGGCGTCCTGCGCGACGCCGGCCCGACCGGAGCGGGCGGGCCCGTGGTGGCCGCCGACCCGGAACACCGCCGGCTGGCCCTGGCCGAGCTGCCCGACCTGCTGGCCCGGTTCCGCGACGCCGGGCTGCTCATCCGGCACACCGTCGACGGCGAGCCACCGGCGCTCCCACCCGGCTTGGAGTTGACCATCTACCGCGTGGTGCAGGAGGCGCTGACCAACGCGCTCAAGCACGCCGGCGTCGGTGCCGGCGTCGAGCTGACCCTGACGTACGGCGCCGACGCCGTCGTGGTCCGGGTCGTCGACGACGGTCGGGGCCGGCCGGTGGTCAGCCCGGCGCCGTCCGGCGGTCACGGTCTGCTCGGCATGCGGGAGCGGGTGACGGTGTACGACGGCAGCCTCACCGCCGGCGCCCGGCTGGCCGGGGGCTGGCAGCTCGAAGTCCGGCTGCCGCTACCGTCGGAGCCCGCAACGGAGGTGATCGCGGCATGACGGTCCGAGTGGTGATCGTGGACGACCAGGCGCTGGTGCGCGCCGGGTTCCGGATGGTGCTGGATTCCCAGCCCGACCTGGAGGTGGTCGGGGAGGCCATCGACGGCGCGGACGCGCTGCGGGTGCTCGCCCGCACCGAGGCCGACGTGGTGGTGATGGACATCCGGATGCCGACCATGGACGGCGTGGAGGCGACCCGGCGGCTCTGCGCGGACCGGCCCGCCGGCCCTCCCCGGGTGCTGGTGCTGACCACCTTCGACACCGAGGCGGACGCGTTCGCCGCGTTGCAGGCCGGGGCGAGCGGCTTCCTGCTCAAGAACGTCCCGCCGGAGGAGCTGCTGGCCGCGATCCGGGTGGTCGCCGAGGGCGATTCGGTGGTCGCGCCCTCCATCACCCGGCGGCTGCTGGACCGGTTCGCCGGCCAGCTCGGCGCCGGCCCGACCACCGACCCCCGACTGGAGCAGCTCACCGAGCGGGAGCGGGAGGTGCTGCTGCTGGTCGCGCAGGGGCTGTCCAACGCGGAGATCGCCGCCCGGGTACACGTGGCCGAAGCGACGGTGAAGACCCACGTCGGGCGGATCCTGGCCAAGCTCCAGCTGCGCGACCGGGTCCAGGCGGTGGTGCTGGCGTACGAGAGCGGGCTGGTCACGCCCGGCGGATGACCCGGCGTACGACCTGGGTCGTACCGCGCGGCGGGCGCACCGCGACCCGGGACGCACCCAGGTCGAGCGCGCAGGTGGAGATCGACTGACCCGCGCCGGCCATAGCGTTTCAGGGGTCCGATCCGCACCCTGACCGGGAGCCCCACATGTCCCTCGCACCTCCCGCCCACGCCGGCAACGGCGTTGCGGTCACTGCCCGTGGCCTGGAAAAACGGTACGGCAGTGGTCCCGCCGCGGTCGTCGCGCTCGACGGGGTCGACCTCGATGTCGCCGCCGGCCGGTTCACCGCCATCATGGGGCCGTCCGGTTCCGGCAAGTCGACGCTGATGCACTGCCTGGCCGGGTTGGACCGCCCGAGCGCCGGCACGGTCGGGATCGGCGCGGCCGACCTCGGCCGGCTCGACGACCGGCGGCTCACCCTGCTGCGCCGCGACCGGGTCGGCTTCGTCTTCCAGAAGTTCAACCTGCTGCCGGCGCTGACCGCCGAGGAGAACATCGTGCTGCCGCTGGCCATCGCCGGCCGGCGGCCCGACCCGGGCTGGCTGCGTCAGGTGGTGGCGGCGGTGGGGCTGGCCGACCGTCTGCGGCACCGGCCCGCGGAGCTCTCCGGTGGCCAGCAGCAGCGGGTCGCGGTGGCCCGCGCCCTGATCACCAAGCCGTGGGTGATCTTCGCCGACGAACCGACCGGCAACCTGGACTCCCGCTCCGGGGCGGAGGTGCTGCGGCTGCTGCGCGAGGCCGTCGACACCCTGGGCCAGACCGTGATCATGGTGACCCACGACCCGGTGGCCGCCGGGCACGCCGACCGGGCGGTCTTCCTGGCCGACGGACGGCTGGTCGGCGACCTCGCCGCACCCACCGCCGAGCAGGTGCTGGACACCCTGGCCGGCCTCGACCCCGCCCGCCCCGTGCCGGCCCGGGGGCGGTGACCGCGATGATCCGCCTGACCCTGCGCTCACTACGCGCCGAGGCGCTGCGCATGCTGCTCTCCGCGCTGGCCGTCGTGCTCGGCGTCGCGTTCATCGCCGGCACCCTGATCCTGGTCGACGGGATGCGTGCCGGCGCGTACGACCGGGCCGGCACCTTCGATCGGCACACCGACCTGGGCGTCTACGCCACCGGCGATCAGCCGCTGCCCGCCAGCCTCGTCGACCGGGTCCGGGCGGTGGACGGGGTGGACGCCGCCGCCGGCGAGCTGACGAACACCGGTGGGATCGTCGGCGCCGACGGCCGGCCGGTGCTCGGCTTCACCGTGCTCGCCGCCATCCCCACCGAGGACGCGCTGCGCTCGTACGACGTCGTCGCCGGCCGGCTGCCCGACCGTGCCGGGGAGGTGGTGCTCGACGCGCCGACGGTCGCCGAGGAGGGATTCTCCCTCGGCACCCCGGTCCGGATCGGCGGCACCGGCGGCGCTGCCCGCCCGTACACCCTGGTCGGCGCCGTCGACGTGGCCGGCACCGCACGCGACGTCGGCGGTCCCTTCATCGGCCTGGTCGGGCCGGACGCGCTCGCGGTCACCGGCGAGCGTGGATACGGCCGGATCATGGTGGCCGTCCGGCCGGGAACCTCCGCCACGGCGGTGACCGACCGGGTGCGCGCCGTCGTGGGCGCCGACGCCAGCGTGAAGAGCCGACAGCAGATCCTCGACGAGGCCGTCGACGACGCCGTCCGGGACCTCGACACGTTCACCATGGTGCTGCTGATCTTCGCGGGCGTCGCCGTGGTGGTGGCCGGCTTCGTGATCGCCAACACCTTCGCGATCGTGCTGGCCCAGCGCACCCGGCGGACGGCGCTGCTCCGGCTGGTCGGCGCCACCAGGGGGCAGGTCTTCCGGGCCGCCCTGCTGGAGTCGGCGGTGGTCGGGATGGTGGCCTCCGCGCTCGGGGTGCTGCTCGGGGTGGCCCTCGCGGCCGGGATGCGGCTGCTGTTGTCCCGGCTGGACATGCCCGTCACCGGCGGGCTGACGGTGGCCGCCTCCACCGTGCTGACCAGCCTGCTGCTGGGCACCGTGCTCACCGTCGGCTCCGCGCTGCTACCGGCCTGGCGGGGCACCCGGATCGCCCCGATCGCCGCGCTCACCGACGCCGCGGTGCAGCCCAGCCGGGGCGCGGGTTGGCTCCGGCTGGCTCTCGGCGCGGTGGTGCTGGCCGCCGGCGTCGCCGCACTGGCCGGCGCCGCCGACGCCGGTCAGGTGCTGCTGGTGGCCGTCGGCGGGGTGCTGGCCTTCTTCGGGATCGTGCTGTTCGGGCCGGTGCTCGTCCCGGCGCTGGTCCGGGCCTTCGGCTGGCCGGCCCGCCGCCTCGCCGGGGCGACCGCCTCGCTCGCGGTCGCCAACGCGGTCCGCAACTCGCGCAGGGTCGCCGCGACCGCCACCGCCCTGGTGATCGGCATCGGACTGGTGTCGGCGTTCGTGGTCGGCGCGCACAGCACCAAGGAGGGCATCGAACGCAGCGTGGACACCCAGATCGGGACCGACTTCGTGGTCAGCGGCATCGGCCAGGACCTGCCCGCCCCGCTCGCCGGGGAGCTGGCGGCCCGCCCCGAGCTGGGTGTCGTGCACGAGCAGCGCAGCGCGGTCAGCGCCGGCCTCGAGGTCCGCTCCGCCCACCCGGCGCTGGTCGGCCGGACGCTGACCGGCGTGCTCGCGGGTGACGTCGGCCGGCTCGGGCCGGGGCAGGTGCTGGTGCGGCAGGAGCTCGCGGAGGCGCGCGGCTGGCAGGTGGGCTCGCCGGTCACCGTCCGCGGGCGGCCGTTCCGGGTGGCCGCGATCGTCGCCGCCGACACGGCGGCCAACGGCGCGCCCGCCGGTCACGTCATCGACATGGTCGACGCGGACTTCGCCGCACTCTTCCCCGATCAGCGGGGCTTCCTCGCCGAGATCGAGCCCGCCGCCGGGGTGGGTGCCGATCGGGCCCGGGACGCGATCGAAGCGGTGCTCGGCCGGTACCCGACGGTGAACCTGATGGACCAGGGCGCGTACAAGAAGATGCTCACCGGCACGGTGGACATGCTGCTGGCCCTCGTCACCGCGCTACTCGGCCTGGCCGTGGTGATCGCCCTGGTCGGGGTGGCGAACACACTGAGTCTCTCGGTGGTGGAGCGCACCCGGGAGAACGCGGTGCTGCGGGCGGTCGGGCTCACCCGCGGCCGGATGCGGGCCATGCTGGCCGTGGAGGCGGTGCTGATGGCGCTGGTCGGCGCGGTGCTCGGGGTCGGGTTGGGCACCGGGGTCAGCGCCGCCGCGATGGCCCTGCTGGCCCGTCTCGACGAGGAGTTCCAGCTGGTGCTGCCGCTCGGTCAGCTCGGGCTGATCCTCGGCGTCGCCGTGCTGGCGGCCCTGCTCGCCTCGGTGCTACCGGCCCGCCGGGCGCTGTCCCGGCCGGTCGTCGAGGCGCTCGGCGACCTGTGACCCGCGACGCGGACGGACATCCGCCGGCCGGCCCCGCCGTCTTCCTCGGCGGCGGGACCGGCCAGCGGTGCCGGGTCTACAGGCGCTCGACCATCGGGCCGGCGCACCGGTTGCGGGTGTCGAAGACGTAGCGGGCGTGCCGGACCACGAGGTCGTAGTCGAAGCTGTCGTGGTCGGTGACCACCACCACCGCGTCCGCCGCCCGCACCTCGCGCTCGGTCAGCCCGACCACGGTCACCCCGGCGGGAATCTGGTGCGCCTCGGCGTACGGCTCGACCGCGTGGACCTCGGCGCCGAGGGCCTGCAACCGCCGGGCCACGTCGACCGCGGGGGAGTCCCGCATGTCGCCGGTGTTCTTCTTGTACGCCAGCCCGAGCAGCAGCAGCCGGGCCCCGCTGACCGCCTTGCCCGTCCGGTTCAGCCCAGCCATGATCCGCTGCGCGACGTGCTCGGGCATCTCGTGGTTGACGTCGTTGGCCAGCTCGATGAACCGGAACTGTCGGCCGAGGCGGCGCTTGACCTGCCAGGACAGGTAGCACGGGTCGATCGGCAGGCAGTGCCCGCCGACGCCGGGGCCGGGGCGGAACGGCAGGAAGCCGAACGGCTTGGTCTCCGCCGCGTCGATCGCCTGCCAGACGTCGATGTCCAGGTGGTGCGAGAGCATCGTCAGCTCGTTGATCAGCGCGATGTTGACCTGCCGGAAGGTGTTCTCGATCAGCTTGGTCAGCTCGGCGACCCGGGTGGAGTCCACCGGTACGGTGCGCTCCACGAGGCGCCGGTAGAACCCGTCCACCCGGGCCAGCGACGCCGGGTCCACACCGGAGACCACCTTCGGGGTGTTCTCCAGCCGCCAGGTCGGGTTGCCCGGGTCGATCCGCTCCGGGCTGTAGCCGAGGTGGAAGTCGCCCGGGCTGTGCAGCCCGCTGGCCGACTCCAGCAGTGGTCGCAGCAGCTCCTCGGTGGTGCCCGGATAGGTGGTCGACTCCAGGATCACGGTGCTGCCCGGCCGCACGTACGGGCCGATCGCGATACCGGCCTGCTCGACGAAGCTCAGGTCGGGGGTGCCGTCGCGCAGCGGGGTGGGCACGGTGATGACGCAGATGTCGAAGCCCTCGGCGTCGGCGTACTCGGTGCTCGGGTGGTACCGGCCGCTGCCCAGCGCCCGGCCCAGCCGGTCGGTCGGGATGTCCTCGACGAACGACTCGCCGGAGGCGAGCCGCTTCACCCTGTCGGCGTCGACGTCGAGGCCGACCACGTCCAGGCCCGCCTCGACGGCTCGCATGGCCAACGGCAGTCCGACGTACCCCTGGCCGATCACGACCAGCTTCTCAGCGCTCACCCGGGCTCCCGCGGCAGATGGGGAAATGACCTGCTGAGAGCCTAGAGAGGTCTTCGGCGACGTAAGTCCGTTTTGGGGAAATCGGTGCTGGTGGGGCGGATGGGCCGCCCAGCTCAGCCGGCTGGTGGCCCCGCTGGTTCGGTCGGCGGGCTCGTGGTGGTGGACGGCTCGGCCGAGGGTGACGGGTCGTTGGGCGGCGGGGTCGTCGGATCGATGGGCGTCGGGGTGGTCGTACTCGGCGTCGGCGTCGGCGTGCTGGCCGTCTCGCTGGGCTGTGCGCTCGGCGTCGCGCTGACCGTCGCCGACGGGGTGGTGTCGGGGACGTTCGGCCGGTTCGGCCGGGTCGGTTTCTCGGTGATCTCCTCATTCACCGCCGGCAGGTCCATCTGGCGAGTCGTCTCCGACGTCGGCGTGGTGGTCGGCAGGTTGACCGCCGGGACCTCGCCGGCGTTCCGCGCCGCGCCCAGGGCGGCGCCGAGGCCGACCAGCGCGACCAGGGCGGCCGCGGCCGCGCCGACCAGCGGACCACGGCGTCGCCGACGGCCGGCCACCGCCGCGCCGAGCGGCACGTCAGTGCGGGTGCCCGGTCCGGCGTCCCGCAGCGGGGTCGCCGCCGTCACCATCGCGGTGGGTGGCTCGCCGCCGGTCACCGCCAACCTGGCCGCCTCGGCCATCGCCGCGCCGCTGCTGAACCGATCGAGCGGATCCTTGGCCAGTGCCTGGGACACCAGGGCGCGGACCGCCTCCGGGATGTCGTGCGGCAGCTCCGGCGGCTCGTCGTCCAGATGCCGGACGGCGACCTGGAGCGGGTTGTCGCCCGTGAACGGCGGACCGCCGGTGAGGCAGCAGTACGCCACCGCGCCCAGGGCGTAGATGTCGGTGGCGCCGCTGACCGGCCGGCCGGCAGCCTGCTCGGGCGCCATGTAGAGGGCCGTGCCCGGCACCGCGTTGGTGCTGGTGATGCTGGTGACGTTGGTCGAACGGGCCACGCCGAAGTCCACCAGGACGACCGTGCCGTCCTCCTGCACCAGCAGGTTGCTGGGCTTGACGTCGCGGTGCACGATGCCGCCGCGGTGCGCCGCGTTCAGCGCCTGGGCCGCCTGGGCCACGATCGACGTCGTCTCGGCCACGTCGAGCCGGCCGGCCGCCTCGATCCGCTTGGACAGCGGCTCGCCGTCGACGAACTCCATGACCAGGTAGTCGGCCCGACCGCCGTCGGGCAGGTCGTCCTCGCCGCAGTCGTAGACCTGGACGATGCCCGGGTGCCGCAGCGCCGCCATGATCCGCGCCTCGGCCCGGAACCGGGCGATGAAGTCGGGGTCGGAGACCAGCGCCGGCAGCAGGACCTTGACCGCGACCTGACGGCCGAGGACCAGGTCGGAGGCACGCCAGACGTCGCCCATGCCGCCGGTGGCGACACGTTCGTCAAGGCGGTACCGACCGCTGAGCACGACCTCCGAAGACAACACGGCATTACCGTACCCAGAGCGGCGTGGAACGGCGCGCCGCGGCTGGTCGGCCGGGTGGCCGTACCGGCCGGGCCATCCGGTCTGACCTGTGTGGACATGGACCGGGTTGTGACGCTGCGGCAACATTCTGTGACGAAACCCGACACACGGCGGCGTACGCTTGCCCGGCGACGGCGGAAAAGCGCCCCTCGGGGCGCGGAGCGTCCGCTGGTCACGATCCGTTACGGCGACGCGCCGTTCGGCGGGCTAGATAATTGTCACTCTTCCGTGACGTGGTGCCGACTTGTCGCCCCTTTGGTTGCCTCCTAGCGTTAGCCCGGCTCGGGCCAGCCGGGGGGCAGCGCGTCGAGAACCGCCCGCCGTGGCGCTGGTCCAGACATCCCGCCCCGACCCACCATGGCGCGGGCGCGATCACGTTCGGCGGAGGGGCGGTGCGGTGCGGGAGCTGGTCGGGCCAACGGTTCACGCCGCCTGGAACGCTCCGGTGCGGTGGATCCGGCCGGGGCGCCCCGGACGATCCGTGGCCCGCGGATGACCGGCGAGCTGTCGGAGGCGGTCACCGCAGCGCAGGACGGAGACGAGGACGCCTTCCGCTTTCTCTACCGCAGCCTCCAACCCGGTCTGCTGCGCTATCTGACCGCCCTGGTCGGCGCGGACGCCGAGGACGTCGCGTCGGAGACCTGGCTGCAGATATCCCGCGACCTGCCCAGCTTCACCGGCGGCGAGTTCCGCGCCTGGACCGTCACCATCGCCCGCAACCGGGCGATGGACCACCTGCGCCGGCTGCGCCGCCGACCGTCAATGCCGGTTCCGGTGCAGGCGCTCGCCGACCTGGCCGGCGACGCAGACACCGCTGAGCGGGCGGGCGAGACGATCGGCACCGAGGCGGCCCTGGCCCTGATCGCCACCCTGCCGCCCCGCGAGGCCGAGGCGGTCCTGTTGCGGGCCGTGATCGGCCTTGACGCGGAGTCCGCCGGCCGTGTGCTGGGCCGCCGGGCCGGCGCCGTCCGGACCGCGGCCCACCGAGGCCTGCGACGGCTCGCCGCCCTGATGGAACGGCAGGAACCGGTCACGCCCCCGGCCGACGGTGTCGGGCCGTCCCTGGCCGCCGACGGCGTCGCGCCGTCGGTGGGCGACGAGGGTGTCCCGCCGCCCCGTCCGCGCACCGGCCGGTCCCCGCGGACGTCGCACGCTGAACCGGCGGACGGCTGACGTGAGGGGATTCCGGATGAACCCGAACCGGTCCGACCGAGGGGCCGAGCGAGCCGAGACCGAACGGCTGCTCGACGCGACCCGCGCCGGCGCTGCGCCGGACGAGGTCCGCACGTCCACCCCCGCCGACCCGGACGCCGTGACGGCCGAGGTCCGCGCGTCCACCCCCGCCGACCCCGACGTGAACGTGGCGTACCCGCTGGCCCGGCTTCTCGCCGCGGCCGCCGGCCCCGCCCGGCCCGGCGAGCTGGCCGGTGAGGAGGCCGCACTGGCCGCGTTCCGGGCCGCTCGGGCCAACCCGGCGCCCACCGTGGCCCGTCGGCCGCACCGTCGCCGGCTGACCACCAGCGCGGTGGCCTGGACAGGCGCGCTGGCGGCCACCGCGACCGCGGGCGCCGCGTTCGCGGCGGTCACCCTGGACCGGGCGCCGGACCCGGTTCCGGTGCCACCCAGCAGCCCGTCGCCGACCCTCAGCGACGTCGAGGCGACCCCGTCCCTCGACCGCACCGCCGCGCCCAGCCGGTCCACGCCCGGCACGCCGTCCGCCACCAGCACGCCGTCCACGATCGGCACACCCTCCGCGGGCGCGGCGAACGTCGACCAGTTGCGCGGACTGTGCCGTGCCTGGCAGGCCAAGAAGCCCGAGCAGCGGGACAGGGCGCTGCGGACGCCAACCTTCCAGGAGCTGGTGACCGCCGCCGGCGGCGCCGGCGAGGTCGAGGCGTACTGCCAGCGGTTGGCGCCCGAGGCGAAGCCGTCCACATCGGCGAAGGTCAAGCCGTCACACCCGGCGACCGGCCGGCCCGCCCCGGAGTGAGCGTCCGACGGCCGGGGGCGTTCGTTCCGCCCTGCACCGGGAAATTCGTCTGTTAGACAGAGGTTGGTGGCGCCGCGGACGGCCCCCGACGGTGTCGGTGGGTGGGTGGGTTTACGGTGGCACAGTGTTCCGGAGCCGGCGCACGGAGAGGAGCCCGACCGGTGGTGACGTCGCCCGAGCTGGACCGCAGCGCGATCCTCCGCGAGTCCGGTGCCGCAGGCCGGCACCTCGCCCGGATCTGCTTCAAGACCGGCCCACCCACCCGCACCGGTGTCGAACTGGAATGGACCGTGCACGACGCCGCCGACCCCGCCCGACCCGTCGATCCGGCCAGGCTGCGGGCGGCGCTGGGGCGGCACAGCCCCGTCACGCTGGACGCCACCAGCCCGGCCGAGCCGCTGCGACACGGCGGCACGGTGACCGTGGAGCCGGGCGGCCAGCTCGAGATCTCCACCCCGCCGCGCTCCTCGATCGCCTCGTTGATCCAGGCCACCGAGGCCGACATCGCCCAGGTCACCGACCTGTTGGCTGCCGCCGGGTTGATCCTCGGCCGCAGCGGCATCGACCCGCACCGCCGGCCTCGCCCGGTGCTGGAAACTCCCCGCTACCGCGCCATGCGTGGCGCCTTCGACCGACGCGGCCCGGCCGGCCGGACGATGATGTACAGCACCGCCGGCCTGCAGGTCTGCCTCGACGCCGGCGAGCCGGACCAGGTCGCCGCGCGGTGGTCCGCAGCCCACGCGGTCGGCCCGCCGCTGCTCGCGGCCTTCGCCTCCGCCAGCCGGCACGCCGGGCGGCGCACCGGCTGGGCCTCCGCCCGGATGGCCGCCTGGCTGGCCATCGATCCGGCCCGCACCCGCCCCGTCTGGGCGCCGGGCCGCGCCGACGATGACCCGACCGCCACCTGGATCCGGTACGTGCTCGCCGCGCCGTTGCTCTGCCTGCGCCGGCACGGCCCGGACTGGACCCCGCCACCCGGCGTGACCTTCGCCGACTGGCTCGACGGCGCGCTGCCCCGCCCACCCACCACCGACGACCTCGACTACCACGTCAGCACCCTCTTCCCGCCGGTGCGTCCGCGCGGCTACCTGGAGCTGCGTTACCTGGACGCCCAGCCCGGCCGGGACTGGCGGCTCCCGACGGCGGTGCTGACCGCCCTGTTCGCCGATCCGGGCACCGTTCGCGCGGCGTACGCGATCGGCGCGCCGGTGGCGCACCGCTGGTCGGCCGCCGCCCGGCACGGCCTGGCCGACCCGGCCCTGGCCACCGCCGCGGCGGCGCTCTTCGACCTGGCCCTGACCACACTGGCCCGGCTCGACCTGCCGGGCGGCACCCACGACGAGATCCAGCGTGACGTACGCCGGCGGCTGGCCGCCGCGGAAAGGGGAGACCGGTGAGCGCGAGGAGTGAGCCGGGGTTGCGAGCCCCGCAGCCGGGAACGAATGGCGATGCGGTGAGCGCGAGGAGTGAGCCGGGGTTGCGAGCCCCGCAGTCGGGAACGAAAGGCGACGCGGTGACCGCGAGCACGACAGGTCACGCCGACGGGGAGCGGTTGCGCGTCCGGATCGCGGCGGAGCTGGCGCGGGCCCGGTCCCGCACCACGCTGCTGACCGAGGTGGTCGACGACGCCGACCTGATGCGCCAGCACTCGCCGCTGATGTCGCCGCTGGTGTGGGACCTGGCGCACGTCGGCAACCAGGAGGAGCTCTGGCTGGTCCGCGACGTCGGGGGCCGCGAGCCGGTCCGGTGCGACATCGACGAGCTGTACGACGCGTTCAAGCAACCCCGCCGCGACCGGCCCGCGCTGCCCCTGCTGCCACCCGCGGAGGCACGCGCCTACCTGGGCACGGTCCGGGACAAGGTGCACGACCTGCTCGACGCGGTGACCTTCACCGAGCGGCCGCTGCTCGCCGACGGGTTCGCCTTCGGGATGATCGTCCAGCACGAGCAGCAGCACGACGAGACGATGCTCGCCACCCACCAGCTGCGCTCGGGGCCGGCGGTACTGCACGCCCCATCCCCGCCGGAGCCACCCGTCGGGGTCGCCGGGGAGGTGCTGGTGCCGGCCGGCCCGTTCACCATGGGCACCGACACCGACCCGTGGGCACTGGACAACGAGCGCCCCGCGCACCGCGTCGACCTGCCCGCGTACCTCATCGACGCCACCCCGGTCACCAACGGCCAGTACCAGGCCTTCATCGCCGACGGTGGCTACACCGACCCGCGCTGGTGGAGCCCCGCCGGCTGGGCGCACCGGCTTCAGCAGGAGCTCAGCGCGCCGATGCACTGGCGCCCCGACGGCGACGGCTGGTCGTACCAGCGGTTCGGCCGGTGGGACCGGGTCCGCGCCGACGAGCCGGTGGTGCACGTGTGCTGGTACGAGGCCGAGGCGTACGCGGCGTGGGCCGGCAAGCGGCTGCCGACCGAGGCGGAGTGGGAGAAGGCGGCCCGTTGGGACCCGGTGACCGGGCGGTCCCGCCGCTACCCGTGGGGCGACGACGACCCGACCGACGCCCACGCGAACCTCGGCCAACGCCACCTGCGGCCGGCGCCGGTGGGCGCGTATCCGGTCGGCGCCTCACCGCTGGGCGTGCACCAGCTCATCGGTGACGTCTGGGAGTGGACCTCGACGGCCTTCCGCGGGCATCCCGGCTTCACCGCATTCCCGTACCGCGAATACTCGGAGGTCTTCTTCGGCGACGACCACCGGGTGCTGCGCGGCGGCTCGTTCGGCACCGACCGGTCGGCCTGCCGGGGCACCTTCCGCAACTGGGACTATCCGGTCCGGCGGCAGATCTTCAGCGGCTTCCGCTGCGCCCGCGACGCGCGTCCGGACGAGTCGCACCGGTGATCCGCCGGGCCACAGGCGAGCCGGCCGGCGGGGTGCGCTGATGTGTCGCCACCTGGCCTACCTGGGGCCTCCGGTCGCCCTGGCCGAGTTGCTGTTCGATCCTCCGTACTCGCTGGTGCGGCAGTCCTGGGCGCCCCGCGACATGCGCGGCGGCGGCACGATCAACGCCGACGGGTTCGGCATCGGCTGGTACCCGGGCGACGGCGACCCGGTGCGCTACCGGCGGGCCCAGCCGATCTGGAGCGACCCGACCATCGCCCAGCTCGCGGCGGTGACCCGCGCCGGTGCGGTGCTCGCCGCGGTCCGCTCGGCCACCGTCGGGATGGCGGTGCTCGACGGCGCCGCCGCGCCGTTCGCCGAGGGGCGGTGGCTGTTCAGCCACAACGGGGTGGTGCGCGGCTGGCCGGACGCCGTGGTGCCGCTCGCCGCCGGCCTGCCGGTGCGCGACCTGCTCACTCTGGACGCCGCCACCGACTCGGCGCTGCTGTGGGCGCTGGTCCGGCAGCGGCTGCGCGCCGGCACAGATCCGGCGGAGGCGGTCGGGCGGACGGTGGCCGACGTCGCCGCGGCGGCGCCGGGGTCGCGGCTCAACCTGCTGCTCACCGACGGGCGCCGGGCGGTGGCCAGCGTGGCTGGGCACGCCCTGTCGGTACGCGCGGTGGCCGGCTCGGTGCTGCTCGCCTCCGAGCCGCATGACGAGGACCCCGGATGGCGGCCGGTGCCGGAGGGGCACCTGGTGACCGCCACTGCGAGCGAGGTGCGAGTGAGCCCACTGCCGACCCGGTGAGCCGCACCGGTGGGGCACGCGACGGTTGACCGAACAGAGAGGCGATGTGATGACGGCGGAACCGCTGGAGATCTACCTCGAGGAGCAGGACCTGGACCGTGGGCTGCGCCAGGACGTCCGGGCCGGGCTGAGCGCCGAGCCGAAGTGGCTGCCGCCGAAGTGGTTCTACGACGCCCGGGGCAGCGAGCTGTTCGAGGAGATCACCCGCTTGCCCGAGTACTACCCGACCCGGGCCGAGCGGGCTGTGCTGATCGAGCGGGCTCCCGACATCGCGGCGCTGACCGGGGCCAAGACCCTGATCGAGCTGGGCTCCGGCTCGTCGGAGAAGACCCGGCTGCTGCTGGACGCCTTCACCCGCCAGGGCGGGCTGGGCACCTTCGTCCCCCTCGACGTGTCGGTCAGCGCGCTGCGTGGGTCCACCGCCGAGATCGCCGCCGACTATCCGGGGCTGCGGGTCCGCGGCATCGTCGGGGACTTCACCCGGCAGTTGGACCGGCTGCCCACCGGCGGCCGGCGGTTGGTGGTGTTCCTCGGCGGCACCATCGGCAACCTCCTGCCGGCCGAGCGGGCCGAGTTCCTGGCCGCGATGCGCGCCGCGCTGGAGGTCGGCGACTGGCTGCTGCTCGGCACCGACCTGGTGAAGGATCCCTCGGTGACCGTGCCCGCGTACGACGACGCGGCCGGGGTGACGGCCGAGTTCAACCGGAACGTTCTGCACGTGATCAACCGGGAACTGGGCGCCGGCTTCGATCCGGACGCGTTCGAGCACGTCGCCCGCTGGGATCCGGACCACGAGTGGATCGAGATGCGGCTGCGGGCGACCCGGCGGATGCGGGTCCGGGTGCTGGACCTGACCGTGGAGTTTGCCGCGGGTGAGGAGCTGCGCACGGAGGTCTCGGCGAAGTTCCGCCCGGCGGGGGTGGCCGCCGAGCTGACCGCGGCCGGCTTTGTCGCGGCGGAGTTCTGGACTGACCCGGAGGGGCTCTTCGGGGTCACCCTGGCCCAGGCGCGGTGAGCCTGTTCACCCGCCCGGGCCGGCCTGGACGGTGATCGGCTAGGCTGATCGCGCGAAGGGGAGTAGCCCCCAATGTCGTGGTCGACATACTGGTGCGTTCCGCATCCGGCCACGCGGCCCCGGTCTCCGGGGCGGGCGAGACCTTCGACTCAGGCTGTTGCAGCCGGGTCGAGGGCGCCCCTGTACCTCCTCCCGGCATGATCGGGAAGGGTGTCATGGAAGGATTCTTCGCCGCGCTGGTCATCAGCTTCGGCGTCATCTTCGTCGCCGAGCTGGGGGACAAGTCCCAGTTGATGGCGCTGACCTTCGCCACGCGGTTCCGGCCGGTGCCGGTGCTGATCGGCATCACCGTCGCCACGGCGGTGGTGCACCTGGCGTCGGTCGCCATCGGCTCGGGTCTCGGCGCCGTGCTGCCCACCGAGTGGATCACCCTGGTGGCCGGCCTGGCGTTCCTCGCCTTCGGCGCGTGGACCCTGCGCGGGGACAGCCTGACCGACGAGGAGAAGCGCAAGGCCGAGAAGACCAGCAAGTCCGCGATCGTCGCGGTCTCGGTGGCGTTCTTCCTGGCCGAACTGGGCGACAAGACGATGCTCGCCACGATCACGCTGGCCACCAAGTACGGCTGGTTCGGCACCTGGCTCGGCTCGACGATCGGCATGGTGGCCGCGGACGCGCTGGCCATCCTGGTCGGCCGGATGCTCGGCCGCCGCCTGCCGGAGAAGGCCATCAAGTACGGCGCCGCGGTGCTCTTCGCCATCTGCGGCCTCTGGCTGATCCTGGAGGCGGTGAGCCAGCTGACCTGATTGCCGACTACCTGCCCCGGTGGCGGGTAACGGCCCGGGGTGGAGGCGGCGGAGCTACTGCGCCAGGGCGACGCGGTGCTGGTCGCCGTGGTGGAGGTCGCGGGCGCTCTGGTGATCTTCGTCGGCGCGGTGTGGGCGGCGGTGCGGTTCGTGGTCGAGGGGCTGCGACGCCGTACCGCCGCTGTCTTCACCCCGATCCGGCTCTCTCTGGGCCGGTTTCTCACTCTCGGCCTGGAGTTTCAGCTGGCGGCCGACGTGTTGCGCACCGCGGTGTCCCCGTCGTTCACCCAGATCGGCCAGCTCGCCGCGATCGCCACGATCCGGACGGCGCTGAACTACTTCCTGGGCCGGGAGATCCGTCAGGAGCAGCGGCAGGTGGCCGAGGGTGAGCGCCCGACATGATCAACGGGCTGGTCACCGTGGTGACCACGCTGGCTCTGGTCACCGGTGTGGTCACCGTGCTCAGCACCGGGGCCGGCCGAACCGCCATCCGGGTGGTGTTGGACCTGCTGACCGCGGCCGGTCTGCTCCGGCTCGTGGGGGAGCCGAGCTGGGCGGGCCTGGCCGGTTCGGCGGCGATCGTCGCCCTGCGTCTGATGCTCGGGGCGGCGCTGGCCGCCGCACCGCCGTGGTCGCGTCGACAATCCCGGCCGCCCTGCGCCGGGGACGACCACCACCTACCGTTGGCGGTACGAGGCGAAACCGGTGCGAGCGGAGGGACGACCACATGAGCAGGCACGACGAACCGAACGAGTACGGCTTCGCCGGCGGTGCCACCGCTCCGGAGCCGCAGCCCGGCGGGAAGCCCGACGAGCAGGACCTCGCCGAGGAGGTGGCGGTGCCCGGTGACGACCTCACCGAGCCGGCAGCCGAGGCGCTGTCCGAGGAGACCGAGGAGCGCAGGCCCGCCGAACGCGGTCGCTGACCGGACGGCGGGCCGGGCCCGACGGCCGACCGTCGGGGAGCGTTACGGTCAGCCGTCGGGCCGGTCAGCCGTCGCCGTTGCGTTGATAGACGTCGGGCACGCCGTCGCCGTCGGCATCCAGCTGCTCCCGCTCCGCCACCCGGCGGTACACACCGTTGCGGCGGACCAGCACGGTGGCGGCCAACCCGGCGGAGATCACCGACCCGGTCAGCACGGCCACCTTGACCCGGTCGTCGGCCGTGCTGCCGGCACCGAACGCCAGGTCGCCGATGAGCAGCGACACGGTGAACCCGACGCCGGCCAGCAGTGCGATCCCGAGCAGGTCGGGCCAGGTGATGTCCTCGTCCAGCTCGGCGCGGGTGAACCGGGCCAGCAGGTAGGTCGATCCGAAGATGCCGAGGCTCTTGCCGAGCACCAGGCCGGCGACGATGGCGATCACCACCGGGTCGGTCACCAGGGCGCCCAGGTCGGTGCCGCCCAGCGTGACCCCGGCGGCGAACAGCGCGAAGACCGGCACCGCGAAGCCGGCCGACACCGGCCGCCAGCGGTGCTCCAGGTGCGCGGCGAGCCCGCCGCCGGCCCCGTCGGCGCCCGGCCGGTCGCCGGTCGGGGCGTCGCCCGCGCGCCTGCGGGCGGCCAGCACCGGCACGGTGAAGCCGAGCAGTACGCCGGCCACCGTGGCGTGCACCCCGGAGGCGTGCACCAGGGCCCAGGCGGCGACCGCGAGGGGAATCAGAGCCCACCACCAGGTACGCCCGCGCTGCACCAGCAGGGCGAAGAGCCCGATCGGCGCCAGCGCGGCGAGCAGCGGGACGGGATGGAAATCGGCGGTGTAGAAGATCGCGATGATGGTGATCGCGAACAGGTCGTCGACCACGGCGAGGGTGAGCAGGAAGGCCCGTAGGCCCTGGGGCAGGTGCGAGCTGACCACCGCGAGCACGGCCAGCGCGAAGGCGATGTCGGTGGCGGTGGGGATCGCCCATCCGCGCAGCCCTTCACCGCCCGCCGTCAGGACGACCGCCACGTAGATCAGCGCGGGCAGCAGCATTCCGCCGAGCGCGGCCACCATCGGCAGCGCGGCGCGCCGCGGGTCGCGCAGTTCACCGGCGACGAACTCCCGCTTGAGCTCCAGGCCCACCACGAAGAAGAAGATGGCCAGCAGGCCGTCCGCGGCCCAGGTGGCCAGGTCCAGGTCGAGATGCCAGCGTGCGCCGCCGGGCCAGGGCACCCAGTCGCCCAGCCGCGCGTACGCGTCGTCCCAGGGGGAGTTCGCCCAGAGCAGCGCGATCACTGCACCGAGCAGCAGCAGGGCGCCGCCGACGGTCTCGGTGCGCAGCACGTCGGCGAGGTGCCGGGCCTCGGGCCAGGACGATCGCGAGAACAGCCGTGCCGGCCGGAACCGGTCGGACGGTGGGGTGCGGTTGCTCATCTGCGGCGTTCACCTCGGGGATGTCGGGACGGCATGAATCCACTCGCCGACCAGGCTTCCCGGCACACCGTTGTCGACCCTATCCGGGCTCGTCCGTGCCGGCGACCGCAGGGCGATCCGGATGCCGGCCGATCGGCTGTCGACTTTTCCCCGATGTCGCCGCTGCCGAATGGACGTTTCTCGGGTTGGTCATGCGGACGCACTTGTCACCCTTGAAAACACATAACTCCGGACATAAGCCGTATGAGCGGCTTTAATGGTTTCACGAGTTTAAGACGACCTTGGGGGTTTTCGTGAAGTTCTTTGGCGTAACCGGACCGGCACGGAGGCGCGCCTGATGGACCTGCTCCGCCAATTGCGCCACGTGCGTCGGCACTGGTGGATCCCGCTGGTCACGGTCATGGTGGCCCTGGGCGTCTCGGCGTTTCTGACCGTACGGGCCCAGCCCCGGTACGTCGCCTCGGTGACGTTCTTCGTCACCACCCCCAATCAGGGCGTCAGCGACGCCTATCAGGGTGGACTCTTCCTTCAGCAGCGTGTCAAGTCGTACGCCGACCTGCTCACCAGCGACCGGCTGGCGCAGAGCGTGGTGGCCGAGAACCCGGTCGGGCTCACCGCGGACGAGGTGCAGCGTCGGGTGAGCACCTCCACCGAGACCGGCACCGTCCTGCTGCGCGCGTCGGTCACCGACACCGATCAGACCCGCGCGTTGCGGGTGACGGAGACCCTCGCCGCGAAGTTCGTCGAGCTCGTGCAGAAGGTCGAGACCCCACCCGAGGGCAAGGCGCCAATCAAGATCGAAGTGGTCAGCGGTCCGCGGGTCAGCGCCAGCCCGGTCTCGCCACAGCCGGTACGGAACCTGACCCTCGGTGGGTTGATAGGTCTGGTGCTCGGCGTCGGCCTGGCGATCCTGCGCGGCGTGGCCGACATCCGGCTGCGTGACGCCGCCGGTCTGCAACGTGCCACCGGCAGCCCGCTGCTCGGCGAGATCCCGTTCGAGAGCGGCGCCCGCTCCGCTCCGCTGATCGTCGGCGACGCCGCGACGTCGGCGCGGGCCGAGGCGGTCCGCAAGCTGCGCACCAACCTGCGCTTCGTGGACGTGCACGAGCCGGCCCGGGTCATCGCCGTGACCAGCGCCCTGCAGGGCGAGGGTAAGACCACGCTCTCCTGCAACCTGGCCATCGCACTGGCCGAGGCGGGCTGGCGGGTGCTGCTGGTCGACGCGGACCTGCGCCGCCCCAAGGTCGACGAGTACCTGGGCCTGGACGCCGGGGTCGGCCTCACCGACGTGCTGGTCGGTGACGTCCAGGTCGGCGACGTGGTGCAGCGGTGGGGCGACAAGTCCCTGCTCGTGCTGCCCAGCGGCTCCGCGCCGCCGAACCCGAGCGAGCTGCTCGGCTCCAAGGCGATGGCGGACCTGCTGCTGGCGCTGCGCGAGTCAGCG
The DNA here is from genome assembly GCF_018070045.1 of Micromonospora sp. U21. Lineage (GTDB taxonomy): Bacteria > Actinomycetota > Actinomycetes > Mycobacteriales > Micromonosporaceae > Micromonospora. The sequence goes on from NZ_JAGPYK010000002.1 coordinate 322,127, forward strand.
GACATCGTGATCATCGACACCGCGCCGCTGCTCGCGGTGACCGACGGTGTGGTGGTGGCCGTGCAGGCCGACGGCGCGCTGCTGGTGACCCAGCAGGGGCGGACCTCCCGCACCCAGGTGGCCGCGGCGGCCCGCTCCCTGCACTCGGTCTCGGTCCGGTTGCTCGGCTGCGTGCTGAACATGGCCAAGGTGGCCAAGGCCGAGGCGTACCAGTACGAGGCCTACCGGGTGGTGGCCTCCACGGCCACGCCGTCGGTGTCGACCGACCGGGCAACGTCCGCCCGGCACAGCGAGAGCACCGGGGTCAACGGCGTCAGCGACCGCACCCAGGAACTCACCCGGTTGCCCCGATGAGCGCGGCGAGGGGTCGTAGCGATCGTTCGATCTCCTCGGCGCAGCGTCGGAAGTCGGCGGCGGTGCCGCCGATCGGGTCCCGTAGGTCGTCCGCGTCCGGGGCGGCGGGTTGCAGCCGCCCCCGGACGCGGGCGGCGGCGGCGATCGCGGCCCGCAGCGAGTCGTCTGCCGGCTCGGCCTGCGGATCGGCCGCCGCGGCCAGCCGGCCGAACTGGCGCAGGGTGAACGTCCGGTGCAGCGCGGCCGGCGCCAGCGCGGTGCAGACCGACCGCTGGCGCCGGGTCGCGGTCAGCACCAGCGTCGCGTCAGCCAGATACTCGGGGCGCAGCGCCCGGCTGCGGAACGCCGCCGGGTCCGTGCCGCCCTCGGCCGCGATCTCCGCGGCGTACGGGTGCATGGCCAGTCCGTCCATCGCGTCGGTGCCGGCACTGGCCACGGTGACCGGCCGGTCGGCCAGCAGCCGGCGGGCCAGGTACTCGGCCATCGGCGACCGGCACAGGTTGGCGTGGCAGACGAACAGCACGCGGTCGACCATCGGTGCCCCTTTCATCGGTGCGGACGCGGGCGGCCGCACCGCTGGCGCGGTGCGTCGACGCCGGTGGCCGCGCGGGGAGGGGTTGTCGGCATCGTACGCGGACCGGACACCCGCCGGTCGCGGTGCCGCGCCGGCCGGGTCGGATCCATGGCGGACGGCGGTGGCCCGATGAAGATCGGCATCCTGTCGTACCACTTTCCACCAGAGCCGGCGTTCATCCCCGGCAGCCTCGCCGAGGAGTTGGCCGCACGCGGGCATGAGGTTCGGGTGCTCACCGGCTTCCCGGACTACCCCGGCGGGCACGTCTACCCGGGCTGGCGTCAGCGCTGGCACCACGAGACGCACAGCGAACGGCTGTCCGTGCGCCGGGTGCCGCGGTACTCCGGTGGCGCCGGGTCGACCGGCGGCAGGATGGCCAGCTATCTCTCCTTCGCCGGCAGCGCGACGCTGATCGCGCGCCGGTTCCTCGGCGACGTGGACGCGCTCTACGTCTTTCAGCTGCCGGCCACGACATTCGCCGCAGCCGGGGTGCTCCGGCTGCTCGGGCGGGTGCCGGCGGTGCTGCACGTGCAGGACGTCTGGGCGCGCGACGGCGCCGACGAGGCGGGCGACGGGCGCTGGTCGGCACGGATGGGCGCCGCGATGGCCCGCATCTACCGGGCCGCCGCGCGGGTCGCCGTGGCCGCGCCGTCGATGCGGGACCTGGTGGTCGCCGCCGGCGCCGACCCGGCCCGGGTCCGGCTGGTGATGAACTGGACCGACGAGAGGATCTTCCACCCGGCGACGCCCGGTGCCGCGGCCCGCCAGCTGGTCGGCCGCGACGGTCGGTGCGTGGTGATGCACGCCGGCACCATCGGCGCCCGGCAGGGGCTGGAGACCGCGGTACGCGCCGCCGCGGCGCTGGACCGGACGATGGAGCTGGTCCTGGTCGGCTCGGGCGCCGACGAGCGGCGGGTGCGGGGGCTCGCCGCCGACCTGGGCGCCGAGAACGTCCGCTTCGTGGAGCGACGCTCCCCGGTGGACATGCCCGAGCTGTACGCCGCTGCCGACTACCAGCTCGTCATGCTGCGCGACCTGCCGGAGCTGCGGGGCATGGTGCCCGGCAAGCTGCAGGCCGCGCTCTCCTGCGCCGCGCCGGTGGTGGCCTCGGCCGGCGGGGACACCGCCGAGCTGGTGGAACGCGCCCGGGCCGGGTTGTCCTGCCCGCCGGAGGACTGGGCCGCGCTGGCCGACCGGTTCTGGTTGGCCGCCACGATCCCCCCGCCTGCGCGGGCGGAGATGGGCCGCCGGGGCCGGGAGACGTACCTGCGGGAGATGTCGTTGCCGGCCGGGGTGGACCGGATCGAGCGGCTGCTGCATGAGGCGGCCGGCCGGGTCACCGAGCGCGTCGACCCGCGAGGAAACCTCGCGTAAAGGGACGAGAAATGCCATAACGGTACGAGGTCCCTGGATACGTGCTAAGAACGTCAGGGATATCGGACCTTCTGTCCGATTCCACGAAACGGGAGTGTGGTGTGACGGAGGAGAGCGAACGACCGCGCCGGCGGCGAAGCCGGTCCAGGCGCCGCCGGCGGGCCCGACTGCGACGGGCCCTCCTCGGCGCCCTGGTGGTCGGCTCGTTGCTGCTCGCGACCGGCGGGTGGATCGGCTTCCGCGGCTGGCAGGCCCGGGCCCACCTGCTCAACGCCGCTGGCCTGGCCCGCGAGCTGAGCGCCCAGGTGGTCGGCGGAGACACCGATCGTGCCCTGCGGACCCTGGCCGCCCTTCAGGAGCAGTCCGGCGCGGCCCGGGCCGCGACCGCCGACCCTGGCTGGGCGCTCGGTCGGCGTACCCCGATCGCGGGTGACGACCTCGCCGCGGTCCGGCAGATCGCCGTCGCCATCGACGAACTGGCCCGGCAGGCGTTCCCGACCCTGCTCCGGATGGACCTGACCAGCCTGGTGCCGACCGAGGGTCGGCTGGATCTGGCCCGGCTCACCGGGGCCTCCGCCGAGCTGTCCCGGGTGGACGGCGCGGTGCAGCGCACCCGCCGCGACCTGGCCGCGGTGCCCGCCGACCAGCTGGTCAGCCAGATCCGTCGGGCGTTGACCGACCTGCGCGGCGAGATCGACCGGCTGGCCGGCCTCACCACGGCCGCCGACCAGGGCGCCCGACTGCTGCCGCCGCTCCTCGGCGCGAGCGGCCCGCGCCGGTACCTGCTGGTCTCGCAGAACCTGGCCGAGTTGCGCGCCACCGGCGGCATGTTCGGCGCGTACGCGATGATCGAGGCCGAGAAGGGCGAGGTCCGGATGGGCCGGCAGGGCAGCAGTGCCTCCCTCGGCCGGTTCACCCCCGCGCTGAAGCTGCCAGCCGAGATCAGGGCGGTCTGGACCGATCTGCCCGGCATCTATCCCGCCGACGTCAATCTGACCCCGCACTTCCCGACCGCCGCCGCGCTGTACCGGGAAATGTTCCGCCGCAAGACCGGCACCACGGTCGACGGCGTGCTCGCCGTCGACCCGGTGGTGCTGTCCTACCTGCTCAAGGCGACCGGCCCGGTCCTGGTGCCCGGCGGCGTCCCGCTGGCCAGCGAGAAGGTCGTGCAGACCCTGCTCAACGAGACCTACCAGCGGTTGGACCTCAAGGAGCAGGACGCGTTCTTCACGGCGTCCGCCGCTGCGGTGTTTGACGCCTTCTTCAAGAAGAATGTCAACCCGCGGGTGTTGTTGTCCGCATTTGACCGTGCTATCACCGAACGCCGGATATTGTTCTGGAGTGCCCGACCTGAGGAACAGCGGACATTCGGCGAGAGCCGGATGGCCGGGACGCTTCCGGAACAGGACACCGTGCCGACGGTCGGCGTGTTCCTCAACGACGGCAGCGGCGCGAAGCTCGGCTACTACCTGCGGCCGACGGCGAACCTGACGGTCGGCGAATGCCGGCCCGACGGCCGCCGTGAGCTCCGGCTGCGGGTGACCCTGCGCTCGACGGCGCCGAAGTCCGGACTCAGTGAGTCGGTCCTCGGCCTCGGCCTGGCGGGGGACCCGTACACCATCCGCACGCTGGTGTCGATCTTCAGTCCGGCGGGCGGAAGTGTGCTCGACGCGCGCCTCGACGGCACGGAGATCGCTCTGGGCAGCGGCACCGAACGACGCCGGCAGGTCGCCACGGCCAACGTCGAGGCGAGCCCCGGCGCCGAACGGGTCTTGGAGGTCACCGTGTTGACCGCGAAGACCGGCGTCGGACAGGCCGAGCTGTGGCTGACCCCCACCGCCAGCCCTTGGACCACCCAAGTTCATTCCGCACCAAGCTGTGACCAGTAGGAGGGAACCAATCATGCGGCTATCCCGCATCATCATGGCGCTCACGGTCGGCCTGGCCGTGGTGGCCGTGCCGACCGCGGCGGGGGCGGCACAGCCGCAGCCGCAGCCGTCGCCGACGATCACGGACACGCCACAGCCACCGCCGTACGTGCCAGCGCCCCCGTCGCTGACCGTCAACCGGCCGACGATCTTCCTCGGCGAGACGGTCGTGCTGACCGGTACCGGCTTCGGTCCGAACGAGACCGTCGACATCGTCGTGTCGGTCACGCCGCTGGCAGCCCCGGCTGCCGGTCAGGTGCCGGCCCGACGCAGCGACGGCAGCACCGTGGCAATGGCTCCGGTGGCGTACCAGGCGAGCGCGCCGCTGAGCTTCACGGCCCGCACGAACGCCCAGGGCCGTTTCACCAAGAGCTACCGGCCGTCGGTGACGGGTCTGCTGACCTTCACCGCCACCGGCCGGGAGTCCGGTCGGACCGCCAGCGCGGAGCTTCGCGTGCTGCACAAGAAGCAGCCGCTGCCCGTCACGGGTAGCAGCCTCGGCACGCCCATGAAGCTCGGCGGCGGCCTGGTCGGCGCCGGCGCGGTCATGCTGCTGCTGACTCTCGCGTGGCGTCGTCGCCAGCGCCTCGGTGGGGCCGCGCACTGATCCGCACCACCAACCGGGCAGGGCCCGGGTAGCACCTGAGGCTGGCGCCCGTCGGAGTTGTCCGACGGGCGCCAACCTGTCTGTGCCGTGAACGCCGGTGCGGCTTCCGGGGCGTGCGTTGCTGTGCAGTCTGACCCGGCCTGCCGTCGGTGCCGGGGTCCTTCTGGTGTGCCGGGTCCGGGGCCTGGCCTGCCCGTCGTGGCTGGGGTTGGTTTGCGTGTGCCGGGTTCGTGCGGGGTGGGGCCCGCCGTGCCCGGCTCCGGGCGGTCAGGCTTGATCCCTGCGCCGGGCACGGCGGGCCCCACCCCGTCGGTGGTCGCCGTCCGTCGTGCGATTCCGCCCGGGGACCGCCATCGGTTCCGATCCTCGCCACGTGTGGTGAGAGTTCCATTCCGGCGGGTGGTCGCCGTTCCTGCCGAGTCTCTGCGTGGGTTCCGGCAAGCACCGTTCCGGCGGCGAGCGTCGTCGGCACTGATTGCTGCGTCGGGTGCGGTGAGTCCCATCCCGTCGGTGGTCGCCGTCCGTCGTGATCCCTGCGCTGGGTCCGGCAAACCCATCCCCGGCGGTGATCCTCATCCGTGCCGTTCCTGCGCCCGGTGGGGTGAGTCCTATCCCGTCGGGGTTGTCGTTCGCGCTGATCCCTGCCGCTTGGGGGCGTCCCGCCGGCGGTCGCCGGCCGATTACTCCCGATATAGAGAGAAGACGGAGGATGTCGCTGATGCCTACCGGGCCGCTTCGCACAGAACCTGGGACGACGGTCGTCGAGGCGACCGAGCGGCGGCTTCCGCTCGATTACTACCTGCTCCTGACGAATCCGGGCGACCGTGGTCCGGCCGCCGGTGTGGACGGGATCGTCGTCGAGGAGTTCACTGCGGTGGACGTGGCTCATGCCGACCCTTGCCGGGGCGGTCGGTGGGGTGAGCGTTATACCTGTGAGTCATACATATGCCTCTGAGGTATATCGGTCATCGACCACTTCGCCTCCGGATCGCCCCTGCCCGGGGTGATCGACTCGGTATCGCGGATGTCGCGGTGTCCACGGCCACCGGATGCCGCGATATCGTCGATACCGAGTCGATCATCCCCTCAACCGGCCCCATCCGACGTCGGAACGCTCGGTGATCTCGTGCTGGGTGTCCGGTATCGGGGGTTTGTGGGTTGTGACCGGCTGCATCCGTGGGGTGGAATCGTGGCGGGCCGGGGGTCGTTACATACCCTGACGATCGCAGCACCACCGGCCGCCAGGTCCCGTCCCCGCGGGTTGGCAGCGGGGCCGTCCGGGGTTGGAATGCCCGCGAGGCCGTGGTCGTTGCAGAGTCCCTGACCGACCGCACCAGCACCCTCGAACGGGGTGCCTGTCGGATGGGCCAGTCCTGGAATGGGCCCGGCCCGGCGGTCGTTACACACAGTCCCGGCGCCACGAGCCCCCCGGCTTGTAGGCCGCCGACCTAAGACTTTCCCCTGTGTTGTTGAAAGCGCCGGACGAGGTGCTCGCACCCGCGTGCCGTTTCCCCTGTTGGCGGTGGGTGTCTACCCCCTTGAAGGAGCTGACCCCTGATGAACACGATCATTCGTAAGAGCGTGCTGTCGGTTGCTGGTCTCGCGTTCGCCGGTGGTGTCTTCGCCGGTCCGATCGCCGCCACCGCCGCCACCCCGGTCGAGGGCAAGCCGGTCGCAGTCGCCGTGCAGAAGGCGCAGGGTGCGCAGTCGCGCATCGACCTGAACGACGAGCAGACCGCGAATGTCAAGGCGATCATCGCCGCGACGAAGAAGGCCAGGCTGCCCGAGCGGGCCGCGGTCATCTCGATCGCCACCAGCCTGCAGGAGTCCAAGCTGGAGAACCTGGGTCACCTCGGCGACCGCAACGACCACGACTCGCTGGGCCTGTTCCAGCAGCGCCCCAGCTCGGGTTGGGGCACGCCGGAGCAGATCACCGACCCCGAATACTCCACCACCGCGTTCCTCAAGGGCCTCAAGCAGGTCGACGGGTGGCAGGACATGGCGTTGACCGACGCCGCGCAGACCGTGCAGGTCTCGGCCTACCCCGACGCCTACGCCCAGTGGGAACAGCAGGCCACCGACCTGGTCGCCCAGCACTGGAACAGCTGACCCAAGCAGCACCTGCGTGACACCGACCGCTGGCCGGCACCCCACCCCCGGGGCGCCGGCCAGCGGCATGTCCGCGTCTCGCCCCTGGTGGCGTACCCCTCGGGTTGTCAGTCCGGGGTGTGGTTGCGTGTGCGCAGGATGTCGATCAGCGCGGCGATCAGCGCGAGCGCGATGATCCCGGTCGCCAGCAGAAGTGAGTGTTCGAAGGCGGTGGTCCAGTTGCCCTGGTTGTCGGCGAGCGAGGAGAAGAACAGCGAGCCGACGGCGGCGATGCCGGCCGCGGCCCCGATCCGCTGACCGGTCTGGAGCATGCCGGCGCCGCTGCCCGCCTGAGGTACCGGCACCTGGGCGAGGGTGAGGGTCTGGTTGGGTGCGATCACCAAGCCGCTGCCGATGCCGGCGACGAGCAGGGGGCCGGCGGTCACCCAGGGCGCCGGGGCGTCCGGCGCGAGGCGCAGCGCGACCACTGTTCCGGCCAGGCCGATCACCACGCCGAGCAGGCCGATGGCGACCAGCGGCCTGCCGAAGCGGTTCACGATGCGTCCGCCCAGCGCCGACGCCGCGGCCGAACCGAGGGCGAACGGCGTGATGGCGAGGCCGGCGACGAGCGCGCTGTAGCCGAGGCCGTTCTGCAGGAAGAGGGTGAAGATGAAGAAGATCGCGGTGAAGCCACCGAAGTAGACCAGAGCGATGAGCGACCCCAGGATGTACGACTGGAAGCTGAACAGCCGCAGGTCGAACAACGGTTCCCGGTGCCGGGCGTACCACCGCTCCCAGAACCCGAAGGCGACCAGCACCGCCAGGCCGGCCGGGATGAGCGCCCACTTCCACGGGGTCTGCCACTGCTGCTCCTGGACGAGCGGCAGCAGGACCAGGACCACACCCACGCCGAGCAGCAGTACGCCGACCGGGTCGAGTCGGCGCCGGTCCGGCTGGCCCTCGGGTCGGCCCGGCAGCAGGCGCCAGCCGAGGATCGCCGCGAGGATGCCGACCGGCACGTTGACGAAGAAGACCCACCGCCACCCGTGCTCCTCGCCGCCGATCGCGATGAGCAGACCGCCGAGCAGCGGGCCGACCGCCGTGGAGATACCGATGGTGGCGCCGAGGACCCCGAACGGCCGGGCCCGTTCCGGCCCCTGGAACAGTTGCTGGATCAGCCCGATCACCTGGGGGTTGACCACGCCGGCGGCGGCGCCCTGGAGCAGGCGGGCGGCGACCAGCCACGCCGGGGAGGTGGCCAGACCGGCGAGCGCGCTGGTCACGGTGAACAGCGCGATGCCGAAAACAAACGCGTTGCGCCGGCCACGGGCATCACCGAAGCGGCCCGCCGGCACCAGCACCAGCCCGAAGGTGAGCGCGTACCCCGAGAGGACCCACTGCAGGTCGCTCGGGGAGGCGTGCAGCGCCCGGTCGATGGATGGCACGGCGACGTTGACGATGCTCACGTCGAGCAGCGTCATGAACGCGGCGACCAGCCCGACGCCGACGGCCTGCCAACGTCGCCGGTTCTCCGCCGCGTCGACCGGCTGCGGCGAGCGCGCCGCTGTCATCGTGCCCCCCGTTGACCGTCGATCATCACTCGTGACCGCTACCCCGGTCACCGGAGGGCGAATCGTCGAGGGCCGTACCGGGGGTCAGGTCACGCCATCTGGCGGGCGCAGAACCGTGGACCGAAGTCGAGGCCGGCCATCGGTGAATCCTCGCGGTGCAGCAGGCCCTTCTCGGTGAGCAGGTGCAGCGGCGCGTTCAACTGCTCCGCGGCCAGCCCGGACTCTTCGGCGATCATGTCCGGGTACGGCACCTGACCGCGCGCCTCGAGTGCGGTGACCGCCTGGTACACCCGTTGCTCGACCTCAGACAGTTGCATTTGCTGCATGACATCCTCCTTCGCTCGTCCGCCTCTACGCAGACGGTTGCGTTGCGCCGGTTACCCCCTGCGTGACCGAAGATGCCCACCCGATCGGGCGGTCCGGGTGGCCTGCGGGCTGCCCGGCGGCCAGGCTGGCTGGCGGGCGGTGCCCTAGGCTGCACCCGTGATCGTCTGGGATCTCGTCGTCGTCGGCGCCGGCCCCGCCGGACTCTCCGCGGCACATGCCGCCGCCCGCGCCGGCGTCCGCACCCTGGTTGTCGAGCGGGCCGAGCACCCCCGTTACAAGACCTGCGGCGGTGGCCTGATCGGCACCTCACTGGCCGCCGTGCGGGACCGGATCGAGGTGCCCGCGCACGACCGGGTGACCCGGGTGACGTTCACCCGCGACGGCCGTCGTGAGTTCACCCGCCGGCACGACAGTCCGGTGGTGACCATGGTGCGCCGCGAGGAGTTCGACGACCGGCTGCGCGCGGCGGCGGTCGCCGCCGGCGCGCAGGTGCGGCAGCGGGTACCGGTCCGCGCCATCGAACAGGACCCCGAGGTGGTACGCCTGCGGCTGGCCGACGGTACGTCGCTCGCGGCCCGCGCGGTGATCGGCGCGGACGGCTCCTCGGGGGTGACCGCCCGGCACGTGGGGGTCCGTTACCGGCAGGTGGACCTGGGGCTGGAGCTGGAGGTGCCGGTGCCGCCCGCGGAGCAGGAGCGTTGGCGCGGACGGCTGCTGCTGGACTGGGGCGCGATGCCGGGCTCGTACGCGTGGGTCTTTCCCAAGGGCGATCGTCTGACCGTCGGCGTGATCGCGGGCCGGGGTGCGGGGGAGGGGACGCGGGACTACCTGCGGCGGTTCGTCGACCGGTTGGGGCTGAACGGACTGCCGACGGAGCACGACTCAGGTCACCTGACCCGCTGCCGTGCCGAGGATTCGCCGTTGCGGCACGGCCGGGTGCTGGTCGTGGGGGACGCGGCCGGGCTGCTGGAGCCCTGGAGCCGGGAGGGCATCAGCTTCGCGCTGCGCTCCGGCGAGCTGGCTGGGGCGGCGGTCGCCGACGGCGAGTTGGTCGGGTACGAGCGGGCGGTGGCCGAGCGCCTGGTGCCGTCGATGCGGGCGGGGTACCGCCTGCTCGAGCTGTTCACCCGCCGCCCGGAGGCGTTCCACGCACTGTTGGCGACCCCGCCGGGTTGGCGGATGTTCGTTCAGTTCTGTCAGGGCCGGGCGAGCTTCGACGAGATGCTGGCGCGCCGGTCGATCCGGGCGGGGCTCGCGGTGCTGGATCGGCTACCTGTCCCTCGTCGGCGGCCTGCTTCGGCGCCAGCTCGCCCCTGACCGCCCGGGTTCCCTATTCACCCAGGATCCTAGGATGCCTTACGGGTGGTGACGGCCGTATCCGAGCATCAGGCACATCACACCGACCGGACCGCTGGTGCGGGACGGCCCGGTCGCCACACAATGGCGGGAGAGCTGGGGGTGCGCGATGGCCGAGCAGCCGTTCACCGATGATGAGTACGCGTTCCTGCGCCACGTCCGGTTCGGGGAGCTGCCGCCCGCCGTCCACCCCGAGGAGCGGGTCGAGCTGACCGAGACCGATCCGGGGCGTGACCGCCCGGAGAGGGCCGAGGACCCGGTCCGTTGGAACGTGCAGGGCTGAGAACGCGGAACGGGCCGCAGGTGTCGCCACCCACGGCCCGTTCGCGGTACGTACCGGTTCGCCCGACCGGCACGCCTCGGTCAGAAGACCGGTACGCCCTCGCGCACCAGCCGCCAGTTGGGCTGGAAGAAGTCGGCCGGGTCGATCGTCCCCTTGGCCTGCGCCCAGTCGATGAGCAGCTGGCGGATCTCCTGCTGCGCGTTGTAGACCTGGGTCTTCACGATGCCGGGGAAGTTGCCGCCGCCGCTGCGCCGGTAGTTGTTCACCGCCACCACGAACTGCGCGTTGTCCGCCACCGGGGTGTCGGTGCCGGGCTGCACCAGCCGCGTGATCCGCTGGCCGACCGGCTTGGAAATGTCGATGTCGTAGTCCAGGCCGGAGAAGACGTCGTAGTTGTAGTCCGGCACCGCCGGGTCGCTCATCTGCTCCGGGTCGACCGGCGCACCCGGCGCGAGAGTCCGGAAGTACTTCGCCGAGTACTCCAGGTACGCACGTACCTCGGCTCCGCTGAGCACGACCGCCTCGAGCGTGTTGTCGAAGACGTACAGCCCGGCCACGTCACGGATCTTGACGTCGCCGGCGGGGAAGACCGCCGTCCGGCTGAACGGCGCCGCGATTGACAGCACCGGCAGGTCCGCGTACGCGGTGCCGGTCAGCGCCGTGCCGACGACCTCGGTCTGCACGTGGTTGATGAAGTCCAGGATCGGGGTGTCCTTGTACCGCGACTCCGCGGCGGACAACTCCACCGTGGACTGCGCGACCACCTGGTTGACGTACGCCACCGTCTTCTGGTGCTGGGCCCGTACGACGGCGAGCACCTTCGGGTCCTCCACCACCGTGTTGGTGTTCAGCATGCTGGCCCGCTTGGTGGTGATCTTCCAGCGGCCGTGCTGCCGGGCGAGGGTGAAGTCCATCCGGGTGAGCCGCTGGCCCCACTTCGACGGCTCCGAGAGCAGCACCTGCGCGCCGGTCCGCTCGTTGGTGACGAACCGTTCGATCACCTCGTTGTGTGCGTGGCCGAAGAGGATCGCGTCGATCCCCGGCACCTGCTGGGCGATCAGCGCCACCGGGTTCTCGTTGGGCAGCTCCGGCCCGTAGCTGGAGGTGCCGCTGTCGCCGCCGTGCGCGGAGATCAGCACGAGGTCGGCGCCGCGGGCCCGCATGATCGGCACCCACTTCGCAGCGGTCGCGACCATGTCGTCGAAGCGCAGCTTGCCCTCGACGTTGCCCTTGTCCCAGATCGCCACGCCCGGGTTGGTCAGGCCAAGGATGCCGACCCGCAGGGTCGGCGCGGCGAAGCCGAGGGAGACCTTCTTGATGACGTACGGCAGGAAGGCCGGCTTGCCGGTCTTCGCGTTGACCGCGTTAGCGGCGAGCGCCGGGAAGCCGAGCTGGCGGATCCACAGGTCCAACAGCGGCAGGCCGTAGTTGAACTCGTGGTTGCCCAGCGTCACCGCGTCGTAGTCGATGACGTTCATCGCGCGGGCCATCGGGTGCTTCTCCCCGGTGGCGGTGATCGGCTCCTGCTTGGCGTAGTACGTGGCCAGCGGCGTGCCCTGGATGGTGTCGCCGGCGTCGAGCACCAGCGTCGCCTTGCCGCGCCGCTCGGCGCGGATCTGGTTGATCAGGGTGGCCAACTTCGCGACGCCGATGTCGTTCTGCTTGCTGTCGTCGTACTCGGCGTCCCGGTAGTAGTCCCAGTTGTAGACGTTGCCGTGGGTGTCCGACGTGCCCAGGAGGGTGAGGTCCCAGGTGCGTGACCGGGCCGCGCCGGCCGCCTGCGCGGGGGCGGCGGCGATCAGCGGGGCGGTCGCCGCCGCGGCCGCGGCGGCGAGCACCTGGCGACGCGACGGGCCGGAGGGAGAGGTCATGACGTGCCTTTCCATCGGGTGGACGCGCCTCGTGGGCGCCTCGCGCACCATAACCAGCATCGGTCACTCCCGCCACGCCAGCCCCGACGTCCCGTGGACTCCGCCGCATCGGTCGGCGAAGCGGTCGGCGAACAGGGTCAGCGTGGCCAGGTTGCCAGGCGCTGCCGGACGCGGGCGACGTCCGTGGGGCCCAGGCCGTAGCGGCCGAAACGCTGGTCGGGCAGCCGGTCCAGGTACCGTCCGGCGGCCCGCACGTCCGCCGGGTCCAGTGCGGGGTCGACCTGCCGAGCCAGTTCCAGCAACTCGGTAACGTCGTAGTACTCCAGAGCCGCCGCCACGTCGATGAAGTCGCGAACCTCGCGCCGGTTGACCAACGCCGCGATCTTGTTGGCGACCAGGTCGCGGACGTCCATCACCGGCCCGAGGTCCATCACCACCGGGCTCTGCTGCCGGTCGAGCCGCGCCAGGCTGAGCCGGATCTGCCGCCCGTCGCGGCTCACCACGAAGTCCTTCATGTCCCGCCCGTACCCGTCGAACAGGTCGGCGAGGTCGCTGTCCGGGTCGGCGTCGGTGACCGTGAACCCGGCCCGCTCCAGCGCCACCCGTACGCCGGCGGAGGCGGCAGCGGCGGCGCCCTCCACGTCGGCGAAGAGGTCCACGTCCTCGGTGGGGCGGGCGACCAGCCCGTGCGCGGCCCAGGCGACCCCGCCGCCCAGCACGAACCGGTGCGGCCCGGCGGCGGCGAGCGCAACCCGCGCCACTTCGCGGTAGAACTCGTGCAGGTGCGGTGCGATCACGCCGCGCGCAGGCCCCGGTGCCGGCTCTCCCACGCCTGGCGCACGCCCCTGGGCAGGTTGAGCAGCCGCCACACCCGGCGCAGCGTCCGCCCGTTGATCAGGACGCACAGATCTTCGGCGCGGGTGGTTTCCCGCAGCACGTTCTCGTACATCCAGAGCAGCTGGTCGGGGTCACCGAGGTCGAAGGTGCGCTCGGCGTTCCACATCAGCCGTACCGGTAGCTCCACCACACCCCGGGTGGGGCCGGCCAACTCGGCGAGCGTCCGCGCCACCACTGCAGGGCGACCCGGGCGGGCCAGGAAGGCCACGCCGGTCGTGGTGGGGGAGACGGCCTGCATGGTGTCAGGGTAACGCTCGCCGGTGCTGGTGTCGCTCACGACGTTCCCTGGGCTGCTGGCGGCCTGGCTGTTTCGGGTGCGTTTGGTGTGCCGGGTCCGTGTGGGTGGGCCTGGGCTGCCGTCGTGGCTGGGGTTGGTTTCGGGTGTGGCTTGTTCGTGCGGGGCTGGGGGCTTGGCTTGCCCGTCGTGGCGGGGTTGGTTTTGGGTGTGCCGGGTTTGTGCGGGGTGGGGCCCGCCGTGCCCGGCTCCGGGCGGTCAGGCTTGATCCCTGCGCCGGGCACGGCGGGCCCCACCCCGTCGGTGGTCGCGGTCCGTCGTGACTCCTGCGCTGGGTCCGGCAAGCCCATCCCGGCGGGTTGGTCGGTCCGGTCCGATGCCTGCGCCGGCCCGGCAAGCCCCGACCTGGGCGGCGATCGCCATCCGCTCTGATCGGTCCGCCCAGGGCGCGGTCAGTCCCATTTCGCCGGCGGTCGTTGTCCGCACCGATCCCTGCGTAACGTGCGATGCGTCCATACCGTCGGCGATCGGTGTCCGGCCCGGGTTCCTGCGCCAGCGCGGTGTGTCCCGTCCTGTCGGGCGGTCGTTCGCGTTGATCCCTGCCGCCTTCGCGTATCCCGCTGGCGGTCGCCGGCCCGATCCCTGCGCTGGATACGGCCAGACCCACCGACTCGGGCGGTCGGTCGGTGGGGTGAGCGTTATACCGGTGAGTCATACATATGCCTCTGAGGTATATCGGTCATCGACCACCTTGCCCTCCGGATCGCCTGGCTCGGGGTGATCGACTCGGTATCGCGGATATCCCGGATGTCGCGGTGGCTACGGCCCTCGGATGCCCCGATATCGTCGATACCGAGTCGATCAACCCCCCGAACCGGCGCATCCGACGTCGGAACGCTCGGTGATCTCGTGCCGGGTGTCCGGTATCGGGGGTTTCTGGGTTGTGGCCGGCTGCATCCGTGGGGTGGAATCATGGCGGGCCGGGGGTCGTTACATACCCTGACGATCGCAGCACCACCGGCCGCCAGGTCCCGTCCCCGCGGGTTGGCAGCGGGGCCGTCCGGGGTTGGAATGCCCGCGAGGCCGTGGTCGTTGCAGAGTCCCTGACCGACCGCACCAGCACCCTCGAACGGGGTGCCTGTCGGATGGGCCAGTCCTGGAATGGGCTCGGCCCGGCGGTCGTTACACACAGTCCTGGCGCCACGAGCCCCCCGGCTTGTAGGCCGCCGACCTAAGAGCGACCGGCAATAGGTGTCACTTGAGTCGGCGGGTGGTGGGCCGGGTATCCCAGCGGTAGAGGACCCGTGCCCGTTGGATGAGTTGACGGACGGTGACGATGGCGGCGGCCAGGTACAGGTAGAAGTCGATGATCTGGGAGTCGCGGTCGGTGCAGCGGCGTATCTTGCCGAATCCGTTCATCCACGAGTTCGTCCGCTCTACCACCCACCGCTTACCGACCTGGATCGGTGCGGGCACACCCTTGCGGGCGATCTCGGCGTCGAAGCCGATCTCGTCGAGTAGTTCACGGGTGCGCCGGCTGTCGTATCCGCGGTCCAGGTGGGCGGTGACCTGCTGCGGCCAGTGATGGCGCAGTTGGCGGCTGCACTGCTCGAAGGTGTCGCGCAGCAGCGGCGAGTCGTGCCGGTTGGCCGGGGCGCCGGTGATGCCGAGCGGGATGCCGTAGCCGTCGACGCCGGTCGAGCGTTTCATGCCGCCCTTGCCGCGGTCGACCGGCGACCGGCCGGCCCGGTCCCCGCCGCACGGAGCTTTCGTGATCGCGCCGTCGGCGCTGACGTCGGCCAGGTCCAGGCCGATCATCCGGTCGTAGGCGTCCAGGACCAGTTCGTGTAGTTGTTCGCCCAGGCCGGCCTCGGCCCACAGGCGCAGGCGCCGGCGGATCGTGCGGTCCGAGCACTGCTCGGTGGCCACCCGTTCGTAGCCCGATCCGTGGACCAGAGCGGCGATGAGCAGCTCGAACACGACCCGGTTCGGGATCCGGCGGCGGTGGCAACCGAGAGGATGCCCCGGGTCGAACCCGGGTTGCTCGGGACACAACACGGCGAACTGGACGAAGATCGGTTCGAGCAACGATGATGGCAGGGCAGGCACGGGACTCCATCGGTCACAGAGCGTAGAGAACTCCGATGATCGATGGACCCGTGCCTGTCTACTGCCCGCGGGTACTCGCCTGTCCGAATCTTGGACCTACTGCCGGGCGCTCTAAGCGATGACGGTGGTAACACTGGCGCGAGCCAGGTACTGCGGGTCGCTACTCCGGCACTGGTCCACTGCCTGGCGCTCGTGCCCGACGGCCATCACGGCGGTACGCCTCGCGCCGCCACGACCTCGGAAACGTTCATTAGCCGCTGACCGGGTGGTCGCCTTGTATGCTCCGCGGATGCCCGACGCGCCCGACCGCGAGTGTCATTGCCTACTCTGCGAGGGCGACGGCGCACCGCGGGTTCGGTGGCGGCGGGCAGAGAAGTCCTGGCCGGAGCGCGAGCGCCGCAATGCCCGGCTGGTTCGTGAGTACGGTTGGGGCGTCACCGGCGTTCTTGGCATGACCACGCCCGACTGGGCCTACTCGATCGGTCTGTGGCACAGCTACGGCAGCGTCGAGTTGTGCCTGCTCGGCATCCCGCAGCAGCGGGCCATGGAGATCGTCAACACGGTCGGCCGCCTGATCCGTGACGGGCAGCCGCTGACCCCCGGCCGCAGGCTGGCAGGCGTCATCGACGGGTACGAGCTCGCGCTCGCTCCGGTGCACAGCAGTTGGTACGGGCCACTGTTCGGCGCGGCCATCGATTACTATCAGCGTCCGCCGTTTCCGGTCGTGCAACTGCTGTGGCCGGACAGGGCCGGCCGCTACCCGGGTGACCCCGAGCTCGAAGACGGCGCGCATGAAACCCAGCCGTCGCTGTGGCTGCCGATGGACGAGCACCCGCGCAGTATGTGGACCGAACCGACGCCGCCATGGGTGTACCCGAGACTTGATCCTTGCCAGGTCGTGTTCACGCTCAAGCGCATCATGGACGGCGGCCGCCCGGTCAATGGTGTGATCCACGATCACGACGGGAGCTGGCAGTTCCTCGACGGCGACGCGATGGAGCAGCCGGACGTGACCACCGCGCATCTGGTCCACCTCGTCGCCCACCACGACGT
Organism: Micromonospora sp. U21; assembly: GCF_018070045.1. Taxonomy (GTDB): domain Bacteria; phylum Actinomycetota; class Actinomycetes; order Mycobacteriales; family Micromonosporaceae; genus Micromonospora. The sequence goes on from NZ_JAGPYK010000002.1 coordinate 338,754, forward strand.
CGGCCAGTTGCTGGACCTGCCGGTGGGTTGGCGCGCTTGGCGCCAGCCCGACGGCAGCTGGCTACGCTCGACCGTCGAGCCGTAGTAAGCCTGCCAGTCCCACTGCGGGCCCGGGCCCAGCAGCGAGGACCTGACCAATGGACGCCTGGCTCCAGGTCGAGCTGCCCGCACCCGACGGAGTCGGAGCAACTGCTCGCCGGTCTGCAAGGAGCGGATGCGGCAGACGATCTGACGCTGCCACGCTGCCACGGTGTCCGGAACGCTCACCTCTGCACGCTTGTGCCGCCGGTCGTGCGCGCTCGCCGTCGCACTGGGCGTCGCTGCAGCAGCAGCCTCGGCTCCGGCAAAGTGCGAACCTCACGATGGCTCCGGCGGTCGCACGTGCGGAGCCAGTCGCTCTCCAGCAGCGAGGTTGTCGCGCCAGTAGCGATAGACCAGGCCGTGTACCACCTCGACCGACCCTGCTGCGACGAGACAGGAAGGAAGATCGCCCCCGGCCGGTACCTCGACGTCGAAGGCAATGACCACTGGTGATTCTTCACCGACGTGCCGACGCACCAGTGCGCGCTCGTCGAGGGTGGGATCGCGGAACCGAGGATCCCAGAACCGCGCCGGGCACGCCATGTATGCGACGTCGGTGAAGATCACCTCGAGACCGTGGTGGTAGGTCAGGTCGTGTCCCGCGGCCAACCGAAGCTGGGAGCCGTCGAAGTGCAGCACGTCCCAGTCCCACCAAGATCCCCCAGGCAGTTCAATCACACCGCCGATCCTCGCATCGGTGACCAGTCAATGGACCGTGCCGGCACCGGGATCTGCCGCGTTCCGCTCGCCCGTACGGAAGGTCATTCCGCTGCGCTCCGGCCGCGGCGCTCAAGTCGGGCGCGGACGTCTCGGTCACCGTGCGCTTGGACGCCAAGGTCAAGACCGCGATCTCCTCGATCCCGAGGACGCCTGGACCACGATGGAGTACACCGGCGCCGTCTACGACGAACAGACCAGTCGTTTCTCCCGCTCGATGTCACATCCGCGGCCCGGCCGGTGTCTCCATGGCATGACGACCTACCACCCCGTCGGCACAGCCACCGACACAGGAGGAGACATGGCGCACACGACCCGCATCCCCCCGGCAGAGATCACCGGCGTCAAGGGAGCGCTGATCAAGCGGATGATCGAGAAGAAACTGGGTAAGGTGCCGACGGCGGTGGGCGTCTACTGGCACAACCCCAAGGTGCTGTTCGCCAGCTTCGGCCTCGGCGGCAAGCTTCAGAAGTGGGACGCCTGCGACGAGGGCCTGAAGTCGTTCGCCCACATGGCGGTCGCGTCGCTAGTCGGCTGCACGTGGTGCCTGGACTTCAACTACTTCGAGATCCGCAACAAGGGGCTCGACGTGGAGAAGGCGCGCGAGATCCCGCGGTGGCGGGAGGCGGACGTCTTCACTCCGCTGGAGCGGGACGTCCTGGAGTACGCCGAGGCGATGAGCCAGACACCGCCGACCGTGACCGACGAGCTGGTGGACCGGCTGCACGCCGAGCTGGGACCTTCCGCCGTGGTCGAGCTCACCTCGGTGATCGCATTCGCGAACATGAGCACGCGTGGCAACGTGGCGCTCGGCATCGAGTCCGACGGCTTCGCCGCCACGTGCGGCTTGAAGCCGCTGGCCGAGCGACCGGGAGTAGCGTCCGCGTCATGAGCGAGGACCCCTTCGTCGCCCACCGCAGCCTGCTGTTCACCGTCGCCTACGAGATGCTCGGCTCGGTCGCCGACGCCGAGGATGTGGTGCAGGAGACCTGGCTGCGGTGGGCAGCCGTGATCGGGGCCGAGCGCTGCGAGGTCCGGGCCCCTCGGGCGTACCTCGTGCGGATCGTGACCCGGCTCTGCCTCAACCGGTTGCGCACGCTCGCGCGGCAGCGCGAGGAGTACGTGGGCGAGTGGCTGCCCGAGCCTGTGCTGACCAGCCCGGACGTCGCCGAGGACGTCGAGCTTGCGGAGAGCGTGTCGATCGCCATGCTGGCGGTACTCGAGACGCTGCTGCCGACGGAGCGTGCGGTCTTCGTGCTCCGCGAGGTCTTCGACGTGCCGTATGACGAGATCGCCGAGGCGCTGGACAAGTCGCCGGCGGCGGTGCGCCAGATCGCGACGCGGGCCCGCAAGCACGTGGCGGCGCGCCGGCCGCGGATGTCGGTGAGTCGCACCGAGCAGGAGCGGGTGGTCGAGCGGTTCCTCGCCGCGCTGACCACCGGCGACGTGCCCGGCCTGCTCGAGGTGCTGGCTCCCGACGTGCTCGTCGTGGGCGACGGCGGCGGCCTGGCCCCGACAATCCCGAAGCCGGTCCGCGGGGCCGCGAAGCTCGCCCCGGTGATGGCCCGCTTCGCCGAGGTTGCGCCCGGCGCCAGGGCTTTCATCGTCGACCTCAACGGCGGCATCGCGGCGCGCATCGACCCCGGCGGCGAGAACGACACGGCCGTGTCGTTCGTCATCGAGGACGGCCGGATCACCCAGATCTACGCGATCCGCAACCCGCACAAGCTCGAGCGGCTGGGCGAGGTGGCCGAGCTTCGACGGTGAGTCCAGGCTTACGCATGCTCGCATCTGCCGCGGACCCGTGCGCTGCGGAGCGTCACGATCGCTTGAGCCAGGCGCCGTCCGGTCGTAGCCGAGTTGAGTGCGTTCGCCAGGGCTCACGTAATCTCGTCGCAGCCCGAGCCGAACGGTGGGAGGTCTCCGCTCCCGGGCATCGTTCGGGCCATCGTGATTGAAGGCGAGCTGAACATGGGCACTGATATCGCTGGTGGAGTAGAAATCCGCCTGCACGGTCGTGGTTCGCCGTGGCTACTGGCCGATCTCAACCTGGACGCCCTACCTCGCCACTACGATGCCTTCGGGCTGCTGTTTGGTGTACGAAACCTCGCCGGGTTCGAACCCGTTGGGGCCGGCCGCGGCCTACCGGAAGACGCCAGCCCGGAGCTGCTTGGCCTCCAGCTCGCCGACAGCGAACACGGTCACACTTGGGTGTCATGGACGGAGCTGGCCCACATCGATTGGAACGCACAAGCGCCCCGCGTTGACGACCGGATTCACGAGTACAAGCTGACAAGCGACGGGCCGCGTCTCATCGGCAAGGCCAGCCATCATGGGCATGCCTGGCGCGCAGTGGCCGGCGAGCGTGCCGATCCCAAGGGCAGCGCCTACCCGGAGGGAACTGAATGGCGTGCCGGCGATCGGCTGTGGCGGGTAGAGCGCCTCTCCCACGGTGACGTGTTGCGTGCCGACCCGCAGTTGCGGGCACTGCTGAACACCATGCGTGATCTCGCCGAGCGGCATGGCGGCGACAACGTACGGCTGCTTGTGTGGTTCGACAGTTAGCAACTGGCGGCCAGACCTCTATCTTGGGCATCCTCTTCTGGCAGCCGCAATGAGAGCGACAGCCAGGGCGCCTCGGCCGAAGCCTGGCCGGGCCACGGTCGCAGGTCAATAAAACAAGTAGCCGCGAAGCGCTCGTCACCGAAGGTGACGTCGGCATTGGTCTGCGACGTCCGGACGTGCCGACGCGGTCGTTCGCTAGCTTCCGGCCCCGTTACGGATGCTCGTCGGCGCTGCCCGTGAATCCTCTCCAGCTCCGCCGCCAAGGTCACTGCTTGCGATTGGGGGCAGCGGCCGAATCCGTTGCGGGGTCCGGGGCAGGAGGACCTGACCGCTGTGTCCGGGACCCAGGACGATGGCCGCCCCGTTTGTGGGCGGGGCGCCGACGACGCTGCTCTCCACCGCCGGTATCGCAGGAGCGACATCCGGCCCGCCCAGGTCTCCGGCGTCCGCCGCGTCACCGTCGCCCATGATCACTCCTTCTTGTCGTGGGCTCCGCGCGTGCCGGGGCCCGGTGAACCCGCCGGCGCCAGCTCGGCGGGTTCACAGCATATCTTGTCTTCCACTATATTAGGTGGATGAGTTCTCGGGCGATGACGGAACCAGCCTTCTTCATCCTCACCGCGCTGCTCGACGCTCCGCGCCACGGCTACGGGATCGTCGCGGAGGTGGCGGAACTGTCGCGGGGCCGCGTGCAGCTGAAGATCGGCTCCTTGTACGGGGTCTTGGACCGACTCGTCGGTGATGGCCAGGTCGAACTGGACCGCGAGGAGGCATGGCAAGGACGGTTACGCCGGTACTACCGGTTGACCGAGCGCGGTCGCCATGCGCTCGACGCAGAGGCTCAACGGCTGGCCGCCAACGCACGCCTCGCCTCGACCCGGTTGCGCGAGCGGCGGAACCCGATCACGGGGACGCCGTCGTGAGCCGGCTGGAGGAGCGCTACCGGTTCGTTCTTCGGCTGCTGCCCGCCGCCTACCGGCAGGAATGGGAAGACGACATGGTCGCCGCCTTCCTGGACAGCATGGACACCGGCGACTCCGAGACCACCGCGTATGTCACGGACTACGGCCGGCCGAGCCTGTCCGAGGTCGCCAGCATCGTGTCCCTCGCCGTGCGGTTGCGCCTCGGCGGGGCTGACGCGCCACCCCGCTCGTACGCCTGGGGGCAGGCCGTGCGACTGGCGACCCTGATGGCGATGCTGACCCACGCCGTCATGATCACCACCAGTATCGCCGTCACACTCTGGCTCTCCGGGAAGATCGCCTGGTTGCCAGCTCCCGCATCCGAATGGACGATCACTCCACCGTCGAGCATCTGGCACACCGCGTGGAACCTGGCCGGCTACGCCTGGTTACCGGCCTACATCGCACTCGTCCTCGGACACCGACGCGTGGCCCAGGCAGTCGCCCTGCTCGCCGTCGTGCCTCCCGCCATCACCACCGCCGTGCAACAAGCCGGTGATGTACCGCTGTCCGTGTCGTCCTGGGCGATGCTGCTCATCGACGTCGTCTTGCTACTCGCCATGGCGGCCTTTCACCACGGCGCCCCACCGGTGCCGCGCCGCCCGTGGCTCCTCGCGCTGCCGGTCGGCGTCCTCCTCGTCCCCGTGCCGCTGTTCACCATCCAGGCGACCACACCGGCGCTGAGGCTGCTGGACTGGCCGGGCCTGTCCTGCGCGGCGGTTACTGCTGCCATGGTGATACACCTGACCGTTCGAGTATCCCGTCGTCCTCGCAATCTGCCCTGGTCACTGGCGCTCACCCTGCTCGCCGTAACCACGCTCGCCCAGCGAACCGCAACCCTGCCCGACTACAGCGACCAGGCACAGCACACAACCCTCGCCACGATCGCTTCCGTGCAGGCAATCGCCGTCCTGGCGGTGGGCGTACCGCTCGCCGTGCTAGCCATCCGAGCACTGCGCCGGCTTCCACCGATCCCCGCCACCCAGAGACCCACCACACCGACCGAATAGGAAAATCGCCCATTCCTCGGCGCCACAGGCCCCGAGAAATGGTGAAGGCCACGGGCATGGGTAAGGGAATGGGAAACAATTCCGGCCCTGCCTCACCTGCGACGGTGTTGGCTACCTCGCCGAGGATGACTTGGCGAATTGATCACGTGCAGAAGGAGCCTCCTCACCGCCGTCGCTAGCTGCCCAGGGCCGCTTGTAGTTCGGTCACTGGCGTGTGCTGACTGGCGGCGTCGGCCCGGACCTCGGCGCGGTTCGCACGGGTCGCGGGGAGCATGCCTGACCAGGGGATGTGCATGGTGGACCGGAGGTACCACCACGCGAACCGGCCGGCGATGATTGCCAGTACCCCGATACCGCTGCACCTGGTTAGGTCAAGCCGATGAGCGGGGACGTCACTTTGACCTGGCTGGACCCGGCTGACCAGCGCCGATCCGATCAAGAATCGCTGTAACGCCTAGCGTTGCGCACCCTGTCTCCGCTCAGCGTTGCTTCTCGAGACCAAGAGATCGTCGCGCCCAGCAGGCCGGCAGCCAGCAGGGTCACCCCGGAGACGATCACCACCCTCGCCTGCCCGCTCACGTCCGGCAACAGGAAGGCCGCGATGTCCAGCAGGAGCGCCGCGGACGCGACCACGGTCAGCGCGGCGGCGGCCCGTTTGAGTCGCCCGTCCAACCGTTCGCTGCGCAGCGAAGACTCGGCGAGCAGCGACGTGTTCACGTGGCTGAGCAGCTTTTCCGCGCGCTCGTGCGTACCGTCGAGCCGCGATGGTCTCGCGGGCCGCGAGGTACGTGGCACGGTGGTCCTGGCCCGACTCGACCCGGTACGCGTCGAGATCATGGCTAGGAAATGCTCCGGGGACGCTGCCGTCCAACAGCGGATCATCAGCGCTCACCCGACGTTCAACTCATGCGCTGACACATACACCCAACGACGCCGGAACGCCGCCGGGGCGTGAACCACCGCGTCGACCCGGGCGGCACGGGTGTTGAAGGGAAACCAGAACCGCCGCAGCGACCGTCTCGACCCATGACGGCGCGGCATGTCCGTCCTTGACCGCCAGGTGTTCCCTCAACGCCGCGAGAAACACGTCCGTCGGTCGGCGCCTGGCACCGGCGGCCTGAACGCGCACCCCGTTCCCACTCCACCGCGTCGGGGTTGGCGAAACCGCTCCCGCCAGCCAGAACCGCTGCGTGGGCGGGAACCTCCGCCGTCGTCTGCGCCGTCTCGCTGGTCAGCGCGCTGGGCGCGGCGCTCGGGGCGGTGCTGCGGCTGCGCGCCCGGCAGGGCATCGCGACGGCCACCCAGCGGGCCACGCGCGATGTGCTGCACACCAACGGGCTCGCCGCCGAGCCGCTGCGGGCGGGACTGAGTGCGGCGGCGTGTCGGGAGGCCTCCACTGAGCGGAACCCCTGCGTGGCTCGCAATCCACGCGCAGTGAACTGACACCGGTCCCTGCGGTTCGCGCACCGCCACTTACTGAAAGCACCCTCCGGTCACCCGAACCGCGAAAGCGCAGGCCAAAAGCGAGATCACGTTATGGAGTGGGGCGGGCGGGACCCGAACCCGCGACCGAGGGATTATGAGATCAAGTTGGCGACCCGTGCCTACCTGGCTTTGACTGGCCTGACGTGCGGAAATTTCTGTCGGCAACTCTCGGCGTCGGTGGTCGTGGTCTGGCCTCTTGAGGACTAGATGAGGACTGCCGCCGGCGGCGCGCCCGACCACCTGTTCAGGCGGGAAGTTTAGGGATCGCCCAGGTGTCGAAGGCCCCGCGAAGAAGAACACCCAGGAGGTAGACGACGACAGACGCTCCGATGGCAATGAGAAGTCCAGTCAGGCCGCGGTAGCGCTTGTCCACACCCGGCTCTGACGGCGAGCCAATGCGCCGTGACCATGGGCGTTCGATGGCCAGCCAGGCCAGCACTCCCAGTCCGAACGGAACCCCTGCGGTGAGCCAGAACCAGTACCACCGCGTACCGATGACCGGCGCTGGCCCGGCGACGACGATGGTCAGGCAGACCAGGCCAATGATCACCGGCAAGTATCGAGAATCTGGGCGTACGTCGCCGTGGAGTCGCCGGCCAGTATCGAGCAGCGACGCCCATACCGCTGCACGGATCGACTCCGTCTGCGAGCCAAGCGGCTCGGAACTGTCGGCAACGAAGAGCTGTTCGGCCGGACCGGCATCCGCCACCACGTAGTACGTGTGCCCGTCATCCGTGCGCCAGACGAACAAGGGGCCCTCACGGCCCCACGAGCGAAGTGTGGGCACCGAGCCCCAGGAGGATACGGCGGGCCGTTCCCACGAGTCCGCCCATTGGTACACCGCTACCTTGTTGGCGGCGATGTCCGCACGGGCTCTGTCAACCTCTGCTCGACGCGGCGCCGACCACCACGCCATCACCGCCCACAGGCACCAGGCGCTGATCAGAGCGATACGCAACGCCCGCCATGACCCCCAGCTGCGCCACCTCGCGAAGCGCTGGTCACCAGTTCCCCCGTCATGCGCCGCATGCTCCCAGCGATCACTGCGAAACGCAATTGCGGCCAGCGGCCCGACCGGATATTGCCGCGCGGGGCCATGGTGTCAGACGCCAGACAAGTGCCCGCCCACCGGCATCGTCATCGACGGCGTCGGATCCTATGGCGCCACCTTCACCGAACAGCTGGTCGCAGCCGGCTTGACCGTCGCTGAGGCACCTGATGTCCCGGCCTCCACCCGCCGCCGCCGAGGCAAGAGCGACGCCTTGGACGCCGTCGCGATGGCTCAAGCCGCTGGCAGCTTGGACGTCAACCACCTGTGCTGGCCGCGGACGGCCATGTGGGATGCTCGTATGCCCTGCGACAAAGGGTAAGACGTCCTACGCTCTGGACAGATGGGGCCGCGTGCCCTTGCTGGCCTGCACAAGTTCGGGCAGCCCTTCGCCGAAGATGCTCCTCGGCAGGCAGGAGCCGGGGCATGCCATTCGTCTGCGGTAGGCGAGCAGCGACCACCCGCTCGACCTCAGAGGCGTTCAACGCGGAAGGGAGGCCTGCGTGGCCGTCACGACGAAAGCGCGAACGGGCGCCGCAGAAGTGCGGCCATTCAACATCGAGGTCCCCGAGGTGGACCTTGAGGATCTGCGCGCGCGTATCAGGGCCACGCGCTGGCCCGAGAAGGAGACTGTTGAGGATGAGTCGCAGGGTGTGCCGCTCGCGCTCATGCAGGACCTCGCCCGCTACTGGGCGACCGACTACGACTGGCGCAAGTGCGAGGCAACGCTGAAGGCTCTTCCCAACTTCGTCACCGAGATCGACGGCCTGGACATCCACTTCATCCACGTTCGCTCGAAGCACGAGGACGCGCTCCCGCTGGTCGTCTGCCACGGCTGGCCCGGGTCGGTCATCGAGCAGCTGAAGATCATCGAACCGCTGACGAATCCGACGGCGCACGGCGCAAGCGCGTCGGATGCCTTCCACGTCGTGATCCCGTCGATGCCCGGATACGGGTTCTCCGGCCAGCCGAACACGACCGGCTGGGATCCCGTGCACATCGGGAAGGCCTACGTCGAGCTGATGAAGCGTCTCGGGTACACACGGTTCGCCGCGCAGGGCGGCGACTGGGGCGCGATCGTCGTCGACGCGATGGCCGGCGGTCGCGCCGACCCGGCGGCCGCCGAGCCGGCGCCACCGGAGCTGATCGGCATCCACACCAACATGCCCGGCGCGGTTCCGCCGGACCTCTTCCTCGCGGCCTTTGCCGGCAGCCCGGCGCCGGACGGCCTCTCCGACGAGGAGCGGGGCACCTACGAGCAGCTGCTCGGGTTCTTTGGGACGCACGTGGCGTACGGACTGATCATGGGAACTCGCCCGCAGACGCTCTACGGACTGGCCGACTCACCCATCGATCTCGCCGCGTTCATACTCGACCACGGCGACGGGAGCGGTCAGCCCGGCCTGGTCCAGCAGGTCCTCGAGGGACGTCTGCAGAAGCCGAGCGACCTCACGCGCGACGACATCCTGGACAACATCACGCACTACTGGCTGACCAACAGCGGGGTCTCCTCGGCACGGCTGTACTGGGAGAGCAAGCTCCCATTCTTCTCCACCAAGGGCGTGACGCTCCCGGTCGGCGTGAGCATCTTCCCCGACGAGATCTACCGGGTCCCGCGCAGCTGGGCGGAGCAGGCGTACCCCAACCTCATCCACTACAAGCAGCACGACAGGGGCGGGCACTTCGCGGCCTGGGAGCAGCCGCAACTACTCTCCGAGGACGTCCGCGAGACATTCCGATCGCTGCGCTAGCTGTAGCTAGCCGACGAGGACGAATCAGTGAGCCACGGCCATACGGGCCTTGCGCAGTGTCCGGGATCAGGGCGGTCTTGGGAGCCACGCGTGGGAGCCACCGGGGCGACCGGAGGCGGACGAGCCTGGGCCGATCCAGTCGCCGAGCGCGCGGCGACCAGGGCGACGCAGACGTTGCCGAACGGCTGTGGCGTGGACTTTGGAATCTGCGGATCAGAAGGTTACGGGTCCGAGTCTGTTCTGGCGCACCGGGCTAACAAGGTTTGACCAGGGAAAACGTCTTTCTCGTCATCGGCGGCGATCGACTGGAGGGGCGTTTTGTGCGCCCACGGGCGCACAACGCCGCTGACGCTGGTCTGATAGTCGCGGGGAGTCGAGAGAGGCTGCCCCTGTCGATGGTTGACCCCGCCCTGGCGGCTGGCTCGGCCCTGAGGCGAATCCCCGCCGCGCCGCTGCTTGGCTCCGCATCTCGTGGGCACTGCACGCGAAGCGACCGCGCCCGTCTACCCACCGTGCCGTTGGCCGTCGGAATTTCTGCCCTGCCGGGCCGGATCCGCACGGGTCTGCACCCCGTTCGGAAGTCGAGGGCGAACGGGAAGGTAGCGGCCGGGGGAAGTCAAACGATCAACTTCAGGGGATCGATGCTTGTACGCGGTCAGGGTCGTGAGGCGGCCGCCGGACGGAAGCCCCCGAAGCAAAGACCAGCAGCTACGGGCGTTTGCCGAGGTGGGAGCGCGTTGCGCCAACGGCCCTCATCGGCGGTGTCCGGCAGCCACAATTGTCGTATCAGCCGGTCCACGGATGACCGGAGCCGGCGCTTGGGTCCCCGGCCGGTGGGGGCTTATCCAAGGTCATGAGCCGCCGGGCATCCGTCACGGGAGTTGACATGAACACCCCGCAGGAAGATCTTGACGGCGCAACGGACGTCGTCAAGGAGCCCTGCTCCACCAGCCAGGCACGCACGTCATCGCGGACAGCATCGGCGTCCCACACCGCCGTACGCAGCAGCCGCTGCATCGCCTGCGGATCGGCATGACCAGCCCGCTCCGCCAACGACCAGCAGGTCTTACGTTCCAGACCCGACAGCAGTCCTTCCACGAACTGCCCGGCCGTCGCACGCGGTTCCGCCCGCACGAACCGGGCAGCGACACGCGTCACCGCCTCATCCAGGATGACCCGCCACCCGGCCGGGTCTACGCTGTGGCACGCGGCCACCGCACGATCTTCGGTTGTCCTCACAAACCATCGATGATCACGCGGTGGCCGTCCTCATGCCCGCGCCACCCCCAACGTCGAAGCCAAGTGACGTTGGAGTACTAACCGCGATCAACACCTACCGCGATGCCCTCGGCGCCGCCCCCGATCCCGCCTCGCAGGGATGCCGCGATGTCGCGCTCGCCTCCGGGCCATGGTGGCCCTTCCCGGACACCGCCCTGATGAGCGAACGTCCCGCTGTGCTCAAACTCGATGACCAGGGTCGCCTGCACGCCGACAACGGACCGGCCATCCGGTGGCTCGACGGTCACCCGGTATGGGAGCGTGAAGGGATCCTCGTCGACGCACGCGTCGGATCGACGCCAGCGGACACATCGCCAAGGTGCACGACACCGATCAAATGATTGCCGCGTTCACCGAGGTTCGGTTGACTCCTGACCTGTGAGGCCGGCTGGCTGAAGGAGGGAGTGGAGTCGGCGGGAGTGCAGCGTCAATACTCGGGCATGGCCGGACTGTCGAAGAGATACCAGCTCGGAGTGTTCCGGGAGCCCCACGACGAGCCCAGGGCGATCACCGCCGGACTTGTCGCCGACCAGGCCGTAGTAGGGCGTGACCAGGCTCTTGATCGCGTTCGGCATGATCGCTCCTCGATCGCCAGTCGTCCATATGGTGTGTATGCTTGCTGACCGAGACCTGCCCCTCCAACTCATGCCATCCCACCCATTCGCCGGGTGACGCTGGCCAGATCGGAGTGACATGGGCTGCTCACACGCTCAGGACTGCCCCCTCTTCCCCCTGCTCAACGCAAGCTTGCGCGACTGGCGTAACCACTACTGCGACAATGCGCAGGGCTGGCTGACATGTGCTCGGTACCAGCTGTACAGGACAGGCCAGCTCGTGCCAATCACGCTCCTGCCGAATGGAGTCGACGCGTTCAGGCCCGTACCTGCGGCAGTACCCAGGTCCAATCAACCAGTGAATGCACGCCGCCCGTGGACGTCAGGAACATCGCGAGAGGTATCGGATAGATTACCGACTGCGGAAAGCGGAGGTGCTGCGGAGCCGACTCCACCGGTAAATCACCCGGATCGCTCAGGCGTGCGAGACAAGGTCAGCGATGCATGGGTGCTTGCCGTCGCCGATGATGCGAAATGCCGCGGCGGTGAACGGCTGCACGTGTGGGTGACGAGCCAGGAGAAGCCGTGGGCTGCTCCTTTTCCCATCCCGAAGCCAGGGGATCCTTCTCACGCCGACGGACCGGTGGTGGTCGCCGTCGCCTGGTTCGAGCCAGCCAGCGCCGCGTGGACGGAAACCCTCACTGGCTCGCGGTGCGAGGCGCAGGTGGAGGCGGCGATCTTGTTGGGCCTGCCGCGCTGGCCATCAGCGACACGTCCGGCGAGGGTGACCACCTGGGGTGTGGGCCTCGGCGCTACGGGTCTCGCGTTGCATGACCCGACCGGTCATGTTTTCGCCTACGGCGTCGCCGAGATACCGTCCACTTGGACGACCGCCGCGAGGGCGCTGGGCGCCGTCGCCGTCGTCTACGGAGTTGGTTCTCTGCAGCAGGCAGTGCACCCCGAGCCGCCTCCGGCTCAACGGCTCACCGAGGCGCGACGCGACGGAACCGTCGCCGCCGCATGGGTACCACTGCTCGAGTGATAGGCCGAGGCCGTCCCCTTACCCGGTCAGGGTGCCGCATCTCGCGGTCGCCGTCGGCGGTATACGGGTGCTGAAAGACGTGCTCACGTGGATGAGGCCCTGTACCGTGCCAAACTCGGTACAGAGTCCGTGAACTCGGGTTTCGTTGATCCGATCATGCCGCCCGCTGGTACTCGTTGATGACGCCGCTGAGGACCCGGCGGCGTCGTATCGGCGCGTTGATCGGAATGACGACGGCCGGGTCGTGGGTTCGGTGAGTGCTGGGCGAGGCTCTGGTGTGGACGATGCCCGTTGAAGCGGGCGGCGTATCCGTCGAGCATGGCACCGGAGTGACGTTCGTTCTACATCAGGAGTCTGTCGGTGCACCCGTGCCGGACGCCGCGGATGAACCGTTCTGCGTAGCAGTTCGTCCGAGGGGCTCGGGGAGGGATCTTCACCAGTCGACGCCGTCAGCGGCGAACACCTCGTCGAAGCTCGCGGGAACTTCGCGTCCAAACCGCGGATCAGGAACCGGAACGACGTGACCTAAGCCGAAATCCATCACCAGGTTGCGGGCTTGCCGGGTGGTCCAGGCCGCAGTCCGATGCGCCGTGGCACCGGGATCTGCACCAGGCGGCTTGCGAACTCCATTACGAACAGCACGTACAGCTTCTCGTTAACCTCGGCCGCTGGTAGTTTCTGGCAGTCCCTGTGGGTGCCGCCCTCGTGCTCGACGTGAGGACGACCACCGCAGATGATCTTCCGTTTCCTGGCAAGAACACGAAGATCAATCGGCGGCCGGCATCAGCAACGCCGCCAAATGCCTGGATGCCGTCGTAGGGCGCCGGACGGAGATCGGGCATTAGTGGCGGAGGCACGGATGGTCAGCGGTAGCACCGCCAGGCGTATGGATCGTCAGGATTCGACGCTTGTGCATAGGCGCCCCGATCCGTACGTGTCGCGGCAGGCGACGTCAATGTCGACGGCGGACGGGTGACGCCGGCGAAACAGGCGTCTGGCCGCCGACGCGTTCGCCTGCCTGACTGCAGTGGGACTGCGCTTCCGGACTGGTCTCACCCACACGGCTTCAACACGTCCGCCGATCCACAACGCAACAGCCCGCGGTGGCCGGAGGCGTAGAACGCGCCGACATGGGATCTGCCGGCCGCGCAGCGCCAACGTTCGGCGCGGCGCCGACCGGGGCGCGGGGCTGGCCCCGCGCCAGTCGGACGAACCATACGGCCGACGCGGACGCGTCATCGGCCACGGGCAACGGCCGTACGACCGCGACCGGGCCGTAGTAGGGCGTGACCGGGCCGTTGATCAAAGCGGCGACCGGCATGATCGCTCCTCGATCGCCAGTCGTCCATATGGTAGGTATGCTTGCTGACCGAGACCTGCCCCTCCAACTCATGCCATCCCACCCATTCGCCGGGTGACGCTGGCCAGATCGGAGTGACATGGGCTGCTCACACGCTCAGGACTGCCCCCTCTTCCCCCTGCTCAACGCAAGCTTGCGCGACTGGCGTAACCACTACTGCGACAATGCCCAGGGCTGGCGGACGTGCGCTCGGTACAACCTGGCCCGGACGGGCCAGCTCGTACCGATCACGCTCCTGCCGAATGGAGCCGACGCGCTATATCTCGGGCGCCTACCCACCGGTGTGGGGTCGGACACGGCACGCCGGACACCCCCGTCACGGCTCGATCCGGGGTCCTCGCAGCGGTTCGAGCCGGTGCCGGCCCGGGAGCTCAACCCGGTACCGGCGCCCGCTCAAGGCTTCAACACCCGCCACCCGCACAGGTTCCCTACCCCTCCAGAACCCCATCGACCCCACCGACGCCGCCATGGGCCCGGTGGTGGACCCGACTCGCAGAGTGGATTGCAGGTCCCGCATGACTGAATACTGGCCCTGGTGGGCGGGGGCTGCCGGGCTCGCCCTCACCACCATCAACTACGCCGTCACGACCGATCGATCCTTCGGCGTGTCCGGTGCGTGGGACCGCGTGCTGCACTGGCGCGCCGAACGCCGTGTCGAACGGGTGAACGCCCGGTTCGCTGACGAACGTGTCCTCACCGCGGCTCTCGCCGCGGCCGCCGCCGACCAGTTCGGAGCCGGTTCGGCTGCACCTGCTGCGCATCCCGCCCCGCACGGCGACGCGTGGGCACCGCGACAGGACGGGCGACCACCTGCCGCGCCGAGCCTCTTACTGGCGAGCCTGCTCCCGGCGCCCTTGATCAGCCAGGTCGCCCTGCTCCTGTCGGTTTTCGTCGGCGGGTGGGTAGCGGCGGTTACCGCCGGACGATTCCAGCTCCGCCTCGACATGGGTGACGCCTTCGGCCAGATCGTGACCGACAAACCGATCGCAATGATCGGCGCGCTCTTCATCGGCGGTGTACTCGTCGGCTTCGGCACCCGTCTCGCCGGAGGGTGCAGCAGCGGTCACGGACTAAATGGCTGTGGGCGGCTACAGCCGGTCAGCATCGTCGCGACTGCCATCTTCTTCGGCACCGGCGTCCTCGTGTCGTTTCTGCTGTGGAAGGTGATCTGATGCGCACCCGGGGCGGGATACTCGTCGCTAACGTCATCGCTGGGCTGGCTCTCGGCTACACCGTCGCGAACATCGGGTTCGGTGACTACGCCGAACTAAACCGTATGTTCACCTTCCAGGATCTTCGCATGCTCCTGGCCTTCGCCGGCGCCGTAGCAATCATCGTCGTGGTATTCGCTGTATTGCGCGTCCGCCGCACCCCAGGTCGCATCCACGCCGGCGTAATCCCCGGCGCGATCTTGTTTGGCGGGGGCTGGGCCATCTCGGGTGGCTGCCCGGCGATCCCCATCGTGCAAGTCGCCAGTGGGTACCTCCCCGCCTTGGTCACGATCGCCGGCATAGTCGTCGGCATCCGGCTCTGCCGCTGGGCCAACACGAGGTACTTCCACCTCGACAGCGGATCCTGCGGGCGGTAGCCGAACGCGAGCGACTCGAACGACACGTCTCCGCGATGGCGAACTCCGATTTACCCGACTTGGCTCACAGTCTGCTGATTTAAGGGTCTGCCGGGCTGTGACCTGGGGTGTTGTGCCCGGAGGCACGCACTAACGGGCTGCTTCCATCGTGCCGATCGTGGCGTTTCTGCGGACGGTGAAGACGCCTTCCGGGGCGCGGGCGGTGCAGATTCTGCATTCCCAGCGCCGGGGATCGCGGGACATCGAACACATCGGATCGCCACACCGACGCGGAGTTGCTCAAGGCGATTGCCCAGCAGCGGATGGCTGCGGGGCAGGGCGAGTTGGCCCCCGTCCGCCGAACAGCCCGGCCAACGGGGGCGACGCGTTGCCGATCACGTCCACACGGGCCAGGCACCTGCTGGACGCCCGCACGAGACTGCGCCGCCGTGAGCTACGGACCAGACGATGCCGCGTCAGCAGAAAGTCCGCGAACGCTGTGATGCGCGACCGACTCCAATGGTCACAGCCGGCATGAACCGAAGGCAGGACCACAGGGAACAGCGGTGCTCAGAGTGGGCGCCTACCCGGGGTGATCGGTTCGAGGCGTACCCGATCCGCAGATCGCCGTCGGCGGCGGCGTCCTCGTCGGGATGGTCCTTTCCGCCCGTTCGCCGGCACGGGCCGG
This sequence comes from Micromonospora sp. U21, assembly GCF_018070045.1. GTDB lineage: Bacteria > Actinomycetota > Actinomycetes > Mycobacteriales > Micromonosporaceae > Micromonospora. The sequence goes on from NZ_JAGPYK010000002.1 coordinate 354,862, forward strand.
GAGGGGGCGTCGTCGCCCCCTCCCGGGAAACCCGCGGTGCTACTTTCCGGACTCGTAGAGAGCCGTCACCTCGGCGGCGCTCAGCGCGCGGTCGTAGACGTGCACCTGGTCGATCGTGCCGTCGAAGTAGTCGACGGGGTTGCCGCCGAACTTGCCGCGGCCGATGACCAGGGGCCCGGTGGAACCATCGCCGAGGCAGGCGCTCGCCTGCCCGGCGAGTTGCCCGTCGACGTAGAGGCGCAGCTGGCCCGTCGCCGCGTCCCGGACACCGACGAGGTGGTACCACTGCCCGACGACCGGGGTGGTCGGCGCGAGGGCCCGCACCCCGGCGAAGCTCATCGCAAACCGTCGGTCAGCGCCCGAGTACTGCAGGTAGAAGGCGCTGTTCGAGGCGCCGTCCTGGCTCACCACCGTCTGGAAGGCGCCACCCGCGCTGTCGAGCCGCACCCACGCCGAGGCCGAGTAGCTGGCGGTGGTGTCGAGGATGGTCCTGCCGGTGTCGACGTACTGGTTGCTGCCGTTGAACAGCAGGCCCGAACCCGTCTTGCCGGCCGTCCAGGTGGGCCCGGCGACCAGCCGGCCGTCATTGTTGCCCGCCTCGTCGTTGGCCGTGTCGCCGGCATTCTCGTCCAGTGGCCAGTAGCCGACTCCGGTGAGGCCGGGCGTGCCGGGCGGCGGCGGAGGAACGTGCACGCCGGTACCGTCGGCCGAGCGGATGACCGCCTCGTTCACCGCGCGCACCTGGTCGAAGTCCATCTTCTCGACGCGGCGGTCGTAGGTGAAGAAGCCGTTGACCTCGTGCTCGACGTCGGTGATCTGGGTGTAGACGCCGGCCGAAACCCCGCAGGTGTTCGCTATGCGCAGCAGGTCGCGCTGGTTCTCCACGTACCGTCGGGTCAGCGTTTCGGAGTCCGGCGCCATCCAGTACGCGCCGCCCTCGCCGAACCACATGTGACCGTCGACCTCGAGGCCCATTCCGCCGTGCTCTCCGTCGACGGCCACCCGGTCGGCGGTGGGCAGTGGCGACGCCGGACCGAGGTACTGGTGGTGGTCGATGATGTCCCCGCGTCCGGAGTCACCGAGGGAGTTGCAGCAGTTCACGCCGCTGTGCGCGTTGACGAGCCGGGTCGGGTCATGCTGCTTCACCGAGTCGGCGATGCGGCCGGTGGCGCCCCGGTCCCACTCACCCCAGCCCTCGTTGAACGGCACCCACACCACGATCGACGGATGGGCGGCGTGTTCCCGGATCATCTCGCCGAGCTCGGATTCCCACTGCCGCTGCCACTCGACCGTCGGACGGCCGGGCTTCGTCGCGGGCATGTCCTGCCACACCATGAGCCCCAGCCGGTCCGCCCAGTAGTACCAGCGGCTGGGCTCGACCTTGATGTGCTTGCGGACGGTGTTGAAGCCGAGCACCTTGTGCTGCTCCAGGTCGAAGCGCAACGCCTCGTCCGTCGGTGCGGTGTTCAGCCCGTCGGGCCAGAAGCCCTGGTCGAGGGTGGACATGTGGAACAGGATCTCGCCGTTCAACGTCATGCGAAGCTTGCCGTCGGCGCCCTTCGCCTTGCCGATCTCGCGCATCCCGAAGTAGGAGCCGACCTCGTCGACCCGCTTGCGGCCGTCGAACAGGCGTACCCGGAGGTCATAGAGGAAGGGCGAGTCGGGTGACCACAGCTTGGGCTTGGCGATGGGTATCGTCAGGTCGGCCCCGGCCGGACCGGAGACGCGCGCGACGGCCTTGCGTCCGTCGTACGCCACGGCCTCGACGGTGAGGCCCTCGGCCCCGGATGTGGGGTTCGCGCGCAACCGCAGGGACTTGTCGCGCAGGTCGGGCGTCAGGTTCAGCGAGTCGATGGCGCCCGTGGCCGAGACGGGCTCCATCCAGACCGTCTGCCAGATGCCGGAACTGCCCTGGTAGAAGATGCCCCGGTCGCCGATCCGGCGCTGCTTGCCGATCGGCTGGAACGTCGCGTCGGTCAGGTCCTCGGCCCAGACGATCAGCTCCTGCTGCCCGCCGGGCCGCAGTGCGTCGGTGACATCGGCGTCGAAGCCGTCGTAGCCGCCCCGGTGCGTCGCCACCTGGTGGCCGTTGACCCACACCTTCGAGTCGTAGTCGACCGCGCCGAAGTGCAGCACCAGGCGTTGGCCCCGGCCGACCTGCCACTGCTCGGGCACGGTGAAGGTCCGGCGGTACCACATCCGGTCCTCGTGCCGTTGGATGCCGGAGAGGGCCGACTCGATGGGGTAGGGCACCAACACGCGCTCGGCCAGCTGCTCGCCGACCGGCGGAGCCTCGCCGGCGGCCGCACCGGCGAACTCCCACACGCCGTTGAGGTTCTGCCAGCGGGACCGGGTCAGCTGCGGCCGCGGATATTCGGGCAGCGCGTTGCTGGGTGAGACGTCATCCGTCCACGGCGTGGAGAGCGGCGGTGTTCCCTTCGTCCAACCGGTCTCGGCGTCGGGTTGGGGCGCGGCGGTCGCGGCGGTCGGCGCTGTGGTCGCGACCAGGACGGCCGCGGTGGCGAAGGCGAGGAATGGCCAGCGTCGGCTGGAGGCGCGTCGGGTCATGCGGTCGGCCCTTCGGGAGTGCGGACGGGGGCGGCGGCTGCCAGTGGTGCGCTCCGAGGGTGGGCGGTCTGGTCACTGGTCGATGTTCCAGGGGCGGGACGTGCCCGCTGCCAGATCCCACCACGCGCAGGTCACGGCTGAACACATCCCAACGTTGTTCCGGCAGCGATGTCAATAGATATCGACAAGACTGAGCTGATTCGGCCACCACCGAACACGCTCGAACAGCGGGCAACCCTGGCGCTGACGGGCCTTGCGGGACACTCGGCCGCCGGGCTCATTGGACGGTCCTATCGATAGTCGGCGAAAATTCGATGTTCCACGCCATCAACGGTGATGGCTCCGCCGTGGGGAAGGATCCATTGCGGTCGGGTGTGGCCGAAGGGGATGCCGACGCAGACGACTGCCTCCGGGTTGTAGCGGGCCCCGACGTCGACGACCGTATCGCGCTGCCGCTTGCGTAGCCGGGCCCGATCCGCGGCAACGGGCCGGCGGGTGTGGTCGGAGACCAGCGGACGGCGAGCAGGATCGCGTCGACGGCGCTGAGGATGCCGCATTCACCGAGTGAGCGGACGATGAAGCTGACATCGCGCGCAGGAGGAGTTGATGTCCGCTGCGCGCGCCGCCGCGGTCGCACCTACCTTGCGGGTGGTTGGGTATTCGACCGGAACGAGGCCGGTCACGTCAGCAAGCCGTCGCATGGCCTGCTCGTGGACTTCGGGATAGGCACCTGCTGCGGCGAAGGACCGCGAGAGGACTGCGATGTGGTCCCTGGGCGTGCCTTCCGAGGACGAACAAGATCATGCTTCATGCCGAGATCCAACAGGTGCGCCAGTCCGTGCGCATCCCATTTGGGGCGGGCCACCGCGTTAGCCTGGATTTACCGTCGCTGTGTTGCCCGGACGTCAACGGGCGAAGCCGTACCGAGGTGCCACCTTCAACCGGACGGGTGCCAACCCGCCCCGGACGGTGCCCTCACCGTGGACGGGACAGCCGCCGTCACGCTGCTCCGATGCCCGCCGGAGGTAAGGAGCCAACGGCATGCAGGCATTTACATCTATGTGCCGACCGATTACGGTGATCCCAACTCGAGTACCCAGTGGGTTGCAACCCTCACAGAACGTAGCTGCCCCTGCCTACGCGCGGGCAAGCACCACGTGACACGGGAGATTTGCCTTGGGTTCCGACGTTCGACAGCCCTCATCCGGTCAGTCACCAGCCTCCTCTCACTCCGCCGCCGTTCAGCGGTCGCTGGGGAGCAAGCACCTCCGCCGACGCCCGCGCCCGCTCTTCATGGTGGCGGCCCTGGCAGCGGGGGCCCTCGTCCTCGGCGCCACGCCCCTCTGGGGGTCGGACCGCGCGGACCTCCTCGACAGCGCGGCCCTCTCCTCGACCCCCACCTACACCGTCGGCCTGCAGCCGCCGCAGGATCCGGGGCCGTTCCCCGGCAGCGTGACCCCCACGTCCCCCACCATCACCATCGCCGGCCAACGAGACGGCGAAAGCACGTTCAAGGTCGTCAAGTACGACCAGGTGCAGCCGAAGAACCCCGGCCAGATGGACTTCGACCACTACCACACCGGCATCGAGGTCCAATGGTGGTTGCGGAAGTGGGCACACGAACGTCCCGACATCGTCGACCTGCACATCGTCGGGGAGAGTTTCAGCGGCCAGCCGATCTACCAGGTGACCATCACGGACAAGTCCACCGGCGCGGACTCCGACAAGCCGGCGGCCTACTTCGAGGGAAACCGGCACTCCGGCGAGGTCTCGTCGGCCGAGAGCTCCCTGTGGCTGGCGCACCACCTCATCACGCAGGCCGGCCGCGACCAGAAGGTCGACAAGCTGCTCGACGAGAAGACCGTGTACATCCGTCCGGTCAACAACCCGGACGGGCACGACATGTACCTGTACACCGCCCAGACCAACCGGTCGACGGTGCGGCCGTACGACAACGACGGGGACGGCAAGCGCGACGAGGATCCGGGTGAGGACCTCAACGGTGACGGGTACCTGAGCCAGATGCGCCAGTACGTCGGCGCCGGCAAGGGGACGCACGTCGTCGACGAGCGGGACCCGGCCAGGAACGCCATGCTCAACATCGGCGCGGGCAAGGGCGACTACCTGATGTTCTCCGAGGGTACGGACAACGACGGCGACGGCCGCTACGACGAGGACGGTGTCGGCGGCTTGGACCTGCACCGCAACTACCCGTACAACTGGCACGTCATGCCGGAGGACGACGCCACCGACCGGAACCTGACCCAGGGCGGCGCCGGCGAGTACCCGTTGTCCGAGCCGGAGACCCGGCACGTCTACACCTGGCTGATGTCGCACACCAACATCGGCGTCGTCAACAGCATGGACACCCGGGTGCCCATGCATCTGCGGGGGCCCTTGACCTGCGACCCCGTCGAGTGCATGTACTCGACCGACCGCAAGCTCTACGAGCACTTCGACAAGGCGGGGGTCTCGTTCACCGGCTATCGGCATGCCGGGAGCGTCTACATCGACTACGCCACCCGCAACGGCGGCCAGCCGACGCCGCTGTTCGGGCATGGCCCTGACTTCGGCTACTTCCAGTACGGCGCCATTTGGTACGGCGACGAGATCTGGAACGGTGGTGACTTCACCGACTACGACAAGGACGGCAGGTACGCCGACTGGGAGCGGTCGCGGTGGTGCGCCGAGAACGGGCGGACGAACTGCTTCCTGCCGTGGACGAAGGTGGAGCACCCGAAGCTGGGGGCGGTCGAGATCGGCGGCATCAACCCGAAGTTCTGGTCGCAGAACCCTTCGGCCGATCTGATTGGCGGGTGGGCCACCAACCAGGCCCGGTTCAACCTGTATCTGACCGAGTCCCTGCCGCAGATCGACCTCAGCGACGTGAAGGTCAAGAAGCTCAAGGGCGCTCAGGGTGACGGAGCGACGCACGAGATCACGGCTTCGGTCCGGAACACCGGCCGCATCCCGACCGCTCTCGAGCAGGCGAAGGAAATCAAGATCGTCGCTCCGGACACCGTGAAGGTGGAGGGCGCGCGCGCCGTCGGAACCGCACCCCAGTTCTATCTCGACGGGGGTGACCGGCAGAAGGTCCGCCTGCGGGTCGTCAAGGCCGCCACCGACACCATCACGGTGAAGGCTGTCAGCGTCCGGGGAGGCCTGGACTCCGCGTCGGCGCGGCTGAACTGATCGCTCGAGAGGTCCCCGTCCCGCCGTATGGGGCGGGGACCTCGCCATGTCGTCCCACATCGGCGGCCGGTGTCCGGCGAGGAATACGGTGACCTGGTCGGATGGCTGGCGTGCCCGACGAGGACGACGAGCGACAGACCCGAAGCGGCGGACTACGGCTCAGGTTGGCTGTGGCTGCGGTGGTGGTAGCAGGTGAGGACGTCGCCGACGTGCTCTCCGAAGGCGGCGACGAGAGGACCCGGTCGGTCTTCTGCGAGTCGATGAGGAGCGCGGCCGCGTGGTGGACGACTTCGGTGCACTGGGCTGCTCGGCAGGGACTGATCGTGGACGCGGGACGATCGTCCTACGCGCGTGTGGTGGCCGAGCGCAGGAGCGCGCTCGGCCACCACGACCCACGTCAGGTCAGCGCTGACCCCCCAGGTACATCGCGTTGAACAGCAGCCGGTAGGTGCCGTGCCACTGGGCCCGGTGCTGCGGCTTGAAGCCGATCATCACCACCTGGCCGTCGCCCACCTTCGCGGTCACCACGGCCGCCTTGCCGCCGATGACGTCCTCGCCGAGGAGGAAGCCGCTCTTCAGCAGCTTGGTCTTCGGCCAGGTGGCCGGGTGCCGTTGCGTTGTGGGATCCACGGACACGTTGAACCCGTGTCGGTCCGGCGGTCAGATCGCCAGGGCGAGGGCGGCGAACGCCGCAGGCACCCGCGTTGCCGGCGGGGCGTCGACGGCGAGTTCGTAGTGTCCGCGGCGCAGGTTCTGCATGAACGCGTGTCCGGCGATGATGACCTGTGCTGTCTTGTCGGTTCGTAGCCCGCGCATCGGGTGAACCACTCGCCGCCGCACGGGCAGGCGGCGTCACCAGGGTCGGCGTCCTCGACGACGCCGACGGCATCAAGCATCAGCGCTAGTCACCGCACACGTGGCAGGTACGTTCGGGGCGGATCGGCTGGCCCACAGCATGGACAATCCGCTGGTGACGGCGCACGATAGACCGATGCCGCTCCAGGAGGGTTTTCGGGGGCAGCGGTTGGCCTCGGTGCCCCGTCCAATCGTCGCCGAGGCGCTGCGGCGCCCGATCACCGGGCGGCTTCTCGTCACCGACGCCGGGTACTACCCGTATGCCGCTGACCACCGGATGCTACGCCCTCGGGGCACGCCCGAGGTGGTCCTGATCGTGTGTGCCTCGGGCATGGGCTGGGCGCGGGTCGGGTCGGGCATGCATCGGATCGGGGCATGGCAGGCGCTGGTCATCCCCCGCGGCGTCCCCCACGAGTACGGTGCCGACGAGCACGATCCCTGGACGATCTGGTGGGCGCATCTGATGGGCTCCGACGTGTCGAATCTCGTGGACTGTATGGAGGCCACGATTGAACGACCCGTTGTGCCGGTGCGGGCTATCGGTCGGGCGGTGACGCTGCTGGACGAGATCGTCACCTGTGTCGAGCGCGACCAGTCACCCATCCGCCTGCTGGGCGCGGCGGGGACCGCGTGGAAGCTGCTGACGCAAATCAGCGTCGAAAGACTGCTTCCGGAACCGGGCGACCCGCTGCAGCGTGCCATGAGCTACTTGGCCGAGCGGCTCGACGGCAACGTGAAGGTGCCCGAGCTGGCGCGGCTGGTGGGGGTGTCGCCGTCGCATCTGAGCACCCTGTTCCGCAGGGCGACCGGAGGCGGGGTGTTGGCTCACCACACCGCGCTGCGGATGGCGAGGGCGCGGCAGCTGCTCGACACGACGGGTGCGACGGTCACCGAGATCGCGTCGGAGATCGGCTTCGACGACGCCTTCTACTTCTCGCGGGTCTTTCGGAAGCACCATGGGATGAGCCCGAGCGGTTTCCGCCGGCGCCACGCGGGCTACGACCTCGCGGATGCTGCCTTCGAGGTGTGACCGCACATGTTCGGTGGGATCGAGGGTCGGGGTTCGCCCGGATACCGGCGTGGCATCCGGACGAAACAGCAACGCCGGCCGTCGCCTGGGTCCGGCGTGGCCCGACCACGGTTCAGCCCTTCAAGCCGCTGCTCGCAATGCCGGAGAAGAACTGCCGCTGGAGCGCCAGGAAGATGAGGATGAGTGGCAGCGACGCGACGAAGGCGCCGGCCATGAGGGTCGGGTAGTCGGTTCCGAACTGGCCCTGCAGTCCGGCCAGACCGACGGTGATGGGCCGCCTGTCACCGCGCGGGGTCACGATGAGCGGCCAGAGCAAATCGTTCCAGGAGTAGAGCGAGGTGAGGACGGCCAGCGCCGCCATGGTCGGGCGGACCATGGGCAGCATGATGTACCAGAACGTCCGCAGGGCTCCGGCGCCGTCGAGTCGGGCGGCTTCTTCGAACCCGGCGGGGATCGACATGAACGCCTGCCGCATCAGGAAGATCCCGAAGGCCGAGAACATGCCCGGAATCGCCAGGGCGGGAATGGTGTCGAGCATCCCGAGGTCCCTGATGATCTCGAACTGCCCGATGAGGAACAGCTGGCTGGGCACCATGAGCATGACGATGAACAGCCCGAACAGGAGCTTGCGTCCGGGGAACCGGAGCCGGGCGAACGCGTAGCCGGCAAGCGCCGCGACGGCGAGCTGCCCGATGACGCGCAGTACGAGCGCGGACACGGAGACGGTGAGCTGCGCCCAGAACGGCACCGAGCCGAAGAACGTGGCGAATGCGCCGGTGGTCGGGTCCTCGGGCAGGAGCGTCGGCGGCATCTGGGACGCTTCGCGGTTGGACTTGAAGACGGTGAGCAACTGCCAGACGAACGGTGCCACCATGACGACTGCCGAGACGGCGAGAACGACGTGGATGACCCACTCGCCGTGGCGCGAGGCCTTGGATCCGGCTGCTGCGCGCTCCAGTCGCCTGCTTCGCAGGAACTGATCAGTCATAGAACACCCACCGACGTTGCAGGCGGAACTGGACGAGGGTCGCTGCCATGATCACCATGAGCAGCACGATCGCGATCGCCGCACCGTAGCCCTGGTCGAACTCCACGAAGGCCTTCTCGTAGAAGAGGTAGACGATGGTCTTCGAGTCGGCGAGCGCGGTGTTGTTGACGCTGCGGAGCATCACGAAGATCAGGTCGAACATCTGCAGCGCGGAGATCACGGTCAGCACGGTCACCAGAAACACGCTCGGCGACAGCAGCGGCAGGGTGATCCGGAAGAACTGGCGGACCCGTCCCGCCCCGTCGAGCGAGGAGGCCTCGTAGAGATCCTGCGGGATCGACTGGAGTCCAGCTCCGAGGATGATGAGGTTGATGCCGAGATTCATCCAGATGCCGACCGCACCGACCGCGTAGATCGTGAAGGTCGCGTCGGCGACCCAGTACTGTCCGGGGACGCCGACCATGGAGAGGACGTAGTTCAGCAGACCGAAGTCGCCGTTGTAGATGAAGCGCCAGACCATGCTAATTGCGACCGGCAGCGTCACGACCGGCAGAAAGAACAGGATCCGGTAGAAGGCGCGGCCCCGGCCGACCTGCTCGATGAGCGCGGCGAGCACGATCGCGACGGGGAGGCCGAGCAGCAGGATCGCGGTGTAGAGCGCCGAGTTGCGCAGGGCCTGCCAGAAGCGCCCGTCGCCGAGCAACTCGGTGTAGTTGTCGACTCCGGTGAACGTCCCGGGCCCGAAGGCCGGAACGTCCATGAAGCTCTTGCCGAAGGTGGTGAGGAACGGCCAGACGTAGAGCGCGACGAGGCCGATGAGCGCCGGGGCGATCATCAGGTAGCCCCACCCTGGTGAGGGCAGCAGCCCTCCCCTGCGGCGCTTGCGCTGCCGCAGGGGAGGATTGGGGATGTTGGTGGTCACTGCGCGAGGACCTCGTTGATGGCTGTGTTGTAGGCCCGGGCGGCGTCGGCAGCGGTCCGCTTGCCTTCCCACGCCGGGGCGAGGTACTGGGTCTCGAGGCCGGTCCACTTGGCCGCGTCACCGGCGATCGGCAGCGGCACCGAGTAGTCGACGGCGTCGACGAAGACCTTGAGGTTGAACTCGGGCATCGCGTCGAGCCAGCCCTGCTGAGCGCCCTGGTAGGCGGGCAGCACCGCGCCGCTCTTGGCCTGGATGACCGCCGCGTCCTTGCCACTGGCGAAGATGAGGAACTCGGCGAGTTCCTTGGGGTGCTTGGTGCCGGCGTATCCGGCGTTGAGGATGCCGCTGATCATGGTGGCCCGCTGCTTCGCCTTCGGCAGCGGCGCGACGCCGACGTTTGGGCGCAGCGTCTGGTCGCCGTAGAGGCGCTGGGCCCAGAAGGAGCCGGAGAAGTACATGGCGACCTTCTGGTCCATGAACATCTGCACCGCCTCGGTGTCCGAGAGCTGCTTGAGCGTCGGCGAGAGCCCGTCGGCGTGCATCTGGGTCCAGAACTGCAGACCGGAGATCGCCTCCGGGCTATCGACGGCGGCCTTGCCGTCGGCGCCGATCACCGTGCCGCCGGCCTGGTAGATGCTGTTGTAGTAGCCGCCCTGCCGGTCGATCGGAGCGGCGATGCCCCACACCCCGGCGGCGGGGTTGGTGAGTTTTCGGGCGGCCGCACGCGCATCGTCCCAGGTCCAGCTGTCGTTCGGGTAGGCCACACCTGCCTTGTCGAAGAGTGCCTTGTTGAACCAGATCCCGTTCGTGTCGAAGTCCTTCGGCAGGCCGAAAAGCTTGCCGTCGACGTCGTACAGGTCAAGGACGGCCTTGGGGTACGCGGCCAGGTCGACGCCCGCTGCCTTGACCGCGTCGGTGATGTTGAGCAGTTGGTTGCCCGTCGCGTAAGCGGGGAACTGGTCGGCGAGCATCCAGAACGCGTCGGGTGCGGTGCGTCCTGCAGCCCCGACCTGCAGGGTGGACCAGTATTCGGGCCACGGCAGGACCTGCACCTGGACATCGATGTTCGGGTGCTTGTCCTCGAAGGCCTTGGCGATCGCCTCCATGGCCGGCTTCTGGTCGTCGCTCCAGGTCGCGTAGCTCAAGGTGACCTTGCCGTCGCCTCCGGCGCTACTGCATCCGGTGGCGGCGAGGGTGACCAGCAGGGACGCGGCGGCGGCCCATCTCTTGCCGTTTCGCATGGTTTCTCCTTGGTGGGTGGTCGAGCGTCAGTGCTCGACCGGGGTGGTGGCGGTGTCGTGGTGGAGGTGGAGGCGACCCGACGCCCAGTCGACATGGGCCGGCTCCGGGTGGTTGGGCAGGGTGTCCGCGCGCAGGCTCAGCGTGACGGCGCCGGGGATACCGACGTCGATGTCGCGCGGAGGTTCGCCTGAGCGCACGTCGGCGTTGAACAGCTCGACCCCGTCCGCGTGCACGCTCATCCGGGCGGCGGTCCCGGGGGTTTCGTCGTCGATGCCGATGCGGGCGGTGAAGCGGCTGACCGAACCGCCCAGGTAGAGCTCGATCCGCGACGGCGTGGACGCGCCGAGCCCGTCGTCGAACTCGGTGCCCGCGATACCCATGCGGCGGCCGTCGCCCGGGTTGCCGCCACCGTTGGTCTGGTCGCGTTCGATCGGGCCGCTCTCGTTCTCGAACGCGAGCATGGTCAGCGCGGACAGGCGATGGGACCCGGGCATCAGGGGTCGGAACAGGCGGGCGTGCGCCACGATCGGGACGCCGTCCTCGCCCGGCGTCTCGACCGTGACCACGCCGGCCCGACCGGGTGCCAGGGCGGCGGGCGCATGGACCTTCCAGCAGTCACCGTCGAGGTGTTGCGCCGACCAGCCGGGCGGTAGCCTCAGGCGTCCGTGGGTCAGCAGGATGGCCGCGCCGTCCGGGCCGAGCAGTTGGACAGGCGGGTCCACCCGCGGGGCTGCCTGCTCGGGTCGCTCGACGGCCCGGTGCAGCCGGGCCCCACGGGCGACGACGATGGCGACGAAGCCGCCGTTGTCCGCGACGTCGACGACCAGCTTGTCGTTGACGGGTCGCCGGTGCGAGGCCAGGCCGCCCTCGGCACTGTCGCCGACGATCCACGCGTCGGCCGGCCCGAGCGCTAGCCGGTCGACTGGGATGGTGAGACGGCGCGCAGGCCCGGTGGCGATGCCGCCGATGAACCAGCGGTCGCCAGATCGGCGGGCGATGACGGCCTCGTGGTCGGGGTCACCGGCGAGCAGCACGGTCTCGTCCCATACGGGCCCCAGTTCCGCGAGGAACCGCGCAGCGTCCGGCCTGGCGAGGTAGACGTCGACGTCGTCAGCGAAATGGGTGATGCCGCACTCGAACGCCACGCTGAGCGCCAGCTCGTGACCGTCGCTCGTGCTCCGCCCCGGCGCGCCGAACGCGACCGGTGTGTAGTCCATCGCCCCGACCACGTTGCGGGTGAACGGTTGGATCACGTTGTGCGCGGCGGTCAGGGGCGTGCCCTGGTAGAAGACGTAGTACTCGCTGCCGCGAATGGCTTCGTAGCCGATGACCTGCGGCCAGGTTCGCGCCCATCCGCGCGGGATGACCGAACCGTGAAAGTTCACATGCAGACCGAGCTGGGCGGTCTCCGCGAGGATCGTGTCGTACCAGCGGTAGCGTTCCTTCGACTCGGACTCCATGAAGTCGACCTTGATGCCAGCGACCCCCCAGGACCGCCACAGGGCGAGCTTCGCCAGATTCTCCGGACCGTCGAGGTCGTGCCAGACCGCCCACAGGTGCACCTGGATGCCGCGGCGACTCGCGTAGGCCACGATCTCGGGAACCCACGTCTCGTCCCAGCCGCAGTCGATGAGGAGATGCTCCCAGCCGAAACGCGCGGCGATATCGACGAAGTGTCGCTGCCGGTGCAGATGGGCACCGGAGTAGAAGTCCGACCACCACGACCAGGCGGCGCGCCCCGGACGTACCCACCGCGTGTCCGCCGACGGGTCGGGTGCGGGCGCCAGTTCGTCGACGAAGCGGCTCTCGACGATCGCGGCGAGGTCGCCGATCATAAACACCCGCCAAGGGGTCACGGGACCACGCGTGATCTCGATCGACTCGTCGGCCAGCGCGAACCGCGCCTCGCCGTCATCGCGGATCTCGGCGTGGGCACCGCTGAAACGGCCGTCGATCGCCGCCTCGGTGAGCAGGAAATACGCCCCCGCCCGGGGCGAGCGGACGAGAAGCGGGAACCCGTAGGCGCCCGGCGGCAGCTCGGTGGCGTCAGCACCGAAGCGCGGCGTCTCGTACCAGGTCTGATAATCGAGCGCCCACACGCGGGCGTTGGCCTCGACGGTGAACCGGGTGCGGTCGGCGTCGAGCCGGCCGTGGCCCTTCAGACGGGCGAGCACGTAGCGGACGGCCACCCCGTCCACACTGGCCCGGACATGGATCTGCCACTCGAGCCCACTCGCGTGGCGCAGCTCGTGGACCGTCTCACGATGCGCGTACCGATGGGTTCCCGTCGCCTTGCCGGACCGGGCGGTCCACTCGTCGGTGATGTCGCGACAACGCGAGCGCAGGAGGACCGACCCGACGTCCAGGTCGACGCCACCGACGCGGATGCCCAGCCGGACCTCGTCGAGGACGGTTTGTCCGTCGCGCCGCACACGCAGGACGACGCCGTCCGCTCGCGTCTTCACCTCGGGCTCGACGCGCGGGGGCAGCGCCGTCGGGCCGATCTCGTTGACCACATCGTCTCCGTGCCGTGCGGGAACCGAGCGGGCGGATCCCTGCACGGCGGCTTCCGACGCTAGGCTCGCGGCAGCCCGCCGGGAATGTTCATTCGAACTCGAAGCCTGGACGATTCGCTTCTGTCTGGGGATCCCGCGTGGCAGTGAGACAGGTTTCAGGGTCCTTCGACAGGGACGATCAGCGCACGACGTACTCGCCAGTGACCATCGGCCGAGATCTTTTGGCGGTCTCGCAATTGACAGCGGAGGACGACCGACTGGGGCTCATCGAAGTAGCCACCGACCGAGGCGGGTTGTTCTGCAGACAAGGCCCTGTTGGCCATGGTGGTTAGAGATCAAGGCAGGCGAGCGCTCACCAGCGGGTACGTGGCAGCGAGGACACTCTCGGTCCGCCCATGTCCAGATCGGTGAAGCGGCCGTGGGGTCGGTCCGCTGTTGATGGTGAGCAAGGTGCCAACTCAGTGCGGCTCGCTGTTCGTCAACGTCGTACGACGCCGACTGCCTTGTTAGTCGATGTGCAGGCCGGCCTTTATGGCGCCGCGGGCGTCGAGGTAGCCGGTGATGCGGTCGACGGCGGCGGTGTAGAGGGTTCGGCGTCGGTCGATGGCGGGCATGCGCCCGATGGCGTCGGTGAGGTTGACGACGCGGATGGTGGGTTTGAGGGACAGCCAGATGGGGGTGGCCTGGGCGTGGGTGACGCGCCAGCGGTGGTTGGGTTGTTCGGTGAAGGTGAAGGCGGCGATGACGCCTTCCCGGTTGGCGTCGACGGGGAAGTCGTGGCGGGCGAGGGTGTTACCCACGCCGTAGGCGATCCATTTGTCTCCGACCTTCTCGAAGGGCTGCACGACGTGAGCGTGGTGGCCGATGATCAGGTCGATGTTGGGGTCGCGGATCAGTTGCCGGGCCCAGTGCAGCTGGTCGCCGCTGGGTTCGTGGACGTGCTCTTCGCCCCAGTGCGCGGAGAGCACGATGATGTTGGCTCCGGCTTTGCGGCTGGCTGCGGCTGCGGCCCTGATCGCGGCGACGTCGATCCGGTTGGCCAACCATTCCTTGCCCGGCGGCGGCTTCAGGCCATTGAAGTGCATGGCGTAGGACAGGTGCCCGACCTTGATCCCCTTGATCTCGTAGATCGTCGGTCGCACCCGCTCGGCCGGGCTGCGGAAGGTGCCGGTATGGCGCAGGCCGGCGGCGTCGAGGGCGTCGAGGTTGTCGTAGACACCCTGCTCGCCTTGGTCGAGGGCATGGTTGCTGGAGGTGGAGCAGCCGTCGTAGCCGGCGGTCTTGATGGTGGTGGCCATGTCGGTGGGCGCGCGGAAACGGGGAAAGTCCTGCGGGCTGCCGGGACCCATTGGTGCTTCCATGTGGCAGATGGCCAGGTCAGCGGCTGAGATGACGGGGCGGATGTCAGCGAACATCGGGCCGAAGTCGTAGCCGTCCCGTCCAGCCTTCTGAGCGTCGGCGCGGCCCTGCTGCCAGGTGGGCGGGTGCACGAGAATGTCACCGGACCCGGCGATGGTGATCTGTCGGGGATCCGCCTGCACGCCGGTGCTGCCCACGGAACGGGGCTCCCCAGCCAGCCGGTCGCGGATGGCGTCACCGCGTAGCGCCCACACTCCGGCCGGCAGGAGGGTGAGCGCGACGATGAGGATGATTCGCACAGCACGCATGAGCGTTCCTTAGAGCCGGATGACGCGGCGCAGCCGCTGGCCGAAGTACCCGGAGTCGATGACCCCGTCGCCGCGCACGTCGCCGAAGCTGGGACCGTCGACGGTGCTGCGGGAGGACACGAACCGCATCTCACCGTGCTGGTCCTTGCCGATGTAGACGCCTGAGTGAGTGATCAGGCTCGGGTCATCGTGCAACGCGAAGAAGACGAGGTCACCGGGCTGCGCGGCGGACAGCTTGGCGGGCGGTTGGCTCGGGGTGCGACCAGCAGCGACGAGCACCGATCGGGCGTAGGCGGCCATGCTGGCCGCGGTGCGGGGCAACCCGGCGACCGTGGTGTTGACCGGAGCGTTGAGCATGGGGAGCCCGAAGCGGTAACCGTAGACGAGTCGCACGTAGCCGGAGCAGTCGAGCTGCCGGTCCCACCGTTTGGAGGGCTTGACCCGGCCGGTGTCCGAGAACTTCCACGGGATCTCGAGGTAGTCGTAGAAGTCGGCGCCGTCACGCTCCTCGGCGGTGTGCACATAGCCGAAGCCGGCGTCGCCGATGTGGCGGACTCCGTTCTCGTTACGACCGTCGGGGGCGCCGGCGAGGTACTGCATCGCCGCGCCCAGCACGTCCACGGGTGGGCTGTCGTCCTCGATCTGGTCGAGCAGCCAGCCGGCGAGGTCCTCATCGAGGCCTGGCCGTGGCTGCCAGGGCCGAGGCGCGATCCGCACCCAGGACGTCGATTCGACCACCGCAGACGTGGCCTCCGGCTCAGTGAAGCGCCGCGGCGGGCCGGCGACGACGACGGTACGCGCACCCACGGTCAGGGCCGCGACCACGGCGCCGTCGCCGCGCCGGCGCACCTCGGTGCGCTCCGGCCCGTCGAGGTCGATCAGCTCGTAGCGCTGCGTCAATCGCTCGACCTTGTTACGCGCGCTGGCCGCGCGAGTCGACTCCGGCGATCCGGCAGTGGGCCTCGCCGGCGAGTCGTCGCGGACGGCCCACACGACGATCAGGGCGACGACGGCGACAGCGACAGCCGTCGCGCAGGCGAGGACCTTCCGGGACCTGGTCATCACAGCGAAATCATCAGCAGGGCGACGCCGCCGGTACCCGCGCTGACCACGCCGGTGGCGGCGAGCGTCTGCAGGGCACGAGGGCGTAGCAGCTGGTAGGTCATCAGCCCGGGAATGATGAACGACAGCGTGTCCCCGCCGAACAGGAACGGGTAGCGCAGGTGCAGCAGCACGAAGGAGGTGACCGACATGAACGAGGACACCAGTACCGCCACGGCGAACAGTCGCTTGCCGTAGAGGATGGTGACGCGCTGCAACACCTTCATGAAGGCGACCGTGACGGCGGTGATCGCCACGACGGTGAGCAGGCTACGGGCGTCCTCCATCGCGGTCAGCACCAGGCAGCCTGGCACCATTAGCCCGGCCGGCGAGACGTTGGTGACGAGGTAGCCGACAAGCCCGAACAGCAGCCCTGCGGCGATGATCACCGCGCCGAGCTCGGAGGACAGATCGAAAAGGGGCATAACGCTTCCTTTTACTCAAGGTCGGGTGGTACGGCGGCGGTTGGCGGCCAGGACGGCGATGTGCGCGCTGTTGAGCACCGCGGTTGCCATCAGGTCCTCGCGGGAGAGCACCACGGTCGCGTCCAGGTCTCCATACGCCTTCGTGTCCGCCTGCGGCTTGGCGGCGCTGTCCAGCTTGTAGATCCGCTCGAGAGTGTGCGACAGCTCGTCGAACGGCGCCGCCGCCGTCGCGGCGACCGTGACCTCGTGCAGCGCCTCGAGAAGCTCCTCGCCGCGGCCGTGGATGTTGCCGATCATGAGCAGCGCGGTGCCGGTTTCGCCCGCGCCCAGCGCCTGCACGATCGCGTCACGCAGCCCGCTCCCGGTGCGGTGTTCGCCGTCGAGGTCGACCACGCGCTCACGCCATCGCTCCGGGATCAGGTGCGAAGCGCTGCGGGTGGGAGTGCCGATGAGGAACACCCGCGTGGGGTCGATGTCCGGGATGATCGTTCCCATCTGGCCGTTGCGCTCGATCCGGTCCGGCCGGCAGTTGATCACCACGGCGACCCGATCACCGATCAGGCGACGCTCTTGCAGAAGCCGGATGTTCATCAAGGTCGAAGCGGGGTCGTTGGCCGCGAAGAGGTTCACCGCGGCGAAACGCCGCCCCTGGTGAGAGCAGGCGTCCACCCGCAGCACGCCGGGGTCCGGAGCCGCCTGCCACATGCCCTTCAACGCGGTGGCCCGGTCCATCCCGCCCAACTGCGCGACCGCCAGCGCCAGCGCCACGTTCTCCTTGAAAGTGATCCACCGGAAACGGCGCATCTCGGCGTCGGTGACACTGTCCGGATCGACAGCGACGAGCTTGCACCCGCGGCGATCGGACTCCTCCTGAAGGATGTGCAGGCGGTCCCGCTCCGCGGTGACGACCGTGCCGCCCTGCGGCATCGACCGGCTCAGCGACCGGGCAACGTCATCGAGCGTCGGCCCCATCTCCTCCAGATGGTCCTCGCGCACATTGGTAATCACCACGACGTCGCCCTCGATGAGCAGATCCTGGTTGACCTGCTGCAACTCCGGCAGCACCGCCATGCACTCGATCACCAGGGTGTTAGCGTCCGCGTGCACCGCCCGCCGAACCACCCCGGTCTGCTCGATCACGTTGACACCACCCAGGCCACGGCGGATCGGCACCTCCCGACCATTCGGATAGATCAGCCTGGCCGCTGTGCCGGTGGTCTTGGCGAACACCGTCCGCCGGGTGTCCGCCCGC
Source organism: Micromonospora sp. U21 (assembly GCF_018070045.1). GTDB lineage: Bacteria > Actinomycetota > Actinomycetes > Mycobacteriales > Micromonosporaceae > Micromonospora. The sequence continues at coordinate 372,620 of NZ_JAGPYK010000002.1, forward strand.
AGCGCGCCAGCGACCAGTCGAGTCACCGACGACTTGCCCCGGATCCCGTTCACGACGATCCGCGTCGGCAGCCGTGACAGGTACCGACGGTGCCGCGCCCGCTCCACCACCAGGTAGACGAGCAGGGCGACGATGCCGACCCCTAGCGCCCACAGAGGGTCCGCCTCTGACGTCATCGGTGCCATCTCATCGAGGGCCGGCTGCCGCCAGGCATGCATGTCTCCGTCTTCATGGGCAGGGGAAAGGCTGGTAGGCCCGCCGCTGTCGGTAGGCGCCAAGGTGCCTATTGCGGGCCGGGGCGTCAGGCTAGTTGCAATACGTTTCCAAGGTCAATCGAAGGGTGAGTCCGTGTGAGCCGTGAGATGAATAACACCCGCCACAGCCACTTAACCTGGCACTGGACGCACTTCAGAAAAGGGTTCCCCGAGAGGACCAGGCGTCTCGCTTCGGCGAATCGATGGGCCTAAGATTTTTAGGCGCCCTCCACCCCTTGGCCTGCGTGAACAAGCGATTCTCGCGGGGTTGGCAACATCTGCCCCTGGGCCTGGTTGCCAGGAACGCTCCGGTACGAGCCGTACGAGAAACGGCAGGTCATAGCTTGTCCCGCCTAAGCGTCGGCAGGCCGAAAACTGTCACATCGCGTCGGAGGAGTTGACAACCTGAGAGAGATGCAACTGCGCGGGCAGCAGTGCTTTCACAACCTGTCGCCATCCAATGTGCGCCGTATCGGGGTTATGGGGGGCGACAATTCGGCCATCGGTGCGTGGCGAGTACACCGGCTCGGCTCGGCATGAATGACCGGGCGGTCAGAAGTTTCGAGGCAAATGGACGACGAATCCATCCCGCACACCCACATCTCTGGTCCTGTTGCGCCGGCTCTGTCCTTCAGCGCCCGGTTGAGAACCTCGTCGGAGAAGAACGAGCGACCCGATCGGTCCTTCACGCCGCCGTCGGTCGCCGGATTGTGAGGAGGTAGGTGCCGGCAGCAGGGTCGTCGCGTCGACCAACCTCGACCGTGGCAGCGGGTCTGTTGGTGGCCACGGTCATCACGTGCCGAGGTGCCGGGGGCGGCAGCCGGTGGATTGTCAGGCCCGGTCCGCCAGCGGCCTTGGACTGGGCTTCTGCGGTTGTCCAGGCGACTACCTCCCGCACCCGCACGATAGAACGCGATCCTGGCCTCCGCATGAAGCAGAGGTGCAGGCTCGAGCGGGCATTCGGTCAGGCCCCAGGAGCCCGCCATCCACGCTGGCGTACGCGTCGCCGTGAACACCGACGTCGCCAGCGGCACTGCCAATGCCGCGGCGCCCCCCAAATCGCCGGTCACGCCAGCGACGCCGAGACGGCCGGCGGTGCCGTCCAGCGTGCCGCCAACCTCACCGCTCACACCGCCAGTCAGGCCGGTGACACCGCGCACCGTTCCGCCCAGGTCGCCAACGTCACGGGCCACGCCGCCAGCCAAAGCCGGCGACACCATCCACCCTGCCACCCAGGTCGCCAGTGACGCCCGAGCCCACCAACAGCGAGCGGGTCCCGTGGGTGCCCGCGGAGTATGGGTGGGGCCGCTGGTCAGCTACTGCCGGATGAGAGGACGTCCAGAACGCCGGTGATACCCAGGACCCCGACGGGCGTTCCTACTGGGATTGGTGACGACAAGCTGCCTGCATGCCGCCTTCGCCTTGTTCCTAGCCCATGACGAGTGCACCGACCGGGCGGCCGGGGCGGATGTCGGCGCGGGTGTCCTTCCTGATCGGTGTGGTGGCGTCGATCGTCGCGAACGTTCTGGCGGCGCCGGACAACCTGGTGGCCCGGGTCATCTCCGCCCGGCCAGCCCTGGCGCTGCTGCTGGTGGTGGAGATGCTGACTGGCGGTCGACCGGCAGGCACTCCCGCGGACAGCGGCAAGGAGGTGGAAGAGTCTTTTACCACGTCTCCATAGGACCCAGGCCCGGTCATCGCACCGCCGACTTCGCAACCGCGTGCCGACCACCGGCAGGACCGCCCGGTGAAGACTCCGCCAGCTGGCAACGGCACCCGGCCGTCCGCTGCCGCCCGCGTGCTCGCCGCGCGCGCCGCCGACCCCACCGCCAACGTGGCGGACGTCGCCCGGCGAGCTGGCGTCACCGACCGGACGGCGCGACGACACCTCAACGGAACGCCGGTCGGTTAGCAGCCCTCGCCTGCCTCGGACAACCGACCGCATCAGCCTGCTCCTGAGCTGTCAGTCGTCGTCTTCCTCGCCCCGCTCCTGCGAGTACCCGGCGAGCAGGTCCTGAAGGCGGGTGGCAGTGTCGGCGCTGACCCGGCCGCCGTCGGCCGCGTCGGCGACCCGCTCGCTCAGTTCCCGTATCCGCTTGGCTCGGTCCTTGGGCTTGCCCCGGTCCAGATCGGCGAGCTTGTCCCGCAACTCCTCGGCCGTCTTTGGGTCGATCTCGCTCCGGCTCTCCGCGTTGTCGATCACCGCCGTCAGCTGGGCGGCCAGCTGACGCAGGGCGACCGGCGTGAGCCCGCCGGTCGTTGGCGGAACCCTACCCGGATCGGACGACCCGCCCGACGCCTCCGGCGCCGGCTGCTCGACGGGTGTGACGGCGACCGGTGGCGCGGCGGGCGGACTGTCCGGTTCGCCGCCGAGGGTAAGCATTCCGACCACCCCGACGACGAGGGCGGCCGCGACGAGCACCGCGAGCAGCCGATTCGACCGGCGCGGGTGGCCTGCCGGCGATGCGGCGCGCACCGGTCGCGCCGTGGGCAGCGACCGGTCGATCAGCGTGGGCGGGTGCGCGGGCGCGACGGCCGCCCGTCCGGCCGGCAGGGTGGGCAGGACCGCGGTGGGCGGATCGGCCGGCTGGCCGGCGCCGAACCGGGTGGTGAGCTGTGCCGCCGTGGGACGGCGGGCCGGGTCGGTCGCCAGGCAGGCGAGGCTGAGCTCGGCGATGTCGGTGGGCAGGCCGGGGATGCGCAGCGGCGGTACCGGGGTGCGCCCGGCGTGCACCTGCAGCGCGTCCTCCCAGGTCTGCACGGGCAGCGGGGCCCGGCCGGCCAGGGAGCGGTAGAGCAGCGCACCGAGGGCGTAGACGTCGCTGGCCGGATTGGGCGGCCCGGCGGCCAGCCGCTCCGGGGCGAAGTAGGCCGGGGTGCCCATCAGCGGTTCGCCTGTCTGTCCGGCGAGCGGGTGGTGCGGGCCGGCGAGCGTGGCAATGCCGAAGTCGAGCACCTTGGCGCCGGTGTCGGTGAGCATGACGTTGCCCGGCTTGATGTCGCGGTGCACCACCCCGATCCGGTGTGCGGCGGCGAGCGCTGCGGCGACCTGGCCGGCCATCCGCACCGCGTCGGGCCAGGCGAGCGGGCCAGCGGTGAGCCGGTCGGCGAGGTTGCGTCCCTCGACCAGCTCCATCACCAGGTACGGCACCACCGTGCCGCCGGCCAGGGTCGCCTCGCCGTAGTCGTACACCTGGGTGATGTGGGGGTGGGTCAGCCGGGCGGCGGCGCGGGCCTCGCGCTGGATGGTGGCCCGCAGTTGCGGGTCGACGGCGAACTCACCGGCGAGCGCTTTCACGGCGACGGGCCGGCCGAGCACCTCGTCTTCGGCGCGCCACACCTCGGACATCCCGCCGAGGCCGATGCGCTCGCACAGGACGTACCGATCGTGCAACCGGAGGGTGGGCGTGAACGGCGACATGGCCGTCCAGTGTGCCCGCCCGGCGGCACCAGCCATCAACCGCCCTGCCGCCGCCGAGCTGAGTGCGCCGAGGAGACAGCACTGGGGTACGGCGGCGGCGCTGAAAGGAGCCATTCGTTCGCACCTGCCCCCACCCGCAAGGCGATCGGGCTGAAGAACCGGTTGACCGTGACTGCTGGGAGGCAGAAGGCGAGTACCACGCCGAGCACGTCCTCTACCTCGTCTCCCCGCGGACTGGTCAGGATGCGCGACGTTAACAATGTCGTGATGACAATCCGCGATCTAGAAGGCGACGAGTCAGGCGGGTGTTGCGGGTTGACACAGCAGCTCACCCGTGGCCGGATCCTGGCACAGATAGCGAAGGTCTTCGTGCATCCAGCCCCATAACCAGTCCTGCCACAGGGGCTCACCACAGTGCCGGCACTCGGCACGTTGTTCCTCGGGCGCCGGTTGTGGCACCTGGGTCGATGTGTCTGGCGCGCTGGTTGTCACGGTTTTCCTAGCGTTGATGTTCCGGTTTGTCGTACCTCGGCCCATAACCTTCCGGCCGCAACTCCCTCGTCAGCGCGGGTGTTGGAAAGCTCTCGGTCGGCGCGCAGCCGGTAGAGGCACGGCCAGTAGGCCTGGCAGTCCCGGCACCGGCGAGGGTCGCCATCGCTTTGCCGATGTCGGTCTGCAAGCATCTGCCAGTTCTCCGCGGCCAGGTCCACGACGCCCTGTACCCGGAAGCGGCCGCGGTCACCCATCGGGGATCCGGTCAAGGCTGCTTCGCCATCCATGATCGCTGCCGATGTCACGGCCGTCTCTGCGCGCCCTCGTGGACATCCCCCAGTCCGATGACTTCAACTGGTCAGCACGACGACCACCATGGCAACGCACCCGATCAGCAAGGTCGTCCCGCCTTACTGGCATAGGGGCCACCACTTTTCGGACAGCTGGGGTTCGATGCGAACTAATTGAGTCGGCAGGCTCCAGCGCGAAGGTGAAGGCGGCGTCGTGTTGTCGGCCGACGGCCGCTCCGGCGGTGGGGTTTGAGGCATCGATTGAGCCATTGGCTGCTCCCTGCGGGCGTCCCTGCGCGCTGTTCGGGTCTGGATCGAGCGGGACCACCGGGGGTCGGGCGGTCCCGCCCCGTCCAGGAGGCCGCGCACTCGACCTTCCTTCTCCACCGGCGTGGGACATCGGCATGGCGTTACACGAACAAGTCGGGTGAACGCGGACTTGACCCCCAAGCTGCCCGCAACTGAAAGCGGCGCGCTCGTCCGTTCTCTGGGACGGGCGAAGGTGGACTTCAGCCAGTGCCGTGACCACAAACGTTGCCAGTGGTCGCGGCGAGGTCAGGCGGCCATCCGGGCATGGCTCAATGCCGCTGGTCGTCGCCTGGAGCCGTCGAGGCAAACGCCCTTGGGACGCCGCGTTAGCATCGATGTGTCGGCGCGAGCGGGCCACTGCTCGACCGAGGAGGGGTCATTGGCGGCGACACGGACATCGTTCCGGCGGTGGGCCGGCGCGCCCAGGTGGGTTCGGGTTGTGGTGATCGCCGCCGTCTGTGTCTTCGCGTATGGCGGGATGGTTCACCTGGGCGACCTGCTCGGGGTCCGGCCGGGTGGTCCAAGCTCGTCCATGCCCCTCTGGCTGATGTGGTACTTCACCTCGCTGACCGTGTTCGACCCGCTCGCGGCGCTGTTGTTGGCGCTACGTCGGCTTGAAGGGTTGTTGCTCGGCTGTGTTGTGCTCGTCAGCGACGCGGTGGCGAACGGGTATGCCAACTACGTGCTGGACACCGCGCCGGGGATCACGCTCGGCCGGATCGGGCAAGCGTTCATCACGGTGCTCGCGGTCGGCCTTATCGCGGCGGCGCCCAGGGCCGCGCCCTGGCTGCATCGGCCGGGACGTGCCAGCTAGTGCCGTGACCACGAAACGTTGACGGGTCAGGCTGCGCGGGTGGCGGGTTGGCCCCAGCGTCGTTGGCGTTCGCTGCGGATGCGGGCGCGTTCGCGGCGTTGGGCGGCCAGGACGTCGGGGTGGCGGGCGTTGGCGTTGCGCCAACGCAGGTAGATCTGCAGTTTCCGGGTCAGCGCCGGGTGGTTGGGGTGGTTGAAGCCGGCGATGACGAAGGTGCGCAGCGGCCCGAACTGGGCCTCGATCGGGTTGGCCCAGGAGGCGTAGGTCGGGGTGAAGCAGAGCCCGACCCTGTTCCGGGCCGCCCATGCCCGGATCTTGCGGCCTTTGTACGCGGACAGGTTGTCCAGGATGACGTAGATCGGCGCACCGTCCGGACGAGCGGCGCGGATCGACTTGAGCGCGGCCAGGGTGTTCGCGGCGCTCTTACACCGCCGCACGACGCCCCAGAGTTGGTCGTCGCCCACGGAGTAGCAGCCGTGGAACTGCCGGACGCCGTGCAGCTTGTGGTAGTTCGCGGGCAGCCGGTGCGGATGGCCCGAGGGGGCCCACCCGGTGCCGGCCTGGGGGCGGATCACGAGGGGTCCGAACTCGTCGAAGGCGAACACCCGCTGCGGGAAGTGGGCGCTGACGTACTCGATCCGGGCGAATTTGGCATCGCGCTGCGGGTCGGTGGACTCCTTCCACGTCTTGGTCCGTTGAAGGGTGATCCGGTGTCGGTGCAGGATCTGCCGCAGCCGTTCCCGCCCAATCCGGACCCGGCGGGTGGCATGCAGGCGCAGGTGGTCGGCGAGCTTGCGGATGCTCCACCGGGTGAACGGTCGCCCCAGCTTCTCGGGGCGGGTGTTGGCCGTCTCGACGATGAACTGCTCTTCGTCGCTACTGATCTGGCGGGGACGGCCACCCGCCCACTGAGACACCCCATGCCGATTCGGCAGGCGTCGCGGAAATGTGGGGCGTTACATCTACACTCGTCCGGCGCCGCCCCCTTCGCCACCTTCGCCGCACTCACCGTGCGCGACCTTGGCCGGGTACGGCCAGGAGCGGCAGGGCGTAGCGGTGGGCACACGTGATGATCGGTTGCTCCGTTCCGCCGGGGCTGTGGACTTATCAGTCGCACACCACGCCGTCCTTGTTCCGGTCGATGTACCAGGCGTACTCGGGGTCGACGCCGCGGTAGTACGGGCCGTAGCCGGCGTTGTTGGCCTGTTTGCAGGTGCCGAATCGCGGGTCGGTCGTGGGCGCGGGTGGAGGCTTCGGCCGGGAGCTGGTGGGCGCCGGCAGTGGCGTGGCCCGTGATGAGGAGCACGGTGTGGCGCTGCGGCGGTCGGCTCGGTGAGAGCGACTCGCAGCGTCACCTGGTTGGGCGCCGGCTTCGTCGCGCCGCGCTGTGCGTCATGTGCGTCCAAACTGCTGTGCCTGGGGCGGGCCGGGTCCGTGGATGCGGCGAAGAGCGTGGGCGGCACCTGCACCCCGGCTATGGCCGGGTCAGGGAAGCGGTGGCAGGTCCGCGAGGGTGGTTGGCCGAGGTGGTCGCTGAACGGTGATGCGCCCAATGGCGACCGGCAAGGAAGCCGCCGCACGATCGGCGGCGTAAGCGACCGCCCGGCCTGCGGCTATGGGAGCGGTGGTGATGTCGTCGGCCATGACGCTCAGGGTCACCTCGCAGGTGTTTGTTTCGACCATGCCGCGAACGGTCGGCGCGATGACGCCTTCCCACCGGTGTTGAAGGTTCGTCAGCTGATCGCGCAGATCGTCAATGAATGCCGGCACCGAGGCGTCCTCGGGTGCGAGGATCAAAAGGATGAGACTGACCTGAAAGACCTGCACGCAGGATTCACCCCTTCCCGCAATGAGAGCGGGTCCGGTCGGCGACCGCGGCTGCAGGCCCGAGCAGGTCCGACACGCCCTCCCTCAGGTCGGGCTCTGCGCCGTCCCGGGCGGACCCAGTGGCCACGCCCGTACAGCTTCGCGGGGAAGCGCTGACGGCGGTGGTGATGACCCGCTCGTGAAGGTGCTGCAGGTACCAGTCGAATCTGGGAACGGTCATGGGTACTTCCTCGACGGGGATGCCGGGTCGCGGCACACCGGCGGTGGTGAACGTCGCTGGCCACGCCGGGCAAATAACCGCGTCGAGTAGGTCACGCGGCGCGAAGGCCACGTGAGTTCCTCGTAGGGCATGCCATGCCGGGCTATTTTGCGGCTGGTCGAGTGGAGGCGGTTGCGGGGCAGCATGTCCGCGTGCCGGATCCGCAGGACGATGCTGCACACGCCGGGCCGTTGCCGAGGCATCAACCCCGACGATGAGTCCAGTCATCGGGTTTGCCTTCGTTACGGTGCGGCCGGGAGGGCAGCGGCCCCACCAACCGCGTTGCTGGGGGCGACGGAGGCGGTAGGGCCGCTGCGTCATCAGCCGGGAACGGGGGGGTCAACGTCCCCGACCGATGGTTTAGGACCAATGACCTACCGCCAGATCGCGGACGGCACCGCCGCGAAAGCCGCGACCGGCGAGTACCCGCCCGAATCCCGGATGCCGCCGTACAGCCAACTGTCCGCGCTCTACCGCGTCTCCATCGCCAGCGCCCAGCGTGCGGGCAGGCTGCTGCACGTCAAGGGTGTCGTCCACGGAGAGCCCGGCAAGGGAGTCTTCGTCAAAGGCCACACCTAGTACGGCGTCTCACGCGGGTCGGACGTTACGCCCGTTTCGTGGAGCTGCTACGCGAACCGGGCCGTGGGAGCGTTCTCGCCGACCAACCAAGCGACCACCTTCGGTAACCGACGCAGGGCATCACCGACTCGTGATACGCCTTCTCGTTGCGCCCTGTGCATAACACAGTGAATGTCCGCAGGCTCTGGCCCATCCCACGCCCAGCCGTCTCCCAGTCGCTGCCGGTGGGTGTCGAACCGCGGCGCAGCGCTTGGCTCGCCTATGCCGCTTCGCCGTAGTGCTGCCACGGATCGCAGCAAGCATCCGCCACAACTCGATGTCGAAACGCTTCAGACAACGGCGCGACGGTGGCGAACGGGTGGCTGTTCACCATGTCACCGTGCTGATCTGGGTGCCTCGCCATAATCGTGGTCGGTTGGGCCCGCTGAGGCTTCAGCGGCCCGCCTGCGGCTGCCGTGGCCTCTTTGGTGCCAAAGCGGGAACCGCCCTCAGTTCACCGTGCTGCGAACCTGTCCCGGTACCAGCCCCGTTCGTGGACGTAACGGTGCGTTGCCTGGCGAGGCCGATACGACGGATGCCCACGGGCGAGCGTCCAGCGGCAGGGGCGGGACGCCCGGCCCCTCCCCAACCTTCGGAGGGTGGTCCCGCTCCTGGCGCTATCAGGCGCGGTGCATGTGGTGTTCATTGACCATCGCGAACGCGTGCCGGGCATGACCGTCCACCGCCTCACCGGGTGGGCGACGCGCAGAGTGGGTCGGTCAAGTCCACTCTTGAGGCCAAGCAGGTGCTACTGTGGCCCCGCGATTTACCAGGTCGCTCACCGTGACGCGGTGCTCAGCCAGCCACCCCTGGGCATCTTTTATGGACCTTATAGTCCGTGAAAGGGAGGGTTGCGGGAATGCAAGGTGTGAGCTCCTGGCGTTGCCCGACTTGGGGCCGCTTCACCGCGCCAGCGTGGCAGTGCGCCGATGGCCGTTCGTCGTGGCGAGTGTCTGGACGTGCCGCCCGGGCCGCCGCAGCCGCGAGCGCGATCAGGTTAGTGGGGGTTGAGAGGCGTGGACTCAGGTCCGGTCAGCGGACCAGGTGGTCATCGGGTTCGCCGGCTCCGGCGTCCGCTGGTTCCCGTGGCCGGGGAACGGGCATGGCATGGCCGGTGAGCTGAGCGAGGCGGTCGCCGCGGCGCAGGCCGGTGACGAGAACGCCTTCCGCTTCCTCTACCGCACCCTGCAGCCGAGCCTGCTGCGCTACCTGACCAACCTGGTCGGGGCCGACGCGGAAGATGTGGCGTCGGAGACCTGGTTGCAGATCTCCCGGGACCTGCCCCGCTTCACCGGCGGCGAGTTCCGGGCCTGGACCGTCACCGTCGCACGGAACCGGGCCATGGACCACATGCGCCGGCAACGCCGGCGCCCGTCGTTGCCGGTGCCGGTGCACGCGCTCAGCGAGCTGGCTGGCGACGCCGACACCGCCGAGCGGGCTGGGGAGATTATCGGCACCGACGCCGCGCTCGCGCTGATCGCCATGCTGCCACCCCGGGAAGCCGAGGCGGTCCTGCTCCGGGCCGTCATCGGCTTGGACGCCGAGACCGCCGCGCGGGTGCTCGGGCGGCGGCCCGGCGCGGTACGGACCGCCGCGCACCGGGGGTTGCGGCGGCTCGCCGGGCTCATCGAGCGCTACGACCCGAGCCAACAACCGGGCGCGCCCGAGAGCAGCGCGCCGCCGCGGCCGCTCGGCAACCGGCGCAGACAGGTGCCACACGCCGAACCGGCGGATGGTTGACGTAAGGGGATTCAGGATGGGCTTTCGCCGCTCCGGCCGACTCGTCGACCGCGCCGTGGCCGACCGGCTCCTCGATGCGGCGCGCCCCGCAACGCCCACGGAGGGTGCCGTCCGGGCCGACCCGCTCGCCGGGCTGCTCGCCGCGGCGGCCGCCCCGGCGCGCCCGCAGGAGCTGGCCGGGGAGCAGGCGGCGCTGGCGGCCTTCCGGGCGGCCCGCGCTGCCCCAGCATCCGCGCATGCCCGGGTCCCCGGCCGCCGCCGGTTCACCGCCGGCGCCCTGGCCTGGGTCGCCGGGATTCTCGCCACTGCGACAGCCGGCGCCGCCTTCGCGGCGGTCACCTTGGACGCTCCTCGGGAGACGAACCCACCGCCCGGCCCGGCCACTCCGGCCCCCACCACCGGCCACTCAGGCGGATCGCCGAGCGAAGGGGGTGCGCCCACCACCGGCGACCGCAGCGGATCCCCGACCGCCCCGTCGGTCCCGCCGAGTCCCAGCAGCGGCCAGGCGCACACCACACCGCTCGGCGGGCTCTGCCGGGCTCACCTCGCCGAGCAACCAGACCAACGGGGAAAGGCGCTGAAGACCCCGAGGTTCCAACCGCTGGTCGTCGCCGCCGGTAGCACCGCTCAGGTCGACGCCTACTGCCAGCGCCTGGTCCCGGACGCCAAGCCCGCCAGCAAGAACGGGTCCGGTACGAAGAACAGCTCCAGCACCGGGAGGGGGTCCGGCACGGCGAAGAAGCCCGGCACGACGGCCGATCCGAGCCGGCCGGCGAAGGTTAAGCCATCCCACCCGGTCACCGGCCGGCCCACCGAGACCGGGGTACTGACCGGCCCGCCTCACGCAGCGCCGCCACCCAGCCCTGGCGGGGGCCACGACCGTTGAGGCTCGCTCGCACGGATGATCAAACTCGGCAGGCCCCTCGGGGCGGAGCTGAGCGGTGACCGGCTGACCCTGGCCGACGCCAATCCCGCCGAGGGTGTTTTTCCCGCCCGGCCGTCGGTGTTTGGCTCCGGCGACAGCGGCTCGATCAACGCCCACTGAGCACCGGTCAAGCCGGAGGGGTAACCACGACATTCGGACACCGAGCCCGGCTGCGGTCGCCGCTGTCACGCCGTCCACATCAGACCATCTCGAACACGCTCATAGGCAGCGTGCATTGCCGTAATGCGCGTGGGTGGATGCTGCTGGTGGAAGGATGGAATATGTGGGAAATGCCTTGGCTGAAATGACTAAGCCTCAGATCTCGCCGCTTGCCGGCGAGCCGATCGAACGTACCGATGCCGAGCGGCTGGCGGGGTCCTCAAGGCCCTCGCCGATCCTGTCCGGCTGCGGCCGCTCAGCCTGATCCAGTCGGCCCCCGAGGGCGAGGCGTGCGTCTGTGACCTGACCGCGCCGGTCGGTCTCTCCCAGCCGACGGTCAGTCACCACCTGCGTATCCTTACCGAGGCCGGCTTGCTGGAGCGGGAGAAGCACGGCGTGTGGGCCTACTACCGGCTGGTGCCGAGCGCGATCGCCACGATCGCGGATCTGCTGACCCCGCCACGCAAGCGATCAGCGTGGAGAATCCACTGACGGGTGACAATCTCACCGTGGGGGCGGGTGCGACCTACCTCCCCTGTGGCGATGCGAACGGCTCATGAAGGGTTGCCTTCGCCCAGTTCGTTGTGGGGCAGTCAAAGACACCCGGTAGGACCGCGGCTGGACCGTGGGCGACGTCACCAGGCACACCGGTGTCAGTCGCTCGACCCTCTTCCGCTGGCTCGCCGGCGACTGGCAGCAGTATCCGGAGCTGGCCAAGGTATGCGGCCTATGCGCCGCACTCGACCTGCGACCCAAGCAGGTCGTGTCAGGGGGCTGTTCGACTCTCATCGCCGGTGCCGAGACGGGCCGCGCCTACACCGTGCGCCGTTGCACTGGGCGACCACCCCGACCGCGGGCACGATGGGTGCGGCGGTCGCGGGTCGCGGCAGCACCCTCTACGGGGACACGTTGATCGGGATGGCCAACGCGACAGTGTTTGCGGGCAAGGCCGAGCGGCGGTCCACCGCCACCGCCGCATCTGCTGGTCCAGTCGTGGAGATGTGCTGATCCATCTGATCTACCTGCACAGGACGTCGGTACCTACGACGCGTCGAACCGACACGCGTGGTGGCCCTTGCGTGCTGGGCTCCGTGGCGTCGTGATGCCCAACGAGCCGGCGATGGGCGCGGTCGTCGGCTTCCGGTCGGCGTCACCCTCGACACGGAACGGGGTGCGCAGGCGGGTCATCGCAGCCGAACTTGCGTCAACTGCAGGCGTGTGGTCGAAAGGCGCATCTGCTCCCGGTGCTTCACGGAACAAATTCGAGTCATGCGCGGTTACATCAGTCAAGAACTGCTCCAAGTCTGGCGCGCCAACGCGCGACCCGCTCGCATGCAAGCCGGGTGCCGAAAATGCGCGGGGCGCATCCGGCCGCTCGCCGCGATCCGTTTCGCTCGGCCCGTCGAACCCTAACCCAGAAAAGCCATCGTTACGGCTTGGGCTGGGGTGGGTAGAATTGATCAAGCAGCCCGCCGGTTTTCGACCCGGCCTGCATCTGACGCCGACCACCACGCGCCGCGACCAATCGGTCAGCGCCGTGCAGGGCGACCCCTTCCACGTTCGGAGACTCCATGGCGGCACGCAGCCCCAGCAAGACACCCCTTGTCACACCCACCTCCTTCGCCGACCTCGGCGTGCCCGGCCGCCTGGTCGCCGCGCTCGAGCAGGCGGGCATCAGCACGCCATTCCCGATCCAGGCCGCGACGCTCCCGGATTCACTCGCCGGACGCGACGTGCTCGGTCGGGGCCGCACGGGTTCGGGCAAGACATACGCCTTCGCTCTCCCGGTCCTCGCCCGACTCTCGGCCGCCACGTCTCCACGGCTGCCCGGCCGCCCGCGCTCGCTCATCCTGGCGCCCACTCGCGAGCTGGCTACCCAGATCGAAGCGGCGATCGCACCGCTGGCCACCGCGCTGTCGCTGCGGACCCTGACGATCTTCGGCGGGGTGAGCGCGCGGCCACAGGTCGGTGCACTGCGTGCCGGCGTCGATATCCTCATCGCCTGTCCCGGCCGGCTCGCCGACCACGTGTCGACCGGCCACGCAATCCTCGACGCCGTCGAGGTCACGGTGCTCGACGAGGCGGACCACATGGCCGACCTCGGCTTCCTGCCGGTCGTACGGCGACTCCTCGACACAACACCGCCCCGCTCCCAGCGCCTGCTGTTCTCGGCGACGCTCGACGCGGGCGTCGACGTCCTCGTGCGGCGATACCTCTCCAACCCAGTCACCCACAGCGTCGACTCGGCGATGTCCCCGGTCGCCGCGATGACCCACCACGTACTCCGGGTGCGTCACGATGACCGGCTCCCCGTCCTGATCGACCTGACGGCCGCCCCGGGGCGCACGCTCGTTTTCACCCGCACCAAGCGGGGCGCCAAGAAGCTGACCAGTCAACTGGTCGCCTCCGGCGTGCCCGCCGTGGAGCTGCACGGCAACCTGGCGCAAAACGCCCGCACCCGCAATCTGGCGGCGTTCTCCGCCGGCGACGCCCGCACACTTGTCGCGACCGACATCGCGGCGCGCGGTATCCACGTCGACGATGTGGCTCTCGTGATCCACGCCGACCCGCCAGCCGAGCACAAGGCATACCTGCACCGCTCGGGGCGGACCGCGCGTGCCGGAGCGAGCGGCACAGTCGTCACCCTGATGACCGACGACCAGGTCACCGACGTGCGCGACCTCACCCGCCAGGCCGGCATCAACCCGACGATCACCCGGCTTGGCCCCGGTGACTCGCTGCTCACCGAACTCGCCCCGGGCGAGCGCCGCTTCGTGACGCCTCCCGTAGCGGCAACGAGGCCGCATAGCGGACGAGGCGACAGCGCCACGCGGCGCCCGGATCCGCGCACAGCGACGGGCGGATCGACCGCCCGCGCGGCGCGCGGGACAGGCTCGGAAAGTCGTCGGACGAGTGCCGCGGAAACACCGTTCGCGCCACGGGGCGCCGCGGCGTTCTCTGCCGGCACGCGGTTCGGTAGCCGGCGCGGTCAGCGCTGACAGCGAAGACACCGCGCGGGCGCCACCCCCGTGCTAGCCTCACCGGGTTGCAGCCTTCGGTTTGTCGCATACTTTGCCAGCGCCTGGTGGGTACCTAACCCGCCAGGCGCTCTCTGTTCTGCCGGTTCTTCCGGCCAGCAGCGGCGACAACCGAGGGCCCGTAGATGGCTCCACCAGCTACTCAGAGGAGAAGACATGGCATTCGGCACAGTCAAGTGGTTCAACGCGGACAAGGGCTTCGGCTTCATCGCGCAGGATGGCGGCGGCGCTGACGTCTTCGCCCACTTCTCCGCCATCTCATCGAGCGGGTTCCGCAGCCTGGACGAGAACCAGCGGGTCGAGTTCGACGTCGAGCAGGGCCAGAAGGGCCTTCAGGCCGCCAACATCCGTCTGGTCTGACGTTTGACTCCGCCGTGCGTGGCGACGAGGCCTCGCCCGTCGCCACGGCGGTGGCTGAGACCAACGAACCGGCGAATGCCGATCCGTTCCGACACCGCGGTCCTGCCCGGCCTCGAACCGCTGGTGCTGCGAAGTTCCCGGGCTGGGAGGCCAACCACACGATGCTCGACCACCTCGCCGCGCCTGCTGCCCCGGGGAGCGGCAGCCGGCCCGGTGACTGCCCGTCGGGCCCGGAACGAACCGGGGGAGCTGTCAGATGGGGGCGTGCCATGGCCGGATGCACGGCGGCGACCGTCAGTCGCGGGTCTCGGTGAGCTGATCGGAATGCAGACACGGACGGGTGGCCGAGTTGACGCTCGCGGAGCGTGTCCGTAGCCTCTACTCATAGGGGAGATGGTGGCTGGCGATGATGAGCTGAAACGTAGTCATCGTTCGATCTGTCTCAATACCCGGCCCCAGCCTTCGTGCTGGGGCTTTCACTTTCCCCAGGACCTTCGCCGATCGTCCGGAGCGCGGTCAGAGCGTTCCGGGCTCGTGTCCCTGCACGTAGTGCCAGGCGCCGAGCCCTCGTGGGTCGAAGAGCGCGGTCGTCCGGCGTGGGTTCGCGAAGACGTCGGCGTATTCGAGATCAAGCCAGTAGGCGATGCTCGGCCCGGCGTCCTGAGACGTCATCGAGCGGAGTTCCTCCGGCAGCGGCCGTCCATCAGCGCGGATCACGGCCGCCATCACGCCGGTCCGGCCTGCGCCCAGGGCCGGGACGCCGTCGACCGGGCCGTTGCGCCCGTCCGAGCACCACAACGTCCCTCGGACGCGCAGCGCCGGCCCCTCACCGACGTTCTCCACCGGGACGAGGAACCTGTCCTTCGCGATCGCGAGGAACGCGTACGCCGGGGCGGGCGCGGAGGTCAGCGCGAAGCGCTCCTGGGCGGGTGGGTGCTGGGCCAGCATCCCGCCGGAGTCCGGGAACGCGACTGACTGGTGGACCGGCAGCAGGAGCGGATATCTGCTCAGCACCAGGGACCGGCGGGTTTCCGTGAGTTGCCGGTCGGTCCGGGACAACGCCTGCCGGGAGAGGTAGATCGCGGCCAGCACGCCGATGGTGGACGCGATGGCGGAGAAGGAGCCGGCGACCGCGGCCGCCCGCTGGGCCCGCCAGGTGAAGGCCACCACGAGGGCCGTGGCGGCGGCGCAGACCGCCACCGCCCCGGCGAGCGCCAGCCCGTACCTGCCGGCACCGCGCAGCAGGGTTTTCGTCCGTTGTGGCACGGGAATTCCTAGGCGAAGGAGGAACCGGCGTCGCCCCATCGGGTCTGGGGGATCGTGACCTTCTCGCTCCGCCAGCTGATGACCCGGGACTGCGCCAGGACGCGCAGGATTCGGTGCCGGTCGCGGGGGTCGTAACCGAACACCGGCTCGGCCCGCGTCCGGTCCTTGACCGTCATGAACTCGAGGATCTCGCTCTCCGGTATCGGGCTCGGAGCCCGCCCGACGAAGGCGCGGTAGAGCTCGTGATAGGCGTCTTCGATCGGACGGACGAACGGTGAGTTGGTGGCCAGTGCGTGGCGGGCGCCGCCGACCGCGACGGCATCCACGACGCCTGCGGCGCTCGCGTACTTCATGACCTTGTTGATCAGGCCGGCGGCGAACTTCTCCTGCCCCTGCCCGACACCTGTCGCGCTGAGCAGCCCCGGCAGGCGCCGGAACGGGATGGTCCGGCTCTGCGTCCGGAAGCACTCCATGGTCAGGCCGGCGTGGACCCGCCACAGCGGTTCCAGGTATCCGAGGCCGAGATCGTCCACAGTCACCGCGTACGCGTCGTCCGCGCCCTTGCGCACCAGCTGCACGGCGGTCAGCGCGTCGAGCACGCGCAGCAGCCGGTCGCCGTTGTCCGCCTGCAGGGGGCCGGTGCGCAGTTCCGTGACCGTCAGGCCCTTGGGTCGGGCGGCGAGCCGCCGGACCACGTAGTCGATGGCCATGACGTCGCCGAACCGGCCGGAGCCGACGTCGAGGTAGGTGCGGGTGGCGTTGCGCGGCAGGAACTGCTCCTTGGCCCGCACTGCGGCGTCGGTACGGACGACCTTGTGACCGAGCGACTCGATGAGCGCCCAGTACCGGCTCTCGTCCTCGTTCTCCAGGATGCCCCAGCGGGCCAGGGTCGCGGTGCGGTCGGCCTGCTCCTTGCCGCCGAGGATGATGCCGCGACGCTGCAGTTCGAACAGGCCGAGCAGCGCCCGGCAGGTGACCGGCGGAGGCTTCTTCAGGGTGTAGATGTCATCGATGCAGATGGAGTCCAGCCCGGGCAGGGTGAGAATGCCGCGGAACTGGGAGGAGAGCCGGTCCTTGTCGCCGTAC
Organism: Micromonospora sp. U21; assembly: GCF_018070045.1. Lineage (GTDB taxonomy): Bacteria > Actinomycetota > Actinomycetes > Mycobacteriales > Micromonosporaceae > Micromonospora. The sequence goes on from NZ_JAGPYK010000002.1 coordinate 389,478, forward strand.
ACGACCGTCACCCGGCAGCCGTCGCGCAGCAGGCGACGGATCAGCGGGATGAAGTCCTGGTCGCCGGTGACCAGGACGAACTGGCCGCAGTCCTGGTAGAGGTAGTCCATCGCCAGCAGGGTCAGATGGATGTCGGCCTGCTCCTTGGTGCTGCCCACTACCTCGTCGTCGATGAGGTGCTCCGTCATCGCGGTCGAGATGCTCCCGTCGAACTTCGCCGCCGCCATGTGCTTGTACTGCAGGTGGCCGCCGCACCGGGTCGTCGCGTCGCTCCAGAGGGCATCGACGATGCCTCGCTCCACCACGTGGCCGCGGCCGATGATCGCGCCGGCCAGGTTGTCCCAGTCGACGAGCAGGACACCCTTGTTTCCGACGGCCATCTGCGGCTCCTCCGTGAGCTCATCCAGGCGCGATTGTCTTCCGAATTCTGCCTCCGTGTCCCCACGCTGCTTGTTCATCCGTTCGGTCACGATGTTCATCACTTGTGCGAGGTCGTCGGGGCGTTCGGTTTGCTGTGCGTGACCTCCAGATGACCGATCGTCCAGGGAAGACCGCAACTCCGGTGGAGCGCGACAGCTCGTGAGCGAGCGGACAATGTGGATTGTTGGGCCGTCACCCCAGTCGTCGAACGGCCCGTGTTGTGGAGGCGGACTTGGCGCGCTTCTATCCGAAGAACCTGCGAGCGAACGCCACTCGCGGGGAGCGGGCCGTCTTCGACAAGCTCCGGTCGCTCAACGACTCTTGGTTCGTGCTGCACAGCCTCGCGTACTTCGACCCCGGCCGGCGGAGGTGGCGGATGGGCGAAACGGACTTCGTCCTGCTCCACCCCGGACGCGGTCTGCTGATCATGGAGGTCAAGGACGGTTCCTACCGGGTCGCCGGCCGGCAGTGGTTCGCCCAGCGCCGCGGCGGCGATGTGCCGCTGAACGTCGACCCGTTCGATCAGGCCGTGCGGAACAAGTACGCCCTGGCCGGGTGGCTGCGCGATACCGCCAGCATCCGGCACGTGCCGGCCGGGCACTGCGTCGTCTTCGCCGACGGCCGGCCGTCGGGCAATCTCGGTCCGCACGCGCCGGACACAATCGTGCTGAGCGCTGCGGCGTTGGAGCACGCGCCGATGCTCGTGGAACGCGTCATGGCGCACTGGGACCAGCATGGCTGGGCCAGCCAGTCGGACTTCGAAAAGGCCTTGGCGGCGCTCGCGCCGACCGCGGTCGTCGCCCGTACCCTCCGCTACGACGTCGATCTGGCGTCCGATGACCTCGCCCGCCTGACCCAGCGCCAGATCCGCCTGACCAGTCGCCAACTCGAGGTGTTGGAGGGCACCTCCAGGAAGCGGGCGTCACTGGTTCTCGGCGCGGCCGGCACGGGCAAGACGGTCCTCGCCCAGGAGCGGGCGCGCGAGTTGGCTGGCAGGGGCCTGCGGGTCGCGGTGATCGGACAGCAGCGCAACCTGCGCCTGGAGATCCGACGCAGGTTGCGGGTGGAAGGCGTGAGCTCCGGCGACCCGGAGGACGTGCTGTGCGACCTCTACGGCTCCGATCGCCTGCGCGCCTACGAGGGTGAGCAGCTCTGGGTCACCGTGCTGGGCCTCGCCGAGGCGTACGGCAAGCCGCTGGACTGTCTCATCGTCGATGAGGCGCAGAGCCATGACGAGGATCTTCTGGACGCCCTACGCGAACTCGTCCGCCCCGACGGTTCGGTGGTGTTGTTCGCCGACCCGTACCAGCGCGACTCTTCCGGAACCTGGCGCCCACGTCCCGACGGATCGTTCAATGAGTTCTGGCTGACCGAGAACTGTCGCAACGTCCTGCCGATCGCGAAGCTCGTCGCGCGAGTCTCGGGAGCGCACACGCCCGTCACCGGTCCGGCCGGGCGGAAGCCACGGTTCAGCGACGGCTCCGCGGACCTGCCCTCGGCGTGCGCGGATGCCGTCCTCGAGATCCTGAAGGACCTGCCGGCCTCCCATCTGGTGGTGGTCACGTCGACGCAGGCGAACCATGCCGCGATCCGCCGGACGCTGGCAGACCGGGGCGTGCGGACGACGAGTGGGCTCCTCGGCGACGAGCTGGCTGTCTGCACCGTGCGGCAGTTCCACGGCTGTGAGGCGCCGGCCGTGGTCTATGCGGACGACGGCCAGGAGGACTGGACGACCAGCTACATCGCGGTCAGCCGGGCCTGCGCCTACCTCCACGTCGTCGCCCAGCCGGACCGCTGGGAGCCCTTTCGATTCCTGATGGAGGACGGTTCATGACGCTGTACGACGAGGCTGTGACTTTCCTCGAGTCGGAAGGCTGGTCGGTTCCCGGGGAATTGCGGGGCGAAGTCGTCCGAGCGAGGCGCGCGGCATATGCGGACAACAGTGAGCACATGACGGTGTGGTGCCGGGCCGCCCCAGACGCCGAGGACCTGCGTCGAAGCGAGGCGACCCTCCTCCAACGCTTCGCGGAGGAGGCACGCACTCCCGGGGCGAAGTTCCTGCTGGTCGAGTCCACCCAGGGGCTGTCGACGGATTTCCGGAGACTCGCCAAGCACGAGTACAACGTCGACATCCGGGTTCCGATTCAGTTCTTCGACGCCCGGTTCAAATGGGACGACACATCTGTGTCGGCCCTGGCGGGAACGGCCGCGCAGCAGCTACGCCGCGACGGAGAGATGGCGGCGCGCCGACGCACTCCACAGCCCTTCGAGGCGGTGGGAACCGGAGTAGTGGGCAGTGATCTGCTGGCCGAGCTTGCTCGCCGCTTCGACAGCCCCGGCGACTGGGACCGCCCTATCGTGCTGGTGACTGCGCCAGCAGGTTACGGCAAGAGCGTCCTGTTCGAGTCGCTGTTCGCAACGCTGTACACGAACTTCCAGAAGGCAAAGAAACAGCTACGGCGGGCATATCGGCCGCTGCCACTCCTGCCGGACTATGCCGCCCTGGCGAGTGCGCCCGCACTGGGCCCCATGGTCGACGCCCTGCTGCAGACGGAGATCGCGCGGCCGGTCAAGCAGCCGACCTTCCAGTGGATGCTCACACGGGGGTTCGCGAGCTGGCTACTGGACGGACTGGACGAGGTCATCGCCCAGGACCCCGGCTTCTTCGAGTACATCCACGAGATCGTCGCCCGGCCGGACAACCCGACGACCCCGCGCATCCTGCTCTGTATCCGTGATTCGCTGCTCAGCTCCAACCAGGCGCTGCGGGACTTCCTCGCGGTGGCCCACGAGTACGTCGAGGAGTACCGCCTGCTCCCGTGGCGACCCGAGTCGATCACGACCTTCGCGCGCATTCGTCTTCAGGACAAGGACCGCGAGCTGCTCTCGATCCTCGACGCGAAACCGCAGCTGATGAAGCTCTGCGGCACCCCGTACTACGCCGAGCTGCTCGCCGAGCGCGTCGCCGAGGGCAAGACCGACGGGATACCGAACGACTACTCCGAGATGGACCTGGTCCACGACGCCGTCGACGCGATCATGGACCGCGAGTACAAGAAGGAGCAGTTGCAGGAGAACGTCGTCTCCCGGCATGACCTGCTCGACGTCATCAGTCACGTCGCGGTCGTCGAGCTGGAGAACGACAATCGCGGCGTGCCGATCGACGAAATCGGCCAGCTCGCCGAGTTCGTGCTTCCCTCGGACCTGTCCGATCCCGAGCGTGAACGGTGCACCGCCGCCATCTGCCGCCTGCCGGTCTTCCGTGCCGCCTCCGAGCGACAGCGGGTGCGCTTCGCTCAAGATGTGATCTTCGAGCACCAGATCGGAATCCGCGCCGCCCAGTATTTCGCCGTCAATCCGGTGCGCTTTGCGCAACTGTTGGATTGTCGCCCCTTCCCGCCCGATTCCTTCGCCCTCCGGGTGCTCTGCGCCCGAATCAGGGAACTCGCCGCCGGCGAGGAACTGCTCACCCGGCTGTCCAGCGCCACCGCAACCCCGACCGCCTTTCGCAACATCCTCCAGGTGCTCCTCGGCCTTCCCGACTGCGCCCGGCTGCTGATCCACGCTCCGCTGGAACGCCAGGACCTTTCTGGGCTTACCTTCTCGGGTCTGTCGCTGGCCGGCGTCAGCTTCCGCGGTGCGAATCTGGAGTCGACCCGCTTCAACAGCTGCGTCATGACCGGCTGCGACCTGTCGGACGCAACGTTGCACGGCACCCGATTCGACGCCTGCCTGCCCACCCTCGCCGAGGCCGACTTCGGGCATCTCACCGGCTTTGTCTCCGTGGAGATCGACTCGCGAACCGCCATCGAGGACGTCGCGGACTTCGTCACGTTGCTCGGGGCGGACGGGCGCCGGGAGCACCCCTTTGTCGGCCCCTGCCCCACCGCCCTTCAACTGCGGTTCCTGTTCCTGAAGTTCGTCCGGCCGGACGGCCACTATCGTCGTGACTCGCTCGACGAGAAGGGCCTGCTGTCGGGACGGCGCATTGTCGATCCGGCTTCCGTTCTCAGCGGTGCGGCGCGAGCCGGCTTCCTCACCGCCATTCCCAAGCGCCGCCGGTATGAGCGCACGCACAGCCAGCTCTATGCGGACATGGTGGGGTTCGCCCAGAACCTCCGAGTGACCCCGGCCATCCGGTCGCTCTTGGAGGACACCTGCCGGGTGGAGGGATGTTCGCACGTCGTTCAGGAAAACCTGACGTCAGCGACCTTCGATTGAGCGGCCATCCGCTGTCATGCTCACCGCTCGTCAGCATCCGCCGGATGGATCGTGCCACACCCGCCATCGGGCGGGCGGGACGCGACCGCGATCCACCTGGAGTCGTGGCGGCTCTGTGTACTCGCGTCCCGCCACCGGCACGCGTGCGTCCTGACGGACTGGGATCGCTGAGCTGCTGGATGCGCATCCGTCGACCGAGCGGGTGCACCTGAACGTGCCGGTCAAGTTCCCGGACGGCTGGGAAGCAGGAGTTCCCCAGCAACGCCCGGACCACCTCGGCGCGCCGCGTCCCGCCCTCCGCTCGCAAACCCTTGAGCCCGGCGGCGGTGTAGGTCGCCTTCACCAGGAATCCGGGCACCTCGGCACCGCCTCTCCGATCTCCAGAGTCGTCCCTAAGCAGGTCGCGGTGCGCATCGGCGCCCCCCGCCGGCCGCGGATGCCCGCGATTGGGCTGGACATGCGTCCCGGAGCCGTCGGGCCCCGCCGGTAGGGTGCCCCGCACAGGCAGGTGAGGTCGATGTTGGGGCTGGCGGTGCCGCCCGCGGTCGAGGCGGAACGGGTGATCGGGGGCTGTCCTTGCCGACCTGCGCTCCGGCCGCCACCGTGGCGTGGTCGTCGTCCTCGTCGGGTTGCGGGGGCAACCGGTCCAGCCGGGTTGAACGCCTCGGTGTACGGGAACGGCTGACCCAGCGTGTCCCGGTCGGTCAGGCCCGCACCGTCGCCCTCCCACTGCCAGCGGCCGTCGACCTGACGGAGCGGGAAGAGGCCATAGCAGGGTCCAGCGCCGCCCGACGTCCACCTGGACGGGACTCTCGTCGCCCGCGAGCGCTTCGCCTTCGTCCGCGTCGACCGGGTCCGGATGGTGTCGTGAGCCACGTGCACCGCGAGCACCTGCCCACGCGGTCCACCTGGCGCTGCCAGGTCTGCGGTATCGCCTGGCCCTGCTCTCCGGCAAAACTGCGGCTACTGGCCGAGTACCGCGACCGGTGTACCGACCTGCTGGTCTACCTGGCGACGCTTCAGGCCGAGGCCGCCGAACAGCTCGCCGAGCTGCATCACGGCACGCCGCCGGCCTGCCTGGCGGACCGTTTTACGGGCTGGGGGCGCGCCCGGTAGCCGGGGCCGTCGGCTGGCTGTCCATGGCTGGGCGCGTCGCAGCGACGTGAGCGCCAGAGCCAAGGTCACCTGGCTGCGCGACCGGGGATGGCTTTCGACAGCCAGTTGCAACTTGAGGTCTTTCGTCTGATCGAGGTTTGCTGTCGCCGGCACGACCGGGAGGTGGCGGAGCGGTCGTCGCTGAGGTGCTGGCGGCACCGGAAGCAACCGCGGCCCAGCACCCGTTTTGGCGTAGATCGCGCGACATGCTCCCGAGCTTGAGAGCGTCCGCGTCGCCTTGGCGGCGGCGCAAGGCCGAGAGACACCAAATCCAGGACCGCTGCTTGCGCTACCTCGCCCGCCACGACTATCGGGCAAGAACTAACCGCCCCTGGCGCCACCGCCCAACCGCACAGTCGCCGACCCGGGTGGCAGCACGCCACCTGGAGGCGGCACGATGCTCGCCGTGACCGCTCCCACCCGTCCGCCCCCTGGCGGTACTGGACGCGGTGCTCGAGCGGTTGACCTACGTCAATGAGGAAACCGGCTACACCGTCGCCCGGGTCGCTACCGACCGCAGCAGCGACCTGTTGACGGTGGTCGGTGCGCTGCTCGGCGCGCAGCTCGGGGAGAGCCTGCGCCTTCAGGGGCGCTGGTCGTCGCACCCGCAGTACGGGCGGCAGTTCGAGGTCAACTCCTACAGCACCGTCCTGCCCGCGACGATCCAGCGCATCCAGTGCTACCTCGGCTCCGGCCTGGTCAAGGGCATCGGCCCGGTGTTCGCCGAGCGGATCGCAGCCCACTTCGGCCTAGACACCCTTCTGGTCATCGAGGAAGAATCCGTCCGGCTGATCGAGGTCCCCGGCCTAGGCCCGAAACGCACGGCGAAGATCACCGCGGCGTGGGAAGAGCAGAAGGCCATCAAGGAGGTGATGGTCTTCCTCCAGGGCGTCGGCGTGTCCACCTCCCTGGCCGTGCGGATCTTCAAGAAGTACGCCGACGCCTCGATCTCGGTGGTACGCAACGAGCCGTACCGGCTGGCCGCCGACGTGTCGGGCATCGGCTTCAAGACCGCCGACACCACCGCCCAAGCCGTCGGCATCCCCTACGACAGCCCACAGCGGGTCAAGGCCGGCCTGCAGTACACCCTGTCGGAGGCCGCCGACTCCGGCCACTGCTACCTACCCGCCCCGCGCTCATCGCCGACGCCACCAAGATCCTGAAGGTGCCCGGCGGTCTCGTCACCCGCTGCCTCCAGCACCGCTGCCGGCATGCCGTAACCGCGTCCAGGGCCGACCTGTACGGCCGGTAACCGTAGGAGTCTGGGTGGAAGATCGGTTCGACCTTCGCCTCCACGCCTCGATGCGCGCCTCGGGGTGGTCCACACCGCCGGATGCCAGGGCGGCGGTGAGCAGCCCGCGGGCGGCGGCGTCCGCGCCGGGCCCGGTCAGGCCCAGCCCTGCCGGTGGCCACAGTGTCGACAGCGGATTGTCCAACGCCGGCGAGACCGTCAGCGGGTCACCGCCGTCGACGTCGCTGACGCCCGCACCGGAGGTGCCACCGCCGCCCGGGTCCTGGTCGTCACCGTTGCCCTCGACGTCGAGACTGCCGCTGCCGGCGCCCACGCGGATAGGCACAGGTTCGTCGTCGAGGTTGTCCACGTCGTTGTGGCCGACGCCGCGCAGGGCGGCGGACTCGGAGGGGTCGGGGTGGCCGGCTGCAGCGCGGCGCAGGCCGCGGCGGATCTGCCCGACCACGCGGGACATGGGTATCAGGTTCGGGTCGTCGAGGCGGCGCGGCGTCGAGGCTTTGCCGGGAACTTAGCGCCGTTGCCGGTGCGCCCACACGAGGGCCACCGCGGCGGTGATGGCCAGGGCGAGACCTATATCGACCCAGCTGCCACCGGGTAGCGACACTCCGCAGGTGGCCGGTCCACGGGTGGCGGTGTCGCCGGGCTGACCGGCCGGGGTGCCGGTGGCCACTGGTGGCGCGGTGGCGGGCTTGGATGCCGTGGTGTCCGGCGAGGCAGGAGCTGTCGGGGTCGTGCCGCCCCGTGCCGGCGTCAGTGCTGTCGCCTCGGGGCTGGGATTGGTGGCGTCGGGCTAGTCGCGGCCGGCCGGTGGCGCAGCGGGAGCCGCCGACGGGGGCCGCCCGTGGGTAGCGGGAAGGTGAGGGGCCCAGCCCGCGGTAGATCAGGTTCAGGTCGCGCAACGTGCCGCCGGTGCTCGGGAAGTGGGTGCCGCGGTTGAGGGCGAAGATGTCGGGCCAGCGGTCGGCGTCGCCGAGGCACCGCTGGGCGATTTGGGAAAGCGTGTCGCCGCGCCGGACGGTGTACGTGGCGCGCTGGCCGGCCGACACCTCGGCGAGTTCAGGGGCTGCGGCAGTGCGGGCGGCGAGGGTGGGGCGGTCTGGCGCGAGGCAGGGGGTTGGGACTGCCCCTCGGCGGTAGGTGCGGTGGTGGTGGACGTCGCGGCGTGGGCGGGCGCACCAGTGGTGGCGGTGACGCGGTCGCGCCGAGCAGCGCAGCCGTCAACCCCTGCAGGGGCCCGGGTATGTGCAGGTCCGGTACCCAGCGCTGGGCGCGGGCAAGGCGGGTATAGGCGCGGGCGACCGCGGCCAAGAGTGCCCAGACCAGCCACACACCGGCCTGCAAACAGGCAAGGAGGAACCCGGCGGTCAGAGGCTCGCGGATCCGCTCCTGCACCGCCGCACAGGACGTTGGTGTTGCGATCCTCGCCTGTGGTCGGTGACCAGGGTCAGGTCCTTGTGGTGCTTGCGCCAGGAGATCTCGTCCACCCCGATGTCGACCAGGGCGGCCAGCCGGTCGGGGTCGAGTTCGTCGTCGGCGACCCGTTGGCAGATGCGTCCGATCGTGTCCCAGTCCAGGCGCAGGAACCGGCAGATGCTCGTCTTGTCGGTCTTGGTGACCAGGAACGCCGCGACGTCTTCGAAGTCGCGGGTGAACCGGGCCTGGTGGCGAGCATAAATACCCAGCTCAACACCGTGATCAACTTACGCTACGTGGCATTGGCTCTTGACCCCCCGGGAAGAATGGAATCCCATTCAACTTGGGCGATGAGGGGGTCGGCGCATTGTATCCGGACCTGTACACGACGTGCGCTCAGGTGCTGCCCGTATTGATGCTCGCGCTGCTGTGGGAATCGCGGTTTCTGGAGCGGATCCAACGGCAGAGCCGGCGTCCGCGGCGCGAGGATTCGCGGGACGGCGTGCGGTTCTGGACAAAACGTCGGGCTGGCCTCTACGCCAGTTTTGTCGCCACGATGAGCGTCCTCGGCACCGCCGTGGCGATCCTGGTCCTCGCCGGGCTGCTGGCCGACCGGCCGGCGGTCCGCGGTCTCGTCCTCGGCTGCCTCCTGCTGACCCTCGCCACGCTGCTGACCCGGACCCTCATCGACATCGCCGACGCGACCCGCACCGATCGTGACGAGCCCGACGCCCCTATGCAGCGTTGACAATGGACCATCCGCTGTGGTCGATAGTCGAGTTGTCGGGGACCGGACAGTCAACACGCGTACTTTCGCCGGACTGCGATCATGAATCGCTCCCACGGCCGGGTTGCGTGATCCGTACCGAAGCACCGATGATCTGCGGGCACCACGTGCGATGCGCCCGAAGTAGCCTGTCCGATACCCGGAGCGGATCCGGACGACATCGCGAAAAGCAGCTGCACGACAGACCGGATGGCCCATGACGCATCTTCCGTTCCACGGTGAGGCCCAGCGGCACCGCATCGAGGAAGAGCTGGTCAACGTGCTTGGTGGGATGCGTCTGTTGCAGCAGCAGAGCAGCCGCGAACTTGCGGTGGAGCGGCTGCGGGAACGGCTGGGCAACCGGGTGTCCGTCAACGATTTCGCCAATCCCCGTCAGCAGAGCGTCGAAATCGCGGGCACCTGCCTGGGCGAGTTACCCACGCTCATCAGCGTGGTGGAGCTGATCGATCCGGAAGCGCCGCAACTGACCTCGCTACGCCGGCTGCGCCATGAGGTGGACGCGATCGATCTGCTCGCCGAGGAGGACTGGACCGAGCTACGGCCCGCGCTGCTCAGCCAGCGCGTAGACTCGCTCGGCCGGCTCTATCAGCGGGCCAGCGAGCACAAGCTCTCCACTCCCCCGTCCTGGTGCCTCACCGCCTGGGACGTCTTCGTCTACCTCACGGGCCAGAACTCCCCGCCCCGCGGGCTGCCACCCAACGTGCTCTTCCTCGTCCTGTTGGAGCACGAGGTGGCGCCCGAGACCGCCACCCAGATCCGGCACCGCAACCGGCGGGAGGCGAGCCGGCTCGGGCTCACCGCCGACCTGGACCGGTGCCGCGCGACGGTCAACGCCGGGACCGGGCAGCCCGAGCCGTACGTGTACCTGGTGATCCAGGTCGAGCCCGACCTGGAACCGGGTAGCGACGACCGGTACACGGTGTCGCACTACCGGCAGTGGCACGGCAACGGCACCTGGCACTCGCGGCGATGGGGCCAGGTCTCCGACGTGGCGCGCGACGACCTGGAGTCGATCGTCGAGCGGATCGTCCGGGACATGGAGGTCGAGTGGTTCGACCGCCGGGCCGAGGTGGCCGTCGAGCTGGTCCTGCCCGTCAAGCTGCTCAACGAGGACGTGGCCTGGTGGCGGAAGGAGCCGGCCAGCGTCCACCTGGAGCAGAAGGTGCTGGCCATGGACTACCCGGTGGTCCTCCGCAGCTGGGACCGGCTGCGCGAGCGGGGCTGGCACCGCGCCTGGCGGCGCCGGTGGGAGCGGCTCCAGGCGGAACCCGGACACAGCCGCATCTACCGCAGCCGGCCGGATGGGATCGCGTACCTCACCCGGCTGGAGGCCGAGCTGACCGCCGACGAGCGCTGGTCGACCGTGCTGCTGAGCGAGGCGCCCTCCGAGGCGCACCCGTTGCGGTTCAAGGAGGTCATGACCGCCCTGCGGGCCGGCCTACCGGTGATCGTGTGGCACCGCACCCGCACTTCGGACACCGAGCTCTGGGAGGAGATTCGTGACATGACAGCCGACGGACGTATCGCTCATCTTCCCGTCCATGTCCGACAATCACGACTGGACGCGCTGCGGCTGGAGCCACTGCACGCGGACCGGCACACTGGCCGGCACCTGGTCGTGCTGTGGGACGACCCGGATCGCACTCCCGAGCTGCACCAGTCCACGGGCAGGACGGCATGAGCGAAGAAGCGCCGGGCGGGGCGCCCGACTGGCGGATCTACCGCGGCACCGGTCGGCTGCTCGACCCGGCCGAGTGGCAGAGCAGCTGGCCGGCTCCGCCGCCCTGGCGTGCCTTCGACGGTGGGCCGGAGGAGCCCCCGCCGCCGCAGGAGGACCCGGAGCTGGCACGGCGGCTCGGCGAGATCGTCGTGGCCGACCAGGCCGACTCGCACGAGGTCGACGTGGTCAACGCCGCGCTGCGGCTGCGCCGTCCGCTCCTGGTCACCGGCCGACCGGGCTCGGGTCGGTCGAGTCTGGCCTACCGGGTCGCCCGGGAGCTGCGCCTCGGCCGGGTGCTGCGCTGGCCGGTGACCACGCACGACACCGTGCGCGCCGGCCTCTATCAGTACGACCCGGTGGGCCGGGTGCACGCTGCGACCCGCGCCGGTCGGGACGGGAACCCCGGCGACGCCGGCCTCGGTGACCACATCAGCCTGGGACCGCTGGGCACCGCCCTGCTGCCGTACCGGGCACCGCGGGTGCTGCTGATCGACGAGCTGGACCAGAGCGACATCGACCTGCCGCAGCAGCTGCGCAACGTCCTCGACGACGGCGGGTTCGACATCCCCGAGCTGGTCCGGGCCGCCCGGCACACCCCGGAGGCGACCGTGCACACCGCCGACCCGGGCCGGACGGCCACCGTCCGCGGCGGGCGGGTCACCTGCCGCGAGTTCCCCCTCGTAGTGATGACCTGCACCGAGGACCGGGTGTTTCCGCCCGCCTTCCTGCGCCACTGCCTGCGGCTGAGGATCAGCGACCTGGACGAGGCGACGCTACGCCGGGTGGTCGCCGCGCACTTCCCCGACGGCGTCGAGGGCACCGGCGAGATCATCCGCGCCTTCCTCGACCGCCAGGGGCGCCCCGACGCGCCGACCCTGGACCAACTGCTGGACGCCGTGCACCTGAGCCGTACCGCGGCCCGGCCCGGCGAGTGGGACCGCCTCGGCCGGGCGTTGTGGCGCGGCGGACCGACGGCGGAACCGGAATGACCAGCTCCCCGCTCCACCTGGTCGCCCGAGGGGCAGGCGCAACCACCGTGAACGCGCCGGGCGCGCCCACCGGCGCCGACGCGACGCTCGCCGACGTGCTGCGCCCGTTCCGGCGGCTGGTCTCGGCCAGGGAGCTGCTCGAGTACGACGAGGAGAGCACCGCCGCCCAGGCCGCCGCCGGCCTGTCCTGGCCGGTGTTCACCCGGGCGCCGCGGGTCCGGTGGGACGCGGTCGTGGTGGTCGACACCTACCCCTCGATGAGCGTGTGGACCGACCGGGTCGGCACCTTCATCACCCTGCTGCGCCGGCACGTGGCGTTCCACGACATACTCGTGTGCCACCTCGCGACGGACTCTACCGACCCGGACGAGGTGGTGCTGCGCGCCTCCGCGGCCGGCCGACCGGTGCCAGCGTCAACGGGCCTGCCCGCGGTCCGCCGACGCCGCATCGTGCTCGTCCTCTCCGACGGCGCCGGGCCGGCCTGGCAGGCCGGCGCCGTGCTGCCCCACCTGCACGCCTGGGCCGCTCGGCAGCCCGTGGCGTTGGTCCACCTGCTGCCCCAGCAGATGTGGCACCGCGGCGGCATCAGCCCGCAGCGTCTGCGGCTGCGGGCACCGCAGGCCGGGGCGGCGAACGCACGCCTGCAGTGGCGGCACCACGACCCCCTGCAGGCGCTGGCAGAGGCGGACGATGCAGTGGCCGAGACGGGGGTGCCCGTACCCGTGATGGAGCTGCGCCCCCGGTGGCTCGCCGCCTGGGTGGAGCTGGTCGCCGGCCGTCACCCGCGCTGGGCGGACCTGCCCGCGGTGCTGGCGAACCCGCGGACCCCCGCGGGGCCGGAGCCGGCCGTGCCCGCGCCGCAGCGCGGCGAGCCGAGCGCGGCCGGGCGGGTACGCGAGTTCGTCTCCTGGGCCTCGCCCCCCGCGCTGCAGCTGGCCACCTGCCTGGCGACCGCCCCGCTGGACCCGGCGGCGATCCGGGTGGTTCGGGAGGACCTAGTCCCCGAGTCGAGCCCGCTGCACTTGGCCGAGGTCCTCACCAGCCCCCTGGTACGCCCCGACACCGACGCCGGACAGCCCGCGTTCGAGTTCGTCCCCGGCGTACGCGAGGAGCTGCTGGCCATCGGTCGCCGCGTGGACACGCTGCGGGTGTGGCGGGCGCTGTCGGCGCGGCTCGGCGGCACGCGGCCGGCGCTGGCCGCGTGGGGCACGGTGCTCGACGACCCGGATGGGAGCCCGATCCGGACGATCACCGCGGACAGTGTGGGGATGCTGCGCATCGAGCGCACGGTGCTGCGGGCACTATCCGGCCGCTATCTGGCCCGGGCGCGCCGGTTGGCCGAGCTGTTGGAGCCGGACACGCCGGGCGAAGTCGGCGTCACCGACACTCCCGTGGCGGGGGGTCCGAATGTCATCATGTCGATAGGCGAAGATGCCGACGCCCACCGTAGCGTTGCTACTGAAGGAGCCGGATTGTCGTCGACCCCTGTGGACGCCACCTCCGCCGGCCGGATCCCCGCCGTCTGGGGGAACATCCCGCCGCGGAACCCGAACTTCACCGGCCGGGCAGAGCTTCTCCAGCTGCTGCACCGGCAGATCAGGGGCGGGACGATCGCCGTGCTGCCGCACGCGTTGCACGGCATGGGCGGGGTCGGCAAGTCGCACCTCGCCGTGGAGTACGTATACCAGCACCAGAGCGAGTACGACCTGATCTGGTGGATTCCCGCGGAGCGGGCCACCCAGATCGGCGCGTCCCTGGTGGAGCTGGCCCACCGGATGAACCTGACCGCCGGGACGGACATCGGCAGCGCCCGGGCCGCGGTGCAGGAGGCGTTGCGGCTGGGCAAGCCGTACCCGCACTGGCTGTTGATCTTCGACAACGCGGAGAGCCCCGAGGCGCTCCTGCCGTACCTGCCGACCAGCGGATCCGGCAACATCATGATCACGTCTCGGAACCCGCAGTGGGCCCGGGTGGCGCGCACGCTCGAAGTGGACGTCTTCACCCGGGCGGAAAGCATCGAGCTGCTCCAGCGACGGGGGCCGGAGCTCACCCACGAGCACGCCGACCAGCTCGCCGAGGCGCTGGGCGACCTCCCGCTGGCCCTGGAGCAGGCGGCGGCCTGGCGGGCCGAGACGGGCATGCCGGCGGCGGAGTACCTGCGGCTGTTCGAGGAGAAGCGGGTCGAGCTGCTCGAGCAGGCCCCGCCGATGGACTACCAACTGCCGGTGGCGGCGGCCTGGAACGTGTCGCTGGACCGGCTCGTGGTATCCAACCCGGCCGCCTTCCGCCTGCTACAGGTCTGCTCCTTCCTAGCGCCCGAGCCGATCCCACGCACCCTGTTCAGCGGGGCGCAGAACGCCGACATCCACCCCGAGCTGAACCCGGCCCTGCGGGACCCGATGCGCCTGAGCCGGGCCATCCGGGACATCAACCGGTACGCGCTGGCCCGGGTCATCCACCGCACCAACTCGATCCAGATGCACCGGCTCATCCAGGCCGTCCTCATCGACCGGATGACCGAGGCGGAGCGGACGGCGATGCGGGCCAGCGCGCACCTGCTACTCGCCTCCGGCGACCGCAACGACCCGGATACCCCGGCGAACTGGCCCGCCTACGCCGACCTCTACCCGCACGTCATCGTCTCGCGGGCGGTTGAGTCCACCCAGGGCTGGGTGCACCAGCTGGTCTACAACGAAGCGAAGTACCTCTACTGGTGGGGTGACCTCGACGCCTCGCTGGAGCTGTCCCAGCAGGCGTACCAGACCTGGCGCGCGCGGCTGGGCGAGGACAACCCGATGACCCTCCGGATCGGGCACTGGCTGGGTTTCATGCTGTTCCGGCTGGGTCGGCAGCGGGAAGCGGCCGAGCTCAACGCCCGGATTGTCGAGTCGCACCAGCGGACCAGCACGGAGGACACCGAGGAGCTGTTGCGCGCCCTCGGCGCGGTCGCCGCCGACCTGCGGATCGCCGGCGACTTCACCGGCGCGCTGGAGCTGGACGAGGACGTCTACCGGCGGCACGTGGCGGCGCTGGGCGAGGATGATCCGAGCACGCTCAACGCCGCGCACAACCTGGCGGTGAGCCTGCGGCTGACCGGCAACATGCGGCGGGCCTTCGAGGTGGACAGCGCCACCCACGCCCACCGGGTGCTGCTGTTCGGCGAGGACCACGCGCAGACCCTCGAGTCCCACCTGAACCTCATCATCGATCGCCGCGAGCTGGGCGATTACCTGCCAGCCCGGGCCGAGATGCAGAACGTCGTCGACCGCCTCCCGCTGGTGTGGGGCTCGGCCCAGACGCAGCGGCTGCTCGCCAAGCGGCGGCTGGCCTCCGCCGTGCGCAAGGCCGGGGACCACGCTGCGGCCCGCGCCCTGTCCCAGGAGGTACGCGACGGCTTCGCCGAGCGGTACGGCGAACAGCACCCCGACACGCTGCTCGCCGCGTTCGGCCTGGCGGTCGACCTGCGCGCCACCGGCGACCTGGTGGCCGCTCAGCGGCTCGGCGAGGACATCATCGACAGGTATGGTCGCCTCTTCGACGACGAGCACCCGTACACGGTGGCCGCGCGCCTGAACGGGGCGATCGTGCACCGGTTGCGCGGGGACGCCCGGCTGGCCCGCGCGGTCAACGAGGAGGGGCTGGCGATCCTCACCCGGCGGCTCGGCCCGGACCATCCGCTGGTCCTGGCGGCGTCGATCAACCTCGGCAACGACCTGTACGTGCTGGGCGAGCACGCGGCCGCGTTCGAACTGGACACCCGCACGACCGGGCGGGCCCGGGAGGTGTTCGGGTCGGAGCACCCGACCACGCTGATCGCCCTCGGCAACCTGGCCATGGATCTCATCGCCCTAAACCGGGGGGCGGAGGGCGAGGGCCTGCTCGCCGAGAACGCGCCGAAGTTCGAGCGGACGCTGGGTGAGACGCACCCGGCGACCCTGGCGGGCCTCGACCCGACCGTCCGGGGCGACTGCGACCTGGACCCGATGCCACTCTGACTCGGATCCGCGGATAGGACTACCACACCGCGCGGAATGAACGAACGGATCCCTTGCCAGCAGGGACAATTGGGGTTGTCGAGACACCAATCGGTTGCTGCGGGAGGGACACCCGTTCGGTGAAGAACATACCTGGTTTGGCAGGTCGTGTCCGCGTTGGCGCACCGGAGGCGTCGCTGACGCCGGCCTCAGGTGTGGTTGCGGTAGCCGAGCTGGTCGGCCGGCTGGGCGTTACCGCCGCGTTGGATGACGCGGTCGGGTCGATCAAACTGCGGGATCGGGGTCTGTCCGCGGGTGAGTTCCTGGTCGCGGTGGCGCAGGCGCAGATGTGCGGCGCGCAGTTCTGGATCGGGTTGGACCACCGCCGTGCCGATACGGCGGGCGAGGCGTTGTCCGCGGTGCCCACGCGGCCTCGACCACTGGGGTCGAGCTAGCGCAGCGGTTCGGCGCGCGCAGTTGGCCGGGATCGAGGAAGGCATCGGGGACATCGCCTGTCGGGTTATCGGTTTACTGCCGGCCGTCCGGCGAAGCGTGCTGCGCACCGGTGGGGCCACCATCGACTTGGACGGCACCGACGTCGAGGTGTACGGGGCCAAGAAGGACGGGATCGCCTACAGCTACAAGGGCGCCCGGGCCGGGCGCCCGCACGTGGCCACGTGGGCGGAGGCCGGGGTGGTGACCGCCGGGGACCTGCTCGCAGGCGATGAAGACCCTCGCCCGGGCGCGGGGTCGCTGATCGAATGCAGCGTGGCCACCCTCAGGGCCGCCGGCGTCGCCGTCCGGCCGAAGATCCGCGGCGATGTGGGCTACTTCGCCATCCGGGTCTGACCCGCCGTGGCGGTCTGGCCCTGGTCGGGGCCGACCGCCACGGGCTCGGCGACTACGCCCGGGTCGGGTGAGGGCCGATCCATGCGGCCAGCGCCAGCGGGTTGACCGGCGACCCGTCGGCGACCTGCCGGTACACGGCCCGGACCAGCTCGGGCCGGTCCCGCAACGCGTCGGCGGCCGGGCCGGGGGCGACGGCCGCGGTGGTGAGGCCGAGACCGGCCCAGGCCCCCGGCGAGGCGGGGTCCGAGGCCAGCTCCGCCAGGTACAGGGCGTGCGCCTGCGCCAGGTCACCGGCCGCCTGGGCGAGATCGGCCTGGGTGGCTCCGGAGACCTGCTGGTCGACGCTCTGCGGCTCCTTGCCCAGCCGTTCGAACCCGTCCGGGTCGGTGATCCGCCACAGCTGTAGCACCGCCCTGATGTCGAGCCGGCGGGCGTCGGGGTCCGCCGCCACCGGAGGCTCCGGCTCGTCAACGTCGGGCCGTTGCGTGCCGGCGCGCCAAGCCGCGGCCAACGTGTCGACGAGCGCGGGGGCGGGAAGCCGGTGGTGCAGTCGCCATCGGGCGCGATGGTCGGCCACTGCGGCGTCCGCCGCGGTGAGCAGCTCCGGCGGGACCGGCTCGTCCCACCAAGACCGGGCGGTGGCGAGCAGGCCGGCCACCAGGTGCTGGCCGACCTCGGTCAGCTCCGGCAGGGTCCGCATCATCTCCAGGGTCAGGCAGACCTGCTGCCGCCAGCGGGCGAACTCGAAGTGCGCCACGCCCGCGGCGGCACCGGTCGCCGCGCCCCGGTACGCCCGCCAGAACTCGGTGATCCCGACGAAGGCGTACACGCCCTGGATGAGGCCGCCGAGCGGGCGGGGGTCGTCGCGCCACGGCGCGTACAGCCGGCCGGCCGGTTCGGCTCGCAGCAAAGGCGTCAGGTGCAGCAGGCCGCCCAGCTTGATGTGCTGAAACTCGTGCACGAGGGTTACCGCCAGCTCGGGAGCGTCCTCCGGCTCGGAGACGATCATGCTGCCGAACGCATCGCCGGCCGAGGCGCTCATGGTGCGGAAGCGTTCCGCCGGCCGCTGCGGCACCACCGAGAACAGCCCACGCGCGATCGGTGCGGCCAGCTGCGGGCAGACCCGGACGAGCAGCGCCCACGCCTGGGTCAGCAGCACCCGCCACCGATCGAGGGCAGCGACCGTGTCGAGATCCGGCGGCGTCGGTGTGCGCAGGTTCCGGTACGGGTCGAGGAAGTCCAGGGTCACCGCGAGGGTCTGCCCGCCGGCCTCGGCACGGACGGCCGGCAGGGCGAACCAGCCCTCGGTGCCGGCACCCGCCGCGTCGAACCGCACCCGGGCCCCGGCCACGGTCAGGGTCGCCGCCCCGGCGGCGCCGTACATCTCGGCCACGTCCCACCGCTGCCCGGTCGGCACGCTGGCCCCGCCCAGGGTCGGCAGAGCCACGAAACCGTCGCGGACCGGCACCCGCATCGTGAAGTCCAGACCGGCACGGACCGCCGCCACCGCCGCGAGTGCGTGCAGGTAGCCGAGGTCCACCCACAGCGGGCCCTCCGCGGTGACGGTCGAGCCGCGCAGCCGGCGCAGCACGTAGCCGGCCCAGGTGCCCACTTGCGGGTGCAGGATCAGCCGGTCCACCTCGGCGCCGGCCCGGCCCTGGGCGGCCACCAGCAGGGCCCAGGCATCCGCCACCGGCGGTAGTGGACCCACGGAGTCCGGAACCGCCGCCACCGCGTCGAGCACGGCGCGCAACTGGACCAGACGCCAGCTGTGCTCGGCGGCGAGCAGTTCCCCGATCGTCCCGGCGTCACCACCGCCTGCCGCGAGGGCCCCGAAACAACGGCGGTCGAGCCGGTGCCGGACCGGTCCGTCCGCCAGCTCCGCAACGGTCATCGTTCCTCCCAAGAAGCGGGCGGTATCAGTCGAGTCGCTGCGGATTGTAGCCACTGGTGATGCTCTCGGGATCGTCGACGCGGCGCAACAGACGACTCATGACAGGACCGAGAATCTCCTGGTCAAGGTCGAGAAGCCGGTCGAGCGAGAGACCTGCGAGGTCGACCAGCTCGGAGTCAACGTCGAGAGCGTACGGTTGAGTCACGGGGAACCATTATGTCGTCCGGCGACCCCCGGCACCGGCACAGGGTGCACAAGTTCTGTCACAAATGCGTCTCGCGCGTCAGTGGCGAGCCGGGCTCCGGTCTGCCGTTGTCCACACATGGCATCGCCTTGTTAGCGTGGCGGCGTGGCCGGAACCGCGGTGGTGTTCGTGCATGGATTCCTGTCGTCCACCGAGGTCTGGTCGCAATTCTGCGATCTCGTCTGGCACGACGAGGAACTCGCCGACGTGGAACTCCGGACGTTCGGGTACGCCACCGCGCTCTTCTCGGCCAACCCGCTGCGACAGGTGCCAGCTCTCGACGACGTGGCGGACAGCCTGCGTACGTTTCTCGCGCACGACCTGACGCACTGTTCGCGCCTCGCGCTCGTCTCGCACAGCCAGGGCGGGCTGGTCGTCCAACGGGCCCTCGCCCGGATGCTCGCCGAGGAGCGCGACGAGCTGTCCCGGATCGGTCTGGTCCTCATGTACGCCTGCCCGCATGCCGGGTCGGATCTCGGCCTGACCCCGCGCCGACTGTTCATGCGCAACCATCCGCAGGAGCGGGAACTGCGGCCGCTCAACGCCGCCGTGCTCGACGCCCAGCGCGTGGTGTTGCACCGGATCGTGCACGCCCCGGACTCCCCGACCCGGGTGCTGGTGTACGCGGGCGAGAGCGACCGGGTGGTGACCCCAGCCTCGGCGCGCAGCGTCTTCCCGGATGCCGGGGTGCTCCCCGGCGACCACTTCTCCATCGTCCGGCCGGACTCGCCCGCCCACCGGTCCTTTGTGGTGTTCCGGCAGGCTCTGCTCGCGATGCTCGCGTCCATCCCGGCCGCCGGCCCGGCGCCGACGTCCGTACCCGCCCCGTGCCGGCCGGACGCCCCGCCCACCCCGCAGGAGTACGGCGACCTGGTGGACCTGCTGCTCGCGGTGCCGGGGATGGCCGACCCCACGTTCCGGTCCCAGGTTTACGCGCAACTGCCCGCCGCGGTGCAGGCGCAGCTGCCGCGCCACAGCACGGCCCGGCTAGAGATGGTCGGGGTGGCCACCACGCTGTTCGCGTACCGCCACCTGCGGCCGGGGCGGGCGTTCGGGGCCGCGTTGGCCGCACTGGTCCCCGGGCATCCCGCGCTGGAGGACCTGGCCGGCCGGCTCGCCGCCCTCGACGCGCCGGCCGACCGCTGACGCGAGACGACCCGGCCTCCTCCGACGCAGCGCGACGGCGGCGGCGGTCAGGAGGTGATCTTCTTCGCGCCGCGGATGGCGGTGGCCAGGTTCTCCAGCAGCGGCGCCGCGCCCGTGTACGAGAAGCAGGGCACCGCGTCCCACGGGGTGACCTGACCGGCGCGGACCACCGGCAGTTGGGCCCAGGTGGGCTTCGCGGTGAGGTCCTTGGCCTGCAGGGCGTGGCGCGGTTGCCGAGCAGGACCGACATCAGCCTGCCGGTATTGCGTCAGCAAATCCCGCGGCAAGGCGCAACGGCACGACGCCACCGAAGCGGAAGCGAAGATGCGCGCGCTCGGCCTCGAGCCGCAGGAGCCGTACCAGGGAATCAAGTACCCGTGGCATTGCGTATGTACCGGCTGCGGCCGAACCACCTCACCCACGTACGGATCGATCCTCGCCGGGCAATCCGGATGCCGACGCTGCGCCGACCTGCGGGCGGCCCTCGCCCGCAGGGAAGAACCTCACAAAGCGGCAGTCTCGATGCGTGAGGCGGGCTTCGAACCGTTGGATCCGTACCAGACATCGATGACGCCATGGCGCTGCCGGCACACCGTCTGCGGAAAGGAAAGCCGTCCCACGTTGGCGAAGGTCCGATCCGGTCGCGGATGCCGGTACTGCGCGCGGCACGGCTTCCAGCGCGGAGAACCGGCCCGGGTGTACGTCGTCGTCCACCGCAAGCTGGGTGCGGTGAAGATCGGTGTCGCTGCCGCCGAGCAGCGCAACAACGACCGGATCACGCAGCACCGCCGATACGGATTCGAACTGCATTCGCAGTATCCCGTAACGACCGGGGATGACGCCCTGGCCATCGAGCAAGCGATCATTCAACGCCTGCGCGCGGACGGTCACGAACCGTACCTGACGATCCAGCAACTGCCGAACGGGTGGACGGAAACGTTCAACACCACACTTGTCAGCCCGGAATGCCTCGATGCCCTGATACACGCCGAGCGGGAGAGGGTCCACAGCAGGCCGATCTAGTAATGGGCTCGGTCGGGTATAGCAAGGGGCCCACGTCATAGCAGATTGCTTGTCCTCAAGGACGCGACTGCTGCTCTCCAACGACGCCGACTGGCCTGTTGCGTACGAGGTGAGGCCGGGTACCGCCAGAAGAACCTTGAGTGCGAGGCGCAGTAGCCGTACCCGGCCCACCCCGCCAGATCGGAGCGGTTCACTGTCGGCCTGGACCGGCCGCATTCCGCCGGTGCAAAGTCGATGACCTAGGTCGTGTCGGGCCACAGGTCGGTGTCCTCGGCGACCGCCCGAATGGCACGCTTGAGCAGCGGCACCGCCGCCCGTAAACGCTTGTTGTAACCGGACTGTCCGGGCAGAAACGGAAACGCCCCGGGCAGATGCCCGGGAACGAACCGCAGCCAACGGGCCTCGGAACGCACCCCGAGCAGCGCCTGCGCGACGGCCAGGGTCAGCAACTCCGCGTCGGGGAGCTTCGGTGGCCTACCCGTCCGGCGAGGACGCCCGAGCCAGTCGTCGATCTTCACGTAGAGTGCGGTCAGAAGGGTGTTGACGTCTGCCGTCACAAACGGATCTTCAACACCCTTCGCCCATGCCCACCCCGGGGTCGTTAGGACTTACTCGTCTAGAGCGCGTGCGACCCGTCGCCATGACCTCGATACGATGGCGTTTCTATGGCCAGTGATGACGTACGCGAAGCCCAGACCGTTGGAAGCGCCATGCATGGTGCCATCGCGCTTCTCGGCGCGACGGTCGCGGACCAAGAGGGCGACCAGTTGAGGCAGTGGACAGACGTCTACGGCAACAACCTGCTTGACTTCGGCACCTCGGTTCTTGCCGAACGGATATTCACCGAACAGCCCTACTACCGGCGTGCGCGGCGGCTGGTCGGTGAGGGCGGGCAGGAGGTACTGGTGGAGCTGGTCGTGAACACCGTCGAAGAGACTGCCTCGGCAATCGGTGCAGCGGCAGGCACTCTTGTTACAACCTTGACGAACGCAAACAACAGGGTGTCATTCCATCTGCTTGAGTTGCTTGCTGAGGCGACCGGGAAGCCGAAACGCGAGCTTGTTGCAGAACTCGAAGCGTGGGCATCCGAACGCTACGTGTAACGGCGGGCCGTGGACTCTCGCCGCGACGCCGAAGCGCCAACAGCGCCGCATCGGGGCCGTGCCAACGCCGCGAGGGACGCGGGGCACCGCCGACCTGGCCGAGCTCGACCAAACCGAGTCGGCTTAACCTCGATCATTCACGGGGCTGACGTGGTGGCGCCGCCCGCCTGATTGCATTGCAGTTGATCGATGCTGGGCTCGGGTGGGCGTGGTGTGTGGCCGGCTGTCGCGTCGGCGGGCGTGGTCTCCTGGGTCCTCCGGTCGTGGGTTGGGGGCTGGCCGGAGGTCAGCCGGGGGCTGGGATCGCCGCGATCCGGGTGAACGCGGCGGCGATGTGGGAGGCCCAGGGCCATGTGGACGGGATGCGCAGGCGTCGGCGGCGTTGGCCGTGGACGAGGCGGGCGGCGGTATGCAGCACGCGATAGCGCAAGGTCTTCGGTTCGCAGCGGGCCAGGTCGCCGGTCAGTGCGAGGATCTGAAGCCAGGCGATCAGGTCGGCGGCGATCGCGGCGAGGGTGCACCAGGCCTGATTGATTGGGAACTCGCGCGAGGGCAGCCGGCGAAGGCCGGTGTCCTTGGCGCAGCGGATGCGGTCCTCGACCCGGGCGTGGGCGCGGTGGCGGGCTTCCAGCCACTGCAGGGCTCCGGCGCGGGTGTTGGTGACGAACGCGGTGTAGCGCCAGCCGTCGCGTTCCTCGAACAGCGACAGTTGTGCGCCGGGGTGAGGGCGTTCCCGACGCACGATGACCCGCATCCCGGCCGGCCAGCCGGCCAGGGTGAGCAGTCCGGTCAGTTCCGCGACGTGGGCGCCGTCGCGGACACCGCCGTCGGCGTTGATCGCCGGCGACCAGCCCGAGGTCGGGATCTTGGTGATCGCCCGGCGTTCCGCTGCGGTGATGGACCAGCCGATTGAGTACTCCACCCTGCGGCCCCGCTTCGCGTCCTGGCCGGTGAGCCAGTCCAGGACGCTGTGGCTGGCCCCGGCCGAGTCGGCTCGCACGAGCAGGTGTCGCCGATACACGGCCGGGATCTGCGTGAACGCCTCGTCCAGCACGTGCAGGTGATCGGCGGCGGTGTTCGCTCCCGCGTTGCCCGGCCGGAGTCGGATGGCCAGCATCTCCCGGGTGTTGTCGCAGGTGACGAGGAGGGGATGGAACCCGAAGGTGTGCTTGTAGGTCTTGTCCGCGCCGTCTTTCTCGCTGTGCGCCAGCAGCAGGGTCGCGTCGACGTCCAGGACCACCACACCAGCACCGACCTCACGGCCGGCGGCCCAAGCGGCCGGCACCTGGTCGAACAGTGACCAGACCCGGGCCCGCACCGTCGCCCGCGCCCGCGTTATCCGCCGAATCTGCACGTCGCCGATCTCGTCGAGGGCCCGCCAGCACGTCGCCGGCGAGGCGACCTGCCCGAACACCTCACCCTGATGCCGCACCACGCCGATGTCGGCGATCGCTTCACCGCCGTCGGCGATCATCACCGCCAGATCGGTCAGGACGCGGCCCCGGTCCCGCCCTGGTGTGAACCCGCGGCGCGCCACCGCCTGCGACAACGCCCCGGTCAGGCCGGTCCGGTCGGCCAACGTGCGCAGCAGCACCATCCCGGCATGCGATACCACACCACGACCGCCGACCTCGACGGACAATCCCCTGGACCAATCGGTACTCTGCACCTACGAGGTGCCTTCCGCGCATGGAACTCTGAACGACTCGACACCGGTCAGTTTTCCTTACGTGGTAGGCACTTCGCTGTCTCTACCCAACAGTCTCAGCCCTCAAGATCACGACCGCCGTGAAAGGCCGAGGCTAGCACTCCAACGTCATTTGGCTTCGGCGTTGGTGGGACAGGAAACCCATGTGGCAACGCCAGCGTTCGTCGACGCGTCGCGGAGTCGGCCATACGTATGGCCCAACGAGGTCAGATCGGGCGGCAGGCCTCGGACGACGGATCACTCCGACTTCGGGCCTCTCGCCGAACTGTGTAGCAGCGGCAGACCACGGCGACTGAACCAGCTCAGTAGGGGCGACACATCCACGCACGCACACCGCACCGGATGCCTATCGATCATGCCCGATCGAGCAGCGGACCGACCCTTCCGAGGAGGTCGTCAGTCGAGGCGCGCTATCAGCGGCATAAAAGGGAATCGGGGGTTTCTGCACTATCGGCAGGCGGGCCGTTCACACTTCAAGCGCCGGTGGCGACTCTTGCGCCTTCGATGGCTCGACAGCGAGAAACTGCGCAAAGTGCTGAAGCTCAATATTTATAGAAACAATCTGATCGTCGTCGATGTCCACGAGTCCAGTACGTTCCAAAATATTCATTACCGACCTGAAGGAATCATCGTCCTTGGTCATAGCCCTGACTGCTAGCAGTGGAATTCTCTCACCCCTAGTGCCATGCGAAACCAACTCGCGTGCGACAAGAACCGCTTCGCGGGGCATTCGGGAGAGCATTCTGTTAATCATCTGGCGACGTGAAGTGGCATAACGGGTCATACTACGTTGAGTAGAATCTTCCGAAACGTTTGGGCCACAATCCCACAGAAGCGATCCGATTGCTTGCAACTCTGCGGGAATGTTGTTCGCCAAACTTGCAGCTGCGGCAACCAATTCGCCTGGCCAATCAACGCCCCCGGATGCGGCGGTTTCACGAAGTACTGAGCAAGCGTCGGCGTCACTTAGTCGACGTACGTTGATGGGGAGGAACATCCGCGAGGCTGGCGTAAGGGTGTCGAATACCATTGTGTCCCAAGCCGAGCTCAGTCCTGCAGCTATGATCAGAACGGGTCCCTCGCTGTCGATTATTGCGTTTACAAGCGCTGTCGCTGCGTCCTCCGACAGCTCGTGCGCTTCATCAATCAATAGGAGTACCGGTACCTGCAAGTCGTTCCCAAGCCGCTCCAGCCGACGAGTAGCCTCGGCCACTGCCTCCGTCGCCGAACTGTCCACCTTGGTCACATATTCGAACCATGGCGTCTTCGGCCTCACAGGGATTTTTTTCGCCGCAGCGCGCGCACGCGCCACAACCGAGTGTTGTGAGCTTAGCCCCTCTGCGCCCCTCAGCAGCGCATCCGCCAACCCCTTGGCCTGCCCCAGGTCGCCACCAATTGAGAGGCGAGCAACCGGCCAACCAAGATCCCCAGCTCGCGTTGCTGCCCAGGAAAGCAAGCTAGATTTTCCCCAAGGCCCCGGCAAAGTCGTGAGGGGTGTCTGGGTTGAGGTGGTTGGCGTAGACGCGCCCTTGGTGTGGGCAGCAGGGCGGGCATGACGTTCCAGAAGATCATCGAGGTTCTCGAGGCCTGTTGATCTATCTGAAGTGAGCCATGCCCGCGCTGCCATCATCGCTGATCTCATCGTTGTCGACCGCACCGCCCGGGTCATCTGCGGTGGCCTCGGCTGCCGGTCTGCTCACGGCGTTGGGTTCCCTGCCCGATCCACGTGCCCGGCGTGGAGTCCGGCATGCTCTGGTAACCGTGGTCGCGGCCGCGCTCTGCGCGGTCGTCGCTGGTTACCGCTCGTATGCGGCGATCGGTGAGTGGGTCGCTGATCTACCTGCTGATACCGCGGCTGTGCTCGGGATCGACCCTGGCCGGCGGCCGTCAGAGGCCATGATCCGCAGGCTGTTGCAGGCCCTGGACGCCGATCGGCTGGCCGTGGTGATCGGTGCCTGGCTCGGCGCGCAGGTCCCCGCGCCGCCGGCGGGAACACGCCGGGCGATCGCCGTGGATGGCAAGACGTTGCGTGGCTCCCGCAGCAGCGACACGCTCGCCCGGCACGTCTTCGCCGCCGCCGACCAGGCCACGGGTGTGGTGCTGGCCAGTACCGATGTCGAGGGCAAGACGAACGAGATCACCCGGTTCCAGCCGCTGCTCGACCAGCTCGGCGACCTGCGCGACACGGTGGTGACCGCCGACGCGCTGCACTGTCAGCGCGAACACGTCGCCTACCTCGCCGAACGCGGCGCCCACTGGATCCTCACCGTCAAAGGCAACCAGCCCAGCCTGCACGCCCAACTGGCCTGCTTGCCCTGGCGGGCCGTTCCGGACGGCGCCCGTGACAGCGACCGTGGTCACGGCCGCCGGGAGATCCGCACCCTGAAAATCCTGTCCATCTCCACCGGGATCGACTTCCTCAACGCCGCCCAAGCACTGCAGATCCGACGCCGCCGCCGGCGCCTCGACCAGCCGAAACGCTTCACCACCGAAACCGTCTACGCGATCACCGACCTGCTTGTTCACCAGGCCAAACCCGCCCAGCTCGCCACCTGGCTCCGCGGTCACTGGTCCATCGAGAACAAGGTCCACTGGGTTCGCGACGTCACCTACGACGAAGACCGATCCCAGATCCGCACCGGCACCGGACCCCAAGTCATGGCAGCCCTGCGCAACGCCGCCATCGGCGCCCTACGCCTGACCGGCGTCACCAACATCGCCGCCGCCAACCGCCACCACGCCCGCGACAGCAACCGACCACTGGCCCTGCTCGGCATCACCTGAGGACTTTGCCGGGGCCCTGCTTCTCATCCGGGCACGCCACCCAGGACAACATCAGACCAAAGAGGAAATTCGCGGACTACTCCGGGGCCCTGGCCTACGGGTCACCCGTGCCACGCACGGCATGACCGGACCGACCGCCGAACCGATGCCTACCGTCAATGGGACCTATCCCTATCAGACCAGCCACCTCAGGTATGGGCCTACGCTCAAAGGTCCACTCACGCGTTTACAAAGCCTGAAAAAACGGTTTTGGCACCGTACAGGCATACGATCTCACAGGACGGTAGCAGCCCTGGCAATTGCCAGGGCCGCTACCGTCCTGCCACAGTCGAAAGATTCTAGCTACGTCGGCATCGACGCCGGCCTGCTTTGGACATTCACCTTGGAGTCTTTTGGAACAACCGTCGGTCCCTTAGATCGGGGTCGCCGATATAGAAAGCGAGCACAACTGATTGATCCTGTTTCTCGGCCCACATTTCGGCTCCTACAGCGGCCGGCCGGCCGGCCAGTTCCTTCACATAGAGCTTGACTCGGTTCCTTGGTCCGCTTGGATCCTCTCGCGATGCTGCCACCTCCCAGCTCCCCGAGGCGGGAAGTTTATCCCGAACTGGATCGAAGTCCCCCGGCAGGGCGCCGGGGAAGTCCTCAAACTCCTCGTACGGAAGATTGTTCGCTGCAAATTGGCCATTCTGCTCGAACGTCAGGGTGTCACCCGCGTTGTTTTGCCACACCCCAACCAGATCCCCACTGACGAGATCAGCACGATCATCACCGGTGGAGGCGGAGCCGAAAAAGCATCCTCCCAGCATCACTGCGGTCAGGACCATGGCCGCAGCCCGAATCAGCTTCACGTTCCACATCTCATTCTGCCCAGTGGCCCCTTCACGCCTTCGTCACCAGATCGAGGGAACAGAGGGCCAGTTTACGTACTTCAGAGGCTCGAGCAAAGGCTCCCATCTACCGGGCCGGTCAGGTGCGGTGCCACCCGGGAAAGTCTCCCGCCACCGCACCGACTGCTGTAGCCACCGCTCTCCCAGGCCAGCCTCGCGACCATTCCCGGCACTGGGAGCGGCGTCGCCCGCACCGGGATAGTTCTGGACCTTCCCTGGATCAGGTTTCGCCGAGGCCCACGTACTTGCATTGGTGAGGTGAAACTCGATCACTGCGTTCCCGCTGCCGTCATATCCGACCAGGTTCCAATTCATGTCATACGAGCCTATGAAGGCCTGCTCGATGGGCATACCCAAATGCCCGTTCGTCAAAATGGACCAACCGTTGTCCTTCGCCGCCTCCCTTCGCTGGTCCGGCGACTGACCAAGGTAATGGAAGTTTACCGGCCCCGATGTTTGTCCATTGGCGAGAGCAGCGGCAACGTCCTGGCGCGACTGCTCGACGCTGTCCAGCTTGCGGATCCCCTCAGTGAACGCGTCCCCGTCTCGGTAGTACTCAACCGACTTGTTGTCCCCAGGGCAGGAAGCATTGACATTTTTACAAGCCGCCATCTGCGGGAAGCCCGAGACGAACCCGAGGAGCCACTTCACTCCGAGCCCATAAGAGCCGAGCTCGTTACCACCTGACGCATGACAGTATTCCGGGGTCGCACTCGAGCAGGTCGGCGGCGCCACTCCACCGCCCCCACCGCCTCCTGAATCCATCACGTGGCCATCGATCTCAATCATGCTGATCGGGTTGCCGCCACCGAACGCGTAACGGTTGGTCGTCCACGGATTCAGCCCGAGGTGCAGGTCAGCCAGGGCTCCGTTATAGCTGTCCCGGGACAAGAATCGATTCAGGCCGGGATTGTAGTCACGGAATCCCATATCATAGGTACCGGATCCTTGATCCCAGCGCTTCGCGTTGTATCGATAGGCATTGTAGGGTTCCTTGTTCGGATCCGCCGGGTCGGGCTTGTCGATTCCGGTGAACTGCTCTTCGTCGTTACCACCATAGGCCGTGTACCCGTACGTAGCCTTCGAGTCGCCTGTCTCGTCGGTCAACTGTTCGACGTCGGTGTGCGGGTTGTAGCCGTAGTAGGAGTCTTCTTCACTGCCGTCTTCCTGGTGAGCGACCTGGGAGAGACGCTCACCCCACGGGGAGTACCGATAGGACTTGGTGAGCTTGCCGGCAACCTCCTCGTCGAGTACTTCAGAAGTGAGGCCCAAGTAGTTGAAGGTGGTCGGTTTCTCGTTGGCGCCACCGGCGTCAGTTGTCTTGGTCGTCGTCCGGTCCAGCGGATCGTAGGTGTACTTCGTGATGGCCGTTCCGGCAGCCACCTTTCTGCGGTTCTCGATGATGTGATCGAAGCCGTCGTACACGTTGCGCTCAATGACTGCGCCTGCTGCCGTCACGGTGTCTAGTCGACCGAGGGGGTCGTAGTTGTACGACGATTTCGCACCGCCAACAGTGGCAGTCAACAGCCGGTTGCGGTCGTAGTTGTAGGTGGTCCTGGTGCCCTTGATGGTCTGGTCGATGACGTTGTTGTTGGCGTCGTGGAGGTACGTTTCGGTGCCGGGGGTATCACCC
The DNA here is from genome assembly GCF_018070045.1 of Micromonospora sp. U21. Classification (GTDB taxonomy): domain Bacteria; phylum Actinomycetota; class Actinomycetes; order Mycobacteriales; family Micromonosporaceae; genus Micromonospora. The sequence continues at coordinate 418,683 of NZ_JAGPYK010000002.1, forward strand.
GTCTTGGTCACGGACATCAGCCGGTCGCGTGGGTCGTACGTGTGCTCGGTGGTGTTGAAGATGTAGGCGGAATGGTTGTCTGCCCGCATTTTCTTGTTGACGTCTTTGGTGCGGTTGCCGTTGAGGTCGTAGTACATGGAGTGCTCGGAGACGACCACTCCGTTTGGCTTCTTCTCGACTTGGTACTTGAGCAGACCGTCGAGGTAGTAGGTGTGGTCGACGGTGTTGCCGTTGCCCTTGGTCTCCTTCAGCTTCTCGCCGCGGTCGGTGTACATGAAGGTGGTGACCTTCTTGTCGGTGTCGGTGGGCGACTTGCCGTTGGTGACCTTCGAGAGCCTGTCCCGCACGTCGTACTCGTAGGCCGAGTACTGCTTGTCGTGCGTGGTGGTCAGTGGGGCGCTGTTCTCGTTGTAGGTGAACGAGGTGGTGTTTTTGAGCGCCCCGAGCTTGCTTTCGGTGACGGTTTGCACCTGGTTCAGGCCGGTGTAGTCGACGGCGTAGGTGTCGACGCGGGCGTCCGGTGACGAGTCCGTGATGGTCTCGAGGTTGCCGTTCGGGTCGTACCGGTAGGCGTAGTTTTGCTTCTCGTCGTCCGCCTCACCGGTGTTGTCCCGGACCAGCTTGACCGCATCGGCCACGACTGTGCCGGTGGCCTGGTCCGACAGTGATACCTTCTGGCTGTTGCCCTCGTTGAAGCTGTACGAGCCGAGGCTGACCCAAGTGCCGGCGCCGGTGTTCTGGTTGACCGTCTTCGGCGTGTTGCCGCCGCCGTGGTTCACCGTGTACTTGGCGTCGGTGGCCGCCCCGGTGACCGTCGGGTAGCGGGCGAAGACCTCGTACGTGCCGGACTGCGGCACGTTCAACTGCCAGGTGAAGGTGTTCGCGCCGGTCCCTGCGGCCCGGGTGACGTAGTTGGTGCCGTACTTGTTGCCGGCCGTAGTGGCCGCGGTCCAGGTGCCGGTGGCGGTGGTGTTGTTGAAGTCGGAGTTGTCGACTAGGACCACCTGCTTGCCGACCGGCACGCCGTTGTCCGCGCGGGACCTCAGCTTGCCGTCGGGGTAGTAGGTCCAGGTCATGGTCCGGTTGGCCGTCGAGTTCGAGGGGTTCTCTCCGGCCGGCGTCAGCGTCCGCGTGGTCTGGGCGCCGAGCTCGTTGTACTCGTAGGCGGTGACGATGTCCCAGGGGTCGCTGCTGGTCTTCGTCCAGCCGTTGTCGAAGTACGTGTACGTGGTGTTGTTGCGCGTTGACTCGCCCGCCGACGGCGGCGCCGACAGGATCTTGAGCCGGCCCACCTCGTCGTACTCGTAGGTGGTGACGTCCGCCGTGGTGTAGCGGGCGTCGTCCTTGTCGTATGCGGTGCGGGTCTCCTTGACCCGGTTCAGCTTGTCGTAAACCTTCTCCGTGGTGAAGTCGTCTGGGTCGTCCGTGTCCGGGGTGGCCACGCCCCGCGGGCTGATCACCTTGGTCTGGTTGCCGACCTCGTCGTACTGGTACTTGGTGGTGCGGTAGGTGATGGTGCCCGCGTCGTTCTTGTGCGGGACCTTCACCTGGCTCGGCTTGCCCCGAGGGTCGAGGGTGACCTCGGTCGTGTTGCCGAGCTGGTCGGTCGTGGCGGTGACCAGTCCGTCCCGGTCGTAGGTCTGGCTGGTCGACTTGCCGGCGGCGTCCGTGGTCCTGGTGACCCGGTGCGCCTTGTCGTACTCCATCACGTTGGTGTAGTCGAGGGCGTCGGCGGTCGCGTTCTTCCGCGGGTCGACCACCTTCCGGACGTTGCCGACGTTGTCGTACTCGTATGTGGTCTTCTCGCCCTTGGCGTTGGTGACGCTGGTGAGCTGGTAGATCTCGTCGTAGCCGTTGGTGGTGGTGAAGTCCCCGGCCGTGGCGGTCAGGTTGCCCTTCGGCTCGGTCGTGGTCAGCAGGTGGCCGACCTTGTCGAACGTGTAGGAGGTCTTCCGCTCCGGGTCGCCCGCCTCGTCGACCGGGGCCAGCGTGTACTCGAGCTGGTCGGCCTCGTCGTAGAACGCCTTCATCACCGCGCCGGTCGGCGTCGCCGACTCGTAGACGTTGTCGTTCTCGTCGTACTTGGGCGCCGGCGTGGTGATCCACTCGTTGGCGGTCTGGTTCTTGGCCACCTTGTTCTCCAGCGGACGACCGAACGTGTCGTACGTCTGGAGGGTGTCGTGGTTCAGCGCGTCGGTGACCTTGAGCACGTTGCCGCGCTCGTCGTAGACGAAATTCGTGGCCCGGCTATCCGCGTCGGTGATGGTCTGCGGGTAGCCGTTGAGGTCGAACCTACTGTTGACCGTGGTGTTCTTCCCGGCATCCGTCGCCGTCAGCAGTTGGCCCCACGCGTCGTACGTGTAGGACGTCTTGTAGTCGTCCGGGTCTGACGTGGTGCTGCCCATGGGGTCGACGACCCAGGAGAGGTCGCCGTCGGTTTCGTGGCCGAATGTCCATTTGCGCCCCTCCGGGCTCGTTTTCTCCGTGAGATCGGCGACGTACCCGTTGAGCTGATGCTGATAGGCCAACACGGTGCCCGACGTGCCGTTCTTGACCGCTTCGGCGTCCTTGATCAGGGTCGGGTAGCCGGTCTTGGCGTCGTACTGCCAGGTCGAGACCGCGCCGTTGTTCTCCTCGAAACGCTTGACGTTGTGGTCGTCATCCCATTCCACCTTGGTGGTCTCGTTCTTGGCGTTGGTGGTCTGGATGGGCCGGCCGTAGCCGTCCATCAGGTAGACGGTGGCATGGTTCTCCGCGTCGGTGACCGTGGTCTGGATGTTGTTGGTGGTGTCCGGGTCGACGTAGGCGAACTGGGTCAGGTGGTCGTCGGCGATCCGGTCGGTGTAGTACTTGGTCTTCCAGTGCCACTTCGGGTCGTCGCCGGTCTGCGGGTAGTGGTACGCCAGGTCGGTGGCGTTGCCGCGCGGGTCGGTGACCTTGACCAGCTTGACGTTCTTGTTCCCCTGCGTCATGTCGTAGGCGAACTTGAACACCTTGGGCGCGCCGTTGGTGGAGCCGGCACCGTCGATCAACTCACCGAGCAGACCCTTGTCCGTGTACGTGAAGGTCAATCTTCGCCCGGAGATGTCGGTGATCTGCGAGACGTGGTCGATGATCTTCGGGTTGGTGAGGCCGGACGACGCGCGGACCTTGGTCCAGGTGGTGTCGTCGATGTAGTCGTAGGTCTGGCCCTTGGCGTAGTAGTCGAGGGTCAGAGCGATCCGACCGGTCGGGTCGGTGATGTACTTGAGGAACTTGGTCGGCTTGTTGTTGGACTTGCGCTCCTCGTAGGTGAAGAGCATTTCGTTGCCGTTGTTGTCCACGGTGCTGGACAGGAAGCCTTCGCAGTCGTAGAAGAACTGCGTGCGGTCCGGCTTGGTCAGCACCCAGGCCTTGCGCTCCTGCGTGTTGGGCTTGCAGTCGACCGGGCTGTTCTTTTGCAGGTAAAGATGGACGCCCTTGGGGCTCTTCCATTCTGAGGTGGCCGGGTCCCAGGTGAACCAGTGGCTGGTGCCGTCGCCGTCGGTCAGGGTGACCTTCGTCGGGTTCGGGTTGGGGTGGAAATCGAGGGGGGTGCCCAGGCGCATCATCGAAGACGCCTGCAGCGACCAGCCGGCCCCGGCCACCGAGTCGGTGGTGTCCAGCGAGTTGTAGGACATCCGCACGAACGTCGACAGGCCCCGCGACGGGTTGCTGAGCGCGTTGTACGACCAGACGGTGTTACCGGCGAACAGGTTGTTCATCAGGGTGCCGCCGGCGCCGGTGTTCTTACCCGCGTACGAGTAGAACTTCTCCAGACCCAGCTGGTCGGAGGTCGGCTCCTCCACCGCCACGTTCTGCGGCAGCCCCTTGATCGGCGAGGACGCCGACAGCTTGCTGCCGTCCAGCTTCTTGCGCAGATCCCAGTTCAGGACGTACTCGCTGCGCTTGTTCCCATCGGTCGACGACGGTGGGGTCTTCACCTGAGCGGTGACGTCGACCGTGCCGCCGGCCACCACGTTCTTCGGCAGCGGGGTACGTAGCTCGTAGCTCTCGTCGGTGGCGTCGACGAGGTCACCGGTCTCGTTCAGCCGCTTCCAGTCGTAGGATAGCTCCCAGTCCGCGGTGTTCCAGGGCGCCAGCGTGGGGTTCGACACGGTCACCGGGAGGGTGTACGTGGCGTTCGGCGTCAGCGTCTGTGGCGTCGAGGCGGCGTAGTACGTCGACTCGGCGCTCTGCTCGAGGTAGGTGACCTCCAGCGTCGGGCGCAGCAGCGGCTCGGCACCTTCGGAGGACAGCAGCATCGCCCGCGCCGTCAGGTTCGTCTCGTCGCGCTGCCGCAGCAGGAAGCCCTTGTTGTCGGCGGGCGTGGTGAGCCAGCCCTTGACTGCGGGCGTGACGTTCCAGTTCTCCCACTCCGGATCGTTGGTGAACCCGTTGAAGCTCGCCTTCCAGTTGGCGTCGTAGTCACCGCCCCCACCCGTGGTGAGCCACGCGGTGGTGCCGTTGCTGGTGCTCCAGGTCGCCTTGGACTCGTCGAACGCCGTCGTCAGCTTGTAGACGTCGACGTACTCGTCGGTGTCGTCACCCGGGTAGAGGTAGGTGTTGTACATCCGCAGCTGCGCGTCGACCACCTGCGCGCTGCTCGGGATCCCGGCCAGGTCGGGGAACTTGACCAGACCCCGGGTGTCGCCGTAGTAGGACGAGTTGTTGCCCGGGCTGACGTACGGGTCACCGTCGTAGACGTTCACATTCTCGGTCGGACGGGCCTTCGACAGGGTGGTGTCGATGACCCCGTCAGTGCCGGTCGGGGTGGTCGCCGCATTCCGGTAGATCCGGGTGATCTGGCCAGCCTTCGGCAGCATCGCCTGCTGCGTCGGACCCGCGATCACCTCACCGTCCTGGGTCTTCACCGCGACCATGTAGTAGTAGAACTTGCGCGCCATCGGGTCGGTGTTGTCGGCCGCCGTCGGTACCGCGGTGGTGTCCTGGTACGTGCGGGTGGCCGCGGAGACCGGCGAGATCAGCGTCGCGGTCGAGGGCTCGAAGTTCTGGTGGATGCTGCGGTGCACCTGGTACTCGACGATGTCGTCGCCCGTGCTCCCCGACGGATCCTGGTAGGCCGGCCAATCAAGCACCGCGCCGGTGGAGGTGATCGTGGTCGGCGGGTTCACGGTGACACCCGGCCGGCCGTAGGTGACGGTCAGCTTCGGAAGGTTGAAGTCCCGGCGGTCGTTGTTGTAGGCGTACTCGGACGCCTCGTAGGTCGGCCCGCCGCGGCCCTTGGTCGCCTCGTCGAGCGCCTTGACCATGAACCCGTAGTTCGCGGTGCCGTTGACCCACTCCTGCACCACGTTGCGCACCGGGAACGAGTTCCACACGCTGGACTTGGCGTACTTCTTGACCGCGCCGGCCTTGGTGAACCGCACCGCGTCAGCGTTCGCGGACGTGCCCGGCACGCCGTTGAGTACCACCTTGCCGGTGGTGCCCGCCACGAACGGATGGGTACCGAGAGTGAGCCACTTGCCGGCGCTGGACGGCGTGGTCTGGTCGACGGTGTACTTCTTCGACCCGCCGGAGAAGTGCACCGTGTACGGGGCGTTCGTCGGCCGGTCCGAGGCGCCCACGTAGTGGACCTCGACCTGATAGTCGCCCGACTCGGTGATGGTCGGCACCCAGGTGTGGGTGTCCGTCGACAGACTGCTGCCGTGGTACTTGTAGTCGCCGTTGATCGCTTTCGGCGTCAACGTGGTGTTCCCGGAATACGGCCACGACCCGGTCACCGACGTGCCGGCGTCGCCGTCGTCCTTGGTGACGGTGTTGGCCGCCGGTGCACCGGCGAGATTGTCGCTCATGGTGCCCCACGTCGCGGTGTCGTCGGTCCAGTCCGCGGTCACCCGGTGCGCCTGCATCGGCACGTCGTAGGCCCAGTCGGTGTGGGTCTGCGAGTAGTACAGCTGAAGCTGGGCGTCGTCGATCGACGTGTTGTCCGGGATCGTGTCCAGGTTGAACTTCAGCAACGAACGCCAGGCGGCCGTCGCGGTCGTGCCCACGTTCAACTGGTAGGTGCCGTTGTAGTTCGTGGTGGTGGCACCCGAGTAGATCGCCACGTCCTGGGCGTCGGCCGGCACCGGTTGGATCTTGATGGTCGGGTCGATCACCACCGGGTAGACCCGGGCCGGGTCGGCCAGCCACGCGGCGTCCGCGGACACCGTGACCGTCGTCTGCCCGTACATCTGCTGCACGCGCTGGGAGACCCTGTCGCTCCACACCTTGCCGTGCGGCGACGACGCGTCGTCCTTGTCGTCGTACATGAACGGCGCCGGCATTACGAAGACCGGCTCACCGCCGTCCGGACCCACGAACGCGATGGAGCCGTCCTGGCGCTGCTGCGCGGTGAGGCCGGCCGTGTCCAGGGTGAACGTGTACGACACCGGCCCGGTCGGGGCGCGGTGCAGGACGATCTTCTCCTTGAGGGCGGTGGAGGTGACGTCGTAGACGACGTCGGCGCCGCCAGCGAGCCCCGGGTAGGTGACCGTGGAGCCGGAGACCTTCGGCGTCACATCCTTCGCCGCGCCAGCGAGGCCCAGCTCGATGCTGCGACCGTCCCGCTCGAACCGGACCAGCTCATCGGTGCTGTCCCCGAAGAGACTGGTGAAGGCGTTCGTCCGGTTGCCTTGGACGTAGCCCTTCTTCTCCGTGGTCGGGCGGACCTTCGTGTCAATCGGCTGGAACCTACCCTTGGCGTCCCGGTAGTGCAGCGGCACCGCCGAGATCTCCGCCTGGGTACGCCCGTCGGAGAGCTGGTAGACCTTGCTGTTCGTGGTCCGCTTGCCGGTGAGCTCCTTGACCCGCTTCTGCGGCGGCCAGTTCTTCGCTGCGGGCGGCTTCTCGTGCACCGCCAACCCGGCACTCACCACCTCGGGCTTCGCCTTGCGCGGCCCGCCGTCGACCAGGCCACGCGCGGCGTTGCCCAGCCGGGACAGCAGGCCCTCGTCCTCGGCGCTGGCCGCCTGGCCGGCGCGTTGGGGATCCTGGTCCGGTAGGACCTCCATCCCGCCGAGCGTGGCCACCATGGCCAGCACCAGACCCCCGATCAGGGGACCTCTCGCTTTCTTCTTCACCCGTCACCCTCCGGTCTACAGGCAGACACGATGGGTAAGGATCTCGCGGGGGGATACACGATCACCTATATTTACGATATATGGTGGGCGACAGGTGCTATTTCTGTCGCTGTTGCAACCGTCCACGGCCTGCAGAGCCCTCAGTACCAGCGGGTACGACAGCAGGCGGATCGTCACGACGTCGGCGACGGCCGCTACCCTGTGCCCGCAGGAACGCTGGCGTCCGCACGCCCGCCTCAGGCGTGTGCTGCTCGCCGACGACCGGCGCGACCAATCGGCGGCGCGAACCTCGGCGCGACACCAGCAGTGGTCATCACAACGGAGCGCCTCAGGGGACGACCTCGCCTGCCTCGATTGCCCCCATCTGCGGTCGGACGAAGGCAAAGATTGCAGCCTGGGCCCACCCGGCTGGGCCCAGTGCACCGGCCAGCTGTGGCCCTAGCGAGGTAGGTGAGGTGTTCGCTCCTAGTGCTGTTGACCTGACGCGAGGGGTGGAAATTGGGCCACTACGAACATGGGCGCGAGAGGTGTCGCAACCCGATCTCACGCCGATCTGGGGAGCAGGGTAATGGGCGGGCCGCTAATCAGTGGGTGCGCCAACGCGGACGGCACGGCGGCCAATTCGGCGGCATAGTCGCCGACCAGTGCGGGTAGTCGGTAGCCGCCTGGCCCGTCCCGGTAGAGCAGGTGCGCCTCGACCAAGTCCTCAAGAGCCTGGCGCACCCGCTGGCTGGAGACGCCGAGGTGCGTGGCGGCCCGGTCCACCATCGCCGGGGCCTCCGGGGACGCGCCGAGCAGTTCGAAGAGCCGACCTGCCACCTCGTCCTCGGAGCGGACCACCGCGACGCCGGTCGCCAGACTGGCCCGCACCGACAGATCCTCGTAGGTCAGCAGGTCCAGCCGGCCCCGGCCATCACCGAGCTGGCCGACGAGCGTGCCCACTGACATCCCCGGCCACCTCGCCAGCCTCGTACCGACGATCCGGAGCGCGAGCACCGACCCGGCGCAGATCCTGACCAACTCGGCGGTGCTGGCCGGATCCGCTGCCAGTCGGGCCGAACCGGCGAGCGCGGCCAGCAGTTCGCGAGCCCGAGTGGCACCAAGCGGCGGGAGGGCGACACGATGCACCCCCTCGAGACTGCCCAGATGCCGTTGCCCGACCACGATCAGGGCTGGACCAGGTCCAGCCGGCAGCAGGGGCCGCACCTGCGCCGCCCGGGTGACCCCGTCCACGACCAGCAGGAGCCGGCGTCCGGCGGCGAGTGAGCGGAACCGTCCGGCCTGCTCGTCGGCGCCTTTCGGCACGTCGGCTGGCGCGACACCCAGAGCGCGCAGCACCCGGGCCAACACCTCGTCCGGCGTCACCGAGGCCCGGTACCCGAGGTCGACGAAGACCTGTCCGTCGGGGAAATCGGTGGCCGCTACGTGGGCGGCGCGCACAGCGAGCGCCGTCTTGCCGCTGCCGGCCGGGCCGGTGACGACCATGACGGCGGGGGTAGCTGTGGTCACCGTCGCCACGACGTCCGCGATCTCTGCGGTACCACCGACGAAGGTGACCAGGTCCGCCGGCAACTCGCGGGGCACCGTCCAGCCGACGACACCGTCGGACCTGGTCTCGACGGCCGGCGTCGGTGCCCTGGCGATCACAGCGGGCGGCGGTGTGTACGAGACTTCGGGTGCCCGGCCGAGTATCGCCCGGTGCATTGCGCTGAGTTCCTCACCGGGCTCGATGCCGAGCTGCTCGCCGATCGTGGTGTGAGCATCCCGATAGGCGGTAAGTGCGGCTGGAACGTCTCCGCAACGGTAGAGGGCGAGTATCAGTTGCCCCCACGCCCGCTCCCGCAGCGGGTGGGCAGCCAGATGTTCGCGTAGCTCGGAGAGCAGGTCGCCGTGTCTCCCGGCCGCTAACCGCGCTTCGGCCAGCTCCTCGAAGACTTGGAGCCGTTCCTCGTCCAGGCTCGCCCAGCGATTGTCCAATGCTGTGCCGCGCGGCAGGCCGTCGCCGGCCACACCGCGCCAGTGTGCCAGTGCTGCGGTCAGCGTCGGAATGACGCCAATCGGATCCTCGGTGGCCGCGCGGCCTCGACCTACTTCTGCCAGCCGTTGGAACTCGATGACGTCCAGCTCGTGCGGCGCCAGTCGCAACTCGTACGCATTGGGGCGGGCGACCAACCGGTCGCCCAGCACCCGGCGAAGCCCGGCTGCATGCGAACGGAGATTCGCCACCGCAGACGGCGGTGGGGCGCCGGCCCAGACCATCTCGGCCAATCGGCTCAACGACACGGACCGGTTCGCCGCCAGCGCGAGCCCGGCCAGCACCGCCCGTCGGTTCCCCGCGCCCGGCGTGACGAGCTGGCCGTCAACACTCAACTCCACGGTGCCCAATAGTCGAATTTCCAGTTGCATCTCGCCGCTCCCCCGCTGACCTTCGGGCGCCCAGGCTAAACGGGGCTTTCGCGGCACAACAAGGCATCCTGACGACCACAAAAAGTGATGATCGTCTATATGGTGAGACGGCGTGTTGACGTAACAGACACGCCCCAGAAAGCGCTCCCGCCCGCCCGCGCGGCGTGGTAGCCGCTGCCCGTCAACCTCCGACTGATGACCGACGTAACGAGCAGCAACCACGCGAATGCGACCCCGCAGTCGGCGGCCAAGACGAAGGAGCAGCAGGTCACACGCCCACCAGCGATCGATGAGCTTAAGTTTAGGAAACCGATGCTTTATCCCCTGAGCTACGAGGGCGCGAGTGCACAGCCTACCTGCCAGCGGATACCCACGAGTACCGAGGAGTGCCCACCCTCGCCCACCCTTGTCAGCCGCCGTTGCCCCGACCGTTGGAGCACCACACCGAGCACGCGATCATCGCCCAGCGACGCCCGGTACCCACCGCTGCCCGACTTTGACCAGTGCTATCCGGGCCTGCCCACGACTCACCGAGCAGATTCCGAGGGCTACAACCGGCTGCGCTCGTCCAGGCTGAGGGCACGGGGCGCTCGGAGTGCGATCCTCGCGTTAAGGCGCCTCAGCGACCGGCCGCCTCCGGGGCCGCGCCACCCGGTCAGCCCAAGAAGGAACGATCATGCTGGTGCGCCTGGGCGAACGAACCGGTGGGATGCGTCCTTCGGACTCCGGATCAGAAGGTTAGGGGTTCGAGTCCCTTCGGGCGCACAAGATCAGGAGGCGTTTGACCTGCCGCAATAGGGGTCAGGCGCCTCTTGTCGTTCGTCCCCTATGGGGGCATGTTGCTCGATTGGTGCTCGTACGACGAGCGTGGCCTACGTCCTAGCCTGTCCCTCTCGGTTCGCAAGGGGTCCATCGCCTCCGAGTCGCACCTGCCACACACGGTTTAGACATCCCACGTCGCTAACGCGTCAAGCCGCCGGCCGGTCGGCGTTGTTGGTCCGTGGCCATGCGATGGTTTCGTCGTAGCGCGTTCGGTGGCGTAGGCACCTCGCCAGGGCCGGTTCCCCTTTTACGGCAACGGTTTTCGTGGCGGCGAGCCAGGCGTGGGTGGCCAGCAGATGCGGATTGGTATGCGGGCCCAGTCGTAGTCGCGGGGCCGTGCGCGCCGGCGCCGGCGGAGAGTCGGCACCATGCCTGGGCGGGTAGGGCGGCGATCAGCTGGTCGGCGCGGCAGGTGCCCATGCTGGTAGTGACCATGTCGACGTTGCGGCGGGTGGCCCGCACATAGCCCACATCACGCTCTTCCAGCCAGACCCGCAGACTCTTGACCTGCCCGTAAGCTTCGTCGCCGGTGATCCACCCGACTGGCACCCCGGCGTCGAGGGCCCGAGCCAGCAGGGCCTTGGCGATCTGCTCGCACAGCAGGTCAACAGGGTTCGCACTCTCAGATGCGGCCATCGCGTTCCCTCTTCTCGGACTTGGTCGTCTTGAAGGATCGACGCGATGACTGTCTCTCATCTACGCAACACGCCCAATGAAGGGCAATTCGCACACCACTCCCATGGATGCAACCACGCAACGCGCATCTACCTTCTGTGGCTCGGCGCTTGCAGGTGCGAGAGGATGAAGCGGTGATATCCCGCTTTTCCGAGGCAGACTTCCAGCTAGTTTGGCCGCGCAAGCTGTTCAAGGCCCAGGCAGCGAAGCTGCTAAATCAGCGCGCTAGGGACAGTTGGAACGAAAATGTCGAAATGATGCTGGAACATGCGTTCGCCGGCGGCTATGCAGGAGGTCCGGCTGCGGAGTTTCGCGATACCATCGACGGCGACCACACATGGGGAAGCCCCCCCTCGAAGGCGTCGTCGTTGACCGCGAGGCAACAGTTCCTACGCAACCTCCTGAGTAACGCCGATCAGCTTCACGAGGATGGATCGTGGCGGCGCCCCTACTGGCGCGAGCGTAAAGCTGGCCAACGTCACAGCGCCGTTCTAAGCGAAACAGCCGCTATACGAGAGTTCGTTCATCTTGTCAATGAGCTTGACGGTGCTGGCTACTTTGAGAATCGATTTGGCAAGGACTGCGTCGACGACCCTCGTGATGATTCGGCTGACGCGCTTTTCGAACGAGAGCTGGGCGTCAAACAGGTCTGGCCCTTGAATCAGACTACCCTGGGCGGGGACATCGATTTGTTCTTTGACGTTGTGGAACTATTGCACGACCATGTCTCTCTCCCGACGACGCGGCGTCTGCACAATTACGCGGGCTGCGGTTGGCATCATGTGACGTTTGAGGCAGAGCCGGGACGTATGGTTTATCGATGGCGAGTAAACAAGATCCTGGTTCGAAGCGACTTCGGCCTGAGACTAGCTGACGAGGGTGACGACGTCGGAAGGTTAGTCAGCGTTACTGACGACGCTCGGACTGAACTAATGCACGCAGTTGCAAGCCGCAAGGATAGCGGCCCTGCCGATCAGGTCCGCCATGCGTTAGCGCTCTTCAGACAACGTGGAGCCGACCGCAACCAAAAACGATCAGCCATTGCTGCCCTAGCTCTGGTACTTGAGGAACGTCGGCACAGTGTCCTTGCCGATGCACTCGCCAAGAGCGACCGGGGGGCGCTTTTTGACATCGCCAACAACTTCCATGTGCGCCATCAAGATGCAAAGCAGAAGCGCGATTACGATGATTTCTACCTCGATTGGATTTTCTGGACCTACCTCGCCACCGTCGAACTCACAAACCGCATAGTCGATTCGCAGGGTACGTAGATGGACAGTTCGTTCGTCATCTGCTACGCCGAATCGGAATATCTCGGCAACCATCACGGAAGGGTCGGTCGAACGTGACGCGGGACGATGCCGTTGCCGCGCTGCTGAAGTTGGGTGTACCCAACGAAATTCTAAGGACTTTCCCTGGCCTTCCTGCAGATGTCGAAGCCCTTCTGGTCTACGGAAGCCAAGCACGCGGGGACGCTGTACCCGGCTCCGACTTGGACGTTCTAGCGCTGGTGGCCAGAGCTCGTGCCAGCGCCTACTCCGGTGTAGTAAGCGTCAGCTACTACACCGTCCAACAATTGGAGACCGGCATCAGCACCCTATTCGGGTCTCATCTCAAGCGAGACGCGAAGATTGTTTGGGACAAACACGGGAAGCTGGCCCAAGCCGTCGCGTCGATGGGTGAGGTCGACACCGGGCGGCTTTTCTCACGGGCGCGAGAGATGTCGACGCTATTCACCAGCCTGGATCGCGACCTGCCTAAGTATCTTCCAGGTCTTCTGAGGCAGGCCCGCTATTTGCTGCGCAGCTGCCTCTACGCACAGTCTATCGCCGCAGGCAATCCATGTTTCTCGGTTCGCGAGCTGGCGATCCGCCACAACGATGTGAATCTTGCACAACTTCTGGCTTCGCGGCAGAAGGGCGAGCCGACCGTTGCCGACTTGACCGACTGTTTGTCCTGGCTGCGCAGGCTCGTCGGCGAGTTTCCCTTGAGCGAGAACGGCTCCCTCGAGGCCACCGTCGTCAACGAGTGGGGTCGACCGAGCGACACACTTTCGATGGCCTTCATGGCACTCGGTGCCACCGGGAACGGATCCGACTACGCCGAAGTGGAGAAGATTCTGCTGTGAATGTCGAGGTTGCGTTCGTCGGCGACGTTCACGGGAACGTGGACGCCCTCCGAGGCCTTTGTGATCTGCTCAGCTCTCGCGGCGGACCGCACATGGTGTTCCTAGGCGACTACATCAACAAGGGCCCGGATTCCGCCGCGGTCATGCGCGAGCTCCTTGAGCAATCGCGGACCGGCCGCGCGACCCTCCTCGCAGGCAACCATGAGTCCGTGTTGCTTGAAGCGTTTAAGACCGAGGACCTGGCTGCGTTTCTCAAGATGGGCGGAGCGATGACGATCCGTTCATACGTGAACGGGAGGGTAGGCGCGGATGTCCTCAGAGACTTCAGGGCAAGATTTCCAAGCGAACACTTGGAAGCGTTACGAAGCATGCCTCAGACCTACGAGACGGACGACCTGATCGCCCAACACATGCCGCCTCTCGCGTCTGCGGACAAGTTCCGAATCAGCGGGCATCTTCCCGTCGGGGAGTTGGCACGCGTAGGGCACAACTCCGCGCAACTCGACACCGGCTGCGGGGACGAGTCCGGTCGACTTAGCGCTCTTTTGTGGCCCAGCCGCGACGTCGTCCAAGTCGATGCCAGGGGTGCCGTTTTGATCGGGTGAACCTTTTGATCACTCATTGAGATGATCAAGGATCCACTGTGCCTCTTGCACGCCCTGCGTATTGCGCATCGATTCGTTTAGCTCAAGACATGCCCGTGCGTACGCTTCTGCCTCAACTCGCCGCCCAGACGCGCGGTAACACTGCGCAAGCAGCTTCAGCGAGATTGCCTCACCACGTCTGTTTCCGATCTGGCGGTTTAGAGACAGCGCCCGCTCACCAAATGGCAAGCCGTCGTTGGGCTGGCCCTGCCGAAGACGCACCTGGGCGCCGAGCACCTCGGCGTTGGCATGCAGCGCAGTCGGAGGCATGCCGCGCAGCGTCATGACTGCCTCGTCCGCATAGTCGGCGGCCATCTGCAGGTTTTTTGCACGTACCTCCAGCCTCGCAAGGTTGACTAGCGATTGGCACACATCCAGCTCGTTCCCAGCGTGTCGTCTGGCCATCAATGCATCGTCGAAGTTCCGTCGAGCCATCGGAAGGTCGTCAACCTTTAAGTACGCGAGCCCAAGTTCATCGAGAATGCGGCATCGGACCTTCTGGCCGAAAGCATCGCGTTCGTCGAGGAGGGTTAGTGCTTGCCTAAGCCGGCCGATGGCATCGACATCACGTCCTACCCGTCGTAGCAATCCGGCCTGAGCTGCGAACGCTTCCGCCGCAAGCGGCGAATACAGGTGTGAAGCGCCATCTAGAATCTGATCGATCGCGTGCTGTGTCGAGGCGTACGCACCGTCGAAGTCGCCGTCCCTTGCCAGGAATCTGGCATACGCCAAGTGCTCGCCTGGTCCGCCCAAGGTCGCGGCTTCTCTCAGTGCGATCCTCCCGGCGTCGGCCTGACCAAGCTCGACCAGCTTCTCGCCACGCAGCCGTAAGTTGGCCGCGTGCAAGACGTCCCGTCCAGACGACGGAAGCAGCTCAATATGCCGGGGAATCTTGGAACTCGCCAGCACCTCCCATGTCAAGAGGCGCTCCTTTAGCTTGTTCTTTAGCTCTCGGGCGTCCGCTACCGCCTCGTACATCACCGAGTGGTTGGGCTTGACCCGTTTCGACGGACAGGGTCGTTGTGTTGATCTTAGTTAGGCGGCTTGGTCGATCGGTAGCGGTTGTGAGCTGGTGGCCTCGAAAGCCGCAGGGCTGAGGTAGCCGAGGGTTGAGTGTCGGCGGCGGGTGTTGTACCAGCCCTCGATGTATTCGAATATGGCCTGTCGGGCGGCTTGGTGCGTGCGCCAGGCCTGGCGGTGCAGGAGTTCGGTTTTGATGGTGGCGAAGAACGACTCGGCGACTGCGTTGTCCCAGCACTGTCCGCGCCGGCCGACGGACAGGCGGATGTCGTGACGGTGTGCGAGGCGGGCGTGCTGGGCGCTGACGTATTGCGTGCCGCGGTCGGAATGAAACACCAGCCCGGGCTCGGGTCGGCGGCGTGCGAGAGCGTCGGCGAGGGCGGCGTCGACCAAGTCGGTCCTCAGGTTGTCGGCCACGGCCCAGCCGACGACCCGGCGTGATGCGAGATCGATGACGGTGGCCAGGTAGAGCCAGCCCTGCCATGTGTTGATGTAGGTGATGTCGCCGCACCAGCGGGTATCGATGACGCCAGGATCAACACGGAAGTCGCGGCCGACCAGGTCAGGCCGGAGTTCAGCGGCCGGATCCGGGATTGTGGTCGTGCGCCAGCGGCGTGGGCTCTTGCCGGCGAGTCCGGCGGTGCGCATCAGCCGGGCGACGCGTTTGCGGCCGTGCCGTAGCCCCTGCTCGGTGAGGTCAGCGTGGATCCGGGGTGCCCCGTAGGTGCCCTTAGACTGTTCGTGCAGCACGGTGATCTTGTCGGTGAGCCGGGCATCGACCCGCTCGCGCTGCGACTGGGCGCCGGTTTTCTGCTGGTAGTAGGCGGATCGGGAGACCTCGAGCAGTTCGCAGGCACGTTTGACGCTGTGCTTGCCGGCCTGCTCCGCGGCGATGAACGGGAAGACGTTCACCGGGTCTCCTTCGCGAAGAAAGCCGTCGCCCGTTTGAGCACATCGACGTCTTCGCGCAGCCTGCGGTTCTCTTTGCGCAGCTGTGCGAGTTCGGCCCGTTCGTCGGTGGTCAGCCCGTCGGCGCGGACGCCGGTGTCGAGTTCGGCCTGCTTGACCCACTCACGCACTGCCGTCTCGGTCAGGTCGAAGTCCTGGCTGACCTGCCGCAGCGTGCGGTCACCACGCTGGCACAACTCGACGATCTCGGCCTTGAACTCCGGCGTGAACGAACGCCGAGGCCGTGGCCGCTTCTTTCCCATGCTCTCCATGATGCTGGACATCCTCCCGGAGACCCCAGGTCCCCTGATCTCGGATGTCCGTCAAAACGGGGCAGGCCCAGGTGACGGGACATCTGCTCCCGAAGACTCACAATCGGATCAGCGGGTGAGTCATGCTTCAGGAAGGCAATCCATACATCCCGCATCGGCTGCTCGGCGCGGCCGAGTTCGAGGAGACCCGTGAATACTTCTTCCTCCGTACCGGAAGAGTATCCCCAAGGGCTACCGGGCTCACTGCCCCACGCTCCCTTGAACATTGCCACCAAAAAGTGGCTTTCGCTGATGAGCTCGTTGATCGCCTCCTGCGGCCGCCTCGCCGTCCCTCTGACGCGGTCCCACCCGACCACCTCGTAGGTGACGCTGCTCTGGCCCCTTCGCCGGGCGTTGTGCTCATCAACGCAAGCACGGACGACCTCGCGCTCGTGCTCAAGGTCGCCGGGCGACGCTAGGAAAATCCGGAGCGGCAGTGCATCGACCATGGAACGGACGATAGTCGCACAGTCCCACTAAGCAACGGCGGGTGCAACCGACCGAATTGGCAGTCCCATGGCTGCCGTAGAACGGTAGGCGTGTCCGACCTCTGGGCGGATGTTTCTCCATCGACCTGGAGGTCACCGTCGCGCGCCGCACGGCATCGGCCCCCCGGTGCCGCCCGCCCGGCGAGTGGACCTAACCGACTCTTTCCCGACACCACCCTCCAAACCGGGATCGGGTTCCTGCCCCTCAACCTTGCCATCACCCATAGTTGTTGTACGTGGTGCGACGAATGCCGGTTCCTGGCCAAGATCGAACGGCTTGACGGAGTTAGCGAGGTTGAGCGACGCTGGCCGTCCAGAGTGGATCTGGCGTGAGGCTGCCCGTGGCGATGCGTGATCATGCGCAAGGCGCAGGGCGGTTCGAAGGGTGGGTAGCGGATGACGCACTCCTATTCGCCTGCCTGGTCTGGACTCTCGCCCTGCCTTGTCCAGCCAAGGAACCTTCGGAACAGGAGCACGTGATCTGGCCCAGGCTCGGGATTGAGCTTGCGCAGGTCGTCGGCGGCCTCGCCGAGCATTGACGCCAGGTAGATGCTCAGCGCTACCTGATCGTTCACGTATTCGGCAGAAAGTCTCAAACGAGCCTCCCCGCACGGCCAGGGCTGCGCGCAGACGCGACACAGCCACATGGGGCGGATGGGTAGGTGCTCACGCATGCCGGCCGCCGTTCGCGCGGTACGCCTGCCCTCTCGTGAGCCCGTTTCCGACCCACATGATCTCGGTCTGCTGATTCCAACGGGGCGAGTCGGTCCGCCTGGGCGGCTCGATCCCCTGAGGCTCGACGGGCACGGCCAGCCGCCTGTCGGGGCACGTCTTCCACCTCAGTCCGCAGGAGCAATTTCGGCGGAACCAGCGCCGCCACACCGGGCGATGGATGGGTGCGAGCGGTACGGGTTTAGGTGCTCTCCATATGGGCATGCGCCGACTCTCGCCGGTGGGTTTACGACCCGTCAAGGGGGTAGGGTGACATGTCGTAAACCGCCCCGGTCGGATGGTCGGCACTGATGACCGGGGATGTTATGGCGATGGCCGAGATAGCGGCCTTCCTCGGTGTGTCCAGGCAGCGAGCAAACACACTCGCAGACCGTCCCGACTTCCCTGAGCCGATCGCGCACCTGACCGTGGGGCGGGTGTGGGCGACGGCCGACATCCGGGCCTGGGCAGAGAAGCGCCGCAGGGAGCTTGAGGGCGAAGCCGGCTAGATCAGCGCCGCGTGAGCTCCCCGCCTCGCGCAGCTCGGCCCTCATCAGGTTTTCAAGGACACGTAGGCCGCGCCGCCGCCAGTGGAGTAGCCGACACTGCACCGGGACACAGTGGCCACGAGCGCAGTCGTGAACGTAGGAGCACCACCGAGCACCACGTCCCAAGCACCGGGAAGGCCCATCCCGGTCGTCAAAGCGAGTCAAGGCCGTGATCCACGTTTCCACTGGTGAGGGCCGTATCCTGAAAGCGCGACCGTTGAACCTGCAACCCCGACCCGGCCGCGCCTGGAGCCCCTCAAGACCAGCCGGTATGGCTGCGGGCTAGCTACACCCGCGACCACGGGGTGCGGCACATAATCCGCATTCTGGAAGCGCCAGGTCCGGGTGCTGCTCCTGCCGCCGTCCCGGGGACGCTACGCGGCCCTGTTCACGCCACTGCCCGGCGCTGTCGGCGCGCAGCAGGCGATCGGCCATGCGAACGCCTCCGGCTCCGACTCGAACTCCCACCGCAGCACCTTCCCCGTCTCGGTGTCCCCGGCGCGGGCGATGACCTTCCAGCGTGTTTCGCCGATGAGCCACATGGTTGGCGGACTCAGGCCAGGCGGGTACGCACCACCAGGTCGTGCAGGGCGTCCACGGCTGCCGGGTCTGCGTGGTCGGGCAGCGCCGACGTGCCCCGGGCCGCCTCCAGTTCGGCGCGTAGCCGCGGCACGTCGGTGGCGAGCCGCTGCGCAGCGCCCGCGGGGAGCGGTCCGTGCTCGGCCTCCCGCTTGGCGGCGATGAGGTCCGGCACGTACGCCAACCTCGTCCCGAGCACACCGAGGTCCGTCTCCAGGCGGCCGGTCCGCATCAGGTGGATCCCGGTGAGCAGGACCCGCAGCGTGTACAGCGCGGGCTTGAGCTGTCCGGTCTTGGCGTACAACCTCTCCTGGGTGGCCGCGAATCCGAGGTAGTGGTGCGCGTGGTGACGGGTGATCAGTTGCGGGGCCAGAGACCTAAGCTCGGCGTGCACCGCAGTGGTCACGACCACCAGCGGCGACAGCAGCTGCTCCAGGACGTACCCGTTGCGACTGTTCAACAGCCTGGCAAACTTCAGCAGATCGTGGCTGACCACGTCCAGCTCGACACCGTCGCGCACGCCGGCGTGCTGCAACGTCTGCGGCCCGGTGCGCAACCCGAGCACTTCCTCGGGCGAGAGCAGGTGCGCGGCCCGCAGATCCAGGTCGGAGTCGATGGACGCGAACCCGTACAGGTGTGCACCGCTGACGGTGGCGAACAGCAGCGGACGGGGCAGGGCGCGGGCTGCCTCGGCGGCCCACGGCGGCACCTCGGTGGTCACTGCAGGTTCCTTTCCCGTACGGCCGTGAGCAGGCGATCCACGGCATCCCGGTCGGGCTGTTCCGGCAGCGCGGTGGCAGCGGCCGCGTCTGCGAGCTCAGCGAGCAGGTCCGCTGCCCAGGCGGCGACCGCCTCCCAGGGCAGCTCGCCGCGCCGCACCGCGAGCAGCCGGTCGCGCAGGTGACGAACGTCGACCAGGATCTCCCCGGTACGCAGCACGTGCGCCCCGGCGACCAGCAGCCGGATCATATGCATGGCCTGCTTGTGATTCGTCTCGCCGGTGCGCTCGCGGCGGGCCGCCACCCGATCGAGCTGATCCCGGGCGTAGCTGCCGTACGTCTGGGCCACCCGCCGCGACAGGAACGCCCGCCGCGCCGCCAGCAACTGTTCCCCGTCCGCGGTGATCGTCTCGATCAGCGGGGACCAGAGCACCTCCAGAACCGTCGGGTTGCCCTGCAGGGCAAGCACGCAGAAGCGTTCGAACTCCCAGGAGAACTGCTCCGCCGCCGGCCCGTCGACGTGGGTGGGCGGCTTGTCCAGGTGCCAGAACGCGCGGGTCGGCGCCGCATACACACCTCGCCGGTCGTAGTCGGAACCCGGGCCATGCAGCCCGTACGCCCGCGACCCGACCACAACGGCGAGGACGGTATGCCGCTCGACAAGCTCGATCATGCGCGGCAACGCTACCCAAGCGCCGCCCGGCACGCGTGATCTTTTCCAGGCAGACCGCAGCCGACAACCCCGTCCCGTTCGGTCTCCATGTGCGCGAGGTCGTCGGGCGACACTACGCCGGACCCGTACACCAAGATCGACAACAGGCGCCAGCGCCCGGCTGAGGACCTTCCGCTCATCGGCGGTTCCGCATGATGGGCGACTCCGGAGAGCGCCACGGTGCGTGATGGCTGACGGCCTGCCGTCGCGCACGATCTGCGGCCAGATGAGTGCGCCCGGGCAGTGAGCCTCACCGGTGATCGGGAATCGGACCGCGCCGAGGTGCAACAGCACCGTCGACGTGCATCCGGCGGGGCACCTCGAGCAGGCCAGCAGGCAGCACCGTGCCGCCCGTGATCCGCAGGACGCTGTGCTCCTGCCCGTCCCATTGCAGCGCAAGCCCGATTACCGGCCCGTGATCGGACCGCTCAGCGGCGGCTCGTGCTGCCACGGCGTCGCGGTCACCGTAGTCGGCGGCCGCTGCGGGCCCTTGAGGACGCTCCGCTCCCACGGCCACAGGCCGCGGACCGCTGCACCGAGCCCGCGGGCCCCGGCGCGGGTGGTGAGCACCGCCGGTACGCTGACGAGCTGGGCCCGCCACGCTCGTCGAGGTCGACGGCGGGCCGTTCTGCCTACCGCAGGTCCTTCACCGCAGTCGCCGTCCTCACCTCGAGCCGGGCGCGCTATCTACGCGCAGGTTGCCCTTGCCACTGCCGTCCGCAGACTACGACGCGCTCGTACGGCTGCCCAAACGAGACGCCTGTCGATCGACCAGGCCTCGGGCCCGTACGGTTGGCGAATGCCCGAGACCGGACTTCGCCGTGAGTTGGTCAACAACCGCTGGCTGCTGTCCCTAGCCGTCGTTGTGACCGTGGGAGCGACGGCCTGGGCCTGGCAACTCGCCGCGACCGGTTTCAGCCCCAGTCCCCGACTCACCGACCGTGGCGTGATCGCCGTTGCGCTCGACGCGAGCCAGACCGACGTAACCGCTCCTGTGCAGGTTCACGTCGCCTACAACCCCGGAACCGGCAAGGCGGGCACGACCTCCCTGTCGCTGGTGCTGCAGCATGAATTCGGTGCCGTGCCCAAGGCGGCGCCGCCGACCGCTGTCATTGTGCTG
The DNA here is from genome assembly GCF_018070045.1 of Micromonospora sp. U21. GTDB lineage: Bacteria > Actinomycetota > Actinomycetes > Mycobacteriales > Micromonosporaceae > Micromonospora. The sequence continues at coordinate 439,617 of NZ_JAGPYK010000002.1, forward strand.
ATTTGTGGGGAGTTGGCCACGGGCATCGACATGATCAACAACTTCTACCAGCCGGTGAAGTGGAAACCCGTGCAGCCGAAGTCCGAGAACGGCGACTACTGGTCCATGCTCGGCGGATCGATGTCGCGGTGCGTATACACGCGTGTTTCGCTGGACAGCGGCGATGTGGGCCTGCGGCAGGAAATCCTATCCGGTGTCAGCCGGATCACGTGCATGCGCGCCTCCGGGCCTCGGCTGCTCTACGTCCTGCCAGGACTGACGACCCTACCCCCCGCATCCGCCGGAGATATCGCATTCCGCCCGTTGCCGCCGGGATCCAAGGCGACCATCGACCTTGACAACCAACCCGGCGACTTCAATGCGCAGACCGCCAGTCCGCAGCTGCCGGACTCCGGCGTTCTTCGCTGGACCAGGGAACTGGCGCCGGGCGGTGCGGGACCGCTCAGCTACCGCCTAGGTGGCGAACTGCTCGACACGGCGGCTATACAACAGCGCAACCTGTTCATGGCCGGCGCGTTGGCCGGAGTCGCCGGCGGCGGCATCATGCTCGTGCTCGAGGCTGCCGTTCAGTTGCTGCTGAACGGCAGCCGAAAGCGCGCGGCAAACCCGCAAGCCGTGGCCCCACCGCCTCAATCGCAGGATCGCACCGAGGTGCCTGTGCTCATCACGCCACCGGCGGCCGCGCCGCCTCCTCACCGCCGCGATCGATCGGTGTCCGTCGCGGTGGCCGCCGCAGTTGGGGCCACCGCCGTCCTGATCCTGCTCCGCCGCAGGAGGAACCGGCGGTGGTTCTAGATTAGAGCGCCCGGCAGTAGGTCCAAGATTCGGACAGGCGAGTACCCGCGGGCAGTAGACAGGCACGGGTCCATCGATCATCGGAGTTCTCTACGCTCTGTGACCGATGGAGTCCCGTGCCTGCCCTGCCATCATCGTTGCTCGAACCGATCTTCGTCCAGTTCGCCGTGTTGTGTCCCGAGCAACCCGGGTTCGACCCGGGGCATCCTCTCGGTTGCCACCGCCGCCGGATCCCGAACCGGGTCGTGTTCGAGCTGCTCATCGCCGCTCTGGTCCACGGATCGGGCTACGAACGGGTGGCCACCGAGCAGTGCTCGGACCGCACGATCCGCCGGCGCCTGCGCCTGTGGGCCGAGGCCGGCCTGGGCGAACAACTACACGAACTGGTCCTGGACGCCTACGACCGGATGATCGGCCTGGACCTGGCCGACGTCAGCGCCGACGGCGCGATCACGAAAGCTCCGTGCGGCGGGGACCGGGCCGGCCGGTCGCCGGTCGACCGCGGCAAGGGTGGCATGAAACGCTCGACCGGCGTCGACGGCTACGGCATCCCGCTCGGCATCACCGGCGCCCCGGCCAACCGGCACGACTCGCCGCTGCTGCGCGACACCTTCGAGCAGTGCAGCCGCCAACTGCGCCATCACTGGCCGCAGCAGGTCACCGCCCACCTGGACCGCGGATACGACAGCCGGCGCACCCGTGAACTACTCGACGAGATCGGCTTCGACGCCGAGATCGCCCGCAAGGGTGTGCCCGCACCGATCCAGGTCGGTAAGCGGTGGGTGGTAGAGCGGACGAACTCGTGGATGAACGGATTCGGCAAGATACGCCGCTGCACCGACCGCGACTCCCAGATCATCGACTTCTACCTGTACCTGGCCACCGCCATCGTCACCGTCCGTCAACTCATCCAACGGGCACGGGTCCTCTACCGCTGGGATACCCGGCCCACCACCCGCCGACTCAAGTGACACCTATTGCCGGTCGCTCTTAGTCGGTCGGCGCGGCGGCGGCTGAGGGCGCGACCGTAGCGTTCGGCGATCCCCGGCATGAGGCTCTCGCCGTCGGCCGGGCGATCCAGGCCGAACACGTAGCCGGACAAGTCCAGCACCCGCTGCACGGCCCAGATGCTGCCATCGCCACACTCGCCGATGCCGTACGGCTCACCGATTTGGCCAACCGCCACCGCGGTACGCCCAACGGCGCCCCGGATGACGTCACCTGGTTCCCGGCGCTCATTACTGCGCACGAGTCCTTCCCAAAGCGACCGGACGGCTTCGGAACGTCAGTACCCTCCAGCACCACGCCCGATCCTCGGCGGCAGGTAGCGCGCGGATCGCGGCAAATCCGTGCGTCTCTGGCGCCCAACGGTCATCTCGACCGGATCATATCGGCGATCATGCTGAGCACCTGGGTGGGGGACTTGGGCAGCAGTTTCAGGATCGCCAGCGCCTTCTTGTCTCTGGGCGACTCCAGAAAGACGTACATTAGCCCGAAGACAAGAAACAACACGGTCGGTGCGAGCGCGGCAATCCACAGTAAGACTGTCACGGCTGCCTGCCCAACAGCAGCGTGGGAATACCCGACGACGTGCCAACCGCTGACGATCGCCAACCGACCGACCCGGCGGTGATGAGGAGGGAAACGTGCTTCACGCCCTCATATACTGCCCAGGTGGGACATTGGTCTGAGAGCCTCGTGGATGACCTTGCCCGTCAGGTTGGCGGCAGCCCGGACCGGGAGGAACTGCGAAGGGTGTTGCGAAGGTCCGGGCAAGAGATCGAGACCTTGTCGGGACGCACTTTCGACCCCATGCGGCGGTTCACCACCGTATTCGAGGCCAACGGGCTGCCGTTCATCGACGTCCCCAACATGCGCATGGGATCTTTGGAGACCGCCGACACCGCTTGGCAAGTGCCGGATCCGGTGCAGCCAGAGTTCGCTGTGGCACTGCAGGTTCACGCGTTGGAGTCCCCCAGCCCTACTGCCGTGTCCGTGGCTGACGGACTGGGGTATGCCGGTCAACTGGTCGCCCACGCAGCGCGTCGGGGCGCCCTGACGCGGGAATACGTCATCGAATGGTTGGGAGCCTTCGTCGGTTTCGAGGAGCGCAAGGCGCTCTTCCGTCGCGTCATGGATCCCAACACCAGGTTCAACGTGCCGGTCATCGGGCAAGCAGTCGGCGGTTGGTGGATCCAGATCACCCGTCGTTTGATGTGGATAACCCACGAGACACCGAACGATGGAAGGCTCGTCGAACCCCTGTTCGACAGGTCGACCGACGACAACTGGATTCCGCTTGCCGCCGCTGAGCCCACACTGATCCTGGCTCGGATGACCAAGCAGCCCGCAGACTGGGTCTTCACCGCGCGCATATGGCCGCAAGGCGCACAAGTGCCCAAGGACCGGCCTTGGCGCCGGTTCGCGTCGGCGATCCACGGCTTCGGGATCCCGACCATCACGATCGACGACGACTCGACCCCACACGAGCTCGCCTGCCAGGTGGTGTTGAAGGCTTACTGGCATGGATACCTGCGCGGCGACGAGCCAGCGTTGAGACACGTGGTCGCGCTGGCCTACCCGAAGCAGGTCGAGCTGATCCACCGCAGGACGGATGCGCCGGACCTGGGCTCAGCCGCGGCGATGCTGCTGGAGCAGCTGATCCAGCCCGGATTCGACCCGGCGCAAGGTGCGGAACTCACCCGCCGATACGTCCGCCGCAAGGCCAGCATCGTCGTCATGGAGCACCACAAGCGGGAATCGCCGCAACGCTATCCATGGACACAGCTCGGCATCAGCGAGCGACGTTACTACAAGCTCATGCCGCTTTTCGCACAGAAAGTCGACGGCCGCTACCAGGTCAACTACGACGACATCGTGACAAAGATGAGGGAGCATCTCGACGGCAAGGACCAAGGCCGGGAGATCCGGGCAGCCACCCTGGACCTCCTCAAGCAGCGCGGGTTCAGCCAAGCGGCCGCCCGCAAATGGATGCAACGACACCAGCCCGAAGAAGCCCTGGACGCATGGCCCCGGGGCCTCCGACCCCAACCTGAGTAGGCGACGTCGTACTTGCTACGGCCAGCCGGTGGTTCTGTGACCGTGTGCGGGCAGTCCAACTTTGCGACGAGATTCAGCCCGGCGTTGCCCGAGATGTGCAGTTCCGGGGGTTCATCGGAGATCGGCTCACCGATGGCGCTGTGATCTTCGGCCACGACGGTTGTGCGCTGGGCCCACCCCGCTTTTGACGCACTCAATTCGGCTACTTGCGGATGCTCGGCGCGGGCGGCACAGGTCTCGGCCCGTGACAGAGCGTCATCCTGACGGCGTTGATGAGGGGAATTCCGACTACTCGATCAACGGCGCCTGCCAGTCGGACAGACCCACCACAAATGATCATGCGGCCACTGTCCAACGGCTAACAATGTGCCCAGTCGCACCCAATCCACCACCGCCGGGCCACCTCCTCCACGAGGCGATCGTAGGCATGTTCTATAGAGCCTGTTTCTGATCTGCCTGGCGGGACTTGTGGTAGGTGAGCGACGGTCGGCGTGGCGGCCGTCCATAGAAGACGGGCTCTTGGTAAGCAGACGGTTCCTACACCCTGCTGCCCCAAGAGCCCGCCTTGACATTGAACCCTGCCCGGCCTGCCGCCAGCCAGCGGCCCCATGCCGTCTGTGCATGTGGCTGCGCAA
>NZ_JAGPYK010000020.1 GCF_018070045.1 Micromonospora sp. U21
GACTTGACTACTAAGCTGCTACGCGTCCACTGTGCAACTCTCGATGAACGAACAACAGACCACTGTGTGGTGTTGTTTGACATGTCGATAGAGTTACGGCGGTCATGGCGGAGGGGAAACGCCCGGTCACATTCCGAACCCGGAAGCTAAGCCCTCCAGCGCCGATGGTACTGCACTCGTGAGGGTGTGGGAGAGTAGGACACCGCCGGACAATCTTCCAGTCGAGGGCCGCCCCCACCCGGTCGGCCCTCGACTGCGTAGCGCCATTGGTGGCGCAATGAGGAAGGATGTACCTGTGAGTTCAGGACCGCAGGGCGGAGACCGTCCCCGTCGTTACGAAGACCGTACTGACGGCCAGGGCGGCCGCGACCGCGGCCCGCGCCGCGACGACCGTCCCCCGTACCGGGGAGACCGTGACAGCGCTGGCGGCGCCCGAGGCGGATACGCCGGCGGCCGTGACGCCGGTTCCCGTGGTGGTGACCGGGACGGTTCGCGCTCGGGTGCTCCGCGCGAGGGTGGCTACCGTGGCGGCGACCGTCGTGAAGGCGGCTTCCGTGGCGGAGACCGCGACGGTTCGCGGTCCAGCGCTCCCCGCGAGGGTGGTTTCCGTGGCGGAGACCGCGACGGCTCGCGCTCGGGTGGCCCCCGTGAGGGTGGTTTCCGTGGCGGCGACCGTCGCGAGGGCGGCTTCCGAGGCGGCGACCGCGACGGTTCGCGTTCAGGCGCTCCGCGTGAGGGTGGCTACCGTGGCGGCGACCGCGACGGTTCGCGCTCGGGTGCTCCGCGTGAGGGTGGTTTCCGTGGCGGCGACCGTCGCGAGGGCGGCTTCCGAGGCGGTGACCGCGACGGCTCGCGCTCGGGCGCCCCGCGTGAGGGTGGCTACCGTGGCGGCGACCGCGAGGGCGGCGGCTTCCGTGGGGGCGATCGTCGTGAGGGCGGCGACCAGGGCGGCGACCGCAGCCGCTCCGGCCCGTCTCGTGAGGGCGGCTTCCGCGGCGGTGACCGCGAGGGTGGTTTCCGGGGCGGCGACCGCCGCGAGGGCGGCGGCTTCCGCGGTGGCGACCGTGACGGTTCCCGGCCCGGCGCGCCCCGTGAGGGCGGTGGCTTCCGCGGCGGTGACCGCGAGGGTGGCTTCCGTGGCGGCGAACGTCGTGAGGGCGGCTTCCGTGGCGGCGAGCGTCGTGAGGGTGGCTTCCGCGGTGGTGACCGTCGCGAAGGCGGTGCGCCCCGCGAGGGTGGCTTCCGTGGTGGCGAGCGTCGCGAGGGCGGTGCGCCCCGCGAGGGTGGCTTCCGAGGCGGTGACCGGGACAGCGGCTTCCGCGGCGGTGACCGCCGTGAGGGCGGCTTCCGTGGCGGGGACCGGGACGGTTCGCGCTCGGCCGCTCCCCGCGAGGGTGGCTTCCGAGGCGGCGACCGCGATGGTGGTTTCCGTGGTGGTGAGCGTGGCGGCTCACGTCCGGGTGCACCCCGTGAGGGCGGCTTCCGTGGCGGCGAGCGTCGTGAAGGCGGCTACCGCGGTGGTGACCGTGAGGGCTTCCGTGGTGGTGATCGTCGTGAGGGCGGTGCGCCCCGCGAGGGTGGCTTCCGTGGTGGTGACCGTCGTGAGGGTGGTGCGCCCCGCGAGGGTGGCTTCCGTGGTGGTGACCGTCGTGAGGGTGGTGCGCCCCGCGAGGGTGGCTTCCGTGGTGGTGACCGTCGTGAGGGTGGTGCGCCCCGCGAGGGTGGCTTCCGTGGCGGCGATCGCCGCGAGGGCGGCGGCTTCCGTGGTGGCGACCGCGACGGTTCCCGCTCGAACGCGCCGCGTGAGGGCGGTGGCGTCCGTGGCGGCGAGCGCCGTGAAGGCGGCTACCGGGGTGGCGACCGTGAGGGCGGCTTCCGGGCCGATGAGCGGCCGCGTCGCGAGGGCGAGTTCCGCCGGGATGACCGCGGTGCGGGCTCCGATTCGTCCGAGGGCGGGCGCAGCCTGGCCCCGGCGTTGCCGGACGAAATCCTCGCGACCGATCTCGACAAGGACGTTCGCGCCGAGCTGCTCTCGCTGAACAAGCCGGTCGCGGAGACGGTGGCGCGGCACCTGGTCGCCACCGGCCAGCTGATCGACGAGGATCCGGCCGAGGCGCTGGCGCATGCGCTGGCCGCGCGGCGGCTCGCCTCGCGCATCTCCGCCGTCCGTGAGGCGGTGGGCCTGGCCGCGTACCACGCGGGGGAGTGGCAGACGGCGATCGCCGAGCTGCGCACGTACCACCGGATGAGCGGATTGCAGAGCCACTTGGCCGTGCTCGCGGACTGTGAGCGCGCCCTGGGTCGGCCGGAGCGGGCCATCGACCTGTTCCGCGGCGCCGACCGGGAGAAGCTGGACCAGGCCGTGGCGATCGAGCTGCTGATCGTCGCCGCCGGCGCCCGGGGCGACCTCGGGCAGAAGGACGCCGCCGTGGCGATGCTCCAGGTTCCGGACCTCACGAGCGAGGCCACCGTGCCGTGGACGGCCAGGCTGCGTTACGCGTACGCCGACGCGCTGCTCGCGGTGGGTCGGCGCGAGGAGGCCCGCGAGTGGTTCTCCCGCGCCGCTGACGTGGACACCGAGGGCGAGACCGATGCCGCGGAGCGGCTGCTGGAACTCGACGGTGTGGTCATCGAGGGCGACGAGGAGGACGAGGCCGCCGAGGAGGTCGCCGCTGGCCCGGGTGCTCCCGGCGCGGTGCCGGCTCGGCCGGACACCGAGCTCGCCGCCGGTGACGACGCGGCGGACCGCGACGACGAGGACGACGACCTCGACGACGAGGACGACGAGGACGACGACGACGAGGACGACGAGGACGACGAGGACGACGACGACGACCTCGACGACGAGGACGACGACGAGGACGACGAGGACTTCGACGACGACGAGGAGGACGGCGCCGCCGGCCCCTCCGGCGACGACGAGGACCTCGACGGCGAGGACGAGGATCGCCACCCGAGCGGACACGTTGAGTCGGACATCGCTGCCGACCGGGCCGATGCGGCTGACGACGGCGACGCGGTGAACACCGACGGGAACGCTCCGGGCCGGGGCGACGAGTCGGGGTCGACGCAGCGGTGAGCGCGGACGCCGGGGGGCGGCTGATCGACGGGTACACCCTGGTCGTCTTCGACCTGGACGGGGTGATCTACCTGATCGACCGGCCGATCCCCGGCGCCGTCGAGGCGGTGGCCCGGCTGCACGCCGAGGGCCGGGCGGTGGCCTACGCCACCAACAACGCCTCCCGCCGGTCCAGCCAGGTCGCCGACCTGCTGACCCGAATGGGCGTGCCAGCCCGGCCGGAGGAGGTGCTCACCTCCGCTGCGGCGTCGGCGGAGCTGCTGCGCGACCGGCTGCCCGCCGGCGCACCGGTGCTGGTGGTCGGCGCGGAGGCGCTGCGCGCCGAGCTGCGCGCTGTCGGGCTGACCCCGGTCTCCCGGGCGGACGAGAAGCCGGCCGCGGTGGTGCAGGGCTACGGTCCGCAGGTCGGCTGGGCCGAGCTGGCCGAGGCGTCGCTCGCGGTACGGGCGGGCGCGATCTGGATCGCCACCAACACCGACCGGACGCTGCCCAGTGGCCGGGGACCGCTGCCCGGCAACGGCGCGTTGGTCGCCGTGCTGCGTACGGCGCTGGAGCGGGACCCCGACGTGGTGGTCGGCAAGCCGGAGTCGGCGCTGTTCGAGACCGCTGCCCGGCGCAGCGACGGCGGCCGGGCCCTGGTTGTCGGCGACCGGTTGGACACCGACATCGAGGGCGCACGCCGAGCCGGGCTGGACAGCCTGCTCGTGCTCACCGGCGTCAGCCGCGGACCCGAACTGCTCGCCGCCGAGCCGCGGCGCCGTCCCACGTACGTCGCGCAGGACCTGGCGGGGCTCTTCGACCCGGCCGCGGTGGTGCGGGTGTCGGGTCCGGCGGACGCCGGCGGCTGGTCGGTGACAGACCGTGATGGCGCGCTGGAGCTGGCCGGCTCGGGCCGGCCGCTGGACGCGCTGGCCGCGCTCTGCGCGGCGGCCTGGTCGGCCCCGACGGTGCCGCAGATCCGCCCGGCGGGCCCGGATGCGGCCCGCGCGTTGGAGAGCTTCGGTCTGCCAGCGGGCGGGTGAGCCGGGTCGCCGGCCGCGCGGCGTCGGCGCTCGTCAGAGCAGCTTGCGCAGCTTCAACAGGTCGAACGGGTTGGCCTTGATCGACACCCGGCGGGAGGTCACCGCCCCGGTGACGTCCAGGTCGCCGCGGACCAGGGCGAGCAGGTCGTCGCTGGACGTGCTCAGCGCGATCTTGGCCTTGGGGTCGTCGCCGTCGGTCAGCTCGACCAGCCGCCCGCCGCTGATCCGGCCGTGGAAGGCGGTGTCCAGGTCGGTGATCCGGCAGGCCAGCGTGCGGTCCAGGTCGATCCGTTCGCGCACCGTCTCGGCGTTGCGATCCAGTCGGGCGGCCAGCTCCTGCAATGCCTGCCGGCACTCGTCCACGCTGGCCACATCTCCCCCTCGCTGATCGCCACGCCGTCCTCGGCACCGTACCGCACAGGACAGTGCGGGGTGCCCGGTAGCGTGACACCTGCACACCCCGCCCCGCGGAAGGATTCAGGCATGCAGGACGCGTGGCGCGCCTACCTCGAACTGGCCATGGGCCTGGCGGAGGCGCCCCGGAAGAAGGCCCAGGACGTGGCGCGTCGCCTCGTCGGCTCCGGCGGCGCGACCGCCGCCCAACTCCAGGCCCTCGGCGAGGAACTGGTCACCACCGGCGCCGCCAACCGGGAGGCGCTGACCAAGCTGGTCCGTTTCGAGGTCGATCGGGCTCTCGGCGCGGTCGGCCTGGCGACCGCGGACGAGGTGGCCGAGCTGACCCGACGGGTGCGCGACCTGGAACGGCAGTTGCGCGCGGCGCGGGCCGCCGAGCCGGTCAGCGCGCCGCCTGCGGGCCCCACCCCCGAGCCCGAGGCGACCCGCGCTCCGCGGCCCGACGCCGGCCTGGTGCCGTCGGACGGCCCGGCGGGCGCCCCGGTGTCCGCGCCGGTGGCCAAGAAGGCGGTCGCGAAGAAGGCCGTGGCCAAGAAGGCCGTGGCGAAGAAGGCGGTCGTCAAGAAGGCCATCGCTAGGAAGCCGCCGGCGACGATCAGTCGGACCACCGACGAGGCCCCGACTCCGTCGGACATGCCGGCCAAGAAGGCGGTCGGTGAGCAGCGGCCGGACGACATCCGGTGAGCGCCGCGCCGACCGGGCGGAGCGCCCGGTGACCGGCGACGTGCGTCCGGGCCCGCCGCCCGGCGCGCGCCCGGGCCCGCCGCCGGGCGTTCGGCCCGGCCCGCCCGCCAGCGGGTCGTTCGCCGCTCGGCCGGGCCCGCCGCCGGCCGCGCGTCCGGGCCCGCCGCCCGACCTGGGGGACGACGAGGCGCGGCACCCGGCCGTCGACGCCGCCGTGCAGGCCATGGCCAACGCGGCGACGCTCGCCCCGGCCGACCAGATCGCGCAGTACGAGGCGGCCTACGAGACGCTGCGGGAAACCCTCGCCACCATCGACCAGACCTGAGTGGGACGACCAGGCCTGAGCAGACCGGAGAACCACCCATGGCACGTCGCAACCGGCTGGACGCCGAACTCGTCCGCCGCGGTCTGGCCCGCTCCCGGGAGCAGGCCGCCGCGCTGGTGGAGGCCGGCCGCGTCCAGTTGCGCGGGGTGCCCGCGCGTAAGGCCGCCGCGATGGTCGACCCCGCTGACCCGCTGCTGGTCACCGGCGCCGACCCGACCGAGGAGTACGTCTCTCGGGGCGGGCACAAGCTGGCCGGAGCGTTGGCCGTGTTCGGCCCCGCCGGGCTGAGCGTCGCCGGCCGGCGCTGCCTGGACGCCGGCGCGTCGACCGGCGGCTTCACCGACGTGCTGCTGCGCGCCGGTGCCGCCGAGGTGGTGGCCGTGGACGTCGGCTACGGGCAGCTCGCCTGGTCGCTGCGCACCGACGAGCGGGTCCGGGTCCTGGAGCGCACCAACGTCCGTACGCTCGACCCTGACGTGATCGGCGGGCCGGTCGACCTCACGGTGGCAGACCTGTCGTTCATCTCGCTCCGGCTGGTGTTGCCGGCGCTGGCCGGCTGCACCCGGGACGACGGCGACCTGGCGTTGATGGTCAAGCCGCAGTTCGAGGTGGGCAAGGACCGGGTCGGTGCCGGCGGTGTGGTGCGCGAGCCGGCGCTGCGCGTCGAGGCGGTGCTCGATGTGGCCGCCGCGGCGGCGCAGCTCGGCCTCGGGCTGGCCGACGTGGCGGCCAGCCCGCTGCCCGGGCCGAGCGGCAACGTGGAGTTCTTCGTATGGTTGCGCCGGGGCGCACCGCCGGCCGACCCGCAGCGGGTACGGGCCGTGGTGGCGGCCGGGCCGGACGGCCTGACGACGACCGGCGACATGCCGGACGCGGCGGCGGAGGAGGTCGCAGGATGAACGCGTGCAGTGAGCGTTCCGGAACGGCGCGCGGGACACGCGGCCGCACCGGGACGGCGACGGCAGGTCTGGTCGTGGACGGGGGGTCGCTCCGATGAGCCGGACCGCGCTGCTGGTGACGCACACCGGCCGCCGGCGCAGCACGGAGCACGCGCGCGCCGTGGCCGCCGATCTGATCGCCGCGGGTTTCGAGGTCCGGGTGATCGCCGAGGAGGCCGACGACCTCGACCTGCCCGGTGTGGTGCCGGTCGCCGGCCCGGAGGCCGCCGAGGGCGCCGAGATCGTCTTCGCGCTCGGCGGGGACGGCACGTTCCTGCGCGCGGCCGAGCTGGCCCGGCCGGCGAAGGCGCCCCTGCTCGGCATCAACCTCGGCAAGGTGGGCTTCCTGGCCGAGGCCGAGATCAACGACCTGGACACGGCGGTCCGTGACGTCGTCGGGCGCAACTACACCGTGGACGAGCGGCTCACCCTGGACGTCACGGCCGAGTTCGACGGTGGCCCGACCATCGAGTCCTGGGCGCTCAACGAGGTCAGCGTCGAGAAGGGCGAGCGGGCGCAGATGCTCGAACTCCTCGTCGACGTGGACGGTCGGCCGCTGTCCCGCTACGGCTGCGACGGCGTGGTCTGCGCCACCCCCACCGGCTCCACCGCGTACGCGTTCTCCGGTGGCGGGCCGGTGGTCTGGCCGGAGGTGGAGGCGCTGCTGCTGGTGCCGATCAGCGCGCACGCGTTGTTCAGTCGTCCGCTGGTCACCGCTCCGACGTCCACGTTCATGATCACCGTCGACCCGTTCACCACCCTCGCCGTGCTCTGCTGCGACGGCCGGCGGGTCTACGACCTGCCGCCCGGCGCCCGGGTCACGGTGCGGCGAGGTGCCCTGCCGGTGCGCATCGTCCGGCTGCGGGCCCGCCCGTTCACCGACCGGCTGGTCGCCAAGTTCGGGCTGCCGGTGCACGGCTGGCGCGGCTCTCGCCGCTGACCCACCGTCCGGCGCGGCACCGCCTCGGCGGGGCGACAGGATCCCGGCTGTCCGACGGAAACCCGCCGGACATCCGACGGCCCCGCGCCCGTCGTCCGATGTCCACCTGGCGACATGTCGCTGGTGCGGCGTGCCGCAGCTAGTGACCACCCGACGCGCTCCGTCGCAGACTCCGATCGGTCGATCTCCCTGAGACCGGCCCCCCTGGAGTAGAGGAGCGCATCGCATGCACTGGCCCCCACGCTGGCTGACCGCCGGCGCGGTCGGCGCGTTGGTCGTCGGGCTCGCCGCACCGGCGTCCGCCGACCCGCCCGCCCGGCCCACCGGCCCGAACCCGGGTCCGACCGTCCCGGGTACCGCGCCCGTCCACATCACCCTCATCACCGGCGACCAGGTCGAACTGGTTCAGGCGGCTCCCGGCCGGCTGGCCGCCACCGTCCGCCCCGGCCCCGGCCGCGAGCGGATCACCTTCCACACCGTGGAGGCCGACGGCGGGCTGCGGGTGCTGCCCAGCGACGTCGTGCCGTACCTCTCCGAGGGGGTGCTCGACCCCGACCTGTTCGACGTGCAGGAGTTGGCCGCCGACGGGTACGGCGACGCCGCGCAGGGCGCGCTGCCGCTGATCGTGCGCTACCAGGAGCCGGCCGCCGGCCGGGTCCGGCCACTCGCCGGCGCCACCGACGCCCGGCCGCTTAAGAGCATCAACGGCGCGGCGCTGCGGGTCGGCAAGGGCGACCTCGGTGGCCTCTGGACGACGCTGCGCGGCAGCCAGCAGGCCCGTACCGCCGGTGCGCCGGCCCGGCTCGGCGCCGGCGTCGCCCGGATCTGGCTGGACGGGAAGGTCCGCCCGACGCTGGAGCACAGCGTGCCGCAGATCGGCGCTCCGGCGGCCTGGGCGGCCGGCCGGGACGGCAACGGCGTGAAGGTGGCGGTGCTCGACACCGGTGTCGACGCCACCCACCCCGACCTGGCCGGGCGGATCGCCGAGGCGCAGGACTTCTCCGGTAGCGGCAGCGCCCGCGACGGGCACGGCCACGGCACCCACGTGGCGGCCACCATCGCCGGCAGCGGCGCCGGCTCCGCCGGGGTGCGCAAGGGCGTCGCCCCCGGCGCGCAGCTGCTGGTCGGCAAGGTGCTCGACGACGGGGGCTCCGGCTACAGCTCGTCCATCATCGCGGGCATGGAGTGGGCCGCCCACTCCGGCGCGAAGGTGGTCAGCATGAGCCTCGGCGGCTCCGCGAGCGACGGCACCGACCCGATGAGCCAGGCCGTCAACGACCTGACCGCCGAGACCGGGGCGCTCTTCGTCATCGCCGCCGGCAACGAGGGCACGCCGCGTTCGGTCGGCTCGCCGGGCGCGGCCGCCGCGGCGCTCACCGTCGGCGCGGTGGACCGCGACGACAACCTCGCGGACTTCTCCAGCCGCGGCCCGCGGCTCGGCGACAACGGCCTCAAGCCGGAGATCACCGCGCCGGGCGTCGGCATCATCGCCGCCCGGGCCGCCGGCACCACCATGGGTACGCCGGTGGGGGACGCGTACACGACCGCGTCCGGCACCTCGATGGCCACCCCGCACGTCGCCGGCGCGGCGGCGATCCTCGCCCAGGAACACCCGGACTGGACCGCCGGGAGGCTCAAGGACGCGCTGGTCAGCACCACCAAGGCGAACCCGGAGCTGACCGTCTTCGAGCAGGGCGGCGGCCGGGTCGACGTGGCCCGGGCGCTCAGCCAGCGGGTGTACGGCTCGGCCACCGCCGACTTCGGTCGGGTGTCCACCGACGGCGCGGCGGTCGAGCGGACCGTCACGTACACCAACGGCACCGCGGCCCCGCAGACCCTGCGGCTGGCCCTGGAGCTGCGCAACCTGGACAGCGGCGCGGCCGAGCCGGACGGGGTCACCGCCGGCGGCGGTGAGGTGACCGTGCCGGCGGGCGCCAGCGTGGCCGTGCCACTGCGCGCCGACCCGGCGAAGCTGGCCCGCGGTCCGCACGGCGGGTGGCTGGTGGCCACCGGCGCGGACGGCGTCGCGGTGCGTACCGCCGTCGGGCTCACCCTGAGCGGCCCGGTGCACACGGTCACCGTGAAGGTGCTGGACATGCAGGGGCAGCCGGGTCTTGCGCCGGTGCTCACGCTCTTCGGCGAGCAGCCCGAGTCCGACTTCATCGGCTGGGTCGGCGGCGAGACGCAGGTGCAGGTCGAGGAGGGCCCGTACCTGGTCGAGGCGCTGATCGAGCACGGTGCCCCGCTGGACGAGCAGATCACCCTGGCCACCGACCCGGAGCTGATGGTCACCCGGGACGTCACCGTGGTGCTCGACCCGCGCAAGGGCACCCCGGTGCGGATCGAGACGCCGAAGCCGGCCGAGCAGCGGGCGACGATCAGTTTCTACGAGCACCGGGTCTTCGGCAACGGCCGGCAGGTCGACCACGGCGTGATGACCTTCAGCACCATCCAGCAGGTCAACGTCACGCCGACCCGGGCGGTGCGTCAGGGCGAGTTCGAGTTCTCCTCGCGCTGGCAGCTGGTGGCGCCGATGGTGGACGCCAGGATCAGCGGGGTCTCCGGTGCGCTGGACATCAACCTGATGGGCTACTCGCCGGCGCCGACCGGCCGGCAGAAGCTGCCGCTGGTCTGGGCCGGCACCGGCACTCCCGCCGAGCTGGCCCGGGTGCGCGGCGCCGCGGCGCTGCTCGTCACCGACCCCAACGCCTCGGAGGAGGAGCAGATCGCAGCGGCCGCGGCGGCCGGTGCGAAGTCGGTGCTCATCGTCCGGCCGGCCGACCAGAGCGCGTGGACGGTCTGGAACCCGCTGGGGGACCGGCTTCCCGTCCCCGCGATGGCGGTGGCGTACGACGACGGGCAGCGGGTGATCGCGGCGGCCCGCAAGGGCCGGGCGACGCTGGAGCTGACGTTGACCGTGGACAGCCCCTACCTGTACGACGTGTGGCAGGTGTCGAAGGGCCGGGTGCCGGAGCGGATCGTGCACACGGTCACCGCGAAGAACACCGCCGAGGTGACCGCCAACTACGGTGACGTCGGCGGTTCGGAGTGGGCCACCGAGCAGCGGTTCGGCTGGCGTCCGTGGCAGGAGACCTCCTGGAACGACGACCAGCGGCTGGTGCGTACCGGCACCACCCGGCAGGAGTTCGTCAGCGCCGGGGATGCCTGGTGGCAGCACCGGGTCCTGCACCGGGTCGCCTGGTCCTGGGGACGGCTGCTCGGCGGTCTGACCCAGCAGCCCCGGCGGTACGACGCCGACGACCGGGACACCGAGACCTGGCACGCCCCGGTGGTCCGGCCGGCCGTGCCGGCCGGCGGTGGGATGCCGGTGCCGGCCCGCACCGGGGACACCCTGGACCTGCGGGTGACCGAGTACGTCGACGCCGACGGGAACCACAGCCCGGCCGGCGGAGCCGAGGAGTCGGACACTGTCGAGGCCCGGCTCAGCCGGGACGGCAAGCAGATCGCCGACCTGTCCGGCGGTTGGGCGCCCGTGCCCACCACCGCGGAGTCGGCCCGCTACCGGCTCGACCTGAGCACGCAGCGGTCCTCGGACGAGTGGCGCTACGCCACCCGCACCGAGACGGCGTGGCAGTTCACGTCGGCCCGCCCGGCCGGCGACAAGGCCCGGCCGCTGCCGCTGCTGCAGGTGGACTACCAGGTGCCGGCCGACCTGCGCGGCCAGGTGGCCGGCGGTCGGACGCACCGGCTGGGGTTGACCCTGCGCCAGCCGGCGGGCGTACCGGCGCCGACCGGCACCAGCCTGCGCGTCGAGGTGTCCTTCGACGGCGGGAAGAACTGGCGCAAGGTTTCGGTGAAGGGCTCCGGCACCCGGTTCACCGCCGCCGTACCGGCCGGCCGGGGCACCGTGTCCCTGCGGGTGCACGGCAGCGACCGGGCCGGTAACACCGTCGACCAGACCGTGGTCGACGCGTACGGGCTGCGCTGACGCGCGCGGGGTGGGCCGGCCGCAGGCCGTCCCACCCCGTCCGGCTCAGATCCAGCCCCGCCGGGCGACCTGGAAGGCCAGTCCGGGCCGGGTGTCCACGCCGGCGGCGGCCATCAGGTCGGCGAGGCGCCGTTGCACGGTGCGCCGGCTCACCCCGAGCTGCGAGGCGATGGACTTGTCCGGCACCCCGGCCACGAACAACGACAGCAGCCGTGCCTCGTCGGCGTCCGGCCGGTAGCCGTCGCCGGGGTGGTCGTCGGGGTCGGCCCTGCGGCCGTCGGCCGCCGGCACGGCGAGCGGGTCGTCCAGCCGCAGCCGGGTGGCCACCCGCCAGTGGCTCTCGAAGAGGGCGAGCAGCGCGTCGAGCAGTTGACTGCGGCCGATCACGGCGGCGCTCGGCTCGCCGCCGTCGCGGTCGGGCACCAGCGGGCAGATGGCGGTGCGGGCGTCCACGATGGCCAGTCGGACCGGCAGCCGGTCCAGGACGCGGGCCTGCTCGCCGGCGGCGACCCCCTTGGTCAGGTCGGCCAGCGCGCCCGGCTCCAGGAGCAGGTCCCGTTCGTAGATGGCCCGGTAGGCCACCCCGCGGGCCAGCGCGTCGAACTCCTCGACGTTCTCCGGGCCGGCCATCGCCAGCGGGTTCGCCCGGCAGAACCAGAGCACTTCGGTACGCGCCGAGTTCTGCAGATCGCGGAGCCGATCCCGGAGCATCCGGCCCCCGGTGATCACCTCGACCAGGTGGTCACCGTGGTGGCGGCGCAGCCCGGACCGGTACTCCTCGGCCAGTTGGGTGACCCGCCGCCGGGCCGCCTCCAGGTCCTCCTGCCGGCGCAGCAGCGCCGCGCCCAGGGCGACGTCCGGTGCGGTCGGGCGCAGCGGGGCGTCCGGGTCGGTGTCGGTGCGCAGCACCAGACCCTTGGCACGAAGGGCCTCGACCTGCGCGACGACCTGCGCGCGCGGGCGGTGCAGCCGGCGGACCAGCTCGTCGACCCGGGCCGTGGTGAGCTGGAGCAGGCAGCGGTAGAGCTCCTCTTCAGCCGGAGTCAGGCCGATCACGTCCAACACGGGGCAGAACTGTACGTCGGCCCGTTGTCGCCCGAACCGCGACCTGCCCGCGGGTCCGTCGGCTGGTCAAGTGTCGGGCCTCGCGTCTACTGTCGGGTGCTGTGCTGGAAGAGCTGCGCATCACCGGACTGGGCGTCATCGAGGACACCACGCTGCCGTTGACCGGCGGGATGAACGTCATCACCGGCGAGACCGGTGCGGGCAAGACGATGGTGGTCACCGGCCTCGGCCTGCTCTTCGGGGGCCGGGCCGACGCCGGGCGGGTCCGTGCCCAGCCCGGGCGGGCCGTGGTCGAGGGGCGGCTGCGTCTGGAAGGTCGGGTCGCCGACGCGGTGCACGCCCGGATCACCGATGCCGGCGGCGAGCCCGACGAGGACGGCTCGCTGCTGCTGAGCCGCACGGTGACGGTGGAGGGCCGCTCCCGCGCCCACCTCGGGGGCCGCAGCATGCCGGTGTCGATGCTCGGTGAGGTCGGTGAGCAGGCGGTGGCCGTGCACGGCCAGTCCGACCAGCTGCGGCTGCTGCGCCCGGCCGAGCAGCGGGCCGCACTGGACCGGTTCGCCGGCCCGGCGCACGAGAAGCTGCTCGACGCGCTGCGCGAGGCGTACACCGGTTGGCGGCGGATCGTCGACGACCTGGCCGACCGGCGGCGCAACGCCCGCGAGCGCAACCAGGAGGCCGACCTGCTGCGGCTCGGCCTCGACGAGATCACCCGGGTCGATCCGGAGCCCGGTGAGGATGACGAGCTCAAGACCGAGGCGCAGCGCCTGGAGCACGCCGAGGGGCTGCGTACGGCCGCGCAGCTGGCTCAGCAGTGCCTGGCGGGCGGCGCGGAGGCGGCCGACGAGACACCGGACGCGACGGCGCTGCTGGGCACCTCGCGGCGCACCCTTGAGGCGCAGTCCGGCACCGATCCGGCGCTGGGTGAGCTGGCGGCCCGGCTGGAGGAGGCGGCCACGCTGGTCACCGACGTCTCCGCCGAGCTGTCGGCGTACCTGGCGACGCTCGACGCGGATCCGGCCCGGTTGCAGCACGTCTACGAGCGGCGGGCCGCGCTGCGCGCGCTGACCCGCAAGTACGCCGACGACGTCGACGGGGTGATCGCGTGGGCCGAGCGGGCCCGCACCCGACTGTCCGACCTGGACACCTCCGACGATCTGCTCGACGAGTTGGAGCGCGAGGGTCAGCGGCTGGCCGGTGAGGTGGCCGATCTGGCCGGTCGGGTGTCGGTCTCCCGACAGGAGGCGGCCGTCCGCTTCGCCGACCAGGTCACCGTCGAGCTGGCCGGGCTGGCCATGCCGCACGCCCGGATCGAGGTGGCGGTGCTGCCCCGCCCGGCCGGGCGGTCCGAGCCGGCGCTGTCGGTCAACGGCGTCGAGGTGGGCATCGCCGCGGACGGCGGCGACGAGGTGGAGCTGCGGTTGCTGGCCCACCCGGGCGCGCCGTCGCTGCCGTTGCAGCGCGGTGCCTCCGGCGGTGAGCTGTCCCGGGTGATGCTCGCCATCGAGGTGGTCTTCGCCGGTTCGGGCGGCCCGCCCACGCTGGTCTTCGACGAGGTCGACGCGGGGGTCGGCGGTCAGGCGGCGGTGGAGATCGGCCGGCGGCTGGCCCGGCTGGCGCGCAGCCACCAGGTGCTGGTCGTCACCCACCTGCCGCAGGTGGCGGCGTTCGCCGACCGGCACCTGGTGGTGGCGAAGGACACGGGCGGCGCGGTGACCACCAGCGGGGTGCGGGTGGTGGAGGACACTGAGCGGGCCCGGGAGCTGGCTCGGATGCTCGCTGGTTTGCCCGACTCGGATCTGGGTATCGCCCACGCCGAGGAGCTCCTGGCTGTGGCGGCCAAGGAAAGGCGGCCGTGACGCCGCGTATTGTGAGCGCAAGCACACCGGCTTGCGCCGACGTGTGCTTCCCTGGGTAGGCGGCCCTGCTCAGGCATGTCGCGACAGAAAAGCCTGCCTCACATGCCAGGATGGTCACGATGCGTCTACCCACGTTGCGCCGGAACCGGATCGCGGAGCCGGGCAGAGTCCTCGGCACCGCGCGCCTCGATCGCCGGACAAAACGCCTGGTCGGTCGGCTGCGACCCGGTGACATCGCGGTCATCGACCACGTCGACCTGGACCGGGTGGCGGCCGATTCGTTGGTCGCCGTCGGGGTCGCGGCGGTGCTCAACGCCAAGCCCTCGGTCTCCGGCCGCTACCCGAACCTCGGCCCGGAGGTGCTGATCGCCGCCGGCATCCCGCTCCTGGACGACCTGGGCGAGGGCGTCTTCGAGCGGATCCGCGAGGGCGACCAGGTGCGCATCGAGGGCAACACGGTCTTCGCCGGCGACGAGCCGGTGGCGCACGGCAGCCTGCAGGACGCCGAGTCGGTCGCCAAGGCGATGGCCGACGCCCGGGAGGGGCTCTCGGTGCAGTTGGAGGCGTTCGCCGCCAACACCATGGACTACCTGCGCCAGGAGCGCGACCTGCTGCTCGACGGCGTGGGCGTGCCGGACATCGAGACCCAGATCCAGGGGCGGCACTGCCTGATCGTGGTGCGCGGCTACGACTACAAGGCCGACCTGGACGTGCTGCGCCCGTACATCCGGGAGTTCAAGCCGGTGCTGATCGGCGTCGATGGCGGCGCCGACGCGCTGGTCGAAGCCGGGTACACCCCCGACATGATCATCGGGGACATGGATTCGGTGACCGACGACGTGCTGCGCTGCGGCGCCGAGGTGATCGTGCACGCCTACCCGGACGGGCGGGCGCCCGGGCTGCCCCGGGTCAACGGCCTCGGCGTCCCGGCGGTGACCTTCCCGGCGGCGGCGACCAGCGAGGACCTGGCCATGCTGCTGGCCGACGAGAAGGGCGCCTCGCTGCTGGTCGCGGTCGGCACCCACGCCACGCTGGTCGAGTTCCTGGACAAGGGCCGCGGCGGGATGGCCTCGACGTTCCTGACCCGGCTGAAGGTCGGCGGCAAGCTGGTCGACGCCAAGGGCGTGAGCCGGCTCTACCGGCAGAGCATCTCCGGTTCGTCGCTGCTGCTGCTGGTGCTCTCGGCGGTCGCGGCGATGGCCTCCGCGGTGGCCGTTTCCACCGTCGGGAAGGCGTACCTGGGCGTGGCCGCCGAGTGGTGGGACAATCTGGTGTTCCAGCTGTACCGGCTTTTCTAGTTCCCGACCGATCAAGAGGCTGCAAGCGTGATCAACTTCCGCTACCACGTGGTGTCCCTCACCGCGGTCTTCCTGGCTCTGGCGATCGGCCTGGTGGTCGGCACAGCCGCCCTCAACGGCCCCGTCGCCGACTCGCTCAAGGAGCAGGTCACCGGGCTGCGCAAGGACAACCAGCAGTGGCGCCAGACGGTCAACAACATGGAGAAGCAACTCGGGCTGGAGGAGGAGTTCGCCGAGGAGATGTCCCAGGTCGTCCTGCCGGGCACCCTCACCGGGCGCCGGGTGGTGGTGCTCAGCCTGCCCAACGGGCGCGACCACACCGAGGGCGTGCTCAAGAAGCTCCAGCTCGGCGGCGCCACCATCACCGGCCGGGTCGACCTGCAGGACAAGTTCATCAACCCGGACAACAACTCCAACCTGCTGGAGCTGGCCGTCACCGCCGCCCGGCCGACCGCCCAGACCACCGGCCTGCCGGGCAACGGGCACGGCGTGGAGACCTCCAGCGCGCTGCTGGCCAGCGTCCTGCTGGACCGCGCGCAGGGCGCCGCGCCGGTCAGCGACGCCGACCGGCGGGCGGTGCTCGCCGCGTACAACAACGCCGGCTACCTGACCACCGACGACAACAAGGTCACCGGGCCGGCGGAGGCGGTCGTGGTGGTCAGCGGCCAACCGTACGTCGACAAGGACTCCGAGAAGCGCGACGAGTCGATCGTCAAGATCGCCGAGCAGTTCGACCGGACCGGGTCGATCGTGGTGGGCGGCAACGGTTCCGCCGGCGGCAACCTGGTGGCCGTGGTCCGTGGTGATCCGGTGCTGTCCCAGACCATCTCCACGGTCGACAACGCCAACACCGGGCAGGGCCAGCTGGTCACCAGCCTCGCCCTGGTGCAGCAGCTCACCGAGAAGAAGGCCGGCCAGTACGGCGTCGGCGACAATGCCGCCTCGCTGCTGCCTAGACTGCCCCAGTGAGCGAACGACGTACCCCCGTGTCCGAAACCGACCAGGCAACGCGTGAGCGAGCGCAGCTAGCGAACTTCAGCAGGGCGGCGTCCCACACCGCTGCCGAGCGAAGCGAGGCAACGGCGTGAGGGCGCTCGGCCGGCTGCTGATCGCCGGAGCCGGTGCCGCCGCCGCCCGGTACGCGCTGCGTGAGGTGCGTACCTCCCCGGGCGGGCCCGCGCTGCAGCGCACCAACTTCCGCGGCCGGTCGGTGACCCTGGCCGCCGGGCCGGCGCTCACCGCTGGCACGGCCGCCGCCGGAGCGTTCGGCGCCACCAGCGCCGCCTCCGGCGCAGCCGTCCTGGTCGCCGGCCTCGGCGCGGGCGGCGTCGGGTTGTACGACGATGTGGTCGGCGCCCGCCCGGAGCAGAAGGCCGCGAAGGGCTTCGCCGGCCACCTGGCCGCGCTGCGCGAGGGGCGGGTCACCGCCGGGCTGGTCAAGGTCGTCGGGGTGGGCGCCGCCGGGCTGGGCGCCGCCGCGCTGCTCGCCGCCGATTCCCGGGTCGCCGGTCACCCGCGCCGCCAGCGCCACGGCGCGTTCGGCCGGGGCGTCGACGTGCTGCTCGGCGCCGGGGTGATCGCCGGCACCGCCAACCTGCTCAATCTGCTCGATTTGCGGCCCGGGCGGGCCATCAAGTCGGGGCTGCTGCTCGGCGCGCCACTGACCGGTGGCCCGCACGGCGGGATCGCCGCGGGCGCGGCCGGCGCCGCCGCCGGTCTGCTCCGCGACGACCTGGCCGAAGACGTCATGCTCGGCGACAGCGGCGCGAACGCCCTCGGCGCGGTGCTCGGCGTCGCGCTCGCCGCCCGCAGCGGCCCGCTCGGCCGCGCGGGGCTGCTCGCCGTTCTCGCCGGCCTCACCGCCGCCAGCGAGAAGGTCAGCTTCACGTCGGTGATCCAGCGGACCCCGGGGCTGAGGGAGCTTGACGCACTGGGCCGGCGCGCCGACTGACGTGAGCAGACCGGCACCCCTCGCCGGCGCCGGCCGGCTGGCCGGGGCAGCCGCGCTCATCGCCGTCCTCACCGTGCTCAGCCGGCTCGCCGGCTTCGGCCGTACCGCCGTGTTCACCTGGGTGGTGCAGCAGAGCGACCTCGGTGGCATGTACGTCATCGCGAACACGGTTCCGAACATCGTCTTCGAGATCGTCGCCGGCGGGGCACTGGCCAGCCTCGTCGTACCGCTGCTGGCCGGCGCGATCGCGGCGGGGGACCGGCGGGCGGTGGCGGCCACCACCGGGGCCCTGCTCACCTGGACGGTGAGCCTGCTGGTTCCCCTCGCCGTGCTCGTCGCGCTGTTCGCCGACCCGATCATGTCGCTGATCAGCGAGGGCCGGTCCGCACCGGAACTCGCCGCCGGCGCCCGGATGCTGCGCGTGTTCGCCCCCCAGTTGCCGCTCTACGGGATCGGCATCGTGCTCACCGGCGTGCTTCAGGCGCACCGCCGCTTCGCCTGGCCGGTGATCGCCCCGCTGCTGTCCAGCCTCACCGTGGTCGTCGTCTACCTGGCCTTCGGCGCGGCTCAGGGGCGTGGCGCGACCGTGGCCCAGGTCAGCCGCGGCGGCGAGTTGGTGCTCTCCGCCGGCACCACCCTGGGCGTCGTCGTGTTGTCCCTCTCGCTGCTGATCCCGCTGCGCCGGCTCCGGCTACGGCCGCGAGCGGGGTACGCCTTCCCGGCCGACGCACGCGCGCGGATCGGCGGACTCGCGACGGCCGGTGCGGTGACGGTGGCCGCCCAGCAGGTCGCGCTCCTGGTGATCCTCAATCGGGTCTCCGGCGGTCCCACCGGCTCCCCGCAGGTGTTCAACCTGGCCCAGGCCATCTTTCTGTTGCCGTGGGCGGTCCTCGCGGTACCGCTGGCGGTGGCGTCCTACCCCACACTCGCCGCCGCCTCGGCTGCCGGTGATGAGGACGGTTACCGGCGCACCCTCTCCTCGACGGTGCGCGGCGTGCTGCTCTTCAGCTGCCTGGGCGTCGCGGCGCTGGTCGCGACCGCCCAGCCGATCGCCGCCGTCTTCTACCCGGAGAACCCGGCGTCCACGGCGGCGGCCATCACCGGCTTCGCGCCCGGGCTGCTCGGGTACGGGCTGTTCGCGGTCCTGTCCCGCGCTCTGTACGCCCGGGGGGACACCCGGCCGGCGACCGTGGCGATCACGCTGGGCTGGCTGGTGGTTCCGGCCGTGGCGCTGCCGATGGCGGCTCTGCTCCCCACGGCCGACCGGGTGCTCGCGGCCACCGTCGCGAACTCGGTGGGCATGTCGGTGCTCGGGGTGCTGCTGCTCGTGGCGGTGTGGCGCGGCGCCGGCCGTCCGGCGTTGGCCGGCGCGACCCGGGCCGGCGCGGCCGGCGGGCTCGCCGGAGTGCTCGGCGCGCTCGCCGGGCTCGGCGTCACCCGGTGGTTCGACACGCCGGGCGGCGGCACCCCGACGATCGCGGCGGCACTCGGTCAGGGCATGCTGTCCGGGATTCTGGTTGGGGCCGTGTTCCTCGCCGTGGTCTGGTTCGTCGACCGGCGGGACGTACGGCCACTGCTCGCCGGGGTGCTGCGGCGCCTGGGCCGGGCGGGCCGGCGGGGGTCGCGGGACGGGGCCGGTACGCCGACGCCGGGCGCGGTCCCCCCGGAGCAGGACGACGGGAAGGAGACGGTGGTCCGGTGAGCGCGAGGAGTGAGCCGGTTCAGCCCGTCCTGCCCACCGGATGGTCGGGCAGCGTCGCGCTGGTGCTCGCCTCCAGCACCGGTGGGGTCGGCCAGCACGTCCGCTCGGTGGCGCGTGGGCTCGTCGGGGCCGGTGCCACCGTGCTGGTGTGCGGGCCGGCGGCGACGCAGGAGCAGTTCGACTTCGTCGGGGTCGGCGCGCGCTTCCAGCCGGTGGAGATCCCGGCCAGCCCGACGCCGGCCGACGCTCGCGCGGTGCTCGCCCTGCGGCGGGCGCTCACCGCCGCCCGGGTGGACGTGGTGCACGCGCACGGCCTGCGCGCCGGGCTGGTCGCCGTGCTGGCCCGTCCGGCCGGCCCGCTGGTCGTGACCTGGCACAACGCGGTGCTCGCCGGTGGGCTGCGTGGGGGGATGTCCCGGCTCGCCGAGCGGGTGGTGGCCCGGGGCGCCCGGGTGGCCCTCGGCGCCTCCGCGGACCTGGTGGAACGGGCCGCCGCGCTGGGCGCCACCGACGCCCGGCTCGCCCCGGTGGCCGCGCCGACGCTGCCCGCGCCGCGCCGACGCCCCGCCGCCGTCCGGGCCGAGTTCGGCGTCCGCCCGGACCAGCCTCTGATCGTCTCGGTCGGCCGGCTGCACCCGCAGAAGCGGTACGACGTGCTGATCGACGCGGCGGCCCGCTGGCGTACCCGCACTCCACCGCCGGTCGTGGTGATCGCCGGCAGCGGCCCGGCCTACCTGCCGCTGGCCGCCCGGACCTCGGCGGCCCGCGCCCCGGTGACCCTGCTGGGGCACCGCACGGACGTGGCCGACCTGCTCGCCGGCGCCGACCTCGCGGTGGTGACCAGCGACTGGGAGGCCCGGCAACTCTTCGCCCAGGAGGCGCTGCGGGCCGGCGTACCGCTGGTGGCCACCGCGGTCGGCGGGCTGCCGGAGCTGGTCGGCGACGCCGCCGCGCTGATCCCCGCCGGCGACGTGGACGCCGTCGACGCGGCGGTGCGCGCGTTGCTCGACGACCCGGCGGCCCGGGCCGAGCTGGGCCGGCGCGGTGCCGAGCGGGCGGCGACGTGGCCCACCGAGGCGGACACCGTGGCCGCGTTGGCGGCCCTCTACGCCGAGCTGGCCGCGGCGCCCACCGGTCCGCCGACCCCGGACCCCGACGCCCCGATGACGGGACACCGGTGATGCTGCGCCGACTCGCCCCCGCCCTGTTGACCGTGCTCGTGGTGGCGCTGGGCGTCACCGCGCTGGCCGCGCGCCCACCGCAGGGCACCCCGCAGCGCACCGCCGACTTCGTGGTGCTCGCCGGGATCGCCGGGCTGCGCTGGGAGGACGTGGACCCGCAGACCACCCCGACACTGTGGCGGATGGCCCAGGACGGCTCGATCGGCTCGCTGTCGGTCCGCTCCGCGCACCGGCCCACCTGCCCGGTGGACGGCTGGCTGACCCTGGGCGCAGGCAGCTTCGCCGCCTGGAACGGCAGCCGGTCGGCCGATGGCTGTCCGCCGGCCGGAGTGGCCGTGGAACAGCCGGACGGCATCGGCGCGAACCTGCCCGACCAGGAGAGCGTGGTCCAGTACAACCAGCAGCGGCTGCCCTGGGGCACCATGCCCGGGTCGCTGTCGGAGTCGGTGCGCTGCTCGGTCGCGGTCGGTCCGGGTGCGGCCGTGGCCGCCGCCCGACCGTTCGGCCGGGTCGACCGGTACGCCTCGGGGCTGCCGGCCGACCCGCGGTCGCTGCTCGGCTCGTGCGTGCTGAGCATCGTCGACCTCGGCACGGTCGACGGGACCGACCCGGCGGCGCGCGCCGAGGCGGCCCGCGTCGCGGACGCCCAGTTGGCCCGGGTGCTGGCCGCCCGGCCGCCGCGGTCACTGGTGCTGGTCGCCGGGATCTCCGACACCGACCAGCCGTCCCGACTGCACGTGGCGGTCGCCGACGGGCCGGGCTGGGAGCGGGGCTGGCTCACCTCGGCCAGCACCGGCCGGGACGGGTATCTGCAACTTGTCGACCTCGCGCCGACCGCGCTGGCCGCGCTGGGCCGGCCGATGCCGGATCGGCTCTTCCTCGGGCGGCCCGCGGTCAGCACCGGCGGCCGCCCGGCCGACCTGGCCGAGGCGATCAACGTGCCGGCCGACGCGGACCGGGAGGCGGCCGCGCAGCGGAGCGTCTCCGGCCGGTTCTTCACCCTGCTCGCCGGGTTGCAGGTGCTGCTGGCCCTCGCGGTGCTGCCGCTGCTGCGTCGGGCCCGCCCGCACGCGGGGCCGGCCGGGCCGACGCCGGCGCCCGCGCGGGTCGTGGCGGTGGTTGAGCTGCTGCTGGTGGCCGCGGCGTTGACCGTGCCGGCCGCGCTGCTCGCCGACGCGGTGCCCTGGTGGCGGGGCGAGCAGTCGGGTTGGATCTTCGCCGGGGTCACCGCGCTGGTGGTGGCGGCCGGCACCGCGGCGGTCCGGTTCGTCCCCGGGTACGCCGGCAGCCTCGGCCCGCTCGGCGCGGTGGCCGGGCTCACCACGCTCGTCGTCGGCCTGGACGTGCTCACCGGGGCCCGGCTTCAGCTCAACGGCGTGGTCGGCTACTCCGCGTTGCAGGGTGGCCGGTACTCCGGCCTCGGCACGGTCGGGTTGGGGGTGTTCCTCGCCGGCGCGCTGCTGAGCGCGGGCTGGCTCGCCCAGCGGGTGCACCGCACCTGGCGACCGGCGGTGATGGTGGCCGTTGGTGGCCTTGCGGTCGTGGTGGTCGGCAGCCCGTACCTGGGCGCCGATTCGGTGGGCGCGATCGCGCTGACCGCCGGGCTGAGCGTGGCCGCCGCGATCAGTGCCGGCGGCTGGCTGACGATCAGCAGGCTGGCCTGGGCCACCATGGCCGCCCTGGCGGTCGGCATCGGCTTCGCCGTGGTGGACCTGCGCCGTCCGGCGGCGGAGCGGGGAAGCCTGGGTCGGTTCCTGTCCGCCGTGGGTGACGGCACCGGTGGGTTCACCGTGCACCGGTCCAGCACCGCGAACTTCGAGACTCTGGTCAACAGCCCGCTGACCGTGCTGGCCCTGGCCGGCGCCCTGCTGGTGTGGTTCGCCCTGTTGCAGCCGTGGGGCGGGCTGACGCGACTGTTCGGCATCTACCCGGCCGTCCGGGCCGCGCTGGCCGGTACCGCGGTCGCGGCGGTGCTCGGTGGCGTGCTCGACGGCGCGGCGCTGGACGTCGCCGGCGCCGCCGCCGCGGTGGTGGTGCCGATGGCCGCGCTGGCCTCGCTGCGGGTGCTGGGGCACGCCGCGGACCGCACCCGCCCGGGCGGGGGGCGTACCCGCGACGACGGCGCCGACGACGATTCCGGTTCCGGTTCCGGCGGCAACCGGCCGGCCGGTGGGGGTGACGGCCCGACCGGCGGTGGTGGGCCACTGGGCGCGGGTCATCCCCGCCCGATCAGCGGTCCGCCTGAAATGGTGGGGCCACCCCCGAACCCGGCCACGCCGGCCGAACGTGCCCCTGACGACCCGGCGGCGCCGACGCCGGATGTCCCTGCCGAGCCGAAGCCGGACGCCCCGGCGGCACCGGCGCAACGACCGGCCGACCCGTCGCAGGCCAACCCCTCGGACACCGCGCCGACGGTGGCGCGGCCGCCCCGGCAGGCCACCCGGTCATCGACCGAGGTTCCCGCTCCCTGAGCGCCGGGGCGCCGTCGTGGTGGCCGCGCGGTGCCCCACCCGGGGTGCGGCCTGCGAGTACCCGCCCGGGAGGTGTTACCGTGGAATCCCGTGGATCGCGTGATCACTTTGCTGATCAAGCACGGCGGTCTGCATGACCGCGACGGACGACACGGGAGCAGGCCTTGGCCCCATCAGCACGGACGACCAGGCACATTTTCGTCACCGGGGGCGTCGCCTCCTCGCTGGGTAAGGGCCTCACCGCCTCCAGCCTCGGCAACCTGTTGACCGCGCGCGGGCTGCGCGTCGTGATGCAGAAGCTCGACCCCTACCTCAACGTCGACCCCGGGACGATGAACCCGTTCCAGCACGGCGAGGTCTTCGTCACCGAGGACGGCGCCGAGACCGACCTCGACGTCGGGCACTACGAGCGTTTCCTGGACCGGGCGTTGTCCGGTAAGGCGAACGTCACCACGGGCCAGATCTACTCGGACGTGATCGCCAAGGAGCGGCGCGGCGAGTATCTGGGCGACACCGTCCAGGTCATCCCGCACATCACCAACGAGATCAAGTCGCGGATCCTGGCGATGGGCGACCCGGACGACGACGGCCACGTCCCGGACGTGGTGATCACGGAGGTCGGTGGCACGGTCGGCGACATCGAGTCGCTGCCGTTCCTGGAGGCGATCCGCCAGGTCCGCCACGACCTGGGCCGGGACAACTGCTTCTATCTGCACGTCTCGCTGGTGCCCTACCTGGCGCCGTCGGGTGAGCTGAAGACCAAGCCGACCCAGCACTCGGTTGCGCAGCTGCGCAACATCGGTATCCAGCCGGACGCCATCGTGCTGCGCTGCGACCGGGAGATTCCGGAGAAGCTCAAGGAGAAGCTGTCGCTCTACTGCGACGTGGACGCCGAGGCGGTCGTCGCCGCGCCGGACGCGCCGAGCATCTACGACATCCCGAAGGTGCTGCACCGGGAGGGGCTGGACGCGTACGTGGTGCGCCGGCTCGGGCTCTCCTTTCGGGACGTGGACTGGACCAGCTGGGACGACCTGCTGGAGCGGGTGCACCGGCCCCGGCACACGGTCACCGTCGCGGTGGTCGGCAAGTACGTCGACCTGCCCGATGCGTACCTGTCGGTGAGCGAGGCGATCCGGGCGGCCGGGTTCGGCCACCGGGCCCGGGTGCAGCTGCGCTGGGTGCCCAGCGACGAGTGCGTCACCCCGGCCGGCGCCGCGGCGGCCCTGGCCGGCGTGGACGGCGTCCTCATCCCCGGCGGTTTCGGGGTGCGCGGCATCGAGGGCAAGATCGGCACCGCCCGGTACGCCCGGGAGAACGGCATCCCGCTGCTCGGTCTCTGCCTCGGCCTGCAGTGCATGACGATCGACGTGGCCCGGCACCTGGCCGGCCTGGACGGCGCCAACTCGCTGGAGTTCGACGAGCAGGCCGCGCACCCGGTCATCGCCACGATGGCCGACCAGGAGGACATCGTCGCCGGCAAGGGCGACCTGGGCGGCACCATGCGGCTGGGCGCGTACCCGGCGACCCTGACCGAGGGTTCGATCGTCGCCGAGGCGTACGGCAGCACCGACATCAGCGAACGGCACCGGCACCGCTACGAGGTGAACAACGCCTACCGGGATGCGCTGACCAAGTCGGGCCTGCACATCTCCGGCACCTCGCCGGACGGCCGGCTGGTCGAGTTCATCGAGCTGGACCGGGGCCTGCACCCGTTCTTCGTGGCCACCCAGGCGCACCCGGAGCTGAAGAGTCGCCCCACCCGCCCGCACCCGCTGTTCGCCTCGTTCGTCAAGGCCGCCGTGGCGTACTCGCAGGCCGACCAGCTTCCGGTCGACCTGGCCCCGACGGCGGAGGCCCCGACGACGCGTCGGGCCGCCCGCAACGGCGCCGCGACGAAGGCGTCCTCCGCGTCGTGAGCGGGCGAGCCAACGGGCACAGCAGCGCGGCGCGAAGCGCCGTCGAGCACCGCTACGAGGTGCGCTCCCGCGAGGAGCGCTACCAGGGCCGGATCTTCGCCGTGGTCAGCGAGGAGGTGACCATGCCGGGCGGCGGGACCGCCACGCGTGACCTCGTCCGGCATGTCGGGGCGGTGGCGGTGGTGGCGCTCGACGACGTCGGCCAGGTGGTGCTGATCCGGCAGTACCGCCATCCGGTCGGCCGGCACCTGTGGGAACTGCCGGCCGGGCTCATGGACGTGTCCGGCGAGGAGCTGCCGGCCGCCGCGCTGCGGGAGCTGGCCGAGGAGGCCGACCTCACCGCCGGGCGGATCGACGTCCTGGTCGACCTGCACAGCTCGCCCGGGTTCACCGACGAGCTGGTCCGGGTCTACCTGGCCCGCGACCTGGCCGACGTGCCGCCCGGCGAGCGCCACGACCGCCGGGACGAGGAGGCCGACCTCCAGGTCGTCCGGATCGATCTGGACGAGGCGGTCGGCATGGTCCTGGCCGGTGAGATCACCAACGCCTCCGCGGTGGCCGGGCTGCTGGCCGCGGCCCGCGCCCGGGACGCCGGCTGGTCGGCGCTGCGCCGCGCGGACGCACCGCTGCCACGCTGAGAGTCACCGCCGGGCCCGCACCGGCGAGGGGTATGCGCGAAGGGGCCCCGCGGCACGCAGCCGTGGGGCCCCTTTCGTCGTTCGGTGGATCAGTCGCGCAGCGGCCGGCCCTGCGCGTCGGTGCCGCCGTTCACCAGGATGAGGATGCCGTCGATGAGGCCCCAGAACGCGCCGAAGCCGAGGGTGCACACGCTCACGACGAGCTGCAGCACACCGATCTTGATGTGTCCGGTGTAGAACCGACCGGCGCCGAAGAAGCCGAGCAGGATGCCGAGGATGCCCGCGACGACCTTGCTCTTGTCGGAGACGCCCTGGGGGTAACCCGGCTGGTAAGAAGGAGTGGTCATGGGCGGACACACTAGTGATCCACTCGCCCGCTGTCCGCAGCGGGGCTCACCAGATGGGACGATAATGGGCGAACATTGTCCTGACGGCTGAGGTTGCCTCCCACCGCCGGCCCGGTCGATGCCCTGACACTCCGTCAGGTCACCCCGGCACCGGATGCCACTGTGCTGGCCTGCGGCGGGGCCGGGCGCGCCTAGACTGCCGCCGGCGGGACCGGTGGACCGCGGTGGCAATGGGGCCGTCGCGGCACCGAGCAGTCGGGGGAGAGCTGCCCCGAAGAGAGGTGTCTGCATCGTGAAGGTCGGAATCCCACGCGAGGTCAAGAACCACGAGTATCGCGTGGCGATCACGCCGGCGGGCGTCAACGAGTTCACCCGCAGCGGTCACCAGGTCTTCGTCGAGTCCGGCGCCGGGGTCGGCTCCAGCATCAGCGACGAGGAGTTCGCCACGGCGGGCGCCACGATCCTGCCCACCGCCGACGAGGTGTGGGACACCGCCGAGCTGGTGCTCAAGGTCAAGGAGCCGATCGCCGAGGAGTACCACCGGATGCGCGAGGGGCAGGTGCTCTTCACCTACCTGCACCTGGCCGCCTCCAAGGAGTGCACCGACGCGCTGATCGACCGGAAGGTCACCGGCATCGCGTACGAGACCGTCGAGCTGCCCGACCGGTCGTTGCCGCTGCTCGCCCCGATGTCCGAGGTGGCCGGCCGGCTCGCCCCGCAGGTGGGCGCGTTCTACATGATGCGCACCGGCGGCGGACGCGGCGTGCTGCCCGGCGGCGTCTCCGGCGTGTACGCGGCCAAGACCGTGGTCATCGGCGCCGGCGTCTCCGGCATGAACGCTGCGGTGATCGCGCTGGGCCTGCAGTCCGAGGTGCTGCTGCTCGACAAGAACGTCGCCCGGCTGCGCCAGGCCGACGCCATCTACCGGGGCCACCTGCAGACCGTCGCCTCCAACGCGTACGAGATCGAGCGGGCCGTGCTCGACGCCGACCTGGTCATCGGCGCGGTGCTGGTGCCCGGTGCCAAGGCGCCGACCCTGATCTCCAACGAGCTGGTCTCCCGGATGAAGCCGGGCAGCGTGCTGGTCGACATCGCCATCGACCAGGGTGGCTGTTTCGAGGACTCGCGCCCCACCACGCACGCCGACCCGGTCTACAAGGTGCACGAGTCGATCTTCTACTGCGTGGCGAACATGCCGGGCGCGGTGCCGAACACCAGCACCTACGCGCTGACCAACGTCACCCTGCCGTACGCCCTGGAACTGGCCAACCAGGGCTGGCGCGAGGCGCTGCGCCGCGACCCGGCACTGGCGCTGGGCCTGAACACCCACGACGGCCGGGTCACCTACGGCCCGGTCGCCGAGTCGCACGGCATGGACGTGCTCCCGCTGGCCGACGTGCTGGCCTGAGCGGTGGCGGGCTGACCGGCATCGCGGACAGGGCCGGCGCGGGCGAACAGCCCGCGCCGGCCCTGCGCCGTGCCGTGCGCGGCTACCTCGACCACCTCACCGTCGAGCGGGGCCTGTCCGCGAACACCCTCGCCTCGTACCGCCGGGACCTGGACCGCTATCTCACGACCCTGGTGGACGCCGGCATCGCCGACCTCGCGTCGGTCGGCGCCGGCGTCGTCGAATCGCACCTGGCCCGGCTGCGCGCCGGCGACGACGCGCACCCGCCGCTGGCGGTCTCCTCCGCCGCCCGTGCAGCCAGCGCGGTACGCGGCCTGCACCGCTTCGCGCTGCGTGAGGGGCTGGCCGGTGCCGACCCGAGCCGCGACGTCCGCCCGCCCACCCCGCCGCGCCGGCTGCCCCGCGCGCTGCCGGTCGACGACGTGGTCCGGTTGCTGGAGACCGCCGGTCCGGTCACCGCGACCGGCGAGGGCGCGCTGCTCGCGCTGCGCGACCGGGCGCTGCTGGAATTTCTGTACGGCACCGGGGCGCGGATCTCCGAGGCGGTCGGCGCCGCGGTGGACGACCTCGACGCCGACGAGGGCACCGTGCTGCTGCGCGGCAAGGGCGGCCGGGTGCGGCTGGTGCCGATCGGCGGGTACGCCGTCGAGGCGGTGCGCGCCTACCTGGTCCGGGCCCGGCCCGGGCTGGCCTCGGCCGGCCGGGGCACTCCGGCGGTCTTCCTCAACGCCCGCGGCGGCGCGTTGACCCGGCAGGGCGCCTGGGCCATCCTGCGCCGCGCCGCCGGCCGGGCCGGGCTGCCGGTCGACGGGCCCGCCGCGGTCTCCCCGCACACCCTGCGCCACTCCTACGCCACCCACCTGCTCGACGGCGGCGCCGACGTGCGGGTGGTCCAGGAGCTGCTCGGGCACGCATCGGTGACCACCACCCAGGTCTACACCCTGGTGACTGTCGAGCGGCTGCGCGAGGTGTACGTCACCGCCCACCCGCGCGCCCTGGGCTGAGCCCGGTCGCGGTCGGTCCCGACACGCCGGGCCGGTGCCGAACCCCCTGCTGGTCGGTGGCGTACAGTCGGCATCGGCGCGGACCTCCTGGGGCGACACGACCGGGGTGCGCAGCGGCGCCGCGAAGGACGTCGGACGGCTCCGACGCCGGGTGGGTCGTCGGGAGGGGGCAACGAGGACATGGCTGGCAACGGTGACCGTGCCGAGACCTGGACGTCGGAGCTCCGCGAGCAGCAGGCCACGCTCGGCGCGGACCTGGGTCCGGCGGACCCGGCGGCCTACACGATGCGCAAGCCGATCCCCGAGCCGATGCCCACCGATCGGCACGGCCCGGCGCGCATCATCGCGATGGCCAACCAGAAGGGCGGCGTCGGCAAGACCACCACCACCATCAACCTGGGCGCGGCGCTGGCCGAGTACGGCCGCAAGGTGCTGCTGGTCGACTTCGACCCGCAGGGCGCGCTCTCGGTGGGGCTGGGGGTCAACCCGCACAACCTCGACCTGTCCGTCTACAACCTGCTCATGCAGGACGACGTGACCGCCGAGGACGTCCTGATCAAGACCGACGTGGCGGGCCTGCACCTGCTTCCGGCCAACATCGACCTCTCCGCCGCCGAGATCCAACTGGTCAACGAGGTCGCCCGGGAGATGGCCCTGGCCCGGGTGCTGCGGACGGTCCGCAAGGAGTACGACTACATCCTGATCGACTGCCAACCGTCGCTCGGTCTCCTGGCGATCAACGCGCTGACCGTCGCGCACGGTGTGCTCATCCCGCTCGAGTGCGAGTTCTTCAGCCTGCGCGGCGTCGCGCTGCTGCTGGACACCATCGACAAGGTGCGCGAGCGGCTCAACTTCGACCTGGAGCTCGAGGGCATCCTCGCCACCATGTACGACAGCCGCACCACGCACTGCCGGCAGGTGCTGCAGCGGGTTGTCGAGGCGTTCGGCGACAAGGTCTACCAGACGGTCATCACCAAGACGGTGAAGTTCCCCGAGTCCACCGTGGCCGGTGCTCCGATCACCACACTGGACCCGGCGTCCTCCGGGGCGCGCAACTACCGCCAACTGGCCCGTGAGGTGATCGCCGCCCAGTCGGAGCGGTAGCCGGAACGCCCGGTGCCCGCCTCGTGGACTACGGTCGTCCGGTGACCGCGCCACCCCTCGACCCGCCGGTCGGGCAGCACGAGGCCGCCGCCCCGGCGGTCGCCGCCGAGCTGGCCGCCGAGGTCGACGGCGTGCTGGCGATCACCCCGGCGGTCGCCGCCGAGGAGACCTCCGGCTTCACCGTCCGGCTGGCCAACTTCACCGGCCCGTTCGACCTGCTGCTGCAACTGATCGGCAAGCACAAGCTCGATGTCACCGAGGTGGCCCTGCACAAGGTCACCGACGAGTTCATCGCCTACATCCGGGCCATGGGCGACAAGTGGGACCTCGACGAGGCCAGCGAGTTCCTGCTGATCGCCGCGACCCTGCTCGACCTGAAGGCGGCCCGGCTGCTGCCCGCCGCCGAGGTGGAGGACGAGGCGGACCTTGCCCTGCTGGAGGCGCGGGACCTGCTCTTCGCCCGGCTGTTGCAGTACAAGGCGTACAAGGAGGCGGCGGCGCACATCGCCGAGCTTGAGGCGGTCGGCGGTCGGCGGTATCCGCGGGCGGTCAGCCTGGAGCTCCGCTACGCCGAGGCGCTGCCCGACCTGGTGCTCGGCATCGGCCCGCAGCGGCTGTTGAAGCTGGCCGTGAAGGCGATGACCCCGAAGCCCGTGCCCGAGGTCTCCATCGCCCACGTGCACATGGTCCGGGTCAGCGTCCGGGAGCACGCGGCGATCCTCGCCACCCGGCTGCGCCGGGCCGGTACCGCCACCTTCTCGCTGCTCTGCGTCGACTGCGAGGCCACCCTGGAGGTGGTGGCTCGGTTCCTCGCGCTGCTGGAGCTGTACCGGGAGGGGCTGGTCGCCTTCGTGCAGGAGCAGGCTCTGGAGGAGCTGACCGTGCGCTGGACCGGCCCGACCGACGGCGACACCGAGCTGCACGTCGACGAGTACGCGGGCACCCCGACCGACCCGGAGCCGACGGCTGCGCCGGCAGAGCCGGCCGACCCGGAGCCGGCAGGGTCGGAGCCGGCCGACCCGGAGCCGGCAGGGTCGGAGCCGGCCGACCCGGAGCCGGCAGGGTCGGAGCCGGCCGACCCGGAGCCGGCAGGGTCGGAGCCGGCAGGGTCGGAGCCAGCGGGCGCGGCGGAGCCGGAGCCGGCACATGTGGCCGACTTGGAGCCGGCGGGTGTGGCCGAGCTGGGGTCGGCGGGTGTGGCGGGGCTGGAGTCAGGCCGCGGCCGGGCGGGGGACGCTGAGGGATCGGACTGGACGGGAACCACGGAGGGGGAGCGGGATGAGTGACGAGGAACGCCGGGACTCCCTGGCCGACCAGGCCGCCGCCTGGGTCCCCCCGTGGGACCGCCCCCGCCCGCCCGCTCCCACCGTCTCCGAGTCGGACGAAGAAGCCGTCGCCGACGAAGAGCCCGTCACCGCCGAGTCGACCCCGCCTGTAACCGCCGAGTCGACCTCGCCCGTCACGGCCGAGTCGACTCCGCCTGTCACCGCCGAGTCGACCTTGCCGGTCACCAGCGAGCCGACCCCGGCGGAAGATCTTGGAGGCAAAGCGCCCCTCCACGGGCCGGAATCTTCCAAGATCGCGGAAGAGGTCGTTGCCGAGGAGGAGGCGGTCGCCGAGGGGGCCGGCGAGGCGGTCGCAGGGGAGAGCGTTGCTGGGGACGTACCCCCTCGGTCGGTTGTGGGGCGGCGGAGGGCGCCGGCCGCGCCGGAGCCGGCGCCGGAGTTGTCCGACGCCGAGCTGCGCGGCGCGTTGGAGGCGATCCTGCTGGTGGTCGACGAGCCGGTCAGCGAGTTGGTCCTGGCGCAGGTGCTGGAGCAGCCGGCCGAGCGGGTCGGGCCGATGCTCGACGAGATCGCCGCCGGCTACACCGCCGCCGGGCACGGTTTCGAGCTGCGCCGGGCGGCCGGCGGCTGGCGGCTGTACACGCGGCCGGAATACGCGACCTATGTCGAACGGTTCGTGTTGGACGGGCAGTCCGTACGACTGACCCAGGCGGCGCTGGAGACCCTCGCCGTGGTCGCCTACAAGCAGCCGGTGACCCGATCGCGCATTTCGGCCATCCGGGGTGTGAACTGCGACGGGGTCATCCGTACGCTGGTTACCCGCGGCCTGGTCGAGGAGTGCGGCACCGAACCGGACAGCGGGGCGTTCCTCTACCGGACCACCACGCTGTTCCTCGAGAAACTCGGGCTGAACACCGTCGACGAGCTGCCGCCACTCGCACCCTTCCTGCCCGACGACGTAGAAGAGCTTGCCGATGCGACCCGATAACCGTTCCCCGAAAACCGACGCCCCCGTCTACGAGGGTGCCGAGCGCCTGCAGAAGGTGCTCGCCGCCGCAGGCGTGGGTTCCCGGCGTGCCTGCGAGGACCTGATCTTCCGCCGCCGCGTCACGGTGGACGGGCGCGTGGCCAAGCTCGGCGACAAGGTCGACCCAGCCACCGCCGTGATCCACGTGGACGGCGAGCGCCTCCAGGTCGACATTCGCCTGGTCTACGTGGCGATGAACAAGCCGCGCGGGGTGGTCACCACCATGGCGGACGACAAGGGCCGCAACGAGCTGGCCGAGTTCATCGGCAACCGGGTGGAGCAGCGGGTTTACCACGTCGGGCGGCTCGACGCGGACAGCGAGGGCCTGCTGCTGCTCACCAACGACGGCACTCTCGCGCACAAGCTCATGCACCCCTCGTACGAGGTGCTGAAGACCTACCTCGCCGAGGTGGTCGGGCCGATCCCGCGCAACCTGAGCAAGCGGCTGCTGGCCGGCGTCGAGCTGGAGGACGGGCCGGTCAAGATCGACTCGTTCAAGGTGGTGGACACTCTGGGTAAGACCGCCCAGGTGGAGCTGAGCCTGCACGAGGGGCGCAAGCACATCGTCCGGCGGCTGATGGAGGAGGTCGGCCACCCGGTCACCCGGCTGGTGCGTACCTCGATCGGACCCATCCGGCTGGGTGACCTGCGTACCGGGCGGATCCGCCGGTTGACCAACGCCGAGGTCGCCGCGCTGTTCAACGCGGTGGGTGACTGACCCCCGAGTTCGGGGTACGGCCTTCGGTAGGCTCCCGGACGGCCCGGACGCCGGCCGCGCTGGTGGCGCGGGTCGCGTCGCACGGCACCGCGCGCGGTGCGCGGCGAGCTGCGGGCATGATTGATGACGATGGACAACCGCTTGCGGCGCCAGCACCGGGCGATCCGCGAGGTACGGGCTGAGGAGGACACGGTGGAGGAAAACGTACGGGCCGGGCGATGTGTGGTCGCTGTGGACGGGCCGTCCGGTTCGGGTAAGTCCACCGTCTCGCGGCGGCTCGCCGTTGGCATCGGTGCGCGCTACCTGGACACCGGGGCGATGTACCGGGCGATCACGTGGGCCGTGTTGCGCTCCGGCGTCGACCTCACCGACGGGGCGTCGGTGGCGAAGGTCGCCGGCGAGGTGGACCTGCGCATCGGCACGGACCCCCAGGGGTACGGCGTGACCGCAGACGGCGTGAGCGTGGACGCGGAGATCCGCGGTCCCGAGGTGACCGGGGCGGTGTCCGCCGTCGCCGCGGTGCCGGCGGTCCGCGAGCTGCTGGTCGCCCGGCAGCGCGAGATGATCTCCAACGCCGGCCGGATGGTCGTCGAGGGTCGGGACATCGGCTCGGTCGTGGCGCCGGACGCCGACCTGAAGGTCTTCCTGACCGCCTCCGAGGCGGCCCGGGCGGCCCGGCGCAGCGCCGAGGACGCGGCCGACGTGGCCGCGACCGCGGCCGACCTGGCCCGCCGGGACCGGCTCGACTCCACCCGCAAGGTCAACCCGCTGGCGCAGGCGCCGGACGCGGTGGTGCTGGACACCACCGAGTTGGGCATCGACGAGGTCGTGGCCCGGCTGCGCGACCTGCTAACCGAACGGGGCGTGGCATGACCGAGGGTGCTGGATGGGTCGAGCTGCGTGAGCCGGACGTCGCCGTCGAGGAGCCGTCCGGCCCGCAGCCGGTGGTGGCCGTCGTCGGTCGTCCCAACGTGGGCAAGTCCACGCTGGTCAACCGGATCATCGGCCGCCGGCAGGCGGTCGTCGAGGACATCCCCGGGGTGACCCGGGACCGGGTGCCGTACGACGCGCAGTGGAACGGCCGGGCGTTCACCGTGGTGGACACCGGCGGGTGGGAACCGGACGCGAAGGACCGGGCCGCGGCCATCGCGGCGCAGGCCGAAACCGCGGTGGTCACCGCGGACGTGGTGCTCTTCGTGGTCGACGCGATGGTGGGCTCCACCGACGTGGACGAGGCCGCGGTGAAGATGCTGCGGCGCAGCGCCAAGCCGGTGATCCTGGTGGCGAACAAGGCCGACAACACCTCCATCGAGATGGAGGCCACCTCGCTGTGGTCGCTCGGCCTCGGCGAGCCGTTCCCGGTCTCCGCGCTGCATGGGCGAGGCTCCGGCGACCTGCTGGACGCCATCCTCGCCGCCCTGCCCGAGGCGCCGGCGATCGTGGAGAACCGGCCGCGCGGGCCGCGCCGGGTCGCGCTGGTCGGCCGCCCCAACGTGGGCAAGTCCAGCCTGCTCAACCGGTTCTCCGGTGAGGAGCGGGCGGTCGTCGACTCGGTCGCCGGCACCACCGTCGACCCGGTGGACAGCCTGGTCGAGATCGGCGGGCAGACCTGGCAACTGGTGGACACCGCCGGCCTTCGCAAGCGGGTCGGCAAGGCCAGTGGCACCGAGTACTACGCCAGCCTGCGTACCGCCGCCGCCATCGAGGCCGCCGAGGTGGCCGTGGTCCTGCTGGACTCCAGCGAACCGATCAGCGAGCAGGACCAGCGGATCCTGTCGATGGTGACCGAGAGCGGCCGGGCCCTGGTCATCGCCTTCAACAAGTGGGACCTGGTCGACGCCGACCGCCGGTACTACCTGGACAAGGAGATCGACCGGGAACTGCGCCGCATCCCCTGGGCGATCCGGCTGAACCTGTCGGCGATGACCGGCCGGGCCGTCGACAAGCTGGCCGCGGCGCTGAACAAGGCCCTCGCGAGCTGGGAGACCCGGGTGCCGACCGCGCACCTCAACCAGTGGCTGACCGCGCTGGTGCAGGCCACCCCGCACCCGGTGCGCGGTGGGCGGGCCCCGCGGATCCTGTTCGCCACCCAGGCCGGGGTGGCGCCGCCGCGGTTCGTGCTCTTCACCACCGGCCCGCTGGACGCCGGCTACCAGCGCTTCGTCGAGCGTAAGCTCCGCGAGGAGTTCGGGTACGAGGGCAGCCCGATCGAGATCTCGGTCCGCCCGCGGAAGAAGCTCGGGCCCGGCGGCCGGGGCAAGGCGCACGGCTGATCTGTTCTTTAGAAAATGCCGGATGGGTCTTTGCCCATCCGGCATTTTCTTGCCCTTCCTCCCACCTACCCTCCTAGGATGCCGTAGAGGTTGTGGGGTGGTTCGGTGGTGCCGCAACCCGGGTGGGGCCTGTGCGGAGGAGCGGGGGCTGCTGCGCTAAGCTGTATCGGCTGCCGCGGGGGAAACCACGCGGGGGCGGGACGTGGCGCAGCTTGGTAGCGCACTTGACTGGGGGTCAAGGGGTCGTCGGTTCGAATCCGGCCGTCCCGACAGCGAGAGGGTTTCCGCAGGTCAGAGCCTGTGGAAACCCTCGTTTTCGTGATTGAGGTTGGTCAAGGCGTCTGTGTGCCGGGTGCTCGTGGAGCCCTTGACTCGGCGGATCCCTCGACCCTGCGGGTCCTAAAGCCTGCACTGCGGCCGGCCGGCCGGCCTGGCATCTTTCGTTCGGCCCTCGGCCCTCGGCCGTTGCGGTGGTCAACTGCTGGTCGTGCACGTTCCGGGACCGGATGCCGTACTCCGAGGCGCCGAGGTTCAGGTCCGTCTTGCAGCAGCCTCCGGCTTTGCAGCCGACGGTGCGTTCGGATGACGCGTCACGGACCGCAAGGCGCAGGAATGCCACGAGGACTCCCTGCTGGCCAGCGGCGCGCCGGTGTGCGTGGACGATCATGGAAGCGGGCAACGAGTTCACTGTGCGAGTCGGGCAGGCCGCCGAGCGGTCGAGTCGCGAGAGCGCCCCCCGCCACCGATGGATAGGGTTGCTGGTCAACGCACGCACCGGGAAGGGGAGGGATGGCTGCAGCAGCATCAGGGCCCACGTTCGGGCTGGACGAGTTTGGTCTTGACGACCGGATGCGGCTGTTCGGCTACGTCACGGCCGATAATCGGTTCGCCTACCTGTGGCTGCTGCGCGCCTTCGACGCGGCGCGATCCAGCTACCAGGTCGTCCTCCACACCGCCGAGGTGGCCGCCGCGCTCGACGCGCTCCACCGGTCGAACCCCGACTGCCCCGACCCGGCACAGCTGGAGCTGCCGCGGCTGCTCGACGCCCTGGTGGAATGGGGCGTGCTCGACCGCAGCCAGGATGGGACACGCGCGACGACGCTGGCCGAGTACCGCAACCGGCACTCGGTCTACCAGTTTACCGAGGCCGGCTACCGGGCCCACCGGGCAGTGGAGGCCGTGCTCTCGGCGACCATGGACGACGCGACGCTGTCCCGGTTGGTCTTCGCCGACCTGTTGGCTGACCTGAAGGCGCTCGCGGT
This sequence comes from Micromonospora sp. U21, assembly GCF_018070045.1. GTDB lineage: Bacteria > Actinomycetota > Actinomycetes > Mycobacteriales > Micromonosporaceae > Micromonospora. The sequence continues at coordinate 35,862 of NZ_JAGPYK010000020.1, forward strand.
GGCCAACGACGCCGGCGACGCCGAGGAGGTCTACCGCAAGTTCAACCGGCTCGACCGGGCGTTGGCCGACATCGCCGAGCGGGCCGCCCGCTTCTACCACATGCTCGGTGACCTGGGCCGCACCAACGACGTACGGCCGGAGGCGTTTCTCGCCCACAAGGACGCTCTGCTGGCCCACCTGCGCGACTTCCACGACGAGCTGCAGCGTTACACCCCCCGGCTTCGCGAGGCGGTGCACGAGGTGGAGGCGACTGGCTTGGAGCGGCTGGTCGAGGCGGCGGCCGAGGCAGACGAGCGGCTGTTCCACACCCCGGTGGAGCGGCTGGAGGACTGGCGGCGCCGGTGGCGTGGGTTGCGATCGTGGCTGGCACCACCCTCGCCGGAGCAGAGTAGCGAGGCCGACCGGCTGGGCGACGCCACCATCGCGGCGATCGGCGACGTGCTGGCGCTGCTGCGTCGGGTGACCGAGGCCCGCCGCGGCGGGGTGAGCCGGGAGTCGCAGCTGCGCCACCTGGCAGCGTGGTTCACCCAGGTTGCCACGCAGGAGGCGGCGCACGCGCTCTTCGATGTGGTCTTCGGGCTCGGCGCACCCCGACACGTCGGCGTGGCACATCCGGATCCGGAGGCGATCGCCAGCCGGCTGTCGTGGTGGGAGGCGCCGGCGGTCGAGCTGTCCCGCACGCTGGTGGCGACCGGCCGTGCGCCGGGGCAGGGCAGGGGCCGGCCGGCCCGCCTGGACCGTGGCGACGACCGCCGGCACAGGCTGCGCGGCGACCAACTGGCCCGGGAGCGGCGGCTGACCGACGCCGCCGCCGTGCTGGCCGCCGACGGCGTGACGACCGGACACCGGCTGGACGAGCCGCAGGCACAGGTCCTGCTGCGGCTGCTCGACATCGCGCTCGCCGCCCGGGTCGGTGGCGCCGCCGCGGTGCCGTTGGCCGCGGCCGCCCACGGCGTCCGGCTCACCCTCACCCCGACGCCGGGACGGTTCAGCACGGTGTCCACCGCCGCCGGGCAGCTGCACCTCGATGGGTACGAGCTGACGGTCACCGCCGCGCAGCACACCGCCGTCCGCCGCGAGCTGGTGCCGGCATGAGCGCGGCCAGCGAGCGGACGCAGTCGACAACCGGTCACCGGTTCGCCGGCGACATCTCCGAGCTGGAATTGGCGGACTACCAGCGCGCCGTCCGGCTGGTCCTGCGCCACCCGTTGATCACGGCGACCTGGCCGGACGAGCGGGCGCTGCCCCGGGTACGCCGCTTCGCCGCCGCCCTGCGTCGGGATTTCGCCGAGGCCTTCGGCTACCGGCTGGAACTGCACGGCGCGACGGCCCGGCTGGTCCGGGTGTCCGACGGGCTCGACGCGACCCAGCCGGCGGTGTCCCGGACCGGGCGTCCGTTCGACCGGCAGCGCTACGCGTACCTGTCGTTGTGCCTGGCCGTGCTGGGCCGCGCCGGCATCCAGATCACCCTCAGCGAGCTGGCCGACTCAGTCGGCGGCGATGCGAACCGGATCACCGGCCTGGGGTTGAACCCGGACCACGGGCCGGACCGGCGGGCGTTCGTCGACGCGGTGGGCTGGCTGGAGGAGCGCGGTGTGATCCGGCTGGCCGACGGTTCCAGCGCCGCCTGGGCCAGTGACCCCGGCTCCGGCGAGGCACTGTACGACGTCGCGCGGGACGTGGTGTTCGCGCTGTTCCGGCCGACCCGCGTGCTGCAACACGTCGAGTCGGTGGCGGCGCTGCTCGACCGGACGATGGCCAGCAGCGGCAACGCCGAACGCCGGGCCGCCGCCCAGGCCGCCCGGCGGGCGGTGGTGGAGTCGCCGGTGGTCTATCACGCCGACGTCGAGCCGATGGTCGCCAACCACCTGCGCGGGGCGGCGCTCGCCACCGACCTGGCCCGGCTGACCGGGCTTCGGGTGGAGCGACGCGCCGAGGGGGTGCTGTTGGTGGACACCGCCGGGTTCACCGGGGAGCGGTTCCCGGGCACCGGTTCGGTGGCGCAGGCGGCGGTGCTGCTGGTGGTGGAGATGACCGACCGGATCGCCGACCCGGACGGCCGCCGGGTCAAGCGGCTCGCCCCGCCCGACCCGCTGAGCCGGCAGCAGGCGATGGTTGACCGGGTCGACGCCGGTCTGCCCACCGCCACCCTGGTGGTGCTGGACGACGCCGCCGCGGACCAGCCGTACCCGGTGGACGGTGGCGGCAACCCGGACGAGACCGATGGCGGCGGCCGGCTGCCGTTCATCACCGACAGTTTTCTCCGCGAGGCGGTCGGTGAGATTGTGCGCCGGTACGGTTCCGCGTTTGGGGCGCAATGGCACGCCGACCCGGAACGGTTGCGCACCGAGGCGGTGGCGCTGCTGGAGCGCTTCGGCGCGACCACCACCGTGCCGGGCGGGGTGCTGGTCCTGCCGTTGGCGGGCCGGTACCGCCACACCGTCGCCGCGGTCAGGCAACGCGCCTCCGCCGAAACCCTCTTCTGACCTCGGGAGGTAGATCGTGATCGAGCAGCGCACCGTCCGCCGGTTCGCCCCCACCCGGGCTGGGATCATCAACCTGTGGGACTACCGCGACGAGGAGTTCCTCTTCGTCGACGGGTGGTTGGTGCTGCGCGGGCCGAACGGCTCCGGCAAGACCAAGGCCCTGGAGGTCCTCTTTCCCTTCGTCCTCGATGGGCGGATCGAGCCGCGCCGGCTCAACCCGTTCGCCAGCGAGGACCGGACCATGAAGTCGAACCTGCTGTACCGGGGGCAGGAGGTCACCCACGCGTACGTGTGGATGGAGTTCTGCGACGGCGAGTCATACGTGACGGTCGGCATCGGCCTGCGGGCGCACCGGCACGTCGACCGGGTGACCCGCTGGCACTTCGTTGTCGACGGCCGGGTCGGGGTGGACTTCTCCCTGCTGGATGCCGACGACCGGCCGCTGAACCGCCGCGACCTGATCACCCACCTGGGCGCCGACGCGGTACGGGACTCGGCGGAGGATTACCGGCACCTCGTTGACGCCCGGCTGTTCGGACTCGGTCCGGCCCGTTACGAGCAGCTGCTCGACCTGGTGCTCACCCTCCGTAAGCCGCAGCTGGCCAAGGATCTCAACCCGGTCGAGTTGTCCCGCACGCTGCAGCGCGGGCTGCGTCCGGTCGAGGACCACCTTCTCGTGGAGGCGGCCCGCTCGTTCGACGACATGGAGGCGGTCGCCCGTACCCTGGAGGGGTTGGTGGCGGCGGACGGCGCCACCGCGGCCTTCCTGACGGTCTACTCGACCTACCTGCGCACCCACGCCCGCGCGGCGGCCGACATCCTGACGGCCCGCCGTGAGGCGGTCGCCGCGCATTCGACGGGGCTGGTCGACGCCCGCCGCGTCGCCGGGGAAGCCGTTGAGGCCGAGGCGGCGGCCACCGCGCGGCTGCGCGCGGTCGAGGGCGAGCCGGGTCGCCTCCGGGCCCACCTGGACAGCTTGAAGAGTTCGGCGGCATACCAGTCCCACGAGCAGCTCGCCGACCTTGAACGGCACGTGCACGACCTGGCCGAGGCCGCGGACCAGGCCGGCCTGGCCGTCACCGTCGAGCAGGACGCGGTGTCGCGGCGGCGCGGCGAGTGGGAGCGCGCCGCGGTGGCGACGCGCGACGCGCGGGCCGCCGCCGACCGGCTCGCCGCTGACCTGATGCTGGACGCCGAGACTGCCGGGATCACCTGGAGCGCCGCCGACACCGACGCCAGTGACCTGGCGGCCCGGCTCACCGCCCGCACCGGTGCCCGCCGCGACGACGTACGCGCTATCCGAGAGCAGTCGGCCCGGCACGGCCAGGCCGAGCGGGACCACGCCCGGGCGGCGGCCGACGCGGCGCGCTCGGCGGAGGCTGTCGTCGACGCCGAGCAGGCCGAACAGCGCGCCGAGGCTGCGGTCACCGCGGCCCGCGCGCAGATGCACGCCCAGGTCGGGAGGTGGGCGGGCGACCACTCGCGGCTGCTCTCCGGCCTCGGGCCGCCCGGCGGTACCGCCGCTGGGCGTGGCCTGGCGGCCCGGCTGGGCGAGGCCGTCGATGCCGCCGGCGAGCCCGGCACGCACACGCTGCGGGAGGTGTACGCCGCGGCCACCGCCGCCGGCGTGACGCAGTGCCGGGATCGGCTCGCGGTGTTGGCAGCCCGCCGCACGGCGTTGGCTGACCGGCGAGGTGAGGTCGTCGCCGAACGTGACCGGATCGCGGACGAGCACGACGACGCGCCACCCACCCCGGCGACCCGTCCGGCGTCGCGCGCCGGCAGGTCTGGGGCACCGCTGTGGCGACTGGTCCGCTTCACCGACGCGGTCACCGGAGCGGACGCCGCAGCCATCGAGGCGGCCCTGCACGCCGCCGGCCTGCTGGACGCCTGGCTGCATTCGGAGCCGGACAACCTGCCGGCCGGGCTGGCCGGCGACGACCTGGACGGCTACCTGCTGCCACTGCCAACGGGTCGTCGCCCGACCGGCCCCACCCTCGCCGACGTGCTGACCGCCGAGGACCAGGACGATGTACCCGTCGCCCGGATCACCGACGTGCTCGCCTCGGTGGCGTTGGCCGACGCGGTCACGCCGGAGGCCACCGCGCCGGTCGTGGTGGGCGTGGACGGCCGGTACGCCCAGGGCGTCGGCGTCGGCCGGTTCGCCAAGATGGAGTGCGAGTACATCGGCGCGACCGCCCGGGCGGCCCGCCGCGCCGCCCGGGTCGCCGAGTGCGACCGGATTCTGGCGGTCGTCGACGCCGATCTCGGCGCGCTGGACCGCGACCGCGCCGCCGACGAGCAGCTGCTGGCCGCCGTGGACGCCGCCGGAGCGCAGCTCCCGCCGATCGCGCCGATCCAGACGGCGCTGCGCGAACTCGATCGGGCGGCCGCGACGCTGCGCGCCCGCCAGGAGGCCGCCAACGCCGCCTCCGCCCGCCTCGACCAGGCCCTGGCCGACCGGGCCGCCGCAGCCGTCGCGCTGCGCCGGGCCACCGCGGAGCGGTCCCTGCCGGTGGACCAGCTCGACCAGACCGCCGACGCGGTGGATCGCTTCGAGAAGCGGGGCGTCCGGCTGGAGAGCGCCCGGCCGGCCGCGGCGCGCGCCGCCGAACAGGAAGACCAGGCCCAGCTGCGGCACGACGAGGCGGTGGACCGGCTCACCGTCGCGCAGGACGCCGCGCGCGCTGCCACCGCGCGGCACGAAGAGAAGGCGGAGGCGTACGGGACGCTGCGGTCCAGCGTCGGCGCCGAGGCGGAACGGGTGCTGGCCGACGTGGCCCAAACCGCCGACGAGGTCATCGCCGTCGAGCGGGCCGTCGAGCGTGCCCGGGGGGACGTCGGCGCCGCCCGGGAACGGCGGGCCGCCGCGGCGACCCGGGTCGAGCTGGGCGAGCAGGCCCTCGCCGCCGCGGTCGCCGAGGCGCACCACGACGCGCTGCGGCTGCGCCCGTACGCCCAGCCGGACCTGCTCGGTCTGCTGCGCTGCCCGACCGGGCTGCGCTGGCCGGTCCGGACCGAGTCCGCCGGCGAGGAGGGCTCGAAGCTGGACCCGCAGGTGGCCGCGCTGCACGAGGCGATCCTGGCCGCCACCCGGGAACTGAGCCCGACCGAGACGTCGCTCAAGCAGAGCGCGACCCGGCTGACCACCGCCCTGACCGAGTTGCAGGCGCAGCTGCCCGCGGCCGGGCTCGATCACCGGCCCGAGTGGGACACCGACGACGGTGTCATCGTGGTCCGGGTCGCCGACGAGCAGGGGCTGACCCCGGTGGCCCACTTCGCGGACCGGATCGCCCGCGAGCGCCGCGATCAGGAGCAGCTGCTCACCGACGCCGAACAGCGGGTGCTGGAGGACGCGCTGCTGGGCCAGCTGGCCCGGCAGATCCACCACCGCACCATCGAGGCCCGCGATCTGGTGGAGGCGATGGACGGCCAGATGCGGGCCCGGCGGATGTCCTCCGGGCTCACCGTCGGTGTCGGCTGGCGGCTGGCCGACGACCTCGACGCCGAGCAGCGCGAGGTCTGCAAGCTGCTGGAGCGCGACCCGGCCCGGCTCGGGCCGGGTCAGCTCACCACGATGCGCCGGCACTTCGCCGCCCGGATCAAGGCGGCCCGGGCGACGGCGCCTGAGCGGCCGTACCGGGAGCTGTTGGGGGAGGTGCTCGACTACCGGCAGTGGCGGACCTTCGCCTTCACCCTGCACCGTCCCGGCGGCGGCGCGGAAGCCCTGACCCGGGCCCGGCACAGCCAGCTCTCCGGCGGCGAGCAGTCGGTCTCGCTGCACCTGCCGCTCTTCGCCGCCGCCAACGCCCTGTTCGGCTCGGCGCGGCCGGACGCGCCCCGTCTGCTCGGCCTGGACGAGGCATTCGCCGGGGTGGACGACACTGGCCGCAGCGAGCTGATGGCCCTGGCGAAACAGTTCGACCTGGACCTGTTCATGACCGGGTACGACCTCTGGGCAACCCACCCGGCGGTCAGCGGCGCGGCGCACTACGACCTGTCGCACTCCACCCTGGAACACGCCGTGTCCACCGTGCTGCTGGTCTGGGACGGCTCGGTCAACGTGGCCGACTTCGACGGGACGCTGACGCGGGCGCTCGGCTCGCCGGAAACCCGCCGGGCGTCGGGCCGTGACACCGCGCTCGTCGAGTTCGGCCTCGGCGACGAATGAGTGGCGGTGAGCAGCAGCGGCCGCCCGGCCGGGTCGGGTGGGCGCAGCTTCCCGACGCACCCGGTTGGCGGCGGCTGCTGTCCGTCGCCCGGCGTAGCCTGGAACGCACGGGCGGCCGGCTCGACACCGCCGTCTCCCTGAGCGCGCCCACGGACGACGAACGGCTCCTGGTCATCGGGCTGACCGGCACCCACCGCTCCGCCGGCGCCGGCCGGTTCACCGTACGGCTGTCGGACGTGGATGCGCATCTGCGCGGCGTGTACGGAGTCGGCCTGCCGGAGGTGCTCGCCGCGGCGGCTCCGCTGCGGAACCGGCCGGCGGACGCGAAGCGCGAGGCGCTGGCGCGGGACGCCATCCTCGCCGTGGCCCACGAAGGCCGGCATGCCGGCACCGACTGGTACGCAGGCTGGCTCGAAGGACTTCGTCGGGACGGTACCCTCACCCGGGTCGTCCGGGCCGGGCTGCCGTTCGAGGGCGTGGTCCGCGTGCTGGACGCCTTGCCCGCCGCGGACGAGCCGATGCCGGTCTTCGCCGACCGGGTGCTCAACGACACGAAGGCCCTCGCGGACGGGGCGCTACGAGGGCTGGTTCTGCGCGCGGTCGCAGCCTGGCAGCGGGCACCCATGCCGGCCGGCGGCGAACAGGAAAGGGCGCTGTGGGAGTCCGTCGGCCTGGTCCCCGACGACCTGGCCAGCCAGGTGCTGGTGCTCAATGTGCCCGCCACCGGTGGCCTGCTCGGGCGGTGGTTGACCGATGCCGCCGATTCCGGCGTGCCGATGCGGGTCACCCTGCACCAACTCCGCCTGGCACCCCTCGCCCTGGCCTGTGCAGAGGTCTTCGTCTGCGAGAACCCGGCTGTACTGCGCGCGGCGGCCACCGCCCTGGGGCCGCGAGCGCCGTCGCTGGTCTGCACCGAAGGCGTGCCCTCGGCCGCAGTGCACACGCTGCTGCGCGCCGCGACGGGCGCGGTGATCCGCTGGCGCAACGACTTCGATTGGACCGGCGTACGCCTGACGGCAGCGGCCCTCGACCGGTATCCCAACGCGGTTCCGTGGCGGATGACGGCAGCCGACTACGTGCCAGGAGCCGGCACCGGTCCCGACCTGATCGGAGCGCCGGCCGTAACGTCCTGGGATCCGCCGCTGCAGGAGGAGATGCGAAAGGCGGGTCGAGCGGTCATGGAGGAACGCTTGCTCGATGCACTCCTCGCCGACCTATGCAAGGCCGGCGGTGACGCCAGCAGGTGAGGATCCCCAATGGCCTGCAGACCCGGCGATGGCGATGATGTCCATGCACCGACGTGGTGAGCTCCTCGCGGCGGCGCCGCGTCGTGACGACGGCTAGTGAACGGGACCAGGAGTGGCGGGCGGTCCAGTCGGCGTCGAGCGTATAAGCGGGCAGCCCGACTCCTTTACTCGGCTGGGTATGCTGATTGGCGACCTGGGAGAACGTGCTTGAGCACGCCGCTGGGGCCTTCAACTACTGGGGGTCAAGGGGTCGTCGGTTCGAATCCGGCCGTCCCGACAGAGTTTCGGCAGGTCAGAGGCCTTGATTCACTTCGGTGAGTCGGGGCCTTTGCCGTTTCGTCTCACAATTTCTCACGTACGCCGGTACTGCTGAATTCTCGGGCGCTCAAGTCACCCGAACAGCCCCGATTCGAGGTGCTCGGCAGCCACCTTGAGGTGGCTGCTGTCGGGGTGGACGTAGACCCGCTTGGCGAGCGTGCCGCCGTCGGCGTGGCCGGCCCAGGCAGCGAGGACGACGTCGGGCACTCCGGCGCCGGCGAGGTAGGTCAGGCAGGCGTGCCGGGCGTCGTACGGCCGGACCTTGCGTACTCCGACCTTTGCCATCAGCTCGTACACCCGGCGGCGGAGCCAGTCGGTGCGCTGCGGCTGGCCGAGTTCGTTGACCAGGACGTAGCCGCTGTCGACGTAGGCGTTACCGGCCTTGAGGCGTTCCCTCTTCTGCAGGGTGTGGAACGCCTTGAGCGCCTTCGTTACCGTCGCGGGCATCGGCAGGCCGCGTTTGCCAGCCGCCGATTTGGCTTCCTTCTCTTCAATCTCACCGTCGACGAGCGTCCGGGTGTTGTTCCCGGCCGCGATCGTGCCGGCCTCGAAGTCGACATCGGACCAACGCAGTCCGCACACCTCGGCCGGTCGGAGACCCATCAGCGACAGCAGGCAGGCGGCGTACGAACGTTCGCCCGTGATGCCGGTCAGGAACGCTTTCACCTCCTCCTGGGTCCAGGGCTTGCGCTCGGCCTGTGCCTCGGCTGCGGCCTTCGCTGCCGCTCTGGGGATGGCCACGAACGCTGCAACGTTGCGCACCACGAGCTGGCGGCGAACCGCCACGTTCAGCGCGGTCCGGAGCCGGCCGAGCGTCAGGCGCACTGACCGAACACCGAGCCCCGTTCCCTGCTTGCCGCCACGTTTCCGGCCCTCCGTCAGCATCCAGTCGATCAGAGCCTCGATGTCGGCCTCGGTGACGTCCTGGAGTGGCTTACTGCCAAGGCGGGCGCGGACCGACAGCAGCCCTGTCTGTCAGGCTGAGATGAGGCAGCCTTTCCGGTGAAGCTAGGCTTGCCGGGAGACAGGAAGAGGATCATCGTGACACTACCCAGTACGCCTGGTGAGCAGGGCGGACGGCCGAAGCGGCGGACGTTCACGGCGGAGTACAAACTGCGCATCGTGGCGGAGTACGACGCGGCGAAGGCCTCGGGTGAGGGCGCGGCGATCCTGCGCCGGGAGGGCCTGTATCACTCGCACATTCTGGAGTGGCGGGCCGCGCGGGACGCGGGGGCGTTGACCGCCTTGGGTAGCCGCAAGAGCCCGGTGAGTGAGAACCGGCGCCGCAGCGCGGAGGTGGCCGAGATCGAGCGGTTGCGGCGGCGTAACGAGCGTCTGGAAGCGGACCTGGCGCGGACGAAGACCGCGTTGGAGATCATGGGAAAAGCGCACGCGCTCTTGGAGACGTTGTCCGAGAGCGCGGACGACACGCCGCGGCCGCGCAGGCGCTGACCGCCGCGTTCGAGGAGTTGACGCCGGTGGTGGGTGTGGCCGGGGCGTGCCGGTTGACTGGCCGGTCCCGCGCCACTCACTACCGGCGCCAGCAGCCACCGGTGGTGTCGCGTCCGCTGCGGCCCAAGACACCTCCGCCGTCGATGCTGTCGGCGGCCGAACGTCAGTCCGTGCTGGATGTGACTCAACGCGTCCTCCGATGCTCGATCCACCTGGGTTGTCGAGCCGGGAGGGCAACGCTACTTCGAGCCGAGCAAACCCCTCTTGAGCCTCTCCCCGCCCTTGGGGCGACGCCCGGGCCGCGCAGGCCAAATGAGAGCCACACGACCAGCGTGGGCAGCCGAAAAGAGAGCGACAGCCCGGGCGCCTCGACCGCAGCCTGGCCGGGCGACGGTCGCAGGTCAATGAAACAAGTAGCCGAGAACAGTGCACTCGATCATGTTGATGAGCGTGCGCCGCAGCTCTACCACTGTGTCCGGGCCTCCGCTTGGGTGGTCGAGGCCGGTGTTGTTTGTCTTGCGGGCTGAGCTTCGGTCGTGCGGCGGACTACGCGGATGTCGAGGATGCGCCGCAGGTGGGGCAATGACCCGGTCCGGGCGGACGGCGGCCCGCGGACAGCTGGCCCCGTGCCACAAGGGCCAGCGGCAGCAGCATCGGTCCGATCATGGCCACCAGCACGGACGCGACGACCATGGATGACCACGCCGGAATCATGGCCCGGCCGGGGCCGGAGTCGTCAAGCACCGCGCCGAGCGGGTTCACCGCGAGCATCCCGATCGGCGTGAGCAGGATCAGCATCGCCCATGTGCCGCGGTAGTCGCGCCGGGCGGCTAGGCCGAGCGCGATCAGCAGCGCGCCGATCAGCAGCGTCACCGCAGCGGCGGGCAGGGCCGTTGCGGCGAGATCGTAGTAGCCGCTGATGAAATCCAAGGTGGGCGCGGTGCCGATGGCGATCGGCAGGATCGCCGCCGCAGCGGCGATCGGCATGAGCCGCACCCACCAGAGGCGCTGGCCCGCCGCACCGAGCGCGACGACACCGAGCACAATCTGGGGCAGCAGCACCGACAGCGGCGGGCGGGGCAATCCGGTCAGCGCCGCGGCCGGCACGATGAAGGCAGTCACCAGTACGGCCAGGCCGGCCGCCCAACGAAACCATCGGCCGCTCGCCGCGACATATACCACGGCGGCGAGCAACCAGGCCGCCCACGCCGCGACGGCGAGCGACAGAAACGGCCCGACCTGCAAAGACCAGGACGGTGTGGGGGCAAGCGCCTCGAGAATCGCCCACCCGGTCGCGCACGTGGTCGCCGTCGTCAGTGCGAGCAGGCCGGCGAGCCGGAAGCCGGGACCGAGGCCCCGTGCGGTCCGCAGGTGCTGGCTCAGCCCACCGGCCGCGAGGTCCGCGATGTCGGCCGGCGAGGGTCTCCTACGGTCGGGCGCGGCCAGGGACAGGTAGGTGTCCACCAGCTCCGAGCCACGCGTGCGCCGATAGTCGGCCGGATAGAACAGCGCCGTCCAGCGTGCGAAGCGCCGTTCGAGATCGGTCATCGCAGGGCGTCCTCGGTCATGCCCTTGCGGGCGGTCCGGCTGGCCTTCCGGCAAGCTCATGCGAATCCTCGGCTCGGGCGGGGCGCAGCCTTGACGGCGCGCAGCCGGGTGGTTGCCGCTTTGACGTTGCGGCGCATGCGTTCGGTCTCGGCGGCCAGCAGCTCGCCGCCCGGCTCGGTGAGCCGGTAGTAGCGGCGCAGCCGGCCGTCGACGATCTCCTCGTGGTCGACGGCCACCAGGCCCGCGTCGACCAGCCGGTCCAGCGCGCCGTAGAGCGTGCCGGGCCGCAGCGAGATGCGGCCGTCGGACAGCCGGGCCACCTCGGCGATCAGGCCGTAGCCGTGCATCGGCTCGCCGGCGAGGGCTGTGAGGATCAGGAAAGTGGGTTCACGCAGTGGGGTTTCCACGCGGCACAATATATCGGCTACGAAGGTATAAGGGAACATCGCCACCGGCTGCGACCGAACAGTCCTCGATCTGCGATCTGGCACACGCTTCTGCCGCCGACCGTGCGTCATGTGGACGACTACGCCGTCGTGGCTCGGGCATCGGCGGTGTGCTGCTGGTTTGCTGCGGTGCGCCGGACGACCTGGATACCGGCGGTCGTGGTGGTCACGAGTGCCACGGATGCGGCGACCAGCAGCAGGGTGGTCTCGGCCAGGACCGTGCGCATGTACTCGCCCCCGTTTGTGGTGGCGGACAGGTACTGCACGGCTGCGATCAGGTTGAGGGGTACGGCGACGATCGCGCTCATCCGCCACCACGCCACTGGCGCTGTGGGTGCGACCGGTGGTCCGGTGCGCCGGGCCCGGATGACCCAGTTGGCGACGCCAGCCCAGGCGGTAAGCAGCGTGAAACGTCGCGTCGGAGGCATGGCTGCAGATCGTCCGCGATCTGGGGTCGTTCCAGGGTGATTACGACGGTTTCCGTGGTTGGGCCGCGACGATCGCACGTCACCGCGCCATGGACCATCTCCGGCGCATGCGGCGCCGCCCCAGCATTCCGATGCCGTTGGAGGAGTTCAGCGACCTGGCCGACCAGGCGGATCCGGCGATGCAGGCAATGCAGTCGATGTCGACGGAGGCGGCGATCCGACTGATCGGCACCCTTCCCCGTGATCAGGCGGAGGCGGTGCTGCTGCGCGCGGTGATGGGGCTGGACGCCGCGATGGCGGGGCAGGTGTTGGGCAAGCGTTCGGGTGCCGTGCGTACCGCCGCCTACCGGGGGTTGCGCCGTCTCGCCGATCGCTTACGGCAGGCGGAGGTGGAACTGTCCGGGGGTGCGGCCGCGGTCGACGAGAGGGGTGTGACATCGGACGAGGCAGCGGCGCTGAGGAGCGTGAGATGAGTGCACACCGGCCCTACGGGGTGGACCGAGACACCGCGGAGCGACTGCTCGGCGGTGACATCGTCGATCCGCAGGCGGGCCCGAATGCCCTGGTCCGTTTCCTCACCGCGACCCGCGCCACGGCACAGCCGGGCGAATGGACGGGCGAGGAGGCGGCAATGGACGCCTTCCGGGCGGCTCATCTCGGCCTGGTCCTTCAACCACGGAGACGCTCAATGCTTGAGACCGCCCTCGCCAAACTGCTCACCCTGAAAGTCGCCGGTGCCGCAGCGGTGGCCGTCGTCGCTACCGGCGGCGTCGCCCTGGCCTCCGCGAACGGCGTAATGCCCAACCCGATGAACGACAACGCCACGGTCCGGCCCTCGCCGCACGCGACGGGCAAGCCGTCCGAGCAGGCGGGGAAGTCCTCGGCCGAGGAGAAGGGCGCCGCGTCCCCGTCGCCCTCGCTGGTCGGCCTGTGCCGCGCGTACAAGGCCGGCGCCGGCGACAACCCCGGCAAGGCGCTGGAGAACCCGGCGTTCACCGCGCTGATCACCACCGCCGGGGACAAAGAGAAGGTGGCTGCCTACTGCGACACCCTGCTCGCGCAGAAGGACGCCAAGAACGCCCCGAGCGCCCGGCCGACCAAGGCTCGCCCGTCCCACCCGGCCGGGAAGCCGGACACCGTTCCGACGAGCGTGCCCAGCAAGCCCGCTGGTGGCGCTCACCCGACTGCTGCACCGACCGCTCGCCCCACCTCCTGATCACTCCTTGCCGGGTCGGGTTACGGTGACTGGGCCGATCGACCGACGGAGCCGGTGACGGCAAAAGGGCTCCCGGCCACGGCCGGGAGCCCTTTGCATTCGCCTCGCTGGTGGATCAGTAGACGGTCACGCCGTACGCGTTGGCCGCTTCGCGTACGGGCTGGTAGAAGGTGGTGCCACCGGACTTGCAGTCGCCACTGCCGCCGGAGGTGATGCCGAGCGCCTTGGTGCCGTCGTAGAGCGGGCCGCCGGAGTCGCCGGGCTCAGCACAGACGGTGGTCTGGATCATGCCCCTCACGGTGCCGCCGCCCTTGCCGACATAGCGGACCGAGACGTTGAGCGCGGTGACCGTTCCGCTGTGGGTGCCGGTGGTCGACCCGGTGCGCTTGACCGATTCCCCGACAAACGCGTCCGCGACTGCATACCCGCCAGGGTGGGTGAGCGAGGCGTTGTCGTAGCGGACCAGCGCGTAGTCGTTGCCCGGGAAGCTGGAGCCGATGGTCGGGCCGATGAGAGTGGTGTGGCTGGAGTTGGTGTACCAGGTGTTGGCCACGTTCCCGCAATGCCCGGCCGTGAGGAAGTAGTAGGTGCTGCCGCTGACGACGTTGAAGCCGAGCGAGCAACGGTACTGGCCGCCGTAGATGGCGTCACCGGCGGACAGCAGCGGGGTGAAAACACCGGATGCGCGCTCGACCCGGATCGCACCGGCCTTGGCGGCGGCAGTCTGCTTGATCTTCGCGATCTCGGCGCGGGAGACGGTGTTGTCTGCGGTCACCACGACGCGGTTGGATGCGGCGTCAACGTGCCATGCGATGCCCTCGACGCCCGACCGTTGCACGGAGTCGTTGACTTCGGACAGCTGACTGGCGGAGTAGCCCTGAGGGGATGCCGACACGGCGGTCGGCAGGGCAAAGGCGGTGGTGGCGACCATGCCGACGGTTACGGCGATCAGTTGGGCGGCTCGGCCGATGTGACTGCAGGATGGGCTGCGCTTGATCCTCACTGTCTCCTCCTCAGGATTGATAGGACCAGATGGGTGATGGCCCCGTGAGTCGTCGTTGGGAGACGCGTTGCCGGGTCAGCCGATGTCGCCCTCCAGACAGACGCTTTCGCCAGTATCGGCGCGCATCAATCAGTTCGCAAGATGCAACTTTATGGACGGACGTGCAGGTGATGAAACCGCCGAGCCCGGACCGGTGCTGATCACGGACTCAAGGTTGTCTGATCAGACCGATCAACGGAGGGCAGGTGGCGGAAGGGTTCAGGCATCGCCCGGCACCGACCGACACGCATCGACAACCTGTGTCCGGCTCTCCCCGACGGGTTCATGCCCGCGACTAGCAGAGAGCCAGCAGCTGAGCGCTTGACATCAGTCCCTGACATCCACCAAGGCGGCCAAGGCGGACACGTTCGTACCGAACCCACCTCCGGCCCAGACCCAGTGGGCGTCACTGGACGCTGCGACTCTTTGTCGGACGCGCCATGTAAGCGAGGTGCCGACGGGCAGGGTCGTCATCGGGCCGAGTCAGCAGGAAGTCAGCGAGTGCTCTGCTACGCAACGAATGACGAACGAAAGGAGCGCCAAGAGCACTCGTCGATCACACACAGGACGACAACCATCGCCACCGTCTGGCGACCATGACCAGGCTCCCCCCGGCGGGGGTCGGGTGCGTGGGCCGCCAGGCCGAGGCCGAAGAAGCCGGGACGTCGCCCGAATGAAGGGATGCAGCGAGCCGAACAGCAGCCCAACCAGACCTGATCGGCGGCACGCGCGCCCCGCCTTCGATGGGAACATCAGGTACCTGTTGTTCGGCACGCGCGATCGGAGACATCTTGGTCGCACCACTTGTCATCCCGCTCGCCGCCCTGATTGCCGCTGGGGTCGGCGCAGCTGGCAAGGGCGTCACCGATCTGGTCCAGGCGAACATGACGGCGAAGGCGGCGCAGCGCGACCATGAGCTGGCAGTCAGCGCTGTTGAGGTCTGCCAGGGCCGTACGCACGAGTTTGCGGAGGACTACGGCAAGGATCAACTTCGCGCACAAGCCGAGACGATCGGCCGATTCGCCGCGTGGCTTGAGAAGAACGAGCACCTTGTTGAGCGGCTCGACCGCAAGGTCGTTGCGGGTGTCGAAGTTGCGGTGCCCTCATTGCCGAAGTTGAAGTTCGACGTCGAACAGGCGCGGACGGGGCTGACCGGCGGGTTCGGAGCTCTGGGTGCGGCGGCCAGCGCACAGGGCGCCGCCCTGTGGGGTGTGTCTGCTTTCGCGTCGGCGAGCACGGGCACTGCCATCAGTGGTCTCAGCGGTGCAGCTGCCACGAATGCGGCCCTCGCGTGGCTTGGGGGCGGATCGCTTGCGACGGGCGGCGGCGGCATGGCCGCGGGTGCGATCGTTCTGAACTTGATCATGATCGCTCCTGCAGCCTTCATCACGGGTATCACTGTCGGCATCCTCGGCAGCTCCTTTGAGACTTTCAGCTTGCCACCGAACTTCGCAGGGTCCTTGGCCTTCGCTTCCCTATCGACGAACACGAACTCCCCGTTCGACCCGATGACGTCGAGTCCTGACTTGCCCACGCCATGCAAGTGGATCGGAAGGTCCTGGCCGTTGGGGCCCTTGGCAACCCGGACACCGATCATCTTGGCGACGTAGTCCTCTCGCCGCATGGCGAGGTCGCTGGCGTCGTTGTTGTGCACCAGCACGCTGCGCTACATGACCCTGCGCCGCTCCGACCAGTCCACCCCTCTACCAGTAGGGCACCTGGGCGACGCACATCCGAACGGCCGTCACCACCTCGTTAGACGATCACGGGCAGACGCTGGCGCGCTACGCCGAACAGGACATGGGATACGCGCGCGACACGCTCGCCCAACCCACCGCGTACCAGGTCGTCGCCGCGCTGCTGCGGGACAACGTGGTCGCCGTGACCCGCCCCGACCGTCCGGCCGGCTGCCTGCGAGCCAGGGCGGCACCGCCTGCTCCACCCAGAACAGACCGGTCGCCGGGATCCTCGCCGCCAGCCGCCTGGCCGGCGAACGCGCCCTCGCCGGCCGGTTCACCCGCGCCGTCACCGAAAGCGACGTGACTTCCTAAGTATTCGGAGCACGCCATGGACCTGCGCGGCGCTGCCTTTCGGCTGGCAGCGGAGCTGGAGGGCGATGTGCAGATCAGGGAACCGGCCGCCTTGGCCGACCTGCTGCGCGCCACCACAATTGCTCTGTGTAAGTGCACTCTGGAGCTGATGGATGCCACCGCTGCTGCCGGCGAGGGCTCAGCGGTGGAAGCGCTGCGCAAATCTCTGGCAGGCCAGGACGAGTCCGCTCGGGCATTGGCGGAGGCAGCACAGGCGCTGTCCGCGCTGCCGGGCGCTGACCGTCGCCTCGGGCGCGCCAGGGTCAGGGTGGGCGGTGACATCGACACCCGGCGGTGTGTCAGAGGGCGTCTGGGCGGTCACTCCGGGCACAATCAGAGGCCTTGGGTGAACAAGGCGTTCCATCGGAGGTGCCTGTTGTTGCGGTGTCCAGGCCGGCTGGCTCGGTGGACGCTGCGGGGTGCTCTCCTGATTGGTGGAGTGGTCGGTCTTTGGGGCTTTCACGAGGCGGTTGCGGATGACGCTGCTCGGGCCGCCGAGCCCGCGGCCTCGTGCACCCTCGGCGGCCTGCTCAGCGGTGGCGGAACCCATATCGACAGCTCCCTGGGGTGCACGCCCTTCTCGCTCAACGGCCCTGGGATGGAGAGCGTGTCCGGCCGTGTCGGCGGTGAGAAAACGGTCCCAAGCCGGGGCCACCTGGCGGGCCTGGACGTACCAGTGCGAATGCCGGCGGGCCAGCGGTCGGCGGTTGTGCAGAGTGCGGTAGGCCAGGTGGGGGACCCGACGGTAGCCGCCGACGCCGAAGCGGCCGTCGAGGCAGTCGCCTCGGCGACGCGTCCGGTCGTGGGCCTGGCGTCGCCCGTCGTGGAGAAGATCGCCGAGACGGGCCTGCTGGAACCGGTCGGCACTGTCGTCGGGCCCGTGACCCAGCCGATCGTTGACGTACTACCGCCCGCTTTGGCCCCGGTGCTCGACCTGACTCAGCCGATCATCGGCTTACCCGCCGCGCCGTCGATGCCTCCCGCCGGCCCCGCCGTCGACGCACCGCCGTCGACGGATGAGGCACCGACGGTCGCAACGCCCATCGCGATCGTCCGCCCGCTCCCCCCGATGGCGGCGGTCCACCCGGTAGCCCCACAGGCGGCGCGGACGTCCGTGTCGGCAGGCGTTGACCCGCGGTCGCCGAATGCGGCCGGGACGGGTCAGGTGCAGACGAGTCAGGTGCAGTGGGCAGGCGACATGGTCCAGGCCCTCGGGTTGACTCGGGGCGCTCCCGCCAGCGCCGGCGGCCAGGGCTCCGGTGCGGGCGGCACCGGAATCCCGGCTGACGCTTCGCTGCGCGTATGGGCCCCGGCCCTGCAGCTTGTCGACGGTTACGTCACTGGTTGCGAGAAGCTCGCGGGCCGCTCTGGCCAGCCGGGCACCAGGCCCGCCTGAGCAGCCCTGACCATCCTCGCGCCAGCGGGGGCAGCCGCGACGACCATCCGCGCCACACGGGCGCCGTCATCGCCGCTGCCACCGGGGGTCCGGTCCCGCCTTCACAGCCCTGCGGAACCGCTTCTGCCCGTACCGCGCCTGACTGATCGGCACGGTTGGTGAAGAAGAAGCGGCATCTGCTGCCGGGCGTCATGACGTCCCAGAACTCTGCGCAGCCCGGCGACACCGCCATCGCTGACCAGCCGCATCCGCTACCCGGAGAAACCGCGTGATCAACACCCTGCCTGTCTGTCGCGCCCATTGGCGCGACATCCCCCACATCGTGGATCTTGTCGTCGGCCCGTTCGCCGACAGCACGATCGGCGCATGGCTCGTACCCGACGAGCACCGTCGGCGGGACATCCTCCGCGCCGTCGTCCGCGTCTGGACCGAACACGCGCTGCTGTTCGGCGAGGCCTATCTCCTGCAGGATCATTCCGCCGCCGCCGTGTGGCTGCACCGCTACGGTCCCATCTCACCGTCGACCGGGTACGGCGAGCGGCTCGCTGTCGCATGCGGCGAGTACGTGGACCGTTTCCTGCACCTCGACGACATTCTGCACACGCACCGACCCGAAGGCCCGCACCACCACCTGGCGTTCTTCACCGTCGCACCGAAGCCGTACCGGGTCAGGCGTGCCAGCACCCTGCTCGCCACCAGCAACGCTCGCATGGGCCAAGCGCTGCTGCCCACCTACACGGAGGTGACAACCCTCGCCGACCGGGACCTGTACGCACGGCACGGCTACGTCCCCCTCGCACCATTCACTCTCCCCGATGGCAGCACCACCTACCCCATGTGGCGCACCCCAAGGCAACGCCGGCCCCGCGGCCGCTCATCCACCCCACCCGCCCGACCGGACCAGCCCACCCCCGCCCTGAACGACCTCCCGATCCGACTCATCCTCGACGCCTCCGCCATTCTCGCGTTCACCGAGGGCTCGACCGCCGTGGGCGAAGCGATCACCAAGGTCGCCAACGAGGAGTCCCTCTTCGGGCTGCCGGTGATGTGTCTGGCCGAGGCAGCCCGATCAGTCATCGACACCGACCGGCTCGACCTCCTGGTCAACCATCGGGCCGCGGCGGTGCTGACCGTTGACCCGCTCCAGTGGAAGACCCTCGCCGCCACCCACCGCGCGGTCGGCCGGCTCGACACTGCGGGCGCTCTACTCGCGGCAGCGGGCAACGGCTGCACGGTGCTGTCCTGTCAGCCCGGGCAGTAGCGGGTCCGACCTAGGCAGGCGAACTGTTAGCTCCACGAGTGGCAGGGGTTCGTCCGTTCGCCGGGCAGCGGCTGCGACTACCGGCTGCGTAGGGATCGAAGCCAGTGTGCTGCTCGCCGGCTGTCGGGGGACTGCGCCGTCCTGACGGGCAGCCAAGGCCGGTGGACGGGGCTGTTCGACGAACCCCTCGAGTCACCGCAGCCTGGCCACAAAGGGCCCATATGAGCGCAGCCGTGGAGCGGGTGCAGCGATACCGATAAAGGGCCCAGCGCGGGCAGATCAGATCGGGGGCAAGGAGGTCCGTTTCCGTGGGTGGGCGTTATGGTTCCGAGAACATCGCAAGATCGGATATGGAATTCGCATGAAAGAACACGCGACCGGTGGGTAACTTCACGATCAGTACATCCCTTGCGGCGGACGGCACATCCACGATTCACGTGCGCGGTGATATCGATATCGCCGCTTCTAAAGACCTGAAGGCCGCGCTAATGAACGAGGTCAGGCGTCGCCGCCCACCCAGCCTGGTGGTCGACATGCTGCAGGTGACGTTCATGGACTCCACGGGCTTGGCGGCCCTCCTCAGCGCCCAGCGGGCCGCCCGAGGGCTGGGCACCTCACTGGTGGTGCGGGAAGTCAGCACTTTTATAGAAAGGCAGCTTCGAATGGCGGGAATTTACGAGGTGCTCACCGGCCACCGATAGTGACTTCCCGTCATACCGAGCTAATACTCCAGCCGCACTTTCAGGTTCGGAGTCTGCGCTGGTAGTGGCTGGTTCGAGCGCGGTATTGGTGGCGGCGTCGCCATCGGGACCATCGTCAGATACGATCTTGGTGGCGGATGATGGTGATCAGGTGTGCCAGGAGACGTCGAACCTCGCCGAGGGTGAGGGGAATGAGTCTGTCTCGTTCGGGATCTGCCCCCTTTGAGGCCGCAGCGGTGACGGCGAGGAACGCGTGGGCCCACATGGCCAGGGTGATGTGGCGGTACCAGGCGGGCGCCGTTGCGTTGTAAGACCGGCGGACGTGTTGAACCCGTGCTGGGTCCGCGGTCAGATCGCTTGGGCGAGTTCGGTGAACGCAGCGGCGACCCGCATTGTTGGCGGGGCGTCGACGGCGAGTTCGTAGTGGCCGTGTCGAAGGTTCTGCATGAAGGCGTGTCCGGCGATGATCACGTGTGCTGTCTGGTCCGTTCGTAGCCCGCGCATCGGTCTCAGCCGGTGTTTGAGCCGGCTGTGATCAGCCTCGATGGGATTGTTGGCGTACTGCTCGACGCGATGCCACGCCGACGGGATCAGCTCGTCGAGGACGGCGGGGTAGACCGCGGCGGCGTCGGTAACCACCTCGGTGGGCTTGACCTTCACCGTGGACAGCGCCCGGCGGAAGAACCTCCGCGCCGCGTCGGCGTCGCGGCGGGCCGAGACGAGCACGTCGATGACCTCTCCGTACTGGTCAACCGCCCGGTACACGTACCGCCAGACCCCGTTGACCTTGACGTACGTCTCGTCGACGTGCCACCTATCGCCCGGCGAGTGGCGGCAGAATCGAGCGGCGTCGGCCAGCAGAGACAAGATCGTCGATATGTATCTCGCCATGCAAGACGATCGCCAGAAAGCTGTTTGACAGGCTGGGTTAAGTGCCTCTTGCCCCTCGTCCCTTGTGGATGGTTGGCCGCTCCGTGGGTGCTCGTACGACGCGCGTGCCCTACGTCCCGCCCGGTCCGGCAAAGTCCCGGCCGGTCTCGTCGGGACCGGATCTCTGGTTCGACACCGAAGTCATCCTCCTGCTGTCGAACAACGGTGACGAGGACGTCGACTTCGAGGGGGTGTCCGGCTTCTCGCAGAAAACGGACTTCCCGGCCAAAAGAGGGACAAGAGACGTTACCTTGCACGGGTAGGCCGTAATGCCGATGGGCGGCACGGCACCCAACAGTCGAGAAAGCTGAGGTAACACCCGTGCGCATTGCCAGAACCTTGATCATCGGCGCTGCTGCTGCCGCCGTAGCGGTGGGGCTGGCGGCCGCGCCCGCAGCGGCGGCTCCATCAGACACCACCGCAGCGGAATTCGTCGTACAAGCCGGCACCTTGGATATCGACGCGCCAACGGCGGCGACCATCGGGGGAGCCGGCGGCGCGCCGGGCACCACGATCACCGGCCAGCTCGGCGACGTGGCGGTCAGCGACACCCGGGCCACGGGCGCCGACGCCTCCTGGACCGCCAGCGTGATCTCCACGGACTTCACCACCGGTACTGCGACCGCCACCGAGACGGTACTGGCCACTCAGATCGACTACTGGTCCGGGACGGCGACGGTGGGCCCTGCCGGCACGGGTACCTTCACTCCCGGCCAGGCGAACGCCGGTGCGGCGGCGGCGTTGGACAACACGACGGCGCTCACCGTGTTCACGCACACCGGTGGCACCGGGGTCAACTCGGTCAGCTGGAACCCGACGCTGGACGTCAACGTGCCAGCCGCGAACCAGTCGGGCACCTACGCCGGCACGGTGACCCATTCGGTGGCGGGTGCGTAGCCAGCTCGGCCGCCTAGCCCGTTGGGCCTCGCTGACGGTGCTGTGCCTCGCCGGCCTGGGCCTACCGGTTCAGGCCGGCGCGGCCGAACGGCAACCGGATGGAGGCGGCTTCGGAATCCAGTTGTTGGACGCACCGGTCAACCGCCGCTCGGACCCCCGCGCACACAGATCCATCGTGGATCATTTGCCGCCGGGCACGGTCATCGACCGGCGGATGCTGGTCGTGAACAAGTCCCCAAAGCGGCTGCGCGTGGAGATCTACCCGGGCGCCGCAACGCTCGACAAGGGAGAGTTCCACTACGGGGCCGGGCGCGCGGCGAATGAGTTGACGTCCTGGATCTCGGTAGACCGCAGCCAGGTGGACCTGGAGCCCGGCGGTGAGGCAAAGGTCAAGGTGACCATCACGGTCCCGCCGAACGCCTCGGCTGGCGAACGTTACGCCGTAATCTGGGCCTCGGTCCACTCAAGCCCGAATCCCACCGCCAACGTCGACAAAATCAACCGCGTCGGCATCCGGGCCTATCTCGACATCGGCCCAGGTGGCGAGCCTCGGTCCGACTTCAGTATCGGGAAGGTGCTCCCGGCGCGCGACAAGCAGGGCCAGCCCTCGGTCGCCGTTGACGTACACAACACGGGCGGCCGGGCCCTGGACATGACCGGCTCGGTAAGCCTCTCCGACGGGCCCGCCGGGATGCGCGCCGGCCCGTTCGAGGTGGCACGGGGGACTACTCTGGCGCCCGGCGAGCCCGGCTCGGTCTCCGTGGCGTTTCCCAAGGAACTGCCGAACGGTCCGTGGAAGATCGAGGTGAACCTCGAAAGTGGGATGGTGAAGCACACCGCAACCGGAAAGATCAGCTTTCCGGACCCCGGTCAGGTGGGCAAGCCCAGCATCGTGTTCGCCCGCCTGGGCGTGCCCTGGACGACGGCGGGCGCGTCGATGGGGGTGGGCCTGGTTATCATCGTCGGGCTCGCCCTGGTAGCCCGACACTCCCGCAAGAAGACGGCAACGCTGTCGGAGTGAACGGGGCTCCGGCCGCTCCGCACCGCCACCTGCGGCAAACCGCCCCTCACCTGCGTTCCAGGTGGCTGAGCGGCTCGCTCGGAAGGGCCGGCAAGTAGTCCCCGATGACTCTGTCGTGACGCCCACCCAAGCGATGGGTCGTCAGTCGGCAACCGACTCGTCGGCATCCTCCACGGCTGCCTCAAAACCACCACCCACTACAACCAGACAACCGCCTGGTCACACCGCACACAACCCGCCGCAGCTTGACACCTCAGCTCCTGGGGTGCCTGACAGCCCTGCGGCACACCTTCCCGCAGGCCCGATTTGACGGCCTCACTCGACGTCAGCGGGCGACCACCCCCGATTTTCACGCACGGCCCGTCATTGGTCAGCGATGGGGAGTGTCAAGCCCCGGGTTTGATGGAGAGTTGGTTAGCTGGTTTTCAGGGGTGCGGTGAGCGGGTGGGTCATCGCGTGTAGTGCCTCGTGTTCGGCGGGTGGGACGTGTCCGAGCTCGCCGTGCAGCCGGCGGTTGTTGTACCAGTCGATGTACTCGACGGTGGCCATCTCCAGGTCGTCGAGCCCGCGCCACGGGCCTCGGTTGCGGACGAGTTCGGCCTTGTACAGGGAGTTGAACGCCTCGGCCATCGCGTTGTCGTACGAGTCGCCCTTGGAACCGACCGAGGCGACGGCGCCGGCCTCGGCCAGCCGCTGGCTGTAGCGAATCGCTCGACCTGGACTCCCCTGTCCGAGTGATGGACCAGTCCGCCCAGGTCAGCGCCTTGATTCTCGCGGCGCCAGATCGCCATCTTCAACGCGTCGAGTGCCAGATCCGTGTAGAGCGACGTCGACACCTGCCAGCCGACGATCATGCGTGAGTACACGTCGAGGATGAACGCGGCGTACACCCAGCCCACACTCGTGCGCACGTAGGTCAGGTCAGCGACCCACAGCTGATTCGGGCCGGCCGCCGTGAAGTCCCGTTTGACCAGGTCAGCGGGTCGGCTGGTCTCGGCAGCCGGCCGGGTCGTGCGCGGCGACTTGTCACGCAGCAGCCCGCGCAGCCCGGACTCGCGCATCAGCCGCTCGACCGTGCACCGAGCCACCGGCACCCCTTGGCGGTGCAGCTCGTGCCAGACCTTGCGGGCGCCGTAGACGCCGTAGTTGGCCGCGTGGATCCGCTCGATCACCGCGGTCAGCTCCTCATCCCGCCGTGAGCGGGCGCTGGCGGGGCGGGTCTTGGCGGCGTAGTAGGTCGACGGTGCGATCTGCGCTGGCGTATCTTCGAGCGCCTGCAGGACCGGCTGGACACCGTGTTCGGCCTTCTGGGAGTCGACGAAGTCGACCTTCATCGCGACGGACGGTCCAGCTCCGCCGCGAAGAAACTCGCCGCGGACTTCAGGATCTGGTTGGCCCGCCGCAGCTCACGCACTTCCCGTTCCAGTGCGGCGAGGCGTTCGGCGTCGCTGCTGGTGGTGCCCGGACGGTCACCGGCGTCGGTCTCGGCCTTCTTCACCCAGGTGCGCAACGCCTCGGGATGGACTCCGAGCTGGCCCGCGATCCGGCGGATCGCTCCGACCGCGCTGGCCGGATCCCGCCGGGCCTCGACCGCCAACCGGGTCGCACGCTCACGCAACTCATCGTTGTACTTCTTCGGTGCGGGCATCGCTGATGTTCCTCCCAGGTTTCGATGTCTCCATCAAACCCGGTGCGGAACAGAGCGTTGCCCTCTGTGTCAGCCTTGGGGAAGCCAGGTTAGCCTGCTGAAACTTTGACCCGTGAGGGCGTGCAAGGAGAATCATCTCCGTGACATCGGACCATCCGGACCTGACCCTGACGTGGTGGCCAAGCCCCGGTCCAGGACGTACACCGATGCCCGACGTTGAGTTGCCAGGGACACCCGGTCCGCCGGCATCCCTACTGCCGCCGAGGGTTGTTGGGTCCCGCCATCAGGCGGGCCACTGCACGTCAAGCCATGCTGTCGCCGGTCACCATCCGGGCGGGGCGAACGCGGCGGGCGGATGTGCGGTCAGGGTTCGCGGGTGTCCGCAGGTATGTCGATGTCGCCATCGTCGGCCACGTCGAGGCACGGCACGACCTGCACCTCGGCTGCGTGCCGCCGTAGGTACGGGCGCGCACCGACGTCGCCGACGGCCGTTTGGGCGATGCCAGGCCAGTGCGAGCGGCCGAGCAGCACGGGGTGACCTCGCCGCTCGTCATAGCCAGCCATGGCGAGCGCCTCCGCGTCGGCGAGCGAGCCGACGCGTCGGACCGCGGCCGCCGTCACGCCCGGCATGTCGACGAGCATGACGACCGCGGCGCTCGCATCGGTTGCGGTGAGTGCCGCAAACCCGGCCCGCAATGACGAGCCCATGCCGATCTCCCAGTCGGGGTTGTCCACGGCAACCGCTCCGCCCAGGTCGGCGACCGCCCGGATGTCGGCCGCCGCCGCCCCGAGCACCACCACCACTGGCGTACAGCCTGCCGCGACGGCTACCCCGATCGCCCTTTCGACCAGCAGCCGGCCCTGGTGGCGAACCAGCGCCTTGGGCATGCCAAAACGGCGGCCGGCCCCCGCCGCGAGGACCAACCCGGCGACGCGCATTGGCATACCGACAACGCTATCGCCACGGCCACTGCTTTCGCTAGGTAGCCTCGGGTGGCTGAGCCGCGCCATAGTGGGGTATCGCCGCACGTCGCCGAAGCACTCCTAACTGCCCTCTGACTGCGCAGGCGGCGAGGAAGCTTGTCATGGACCTCGAGGACGCCCCAGTTGCCGGGTGCGGTTCGTGTGGGACCGGGACGGAAGTTCCGGGCATGCACGTCGTTTTGAGCGGCGTCGGATGCCGCGAATGAAGTCGGTCATGGAACGGTGGGTGCAGCCGTGTCGGCGCGAACTGCTGGACCGCAGCTTGATCTGGAACCGGCGGCACCTGCTCCACGCCCTGCGCGAGTTCGAACAGTTCTACAACGGGCACCGCCTGCACCAGGGCATTTGCGACCGCGCGCGCTTTACCCGTTGCCTCCGCCGGTCGCCGATCCGGACAGGTTGGCTCGCCGCGATATACGAAGACGCCAACGCCTCGGCGGCATCCTCAACGAGTACCGGCATGCCGCGTGTAATGCATGGACGAGGTCTTCGGCAAGAGGCAGCGGCGCTGGTCCTTCCCCCTGCTAGGTACGGGACGGTTGCCCGCTCCGGAGTTCCAGTGACTTGATGATTTGCCCGGAGGGGGCCACGTCGGCGTACTTGGTCCGCATGTCGAAGAGGTTGGCCAGGTGTGGGGCCTCGTCCCGGTCGGCACAGCAGTCCTCTGCCACGACGACGCGGTAGCCGTACTGCATCCCGTCGACGACGGTCGCCCGTACGCAGCCGCTGGTGGTGCAGCCGGTGACGATCAGCGAGTCGACGCGCGCGGCCGCCAGCATCGAGTGCAGGGACGTGCCGAAGAACGCGGACGCGTACTGCTTGAGGATGACGACCTCGGCATCCGACGGGGCCACCCGCGGGTCGACCTGCACGGCTGGCGTGTTCCGCCGGAGGGCATCCAGCCGGGGATACTTGAGCGGCCACACCCCGGCGTCGGCGAGGTCCGGCCGGTAGCCCACCACCGTGTACCAGACCGGCACGTCCGCGGTCCGTGCCGCGGCAAGAAGCTCTACGGTGGCCTCGATCGCCGCGGACATGTCACCGCCGATGGGGCTGGCCGGATCGGTGAAGCCGAGCTGGAAATCCACTACGAGCAGCGCCGGACGCTCGCCCAGTCCGATCTCCTGCCCGAGGTCCTGGCTCGCGTAGAGGGCCTCGGCCCTCGTGTAGTCGAGGTGCATCATCGGCTCACTTTGCCTGGTACGCCAGCTTGCTTACGTCCACGTCGCCGTTGAACAGGCCCAGCTCTTTCATCGCGTCCAGCCACCGCTTGACGTCGTCGGGGCGCACGGACGGGTCGTAGAGCGGCAGCTCGAACGACTTGGCGACTTCCTGCGGCAGCTTCGTGTACTTCTGCAGGACCTGGCGCGCCTCCGCGTCGTGCTCATTGATGTACGTGGTGGCGTCCTGGAGGCACCTCTGGTACGCCTGCACGGCGCTGGAGTGCGACTCGGCCCACTCGCGGTTGGCGCCCCACCAGATCACGCTGATCTCGTCGCCGAGAGACGAGAACGGGGTGCCGATGTTCCGGCCGCCCTTCGCCTTGATGGCCGCGTTGAACGGCCGTACGGTCTCCACCGCGTCGACCCGTCCGGCCGCCAGCTGGTCGGCCTGGCTCGGGCCGTCCACCTGGACGATCTGAACGGAGCTCGGGTCGACGCCCGCTTGCTTGAGCAGCCGCAGGGTGGCGTAGTGCAGGGTGCCGACCTCGGTGAGCACTCCGATCTTCTTGCCGGCGAGGTCGCTCACGTTGCGGATCGGGGACTTGTCCTGCACGAACAGGTAGCTGTTCGCGTTGTCCTTCGTGTCGGTCGAGGAGCCGGCGATCTCCGTGACGGGGATGCCCTGCGCGGTCGCGGTGATGGCCTGGACCGGCGTGGTGAAGATGATGTCGAAGTTCTTGCCGACGGCCGGCGGCAGCGTGCCGACGTTCTCGATCTTGGTGAAGTTAATCTTCAGGTTCTGCTTGTCGCACAGGTTCTTCTCGACCGCGACCCACAGCGGCAGAGCGCTGCTGTTCGAATTGCTGGCAACCCGCAGCGTGGTCTTGCTCCCGCTGCTGCCGGAGCCGCCGTCGGTCGATCCTCCGCAACCCGCGGCCATAAGGGTGAACGCGGCCGTCCCCGCCAAGAACCAGCTCTTCGATCGCACGGGCCCCTCTTTCGATCGTGTGCGGCGGACGCCTCGGGTGGAGGGGTGCCGGTCGCTAATTGACCTCTCTGCGAGGCATGGTGTCCATTTCGCAGGACAGTAGCCACCTCCATGGCGGCCGTCAACGCGTCACGCCGGTCGAGTGTCTGGACCTTGACTGCCGCCGGTGGATCGCCCTATTGTCCCGCTGACAAAACATCCTGTCCTCGTCGCGAGTCAACTATCGCGCCGTGCGGCGCGTGGTCTTTCGTGGACGCGTGGGTGAGACGAAGGGGCTTCGCATGCGCCCGTGGGATCGCTTCCTGACCGACAGTGACCGGGACATCTTCGACCGCTCGGGCTTCGGCGGCTCGGTCGGCTTCGGCGCCCGCCCGGTTCTTCTCGTCGTCGACATCAACTACAACTTCTGCGGTGAGTACCGGCTGCCACTGCGGGAGTCGGTCGACCGCTGGCCCAGCAGTTGCGGGCCGCAGGCGTGGGATGCTGTGGAGCGGACGAAGACCCTGCTCGCGGCGGCGCGCGCGGCGGCCGTGCCGGTCTTTTTCAGTAGCGGCTTCCGCGAGGGGTCGACCTTCTTCGACCGGGGCCGCTGGAACGACAAGAGTCCGCGGTCCCGCGAGCAACAGGCCAATCCGCGCGGCAACGACATCGTCGACGCCTTGGCCCCGCTGTCGCACGAGATCGTGGTGCGCAAGGGGCGGCCCAGCGCCTTCTTCGGCACGATGCTCGCCTCGTACCTCGTGGACCTCGGGGCCGACACGCTGGTCGTTTGCGGTACCACCACGAGCGGGTGCGTACGGGCGACGGTCACCGACGCCTTCTCGCTCAACTACCGGGTGGTCGTGGTCGAGGAGTGCACGTTCGACCGCGGCGAGGCGTCGCACGCGATGTCGCTGTTCGACCTGCACCAGAAGTACGCGGACGTGCGGTCGCTCGCCGACACGGCGGCTCACTTCGCCGGGCTCCCGCGCGACCTGTACGCGAACACGTTGCTCGGCGGCGAGATGGCCGCCGGGTCCGACCGCAACTGAGTGGGCTTAGCGCCCGGCGGAGGACGCCCGGGCCGCCCGCGCCGCCTGGGTCTCCTCAGCGGTCTCCGGCGGTTCTGGCGTCGGTGAGGCCGGGATGTCGCTGCTCGAGTGCTCCTCGACCGATCGGACACCGCCAGGTCCG
The DNA here is from genome assembly GCF_018070045.1 of Micromonospora sp. U21. GTDB lineage: Bacteria > Actinomycetota > Actinomycetes > Mycobacteriales > Micromonosporaceae > Micromonospora. The sequence goes on from NZ_JAGPYK010000020.1 coordinate 64,469, forward strand.
GCTCTGGGTGGTTGGAATTCATGGCTTTTTAGTACCCGGCTGGCGGCCGTCCGCTCACTGCGTACGGGTGAGTCGGCGCAGTGCCTTCCAGCGGCCTTGACGGATCCGTCGATGAAACCTAGTGTCCTGTCTACAGGACACCACGTCTCGCTTGGCGGTCTACTAATGAAAATCGGTTCAACTTTCACCGTGCCCGTGGACAGCGAACGGGTCTTCGAACTCTTCCTGGACCAGGCCACGATGGCGGCCTGTATCCCAGGCTGCGAAGAGCTGGTACGGGTCGACGAGCGGCACTACTCCGGGCGCCTGGTCAACGAGATCGCGCACGTGCGCTTCAACGCCTCCTTCTCGGCGGAGATCGTCGAGCTCGACCCGCCGCGCGAGGTCCGGGCCGTGCTCAAGGGCGAGGACCGCCGGCTGGGCAGCTCCCTCAGGCTCGACGCCGTCCTCGGCGTGCTTCCCAACGGCAACGGCTCCGAGGTCAGCTACCGCATGGAGATGGCGCTCTGGGGCAAGCTCGGCCGGATGGGCGAGTCCATCTTCCGGCGGCGCACCGCGGAGGTGGAGAAGCAGTTCGTCGAGAAGTTCACCCAGATCTGCACCGGCGTCCCGATCGACGAGGTCAGGGCCGGCGGTATGGCGAAGGCGGCACCGTCCACCGGCGCCGCTCCAGCCGCCGCCTCGGCCGCCGAGGCCGGTGGTGTCGCGCAGCCGGTGGCCGTGGTGGAGACGCCGCTCGCCAAGCAGCAGGTGCCGGTGAAGAAGCCCGCGCTGGTCGGTGCGGTACTGGCGTTCGTGGCCTGGCTGCTCGGCCGGCGCAGCACGAGGAGTGGCAAATGAAGCCGCCACTGCACCAGCCGACCTCGGTGGCCGAGGCGTGCGAGCTTCTCGACACCCTCGAGGAGACGATGGTCTACGGCGGCGGTACGGCGATCCAGATCCTCATCAAGCAGGGGGTGCTGTTCGCCGGCAACCTCGTCGACCTCTCCCGGGTTCCCGGACTCGCCGAGATCGAGGAGACGGCCGAGGGCCTTCGGGTGGGGCCGATGACCACGCTCCGGCGGATGGAGACCAGCGAGGTCGTCCGTCGCCGGGTGCCGCTGGCCGCGCAGACCTACGGCCACGTCGCCAACCCGCGGGTCCGCAACACCGCGAGCGTCGGCGGCAACATCGCCCACGGCGACTACCGGCTCGACCCACCGACGGCGCTGCTCGTGCTCGGCGCCCGCGTCGAGCTGACCTCGGTCCGCGGTACCCGTGCCGTGCCCATCCGCGACTTCTTCGTCGACTTTCAGGTCACCGCTGTGGAGCCGGGGGAGCTGATCACCGCGCTGCACATCCCGGCTGCTCCGGCCGGGAACTCGTCGACCTTCGTGAAGATGAGCAGCCTAGGCGAGAATGACTGGCCCGCCGCGTCCGTGGCCGCCCAGGTGGACGTGGAGCGACGGACGCTCCGGCTGGGGCTCGGCGCGCTGGCCCACGTGCCCCGGTACGTCGAGGTCCCGCTCGACGGTCGCGGCGTCGACGCGGCGGTCGCCGCGGCCACGGCCGCCGTCGAGCCGGAGCTCGACCCGATTCCCGACGTCCGCGGCAGCGCCGACTACAAGCGGAAGCTCGGCCTGGTCGCAACCGAGGACGCCGTCCGGCGCGCATGGGAGGAAGCCCGATGACGCAGACGACCCCCGAGCCCGGCGTCGACACGGGCGTCGGCTCCCGCCGGTCCCGCGTCGGCGCCGCCGGCAAGGTCCGTGGCCAGCTCCGGCACGTCGCCGACCGGCCGCACGGCGGCTGCGCGCACGTCGCGGTGCACCGGAGCACCCGCCCGCATGCCCGGATCACGAGCGTGGACGTCTCCGAGGCCGCCGCCCTCGACGGCGTCGAGGCCGTGGTCACCGGCGCCGCCCTGTACAAGGTCCTCGGTGACCGGATGTTCACCGGTCCGGCATTCTCCGACCAGCCGCCCCTCGCCGTCGACCGGGTCCGCTACGTCGGCGAGCCGGTCGTCGCGGTCCTGGCCCGTGACGTCGCCACGGCCCGCGAGGCCGCAGAGCTCGTGTACGTCGAATACGAGGACCTCGAGCCGATCTACGACGTCGCGGACGCCCTCGCGGAGCGGGCCTTCGTGCACGACGCGCTGCGGCCGTCGGTCGTCTTCGGAGACCTGCGGCACCTGTCGGGCAAAACCGAGACCAACATCGCCTACGAGTACAACCTGAAGCTCGGCGACCCGGAGAGCGCCGCGACCCAGGGCACCTCGGTCGGCTTCGAGTTCTGGGCGCCGCCGGTGCACCACGTGGCGATCGAACTGCCGGCGACCATCGGCTGGGTGGACGCCGACCGGCTCGAGTTGTACTCGACGACGCAGACGCCGTCCTACGTGCGCCAGTCGGTGGCCGACATGCTCGGCCTGCCGCTCAGTCACGTGCGCATCCGTGTGGCGCCGCTCGGTGGCAGCTTCGGGGCCAAGATGTACGACCGGCTCGAACCCCTCATCGCGGCGCTGGCCTGGCTCTACCGACGCGAGGTGCGGATGGTCGCCTCCCGCGAGGAGGCCTTCCTGCTGACCACCCGCCACGGGGCCGGCGTCATCAGCAGCATGTCGGCGGACGCGGACGGCAACCTCACCTCGGCTACTGCCGACGTCCGCTACGACACCGGCGCGTACGCCGACGTCGGCCCGCGCATCACCGCGAAGTCGGGGATGATCGCCGCCGGCCCCTACAAGATCCCGAACGTCGCCATCCGGTCCCGGTGCATCTACACCAACAAGCCGTCGGCCGGACCGTTTCGCGGCTTCGGCGTCCCCCAGGTCACCTGGTCGCACGAGACGCTGATCGACGAGCTCGCCCGCGCGCGCGGTGAGGACCCGGCCGCGTTCCGGCGCCGCAACCTGCTGCGCGAGGGCGACGAGAGCTACATGGGCACCGTCATGCACAGCGCCGACTTCGTCGGCTGCCTGGACGCGGTGACCGAGGCGATCGGCTGGGACACGCCGCTCGACCGTGGCTCGGGGCGCTGGCGGCGCGGGCGCGGTGTCGCAGTCGGCATCAAGGCCGTTCTCACGCCCACCGTCGCCAACGCCGTGCTGCAGCTGAACCAGGACGGGTCGGCCACCCTGATGATCAGTACGGTCGACATGGGCCAGGGCAGCGACACGATCATGCCGCAGATCGTGGCCGAGGTGCTGAGCATGGACGCGGAGCGGATCCGGGTCGTCGCAGTCGACACCGACGTCACGCCATACGACACCATCACCGCCGGCAGCCGCTCGACCTACCACACCGGCAACGCGGTGCGGGGTGTCGCCGAGCGGATGCGCGAGCGCCTGCTCGACCTCGCCGCCAAGCGTGCGGGCGGCTCCAGCAAGGACCTGAAGCTGACCGCCGACGGTGTGCTCAACACGGCGAGCGGCGAGGTCTACCGCGTCTCCGAACTCATCCACGAGCACTTCGGAGCGCGGGGAGCGACGATGACCGAGGAGTTCAACTACACGACCAGCTGGCAGCCGTACGACAAGGAGACCGGTCGGTCGGCGAAGGCGACCGAGCACTGGTTCGCCGGCGCCGTCGCCGTGCAGTTGCTGGTGGACCGCTGGACCGGACGGGCACGCGTCGAGCACCTCGCCGTGGCCGGTGACGTCGGGCGCGCCATCAACCCGGCCCTTGTGGAGCAACAGCTCGCCGGATCGGCGATCATGGGCCTTGGCCACGCGCTCTTCGACGAGCTGGTCTTCGACCAGGGCCAGATGCTGAACGGGACGCTGCTGGACTACCAGCTCCCGTCGGTCAAGGACCTGCCCGGCAAGCTCACCCCCATCATCATCGAGAGTCCGCACGCCAGCGGGCCGTTCGGGGCGAAGGGCGTCGGCGAGACCGGGATCATCCCGATCGCGCCGGCCGTCGCCAACGCGGTGCGGGACGCCGTGGGGGTCCGCATCACCCGCCTGCCGCTCTCCCCGGAGCGGGTGCTGCAGGCGATGGACGAGGCAGGAGTCGAGAAGTGAAGCTCATCCAGCTGACGGTCAACGGTCGCCGGTACGACCTACCCGTCGACGACGACGAACTCCTGCTCGACGTTCTGCGCGACAAGATCGGCGCCTACAGCGTCCGCGAGGGCTGCGGCGTCGGCGCGTGCGGCGCCTGCACCGTCCTCGTCGGCGGTATCAGCGTGAGCAGCTGCCTGGCGCGGGCGGTGCGGTACGACGGGGCCGAGCTGACGACCGCGGACGGGCTGCCGGAGGACGACGCGGTGGTGACCGCGTTCGTCGAGTCGCGGGCCATGCAATGCGGGTACTGCATCCCCGGGTTCGTCCTCATGGCGCACGAGTTGCTGGCGGAGAACCCGCAGCCGGACCGCGAGCAGATCGTCGCCCACCTGGAGGGCAACATCTGCCGGTGCGGCACGTACCAGGAGATCTGCCGGGCCGTGGAGGTCGCGGCGGAACGGAGGGAGCGGGCATGAAGGTCGAGACCGAGCGTGGCACGTTCGAGGTGCATCGGACCGGAGATACCGGGCCGGTGGTCCTGCTGCTGCACCCGTTGGCGCTGTCGGGTCGGTTCTGGAACCCGATCGCGGCCGTCCTGAGCGAGCGGGCGCAGGTGTTCGCACTCGACGCCCGCGGGCACGGCGCCACGGCCTGGGACGGCAAGCCGCTCACCATCCACGACATGGCCGAGGACGCCGCGGCGGTGCTGTGGAGGCTGACCGGAGGCGCGCCGGCCCGGTTGGGCGGCATGTCCATGGGCGGCTGCACTGCGATCGCCCTCGCCGAGCGCCACCCCGAGCTGGTCGACCGGCTATTGCTGGCGGACACCACCGCCTGCTACGGCCCCGACCGGGAGGCCAACTGGGCCGAGCGGGCGAGGAACGTGGAAAGCAAGCCCCGGCAGGAGCTGATTGACTTCCAGGTCACTCGCTGGTTCAGTGATGCCTTCCGGGAGAAGAACCCGGACGAAGTGCAGCGGCTCGTAGACATCTTCCTGGCTACCGACTCCGCCGCCCACGCCGCCGCGTCCCGGGCGATGGGCGGCTTCGACGGCACCGCCGAGCTGGGGCGGATCACCGCGGAGACGCTCGTCGTCGTCGGCGAGGGGGACTACGCCACGCCGCCGGATATGGCCGCGGTGCTCGCCGACAGGATCCCGCGGACGGCGCTGGAGGTGCTCCCCGGGGCGCGCCACATGTCGCTGCTCGAGCGCCCGGACTGCTGGCGTACCCTGGCCGCGCACCTGATGGACGGGAGCCTTCCGCGATGACCGACGAACCGCTACTCAGCCTGCGTACGTTCATCGAGGACGTGGAGCGGATCGGCGAGCTGCGGCATGTCCACGGTGCACACTGGGACCTTGAGCTCGGCGGCATCGCCGAGCTGAGCTACCGCCGGCCGAAGCCGCAGGCGCTGCTCTTCGACGACATCGTCGACTACCCGTCCGGCCACCGGCTGCTGGTCGGCAGCACGGGCACGTCGAGGCGCTTCGGCCGTACCCTGCGGCTGGGTGACGACCTCGACGACGTCGGCCTGGTCGAGGCGTTGCGGGGCAAGCCGTCGAAGTGGGCGGCGACCGCTCGCGACTTCCCGGTGGAGGTGGTGGAGCGGGCGCCGTTCCACGACAACGTGCTGGAGGGGGACGACGCCAACCTGCTGGCGTTTCCCGTACCGCGGTGGCACGGCCACGACGGCGGCCGGTTCATCGGTACCGGCTGCCTGGTGGTGACCAGCGACCCGGAGACCGGCATCCACAATGGTGGGTGCTACCGGATGCAGGTCCAGGACGACGGTCGGGCCACGACGATCGCCGCCGTACCGGGTAAACACGGGGCGCAGAACATCGAGCGGTGGTTCGCCCGAGAGGGCCGGGCCCCGGTCACCGTCAGCTTCGGTCACGACCCCCTCCTGCTCGCGCTCGGCGGCACCGAGGTGCCCGGCGGCATCTCCGAACTGGAGTACGCCGGCGCGGTGCTCGGCCAGCGGGTCCCCGTCGTCCTCGGGGAGGAGGCCGGACTGCCTATCCCGGCCGGCGCCGAGATCGTGATCGAGGGCTGGCTCACGCCCGAGGAGAGCCGGGTGGAGGGCCCGTTCGGCGAGTGGACCGGCTACTACGCCGGCTCGCCGCGCCCGACGCCGAACCTGCGGGTGAACCGGATCTACTACCGGGACAACCCGATCCTGCTCGGTGCCCCGCCCGGCAAGCCCCCGCACGACTACAGCTACATGCGCACCGTGATGAAGTCCGCGATGATCCAGGACGAGCTGGTCTCCATGGGAGTACCGGGCGTGAAGTCGGCCTGGGCGCACGAGGCCGGCGGCGGCCGGCTGTTCATCGCCGTGGCCATCGAGCAGCGCTACGCCGGCCATGCCCGGCAGGTGGGTTACCTGGCGGCGCAGTGCCCGGCGGCGGCCTACATGAACCGCTACGTCGTGGTCGTGGACGACGACATCGACGTCACCGACCTCGGCGAGGTGGTCTGGGCGATGTCCACCCGGAGCGATCCGGCGACCGACATCGAGATCATGAACAAGACCTGGGGCAGCAAGCTCGACCCCATGCTGGAGCCGGACCAGACGCCGTACAACAGCCGTGCGGTCATCGACGCCTGCCGCCCCTGGCACCGGCTGAAGTCGTTCCCGCGCGTCGCGGAGAGCGACCCGGCCTACCTGCGCGAGGTGCAGCAGCGCTGGGGGCAGTTCCTCGACTGACTACCCCATCCCCCGCCGGCCGCCACACCACCTGGTCTGGCGGCCGGCGCGCATCAGGGGTCAGCCGGACGGGGTCGAGGCCACGTGCCGGGACCGGCCGATGGTCGCCACCACGCTGAGCGGTACGCCGATGGCCGCCGGCAGGACGAACAGCAGCGGGTTCGCCGGACCCGCCAGCAGGAGGCCGCCGACGTAGGTGCCGGCGGCGTTGCCGATGAAGAGCATGGCCGCGAACGCGGACACCACCAGCGCCCGCGACTCCGGCGCCACGTCGGTGGCCCACGCCTGCAGGCTCGTGTGCATCAGCGCCCACGCGGCGCCGAGCAGCGCGCAGGCCACGAAGGCGGCGACCGCGCTGCGGCTGATCGCAAGCAGGGTGAACGCCGCAATCAGGCAGGCGCCGCCGGCGCCGATGATCGCCCCTGGGGAGCGCCGTCGCGCCAGCCGCTTCACGCCGGCCGCGCTGGCCACCACGCCGATGCCGTAGACCGCGACCACCAGCCCCGACATCGACGGGCTCGCCCCCTGGGTCTGCAGCACGGTTGGCACGAAGACGAGGAAGCCCAGCACGGTGAAGCCTTCCAGCCAGGACATGCTCAGTACCACCAGCGCGCCGCGGTTGCGGGCGAGCACGGGGAGCCGGCCGAACAGCGGCTGACGGGGGCCGCGCCGAGGCTCGGGCAGCCGCGAGAGCAGCATCGCCAGAACGCCGGCCACCACGGCCGTGACGGCGAACGCGCTGCGCCAACCGAGGTGTTCGGCGACGACGGCGGCGGCGACGGTGCCGATCGTGAGGCCCAGGGCGGTGCCGGTGGCGAGGTCGGCGAGGGCAGGCTGACGGCGGTGCATCGGGAGCGTGTCACCGATGTAGATCAGGGCTCCGGGGACGGCCGCGGCGAAGGTGGCGCCGGCGATCGTCCGGGCCGCCAGCAGGGCGGGCAGTCCGGGCGCCACGACGGAGAACGCCCCGGACAGGCAGGCGAGGGCGAGCGCCAGGCGCATGGTCCGCACCCGCCCCAGGCGTTCGGAGACCATCGCCCAGACCAGCTGCATGATCCCGTACGCGAAGAAGTAGGAGGTCGCGACGAGTGCGACGGCGTCAACGGACCGGTGCAGGTCCCGCGCGATCAGCAGAATGATCGGGGCGATCGAGGCCCGGTCCAGCGCGCTGGTGAACGAGGTCAGCTGCAGCAGTCGCAGGTTCCCCCGGCTGACAGGCTCGCTCGCCACGACGCCCGGCGCCAGGTGGTACCGCGTCGACGTCCGTCTCACGCGGGGGTCGTCTCGAGGTCGTCCTCCACGTCGTCCGCCAGGGCGGGCCGCGTGCCGCCGATCCGCTGCATGAGGCGCTCGGTGCCGTCGCGCAGCCGGGTGCCGAACTCCCCGACCGTGTTCTCGTTCAGCTCGCTGGAGAAGGCGAGGGTGGTGATCACGAGGTTGACCCGCCCACGCCCGTCGAACACGGGGGTGGCCACCGCTCCCTGGGCGAGGTCGTACTCGCGGAGGCTCTGGCTGTAGCCGATCCGTCGGACCCTGGCGAAGACCTTCTTCAGCTCGTCGAGGTCGGTCACCGTATGCTCGGTGAACTTCTGCAGCGAGTGCCGCCGCACCCGCCCCTCGAACCGGTCAAACGGCGCCCACGCCTCGAAGGCCTCCATGATCGCAGGTGCGGAGAACGGGAACCGATCCCCGATGCCGACGGTGACCCGGACACCGGTCCGGCGTTCACCCTTGGCGGTGACGATGTAGCCGCCGGAGCCGTCACGCTCCGCGGCGAAGACGACGAGTCCCAGCTCACGGCTCAGTTCGTTGAGGACGTCCTGGACGACCACCGCGCTGAGCGTCGTGTTGACCCCGGTCAGCGAGAGCAGTCGCGGTCCGAGGGTCCATCCGGCACGGTCGCCCATGTTGGCCGCCCAGCCCATGGACTGGAGGGTGCCGAGGATGTTGTAGCACGTGCTCCGGTTGAGCTCCAGTTCGCTGACGAGCCGGCCGGGGGAGACCGCGGCCGGCCACTCGGCCGCCAGCAACTCCAGGATGCGGACCGACGATGCGACCGCAGGTACCTCGCTGGGCATGCGACCTCCTGACGTGGGTTCGAAGCCCGTAGCCCATTCCAGGGGAGAGGAACTTTTGTCCCCTATAGCAGACGAGGCATCTGTACCGAGAGTAAGAACTTTGTGGCGTGGCTGCAACGGGTTGACTGCGGCATGACCCGTCTCTAGTCTCCTAGGTGAGACGTGAGGTATACCATACAGGTCAATCGGACCCGCGCTGATCACTGTTTAGGGCCGTTGCGGCGCACGTCAGAGCTTAGACCGGACCGAGGGAGGGCCATGGCCGCGATGTCGACAGTTCAGAAGAGCGGCGTCGCCGCACTGGAGTGCCAGGACCTGCGGGTGACCCTGGTCGGAGCCGCGGGGGCGGTGGACATCCTCCAGGGCGTGGACCTGGCCGTCCAGTCTGGCGAGTTCGTGTCGATCCTCGGCGCCTCCGGCTCCGGGAAGACAACACTGCTGCGGGTGCTCGGCGGCCTCCAGGGCATCGCGGGGGGCGAGGTCAGGTGCAACGGCACCGCGGTGTCCGGTCCGCCGGACGGCGTGGTCACGGTGTTCCAGGACTACTCCAACTCCCTCCTGCCATGGCGCAGCGTCCGCCGCAACGTGGCGCTGGGCATCGAGTCGAGCTGCTCCAAGCAGGAGTGCCGGGAGCGGGTGGAGGCAGCCCTGGCCATGGTGAACCTCCAGGCGAGCGCCGACGAGTACCCCTGGCGGCTGTCCGGCGGTATGCAGCAGCGGGTCCAGATCGCTCGGGCGCTGGCGATGCGCCCCTCGGTGCTGCTCATGGACGAGCCGTTCGGCGCGCTCGACGCCATGACCAAAGCGTCCCTTCAGGACCAGTTACAGAGAGTCCAGGAGGTGACCGACACCACGGTCGTCTTCGTGACCCACGACGTCGAGGAAGCGGTGTACCTCAGCGACCGGGTGGTAGTGCTCGCGGGCAAGCCGGCCTCGGTCGGGCTGTCGCTCGACGTGGACCTGGGCCGTCCGCGCGACCAGATCACCACCAAGGAACGGCCGGACTACCTCCAGCTGCGCCACCAGGTGTACGCCGCGCTCGGGCACGAGCTCCCGCGGTGACGCGCGCGCTCCTGCGCCGGGTCAACGTCCTCGGCCTGCTCACCCTCCTCGGCTTCTTCGTACTTTGGGAGCTGCTCGTCCGTACGGGCATCCTGCGCTTCGAGTACCTCCCGGCCCCCAGCGGAGTGCTGACGGCCGGCGCGGATCTGGTCAGCAGCGGTGAGCTACCGACCAACCTCGGGCACACCCTGGAGGCCACCGTCGCCGGCTGGCTGCTCGCCACCGTCGTCGGCGTCCTGCTCGGCACGCTGATAGCGCTGGTACGCCCGGTATGGGTGTACTCGATGGCCAGCATCGACGCGCTCCGCTCGCTGCCGATCGTCGCCTTCGTACCCGTCGCGGTGCTCCTGCTCGGCTTCACGATGCAGATGGAGATCGTCGTCGCCTTCTACGCCGCACTGTGGCCGGTGCTGCTCAACACCCTCGCCGGGCTGCGCGCGGTGCACCCGCGGCTGATCGAGGTGGGGCGGGTGCTGCGGGTCGACGGGGTACGCGAGTTGTGGAAGCTCCGGTTGCCGGCCGCCACGCCGTACATCGTCACCGGCATGCGGCTGGGCCTGGCCGTCTCCCTGGTGCTGATCCTCGTCGCGGAGATGGTCGGTAACCCGTCCGGGGTCGGCTTCGCCCTCATCTCCGCGTCCCAGTCGCTCCAGCCGGAAGTGATGTTTGCCTACATCGTCACCGTCAGCCTGTCGGGCATCGTGCTCAACGCCCTGCTCGTCGGGCTGGTCACCATCGTCTTTCCTGGACAGATGGCCGCCGCAGGGGAGAAGTGATGAGCGCCGACGCGGCCACCACACCGCTCACGCCCAAGGAGTCCGCCGGTACCACGGCTGCGCGAGCCAAGCGCCGCCGGAGCGGCGCCACGATACGCGGCCTGCTGCCGCTGGTTCTGGGGCTCGTGCTCTGGCAGGTGCTGGCGCCCGCGCAGTCGCCGTACTTCCCGGCGCCCATTGAGTGGGGCCGCGCCCTGTTGCCACTGGTCAAGGACGGTTCGCTGCTGACGGCCATCGGCTGGTCCTTCCTCACCTTCGTCCTGGGCCTGCTGCTGGCAACCGTGGTGGGGACGGCCATCGGCGCCCTCATCGGCGCCAACCGCACCGCCGACCGCGCCCTCGGGCCGACCCTGGAGAGCCTGCGGGTGCTCCCCGCAGCCGCGCTCGTACCGCTCGCGACCCTGGTCCTCGGCTACTCGATGCAGATGAAGCTCCTCGTCGTCGTCCTACCGGCGATCTGGCCCATCCTGCTGAGCGTGCGTACCGCGCGCCGGTCGTTGAGCCCCGTGCTCATGGACATGTCGCGCACCCTCGGGCTCGGCCGGGGCGAGCGGGTACGCAAGATCCTCATTCCCGCGCTCACGCCCTCGATGCTGCTCGGCATCCGGATCGCCGCGCCGCTCGCGCTGATCATCACGCTCCTCGTCGAGATCGTGACGCGGATCAACGGGCTTGGCGGGTTGCTCGGGTTCGCCCAGGCGAGCTTCCTCTCCGCCCAGGTCTACGGGCTACTGGTGATCGCCGGTGCCCTCGGCTTCCTCGTCAACTGGGCGGTGACCCACGCCGAGCACGCCGTCTCGATGCGGATGACCGGCCGGGCGGCGGACTGACGCTGTTGTTGATCTCGGACACTCGGCGGTGCCATGGCGGGCCCGCCAAGTGTCCGAGATCGCGGAAAAGGGGGCGGGGACCGATCGGTCCCCGCCCCCTTTTCCGCGTCGGATCAGCGCGGCACGGTCAGGCGGACGTGCTTCACGCCGGGGATCTTGCCCGCCTCGCGGACCAGCTGAGCGATCGACCCCGCGTCGGCCATGGAGAGGTTGTTACCCGCCCTCTTCCGCTGCGAGGCCCGCATCTCCTCCAGTACCTCGGGCATGAACAGGGTCGCCAGGAGCAGGTCCTCGTCGGTGTGGAAGGGGCCGTGCTGCTTGCGTACCCGCTCGAGGATCGGCTCGGCCAGCTCGCTGGGCCGCCCGGTCACCGCATCCTCGCCCCGCGCGACCCGGTCGAGCAGGTTCTGGTCGACCGGCGCCGGGGTGCGGCCCCAGTAGCCGAGGAGGTAGTTGCGGATCTCGTCCGGGACCACCTCGTAGCGGCCGTGCACCACGTTGAGCAGCGCCTGGGTACCGATGAACTGGGAGAACGGGGTCTGCACGTTCGGGTACCCGAACTCGGCGCGGACGCGCGGCATCTCCTCCATCACCGCCGCGAGCCGGTCGCTCATGCCCACCTGGACGAGCTGTTCGCGGAAGTTGGCGAGCATGCCGCCCGGCATCTGGTGTACGTAGTAGCCGGGGTCGTACTCAGCGATCGTGCCGGTCGGCTTGCGCAGCCGGGCCGCCAGGTCGCGGAAGTACGCGGCGATCTCGGCGGTCGCCTCCTCGTCGACGCCGGTCTCATACCCCTGCCGGTGCAGGCTCCGCTTCATCGCATCGTCGGCCGGCAGCGACGGGCCGTTGGCCAGCGGGGCCGTGCAGGTCCAGATCGCCGATGCCCCGTGTTCGATGGCGGCGATGTTGGCCGCCGGTCCCATGCCGGTGATGCAGTGCGAGTGGCAGTAGATCGGGACGTCGCCGCACGCCTGCCGCAGCGCTGGGAACAGCGTGGCGGCCCGCTCCGGCGTGAGAAGACCACCGGCGTCCTTCACGATCAGCGCGTCGACGCCCAGCGCGATGAACTCGGCGGCCGCGTTGGCGAAGAACTCGTCGGTGTGCACGGGGCTGATGGTGAACTGAATGGAACCCTCGGTGCGGCAGCCGGCCTCCCGGGCCGCCCGGATCCCGACCTCCGTCGTGCGCACGTCGTTCATCCCGGCGGTGATCCACATGTGTTCGATCCCGGCCCGCGCGGCCGTCTTGTTGAACAACTCCACGACCTCGTCCGGGTACACCCGGGAGATGCTGAAGAAGTAGGCCATGCCCATCATCCGCAGCGGCGTGTGCCGGACGTGTTGGCGCACCCGCCGGATCCGCTCCCACGGGTTCTCACCCAGGAACCGGACGCAGACGTCCATGTTGACCGTCGCCATGAACTCCAGCGAGTGGTATCCGGCGCGGTCCATGGCGGGCAGGATCGGCAGCATCATGTCCGTCGTCATGCGGGTCGCCCACAGCGACTGGTTGCCGTCCCGCAGTGTGGTGTCGATGAGTCCCGCGCGCTTGCTCACGGTCGGCGAGCCCCTTTCCAGTTACCGTCCACCCAGGTGGTGTGCAGGTTCGAGAAGATGAAGTCCGGCTGGGCGACGAGCCACGAGTGGAACGGCAGCGTCGTCGGGACGCCGTCCACCGCGAACTCGGCCAGGCAGCGTCGGGACCGCTCGAGTGCCTGCTCGCGGGTGTCGCCCCAGACGATCAGCTTGGCCAGCAGCGAGTCGTAGTACGGGGGCACCGCCTGCCCCTGCTCCATGTGGGTGTCCAACCGCACCCACGGGCCGGCCGGGGGACGCCAGCGCCGCACCGTCCCGGCGGCGGGCAGGAAGCCGTTTCCGGGGTCCTCGCAGTTGACCCGGAACTCGATGACGTGACCGCTCATCGTCACCTCGTCCTGGCTCACCGGCAGCGGCTCGCCGGACGCGACCAGCAGTTGGAGCCGCACCAGGTCCAGCCCGGTCAGCAGCTCGCTCACCGGGTGCTCGACCTGCAGGCGGGTGTTCATCTCGATGAAGTAGTGCTCGCCAGTGTCCAGGTCGAAAAGGAACTCCACTGTGCCGGCCCCCTCGTAGCCCATGCCACGGGCCAGGCGGCAGGCGGAGTCGGTGATCGCCTTGCGCGCCGCGTCGTCCAGGACGGGCGACGGCGCCTCCTCGACCAGCTTCTGGTACCGACGCTGCGTCGTGCAGTCGCGCTCGAACAGGTGGATTACGTTCCCGTACCGGTCGCCAACGATCTGCACCTCGATGTGCCGGCCGCGCTCGATGTACCGCTCGACGTACAGCGTCGGGTTGCCGAACGCGGCGTCGGCCTCGGCGGCCGACTGGGCGAGCGCGCCGGCGAGGTCGGCGGAATCGTCGACCCGCCGCAGTCCTCGGCCGCCGCCGCCGGCCGAGGCCTTGACCAGCAGCGGCAGGCCGATCTGTTTGAGCACCGCGCCGGCCGAGGCCGCGCTGCCGTCCAGCGTGCCGCCGGGGACCACGGGGATCCCGAGCCGCTCGGCCGTCTCCCGGGCCGGGAGCTTGTCGCCCAGCCCGCGCATGGTGTCGCCGCGCGGGCCGATGAACTGGATGCCGTTGCGGGCGCACTCGTCGGCGAACTCGGCGTTCTCGGCCAGAAACCCGTAGCCCGGATGGAGCGCGTCGCAGCCCGTGTGCAGGGCGGTAACCAGCAGAGCGTCGGCGTTCAGGTAGCTGTGCTTGGCCTGAACGGGTCCGATGCAGACGGCCTTGTCGGCCAACTGCGTGGCGAGGGTGTCGCGGTCGGCCTCGGAGAACACGGCGACCGTCTCGATCCCGACGTCCCGGCACGCCCGGATGATCCGGACGGCGATTTCCCCGCGGTTGGCGACGAGTACGCGGCGGATGGCCATGCCGGTCAGGCGCCCGCAGCCGGAGACAGGTACATGATCACCTGCTGGTACTCGACGAGCGTCGCGTCCTCGACGCAGATCTCCGCGATCGTGCCGGCCACGACGCTCGGTACGGTGGTGAACATCTTCATCACCTCGAGCGTCCCCACCGGGTCGCCGACTGCGACCGCGGAGCCGACCTCCACAGAGGGCGGCTTGTCCGGGGCCGGGCGGCGGTAGAACACCCCCACCGCGGGGGAGTGGACCGGGACCAGGCCGGTACGGTCCACCGCCGGCGCACTGCCGTCCGCAGTGGAGGCCTCCGACGGCGCGGAGGCCGCCGAGGCCGTCATCGGAGCCGGAGCCGGAGCGCTGGCGGCCGCCGGAGCCGGGGCCGCCGGACGGGCCGGGGCCGCGCCGTCGACCTGCTCGTTGCGGGACACCAGCAGGTCGACGTCGCCGACCACCAGGCGCAGCTCCCGCAGGTCGGAGTCGGCAAAGGCGCGGACGATCTGGGCCAGCTCCGCCGTCGAGATGGTCCGCAGCTCGGGAGGCATGTCAGGCACGTGCGTGTTCTCCCCTCGGGGTCTCTGCAGCGGTCGCCGCCACCAGCTCGGCGTCCGTGCGCTCCTGCACCTCGTTGAAGCTGACCCCCTCGGCCAGCTCGATCACCTCGAAGCGCCCGTCGCCCCTCGGCTCCAGGACGGCGAGGTCGGTGTAGACGCGCCCGACCACGCCGCGGGCGGTCAGCGGGTAGCTGCACGTCCGCAGCAGCCGCGGCTCGCCGCCCTTGCCGACGTGCTCCATCGCCACCCACACCCGGCGGGCACCGGCCGCGAGGTCGGCCGCGCCCCCAAGCGCGCCGGTGCTCTTGTGGGGCAGCCGCCAGTTGGCGACGTCGCCGTTGGCGCCGACCTGGAACGCGCCCAGCACGGCCAGGTCGAGGTGGCCGCCGCGGATGAGGCCGAAGGACATCAGCGAATCGAAGAAGCACCCGCCCGGCACGATCGTGGCCGGCCGCTTACCGGCGTCGACGAGGTCCGGGTCCTCCTGCCCCGGCGGCGGCGGCCCGCCCATGCCGAGGATGCCGTTCTCGCTCTGCACCAGCGTCTCGGGGTGGGCGATGAACTGCGCGCACAGCGTGGGGATACCGATGCCGAGGTTGACCGACCAACCCCGTCCGATGTCGGCGGCCACCCGGCGCGAGATGTCGATGCGTTCCCGCGGCATGTCAGCCCTCCGCCGTCTTCGTGGGTAGCTCGACGACCGCGTCGACGAGCACGCTGGGGATCGTCACGGCCTGCGGGTCGACCTCGCCGACCGGTACCACGCGCTCGACCTGAGCCACCGTGTACCGCGCGGCCATGGCCATGACCGGGTTGAAGTTGATGCCGGCGTAGCGGCAGACGATGTTGCCCCGGGTGTCGCCGATCGCGCCCTTGATCAGCGCTGCGTCGGCGGGGAGCGCCGGGACGAGCAGCCACCGCCGGCCGTTGAACTCCATCGCCTGGTACGCGGCGCCGAACTCCATGTCGAGTCCGGTGGGGGTGAGTACCCCGCCGAGCCCGGCGCCGGCCGCCCGGATCCGCTCTGCGAGCGTGCCCTGGGGCACCAGTTGCAGCTCGACGTCGCCGGCCTCGACGGCCGCGAGTACCTGGGGAGCGGTGTGGCCGACGGGGAAGGAGCAGATGACCCGCTCGATGCCGCCGGGGTAGAGGAAGCTACCGAAGTCGCTGTTGTTGGCGATCATCGTCAGGTGGCGCAGCTGCCGCAGCGCTAAGGCCTCGCGGAGCGCCACCGGGGTGCCGGCCCCGCCGAACCCGCCGACCATGACGGTGGAGTGGTCGGCGATGGGGGCGAGCGCCTGCTCGACCGACATGACCTTGCTCAGCATCGTCCCGTCGTCGGCCACGGCTGTCACGCGTCCCACCCCAGCAGGCGCTGGGCGTTGGTGAGGAGCACCTTCTCGCGTACCTCGTCCTTGATCGGCAGCTGTTGGAACTCGGCCATCCACCGGTCCGGGTTGAGCCACGGGTAGTCCGACCCGAAGAGCACACGGTCGGAGATGACGCTGTTCAGGTACTTGACGACCTCGTCCGGGATGTACTTGGGCGCCCAGCCCGAGAGGTCCACCCAGACGTTCGCCTTGTGCCGGGCGATGGCGAGTAGGTCGAGGTGCCACGGCCAGGCGAAGTGCGCGGCGATGATGTTCAGGTCCGGGAAGTCGGCGGCGACGTCGTCCACGTCGGGCAGCGGGTGCCCGTACTTGAGTTTCAGCCCGCGGCCACCCAGGGAGCCGGCGCCGATTCCGGTGGTACCGGTGTGCACCAGCAGCGGCCAGTTGTGTGCCTGGCAGAACTCCCAGAGCGGGTAGAAACGCGGGTCGGCCAGGTGGAACTGCTGGGTGATCGGCTGGAGCTTCAGGCCGCGAAGGCCGAGCGCTGCGCACCGCTCGAGCTCCTCGAGCGCGGCCGCGCCCTTGTTCGGGTCGACCGAGGCGAACCCGATCAGCCGGCCGCCCGACTTCGCCGCCAGCTCGGCGATCGCGCCGTTGTCGATCCGCTGCCCGGTGGTGGTCTCCTTGTCCACGTCGAAGATGACCGCGCCCATGTCGCGGCTGGTGTAGTACTCCAACAGGTCGGCGGAGCTACCGCTTGATCCGAAGACCTGCTGGGCGTCCTTGCGGGCGGTGTCGGCCTCGGTCGTGTGCAGGTGGACGTGGACGTCGATGGCGCGCATGGCCAAGTCTCTCCAGTTGTTAGGGGGCGTCATTCCACAGAGGGAGCAGCGAGAGGTCCTCGCCGGGGCGGGTGATCAGTCCCAGCCCGACCGGCGCCGTCCCGGCGGTGCATGCCGGCACGGACAGCTGCGGGGCGCCCCAGAGGCCGGCCGGAGCCATGAGCCGGAAGAGGCGTACGCGTTGCCGGTCCAGCTCCGCGAGGGGCGCCGAGAGGGAGGGCGCCGGGCCCGGCGCTGCCGGCAGGCACAGCACCTCTCCGGGTTCGACGGCACCGTCGAGCAGGGCGGCGATGGCGTCCCGGTCGGCACAGGCCCGGTCGTAGTCGGCCCGCGTGGTCTGCGCGCAGGCCAGCAGCCGGGCGCGGACGCCGGTGCCCAGCTCGTCCGCGTGCTGCTGTGCCCAGCCGCCGTGCAGCTGCCAGGTCTCGTAGCTCTGCATCACGCCCCGAATCCGGGCACACTCGGCCAGGTCGATGCCGAAGCGCCGATCGGGGGCCACCCGGCCGGGGAAGCGTGACCGCAGCGTGGCGCGCAGGGCATCGGCGATCCCGTCGTCGGCGATCTCCAGGCCCTCGACGAGGGGCACAAAGACCGGCGGACGGGGCGGTTCAGCCGGCGGCGGCCCGAGGAGCACCTGGCCGACGCGCAGCATCATGGGCGCGTCGCGCGCCAACCAGCCGACCGTGTCGAAAGACGGGGCGAGGGCGGTGACCCCGGCCACCGGGATCCGGCCCCAACTGGGCCGGAAGCCGAACACGCCGCAGTAGGAGGCCGGTATCCGGACGGATCCGCCGGTATCCGTACCCAGCGCGAAGTCGCACTCGCCGGCGGCCACCGCAGACGCCGAGCCGGAGGACGAGCCGCCGGGGATGCGGCCAACAGCGGCCGGATTGCGGGGAGTGCCGTAGTGCGGGTTGGTGCCGTTGAGGCTGAACGCAAGCTCGTCGCTGATGGCCTTGCCGACCAGCGATGCGCCCGCGGCGAGCAGCGCGTCGACGACGGGCGCGGACTCGCGGGGCGTCGGGTGCGAGGACGCCCATGCGGGGCTGCCAGCCGTCGTCGGGATGCCAGCCACGTCGATGACATCCTTGACGACGAACCGGAGCCCCGCGAGCGGCCCGGAAGGAGCGCCGGGGAGGTCGGCCGCCCGGAGGATGGCCGGCACCGTCGACATCGCCCCGCTCACTCCTTCCGTCCGGGTACTCACGGCTTTCGTGCTTCTCAGCCGGCGAGGACGAGGTTCTTGACGTCGACGTCGCCCTTGAAGCCGCCGACCTCCTTCATGGCGTCCTCCCAGAGCTTCAGGTCGTCCGGCCGGACCTCTGCCGTGTAGGTCGGCAGGTCCGTGCCGTTCACGATGTCGTCGGGCAGCTTGGTCTGCTGCTTCAGGACCTGCTTGGCCTCGTCCGTGTTGCTGCCGATGAAGTCGGCGGACTTCTTGAGGCCCTGCTGGAAGCAGCTGATGGCCTTGCTCTGGCTGGACGCCCACTTCTCGTCCGCCGCCCAGAAGATGCCGGAGACCGTCGACGCGACCGCGGCCTGCGGGTCGACGATGCTCTTGCCATGCTTCAGGACGCTGGTCGAGAACGGCGCGAGAGTCTCCATCGCGTCGACGCGGCCGGAGCGTAGCTGGTCGGCCATGGCGGGCCCGTCGACCTGGACGATCTGCACGCTGTCGTAGGGGACGCCGGCGCGCTTGAGCCACAGCTTGGTGCCGAGGTGCGTGCTGCCGGTGATCGTCTGGACGCCGAGCTTCTTCCCGCGCAGGTCGGCCACAGTGTTGATGCCCGAGCCCTCCTTGGCGACCAGGAAGGTCTGCGGGTTCTCCCGCGAGTTCAGGGTCGCCCCGGCCACCTCGACCACGGGCAGCCCCTGGGAGGCGGCGCTGATGAGCACCGGCGGAACGGTGAGCGCCAGGTCGAAGGACCTGCCGAGCGCGGCCGGCAGCGTGGTGATGTTCTGGACCACGGTGTACTTGGCGTCGATCCCGCAGTCCTTGAAGTAGCCGCGCTGAATCCCCAACCAGACCGGCAGGGCCGCCGCATTGGTGTTGCCAGCGATGCGCATTGTGACCTGGCCCGAGGAGTCGGAGGACCCCTTGCCGGAGTTCGACCCGCAGGCTGTTGCCCCTAGTGCGATTAGGGCAAGCGATGCAATCAGACCCTTGCGGACACGCATTCGGTCCTCCCTAGATGCCCTCAGGTTGAGACATGACGTCCGGTATAGAGGACACTAAGGTGGGACTTCTGTGAGGTCAAGCACGGTTAACCGGATCGTGACAGTTGGGTGATCGAGTATGCGTGAAGTACTGGATGAACTAGAGCGTTGGTGGAAGGCCGGGAAGCCGGTCGGCCTTGCCACTGTTGTGGCGACATGGCATTCCGCGCCACGCCCGGCGGGCGCCACCATGCTGGTCGGCCCGGACGGCACCGCGGTGGGCAGCGTCTCGGGCGGCTGCGTGGAGGGCGCGGTTTACGAGGTGGCTCAGGAGGCCATGGAGGCCGGGGTGCCGGCGCTGGAGCGCTATGGGGTGAGCGACGGAGACGCGTTCGCCGTCGGGCTGACCTGCGGCGGAATCCTCGACGTGTACGTGGAGCGCATCGACCCGGCTGGCTTCCCAGAGTTCGGCGAGGTGGCCGGGGCTATCCGGGCGGGCATCCCGGTCGCGGTGGTCACCTGCGTGTCCGCCGGCAGAGACGGCGACTCCGGCGGAGACGGCGGCGAAAGTGCTCCCGCCAGCCGGCTCGGGCGGCGACTCGTCGTCTGGGGCGACCGCACCGCGGGCTCACTCGGCACCGACCGGCTGGACGCAGCGGCGACCGACGACGCCCGCGGCCTGCTGGCGGCCGGCCGCACCGGCATGCTGCGCTACGGGTACGACGGGCA
This sequence comes from Micromonospora sp. U21, assembly GCF_018070045.1. Classification (GTDB taxonomy): domain Bacteria; phylum Actinomycetota; class Actinomycetes; order Mycobacteriales; family Micromonosporaceae; genus Micromonospora. The sequence continues at coordinate 84,427 of NZ_JAGPYK010000020.1, forward strand.
GCGTCGCGGGGATGAACTCCTGCTCTTCGTGTCCACCCACGCGACGCCGCCCAGGATGATCGTCTTTGGCGCGATCGACTTCGCCGCGGCGGTCTCCCGGATCGGCACCTTCCTCGGCTACCGAGTCACGGTCTGCGACGCCCGGCCGGTGTTTGCCACCACACGCCGCTTCCCCGAGGCGCACGAAGTCGTGGTCGGGTGGCCCCACAACTACCTACGGGCGGAGGTCGAAGCCGGCCGGGTGGACGAACGGACGGTGGTCTGCGTGCTGACCCACGACCCGAAGTTCGATGTACCGGTGCTGGAGGTGGCGCTGCGGCTGCCACTCGCCTACATCGGTGCCATGGGATCCCGACGCACCCACAACGACCGGCTGGCCCGTCTACGCGAGGTCGGGCTGACCGAGGACGAGTTGGCGCGGCTCGCCTCCCCGCTTGGCCTGGATCTGGGCGCCCGCACCCCGGAGGAGACCGCGGTCAGCATCGCCGCTGAGATCATCGCCGGCCGGTGGGGTGGCAGCGGGAGCAGACTGACCACGCTTGACGGGCCGATCCACCACCTGACGGGGGCTTGTACCACTGAAGACCGATTTGCTGATCAAGGGAAAGACGCCAATTGACGACCGAGACCACCGTCGCATCCACGGCCGCCCCAGCGATGATGGGGGAGCGGGGTGGGAGCAGCGGGGCGCGCTGAACGGCGCTGAAGTGCACCGAATGGCGCGGAACTGCACCCAACGGTATCGAGCAGGTTGGGAGCAGGGGCGGCGGCTGGCCGCCCGCCGTCTTTGCCTCAGCGCGCAATCGGCGGCGCTAGCACGACAACCGCGGGCCGGAGGATCAGCTTGAGGTTCGGGTTGAACAATGCGGGTGGACACGTGCCCTAGGCGACGTGCCCTCAACCTTGTAGGTGCCGGCGGAGCGGTAAATGGGGCGGCGCACGGCGCGCTGCGCTGCTCCTAGCTGGCCTCTGGCACCTCCGCCGACGTCCCATCAGCGAGTCACCGCGGCACCGCAATGCGGATTATGTGCGCTGGCGCAGCGCCGCGGACTTCGCAGGCGAAAAGCCCTCGAGGCGAGGCCAGCGTGGAGATGCTGGTCGACCCGCCGGGGCACGTGCGGCTGCCGATCAACGAAGCCGAGATCGCCTGACTGCGCAGCGTTCATAAACCACTCCCGGGCCGAGCGGTCCGCCTGGTCACGTACGACGCGGGATGGCGATACGTGGCCGCGCTGCCGGCCTCCGGGTGCATAAGCGCGATCCGGGAACGTGCTTACCAGGCCCTTCTCGGTCGGTGAGCTCTTCGGGAAGACCGAAGGTGTCAGCCGGGCTGCTTAGGTCAGCTCTCGTCGTCGGCGCCGAGAAGCCCCTCCAACCCGCCTGCTGTCGTCTCAGCGTTGACGAAAAGGAGTGACCGAGTGCTTCCGTGTGACGCGGAGCCTTAACTCTGGGCGTCACTAGCTAAAGGTCGCGGAGATAGGCCTCGGCCTGTGTGTCCTCGTCGTGTGCTTCGTCCACGTAGCCGTCCGCTAGTTGCCGCAGGACACCCTGTAGCCTAGGGAAGTCCTGAGCGCGATCGATCAGGTCGCGGTAGTGTGTGGCGAGCGTCCTTTCTTGTATTCCGCCGTCGGTAAGTGCACGCATGGTCATGCCGCGCCGGTTGTAGAGCGCGGTCGCGATTCCGCGTTCGAGGTCCTTGCTGCGAATCTTCTCGATCAGTTCGCCGATTACCTCCAGCGATGCGGGAATCGCGTGCACAAGGACTCCCGCGATGCGCCGATCACCGAACGCTCGCACGCCCGCCGCCGCGAACTGTTCCCGTGCTTCGTGCGTCCATTTCAGCAGCGCCGCCAGTTGGACCGAGCCGTCGGGGGCCGAACCGGGGCACCGGCGGGGTGCCCTGACCGCGTACCACGCGGCGATCTTCGATGCGCGAGTCGGGCCTTGCAGGATGGTTATCGCGATGGTCGCGAAGACCGCCGGATCTTCCTCCATCAGCTCCGCGGTAACCGGCAGCCGGGGGTTCAAGCCGCCGAGTTCGGCGCTGAAACCGAGTTCGATGTTCATGACCCGGTGACGGTCGAGGACGTCGAGATGCCGCGCCAAAAGGTCGATCACGCTCTGCAGATCGTGCCGCGACACGAGATGAGACTCCACGGCGTCGGTGCCGGCAGCGATGAGTCCCTCTGCGGCGATGATGGCCTGCTGGGCAACCTCGGCGGTGTCAGCGTTGTTTCCGTACAGGGCAATGAGCTCCAGCGCGGCGGTGAACCGGTGGACGCCGCACAGACCGGCCGCGACCTCGGCGACGAGGTCGGAGTCGAGGGCAAGACTGGGAAAGCCGCGCCAGTAGGCGTCCGCAGTAAGAGTGTCCAGGGTGGGCAACTGTTCGAGTGCCCAGCGTTCATCCCGGGACGCGAGCAGGATCGCTGCCCTGCGGGCGGCATCTCCAGCGTCGGCGAGTAGATCGCCCCGCCGGGCTGGTGGGCCGTTGCGGATCTGGGTGGCAAAGTATTCGAAGGCGAGATGGTGACGTTCGCCGGTGAGCCAGGACAGCAGCGAGCCTTCGTCGGGCTGGCGTGGCAGGACTTCGCCGATGAGCTCGCCGTGTCCGGTTTCGTCCGCGAGGGCAAGCAGGGCCGCGAAGCCGTCGGCCTCGGACACGATCTCCGCGACCGCCGCGGTCCGGGCCTGATACAGCCCGAGGCCGGTGATGCGGTCGCCGCGACCGCGGCGCGGCCACGATTCGACGAACAGCCAATGGTGGCGGTCGGCGGCGTGGTCCGGTCGGAACAGTCCGGCGATGCGAGCCACCTCGTCGACCTGCTCCTGTGGCAGTGCCCAGCCTTCGTCGGCGTGCCCCTGGTGCAACGCCGCCAGATCCGTGAGGGCTTCGAACAGCTGCCGGCGCGGCATCCGGTCGGGGACCGGCAGGTCAGCGAGAGCCTGCAGGAAAGCCGCGCCTTCCTCGGCCGGCATCGCGTCGATAGACGGCACCAGCTTCGCGCATCGCACCGGATCCGTGCCGGCGTCGTCGATGGCGAGCGCGGCGACGTCGCGGAACGCCTGGTACACCTCGTTCGGTGGGTCCGTTTCCGGCAGCGGCCATTGCCGGACCTGTGGTTGCGGGTGAGCGGTCCGGATGACGCCGCCGTGGGGCAGGAGGTCCCGGAGCAGCTGCCGGCCGACGGTGGGATGGTCCTGCAGGATCCGCCGCAGCGCCCGCTGCCGGTGCCTGCGCGACGCTCGTGTCTGAGGGAACCGGCAGTCGAACACTCCGGCCAGCGACTCCGACGGCCGGTTCGACAGCCGTCCACCGGGGTCCACGGTGGCCAGCCGGGCTAGCGCGTCCACCGCCTCGTCGAAGTTTTCGACGGCTCGGGCCAGCAGTTCCAGAGCCCACAGGAATGCCGGGTAGTCACTTTCCGAGCCGAACATCGCCGCCTGCCACTCCGGTGCGTGCGAGAGCGCGTCCAGGAAGGTGCCCGGCGCGGCCTCGGCGATCGTCCCGATCACGTCGGTCAGCGATCTCCACCTCGCTGGTGACCTACTGGCAAGCACCTCATGGACGACCGCATCGGCGATCACGGAGCCGCGCCGCGCCGTTTGGCCGTACCGCAGGTCGTCGCCGTGCACGGCCAGCATGAGCAGGGTGCGTGTCACGCCACGGCGCAGGACCGGCGAGGCTGGTTCGCCGTCGCGCAGCACCCGCACCGCAAGGTCCGCGAATGATTCCAGGTCCTGAGCCGTGAAACTGGTGCGCAACAGCAGGAAGGCGTCCTCCGGTTCCTGCAGGTACCAGTGAATGCCGAGCCGGCCGAACAACGGCCGGTCGGGGTCGGTGAGTAGATGACCTGCCGTGTCCTCCAGCAGGTCGTGGGCCACACCCGCGAATCCGGCTAGCATCTGCGAGTCCCTAGCGGTGAACTCGCCGAGCAGGCTCAGCCGCCGGCATACTCGGTCCGGGGTCACCGCCCAGCTGGCCTCCGGGTACTGCGGGAAGCGCGACAGCGCCCGGCGTAGCTGTTCGAGGCCGCGGCGAGCGAGCGCGCCGAGCCGAACCTCCTGGCTCTGATCGGTGCGCGAGGCGGTCAGCATTCGCGCGACGGCGATCCCGTCGACGGCGGGAACGGTCAGGTCGGGTCGAACGGCCCCCCGACCAAACAGGACGATCTTGTGGGAGCCGGTCAACGGCAGACTTGACGGTTCGGTGCCGGCCGCCAGCATCAGGATCGGCGGGTTCGCGGCGTCGCCGTCGATGGTGAGCGTGGTCGCGCCGCCGACGAAGAACGCCCGCTTCGCGAGCGGGCTGCCGACCAGCGCGGCGGCCAGGAACGCTTTGAACTCCATCACGGCCAAGTCACCGCTGACCGAGATGATGGCCTCGTCGCTCGTCAGGGCCGCTCGTAGGGCATCGGCTGCGGCCTGCCGCCCGGCCAGCACCATGTCGCTGCTCAGTTCGGGTTCGGTGGCCGGCAACCAGACGGTGGACCACCAGACATCCGTGGCCTGGACGGTGGCGGATTCGCCGGCGACATTGATCTGGATGTTGCCGTCACCGATCTGGAACCCGGAACTGCCGGAGATGGTCACGTTCACCGGTCGATCCGGTTGATCTGGGTGTTGCTGTTGCCGATCTGAAACCCGGAGCTATCCGCAATGGTGATGGTGCTCTGTTCTACGGGCGGGGGTACGGGTGCCGATGGCGCCGGTGCGGAGAAGTCGGTGACCAGATGTCGCCGGATGGTCTCCGCCGTGACGCTACCCGGCCAGGCCGGGTCGAGGATCGAAGAGTGGTCTCCGGGCAGCACCCCCGCATCGGGGAAGGTGGCCTGGGCCGAGACCCGGCGCACGACGTTGTCGCTGTCGCCCGCGTAGACATGGACCGGGATGGGGCAGGTCCGGTCACTGACCGCAGTCGCGTTGGTGATCTGGTTCAGTACCGTACGTTTCGAGGCGGCGACGTCGGTGCGGAACTGCTGCAGCGACTCGGTCTGCGGACGAAAGCCGAACCCTGCCACATTCCGGAAAAGGCGCAGGTAATCACTGCCTTCGTGCGGGCACGCGAGCATCACGATCGAGCGGATCCGGGCAAGGTCACGCCCGCGCCCGTCGTTGACCTTCCAGGCGAGATACCGTTGAAGGATCAAGCCGCCCTGGCTGTGGGTCACCACGGCCCAGGGTCCATCGTCCGGCACGCGGGCCTGCACGAAGGAATCCAGGGCCTGGGCGATGTCGTCGTGGTCGGGGATCCGGCGGGGAAGAAACGGGATGCCGAGTTTGGGCGACGGGTACCCGTACCGGGCCCACTGGATCCCTGACAGGTCGGCGTCCGCCCTCAGGACCTGCTCGAGCCGATCCCAGGTCGTCGGCGACGACCAGAGCCCATGGATCAGTACGACGTGCCCCTCGACCATCACTGCCCTCCCCGAGTAGCCGTACTAGCCTACGGCAGGGCATTCCGAAAGCGACGTCGTGGCCCGCTACGCGGCAGCCCCGTCTCGAGGATCTGCGCCCAGCCGATCGCCGAGTCGGATTGACCGTACTGGCCGGCGGGGACACCGCAAGCCGGTGCGGTCGCTGGGTCAGTCGCGTCCCGGTGGCAGGAAGGGATCGTCGTGGGCGACATCGTCGGCGTTCCACCGGTAGCGGACGGTCAGCAGGTGGCGGACCGCTGCGAGGTCGATCGGCTGCCGGAGGGTGAGTTTCCAGATCGAGCGGGCGCTCGCCGCCACGCTCACGTCTAGGGTGTGGCGCAGCGCGTCGGAGGTGAAGAATCGGGGCGGCAGCGGGTCGTTGTCGGGCTCCGGGCCGAGGAAGAAGTCGCGGGCACCGGCGAAGTCGTCGACCAGGTGCGGGGCGCGGTGGGTCATCCGGACGTTCTTGGCGAGGTTGTGGGTCGCGAACAGGATGTGCCAGTCGCGCCAGCCCTGCTCGCGTAACGCGGCGACGGTAGCGGCGAAGGCCGGGTCGCGTCGCAGGCCGGTCAGGGTGGGCAGCATCCGGGCGGGCAGGTCCTCGTACTTGGAGCGGATCCCGGCGTGGCTGTCGGCCTCGGTGTATCCGGGCCCGGGTGTCTGCGGAAAATCCAGGCCCGGCCCGGGTTTCGGGAACGCCGTGACGTCGGCGGGCAGCAGCTGCCGATCGGTCAGGGCGGGGTCGATGTCACGGTCGCATCCGAGATCGCCGTGCACACTGTCGTAGGCGTAGGCGAAGCAGATCATGGAGATCAGGCCGTCGTGGCCAGCCTTGGTAATCAGGTTGTCCCATCGGGCGTTGGACAGGGTGGAGACGGTGAGGATCACGGTGGTCACGGCGGTCAGGGTCTGCTGTGCGACGACTTGGGCCGCTTCCCGCCGATTCCCGGTGACCGCGGCCAGCATGCACCGGAACCGGGTCTCACCCGGCACGGACCCGTTTTCCTCGATGGTGGCGGCGGCGCCGGGCGGGCCGGCGGCCACGTGGACGGTCACCCGGGTGGGCAGCAGCGCTGGGTCCGCCGCGGCGAGGTAGGCGAGGATGATCTGCAGTGCTGCGGCCAGCCGCTCGCCGACCACGACGTCCGCGGCGCTGTTGGCGAACTCGATGGTCCAGTCGACGCCCAGGCACGCGAACCGAATCCGGCGGAGTCCGGTGGTGTCGGCGAACGGTGCGATCCCGAGGCGGTCGGCGATGCGGGTGGCGTGCCGGGTGACGTCCCAGCCGTCCCACCAGGGTGGGCGGGCACTGGTCAGTGCCGCGGTGGCCATGTCGAACAGCCCCCGGATGCGGGGGTCGGTGACGGCGTGGCCGACCAGGTTCGTGACGGCGGGCTCGAGTTTGTCGGCCAGGGCCTTGATGGTGACCAGCTCGAGCGCGGCGTCGCTGACCCACGGGTAGCGGTCGACCTCGCCGGCGCGTTCGGCCATCAGGGTGTGGGCGGTCAGTGCCCGGTGGTTGAGCCGGGTGGCGCTGGCCCAGTTGCCCTGCTGGTATTCGGCTGCCGCTGCTTTGAACAGGCCCTGGGGGAACAGGTCGGGGTCGTCGCGGCGGGTCAGGCCGGCGGCCAGCAGGCCGTAGTACTTGGCCGCCGCGTACAGGTGCAGCTGCTGGTACGCCTCGGCGGTGGCCAGGGTGGCGTGGACCAGCCGGGCCCCGGAATCGCCGCGGATCAGGCGCGCCAGGGCACGGTGCAACAGCCGTAGGGCGTCCAAGACGCGGCCGGCGGCGAAGAACGTGTTCGACCGTTCGAGGGCTTGGTCGGCGGCTGCGTCGTCGCCCACCGTGTCGGCCAGCAGGCCGTCAAATACGTCCGCGATCGTCGCGTAGCGCCGGTCGTCCATCAGCAGCGGCATGTTGAGCGTCAGGAACCTGTTGACCGGCTCGATCGGGTACATCGGCGCGTCGGGCAGTGTCTCGGCCAGATGAGCGAACGCGTCCAGCACGCCGGGCAGGTCCACCGCGGGAATCTGTGCCGGAGTGAGCCCGTAGTCGGCGATCTCCTGCATCCGCTCGTCAACGGTGAGGTCGGTGGTGGCCCCGCCGAGCCGGTAGTCGCGACCGCCGGGACCGGCCCGGGTCAGGTCGGGCTGCATCTTGAGCGCGGCGAGCGTTTCCAGCAGCGAGCAGCGCTCACCGGGATAGGTTTCGGCGGCGAGCAGTTCAGTGACATGAGTGGTGAGCTGCGCGTTCCAGGACATGATCCGGTCGGCGGAGTGGCCGGTCTCGTCGCGGGCGAACGCGGCACAGGTGAGCAGCAGCAGCACCGTGGCATCCGCGATCAGGTGCACGTCGCGGCTCACGGCGGCGTCGGTGATCTCCGCCGTGGTGAGCTCGTCGACCGGGCGCATCGATCCCAGCCCGAGGTGGTGGGCGATGATCACCTGATGGCGGGTGGCGTGCCGCAACGAGGCCGGCACGTCGTCGGCCATCAGGGGCGCGAGTTTCTCCAACCAGAACGGGATGTCCTCGCGGCCCTCCCGTTGCTGGTAGGCGTAGCGCAGGCAGACCGTCAGGTCGACGTGGTCGCCCCAGCTCCAGGCCGCCGTCGGGCTCTGGCGCCATCGGGCCAGGTCGGCCTCGTACCAGTCCGGCCGGTCCGGCGGCGGTGGCAGCGTCCGGCCTGGCAGGTGCAGGTACTGCTCGGCGATCCAGAACGTCGCGTGGTGGGCCAGCAGCTCGGAGATGCCGGCGCCGTCGAAGATCTCAAGATGGACATCGTGGGCATTCCGGACCTGTTCTTGCAGTTCGTGGCGACGAGCGACGGGGATGTTCACCTCGCAGTACGCGAGAATGAACGTCACGGCCATACCGGACGCCATGATCTTTCCGACATCCCCGCGGATCTTGGTGCCGATGTCATCCTGCTGCAGGGTGCAGGTGAAACCGACCCCGTCGTTGTCGGACATGCCAATCTTCCGGCCCAGCGGCTGTGTCTGCCCGGCCAGATCGGTGCGGTACGTCTCGAAGTCCCGGCCCTGGTCACCGCCGGAGGCGACCGGCCCGGTCGCGATCAGCACGTTACGGGTCACCGTCGCCCGGGCGAGCATCCGCGTCATCGTCTCGAACTCGAACTGTCCGTTGCGGGCAGCGAGCTGGCTCAACGCGAACCGGATCTCCGCCTTCGCCTGCTCGACCACACTCGCCATCGCCGACCTTCCCCGTCTCCTGCACCCACCGATGTACCCGGCGGCAGAGCCGGGCCAGCATAGTCGCCGGGTCCGACATCACCCGGGCAGCGACGGCGCCTGGTCACGACGGTGCGACGTCGAGTCGTGCGAGCTGGGCTGCTCATCCTCGTCGCTTCGTTCCCGTCGGCCGGACGGAGGTAGGTCACCTGGGAAGTCTGCTGAGGCGCTCCGGATGTCAGCTACGACATCCTGCTTGCCGCCCTCCAACAGGGCGATCATCGCGTGTTCTCCGACGTCACGGGCGCCCGGCGGTCCCTTCTCCGCCAGGATGACGAAAAGCCTGTACGCAGAGAATCCCGCGGCACTGCCATGAACCGATGACACGGCGAAGCGACTGCCCAGGCGAGGCCATACCCGGCCGGTGGGTGCGCTCGAGTGCCGGTGGGCGTCGGTGGACTGTCCGGAGCCGGGTGCCTGGAGCTGATGGTCAAGGCTGAGACGCTGTACGACGCGGCGAACTGCGACGCGCGCTGTCGGGAAGTCGACAGCCGCAGGCCGGTTCCGCCGCTACGTTGCCCGGATGATCCGCCGCCTCCTCCCCGTCGCCGCCGCGCTTGTTTTGGCCGTGGCGCTAACGGGTTGTTCCAGCGACACCGAGCCCGCCGCAGCACCACCCTCCAGCGCCCCCACGCTCACCACAGCGGCGCCGACCGCAATCAGCGCCGTACCATCGGCAAGCTCCAGCCCATCGCCCAGCGCGTTGCCGTCGTACAGACCCACCCTCCCCACTGTTATGACCGACGATGGTGGCAACTGCATTCGGGCGGGCCGCTGCGGCTATTACGTGGCAGGGGCAAGCTGCAAGGGCATCGAGTGGTGCAAGAAGGCTCATCTTGTCGAGCCGGGCGACTGGGCGACAGAGGGTGGAACGGACCTGACGGGGTGCATGTGGGAGCTGTCAACGCCACCGGAGTACGGCCACACCGACGGCGGCTACGCGACCAGTTACATGCAGGTAACGGTGCCGAAGGGTGCCATCTTCAGCACCCATGACTGCGAGAGCGACTGGGAGTGGGTGCACCCCTGATGTTGCGGGGTGGCACGCCGACAAGCCCCGCGGGCGCGGGCCGCGGGGGTCGGGGATCAGGGAGCGCGGTGGGAGCAGCCGGGTGTCCTGAACGGCGTTGAACTGCATCCAACCGCACGCAACGACGCTCAACGGCACCCGCGCCCACCTGTTGTTCTGCTTTTGCGCAGGTCAGGATCGGTGCGGCGTCCTGCTTCACCGCGGAGTGTTCCGCGATTTCCGCAGTAGTCGATAGCTCTCGATCTTCGCTGGAGGGGAAGTGTGCGCAGGTCGCGGCAGTAAGGAGCGCCTGGTTGGCCTGGCCTTGCATGTGGGACCAGATTGGGCGCAGGGTGGCGAAGTGGTCACCGCGCCCGAAGTGCTCACCGACACCGGGCAGGGTCGAGGCCTCTGGCCTGCGGTGATACAGGCGAGCGGTTCGGTGTGACCTCCCAGAGAAGACCGAAGAGGTCGTGCTCTGTTGCTTCCCGTCTGGTCAGAGTTGGCTGTGGTCGACGAGCCTTCGGCGGGCTGAAGTGGTCAGGCGAAGTCGCTTTGGTCCTTACTCGATCGGACGTCGACACTTGCGCACGGAGTCTGGTATAGGCGATCGCTGGCCTGGCCACGGCTACCGGTCGTGGCCCTGTTCATTGCATCGATACCGCGTCGTTGGATCTAGATCGCCGGTTGCTGGAGGTTCGTCAGCAGGTCGTGGTGACCGAGGAGACGGCGCTGCTGCAGGAGGCCGGCGTCTACGAGTATCGGCATCCCCTGTCGGATGCGGTCGCCTACCAGGCCGCTCTGGCTGGGCTGCAGGGCCAGATCAAGAGCATGACCAAGCGGGAAGGCGGAGCGGTCCTGGCCGCCACTGGCTGGACGGTGAACGGTTCCGCGGCCGAGGGGCGGGTGATGCTGCGGGACTTCTCCAGGCTGATGCTGCGGGCCTACAACGCCGAGGCGGACAACCTGGTCCGCGGCCTGAGGCCCTACAAGCTCGACTCGGCCGTCGAGCGGCTGGGCAAGGTGGCGGCGACCATCGCCAAGCTGGGCAAGACGATGCAGATCCGCATCTCTGAGGACTATCACCGGCTGCGGGTTCGCGAATTGGAGCTTACGGCTGACTACCAAGCGAAGGTCGCCGAGGAGAAGGAGCGTGAGCGGGAGGAGAAGGCGCGGCTGCGGGAGGAGCGACGGGTCCAGCAGGAGATCGAACGCGAGCGCGCCCGTCTAGACAAGGAGCGCCAGCACTACGCCAACGCCCTCGCCGCGCTGCAAGCCAAGGGCGACGTCGACGGGGCCGCCCAGATGCAGGAGCGGCTGGCGCGGATTGACACCGCGATCGAGGACGTGGACTACCGGGCCGCCAACGTGCGCGCCGGCTACGTGTACGTCATCTCGAACCTGGGGGCGTTCGGCGAGAAGATGGTGAAGGTCGGCTTGACCCGGCGCCTTGACCCGCTCGACAGGGTGAAGGAACTCAGCGACGCCTCCGTACCTTTCAACTTCGACGTGCACGCCCTGTTCTTCTCCGAGGACGCCGTCGGCATCGAAGCCAAGATGCACGCCCGCCTGGCCGACCGCCGAGTCAACCTCATCAACCAGCGACGTGAGTTCTTCTATGCCACTCCCCATGAGGCTAAAGAACACCTGCTCGAGCTGGCCGGCAGTCTGCTGCAGTACGAAGAGACTCCCGAGGCGCTCGAATACCGGCAGAGCCTGACCCAGGCCAAGGGCCGATGATGGCGACGATCGAGGGTCCACACCGGAGCTGAGGAGCTACCTTGACGACCACCCGCACCCGCCGCCTCGCCGTCGCGGCGGCCGCGATGCTCGCCCTCGCCAGCTGCGGCGACGCCTCGGCGCCTACCCCGGCACCGACCAGCACGCCGCCGAGCCCCACGCCGCCTGCGACCACCCTGGCCGCGCCGACGACCAGTCCGACGCCGGACACGGCGGCCGCCGAGGACAGCCCCGCTGATGCGGCTCTGGCGTTCGGGAAGTCCGCTCCCATCGCGGATCTCGCGACCGCCACCGCCTACGGATTTCGGCAGCCGGTCGCCGCCAGCGCCCCCCGCCCCAATGGGCAGCCGGGGCTGACCTGGGCCGCCGCCGACGTGAAGGGTTTGCGCGGTGAAGAACCTTGACGACGGGTACGACGGTATTACCGTCACCAACGACCGGTGGAAGCTCGTCTACGCCGACGACACCGAGATGGGCGCGTCGAACATCACCTACAATCAGTTCCCGCAGCCGGAGTACCCCACAGGGGAGAAGGACCTGCCGGACGGGAAGTGCGTGCGCGGCTGGATCACCTTCCGGGCGCTGAAGGACAAGCGGCCGGCCTACGTGGCGTACGAGCCGGAGAACCAGCCGGGAGCGCGTTGGGCCGTGGAGTAGCACCACCACGCAACGAAAGGCCGGCCACCCCGGAACGAGGGTGGCCCGCCTTTCACGTTGCGTGTTTTTGATGTTCCCCGGGTTGGGTGGAGTCGGTTTGGTTGGCTCGTCAGGCTCATCGCTCACAGGCACCAGTCGGTTCGACGGGGGACATGCCCGCCGACCAGCTGCCGGCGGCTTCGCGCCGATTAGGGGAGCAGGCGTTGCGGAATCTCACACAACAGTTGCGTCTTCATCTGGATGACCGGTATCACTGATCATTGCACCCTGACTGAGTCCATTGCTACATCGGGCCGCTGTGACCCTCTTCCGCTCGGCGTGTATCAGGGCATCGAGACATTCCGGGCTGACAAGTGCGGCATCGAACGTCTCGGTCCACCCGTTCGGCAGCTGCTGGATCGTCAGGTACGGCTCGTGACCCTCCGCGCGCAGGCGCCGAATGATCGCCTGCTCGACCGCGAGGGCGTCGTCCCCGGTCGTTACGGGATACTGCGAATGCAGTTCGAATCCGTACCGGCGGTGCTGCGTGATCCGGTCGTTGTTGCGCTGCTCGGCGCCGGCGACACCAATCTTCACCGCACTCAGCTTGCGGTGGACGACGACGTACACCCGGGCCGGCTCTCCGCGCTGGAAGCCGTACCGCGCGCAGTACCGGCATCCGCCACCGGATCGGACCTTCGCCAGTGTGGGACGGCTTTCCTGCCCGCAGACGGTGTGCCGGCAGAGCCATGGCGTCATCGATGTCTGGTACGGATCCAACGGTTCGAAGCCCGCCTCACGCATCGACGCTGCCGCTTTGTGGGGGTCTTCCCGGCGGGCTACGGCCGCGCGCAGGTCGGCGCAGCGTCGGCATCCGGATTGCCCGGCGAGGATCGATCGGTACGTGGGTGAGGTGGTTCGGCCGCAGCCGGTACACACGCAACGCCACGGGTACTTGATTCCCTGGTACGACTCCTGTGGCTCGAGACCGAGCGCGCGCATCTTCGCTTCCGCTTCGGTGGAATCGTGCCGTTGCGCCTTGCCGCGGGCTTTGCTGACGCAGTACCGGCAAGCCGGAGGCCTCGCCTTCTGCAGTCGCGGGTACACGATCGCGTCGCAGCGGGCGCATCGCGCCTTGTACGGCTCACCCGTACCGGGGTACGGCGCCAGCGGTTCCAGGCCGGCGTCTCGCATTCTGGCTATGGCTTGGTGGGCGTCACCGCGCAGCGAGGCGTTCGCTTTGCGGCGGCCGCATGGCCTGCAGCCGCCCTGCCCGTGTCTGATGCTAGTTAACCGCGGTTCTCCGACGGTTCCGCAGGTCAGGCATCGAGAGCGCCACTTGGTATCGAGGCCGTGGAAAGGCTCAAGCGGTTCCATGCCGGCTTCCCGCATCTCGCGTTTCGCGTCCTCAGCGGTGACCGGGGCGCCCTTGCGGCAGAACAGGCAGCCGCCGTGACCGGTGCGCACGTGGCTGTACCAGGGGGTCACCTCGCGGCCGCATGGCACATGCCGGCATCGCCACGGCTTGCTGGTGCCCGGATACGGCTCGAGCGGTTCCAAGCCGGCGGCGCGCATAATCTCCTCGGCAGCCCGTGGGTCCGTGTATCGGCCCGCGCAGTGCACGCACCCGTTCTGGCCCTTCGCGATATTGCTGTACCGGGGTGTGACCTCGCGCAGGCAGCGGGTGTGGGTGCACCGCCACGGTTTGCTGGATCCGGGATAAGGCTCGAGCGGCTCCAGGCCGGCGGCGCGCATGACAGCGGCTGCCGCTTGCGGGTCAACGGTCCGGCGCCGGTCAGGTCTGGTGACTGATGGCACGGGCGTCCCCGCGGCATGGAGTTCGAACAGCGGCATCGTCACCGGCCACAACATAGATGCACCCACCGACAACCTGTATAGGCGGACTGTCGCAAGACGTCCGTTGACCTCTCCACCTAGCCTCGCTGGTGCCAACCACTGGGCCGGCAGCTCACCATCGGTCGGCGGTCGGCGGCCCGGTGCGAGCCCGGTTTGGGGGAGCAGGTTGGGAGCAGCGGGGTGCACTGAACAGCCTTGAACTGCGTCCAACGGCATCGAACGGCGCTCAATTGCACCCACCCCTGCCTGCGGCTCCACGTTGCCGCAGGTCAGAGTCGGTGCAGCGTCCTGTTTCACACCGAAGAGGTCACTGGTTCGATCCCAGTATCGCCCACCATGGATGAATGCAGGTCAGGAGCCCGTCGCCGGAGATGCCGGTAACGGGCTTCTCGCCGTTTGCCCCCATACATTGGGAGCAGATTGGGAGCACGCTGTTGCCGCCCTCGAACCAGGCTTGGCTATGGGTGCTCGCCGCTCGCCACCCGACCCGCGCTGTGGACCAGGTCCTCGTCCCCACCGACGGGGACGCCACCGCCAGCCACCGCTCATGACACCGCACCCTCACGACAACACCACCGACCGGGCGCCCGGGGTCGTCAACCGACGCGGTCGACAGTGCCTGCGGTAAGCACCGGCGGGTCACCCCGGTCGGCACCGTCATCGTCGACCACTGTGGTGTCCCACGGTCGGCCAGGGGCGCTCGCGTCGCGACATCGGGGACTGTCGGTGGGGCGGGTTAGGCTGTTGGCGAGCAGAAGACCCCGCAGCCACGGGCGCACGGGGACGACGGGCTACGGGGCCGTTTCTTGATTCGCACCCAGGAACATACCCGGTAAAGGTTGCCGGCGGCAGACGATGGCGCCGCCGAGCGGCCTTTGTTCACCCACGCCCTCTTCATCGCCGTACCTGCGGGGTCCCACCATGGCCGGGTTCCCGGCGTAAGAAGGAGGACGTCGATGTCCCTGGAAGACCAGCTCGAAGAGGGCCGCAAGAATCTCGAAGTCACGCTGGAGGAGTTGCGCGAGGCGCGCCGGCGCCGCGGGTTGCTCAGCGCGGCGCTGCTTGACGCGTTCCCTGGTGCCCGCACCTACATCAACGGTTCCGTCGCGCACGGCGACGCGAACACGCCGCTGACCGACGTCGACCTCGGCGTCGTGGTTGACGTGGCCGGGTACGGGCCGGACGGCACCGGGCCGCTGCCGCTGATGGAGCAGGGCCGTGACGCGATCCGGGAGCACCTCAAGGACGAGTTCGACAACCTCACGGTCACCGTCGAGGGCCAGAAGCGCTCCGTGCTGGTGCGGTTCGGCGCGCCGGTCACCGCGGGCGAGAAGGACTTCACCGCCGACGTGATCGTGGCCCTGGACCACCCGGACGAGGGGTTGTGGATCCCGAACACCACGATCGCGGCCGGTTGGGACCGGGCGCACCCCGAGAAGCACACCGAGCTGGTCCTGCAGGCCAATGAGGACACGGGCAACGTGTTCGCCCGCGCGGTGCGGCTGCTCAAGCACTGGCGTGCTCACCACGGCAAGCCGCTGTGCTCGTGGAACATCAAGGCACTCGCCCTGGGGTGTATTGCGGACGAGGAGCGGCCTCTGCTGGAGGCGCTGCGCCTCTTCTTCATCCACGCCGCAGACGAGATGGCCGCAGGGCTCACCGAGGACCCGGCAGGCGTCGCCGGGAAGATCAAGCTGCCGTCGGGGATGACCCGAGAGGGTGCGGCCTGGCGCCTGGGGCTGGCGCGGGACAAGGTGGCCGAGGCCATCGAACACGAGCAGGCCGGCCGGCCTGCCCTCGCCCGGCATGCCCTGCACACCGTGCTGCCGCACGTGGTCGCCGACAGCGACCAGGGCGCGCAGGTGGCCGAGCAGGCGCTGCTGACCACGGGCGCGTCGGCCGCCAGCCTGATCGTCCCCGGGCCGGAGACTTCCGCGCGGGCGTGGTCGCCCCGGTGACCGACTGGTACGGCCGGCGAGCGTCGTGGTGGGCCCCGCTGGAAGCTGCCGCCCGGCGTCGGCTGGGGCCCACCCTGTCCCACCAGCACATCCTCGACCCGGCCTGCTACACCGGGCAGTGTGAAATCGTCGTCTACCGCATCGAGGCACTCGAGGTGATCGGCGACCCGGACCCGGTCGAGGTGACCATCCGCTTCCACAAGCTGCCGCCGTACGACACGTACGGGTTGTCCCCGGAGGACTACCCCCGGGTCTTCGCCAAGCCGGGTGCCACCTCCAAGCACCGCATGCCCGACGGGGCGTTGTGCATGTGGATGCCGCTGGACCCGCCGCAGCGGCGGTGGACCCACGACAAGGGGCTGCTCGAACTCGTCGAGCTGACCCGCCGGCACCTGTTCCTCGAGGACTACTGGCGCCGAACCGGGGTGTGGCTACTCGAAGACGCCCCCCACGGGCTGCCCCAATCCGAAGGAGGTGGCAGGACATGGTCTACGCCCAAGCAGCGGAAACCGGCTGGACGGCCGCGCAGACGGCAATCGTCATCGTCGCTGTGATCGCGATCCTCGGCGGTGTCGTCTCCGCCTCGATCACCTACACGCTCAACCAGCGCGCCGCCCGCCGGGAACGGCAGGCCAAGGCGTTCGCCGAGGCCCTCAATGCGGTCGAGGACTACGCCGAGATGCCATACCGGATCCGACGCCGCCGCGACACTCCTGAGGCCCGCTACGACCTCACCGACGAGGTCAGCAAGATCCAGTCCCGGCTGGCGTACCACCAAGCTCTCCTGCAGATCGAGGCGTCCGAGGTCGCCGCCAGCTACGTCGCGCTCGTCCGTGCCACCAAGATCCAAGCCGGCGGCCAGATGCAGCAGGCATGGCAGCAGCCCCTGCTCACCACCGACGCTGAGATGAACCTGCAGGTCCGCTACCCGCGAGACCAGATCGACGCCGCCCGAGGGGCCTGCATCGAGACCATGCGAGCCGCCCTGCGACGGCACCGGACCCGCCACGCTCCCACCCTTCCAACTGCCAACAGTGACCGACCGAAGGTTGCTCCTCTGGGCGACAATCAGCGTTAGCGAGTCAGCGAGCGCGAGGGAGCGATCGGTCCGAGCGCGCGGAAGCCGGCTCCTGATGGTCGCCACCTATGGCAGTTGCAACGACCAGTGGAGCACACATCGAGCATTCGGTCATCGCCCGGCAACGCCCGGTTCCCGCCGCTGCCCAACCGTCGCCGGAGCTGGCCCAACCTGCCCACGACTCGCCGAGCTGTTTTCGAGGTGTATGGCAGCGATCCGCCGGGATCCCAGGCGGGAGGACGGTCCGGGGATCTTTGTGTGTAGGGCGGTGGTCGCCTCAGTTCGGGTGACGGTGGGCGTGGGTGGTGCGTCGCTCGCTGTAACAGCTGCTCGGAGAGCAGGTAAGGTGCCAGAGTTCAGACGGAGGTCAAGGGAGCCAGTGCATGCGTGAGGATTCGCCGCGCTGGGAGCAGATCAACGCGAGCTCCTACACCTGGGAACAGGACGGGCTGCGTGAGCTTGCCAGCTACCTGCCCGACGCCGACCCGTACCACGTCTGGGCGAACGTCGAGTTCGTCGGCGCCGACGGCTCGATCAACGAGGTCGACGCCCTGGTGCTGACCCCCAGCGGGCTCTACGTGCTGGAGCTGAAGCACTGGCAGGGCGAGATCCGCGGCGACGGAACCCAGTGGATGCGCCGGGCACCCAACTCCCGGCTCATCCCGGAGGACAACCCGTACATCCTGGCCAACCGGAAGGCCAAGCGCCTGGCGAGCCTGATCCGCTACTACGCCCGCCAGAACGGCCGCGAGGGGCAGGCGCCCTACGTCGGCGCAGCGGTGTTCATGCATGCCCGCGCGATGCGGGCGAGCCTGGACGCCATCGGCGGCCAGCACGTCTACGGGCTGGAGGGGCACGATTCGGGGCTGCCCGGCCTGAAGGAGCTGCTCCGGACTCCGCCCCGTAACCCGGCGCACCGGGTGGACGAGGCGCGCGGGCGGCAGATCGTCGACCTGGTGCGTGGCGCCAAGATCCGGCCGTCGGTGGCCGACCGCAAGGTCGGCCAACTGCTGCTGCACCCGAAGCCGTTCGCCGAGGGGCTCGGCTGGCAGGACTTCCTCGCCGGGCACGCGCTGGACACCTCGCTGGTGCGTCGGGTGCGGTTCTACCTGACCAGCCGGGCCGCCGAGCACGAGGTGCCGGCGATCCGCAAGGCGGCGGAGCGGGAGTTCCGCCTGCTGCAGGGCATCCACCACCCGGGGGTGGCCCGGGCGCACGACCTGGTCGAGCACGCCTGGGGCCCGGCGGTCATCTTCGACCACCAGCCGGACTGGGTACGCCTCGACCAGTGGCTGCTGCGCCGGGGTGACTCGCTGACCCTGGCCCAGCGGCTGCACCTGGTGCAGGACCTCGCCGAGATTATCGACTACGCGCACTCCCGCCGGCTGGCCCACCGCGCGTTGTCGCCACGCGCGGTCTACGTCGGTGACCCGGACGGACCGCGCCCGACGCTGGTGGTGACCGACTGGCAGACCGGCGGGCGACTGGCGGGCACCACTCAGCTCACCCGGCTCGGCCCGTCGAGCGATCCGGCCAGCCTGGAGCTGTTCTTCGACGACGAGGTCCGCCGTTACCAGGCGCCGGAGGCCGAGAACGCCACCCGCCTGCCCGGTCACCAGCTCGACGTCTTCTCCCTCGGCGCGCTGGCGTACCGGATCTTCGCCGGGACGGCGCCGGCCGCCACGCCCGAGGAACTGGTCAGCGCGGTCCGGGACAGCGGTCTGCACGTGGACGCGGCGGTCGACGGCATGCCGCACACCCTGGTTACCCTGGTCTACGACGCGACCCGTGGCGATCCGGCGCACCGGCTGCCCAGCGTTTCCCGGTTTCACCAGGATCTGGAGAAGGTCTGGGACGAACTGACCGCTCCGGAGCCGGAACCGGTGGCCGATCCGCTCTCCGCCCACCGGGGTGACCTGCTCGACGGTGGCCTGGAGGTGACGGACCGGCTCGGCTCGGGTGCCACGGCGGTCGCCCTGCTGGTCACCCGGGACGGGGAGTCCCGCGAGCTGGTGTTGAAGGTGGCCCGCGACGAGCAGCACGAGGAACGGCTGACCGCGGAGGCGCGTACCCTCGCGAGGTTGAAGCACCCCCAGGTGGCCGCGCTGGTCGACGGCCCGGTGCGGGTCGGCGGCCGGACCGCCCTGCTGATGGAGAGCGCCGGGCCGCGGACCCTCGCAGAGGAGCTGCGCGGCGGCCGGCTCGCCCTGGACCTGCTGGAGCGGTACGGGCGGGACCTGCTCGACATCGTCAACTACCTGGACAGCCAGGGTGTCTGGCACCGGGACCTGAAGCCGGCCAACCTGGCGGCCCGGCCGAGGCCGAAGGACAAGCAGCCGCACCTGTGCGTCTTCGACTTCTCGCTGTCGTCGGCGCCCGCCGACCAGCTCGGCGCAGGCACGGTCGGCTACCTCGATCCGTTCCTCGGCCCCCCGCGCCGGCTGCGCTTCGACGCCGCGGCCGAGCGGTTCGCGGCGGCCGTCGTCCTCTACGAGATGGCGACGGGCGTGCTGCCCCGGTGGGGCGACAACGCCAACCCGGCCGCGATCAGCGACGAGGTGACCCTCGATCCGGCGGCGTTCGACCCGGCGGTCGCCGACCGGCTGGTGGAGTTCTTCGGCCGGACGCTGGCCCGCGACGCGGCGGCCCGGTTCGACACGGTCGACGAGATGACCGACGCCTGGCGGGCCATCTTCCAGCAGGTCCCGCAGCCGGCCGTGACTCCGGTCGGCCCGGTCCCGGCGATGGTGGGCCTGACCCGCGAGTCGCCGCTGGAGGCCACCGAACTGACCGCCCGGGCCCGCTCGGCGCTGGAACGGCTCGGCCTGCACACCGTCGGCGAGCTGCTGGATGCGGAGCCGTCGGCGCTGACCCGTGCCAAGGGGGTGCCGGACGCCACCCGCAAGGAGATTCTCGCCCAGGCGCGGGCGCTGCGCGCCGTGCTGCCCGCCGGCAGCGAGCCGGCGGTCACCGAGGAGCAGTCGCTGGCACAGGGCGTGGAGGCGCTCTGCGCGACCCTGCTGCCGGCCGCCTCGTCCCGCAACCACCGGACGATGGCCGTGCTGCTCGGGCAGGCGCTCACCGACGACGGCACGTTCCTGTGCTGGCCGGCGCAGAGCGAGGCGGCCCGGGCCACCGGCCGGACCCAACCGCAGATCTCCAAGCTGCTCAACGCCCAGGCCAGGACCTGGCTGGGCAATCCGGCGCTGGAGGCCGTGCGCAACGAGATCGTGGCGCTGCTCGACGCCCGTGGCGCGGTGATGTCCGCCGAGGAGCTGGCCCAGGCGCTGATCGCCGCCCGCGGCTCCTACACGCCCGCGCCGAAGCGGCTGCCGCAGGCGATCGGGCTGGTCCGCACCGCCGTCGAGGCCGAGTTGAGCACGGGTGGGAACGCCCGGGTGGCCATCCACCGGTTCCGCACCTCCGGCACCGTCCTGGTCGGTCGGGAGCCGGACGACCCAGCGTCCGACGTCACCGCCGCCGACTTCCTCGGGTACGTGGTGGAGCTGGGCGGCCGGGCCGCCGAGCTGGCCGCCGCCGACCCGCTGCCGACCCGGCAACGCGCCGTCGACGAGCTGCGCCGGCTGCCCGTGCCGGCCGGGATGCCAGTCGTGGCCGATCTGCGGCTGTTGCAGCTCGCGGCGGCCGGGAGCAACGACCGGGTCGACGTCAACGCGCAGGGGCAGCTCTACCCGGTGGAGATGCCGGCGGAGCGGGCGCTGCGGTTGTCGGTGGGCGGCCTGATCGGCCAGCGGCTCAGCGAACAGCAAATCCGCGACCGGGTGCACAGCCGCTTCCCCCGGGCGGAGCGGGTGCCCGGCCGTCCCAAGCTGACCGACCTGCTCGCGACCGCCGAGGTACCGCTGACCTGGCACCCGCTCGACCGGGTGTACGGGCCGGCGAGCACGGCGGCCTCGGTGACCGGCACCCGGATGGCGAGCACCCACGCGCCGCTGCTCGGGCTCACCGCCGTCGATGAGGTGGGCGACAAGCTCGGCTCGGCCATCGAGCGGCGGGCCTTCCTGGCGGTGCTGGCCCCGCTGCGTCGGCTCGGCCCGGCCCGGCGGGCGCTGCTGGCCCGGCTGCCACTGACCGAAGTGGACGTCACGGCGATACTGCTGGACCGGCTGCGCTCGCTGGGCTTCCCCTGGGAGGCGATCGTGGCGGCCGACAACGGCTCGCCGCTGGACGCCGACTTCCGCAGCCTGGTGGACCTGGTCCGGCACCAGGTCGTGCCGGCGGTCAGCGAGGCGATCGCCGCCGCCGACGGAGCGGTGCTGATCACCGAGGCGGCACCACTGGCCCGGTACGGGCAGCTCGGCCTGCTCCAGGAGCTGGCCGACCCGACCCGGCCTCGGCCGGCGGCCCGGCTGCTGCTGGTGCCGGCGCGGCGCCCCGACCCGGCGGTGCTGGACGGGGTGCAGTTGCCGCTGACCTCACCGGCGAGTCAGTCGCTGTGGCTCGCCAATGACTGGATCGAATCGGCCGACAGGTCGAACGCCGGGATCAGGTGATCAGTCGACGGTGCCGGCCGGGCGGGTCAGGTCGGGCAGGCGACCGCTCTTGAGCCGCTTCCTGGGTAGCTTGAGTCGCCATGCCGACACCTGGACGTGGATGCGGGCCGCTCATCGGGATAGTGGCGAAGGTGGCCACGCTGATCGATGAGGGTGATGACCCGTACCTCTGGCTGGAGGACCTGGACGGCGCGGACGCCGCCGGCTGGGTGGCGGACCGCAACGCGGAGACTGTCGCCGCGTTGACGGGCGGCGAGGCGTTCGCCGCTTTGCGAGCCGAGATCCGGCAGGTGCTCGATGCCGATGACCGCATTCCCTACCCGGGCTGGCGCGGCGACGGATTCTGCTACAACTTCTGGACGACGCGACGCATCCGCGAGGGATGTGGCGGCGGACAACCCTCGACCAGTATCGCCGGGCCGAGCCGGAGTGGGACGTGCTGCTCGACCTCGACGCGTTGGCCGCCGAGGAGGGCGAGAACTGGGTCTGGCAGAAGGTGACGGTGCTGCGCCTCGGTTACGAGCGCTGCCTGATCAGCCTGTCCCGGGGTGGCGCCGACGCGGTCGTGGTGCGCGAGTTCGACCTGGGCCGCCGCGCCTTCGTCGAGGACGGCTTCAGGCTTCCCGAGGCGAAGAGCCACGTCTGCTGGATCGACGCCGACCACATCTTCGTCGGCACGGACTTCGGGCCCGGTTCGCTCACCTCGTCCGGGTACCCACGCATTGCCAAGCGGTGGCGGCGAGGCACGCCGCTGTCCGCGGCCGATGTCGTTTACGAGGGGCGCGCGGACGATGTCGGCGTCTACGCCTCGCGCGATTCGACGCCCGGCTTCGAGCGCGACTTCGTGGGCCGCAGCCTGGACTTCTATCGCAGTGAGAACCACCTGCTGACCGGGGCAGGCGAGCTGACCCGGCTTGAAGTGCCGGAGGACGCCCACTGGGACGTGCATCGGGAATGGTTGGTGATCCGGCCGCGCTCGCGGTGGGCGGTCGGCGGGGTGACGCATCCGCCGGGGGCGCTGCTGGCGACCCGGTTCGACGAGTTCCTCGCCGGCGGGCGGGAGCTGACGGTGCTGTTCCGGCCCGACTACCGCACCGCACTGAGCTACCACTTCTGGACCCGGAACCACCTGATCCTGGCCACCCTCGCCGACGTGCAGAGCCGGCTGGAGGTGCTGACGCCCGGTGAGACGGGGTGGCGGCGGGAGCCGCTCGCCGGGGTGCCGGAGCTCGAGCACAGCGGGATCGTGGTCACCGACCCGCACCACAGCGACGCCTACCTGCTCGCGTCGGAAGGGTTCCTACAACCGGCGACGCTCCGGCTCGGACAGGTCGGCGGCGCGGTCGAGACCCTCAAGCGGGAGCCGGCGTTCTTCGACGCAGACGGCCTGGTGGTACGCCAGTTCTTCGCCAACTCGGCCGACGGTACGCGGGTGCTGTACTTCGTGGTGGGGGACCCGAACGGGGCCGGCGGGCCGACGCTGCTCACCGGGTACGGCGGGTATGAGGTCTCCCAGACCCCGCACTACAGCGGGGCCATCGGCCGGGGGTGGCTGGCCCGGGGCGGCACGTACGTGGTGGCGAACATTCGGGGCGGCGGGGAGTGCGGCCCCGAGTGGCACCACGCCGCGATGCGGGAGAACCGGCCCAGGGCGTACGAGGACTTCGCGGCGGTGGCGGCCGACCTGGTGACGCGGGGGATCACCACGCCGGCGCGGCTCGGCATCGAGGGCGGCAGCAACGGCGGGCTGCTGATGGGGGTGATGCTGACCCGCTACCCGGAGCTGGTCGGCGCGGTCGTCGCCCACGTGCCGGTGCTGGACATGCGGCGATACCACCAGCTGCTGGCCGGCGCCTCCTGGATCGCCGAGTACGGCGACCCGGACCGGGAGGCCGACTGGGCCTACCTGCGCGAGTACTCGCCGTACCACAACGTCCGAGGCGGCCGGCCGTACCCGCCGGTCCTGTTCGTCACCTCGACCGGCGACGACCGGGTGCATCCGGGGCATGCCCGCAAGATGGCGGCCCGGCTGCGCGAGCACGGCCACGACGTGTCGTACTACGAGAACGTCGAAGGTGGCCACGGCGCGGCGGCCAACAATGAGCAGCGGGCCTTC
Source organism: Micromonospora sp. U21 (assembly GCF_018070045.1). GTDB lineage: Bacteria > Actinomycetota > Actinomycetes > Mycobacteriales > Micromonosporaceae > Micromonospora. The sequence goes on from NZ_JAGPYK010000020.1 coordinate 108,001, forward strand.
GTCTGGGCGCTGACGCTGAACTTCCTGTGGCGGAAGCTGGCCGGGCCGGACCGAGCCCTGCCGCGCCAGGTCTCGCCGGGCGACGCGGCCGAGCGGGTCGGCCGTAGAATCTGGCGGTGATCGAGCTGAAGGCGCTGCAAGCGCAGGTCAAGACCCTGGTGGAGGATCTGCGCGGGCAGGTCGCGGAGGCACCGGGCCTGCGGGCGGAGCTGCTGCAGGAGCACACCCAGGCGAAGGCGGCTGAGCGGGTCGGCGGGAGCTTCGAGACCTGGCTCGACGACGTGCTCGACCAGGCGGCGGTGGCCTGGGTGCTGGGCTGCGTATTCGTCCGGTTCTGCGAGGACAACGAGCTGGTCGAGAAGCTCTGGATCGGCGGCGCCGACCCGGCCGCGCCGGCCGAGCGGGCGGTGCAGCACCGGCAGGCGTACCTGATCGCCAACCCGCGGCACAACGACCGGCACTGGCTGCGGGAGGCGTTCGGCTACCTGCGTGGGCTCAAGGCCACCGGCAAGATCTTCGACGAGCACAACCCCGCGTGGCGGTTCGACATCTCCGGCCCGGCGGCCGAGGAGCTGAGCGACTTCTTCCGGCGCGGGGCCGGGCAGGAGTCGCTGCGCCGCGACGACCTGAACACCCGCTTTCTGGGCGACCTCTACCAGGACCTGTCGACGCACGCGAAGAAGACGTACGCGCTGTTGCAGACGCCGGAGTTCGTGGAGGAGTTCATCCTCGACCGGATCTTCGAGCCGGCGGTCAAGGAGTTCGGCCTCCCCGCGACCAGCGTGATCGACCCGACCTGCGGCTCCGGGCACTTCCTGCTCGGTGCGTTCCACCGGCTGGTCCGCAAGTGGCAGGACCGGGAGCCGGCCACCGACATCAAGGTGCTCGCCGAACAGGCCCTCGGCCAGGTCACCGGCGTCGACATCAACCCCTTCGCAGTGGCGATCGCCCGCTTCCGGCTGCTGATCGCCGCGATGAAGGTGTGCGGGCTGACCAAGCTGGAACGGACTCCGAAGTGGCCGATCCGGGTGGCGACCGGCGACTCGCTGCTGCCCTGGGACGAGTACCGCTCACGCGCTCAGGGCGACCTGTTTGCCGCGTCCGAGGGGCGGGAGGTCTTCGCGTACGAGAGCGAGGACGCCGACCTGCTCAAGGACTACCTGGCCGAGAACCAGTACACGGTGGTGGTCGGCAACCCGCCCTACATCACCGTCTCCGACAGCGCCCGCAACCAGCTCTACCGAGGGCTGTACGACGCCTGCTCCGGCAAGTACGCCCTGACCGTGCCCTTTGCGCAGCGCTTCTTCGGGCTAGCCAAGCGAGGCGACCACGACGGCGATGGTGCAGGGCGCGTCGGTCAGATTACGGGCAACGCCTTCATGAAGCGTGAGTTCGGGAAAAAGTTGATCAATGACTACTTCGCGGGTAACGTTGAGTTGACCGAGGTGATTAACACGGCCGGTGCTTATATACCCGGCCACGGCACGCCCACTGTGATCCTGGTCGGCCGGAACCGATTGGTCAGCTCCCGCTACAGTGGCCCGATCCGTGCCCTCCTCGGCGTCCGCGGCGAACCGTCGACTCCGGCTTATCCCGAGAACGGTCGGGTCTGGTCCGCTATCAAGGCGCAGATCGACGACCCCGGGTCGGAGTCGGACTGGGTCAGCGCCGCCGACCTCGTGCGAGGGCAACTCGCCAGTCATCCTTGGAGCCTCAGCGGCGGCGGCGCCTCCGGCCTGATGGATTCGATCAACGACATTGGCGTAAGGGCTTTGTCCGCGGTAATCGAACAGATTGGCGTTGTGGCCGTAACTCTTGAGGACGACCTGTACTTTCTGCCGCCACGCGTGATCAGCAGGCTACGACTGCCCGCATGGGACCTAGGTATTGGAGACCAACTTCGGGACTACAGAGTCCAGGGTGGCGACCAGGCCGTGTGGCCCTACGATCCGTCTTTCGTTGCATGCAATCTTGAACCCAAGGCGGCCTTGGCTAGATTCCTATGGCCGAATCGACGTGGTTTGCAGCGCAGGATTTGGTTCAGAAAGCCAATCGAAGATATCCCCGGTGTTGCTTGGTATGGCTTTGGTTTTCTCGCGCGTGAGAAGCTGCGGATTCCACTGTCGATCGCGTTTGCTGAGGTGGCGACGCATAACCATTTCGTGCTAGACCGGGGCGGAAAAGTATTCAAGCAGACGGCACCGGTGATCAAGTTGCCGGAGGGTGCGTCGGAAGAAGACCATATCCAGCTGTTGGGAGTCCTGAACAGTTCGACAGCCTGCTTCTGGCTCAAGCAGTCGTGCTTTCCAAAGGGTGGTAGTGGGATTGGACGAGGTATTCAGCCCGAAGACTGGATGGAGCGGTTTGCATTTAATGCATCGAACGTTGAGCGGTTACCGCTGCCTGGGGCGTACCCGTTGGGGCGGGCTCGGGAGTTGGATGGGCTGGCGCAGCGGCTGTCGAGCCTGACCCCGGCGGCGGTCGCCGCGTCGGGGGTGCCTACGAGGCGGCGGCTCGCGGAGGCTGAGGCGGAGTACCACTCGGTGCGGGCGCGGATGATTGCCCTTCAGGAGGAGTTGGACTGGGAGGTCTACCGGCTCTACGGGCTGATCGACGAGGACCTGACCTGCGCCAACCCGCCGGAGTTGGCGCTGGGGGAGCGGGCCTTCGAGATCGTCCTGCACACCAGCGGGGCGCAGACCGAGTGGTTCAACCGGCACGGGTCCAAGCCGATCGACCGGCCGCAGCCGCACTGGCCGGCGGAGTACCGATCCCTGGTCGAGCGCCGGATCGCCGTCATCGGGTCCAACCGGCACATCGGGCTGATCGAGCGGCCGGAGTGCAAGCGGCGCTGGTCCACCGACGGGTGGGAGAAGATGCAGTCGGCCGCGTTGCGGGACTGGCTGCTCGACCGGTTGGAGGCGCCGGAGTTGTGGGGCGGGCAGCCGACGCCGCTGTCGGTGGCGCAGCTCGCCGACCGGGTCGGCCACGACCAGGACCTCCGGGCGGTGCTGGACTTGTGGGTCGGACACGACAGCTACGACCTGACCCGGACGCTGGGCCAGTTGGTTGCCGACGAGCATGTGCCGTACCTGCCGGCGCAGCGGTACAAGCCGTCCGGGCTGCGCAAGCGGGCGCAGTGGGAGCGGACCTGGGCGTTGCAGCGCCGGGAGGACGCGGGGGAGAAGGTCGAGATTGAGGTGCCGCCGAAGTACAGCTCGGCGGACTTCGCCCGGCCGTCGTACTGGCGGTCGCGCGGCAAGCTCGACGTGCCGAAGGAGCGGTTCATCTCCTACCCGCAGGCGGGGCGGGACAGCGACGGCAGTGAACTGCTCGGCTGGGCCGGGTGGGATCACTTGGCGCAGGCGCAGGCGCTCGCCACCGTCTACCTCGATCGGAAGACACAGGAGGCGTGGACGGCGCACCGGTTGCTGCCGCTGCTCGCCGGGCTGGTCGAGATCGAGCCGTGGCTGCACCAGTGGCCCTCTGACGAGCGCCCCGGCTACCTCGGGTCGCCTGCAGACTTCTTCACCAACTTCATCGAGACCGAGCTGTCACAGCTCAGCTCCGACCGGTCGGCGCTGACCCTGCTCCGCGGCGTACCCGAGCTGCCGTAGTCGACGCTGGAGCCAGGGCGCAAGCGATCGCCAGGTCGATTCGCCTGGGTCGCACATATGTCGTGCTGCGGGGGGCCAGGGCCAGACCTGTAGCTCGCGCTGATTGGTGGCCAGAGTCAGGTGCGGGGCCAGCAGAGGCGGCAGGCGGCCTTGCCTCGGTCCTGAGCGGCGGCGGCGCTGATGGTCTCGACCTCGTTGATGTTGCGGCCCTTCTTCTCCGCCTGCCGCACGCCCTGACGGTAGCCGGGACAGTTGGTATCCCGATGGAAGGTCCGCCCCCCGGTGGTGACCACGCCAACTGTCCCACCCGACGGCCACCGATTCTCGAGTTGCACCGGCACGGCTTGGGCATCCTTCTTACCCTTGTGCCTGTGTCTGCCGTTGCGTCGATCGCTCAGCCCCATGGGTCGATTCTTGCGGCCGATGGGGGCGGCGTCGAGCCCTCGACCGGAGGCCAGCAAGCGCCGCCTCCGTGGATGGAGGCGGCGCGATGACGATCAGCCGCTGAGCGTCGCGCCCTTGACGCCTTGGACGAAGGTGGCCCAGGCCCTCGGGTCGAAGGTCAGCGCCGGGCCGGACGGGTCCTTGCTGTCCCGCAGCCCCACGATGCCGGGGATGTTGTCGGCGACCTCGACGCAGTTGCCGCCGTTGTTGCTGCGGCTCGACTTGCGCCACACGGCACCGGTCAGGTCAGGCACGGGAGTACTCCTCTGCGACTTGCTGGATCAGACTCTTGGATCGTGACTCGTTGAGGGCGCGGCCCGTCATGTCGGTCCAAATGGTGTTGTAGGCGGCGGTCTCGTGCGGCTTGTCGAGGTAGATGGCTCCGGTCGCGGCCTCGAGGTAGGCCACCGGCGGTTCCACCTCCTTGCCGCTGCTGTCGCGGGGGAACTCCAGAATCGAGAAGGCACCGGCCATCGCCCCGGCGTGCAGCCCGGCAGAAAAAGTCAGCACCTGGACGGTTACGTTCGGTAGCTCCGCGGCCTTCAGGATCTGGTGAAGCTGCTCGGCCATGATCGTGGCGCTGCCGACCGGACGGCGCAACACCGCCTCGTTGATTATTACGCTGAGTTGTGGAGCGGCGAACCTGGTGAGAAGCCCCTGTCGCTCGACTCGGAGTTGGACGGCGCGCTGCTGCTCATCGTTGTCGCCGGCGTCGATTGAGCCGCCGGGGGTCCTGAAGACCTGCTCGGCGTAGGCACGGGTCTGGAGCAGGCCGGGGACAAGCTCGGCTTCGTACTGCCGGATGCCGGACGCCGCCGCTTCGAGGCCGATGTAGAGCTGGAACCAGCGCGGCAGCCCGGAGCCAACGTAGTCATGCCACCAGTTTTTGTTCTCCCGCGTCGCTGCAGTCAGGGCGAGCAGTAGCTCGCTGTCCTCAGCGGATGCGCCGTAGAGATCGAGCATCTGCTGCACGTCGGCTTGTCGGAAGCGGACGTGCTCGGCGCCGTTCTCGATCCGGTGCAGCGTCGCGCGGGCTCGGTCCAAGCGATCGGCGGCCTGTTCCATCGTCAGTCCCGCCGCCTTGCGGAGCGACTCGAACTTGCGCCCGATCTGCCGCCGCAACATGGTCGAGCCCGTCACTGCTTGTGACACTCTCCGCCTCCGGCTGTGGTGATCCGTCAACACCTGCCCGTCCAATTGAAGCGCTGCGGTGTCTCACAAGCAATAGACACGTCACAGCCGGTATCTCTCTTCAGCAAAGTCGCCCCTCCAATGACGCTGTTGCGACGTTGCAATTGCGTTTGCCCAATGCTTCACTGCATCTGCGGCCACTGTGGAGTTCGCGCTGCTCAGCGGCCGTGTGTGCCCTGCTGCCGTACTGCTGCTCGAAGGCTGCGGTGGCAGGTGCCGGGGTGGGTCCGCCGGTGCGGGGCGGGCCGGCGGGCCCACCCCTTCCACAGGTCAATCTCGACGGTGAGAGGCAGGTCCTGTCATGCGCGTCTTCTTCCGGCGTGCCCAGCGTCGCCAGCGGTCGGTCAGCGGGCCGACCTGCTACCGCTCGGCGGCCTACCATCCCCTCCGCCCGTGGCAGGTGCGCGAGCGGCGGTTCCGGCCGACCCCGGTCGGTCGGCGTGGGCTCGATCCGCAGGAGGTGGGGGAGTTCCTCGACCGGGTCGCCGGTGACCTGGCCGTCGTCTACGACGCGCTCGCGCAGAGCCGGCGGGAGACCGAGCGGATCAAGGACGCGCTGCGCCGCTGGCAGTCCGAGCAGTCCCGGGCCCGCAACGAGCGGGGATACGACCGGTGAACGAGCGCTGGGTCATCCACCTGCCCGTGGTCGTCAGCGACCTGGTCGCCGCCCAGCGGCTCGCCCGGGTGGTGGCGCACTGGACGCACGTCCTGCCGCAGACCGACCCCGGGGGCACCACCGTGTCGGCCGAGGACGACCAGCACGTACGCCACTGGGTTTTCTGCGACCAGGTCATGCCCAGCGGCCGGCGGTGCCTGCTCCGGCCCGACCACGACGGCGAGTGTTCCCGGCGGTTCCGGCAGCGGTGAACGGGTGCCTACTCGCCTGGCAGGCCGGCCCGGTCGAAGCGGTCCATCAGCTTGCGCTGGTGCGCCTGGCGCAGCAGTCGGATCCGCCCCGCGAACGCCTCCTCCCGGCCGTCCCGCTGGCCAAGGGCGGCCAGCTCGGTCAGCAGCCCGACCGCCGCATCGTACTCGCGCGGTTTCTTCGTCGCGATCAGCGCATCCACCCGCTGCCACGCCTGCTCCGGCTGGGTGGCCAGCTCGGTCAGGCGTCGCTCGCGGGCAGCCGCCGCCTCCCGCTCCTGGCGGGCGCGTTCCTCGGCCTGCCGCTGCTGCGCCTGCCGCTGACGTTCCGCCCACCGCGCCCCGGCGGCCTTCCTGAGCTGCCCCGCCGTACGGCCGCCGGGCGCGGCACCTGCCGGGTCGCGGTCGGGCTTCGCGGCCCGGAACCGTCGCCGCAGCTCGGCCCGCACGGGTACGTCTCCGTCCCGCAGGACGCGCAGCAGCAGCTGGTCCTTCTCGTCGGTCGGCAGGCCCCGCAGCCAGCGGCGTACCTCGGCCGGCTCCGCGCGGGACAGCGACGCGCTCGTTTCGGCCGCGACCGCGAGCAGATCGGTGTCGATCCGCAGGAACTCCACCAAGCTCTGCAACGGTGCGGTCAGCGTGCCCAGACCCGGCGGAACCGGCGGCTCCGGCTCGTCGTCGTCGACCTCGTGTCGCCCCACCGCGAGCAGCCAGGCCAGATAGAGCAGCCGCAGGTCACCGCCGGCCAGGTCGGCCCGGGCCGGGATGATCGAGGCGAGTCGGCCCTCCCCGTCGTCGTCCCAGTTCCACTCGCCCTCCTCGTCCTCATCGGTGAGGTCGATGACCACCCGGTCGCCGGCGACCCACGCCGACGCCGACTCGGTGTCGCAGTACCGCTGTGCGGTGCCCAGATCCAGCGATCCGCGGGGGAGCCGGATCATGAGTTGGCGGGTGCGCCAGTTGGCCAGGTAGAGAAAGGCGTCGAAGCATTCCGCCACCAGCCGCCCGCGGGTCGCCCTTGAAGTCGCCCCACTGGTAGGTGTTGACGAAGCTCGTCGAGGTGATGCGGGCCCGGGTCGACAGCCTCCGCAGCTCGTCGAGCTGCTGGGCGGTCAGCGGCCGATCGACCGCCAGGAACTCGTAGTACTGATACTCACTCATCAGCCCATTCCGCCCACTGGGTCCGTTCCGGCGCCGGCGAGCACGATACCGGAGAGCCCCAGCGAGGTGGAGTGGCCGCGGGATCGCCCGGACACCTTAGGATCGGCGGGTCGCCGGTGACGCCGGCGTCACGGGGAGCGGTGGTGCGAGGAGCGGTGATGACCCTGCTACGGGACGTGATCGACATTCCGACCTCGGTCGGCGACGGTGACTTCGTCGTCCGCGCCGCCGAGGGCGCCGACCTGCGCCGGTACGTCGTCACCGACCAGCTCCGGGAGAACTTCGCCGAGGCGCTGCGCCGGATCGGTCACGCCGTCACCACCGGCCGCTCCCAGGCGATGTTCCTGCACGGGTCGTTCGGCTCCGGCAAGTCGCACTTCATGGCCGTGCTGCGGGAGATCCTCCAGCACAACCCGGCGGCCCGCGAGGTGCGCGGCCTGGCCGAGCCGGTGCTCGCCGCCGACACCTGGCTGCGCGACCGGAAGCTGCTCACCCTCACCTTCCACATGCTCGACGCGCGCTCCGTCGAGCAGGCGGTCCTGGAGGGCTACCTCAACCAGATCACCAAACTGCACCCGGAGGCGCCCGTCCCCGCCGTACACCGGTCGGACGCGCTGCTCGACGACGCCGCGCGGCTGCGCGAGCGGATGGGCGACGACGCCTTCTTCGCCGCGCTGCACGACGGCGGCGGCGCCCCCGCGGCCGGCGGCGGTGGGCTCGCCGCCCTGGTCACCCGGGCCGCCGGCTGGACCCCGCAGAGCTACGCCGCCGCCGCGGCGGCGCCGCCCGGCACCGCCGAGCGGGACCGGCTGGTCAGCGCGCTGACCAGCACGTTCTTCACCGGTGCGGTCCGCAGCGGGGAATACCTCGACCTGGACACCGGCCTCGCCGTGATCACCCGGCACGCCAAGTCGCTCGGGTACGACGCGCTGGTGCTCTTCCTCGACGAGCTGATCCTCTGGCTCTCCACCAAGATCAGCGACCACACCTTCGTCAACACCGAGGGCGCCAAGCTCAACAAGCTCGTCGAGTCGGCCGACGCCACCCGGCCGCTGCCGCTGATCTCGTTCGTCGCCCGGCAGCGCAACCTGGAGGACTTCCTCGGCCCTCAGGTCGGCGGCACCGAACGGGAGGCCCTGGCGCACGTCATGCGCAGCGTCCAGGGCCGGTTCGGCGAGATCGCCCTCGCCGACACCAACCTGCCCGAGATCACCGAGAAGCGGCTGCTCAAGCCGATCGACGACGCGGCCCGCGCGGTGCTCGACAATGCCTTCGCCGCCGTGCGGGGCAATCGGGAGGTGTGGGACGCGCTGCTGCTCGGCGCCCAGTATGGCGACGCCGGCATCGGCTCCGACGCCGCCGCCTTCCGCAAGCTCTATCCGTTCTCGCCGGCGCTGGTGGCCACCCTGGTGGCGCTCTCCCAGGCGTTGCAGCGGGAGCGCACCGCGCTGAAGGTGATGACCGAGCTGCTCGTCGACCGCCGGGACACCCTCCAGGTCAACGACCTGATCGGGGTGGCGGCGCTGTTCGACCCGCTGGTGCTGCACGGCGAGCTGCCCGACCGGCCCAAGCTCAAGCAGCTCTTCCAGTCCGCCCGTAGTTTGTATACGCAGAAACTGCGCCCGATCCTGCTCAACCTCAACGGCATCGGCGAGGAACAGGCCGCCGGGCACCAGCAGTTCCAGCTCGACGACAAGCTGATCAAGACGGTGCTGCTCGGCGCCCTGGTGCCCGAGGTGCCGGCCCTGCACAACCTCACCGCCGCCAAGCTGCACGCGCTGAACTTCGGTTCGATCACCTCGCCGATCCCCGGCTACGAGCGGCAGATCGTGCTCAACCGGCTCAACCGGGTCTCCGACGGCGCCGGGGAGCTGCACCTGACCAAGACCCCCGACCCGGTGGTCACCCTCAAGCTGCACACCGTCGACTACGACAAGCTGCTCGACCTGGTCCCCGAGGACGAGGCCACCACCACCGGCGTACGGCAGCAGCTCATCCGGGAACTGGTCACCGCGGAGATGGGGATCGCCGGGGCCGAGGGGCAGCTCGGCGAGCTGCTGCACTCCCGCGACTGGCGCGGCCGGCGGCACACCGTCCAGGTCAAGTTCGGCAACGTCCGCGACCCCGACACCATGCCGGTCTCCGCGCTGATCGCCACCGGCGAGGCGTGGCGGGTCATCATCGACTACCCGTTCGACCCGCAGGGCTACGAGCGCAGCGCCGACCGCGCCCGGATCGAGCGTTTGGAGCGTGGCTCCCGGACCGTCTTCTGGCTGCCCTTCTTCCTGACCGACGAGATGATGGGCAAGGTCGCCCAGCTCGCGAAGATCAACTATCTGCTCGGCAGCGGCACCGGCGACCGGCTCAACTCCCTGGCCGCGGACTGGCCGCTGGTCGACCGGCAGCAGGGCAAGGTCTACCTCCAGCAGCGCCAGACCCAGCTGCGCGGCACCCTGCTCAGCGCCCTCATGCAGGCGTACGGGGCCGGCACCTCGCACGGCGCCGACGTGCAGGACGACAGCATTGGGGTGTTCCACACCCTCACCGACGGGCTGCACGTCGGCGACCCGAGGGGCGGCACCCTCGCCGAGGCATTCAAGAATCTCACCGGGGAACTCCTCGCCTGGTCCTACCCGGGCCGCCCGGCGATGCCCGACGACGAGAAGCCGGTCACCCGCAGCGAGATGACCAAGATCCTGGAGTACGCCCGGCAGGCCGCCGCCGACTCCGCCCGGGGAGTCAGCGTCCTCAACCCCGTCGACCAGCGCACCCTTCGCCGGGTCTGCAACAACCTGCGCCTCGGCGAGCTGATCGACGGCCGGTACGTGCTCACCACCAGCACCTGCCGGTGGAGTCAGCACCTGCTCCAGGCCGCCGCCAACGAGGGCTACACCGACCACTTCCCGGTCCACGTGCTGCGCCGGCTCATCGACGAGCCCGCTGCGTTCGGCTTCGACCGCGAGCTGCAGAACCTGATCATTGTCGTCTTCGGGCTCGAACAGCAGCTCGCCTGGTACCAGCACGGCGGCAAGCTCGACGTGACCACCCTGGCCGCCGTGCGGGACGACCTGGAGCTGCGGCACCCGCCGATGCCCGACGAACAGGCCTGGGCGGACGCGGTGCGCCGGGGCTCGGCAATCTTCGGCGGGGTGCTGCCCGTCTGGCGGACGCCGGCCAACCTCGGCAACCTCGCCGGCACGCTGCGCTCGGCGGCGGGTGCCCGGAAGAAGGCGGCCGGCGACCTCGTCGACGCGCTGACCTCGCACGCCGACGTGCTGGGCCTGGACCTCTCGGCCGCGGCCGGCCGGCTCGCCACCGCTCGCCGGGCGGCCCGGTTCGTGACCGAGCTGGCCGCCGAGCGCGACGACGTGGTGCTGGTCGAGACGGCGGCCCGTGCCAATCTGGGCGACGTCGACGACCAGGCCGTCGGCGAGGTGCTCGGCCAGGCGGGCAAGATCAGCGCAGCGTTGGCCCAGGCCCACCAGTGGCCCCTGCTCCAGGCGATTGTGGCCAGATCCGCCCACGACGAGCGGGCGCAGGTGATCATCGGACAGCTTCGGGAGGTCGCCCGGCGCGAACAGCACGGACAGGACCTGGTCGACGCCTTCCAGACGGCGGTGGCGGCGTCGGCGGCGCTGCTCGCCGCCGATGAGCAGTCTCGGCCGACGGACCGTACCGAGGTCACCCGGGCCAGCGGTGGGACGACCCCCGGGACCACCGATCTGCTGCCGACGCAACAGCGGCCCCAGGATGCCGACCCGACCCGGGTGCGGACCGGTGACCACTCCGGTGCTGAGCCGAATGGTGGCGGCACGGGCACGCTGCCTGGTGGTGCTGGTGCTGGCCTGGTGTCCGGCGGCAGCGGTTCCGGCGTGATGGCCGGTGGCGGCGGGTCGATCCCTGTCACCCAGCAGCGTCGCGAGGTCACCGACGCGGCCACCTGGGAGAAGGTGGCCGCCGAGATCGAGGCCGAGGTTGCCGCCGGCCGTCCAATCACCGTCACCTGGGAGATCCGATGACCGCTCGCGTCGCCGGGCCCGAAATCGTGCTGCGCCGGGCGGGGTTGTGAGCGCCCCGGTGAGCGCGGCGCAGCCGGACGCGGTCCGCCGCAAGGTCGAGGCGTGGCTGGCCGAGAACGACCAGGCGGGCGCCATCGCGCTGACCGCCCGCCCCGAGTGGCCGGCCGAGCCGGTGCTCACCGTCGACGGCACCCGCGTTCGGGTCGTCCCGTGCCCCACCCCGCTGGCTGCCCGCGCGGCTCTGCACGACCGGGCAGACGGTGAGCGGCTGGTGCTGCTGACCGAGCTGACCGACAGCGAACTGGGCGACGGGCTCCTCGCCCACCTCAGCAAGCAGACCGTCCGCAAGATCGACCCGTGGGACCTGGTCCGGCAGATGTTCGGGGGGGTCAAGGATCTCGATCCCACCCTGGTCCGGGTCGGACGCTGGGTCGCCAACGCGCTCAGCGACCACGCCCCGTCGGACGGCTGGCCCGCCCCGCCCGGCGCGATCCTCACCCGCGACCACGCGCTGCGCAGCCTCACCTCCGAACTGCTCGACCTGCCACCCGCAGAACTCGACGACAGCGGCCTGGTGCAGTGGAGCACCGACGTCACCCGGCAACTGCGGTTCACCACCGTGCCCGACGTCGTTGCCGAGGGCGTCACGGCCTACCTCACCGGGACCGCCGGCCGCGCCGCCGTCCCGATCATGGCCGCCGTACGGGCCGGGCACGGGGTGGATGTGATCCCGTTGGGACTGCTGGCCGGGCTGCTCTGGCCCGCCGCCAGCGAGCGGACCGCCGAAGTGGAGGCCGCCGTCGGCCGGACCCGACTGGAACCCCGGTTCGGCGGGTTCCGGCTCACCCCACAGCAGGCCGAGGCGCTGCACCAGGCCGCCGAGGCGTGGATCTACCGGACGGTCGACTCCGGTGACAAAGGTCGGGACGAGGCGATGCGGATGCTGCGCCGGGCCGAGGCGATCGCCGCCGAGATCGGCATCACAGGGCTGCTCGGCGCGTCGACCGTCCTGCCCAGCGGGTTCGTCCAGCGGCTGCGGGCCTTCGCCGACGCGGTACGCCTCGCCGTGCCGGCCGGCGGATCGGCGCTGCCCGCGGCGGTGACCCGGGCGCAGTCGGCGCTCGCCACCGTGGAGGCGCACCGGGCCGCCGAGCCGCGCCGGGTGGAGACCGCGCGGATGACCGTCCGCCTGCTGCGCTGGCTCCACACCGCCGACGGACCCGCGCCGGCCACCCTGCTCGACGCGCTGCACCGGCAGGTCCGCCACGACGGGTGGGTCGACCGGGCTCGCCTCGACGTCTTCGCGGGCGATCCCGATCAGCAGGTCGCCGAGGCGTACCGGCTGCTGCACCGGGCCGTGGACGCCCGCCGGGCCCGGCACGACCAGCTGTTCGCCACGCTGCTGGCCGCCGCCACCAGCGCCGAGATCGAACCGGGTGCCCTGCTGCGGGTCGAGGACGTGCTCGACCGGGTGGTCCAGCCGATCGTCGACCAGGGGCGCCGCGTGCTGATGCTCGTGATGGACGGGATGAGCGTCGCGGCGGCCACCGAGCTGGCCGAGTCGGTTACCCGCACCGGCGCCTGGGTGGAACTCACCCCCGGCGGTGGGCCCCGGACCGGCGTGCTGGCGGCCCTGCCCACCGTCACCGAGGCCAGCCGGTGCAGCCTGCTGAGCGGGCGGATCACCGCCGGTGGCCAGCAGGCCGAGCGGAAGGCGTTCAGCGAGCGGTTTCCCGACGGACGGCTGCTGCACAAGGCGGCATTGCGGGCCGGCGCTGGGAACGCGCTGGACCCGGAGGTGCTGGCCGCGCTCGACGACCTGTCGACCCCGGTGGTCGCCGCCGTCGTCAACACCATCGACGACGCCCTTGACCGCAGCGACCCGGGCACCACCGTCTGGGGCGAGGAGACCATCACCGCCGTCGGCGACCTGCTGGCCTCCGCCGCTGACCGGGTGGTCGTGCTCGTCTCCGACCACGGTCACGTCGTCGACCGGGGACCGGAGTCGCTCACCCTGCCCAGTGCCAGCAACGAGAACCGGTGGCGACCGGCGACCGCCCCGGCCGGCGACGCCGAGGTCACCGTGACCGGCAGCCGGGTGGCGCTCGGCGGCGGCACGGTCGTCCTGCCCTGGCGGGAGGAGGTGCGGTACGGGCCGCGCAAGGCCGGCTACCACGGCGGCGCCGCACCGGCGGAGGTCGTCATCCCGCTGCTGGTGCTGACCGCCGGTGACGACCAGGCCGTACCGGGATGGGCCGGTGCCCCCGTCGCCAGCCCCGACTGGTGGCGGGAACCGCTGGCCGATTCGTCGCCGCTGCCCGAACCCGGTACGGCAAACCGACGGCGCCCGCGCCGGCCCGTCGAGCAGCAGCCCGAGAGCCTCTTCGACCTGGCTCCGGTCGTCGCCGCGCCGGTCGCCGCCCCGCAGCCCGTCCCGGGGGCCCCCGACCTGGTGACGGCCCTGCTCGCCAGCGACCGGTACGCCCAGCGGCGCGACCCCCGGATGCCCCTGGCCGACGAACGGGTCGCCGCGCTGCTCGGCACGCTGCTGGCTGGCGGTGAGCGGGCGACCCTCGACACCCTCGCCGCCCGGGCCGGAGTTCCGGCGCACCGCATCACCGGCACCGTGGCCGCGCTCCGTCGGCTGCTTCAGGTCGAGGGTTACCCCGTGATCACCCTCGACCCGGACGGTCGCACGGTCCACCTCAACCGGGCGTTGCTGATCGAGCAGTTCGAGCTGGAGCCGCGGTGACCGTGGAGTTGTCCGCCCGCCGTCGCCGGGACATCGTCGACGCCCTTCGTCGCGGTGTCGTCCCGAGTAACGGACTCGACGCGCTCGCGGTCGGGCTGGAACGGTTCACCGCCGCCCTCGACGACGACCTCGACCGGGTCGCCGGCGGAGGCAGCGTCTTCAAGGCCGTCCGGGGCGAGTATGGCGCCGGGAAGACCTTCTTCACCCGCTGGCTGGCCGAGCGCGCCAAACGGCGCGGCTTCGCCGCCGCCGAGGTGCAGATCTCCGAACTGGAGACCCCGCTGCACCGGATGGAGACGGTCTACCGCCGGCTGGTCGAGCACCTCAGCACCGAACAGTTCGCGCCGAGCGCGTTCCGGCCCGTACTCGATGGTTGGATCTTCGCGTTGGAGGAGGACGTCCTCGCCGGAGGCGCGATCGCCGAGGACGACGCGGAAGCGCTCGACCGGGCGGTCAGCGACCTGCTGGAGCGGCGGCTGGGTGACATCTCCCGCAGCACCCCGGGCTTCGCGGCGGCTCTGCGCGGCTACCGGGCCGCCACCGCCACCGGCGACCACGGCACCGCGGACGGCCTCGCCGCCTGGCTGGCCGGTCAGCCGCACGTCGCGGCGTCCGCGCGCCGGGCCGCCGGGGTGAAGGGCGACCTCGACCACTTCGCGGCGCTGAACTTCCTGCGCGGACTGCTCACCGTCCTGCGTGACAGCGGGCACCAGGGGCTGCTGCTGGTGCTCGACGAGGTGGAGACGCTGCAACGGGTCCGCTCCGACGCCCGGGACAAGGCGCTCAACTCGCTCCGGCAGCTCATCGACGAGGTCCACGCGGACCGCTTCCCCGGCCTCTTGGTGCTGATCACCGGGACGCCCGCCTTCTTCGACGGCCCGCAGGGCGTCCAGCGGCTCGCGCCGCTCGCCCAGCGGCTCGCCACCGACTTCGGCCCCGAGCCACGCTGGGACAATCCGCGGGCCACCCAGCTCCGGTTGCCCGGCTTCAGCCCGGAGGCCCTCGTCGAACTCGGCCAGCGGGTACGGGAGATCTACGGCAGCGCGGCCGTCGACTCCCGGGTCGACGACGCGTACCTCGCCACGCTGGCCCGAGCCGTCACCGGAGCGCTCGGCGGTCAGGTCGGCGTGGCCCCCCGGATCTACCTCAAGAAGCTGGTCGCGGACGTCTTCGACCGGGTCGACCAGTTCGCGGACTGGGACCCACGGCAGCACTACGCGCTGACCCTGCGGGCCGACGAGCTGACCGAAGTCGAACGCAACGCCGCCGCCTCAGCCGACGACATCGAACTGCCGATCTGACATGCCGCCCGACCTCGACCCGGTGGTGCTGCACCACCTGGTCAACACCCTGGGCTGGCGCGACCTGCGCCCGATGCAGCGAGCCGCCGTCGCGCCCGTACGCGGCGGCCACGATGCCCTGCTCCTCGCCCCGACCGCCGGCGGCAAGACCGAGGCGGCGCTCTTCCCGCTGCTCAGCCGGATGGCCGAGCAGCGGTGGACGGGTACCTCGGTGCTCTACCTCGCCCCGCTGAAGGCTCTACTCAACAACCTCCAACCCCGCATCGAGCGCTACGCCGGCTGGCTCGGTCGGCGCGCCGCCGTCTGGCATGGCGACGTCAACACCTCCCGCCGCCGGGCGGTGCTCTTCGAACGACCCGACATCCTGCTCACCACGCCCGAGTCGCTGGAATCCATGCTGGTCAGCACGAAGGTCGACCACCGGTTGTTCTTCGCGGACCTGCACGCCGTCGTCGTCGACGAGGTGCACGCCTTCGCCGGCGACGACCGGGGCTGGCACCTGCTGGCCGTGCTGGAACGGCTGACCCGGGTGGCGAGCCGACCCCTGCAGCGGGTCGGACTGTCCGCCACCGTCGGCAACCCCGGGGAACTGCTCACCTGGCTACAGGGATCGGGCGCGGGCAGCCGGCCGGCACAGGTAGTGGCTCCCGATGCGGCCGCGGTGGTTGATCGCCAGCCGCCCGGCGACATCGAGCTGGACTACGTCGGCTCGTTGGCCAATGCCGCGACGGTGATCGCCGGGTTGCACGGCGGCGAGAAGCGCCTCGTCTTCTGCGAGTCTCGTCAGACCGTCGAAGAACTCGGTCAACTGCTGCGGGAGAAGGGAGTGACCACCTTCCTCTCCCATGCGTCGCTCTCCGTCGATGAGCGCCGCCGCGCCGAGCAGGCGTTCAGCGAGGCCCGGGACTGCGTGATCGTCTCCACCAGCACTCTCGAACTGGGCATCGACGTCGGCGACCTGGACCGCGTGATCCAGATCGACGCGCCGGCCACGGTGGCGTCGTTCCTGCAACGACTCGGCCGTACCGGGCGGCGCTCGGGCAGCAGTCGTAACTGCCTCTTCCTGACTCTCGGCGGCGACGCGCTGACCGAGGCGGCGGCGCTTTTGCTGCTCTGGGCCCGGGGCTGGGTGGAGCCGGTGAGCGCGCCGCCCGCGCCGAGGCACATCGTGGCTCAGCAGGTGCTTGCGCTCTGTCTGCAGGAGCATCGGGTCGGCGACCAGCTCTGGACGCAGGCGTGGAACGGGCTGCCGCCCTTTGGGGAGAGTGCCCGCCCGATCGTCCGTCATCTCGTGGAGCACGGCTACCTCGACCAGGACGGCGGGATGCTGTTCATCGGCCCGGCCGCCGAGCAGCGCTTCGGCCACCGGCACTTCATGGACCTGACCGCGGTCTTCACCGGGCCCCCGGAGTTCACCGTGCTGACCGGCCGGACCGAGCTCGGCCGGATCGACCCGAGCCTGCTCACCGAGGAGGTCCGAGGTGACCGTCGGCTGCTGCTGGGCGGCCGGAGTTGGCGCGTCACCTACATCGACTGGCGTCGGCGGCGGTGCTTCGTGGAGCCTGCCGACGGCGGCGGACGAGCCCGTTGGCGGGGCAGCGGCTGGGCCTACCTGGGCTTCGAGCTAAACCGCTCCATGCGAGATGTCCTGCTCGGTGCGGACCCGCCGGTCGCCATCACCCGCCGTGCGGCGGCCCGACTCGCCGAGGTACGTGCCGACAAAGCGCACCTCGTGCATCCGGGCGGAACGGTCATCGTGAGGGAGAAGGACGGGGACTTGCGCTGGTGGACCTGGGCCGGCTTCCGGGCGAACGCCACCCTGACCGCGACCCTCGGCGAGGTCGTCGACCCGGTGGAGAGGTTCGACGACAGCGCCATCCGGCTCCGGGAAGACCTCACCCCACAGGCGTGGCGGTCACTGACAGCGGACGCCGCGGACCGGCTGTGCCTGCCGGAGATCGACGAGAAGGCGGTGGTCGGCCTCAAATTCAACGCCGCCCTGCCGACACGGCTCGCCATGGCGACCCTGGCGGCCCGACTGGCGGACCTGGACCGGGCGGCCATGGTGCTGCGCGAGCCGACCCGATTCCTGGTCGCCTGAGCTGTTTCGCCCCGGGTTGACCCAGCCCGGACGAATGCCGGCACAGCACGACCGGTCACCGGCGCCAGTGGCATGGCAGGACGGCGATCCAACCCTTACCGCTGGGGTGGATCAGTAGCCATATCGAGTTCATGGACTCGGCTGGCCCGCCGCAGTAGGTGTTCGACGGACGCGCGTGCCGTTGTGGGGCTGATGGTTCCGCTGTTCGACGGAGCGCGCGGGGCCGCAGTGGCGGCGACAATCGCGGTACGCCCTCTCACTGGAGATGCCGTGCCGCAGATGCCCGGTCCGCCTGAGCCCTCAGCTCAACAGCCGCCTGGACCCGATGGATTGTCGGCCGTAGAGCCCTCACTGGTACCAGCCGTGGCCGCAGGGACCCCATCTCAACATGCAAGGGTGGGCCTTGTCCTGCTGGTGGTGGTCGTGGGTGGGCTGTTCATGTGCTGCGTAGGTGGAACGGGCCTGGCCACTCTTGGTCTGATCATCGGCGACCCCACGCCCCCTCGCCCTGCTCCGGCCAGCCCTGCTACCGAACCGGCACCCTCACCGAGCGCCCGCACGCCGGAGCCCGCCTCCACCAGGGCTATGCGTACCTCACCAACCGCTACGGCTGCCTCGCCCCCGGCAGCGGCAACTCGCGAAGCGAGGCCTGAACATCCCGCAGCTGCCTACGAAGTCTTTGAACGACGAGACGTCAGCGCCGGCTCCGGAGCTCGTCGTCTCGCCCTCCGGGTGGAACTGCGCGTCTATCCCGTTACCGGCGAGCAGGTCACTGACGTGGCGTCGCAGATTGTGGAGAGCCATCGAGGTCAGGGATGGCAGGCGCTGTCGATCGTGGTCACCTATGACCGGCGTGAGGTCGTGCCGAGCTACGCGGTCTACGAATGGGCGCCAGAGGGGCGCTGGTCGGACGCCGCCAAGGCAGACGCCGCGTCCTGGCGAGGCTACCGGCTCCATCAGACCGCCGTCCGGGACAAGCTGACGCAGCCCAACACCTGCAAGGTCCCGACGGAGCAGGCATACGTGCTCAACACTGAGTTCAACCAGGCAACTGAGGACGACGTCGAAATCAGTGAGGAAGCGGTACTGACGGAGATCGCCAAACGGCACAAGATCCCGACCGCCCGCGCCGAGGAATTAGTTCTGACCGTCGAGGACTGGACGATGTGCTGAGCCACTGGGCGCGACACACAGCAGCGGATGGCGGAACCGCAACATAGTGACTCTTCCGGGTGGCCGTGCTGACCTGCCGGACCGCACTCTGGCGACGGGCCCGGGTACCTGTTGATCCCTGTAGCTCTGCTCGGAATCTGCTCGGTGAGTCGCGGGCATTGCCGGGCAGGCTTGGTCAGCGCTGGGCAGGGGCGGGCACGGAACCCGGCCGGTCGGCGATCGCGTGCTCCATGTGTGCTCCTCCGGTCGGCGCAACGGCAGCTCACACCGGTGGGCACGGGAGGGCACTCCTGGGCACCCGTGGGTATCCGCTGGCAGGTAGGCTGAGCACTCGCGCCCTCGTAGCTCAGGGGATAGAGCATCGGTTTCCTAAACCGTGTGTCGCAGGTTCGAATCCTGCCGGGGACGCCTGGAAGATCCTCGACGTACCCTCACACAGTGCTGATCAAGGTGATGGACGACTACGGATGCTGGCCCCTGTGGGTCCGTGACGACCCCAATGACGTCTACGAGCCGCACGATCCTGCAACGCTCGGGCTGTCCGGCAGCCTCGTGGGGCGGTTGGCGTCTTGGCGGCAATGGTCCGAGTCCATGGTCAACATCGCCGATCCAAATGACAGCAGACCCGTGACGGCAGACGAGGATGCAGCCTTCGCCGCAGAGGGACGTCTGCTGGCGGCACGTGTTGCGGATGAGCTTCCCTACGCAGTGGTCTGGTTCTACCAGGAGCAGCCAACGGAGCAGCCAAACCGGCGAACGCAAGCGGACGATCGCGGACTGGGACGCCATGTCGAGCGCCAGGACCAGGCGGCGGACCGGCGGCCGGGGACGGACTCGTAATGAGTAGGTCGGAACGACGGCCCGCTGGTTCCGGGCAGTGTGGGGCACACAGGGGGCACGAGACACTGTCAAACGTCGTCAACCAGCCACCAACGATGGCAGCCCGAGTCGCCGTGCGAGCAGGTGTCACCGGCCGTTCACGCTGGTGGCGGGTTAGCGGCTCTATGTTCCGCTTCAACGTATGAGACCCAGGCGGGATTCGGCCCACGGCGTTCGAGCTCATCAGCAGAGATTTTTTCGACCGCGAAGTCCAACTCCGCCCTGGCGGCAGTGTCCCGGTCAGAGCGCGGCCGGTGTGGGTGCACCCGGCCGGTGGGCGGGTTGGAACAGTTCGATGAGGTTGCCGGCGGGGTCGGTGAGCAGGATTTGGCGGCCGCCGGGACCGGTAACCACGTCGCTGCGGAACGACAGTCCCGTGCTGTGCAGTCGGTCGATCTCGGCATCCAGGTCGTCGATGATCAGATGGATGCGGTTGCGTCCGGCGGTGGTCGCGTCGTCGGGGGTTGCGCGGGCGCCCGAGCTGGCTGGCCCGGACAGCAGCAGCCGCAACGGGCCGCGCACCACGTCTGCGAAGGCGGGCGCGGCGCTGGTGTTCAGGGTGAAGCCGAGATGGGTGGTGTAGAAGTCCACGGCCGTCTGTACGTCATCAACGAGGTAGCGGACACTGGCGTACTGGTCGGGTGCTGTCACTGCTGAATCTCCTTCAAGGGCGGGCGGCGGTGAGTACGGGCAGCAGGTGTCTGATGCGGGTGTCGATGTCGGCTGCGGTCTGCTGGAAGGCGGGGTAGCTGGCTTGGTCGGTGTCGGCCGTGGCGGGGTCGGAGATGCTCCAGTGCACCCGCCGAGGATGGTCCGGAAAGTCAGGGCAGGCCTCGCGGGCCTTGTCGCACAAGCTGATCACGTAGTCGAACCGGCGGCCGGTCACCGTGTCCAAGTGTCGGGGGCGCTGGCCGATGATGTCGATGCCGAACTCGTCGCGCAGCAGCCGTACGGCGTTGGGATGAAGGCGGGGCTTGGGCCGGCTGCCGACGCTGGCCACCTCGACCTGGCCGCCGGCGCGGTGGCGTAGCAGGGCCTCGGCGATCGGTGAGCGCGCGCCGTTGCCAGTGCACACGAACAGCACGCCGACGCGGAGCGAGCGCCGCAGGTCGACCAGAGGTATGCGCGGCGCATGCTCCCGGTGCAGCGCCGGGTGCAGCGCGGAGCCGGATTCGGCCAGCGCATCTGAGCAGCGGTCCAGATCCAGGTGGTAGTAGATGTCGCGGCCATCGAAGCTGCTGCGTGTGGCGGTGACCAGCCCGCTGTCACGCAGCAGGCGCAGATGGTAGGAGACCAGGTTCTGCGGCTCACCCATCAGCGTCACCAACTCCCGGACCCGGTAGTCGCTGTCGGCGAGTTCGGTCAGCAGCCGCCACCGCAGCGGATGGGCCGCCAAGCGCACAAACGCCGGGGCGGCTTGATTCGACGACGCCATGACAGCAAGGTACATCAAACAGGCTTGATGGAGTAGCCACGTGTTGAGGACATGGGTCGTGGCCGAGCCCTAGCCCCTAACTTGATCTTTAACCTCCGAGGTTCCTGTGGGGACCCCGATCACGGAAACAGCCCTTGGTTGATGATCTTCTTGTCTAGGGAAGAGCATCAATAACCAAGGGCTGTTCTGGTGACCAGTGTGCATGACCGTCGTCCGGCTGATGCCGTCGGGGAGCTGGACAG
>NZ_JAGPYK010000021.1 GCF_018070045.1 Micromonospora sp. U21
CACGCCGACCGGAACGCAGCCCGCAACATCGCCGCACGCGGTGTTACGGGCTGGGCAGCCGTCAGCCTGCCGAACGCGGCGTGACCTCGTGCTCATCACCACGAGCCGTCACGATCCGCAAGCTCGGCCCTTCAGGGTCGAGAAGCTGACCGTGGATCCATGGGGTTCGGGTGGGGTGTCACGGGCCGGCGGCCAACAGCCGGCTGATCTCTCCGGCGGCCGGATGCTCCGGAGCGATGGTCAGGAAGCGTCGCAGGGTGCGCGCCGCCTCGGCGGACCGGCTGCCGCGCTGCGCCAGCCCGAGCACGAGCAGGCCGTCCGGGGAGTCTGGGGAGCGGGTCAGCACCTCCCGCGCCGACTGCTTCGCGCCGGCGTTGTCGCCGGCGCGCAGCAGCGCGAAGGCGAGCCGCAGCTGGATCGCATCGTCGGGGCGGTCCCGCAGGGCCTCCCGGTACATCCGCGCTGCGGCGTCGTAGCGGGCCTGCCCCTCGAGGTCGCGGGCCAGCTGCACGGCGACCGTCACGGGATCGGCCGGTTCCGGATCCGGGCCCGGCCGTTCCAGGCGGCTGGCGGCCACCGTTACCGACGCGACGAGGCTCACCATTCCCACCGACACCGCGCGCCACGCCCGGCGTGCGACCCGACCGGTGGGCGCCGCCCGCACCGCCGTGGCCCGCGCGGACGGAGTCAGGCGGGGACGCAGCGTGCGCAGGGCCGCGTAGCCGCCGGCCAGCAAGGTCAGCGCGGGTACGGCCCAGAGCAGCAGCTCCGCCCGGCGGGTCGGCGGGTCGGTCAGCACCTCCGGGCCGTAGCGCTGGACGAACCAGCGGCGGATCTCGTCGCGGTCCCGCCCCTGGGCCAGCTGGTCCGCCACCACCTGCCGCATGGCCGCCGCGATCGGCGACCGGGAGTCCGCCACCGACTCACCCTGGCAGGCCGGGCAGCGTAGACCCACTGCCACGGCGCGTACGGGGTCCTCCCGACCGGTGCCGCCGGTCGACCGGACCACCCCCGCGCCCGCTGCGGCGATCAGCGCCGCGAGGACGAGTGCCCCAACGGCCGCGCGCCACCTCATCGGGCCAGCAACGGCGCCACCCGCTGCTCAAGCCACTGCCGGGTGACCACACCCTGCAGCCGGTCGACGATCCGGCCGTCCCGGTCCACCACGAACGTCTCCGGTACTGCCCGCACGCCCCAGTCGACCGCCCGGGCGCCCTCCGGGTCTGGCAGCACGGTCAACTCCCGTGCGCCGGTCTCGTCAAGTAGCGCCCGGACCGCCTCGGCGCCGTCCCGGACGTTCAGCCCCACCAGCCGCAGCCCACGGGGCGACCACTGCCGTTCCGTCTCGACCAGTAGCGGCAGCTCGTCCCGGCACGGGCCGCACCAGGAGGCGAACACGTTGACCAGCAGCACGTGGCCACGGGCTTCGGTCAGGTCGAACCGGCCACCATCCAGGGTGGCGCCCGTGAGCGCCGGGGCCGGCGCGGGGGTGACGCCGTTGGCGGCGCCGGCGTCGAGCGGCGTCGACGGTGACCGCAGGCCGAGGGCGACCACGGTGCCAACGGCGACGATGAGCACCAGCACCAGCGTCGGGCCAGGTCGCAGCAGGCGGCGGGCGGTCATCACCGGGCCTCGGCGGCGACCGGGTCAGGCGACGCCGCGACGACGTCCGGGCGTCGCGGGCGGGCGGTGCGGATCGCCGCCAGGAGTCCCCCCGCGGCCGTCAGCGTGCCGCCGGCCCAGAGCAGCCCGACGAGCGGGTTCACCGCGAGCCGTACGGTCGCGCTGCCGCTGTCGGGGGCGACCGCGATCAGGGTGACGTACGTGTCCCGCAGCAGTCCGGTCTCGATCGCCGGTACCGTGACAGCGGTGTCCCGGGCGGCGTTGTAGCGTAGGGCGGGCCGGACCGTTCGTTCCCCGCCGCCCGCCTCGGTGAGCCGGAGCCGCGCCCGTACGGTCATACCCCCGCTGGCGCCGCTGCGGTCCACGCCGACCAGGCGCGCGGACACGTCGCCCACCCGCAGCGCCTCCCCAGTGTGGATGGTTCGCTCCGTGTCGCGGCCGTACGCGGAGGATCCCGCGACACCCACCGCAACCAGGGCGATCCCGGCGTGCGCGACCAGTCCGGCAGCCCTGCCCGGTCGCCGGTTCCGGCCGGAGCGCGGCCGCCGGTCGGCCAGCTCTGCGGTCACGCCGGTGAGCACGAACGCCGCCGCTCCGAACGCGGTGAGCGCGGGCAGGCCGGGCCGGCTGAGCAGCCCCACCACGGCGACGGTGGCGAGCGCCACGGCGCCGGGTAGGGCGAGTCGCCGCAGCGCCTGCGTCCGGTCGCGAACCCGCAGGGCCGGCGTCACGCCCATCATCAGCAGCACCGCGATCGCCAGCGGTACCGCCGTCCGCTGGTAGTAGCCGGGTCCGACCGAGGTGCGCACCCCGCCGAGCGGTTCGGAGAGCAGCGGGAAGATCGTGCCGATCAGCACCACCGCTGCGATCGTCACCAGAAGCACGCCGTTGACCAGCACGGCCGTCATCCGGGACAGCAGCGGTGTGCTCCTGCCGTGGGCGGGTTCGGGATCGCGCCATCCGGTCAGGACCGTCGACACGACGACCGTCAGCAGCACGAAGCCGAGCAGGATCGGCCCCAACGGTGAGTCGGTGAAGGCGTGCACGCTGGCCACCGCGCCGGACCGGGTAAGGAACGTGCCGAGCAGCACCAGCACGAAGCTCGCGGATGCCAGGGCCAGGTTCCAGCCGGCCCGGCCGGCGGCGCGGCCCAGGGTGGCGTGCAGGAAGGCGGTGGCGGTCAGCCAGGGCAGCAGCGACGCGTTCTCCACCGGGTCCCACGCCCAGTAGCCGCCCCAGCCCAGCACCGCGTACGACCACCAGGCCCCGAGCCCGATGCCGGCGGTCAGCGCCGCCCACGCCGCCAGGGCCCAGGGTCGGGCGGCCCGTACCCAGTCCCGCCCCTGCTGGCCGGCCAGTGGTGCGGCGATCGCGAAGGCGAACGGCACGACCAGGCCGATGTAGCCGGCGTAGAGCAGGGGAGGGTGTACGCCCATCGCCGGGTGCTGCTGCAGCAGCGGGTTCGGCCCCGGGCCGTCGGCGGGTACCGGGTTCACCTCGCGGAACGGGTTCGCGGCGAAGGTGGACAGCGCGAAGAAGAACATGGTCACCGTGCTGACGACCACCATCGCGTAGGCGTGCAGCCGGGGCGGGTGCCGGCGGTGGGCCAGCAGTGCCGCGTACCCGGCGAGGATCAGCAGCCAGAGCAGCAGCGACCCGTCCAGAGCGGACCAGAGGCTCGTCAGCGTGTAGTACAACGGCACCTGGCGTCCGCCGTTCTCCGCCACGAAGCGGACGCTGAAGTCGTGCCGGAGCAGGGCCGCCTCCAGCAGCGCGCAGGCGACGGCGGCGGTTGCCAGGGTCGCGGCGGTCCCGAGGCGGGCCGCTCGGGTGGGCGTGGCGAACAGGGCCGCCCGCAGCCAGAGCAGGGCGGTCAGGGTGGCGCAGAGCAGACCGACCGTGAGGCTGGCGGTGCCGAGGTCAGCGAGCATCGACCGACCCTGGCGGGGCGGTGGACGGGCGGTATTCGTTGCCGTGCCGGACCACGACGTGGTCGGAGCGGAACACCCTGTCCGGTGACAGGGTGCCCTCGACGACCGCTCCCTCGCCCTCCCGGAACGTCTCCGGTGGGACGCCGCGCTGCTCGACGGTGATCTCGTGACCGTCCTCGGCGAGGCGGAACACCAAGAGGTCGCCGGTGCGCCGCAGCGACCCGGGCACCACGTCGCCGCCGAGGCGTACCCGTTCCGAGGTCGCGTCCGGATCGCCGAGCACCTCGCCCGGAGTGCGGTAATAGGTCAGGGTCTCCCGGAGCGCGCTGGTGACCAGCAGCGCGCCGGCGGCGAGGAGCACGGCGACGACGGCGGTCCGGCCCCTGCGGCGACGGATCATCCGACACGGACCGGGACGCGGTCGGGGGCCGTGTCGGGGGTCAGCCAGCGTTCCAGCCGGACCACCCGGTACAGCAGGACGCAGAGCGCGGCGAGCGTCGCGGCGGCGACGGCGAGCAGCAGGGCGACGGCCATCCTGGGGTCGATGGGCGGGCGCTGCGGGGCGAGCACGGTCGCCTGCTGGTGCAGCGACCGCCACCAGACGACGGAGAAGTGCACCACCGGGACGAGCAGGAAGCTGGCCATCCCGACGACCGCGGCGGGCCGCGCCACCCGGTGGTCGCCTCCGTCTCGCGCGCCGGTCCGCTCTGCCAGTGAGCGGCGCAGGGCCAGGTAGCCGGCGTACGCGAGCAGCAGCAGGACGGTGCTGACCAGCCGGGGGTCCCACGCCCACCAGGCACCCCAGACCAGCTTCCCCCACAGTGACCCGGTGGCGATCGCGACGGCGGTCAGGGCCGCGCCGATCTCGGCGCCCGCCCGCGCGAAACGGTCCCAGCGAAGGTCACCCCCGATCAGGTACGCGCCGCTGGCGGTCAGCACGACGGCGAACGCGGCGTAGGCAACCCAGGCCGCGGGGACGTGGAGGTACATCAGTCGCTGCGCCTGGCCCTGCACCTCGTCGGGGGGTGCCAGCCATCCGCCGGCCACCGTCGCCGCCGCGATGAGCCCGCCGGCGAGCCAGGCCATGGTCCGGCGGCCGGCGGCCGCTCTGCCGGTGTCCGCGACAAGGTCCACGGTGGAGGCTCGCATGATCTCCCTGTCCGCGCCCCGGGGCGCTTGCGGATCGAGGTGCGGTATCACCATAAATCGGTCCGGTCGCACTCGTCGGGTTATCAGCCGCAAACAGGGACGAAGGGGGTTCGGAAGGGCCTAGTGTCGCTCTCGGTGGACACGACAGCAGGGATGACCAGGAGCGCCGCCCGACCCGCCGGGCGGCGCCGGCAACCGCGCCCGCTCCCGGTGCTGACGGCCCTGTGCGGCCTGGCCCTGCTCGCCGGATGCGGTGGTGACCCGCCGTCCGCCCTCAACCCCGCCGGCACGGGCGCCGCCCGCGTCGCCAACCTGTGGTGGCTGCTCTTCTGGATCTCGCTGGCGGTGGTCGCCGAGGTCATGGCGCTGCTGATCTGGGCGCTGGTGTTCCGGCGGGGCAACGTCCGGGTGCGCCACGGGCAGCCAATCCGCTTCGTCGCGATCGCCGGAGCCGGGCTGCCGTTCGTCATTCTCGTCGCCGTCTACGGGGTGGGGCTGCGGGACCTCGCCGCGCTCGCCGTCGATCCCGACCCCGACGCCCCGACGGTGGAGGTGACCGGCCACAAGTGGTGGTGGGAGGTGCGCTATCCGGGGGCGTCCGGGGCGACCGCGAACGAGATCCACATTCCGGTGGGGGAGCGGGTGAAGGTCCGGCTGCGCACGGACGACGTGCTGCACAGCTTCTGGGTGCCGCAGCTCATGCCGAAGACGGACCTGATCGCCGGTGAGACCCGCGAGACCTGGTTGCGGGCGGAACGGGCCGGCCGCTACCGCGGCCAGTGCGCCGAGTACTGCGGCACCCAGCACGCCCACATGGCCTTCCTGGTCGTGGCGGAACCCCGCACCGACTTCGACGCGTGGCTGACCCGCCTGAACGCCCCGGCCCGTCAGCCGCGCACAGAGGCCGAGCGCCGCGGCCAGCAGGCGTTCGTGCAGGGCACCTGCGCCGCCTGCCACGCGGTGCGCGGCACCGGCGCCCAGGGGCAGGTGGGGCCCGACCTGTCGAACGTGGGCTCCCGATGGAGCCTCGGCGCCGGGGCGGTACCGAATGACGCCGGACACCTGGGCGGCTGGATCGTCAACTCCCAGACGGTCAAGCCCGGCAACGCGATGCCCCCACAGCCGGTCAGCGCGGCCGCGCTGCCCGACCTGATCACGTACCTGCGGTCGCTGGATTAGGTCGGGGAGGGGAACTATGGCCACGACCAGCACGCCGCCGGGCGTCAGCCGGGTGGACCTGGCCCGGCTGACGGAACACTGGGCGGAGTCGCCCTCGCTACGCGGCTGGTTCAGCACGGTCGACCACAAGAGGATCGGCCGGCGCTACCTGGTCACCGCCGGGGTCTTCTTCGTCCTCGCCGGACTCAGCGCGCTGGCCATGCGCACCCAGCTCGCCCGACCCGAGGCGGGACTGCTGTCGCCCGAGGAGTACAACCAGCTCTTCACCATGCACGGCACGGCGATGATCTTCCTGTTCGCCACGCCGATGCTCTTCGGCTTCGGGAACTACCTCGTACCCCTGATGATCGGCGCCCGGGACATGGCGTTCCCGAGACTGAACGCCTTCGGCTACTGGGTCTTCCTGTTCGCCGGCCTGTTCATGTGGGCGAGCCTGCCCTTCGGCGCCGCCCCCAACAACGGCTGGTTCGCGTACGCGCCGCTGAGCTCCGAGCAGCACAACCCCGGCCTGCACATGGACGTCTACGCCCTCGGTCTGCTCTTCCTCGGCATATCCACGACCGCCGCCTCGATCAACTTCATCGTCACCGCGCTCAAGCTGCGCGCACCGGGAATGTCGCTCAACCGGGTACCGCTGTTCGTCTGGGCGATCGTCGCTACCGCGTTCATGGTGATCTTCGCGCTGCCGGCGCTGAACCTCGACAACGCGATGCTGTTCCTCGACCGCCGGTTCGACACCCACTTCTTCGACCCGTCGGCCGGCGGAAACGTCCTGCTCTGGCAGCACCTGTTCTGGATCTTCGGACACCCCGACGTGTACATCATCGTCATGCCGGGGCTGGGCATCGTCTCGGCGGTGCTACCCGCCTTCACCCGGCGGGGCGTGGTCGGCTACCCGCTGATCGTGCTGTCCATCGTGGCGATCGCGATCATCTCGTTCGGGGTCTGGGTGCACCACATGTTCGCCACCGGGCTGCCGCAACTGTCGTACAGCTTCTTCAGCGCGGCCAGCACGATCATCACCATTCCGTCCGGGCTGCAGATCTTCGCCTGGCTGGCCACAATGCTGCTCGGCCGGCTGGTCATCCGGGTGCCGCTACTGTTCGTCGTCGGCTTCATCGTGACCTTCGTGCTCGGCGGCGTCACTGGCACGATGTTCGCCCTGACCGCGTTCGACCAGCAGGTCACCGACACCTACTTCGTAGTGGCGCACTTCCACTACGTGCTGATCGGCGGCGCGGTCTTCCCGATGCTCGCCGGCATCTACTACTGGCTGCCCAAGATCACCGGGCGGATGTACCACGAAGGGCTGGGGCGCTGGGCGTTCTGGCTGGTCTTCGCGGGCATGCACGTCACCTTCTTCCCCATGCACCTCTACGGTCTGTTCGGGATGCCCCGCCGGGTCTACACCTACGCCAGCGAGCCGGGCTGGGGCGGATGGAACCTGGTCAGCACCATCGGCTCCTACGTGCTCGCTCTCGGACTGCTGCTCGTGCTCGTCGGCGTGGTGCACGCCGTCCGCCGCGGTCGGCCCGCTCCGCCGGACCCCTGGGGCGCCGACACCCTGGAATGGGCCACCACGTCACCGCCCGAGCCGTACAACTTCCCTGTCCTGCCCCGGGTGCACAGCCTGCACCCGGTGTGGGACGAACGGACCGCCGAGTCGACCGGCGAGGGGGCGACCGCGGACCGCATCCTCAGCGAGGGACGCGTCACACTGCTCACCAGCGAACTGGACGCCCGCGTCGAACGCCCGGTGCCGATGCCGGAGTCAACGCTCAAGCCCCTCGTGCTCGCCGCCGCGTTGCTGGTCCTCTTCGCCGCTCTGCTCGTCGCCTGGTACCCGGTGGCGGCCGTCGCCGCGGTGGTGGTGGCCGCGACGATCGCGGTCTGGCTCTGGCCAGCTGGACCGAGCCGGACGAGCGGGGTGGCGACACCATGACGGATCGGGGCGGGATCATGGCGGCCACCGGCGCCGAGGCGCTGAGCACCGAGCTGCCAGCCGGTCGATCGACCGGCTGGTGGGGCATGGTGATGTTCGTGGCCACCGAGGCCACCCTCTTCGCCTGCCTGCTCGGCAGCTACTTCTACCTCCGCTTCCAGTACGGCCCCCAGTGGCCGCCGGGCGCCATCGGGACCCCGGAGCTGCTCAAGCCGTTGATCATGACCGCCGTGCTGCTGCCCAGCAGCCTGCCCATGGTGTGGGCCGAACACGGCAGCCGGCACGGCCGGCGGTGGCAGCTGCGGTGCGGCCTGGGCGCCACCATGGTGCTGGGGCTGACCTTCCTGACCCTGCAGGCCATCGAGTACGCCGAGAAGCTCCGGCACTTCACCCTGACCACCGACGTGTACGGGTCGCTGTTCTACCTGATCACCGGTTTCCACGGGCTGCACGTCCTGGTCGGCCTGACCATGATCGGCTGGCTGCTCGCCGCCGCCCTGAGCGGCGGCACCATCGACGCCCACCGGCGCGAGCGGGTCCGCAACACCGCCATCTACTGGCACTTCGTCGACGCGGTGTGGGTCGCCATCCTGTTCACCATCTACCTCTCCCCACGACTATGACCACCACACCACCCGGGCCACGGGCCCGTCTGACCGGCGGGGTGCTGCTCTGGTACGGCGTCCTCGGCGGCGCCGTCGCTTGGGCCGTACACGTGGTCGCCGCCTGGGGCCTCGACGAGCTCGCCTGCGCCGCCGGCTCCGACCGCGTCCTCGCCATGCCGCTCGGGCGGGTGGTCGGGCTCGCGGTGATCGTCCCGGCCCTGGTCACCGCGGGCTCGCTGGCGGTCGCCGCCCTGGCGTGGCGACGCACCGCCCGCGCGCAGGCCACGGGCACCCAGGACCGGGCGTACGGCCGGTCCCGGATGCTCGCCGTGGTGGGCGTCTGGGTTAACCTGCTGTTCCTGACGATCATCGTGCTCGGCGGGGTCGCCGTGCTGGTGCTGCCGCCATGTCAGCTCTGAGCGTCCACCAGGCACACGGGCCCGGCCAGAGCCCGCTGGCCGAGAGCCTGCTGGCGATGCTCGTCGTCGTCACGGTCTGCCTGCTGGCAGCCGGCTACGGGCGGGGCGTCCAGGAGCTGTGGTCGCGCCGCGGCGCGGGGCACGTGGTCCCCCGCTGGCGGGTGGCCGCGTTCGGCGCCGGACTGCTGGTGGTGCTCGGCACTGAGCACGGGCCGGCGCACGAGATGGCGGAGTCCTCCTTGGCCGGGCACATGGCTCAGCACATGCTGCTCCTGCTGGTGGCCGGGCCGTTGCTCGCGGCCGGCGCGGCGGGGCTGCCGCTGAGCATGGCCGTGCCGCTCCCGCTGCGCCGGCTGCTCGCCCGCTGCCGGGTGGCGCCGCCGATGCGCCGGCTGCGCCACCCGGGCACGTACGCCCTGCTGGCCGGTGGCGGGCAGACCGTCGTGCTCTGGTTCTGGCACCTGCCCGGGCCGTACGCGGCCGCGGTCGACCGTCCCGCCGTGCACGCCACCGAGCATCTGTGCTTCCTGGCCACGGCCTGGCTGTTCTGGGCGCCGGTGCTCGGCTCGCCACGGCACCGCGCCCCCGCCCCGGTGACGGTGCTGCTGCTGGCCGGCACGATGCTGCCCGCCTCGGCCCTCGGCGCCGTGCTCACCTTCGCCCCGCAACCGATCTATCCGCGGCGGGTGTTCGGCGCCGACCCGCTGCCCGACCAGCAACTCGCCGGGCTGTTGATGTGGGCGCCGATGGACCTGGCCGTGCTGGTCGTGGCGCTGACCGTGTTCCTGGGCTGGCTGCTGCGGATGGACCGCGACCGGCCCGACGGCCTGCGCGGGGGGCCGCCACCCGGAGGGACCCGCCCGATGGCGACCACAGCTGAAGCGGAAGGGGTGGTGCCATGATGCTGCCCCGCCGGCTCTGGGCACTCGGTGCGGCCCTCATGATCCTGCCGATTGTCGCGGTTACCGCCTGCGCCTCGACGGCCCCACCCCCACCACCGGAGTCGCGCAACGGACGGCCCGACCGCGGCGCGGAGCTGATCGCCCAGTACGGCTGCGGGTCGTGCCACACCATCCCCGGCATCAACCGCGCCGACGGCCTGGTCGGCCCGCCCCTGACTCGGTTCGGCGCCCGCTCCTACATCGCCGGTCAACTGCCCAACAACGCCGACAACCTCCGGCGCTGGATCGCCGATCCCCAGGCCGTGGAGCCCGGGACCGCGATGCCGAACCTCGGTATCAGTGCCATTGACGCCCAGGACATCGCCGCCTACCTCTACACGCTGGACTGACCGATGCGGCACTCACGAGCCGCGGCCCGGCGGCTCACCCTGCATCCCCGCCGGATGCTCGCGGTCGGAGCCGTGCTGGTGCTCGTGGCCGGTCCGGTGGCGCTCGCCCCCGAGCCGACCCCCGGGGCGGCGGCCCCGGCCGCGTCCGCGCCGTCGTCCAACCCGGCGGACCGGGGCACCGAGCTCTACCTGCAGCAGTGCGCGAGTTGCCACGGTGAGCAGGGGCGGGGCACGCAGCGGGGCCCGTCGCTGATCGGCGTCGGCCCCGCCTCGGTCGACTTCCAGGTCTCCACCGGACGGATGCCGCTGTCGCGGGAGGAGCAGCAGGCCCGGCGCGCGGAACCGGTGTTCTCGGCCGACGACATCGGCGCACTGGTGGGCCACGTCGGCAGCTTCGGCGGGGGTGGTCCGCAGATACCCCGGGTCGCCCCGGGCAACCTGGCCTCCGGTCAGGAGATCTTCGCCGCCAACTGCGCACCCTGCCATGGGGCCACCGGCGCGGGCACCGCGCTGACCGACGGCTGGACCGCCCCGCCGCTGTACGACGCCACAGCGACGCAGGTCGCCGAGGCGGTCCGGGTCGGCCCCGGGCTGATGCCGGTATTTCCCAGCCAGGTGCTCGACGACCAGCAGGTCAACGACCTCACCGCGTACGTGCAGCGGCTCCGCGGCGAGCGGCTGGACCGGGGCGGCAACCCCCTCGGTCGGCTCGGCCCGCTGGCCGAGGGACTGGTCGCCTGGGTGGCCGTCCTTGGTCTGCTGGTGGCAGCCGCGCGGTGGCTGGGCAGGAGGGCGGGGGAGTGAGCGCGCGGCGTCCCTCGGCGAGCGAGCGGGCGGCCAGTCGCCGGACCGTCGTCGCGTTTCTGGTCAGCGCCGCCGGGGCGGTGGGCTTCGCGGTGACGTACGCGGTGGGCGGCGACACCCGCTGGGAGGGGGTCTGTCTCGCGGTGGCCTTCGCCGGGCTGGCCGTGGGCCTCGCCATCTGGGGCCGGCGGCTCGTGCCGGTCGACGGGTACGTCGAGGAGCACGAGGGCTTCGCGCCGCCTCCGACCGAGCAGGCGATGACCGCCGCGGTGCTCGCCGCGCCGGACAGCCCGGTGCGGCGGCGGGGCCTGGTCGCCGCGCTCGGCCTCGCGCTGAGCGCGCTCGGCGCCGCCGCGCTGTTCCCGCTGCGCTCCCTGCTGCCCTTCGGACGGGCCGACCCGCTCCAGGCACGCAGAGACACCCCATGGGGACCCGGCGTGCGGCTGGTCACAGCGGACGGACGGCCACTGCGGCTGCAGGACGTGCCCGCCGGCACCGCGGTCGGGATCTTTCCCGAGGGCCACCTCGACACCGGGGACGGCCCCGCTTTCGCGGTCCGCCTTGATCCGGAACGCTTCTCCCGCCCGCCCTCCGCCGGTCACGTGAACGGACTGGTCGTCTACTCGCTGCTCTGCACGCACGCAGGGTGCCCGGTCCGGATCTACCTCAAGGGCACCGGGCAGGTGCTCTGTCCCTGCCATCAGTCCTCCTTCGACCTGCTGGCAGATGCCCGGCCGGTGGCCGGTCCGGCCGCCCGGGCGCTGCCAGGGCTGCCGATCGAGGTCGGACCGGACGGCTTCCTCCGCGCGACCGGTGACTTCACCGTGCCGCCCGGCGCGGGCTTCTGGAGCTCACCATGATCACCGGCCGGCTGGCCCAGGCCCTGGACGACCGGCTACGCCTCTCGCCGATCACCCGCCGGGCGCTGGTGAAGGTCTTTCCCGACCACTGGTCGTTCATGCTCGGCGAGATCGCGCTCTACTCGTTCATCGCGCTGATCCTCACCGGCGTCTACCTGACCTTCTTCTTCGACGCCAGCTCCGCCGACCGGGTCTACCGCGGTGCGTACGCCCCGCTGGACGGCGCCACCACCTCCGCGGCGTACGCCTCGACGGTGCGGCTCAGCTGGGACGTCCGGGCAGGCCTGCTGATCCGGCAGACCCACCACTGGGCCGCGCTGGTCTTCGTCGCGGCCATCGTGCTGCACCTGGCGCGGGTCTTCTTCACCGGGGCGTTCCGCAAACCCCGTGAGCTCAACTGGCTGATCGGCGTGACCATGCTGACCCTCGCCCTGGCCAACGGCTTCACCGGCTACTCCCTGCCGGACGACCTGCTCTCCGGGCTGGGCCTGCGGATCATCACCTCGGTGGTGGAGTCGATCCCCCTGGTCGGGGCGTGGCTGGTTTCCCTGGCCCTGGGCGGGGAGTTCCCCTCCGACGAGATGATCCCCCGGATATTCGTCGCCCACGTGCTGCTGGTGCCGGCCGTCCTCGTCGCCCTCGTGTCGCTGCACATGGGCATCCTGGTGCGGCAGAAGCACAGCCAGTTCCCCGGTCCGGGGCGGACCGAGCACAACGTCGTCGGCTCCCGGCTGTGGCCGAGCTACACCCTGCGCACGCTCGCCCTGTTCGCCTGGGTGCTGGCGGTACTGTTCGCCCTCGGCGGCCTGATCCAGATCAACCCGGTCTGGCTCTACGGGCCCTTCGAACCGGCCCAGTCCACCGCGCCGGCCCAGCCCGACTGGTACGTCGCCTGGGGTGATGGGGCCCTGCGGCTGTTCCCGCCGCTGGAGTTCCGCGTCGCCGGGCATCTGGTGCCCGCGCCGTTCTTCCCCGGCGTGGTGCTCGGCGGGTTGACCTTCCTCGTCCTCTACGCGTGGCCGTTCGTCGAACGGCTGCGTACCGGCGATCGCCGGCAGCACCACCTGCTCGACCGGCCCCGCGACCATCCCGTCCGGATGGGCATCGGTGTGGCCGCGCTGACCTTCTACGCGGTACTCACGGTGGCGGCCGGCGACGACATCATCGCCCGCCTGCTGCGGGTGCCGATCTACGACCTGCTGTCGGTGTTCCAGGTGCTGGTGCTCGTCCTGCCGATCCTGGCCGGGGCGCTCGCCTTCCTGACCGCGCGGGCGCTGCACCGCGGCGGCGCAGCCGGCGTCGGCGAACTCACCCGCGCGGACCTGCGGCGGGCCGCCCACCGCTCGCCTCACCCGCCCGAGGGCGAGGGTGAACCGGAAACACCCGCCCTGGACAGGCCGGGGGAGCGAATCGAGCTGTGGCCGGAGGGCGACCTGTGGCGTTGGCGTTACCGCGACGAGGCCCGGCACCTCGTCATCGGCGGGAACCGGGCCCTGCGCTCGGAGGAGGAAGCGATCTCGGCCTCCCGGCTCGCGTACCCGAGGGTCGACCGGGTGGTGGTGCCCGGACCGCCGCCGGCGCCACCGCCCGGGCCGATCCGCGCCGCCCTGCGCCGTTGGGGCCGGGCGGCGGCCGTCGGGTCGCTGCTGCTCGCAGCCCTCGTCGAGAAACGGCGGGACCGCCGGGAGCGGGAACGGGTGGACGGCCCGACGCCGCCGGAGCCGGCGGAAGAGGCACCGACCGGGGATGGGCGGACATGACACACCTGGTGGGGCGCGTGGAAGGAAAGGGCCGATGAAGGCTCCGCCGTCGCCGAGGGTGGCGCGACCGGTGATGTATCACCGATGGAGCTAGACGCTAGCCTCGGCGACGGTGCCGATCGCCTCGTCGTCGAGGAGCGCCCGAACCGCCGCCAGGACCTCCTGCGGATCGTTGGCCATCGCCATACCCGCCTAGGCGAGCAGCGCCGCGGTATCGGCCTGCCGCTGCCGGTCGAGGTCGGCCAGCAAGTGGTCCACCTCCGACACCGACCGCTCTCCGGACAGCGCGCGGGTGGGCGGCTGGAGGTCCATGAAGTGGCAGAGCAGCCGCAACGGCCGGTGACCGTATACCCGGGTGCCGCTCGGCAGGGTGGACCAACCGTAGGTGAGCAGCCGCGCCACGGCGCCGTCGAGCAGCGGCGTGGCCCAGTGGGCGTTGTCGAACAGGCTGTTCGAGGACGCCTCAGGCAGCCCGAGCCGATGCGCGGGGCGGCGTTGATGCAGGCCCTCGCCCGAGTCAACCGTCGATGGGGCGAGAAGCCCAGCGGTCTGGTGGTGAACTTCCTCGGCATCGCCGACGACCTCACCAAGGCGCTCGCCGAGTACACCCGGACCGACATCGACGAAAAGTCGATCGGGAAGGACATCAGCGCGGCGGTCGACATGGTGGTTGAGCTGCACGGCGTGATCGGTAGCCAGCTTCACGGCATCAACTGGAAGGCCAAGCGCGACTCGGGCAGACCGCGTGCCCTCTACCATGCCGCGCTCGACGTCGTGGATTACCTCCGCCGCCCGGAACCAGACCTGGAGGAGGGCAAGCCCACCCTCGCCGATCGCTACGCCGACACCGTCCGCAAGATCGCTCGCGCCTACAGCAAATGCCCGCGTGAGGACAAGCTCCGGCCACTGCGGACGGACCTGGAGTTCTTCGACGCCGTACGTCTGTATCTGGCCAAGCTGAGGGCCGAGGAGCGGGCGGAGCGGGGGCTCGCGACGGCGGCGGACGTGGAGCTGGCGATTCGATCGCACCTGGGCGAACATGGTGGCCATGGTGTTACCCAGACGCTTGGCGCGGTTCAACTGGGTCGTCACCAACCGCGTGACCGGTCCGCTGGCCGGGCGGCTGCCCGGCTTCGGCGTCATCATCCACCGGGGCCGCCGCTCCGGTCGGGTGTACCGGACTCCGATCAATATCTTCCGGACGTCCGACGGTTACGTCGCCGCGCTGACCTACGGGGTCACCGACTGGGCGAGAAACGTACTGGCGGCCGGCGGCTGTGAGCTGGAGACCCGCGGCCGGCGAGTGCCCCTCACCGGTCCCCGCCTCGTGCACGACCCCACCCGCCGGGACATGCCGCCGGTCGTGCGCCAGGTCGTCGGGGTGATCGGCGTGACCGACTTCCTCTATCTCGACACCGTGCCCGATGCAGACCACGTCCGCTAGGCAGATCTCCGCCGGGCTTTCTACCGAAGGCTCGACGGTGGCAGCGAGTCGGCGAGTTCGGCGATAACCTCGGCGTGGCAGCGCTCCGGCACGCACCAGCAGCCGAGCCGGCGTCCGCGCAGGCCGGCGCGGAGGGCGAG
The DNA here is from genome assembly GCF_018070045.1 of Micromonospora sp. U21. Lineage (GTDB taxonomy): Bacteria > Actinomycetota > Actinomycetes > Mycobacteriales > Micromonosporaceae > Micromonospora. Next base: position 15,148 of record NZ_JAGPYK010000021.1, read on the forward strand.
GAGGTCGGGTCGGCCGAGCAGGTACGCCCGGTACTTGTCGAGGATCTCGTTTCGGGTGCCGTCAGGGCCAGGGCGGTACGGGCCGGACAACGGTGGGCGGGTCCATCCACGCCCGACCAGCTTGCCGGTAGGCCAGACTGCATGGGGGAAAGGCGCCGCGCTCAGTCACCTGTGCGACGAGGGATTTACGCGACGCGCCCGTCGAACCGCCCAGAGGATGCCCTGGTGGACCACGACACCGGCGCCGGCGTTCAGCACGGCCAGCCCGGACGCGGCAGCGATCAAGCCTGGCTCGATGTTCATCGTGTCCGTGGCGACGAGCAGTACGGGCCAACCAACGGCGGAGATCAGGAGCGGCAGCCACCACCAGCGCCCGAGGAGCAGGCCAACGAGGATCAGGGTCGGGATCATGGCACGGCCCCCTCCATGTTCCCCGCACCTCCGTCCCTTCAAGAACGTTTCCCAGACCGCTCCGGCGGCCACGTGAGCTTGTTTGAGCTCCACCGATCACGCTCATGGAACGTGCGAGGCGTACGTCGAGTGGCCCGGATCAGACCTGCGTGATGACGTTCTTGCCGTACGAGGAGAGGGTCTTCTCCTTGTCGTCATGCATGAGGTAGAGGGCGAAGTTGTGCACCCCGATCTCCTTGAGCTCCTGCAGCCGGTCGACATGGGCTGACTCGGGGCCGACGAGGCAGAACCGGTTGACGATCTCATCGGGCACGAAGTCGGTGGACGCATTGCCAGCGCGGCCGTGGTGTGCATAGTCGTAGCCCTCGCGCCCCCTGATGTAGTCGGTCAGGGCCTTCGGCACGACCCCGGAATCACCGTAGCGGGCGACCAGGTCGGCCACGTGGTTGCCGACCATGCCGCCGAACCAGCGCAGCTGATCCCGTTGGTGCGCGAGGTTGGTGCCCACGTAAGCGGGCGCGGCCACGCACATCGTGATCGAGTCGGGATCTCGACCTGCTGCGGTGGCCGCATCGCGTACCGAGCCGATCGTCCAGCGGGCGATGTCGGGATCGGCCGTCTGCAGGATGAAGCCGTCGGCCTGCTCGCCGACCAGCCGCAGCGCTTTCGGGCCGTAGGCCGCCATCCAGATCTCCAGCCTGCCGTCACGCACCCACGGGATGCGCACCGGCGTGCCGTGGTGTTCGACCTCGTTGCCCTCGGCCAGCTCTTTGATCACGTGCATCGCTGCTTTCAGCGTGGCCAGGCTCGCCGGCGGCTGGCCGATGACCCGCCGGGCCGAGTCGCCGCGGCCGATCCCGCACACCGTGCGGTTGCCGAACATGTCGTTGAGCGTGGCGAAGAGCGACGCGGTGACCGACCAGTCGCGGGTGCTCGGGTTGGTCACCATCGGCCCGACGATCAGGTGCTTGGTTGCGGCGAGGACCTGCGAGTAGATGACGAACGGCTCCTGCCACAGCACGCAGGAGTCGAACGTCCACCCGTAGCGGAACCCGTTGTCCTCGGCGGCGGTGAGGCCCGCCACGACGTCGCGAGCTGGCGGGTCGGTCTGGAGTACGACACCGAAGTCCACGGCTTCTCCTTTTCAGACCAGGTATTGAGTGAGATCGCGCTTCAGGAACCTGCCGTGCCCGGCCGCGCCGTGGAAGGCGTTGTCGTCGACCACGACTCGACCACGGGACAGCACGGTGCAGACCTTTCCGGTCAGCTTCATGCCCTCGTACGCGGAATAGTCCACGTTCATGTGGTGCGTGCTGGCCGAGATGGTCTGCCGGGCTGTCGGGTCGTACACCGTGATGTCCGCGTCGGCGCCCGGCGCGATGATGCCCTTGCGCGGGTAGAGCCCGAACATCCTGGCGGGCGTGGTCGAGCTGATCTCCACCCAGCGCGGCAGGGTGATCTCGCCTTTCACGACGCCCTGATAGAGCAGGTCCATCCGGTGCTCGACGCCGGGCATCCCGTTCGGGATCTTGGAGAAGTCTCCCCGGCCCAACTCCTTCTGGTCCTTGAAGCAGAAGGGGCAGTGGTCGGTGGACACCAGCGACAGGTCGTTGGTGCGCAGGCCCCGCCACAGTTCCGCCTGGTGCTCCCTGGGGCGCAGCGGGGGAGAGGCGACGTACTTCGCGCCCTCGAAGTCGGGCCTGGCCAGATCCTCCAGCGACAGGAACAGGTACTGCGGGCAGGTCTCGGCGAACACGTTCTGCCCGGTGTCACGCGCCTGGGTGACCGCGTCCAGGGCGTGCGCGGCGGAGAGGTGCACGATGTACAGCGGCGAGCCGGTGACCTTGGCCAGCGCGATCGCCCGCGACGTCGCCTCGCCCTCCAGCTCGGGCGGCCGGGTCAGGCCGTGCTGCACCGGGTCCGTCTGACCGTTGGCCAGCGCCTGGAGGACGAGCTGGTCGATGGCGATGCCGTTCTCCGCGTGCATCATGATCATCGACCCGGTGTCCCGGGCCTTCTGCATCGCCCGCAGGATCTCCCCGTCGGTGGCGTAGAAGACCCCCGGATAGGCCATGAACATCTTGAACGTGTTGACGCCCGCGTCGATGCAGGCCTCCATCTCCTTCAGAGACGTGTCGTTGACGTCTGAGATGATCATGTGGAACCCGTAGTCGATCGCGCAGTTGCCGTCAGCCTTGCTGTGCCACTTGTCCAGCGCGGACAGCACGGACGTGCCCTTGCCCTGCACGGCGAAGTCGACGATGGTCGTCGTGCCGCCCCAGGCTGCCGCGATGGTCCCGGTCTCGAAGTTGTCCGCCGAGAACGTGCCGCCGAACGGCATCTCCATGTGGGTGTGGCCGTCGATGCCGCCCGGCACCACGTACTTCCCGGTGGCGTCGATCACGCGCTCGGCACCGGAAGCCCACTGCTCGGCCAGACCCGAGTCGGGTGCGGCGAGCGCCGCTATCCGCTCGCCCTCGACCAGCACGTCCGCCGGGGACGCCCCGGTGGCGTTGACGATCGTTCCGTTGCGGATGACGATGCTCACGGCTTCACCAGCGATTCGTACGTGTCGGGACGGCGGTCGCGGTAGAAGGCCCACAGGTCACGGACCTCGGCCAGCTTGTCCATGTCCAGGTCGCGGACGACGACCTCCGCCTCGCTGTCCGACGCCGCGTCGCCGATGAGTTGCCCGCGCGGGTCCACGAAGTACGACTGGCCGTAGAAGTCGTTGTCGCCCAACGGTTCCACGCCGACCCGGTTGATCGCGCCGACGTAGTACTCGTTGGCGACCGCGGCAGCGGGCTGCTCCAGCCGCCACAGGTACTCCGACAGGCCGCGGCTGGTCGCCGACGGGTTGAAAACGATCTTCGCGCCGGCCAGGCCGAGCGCCCGCCAGCCCTCGGGGAAGTGCCGCTCGTAGCAGATGTAGACGCCGATGCGCCCCACGGCGGTGTCGAACACCGGATAGCCGAGGTTCCCCGGCCGGAAGTAGAACTTCTCCCAGAACCCCTTCACCTGCGGAATGTGGTTCTTCCGGTGCTTGCCGAGGTAGGTGCCGTCAGCGTCGATCACCGCGGCGGTGTTGTAGTAGACACCGGGCTGCTCCTGCTCGTACATCGGCACGATCAACACCACGCCGTGCTGCTCGGCGACCTCGCGCATCAGCGCGGTCGTCGGCCCGTCCGGGATGGCCTCGGTGTACGAGTAGTAGTCCGCGTCCTGGATCTGGCAGAAGTACGGGCCGTAGAACAACTCCTGCAGGCAGACCACCTGTGCGCCCTGCGAGGCGGCGCTGCGGATGGCCTCGACCGCGTTGGCGATCATCGACTCCTTGTCGCCGGTCCACTTCTGCTGCACCAGCCCGGCTCGGATGATGTTGCTCATTGCTCCCCCTTCGCGTGCGCGGTGCGCGGCATCGACAGCGCCAGGTAGACGAGGAACCCGGCGACCAGACCGACCACCCAGCTGTAGTCGTAGAGCGGCTTGAGGAACGGGATGAGCCCGTCGGACGGGAACGGCCCCTTGCCGGGTGCGGAGTAGGCGCCACCCACCGCGAGGACCGCGCCGACGACGGTGGCGACGATGGCGGCCCAGTTCCACCCGCCGGAGAACCAGTACCTGCCCTCGGGGCGGTAGAGGGCCGGCAGTTGGAGCCTGGTGCGGTGGCGGATCCAGTACCCGGCGATGAGTACGCCGGCGACCGCGCCGAGCAGGCCGCCGTAGAACCCGAGCCAGACGAAGATGTAGATGTTGGGGTCCTGCACCAGGCGCCACGGCTGGATCAGGATGCCGAGCACGCCGGTGATCAGGCCCCCGGTTCGGAAGCTCACCAGTCGGGGCGCGGCGTTGGAGAAGTCGTACGCCGGGCTGACCGTGTTCGCCGCGACGTTCACCGACAGCGTGGCGACCACGACGGTGAACAGGCCGAGTGCGACGACCAGCGGGTTCTCGAACTTGGCCGCGAGTTGGATGGGGTCCCAGATCGCCTCACCGTAGATCACGGCGGTGCCTGAGGTGATCATGATCGACAGGATGGCGAAGAACGACATCGTGGTCGGCAGGCCGAGGATCTGGCCGTACGCCTGCTGCCGCTGGCTGCCGCCGAACCGGGTGAAGTCGGGGATGTTCAGCGACAGCGTCGCCCAGAAGGCGATCATGCCCATCAGGGACGGCGCGAACAGCTTCCAGAAGTCGGCGCCCCAGCCCAGCTTCGATGGCTCGGACAGGATCGGGCCGAGCCCGCCCGCCTCGACCAGCACCCAGATCAGCAGGGCGACGGCGACCACGATGACGAACGGTGCGGCCCAGTTCTCGAAGCGCCGCAGGGTGTCCATGCCCCGCCAGATGATCGCCATCTCGATCGCCCAGAACAGGAAGAACGAGGCCCACAGCGTCCACGGGTAGTCCATCACCGTGGCCGCGTTGACCCACCAGGAGCCGAGCAGCTTGCCGGCGATCGCGTAGATCGCTTCGCCGCCGATCCAGGTCTGGATGCCGAACCAGCCGCAGGCGATGAAGGCGCGGAGCAGGGCTGGGAGGTTCGCGCCTCGGACTCCGTAGAACGCGCGGGCGAAGACCGGGAACGGGATCCCGTATTTCGTGCCCGCGTGGCTGTTCAACAGCATCGGGATCAGGACGAGCAGATTGCCCAGCGTGATCGTGAGGAACGCCTGCACCCAGTTCATGCCGAGCTGGATGAGCCCGGCGGCGAGCAGGTAGGTGGGGATGTTGTGCGCCATGCCGATCCACAGCGCCGCGAAGTTGTATGTGGTCCAGGTGCGCTTCTCGATGGGCACCGGGGCGAGCTCTTCGTTGAAGTACGGGCTGTCGGCGATCGTGGAGAAATCACGCAGCTCGACTCGGCCATCCGAATGGGTGATCTGTGTGCCCGGCTCGGCCGCGGTGGTCTCGGCGGGGGGCAGGGGTTCAACGGCCATCGGTCACCTCCCTGTCACGCTGCCGCAACAGCGACCGTCCAACCGGCGCGTGCTGCGGGTGGGGGCGGATCAGCACGATCTTTATCTCGGAATGGTGGGTGCCCCGGACCCGCCACGGGCAGCGGCAAAGTGTCCACGCTTGCCATGATCGGGGCACACTCTGTCCACGGGCATGCCCGCACGGAGCTGTCAATCGCCACGGCGGATGGATTCGGGCCGTCTGCCGGACCCTTGACCCGTCACGCGTCGTCGAGTTCGTGCACCAGCAGCGCCACGTACAACGACAACATCGACTCCGGGTCCTCCAGCGACACCCCGAGCACCTGCGCGATCCGCGACAGCTGCTGGTAGTAGGCCGTGCGTGACAGGTGCGCGGCGCCGGCCGCCGCCGACTTGTTCCCGCCCTGCTCGCAGAAGCAGCGCAGCAGCTCCACGAGCCGGCTGCCCTGGCTGTCATCGCGCGCCAACAGGGGCCCGAGTTCCCGGTGAGCGAAGGCCCGGACACGCTCGTCCTCGCGCAGCAGGTGCAGCAGGCCACGCAGTCGCACGTCGTCCAGCCGGTGGTAGACCTGGGCGCCGGGGGAGCGTAGCGCGGCACCGGCGACGTGTGCGGCCTCGCCAAGACTGCGCCGCACATCGGACACCTGCGACACCGTCGTGCCGACGGCCACCACCACGGCACTGGCGGCCGAGCGGTGAACTTCTCTGGCCAACCGTCGCAGGATCGCATCGACCTCCGCCTGCGCCGGCAACGACAACAGCGCGCGCACGCTGGTGTCGTCCACGACGCCCACCAACGCCGGCACACTCACCCGTCGCGCGGCCAACGCGGTGGCCTCCGCGAGGTCCCGCAACACCTCCTGCGTGGCCAGTGCGGGGGCGCGCGGCGTGATGCTCCCCGGTCGGATCGCCACCCCGACCAGTTTCCGCCGCTCCAGCGCAACGCCCAACGCGGCCGCCCGGGTGGTCAGATCAGCAGGAGGCAGGGCCTGGCCGAGCAGTTGCGCGAGCAACATCCGGTGCGTCTGCCGCTCCAGGCTCTCCCGATCCCGCGCCACGAGCCGGTGCACCGCCAGTGCCGACGCGGCCCGCTCCGCGACCACCACGTGACGGTGCGGGGGAGGGGCCGGCGAGAGCAGAACCAGCCGTCCCCAGTCGGCGCCCTGCGCGCCGACCGCGGTGATCAGCCAGCCGGCTTCCTCGTCGTAGGCGGTCCGTTGGGACACCGCCACGGACCGGGATCGCTGCCCCCAGTCGGTCAGCAGCTCGATCGGGTCCTGCCCGGCCGCGTCGTACGCGAGCACGTCGTGCCCCAGCGTCTCCAGGACGACCGGCAGCCCGGAGATCCTCGCGACCTCGCGCAACACCTCGGCTGGCTCCGCCCCGGCGACCGTGAGCGTGGTGAACGTCTCGTGCACCTGCTCAGCCGCCCGCAGCTCGGCGAGCTGCGCGTCCACGATCAACGCCACGACCGCCTCCGTGACGGACACGAACTGGGTCTCCCGGGCCAGCGTGATCAAGGGAAGTCTGTGTCGTTCCGCAGCGGCCACCAGCGCGTCCGGCACGTGGTCGCTCCAGCGCCGGACCAGCTCCACCACGAGCCCCGCCGCGCCGACCGCGGCCAGGTCGTCCACGTACGCCGTCAGTGCCGTTTCCTCGTCCGGCAGCGCGATGCCGGTGGTCAGCACGAGCTCGCCGCCGCGCAGCAGATGAGCGATGTCGGCGACCTCCGCCGCATGAACCCAGCGGACGGGCCGCTGCAGGCCATCGGACCCCGCGACGACGCGCGGCCGGCCGCGCCGGATCACGGGCAGCGCCACTGCTTCTGCGACCGTCGGGTACATGCCGCCTCCCCTGGGGGGTTGCACACAACGTAGCGCCATCGATGCCGACCCGTACAGGTTGTCGGTGGCGGCGACCACCGAAGTCTCGGGACACTCGGCTGAGGTACGAGATACGGAGGACGCGATGGCGCATCGGGAGTTGTTGCATCGACACCGGTCCGTGCTGCCGAAGTGGCTGGCCCTCTATTACGAGGAGCCGATTGAGATCGCCAGCGCGCACGGTCGCCGGGTGACCGATCGCGAGGGCCGCACGTACCTCGACTTCTTCGGCGGCATTCTCACCAACTCGGTCGGCTACGACGTGGCCGAGATCAGCGACGCGGTCCGCTCGCAGCTCGACACCGGCGTGCTGCACTCCTCGACGCTGTACCTGATCGAGTCGCAGGTCGAGCTCGCCGAGAAGATCGCGCACCTGTCCGGAATCCCGGACGCGAAGGTGTTCTTCACGAACTCGGGTACGGAGGCCAACGAGACCGCGTTGATGCTCGCCACGCAGCACCGCCGCAGCGGGCAGGTGCTCGCCCTGCGCAACTCGTACCACGGGCGCGCGTTCGCCACCGTCGCGATCACCGGCATCCGCGGCTGGTCGGCCAGTGAGCTCAGCCCGATCAAGGTGAGCTGGGTGCACGGTGGCTACCGGTACCGCAGCCCCTTCAAGGACCTGTCGGACGCCGATTACGTCAAGGCGTGCGTCGCCGACCTGCGCGAGGTGATCGAGACCGCGACCGCCGGCGACGTGGCGTGCATGATCGTCGAGCCGATCCAGGGCGTGGGCGGTTTCGCCTCCCCGCCCGACGGCCTGTTCCGCGAGTTCAAGAAGGTGCTCGACGAGTACGGCATCCTGCTCGTCTCCGACGAGGTCCAGACCGGTTGGGGCCGTACGGGCGAGCACTTCTGGGGCATCCAGGCGCACGACGTCGTGCCGGACGCGATGACCTTCGCCAAGGGACTCGGCAATGGTCTGGCGATCGGCGGTGTCGTCGCGCGCGCGGAACTCATGGACTGCCTGCAGGCCAACTCGATCTCCACCTTCGGTGGCAACCCGATCTCCACCGCGGGGGCCCTCGCCACCCTCAACTACCTCCTCGACCACGACCTGCAGGCGAACGCCGCGAAGCTGGGAAACCGCCTGATCCACGGCCTTCGCTCGGTCGCCGCGACGCATCCGGTGGTCGGCGACGTACGCGGCAGGGGTCTGATGCTCGCCCTCGAGTTCGTCGGCCCGGCCGGCGAACCCGATCCCGCGGCCGCGGCCGCCCTGCTGGAGGAGGCGCGCAGTCGCGGACTGCTGGTCGGCAAGGGCGGCCTGCACGGCAACGTGATCCGGCTGGCGCCGCCGATGACGCTCACCGAGGACGAGGCCGACGAGGCGCTGGACATCCTCGCCGAGGCCATTGAGGCGGTGTCGGCATGAGGATCACGCACCGGATCGGCGGCAAGGCATGGACCGGCATCGCCCAGCGCACGGGTGACGTGTACGACCCCGCGACGGGTCAGGTCGGCGGGAAGGTCGATTTCGCCAGCGCCTTCGACGTCGACGAGGCGGTCACCGCCGCCCGCGAAGCCTTCTCCCGGTGGCGCAACGCCTCCCTCGCCCAACGCGCGAACGTGATGTTCGCGTTCCGCGAACTGCTCAACGCCCGCAAGTCCGACCTCGCCGAGATCATCACCGCCGAGCACGGCAAGGTGCTCTCCGACGCGGCGGGCGAGATACAGCGTGCGCTGGAGGCGGTGGAGTTCGCCTGCGGCATCCCTCAGTTGCTCAAGGGCGGATTCAGCGAGAACGCCTCGACCAGGGTGGACGTGTACTCGATCCAGCAGCCGCTCGGCGTGGTCGGGGTGATCTCCCCGTTCAACTTCCCGGCGATGGTGCCGCTGTGGTTCGTGCCCAACGCCATCGCCTGCGGCAACACCGTGGTGCTGAAGCCGAGCGAGAAGGACCCCTCCGCGGCGAACTTCCTGGCGGATCTCTTCGCCGAGGCCGGGCTACCCGATGGCGTGTTCAACGTCGTGCACGGCGACAAGGAGGCGGTCGACCGGATCCTCGAGCATCCGCAGGTCAAGGCGGTCTCGTTCGTCGGGTCGACGCCGATCGCCCGGTACGTCTACGAAACCGGAACGCGCAACGGCAAGCGGGTGCAGGCGCTCGGCGGCGCGAAGAACCACATGGTCGTGCTGCCCGACGCCGACCTCGACCTCGCCGCGGACGCCGCCGTCTCGGCCGGTTTCGGCTCGGCCGGTGAGCGCTGCATGGCGATCTCCGTCGTCGTGGCCGTGAACCCGGTCGGCGACGAGCTGGTCGGCAAGATCAGCGAGCGGATCGCCGGAGTGCATGTCGGCGACGGCCGCCGCCCGGGCTGCGAGATGGGACCCTTGGTCACCGGGGCGCACCGCGACCGGGTGCGGTCATATCTGGACGCCGGCCGGTCCGCGGGCGCGACGCTGGTGGTCGACGGACGCGGTCAACCGATCGACGGCGACGACGCCGGCTTCTGGCTGGGGCCGACACTCTTCGACCACGTCGACGTGGACATGTCCATCTACACCGACGAGATCTTCGGTCCGGTGCTCTCGGTGGTACGGGCTCCCAGCTACGACGCGGCGGTCGACGTGGTGAACGCCAACCCGTACGGGAACGGCACCGCCATCTTCACCAACGACGGCGGCGCCGCCCGGCGGTACCAGAATGAAATCGAGATCGGCATGGTCGGCGTCAACGTGGCGATCCCGGTTCCGGTCTCCTACTACTCGTTCGGGGGGTGGAAGGACTCACTGTTCGGTGACTCGCACGCGTACGGGCCGCACGGCGTGCACTTCTTCACCAGGGCCAAGGTGGTCACCAGCAGGTGGCTCGACCCGTCCCACGGCGGCGTGAACCTCGGCTTCCCACAGAACACCTGATCAGCTCGACAGCCCCGCCGGGCCTCCTACCGGAGGCTCGAGGCCGGCGGCGAGTCGGCGAGTTCCGCGATCACCTCGGCGTGACAGCGCTCCGGCACACACCAGCAGCCGAGCCGGCGCCCGCGCAGTTCCGGCAGGAGGGCGAGCAGTTCGGGGCTGTCGAGCAGGTACGCACGGTACTTCTCGACGACCTCGTCCCGGGTGCCGTCCGGGCCCGGGCGGTACGGGCTGGACAACGGGGAGCGGGGGAGCTGCCAGCCGCCGCGGTACATGGCGCGCCCGACGTAGACCACGTCGGCGTACGCCGGGTCGTCGCGGTGGCCCTTCAGGTTGACTACTGTGGTTGCCCGCATGGCTCGGCTCCTCGCTTCTCCCCGGCGAACGGTAGTCGGGTCGATCCGCGCCCGGCCAGCCTGCCGGTGGGCCAGACTGCACGGGTGAGAGTCACCGCGCTCACCATCCGGTGGACGCCGTGGCGGTTCGTGACCGCCTTCGGTGTGGTCAGCCTGCTGTCGGACGTGGTGTACGAGGGCGCCCGGTCGGTCATCGGCCCCTATCTGGCCACCTTCGGCGCGTCCGCGACCGTCGTCGGGCTGGTCACCGGCGCCGGCGAGGCGACCGCCCTGGCCGGGCGGCTGGCCACCGGACCCCTCGCGGACCGGACCCGCGCCTACTGGCCGCTCGTCCTGGTCGGCTATGCCGTGACCATGGTCGCCGTGCCCACTCTCGGGCTGACCACCGCGCTGTGGCTGGCTGCGGCGCTGTTCGTCGCGGAGCGCGCCGGCAAGGCGATCCGCGGCCCGGCGAGGGATGTCATGCTCTCGAACGCCGCCGCGGCAGTCGGCCGCGGCAAGGGCTTCGCCGTCCATGAGGCGCTCGACCAGACCGGCGGCGTGGCCGGGCCGCTGCTGGTCGCCGCCGTACTGGCCGCCACCGCCCACAACTACCGGCCCGCGTTCCTCGCCCTGGCCGTACCCGCCGTGGCGGCGATGCTCCTGCTGCTGTGGCTACGCGCCGGCGTGCCCGACCCACGCCGCTTCGAACCGGGCCCTCGACCCGGCGCGGCACCCGCTCCGCCGGGCGGCCGGCTGCCCCGGGTGTTCTGGACCTATCTGGCGTTCACGGCGATGACCACGGCCGGCTTCGCCACCTTCGGGGTGCTCAGCTTCCACCTCGCCACCCGGCACGTCGTACCGCTGGCGGTGATCCCGGTCGTGTACGCCGCCGCGATGGGCGTCGACGCGCTCGCCGCGCTGGCCTCCGGGTGGCTGTACGACCGGGCCGGCGTCCGGGTACTGGCCGCGGTGCCTGTGCTGACCGCCCTGATCCCGCTGGCTGCCTTCACCACGACCCCGGCGATCGCAGTCGCCGGAGTCCTGGCCTGGGGCGCGGTGCTCGGCATCCAGGAATCCACCATGCGGGCGACCATCGCCGACATCGTCCCCGCCGCGCGGCGGGGCACCGCGTACGGCACTTTCGCCGCCGGGTTGGGCGCGGCGACGCTGGTCGGCGGGCTGCTCACCGGCGCCCTCTACGACTACTCCATCACCGCGGTGATCGTCACCGTGGTCGGCATCCAGGCCGTCGCCCTGGCCCTGTTCCTCGCCATCGTTCGACCGGCGACCTGACGCAACCTCTTGTCAGCTCACCTTCGGGGTGGCGCGGGAGATGATCGCGGCGAAGTCGACGCCGGTCGGCAGGGTGCCGTACGCCTGGCCGTGATCGCCGCCGAGCCGGGACGCACAGAACGCGTCGGCGACGGCGGGGTGGCCGTGCCGCACCAGCAGCGAGCCCTGCAGCACCAGGGAGAGCCGCTCGACGACGCGCCGCGCCCGCAGTTCGAGGTCGTCGAGGTTGGACAGGTCGGCCCGCACCTGGCGGACTGCGGCGTCGAGCCGTGCGTCGGTGCCGGCAGCGGCGCCCACCTCGGCCTGGAACGCCTCCATGACCTGGTGTTCCTTGACGAGAGCACGCAGGACGTCCAGGGCGGCGACGTTGCCGGAGCCCTCCCATATCGAGTTCAGTGGCGACTCGCGGAACAGTCGCGGCATGCCCGACTCCTCGACGTAGCCGTTGCCGCCCAGGCACTCGAGGGCCTCTGCGGCGTGTGCCGGCCAGCGCTTGCAGACCCAGTACTTGCCGACCGCGAGGGCGAGCCGCTTGAACGCGGTCTCGCTGGCGTCGCCGCGCGCGGATCGGTCGGTCGCTCCGGCGAGGCGCATCATGAGGACGGTGGCGGCCTCGGACTCGACCGCGAGGTCGGCGAGCACGTTGCGCATCAGGGGCTGGTCGATGAGGTACCGGCCGAAGGTCTGCCGGTGGATGGCGTGGTGGGCGGCGGTGATCACGCCTTGGCGCATCCCGGCCGCCGCGCCGATCACGCAGTCGAGGCGGGTCAGGTTGACCATGTCGATGATCGTGCGCACGCCACGACCCTCGTCTCCGACGCGCCATGCGACCGCCTGCTCGTATTCCACCTCCGCCGAGGCGTTGGACCGGTTGCCGAGCTTGTCCTTCAGGCGCATCAGCCGCATCGGGTTGCGGGTGCCGTCGGGCAGGACACGCGGGACGAGGAAGCAGGTGATTCCGCCCGGTGCCTGGGCGAGGGTGAGGAAGATGTCGCACATCGGCGCCGACGTGAACCACTTGTGCCCGACGAGCCGGTAGGTTCCGTCCGGATCAGGGCGGGCGGTGGTGGTGTTGGCGCGCACGTCCGAGCCGCCCTGCTTCTCCGTCATCGACATGCCCGCCAGCAGCCCCTGCTTGGCCAGCGGCGGACGCAGCCCGAAGTCGTACGTCGTAGCGGTGAGCAGCGGCTCGTACCGCGCGGCCAGCTCCGGGTTGTGCCGCAGCGCCGGCACTGCTGCGTAGGTCATCGAGATCGGGCAGCCGTGGCCGGCGTCGGGCCGCCACGTGTAGAACTTGGCGGCGCGGGCCACGTGTGCCCCCGGTCGGGCGTCCGCCCACGGTGCGGCGTGCAGGCCGTGCGTGACCGCGGTGCGCATCAGCTCGTGCCACGCGGGGTGGAACTCCACCTCGTCGATCCGATGGCCGTAGCGGTCGTGGGTGCGTAGGACCGGCGGATGCTCGTTGGCCAGCCGCCCGTACTCGATGGCCTGCTCGGCGCCGCCCAGACGGCCGAGCTCGTGCAGCTCGGCGGCGGCCCAGCCGGCGCCCTCCCGCTCGAGCCCGTCGAGCAGTGCCGGGTCGTCCGCCGCGTCGTAGCCAGCGAGCGGGGAAACCTGGTTGAAGACCTCGTGTGTCGTCACGGCGATACTCCCAGCGCGCGGTGGATGAAGGCGATCAGGGCGGGGATGGTCTCCGGGCCGGCGACCCCGGCGGCCAGCGGACCGACCATGGCCTCGGCCAGGGCGCCGACCAGCGCGGTCGCGGTCAGCTCCGGATCTTGCGGGGGTAGTTCACCGCTCGCCACACCGGCCGCGACGTACCCGGCGATCAGTTCGGCGTACGCGCGGCGAAAGACGAGCCGCTCGGCGTCGACCGCCGGGTCGACCGGCTCGGCGAGCAGGGCATACGCCAACCGTGGGGACTGCAGGGCGCGGCCGGAGAACGTCTCGACGACGGCGGCCATCTGCTCGGCGGCGGAGGTCTCCAGCGCTGCGGCACGCGCGACCGCGTCCACCTCGCGCTGAGAGGCCGTGCGGAACACCTCGGCGAACAGATCGGCCTTGGTCGGGAAGTGGCGGTAGACGCTGCCGGTCGCCACGCCGGCCCGCTCGGCGACAGCGGCGACCGAGCAGCCGGCGTACCCGTGCTCGGCCATGATTCCCAGTGCCGCGACGATGATCCGTTCCCGGGAGGCGCTCAGCCGAGCCTTCACCCGCTCAGTGCTTCGGTACGCCACGCAAGGATTGAACCATCATTCAATCCTTGGCGACAAGGTGTCACTGGGAACCCAACCCGGGACAGCCACGTCGTAGGGGGCATGACGCGTAGCAGCGCCCACGTACCCCAGCCAACGGCCGCCACCGGCGTCCCCCGGATCATGACCCCAGCTCGCGTCATCGGACTGGCCCTGGCCGCCGGCCTGGCGCTGGTCACCGGCTGTACGGCGGAGCCGGTCCCCGTGCCGCCACCTGACCGGCACGTGCCGGCCGGCGGGTTCCAACTCGTCGCGTTCGACTCCTGCCCGGAGGCGCTGCGGCAGCTGAAAACGGCGGCCAAGGCGTACGTCGGGCCCTGGGGGCTCGGGCCGAACGGGGACATCCGTACCTTCGGCCGCGCCGAACAGGCTGCCGGGCCCGCCACTGCGGCGCGGGCGGATGCGGCGCCCAAGAGCTACTCGGGCACCAACACCCACGAGGCCGGGGCCGATGAACCGGACCTGGTCAAGACCGACGGCAAACGGATCGTCACCGTGCAGCACGGCAAGCTGTACGTGGTCGACCCGGCCACCCGCCGGCTGACCGGAGAGCTGGAGCTGGCACCGGGTTCCGATGGATTCCGCGGGGGCGAAGACGGCCTGCTGCTGCACGGCGACCGGGCGCTGGTGCTGCTCCGCGACGGGTGGGCCGGCGTGGCGAAACCGGCCGTCCGAGGGGGAGGCGCGCGCCCGGCAGACGCCCCGACGCCGGACGGCATCGTCGGCCCCCGGCTGATCATGGTCGACCTGTCCGGCGAGCCGAAGATCCTCGGCGAGTACCGGATCGACGGCAATCTGGTGGACGCCCGCCAGGTCGGCACCACTGTCCGGGTCGTGGTCCGCTCCGCGCCCCGGCTAAACTTCCCGCACCCGCAACGGGCCACCGATGAGCAGCGCACCGCCGCCAACCGCGAGATCATCGACAACGCCACCATCGACGACTGGCTGCCCCGGTACGAGGTCACCTCCGATGGGCGAACCAGCGCCGGACGGGTCGGCTGCGAACGGGTGAGCCGGCCGGCCGCCTACTCCGGCACGTCGCTGGTGACCGTGCTCAGCTTCGACCTCGGTGTGGCCACGCTCGGCGCCGGCGACCCGGTCACCGTTATCGCCGACGGCGACACCGTCTACAGCAACGGACCCCGCCTGTACGTCGCCAACGACCAGCGCTGGCGGGTGCTGCCGATGCTGAGGGCGCGGAACATCGCACCCGATCCCGAAGACGAGACCACCGACATCTATCAGTTCGACATCTCGGGCGCCGGTGCCCCGCGGTACGTCGCCGACGCGTCCGTACCGGGCTGGCTCATCAACCAGTACGCCATGTCCGAGTGGGACGGCCACCTGCGAGTGGCCACCACCAGTGGCCGCACCTGGGGCAACAAGCCGAACTCGACGTCCAGCGTGCACGTCCTGCGCGCCGACGGCACGGCGCTGACCCAGGTCGGCAAGGTCACCGGACTGGGCAAGGGAGAGCGGATCTACGCGGTACGGTTCGTCGGCGGCACCGGGTACGTCGTCACCTTCCGGCAGACCGACCCGCTCTACACCGTCGATCTGCGTGATCCGAGGGCGCCGAAGGTGACCGGCGAACTGAAGATCAACGGGTATTCGGCGTACCTGCACCCGGCCGGCGAAGGACGGCTGCTCGGCGTCGGCCAGGAAGCGTCCGACCAGGGCCGCGTCCAGGGCACCCAACTCTCACTCTTCGACGTCTCCGATCCGGCCAAGCCGACCCGGCTCGCCCAGCACCACGTCAAGCAGGGGCACTCCGAGGCGGAGTTCGACCCGCATGCGTTCCTCTACTGGCCGGACGAACGCCTGGTCGTGGTCCCACTGACCGTCTACGGCAAGGGCCTGCCGAGCAACGTGGCGCTGGCCCTGCGAGCCGGCGACGGCGGCTTCACCGAGGTCGGCAGGGTCGACCACACGCCGGGCACCGAGCGTACCGAGGGGTTCACGACGATCCGCCGGTCACTGGTGGTCGACGGAGTGCTCTGGACCGTCTCCGCCGCCGGCCTCAAGGCGACCAGCCTCTCCACCATGACGACCCTCGGCTGGCTGCGTACGACGTGAACGGGACGGTGGTGTGGGCCGGCCGCCCATTGCCCTGGCGTCCGCTCGACTACGAGTGATCAGGCCCATGGTGATCAGGCGGCGGGTACCGTGAACGCCGTGGAGGATCTCGGCGCGAAGGTCTCGTACCTTGCGCTCGCCGTCGGCACCCGGGTCTACGACGTCGACTCGGCACCCGTCGGCGTGGTCGAGCACGTGATCGCTGACGAACAGGCGGACATCCTCCACGGCGTGATCGTGGCACCGCCGAAGCCGTACCGGTCCCACCGCTTCGCCCACCGTGAGCAGATCGCCGATCTGTACGAGCGGGGGGTCGTGCTGTCGGTGCCCGGTGCCGAACTGCACGAGCCCCGCGAGGATACGCCGGCCAGAGAGGTCGAGGCCGCGGGTGACGACCCGGTGCAGGTGGGCCTCCGCCGAGCCTGGGAATGGCTGAGTCGACCACGCTGAACCTGGCGGGTAGATCTGGCATTGCCTGCTGCCCTGCGAGTTCAACGGTCACCGGACGGGCCTGTCGTACGGCCCAGGTCTCAGGCTGATCGGGCAGCGTCGGTGATGTGCGCGATCACGGCCGAGTAGTCCCGGTCACCAAGGCCGGCCTCCTGAGCCGACGCGACCCACTGCCGCGCGGCCGCCGCGACCGGCAGTTCGACGCCTGCCGACTCGCCGGCCGACACGACCAGATCGGCGTCCTTGAGGGCGAGTGACAGCGCGAACCGGAGCGGGAACTGATCGGATTCGATCGCTGGTCGTCGCCGATCCGCTTGCGAGCCGACGGGAGTCGCGGACAAGACCTCAAACGCTGTGTCACGGGGCAGCCCAAGCCCATCCGCCAGGGCGAGCGCCTCACCGAGAACAGCGAGCACTCCGAAGAGGGTCGAATTGGCGACCAGTTTGGCCGCCGCGCCGGCACCGAGCGGTCCGACATGCGTCGGCGAGCCAAGCGCGCCCAACACCGGCATCCACCGTTGGGCGAGCGGCTCCGGCCCTCCGACGAAGATCCGTAGCGAACCGGACTCGGCCTCCGAGACGCTGCCCAGCACCGGCGCATCGAGCAGGCCAACGCCATCCGGCAGCATCGCGGCCAACCGTCGCACCGCGGGCGGCCCGACCGTGGACATCTCAGCGAGCGTCGTCGACGCGGTAGCACCGGCGAGGATGCCCTGCGGGCCCTCGGTCACCTCTTGCAGCGCGGCCGGGTCGGCCAGCATGGTGATGACCAGATCGGCCCGGCGGGCAGCCTCTGCCGGACTGTCGGCGGCGACCGCGCCACGCGCCACGAGATCGCTGGCCCTCCGCGGCGTGCGATTCCAGACAACGAGGTCATGGCCGGCATCGAGCAGCCGGCCCGCTATCCGGCTACCCATTCCACCCAGACCGATCACAGCGACCGTGGCCATGGCGCCATCCTGCCAATTTCCCCCGGGCAATGCCGCACAAAGCGCCGACTCGTCTACATCGATCATCAGCTCCGTGGCCCTGAGGCGCCGCAGCCCGGCCGAGGTCGAGCCCGCCTCGACCGGGCGCAGGGTGCCTGGCCGCTGCGGTCTCCCTGCCCGGGCCGCCTCAGCCGAGGGGGCTGAAGCTGCGGCAATCGAGGACGTTGATGAGATCGTCGTCGCGGGTCACCTCGTAGCCGCGCTGGCGCAGGTCGGCCACCAGCTCGGCTTCGTGGTCGAGCGGGATCTCGAGGATGTCGCCGTTGAGGGCCGCCGCTGGCCCTACTCGGCATCACCTGACGACTTTGCCGGGCCCTGGGTCACAGCCACACTGCTGCTGTCGTCGTCTTGATGCTCTGCGGCGATGACGTCGCTGGCCTTCTCGCTGATCATGTAGACCGCCAATGCGATGAAGAACCCTGGGATGTCTGGGAAGATCGAAGCGTCGACGACCCGCAGGCCTTGCACCCCGCGTACCCTGAAGTCGCCGTCGAGCACCGCGTTCGGGTCGTCAGGCCGCCCGATCTTCGCCGTGCCGCAAGCGTGGTGTCCCCAGGCCTGCTGACGCACGAAATCCTTCAGCGCGGCCCGGTCGGTGACCGCACTTCCGGGCACCATCTCGCGGGCCACCCCGGCCAACTGCAGGTGGTCGATCACATCTCGGGCGATCTCGATGCCGTCCACGACACCCTCGAGATCCTCCTCGTGCCCGGCAGTGCCTTCCTCGAAGTAGCGGAAGCGGATGTCCGGCACCTCGCGCGGGTCGCTTGATCGCAGGCTCACGGTGCCGGCCCGGTTGTTGGTGTGGGCCTTGAGCACCAGCATCGAGAGCCGGTTGTGGAACTCCATGCCGTTGCGTGAGTATCCGGGGTAGTACCCGTGGAAGTCGATCGGTATCGAGAAGACGATGAGGTCCGAGTCCTGCTTGGCGACACTGGACTTCGCGATGATCGCGGCGAGTGTGCCGTTGGTGGTGTACGGCCCGTTCGCCTTGTCCCGCCACTCCGAGAACATCGCGTCGCCGGCCGTGAGGTCGCTGGGCACGTCCAGCTCCGAGCCGTCAAAGATCGGGTAGTCCCGGTCCAGCTCGCAGGTCACCGCTACCTCGTAGCGATCGTGCAGGTTCGCGCCGACCCCGGGCGCATCGACCCGCACCGCGATGCCGTGCTGTTCCAGCTCCGCCCGAGGCCCAATTCCAGACAGCTTCAAAAGCTGCGGGGTGTTGTACGCACCGCCTGCGAGGATGACTTCCTTCCGGGCATACACCACCGATGGCCGCGGATCAGCAGGGACCTCGCCGTCACGTCGCCCAGCGTCGTCGACGCTCGAGGTGACCGGTGCGGCGGCGTACAGCCGTTCGCCCTCGAGGTATTCCACCCCGACTGCGCGATCGCCGTTGAACACGACTTTGGTGGCGAGTGTGTTGAGGCGTATTTCGAGGTTGCTCGACGCCCGACGCTGCACATCCTGCAACCGTTCCCGGCTGCCGTTACGGTGACCATCGCGCACTGCCACGGAAATGAACGCCATGCCCTGGTATTGAGGCGGTGTGTCGAGCGCGTTGGGATCACGCGGCAGCGTGATCTCCTGCGGGATGCCGAAGCGGTGCCTGCTGGTCTGTTCCATCGCATCGATGATGTCCAGGAACATTGGTTCCCGACCCCCGACCTGCGGATTGGCTCTGGTAGTGCCGAGCCACCCCTCCGCGCCGTGCGCGGCCTTGCGGTTCCGCGCTGCTTCGTCGTCACCGGGCAGAGGCAGGGCGTCGACACCGCGCCAGGATTCCAGGCGGTGAAAGAGCTTGCGCATCGGAGCCGAACCCCACGAGGGGTCGCCGGTCAGGTCGGCCAACCGGTCCCAGACACTGGGATGCGGGTAGACCGTTATCATTGCACTGATCGCAGTGCTCCCGCCAAGGGTACTGCCACGCGGGTAGAGAACCCCGTCCCGCTCAGCGACGAACTTGGAGTCCTTGGCCTGCATCTCCCGCTCGTCCCAGTGCCGCACGAAGAAATCCCAACGCATGTTGGCGTCCTCGCCGGCATACAGATGCATGATGGGGATCGAGTAGTACGGGCAGGCGTGGTCGTCCCCTGCTTCGAGCACCAGCACGGAGTGCCCGGCCAGCGCCAGGTTCGCGGCAAGTGGACCGCCGCCCGCGCCTGAGCCGACGATGACGAAGTCGTACTCGTCCCGCGGCGGCCCGGAATTGTGCGTACCCGCTTCGCTCTCCTGCATCCGCATGGCCTCCTCGGTCGGGGCTCGAAAGCCCCTGAAGGGATCAGCATCCTGTTCGCATTGACTCGCCGGGGATCGTGGATCTGGGATTCCAGCGGTGGATCGGATGCTGCCAGTTTGCCGGGACCCGCTCCACCGGCGTGGGAAATCCCTGGTCCTGGAGGCGGCTGGTCTCTGTCGGGATGGCCCCGCCAGCATGGCCCTTGGTGCCGGCGCAGGTCGACCAAGGGGTCGAGGACGCCTGCGCGACCGGGAAGCGTCTCGCGGCCGGCGGCCCGCTGCATCGGCCGTCGCCGGAGCAGACGTGGTGCTGTTACGCGGTATCGCCGCGACCGGTGCGGAGCTGCACTATCGCACTGCTCGAGGAGGTCGTGCTCGAGTCCCTGCTCGTCGACATGGCCGCACGGACTGGTGTCGAACGGGCCATGTGACTGCGGTCAGGTGAGGGCGTGGCCGCTGACACCCAGGGTTGCACCCGCCGGTGGGGCGCGTCGCGCCGCCGGAGAAGATGTCAGCATGAGCGATCCCGCACTGCCCAAGCGCGTCGTCGTCACCGGTGCCACCGGCAAACTCGGTCGCGCCGTCGTCGCCCACCTGCGCGCCGTAGGCGTCGACGTGCTGGCCGTGGACCGCGCCGGCGGACGCGACCCCCGCGACGTCAACGGCGAGTTCCTCCTGGTCGACCTCACCGACTACGGGCAGGTCGTGGAGGCGTTCACCGGCGGCGCCGACGAGCACGCCGGCGGTATCGACGCCATCGTGCACCTGGCGGCGGTCCCGGCCCCCGGCCTGATGTCGAACGCGACCACCTTCGCGAACAACTCCGCCGCCACGTACAACGTCTTCGCGGCGGCCCGCGCGGCCGGGATCAAGCGGGTGGTGTGGGCGTCGAGCGAGACGGTGCTGGGTCTGCCGTTCGACACCCCGCCGCCGTACGCGCCGGTCGACGAGGAGTACGCGCCGCGACCGGAGTCCACGTACTCGCTCAACAAAGCGCTCGAGGAGGAGATGGCACGGCACTTCTGTCGCTGGGACCCGGAGCTGGTCATGGTGGGTCTGCGGTTCTCCAACGTGATGGACGTCGAGGACTACGCGCCGTTCCCCTCGTTCGACGCGGACCCGCAGCTGCGCCGCTGGAACCTGTGGGGCTACATCGACGCCCGCGACGGGGCTCAGGCGGTCGAGCGGGCCCTCGCCCACGATCAGCCAGGCGCCGAGGTCTTCATCATCGCCAACGCCGACACCGTCATGATCAGGTCCAGCGCCAGCCTGATGGCCGAGGTCTACCCGGGCGTCGAGATCCGCAAGGAGCTCGGTGAGCACGAGACCCTGCTCAGCATCGACAAGGCACGCCGGGTGCTGGGCTACGAGCCCCGCCACTCGTGGCGGGACCACGTGGACCTGCTGTAGTCCGGGTCAGCGTGCGGACTGGTAGGCGCGGCCCACGGCGGTCGCGTCGCTGCCGGTACGGAAGAGCCCGGTCTGGTCCTTGTCCGTGGCGGGCAGGCCGAACCAGGCGTACCGGTGCAGCCAGGGCAGCCCGCCCAGCATCCGGGTCGCCGCGGTGAGGAACGCGGCCTGCTGGGCCTGGCTCGGGAAGCGGACGCCGTCGGAGAAGTCGATCAGGGCGAACTCGGTGTACCGCCGCGTGGCCCTCGGTCAGGCCGAGCGCCGAGGCGAGGTCGGCCCGGTCGAGGTTTCCGGTGGCCTCCAGCCACCAGAGGGCGAGCAACGTCTGGTCGTCGTCGTCGAGCCAGCGGGTCGCCTCGGCCACCTCGCGGCGCTGGTCGGTCAGGCCGAGCCGGAGGATGGTGATCCCGGCGAAGTCCGCGGCCGGGTCGGGCACCCCGTACGCGCTGTCGAGGTCGACGGTGTGGGTCAGTGCGGTGCGGCGCTGCTGCTCGCGGTCCCGCACCTGCCGCACGGTGATGGCGATCAGCCAGGACCGGTACGCGGCCGGATCGCGCAGGTCGGGCAGGTGCCGGACGACGCGGAGCAGGGTCTCCTGGACCACGTCGTCGACGTCGGCGTGCCCGCGCAGCGCCCGGCCGACCACGTTGTAGACGAGGGGGAGCGACGCTGCTACCAGGGCGTCGAGCGCCTGCGGATCGCCGTTGCGGGCGGCGACCACCAGGTCGGTGTCGGCTCCGCCTCGACCGGTTCCGCGCATCGTTCTCCACTCCCTCGTGTGGTTGTACCGCTAGCGGTGGAAGAGCGTTGGTGGTCGCACCACCAACGCCTCCTCTCAGGAGACGGGCGGGCCGCACCGGGATAACAGTTTCCACGGGCGGGCCGGACAGGGCCAGGCGCGTGGGTCGAGTTCGGATCCCATCGCAGTGAACGTCTTCACTTGACCACAACGAGCGCGTAGCCTGCCTGAAACGATTCATAGAGCGGAGGCCCGCGTGACTCGTCGTACTCTCGGATTCCGGCCGGCTGCCCGACGGCGCCGGACAGCGGTGCTCCTGGCGGCGACGACCGTCGTCGCGGTGGTCCTCAGCGGGGGGCCGCCGGCGCTGGCCGCGCGCGGACAGGCGCCGGGCGCACCGGCCTCGCTGACCGTCGGTGACCGAAGTCGCCCGCTCAACGTCGAGGGCGTTCCGCGCTTCGGCTGGCTGCCCCGCGACGCCGACCCCGGTGAGACGCAGAGCGCCTACCGGATCACCGTCACCCCGACCGGCGGCGACCGGATCTGGGACTCCGGCAAGGTCTCCTCGGACCAGCAGGCCTACGTGCCCTACGCGGGGCCCGCCCTGCGTCCGGGCACAGCGTACGAGTGGACGGTCCGCACCTGGGACCGCACCGACCGGCAGTCCCCGCCCGCCACCGGCGCCTTCGAGACCGGCATCGACGACACCCAGTGGGAGGGCGCGAGCTGGATCCGGCGCGCCACCACCGAGGCCGACGACTACACCCTCGCTCGCACCGAGGTACGCCCCAACGCCAGCCGGGTGGTCCGGGCCCGCGCCTACACCGCCGCCGACCACACCTACGAGCTCTACCTCAACGGCACCCGCGCCGACCGGGGCACCTCCTTCAGCTACCCGGGGGAGGACTACTACCAGGCCGCCGACGTCACCAGGCTGGTGAAGGCCGGCGCGCCGCTGGTAATCGGAGTGCGCTACCACTGGTACGGCAGCGGTCAGGGCCGCCCCGCCGGCGCCCGTGGCCTGCTCGTGAAGCTGGTCGTCGAGCACGCCGACGGCACCCGCGAGGTGTACGGCACCGACGGCTCCTGGCGGGTCGCCCGGGACACCCAGTTCGTCGCGAACGCCGAGCGCCGCAACGGCGAGGGCGACCGGGTCGAGCGGCAGGACGCCCGCGCCGAGGTCGCCGGCTGGATGCGGCCCGGCTACGACGACAGCGCCGCCGGGTTCGCCGCCGCCGAGGTGCTCGGCGCGCATCCGACCCCCTCGTTCCCGCACCTGATCGGGCAGGAGACCCGGCTGGTCGAGTCCGCGGTCAAGCCGGTCGCGCTGCGCACCGCCGCCGACGGCACGGTCGTCGCCGACTTCGGTGTGGTCATCCCCGCCCGCCCGGTGGTCCGGTTCGACGCCGGCGTCGCCGGGCGCACGGTCGACCTGCGGGCCGGCTACACCCTCACGGAGACCGGCCGGGTCGACACGTCCACCCTCCAGTCGCAGGGCACCACCATGAGCTTCCCGTACCTGCAGAAGGACGGGCCGCAGGAGTACCGGGCCTTCACCCACCTCGGCTTCCGCTATCTGGAGATCCCCGCCGCCGGCGAGAAGATCTCGACGCGGGACGTCTCCGCCGTCGTGGTGCACACCGACGTCCCGTCCGGCCGGGAGGCGAGCTTCACCAGCTCGAACGCCACCCTCGATGCGGTGTGGACGATGATGAAGCGGTCCGCGATCTACTCCGTCCAGGAGGCGTTCGTCGACACCCCCACCCGGGAGAAGGGCCAGTTCCTCGGCGACGCCGCGAACATCTCGTACGCCACGATGGCCGCCTTCGGCGAGCGCGACGCCACCCAGCAGGCCATCCGCGAGTTCCTCCGCTCAGCCGCCCGCTACTGGACCGCCGAGGGCGACCGGGGCCGCTACAACGCCGTCTACCCCAACGGCGACGGCAAGCGGGACATCCCCGACTACTCGCTGATGTTCGTCGACTGGGTGTGGCGGTACTGGACCGAGACCGGCGACCGGGAGCTGCTGGCCGAGGTGTACCCGGCCATCCGGGACACCGCCGAGTACGTCCTGCGCCACATCCCGGCCACCGGCCCCACCGCCGGCCTGGTCACCGACCTGTCCGGCGGCAGCGGCGCCTACCGCTACGGCATCATCGACTGGCCCGAGCCCGGCCGCTTCGGCTACGACATGACCACCGCCGCCCGGACCACCATCAACGCCCAGAGCGTCGACGTGCTGCGCACCACCGCACGGATGGCCGAGGCGCTCGGCCGGCCCGCCGCCGAGGTGACCACGTACGACGGGCGGGCCGCGGACCTCACCGACGCGGTCAACGCCACGCTGCGCGCCGCCGACGGCAGCTACGTCGACGGGCTGTCGGCCACCGGTGAGCGCAGCGGCCACGCCGGTCAGCACGCCACGTCGTACGCCATCGCGCACGGGCTGGCCCCGCGGGCCGACCTGCCCGCGCTGGCCGACCACGTCGCGTCGATGGGCATGAAGCAGGGGCCGATGACCGCCCACTGGCTGCTGCGGGCACTTGCCGACGCCGACCGGCCGGAGGCGGTGCTGCGGCTGCTGACCAACCCGGACGACCTGGGCTGGGCGAACATCCTCGCCCAGGGCGGCACCTTCACCTGGGAGGCCTGGACCCTCGATCCCGGCAGCAACTTCAGCCAGTCCCATGGGTGGGGTGCGCAGGCGGTGGTCGACGTGCAGGAGACCCTGCTCGGCGTCCGCACCGCCAGCCCGGGCGCCGCCGTGGTCGACGTCGTGCCGCCCGCCACCGGGCTCGACCGGGCGAGCGGCACGGTGCCCACCCAGCGCGGACCGGTCCGCCTCGACTGGCGGCGCACCGGCGCCGGCCTGCGCGTCGACCTCGACGTGCCGGTCAACGTCACCGCCCGGGTCGCCCTGCCGGTCATCCCAGGAAAGTCCTACCGGGCGGCCGGCCCGAGCAGGGCCACCTTCGTCGGCATCGAGGACGGCCGCGCCGTCTTCCAGGTCGGCTCCGGCCGGTCCAGCTTCCACCCGGTCGCCGGTCCGGCGGCCCAGCCCCGCTGACGTCCCGTTCGGGGCCGGTCACCGGCCCGCCGCCACCACCGGAAGGATGAGGACCAGGAATGATGCGCATGACGCGGCGCCGCGCCGCACCCTCCACGCTTCTCGTGCTGCTGCTCGGCCTGACGCCGACGGTGGTGCCGGCCCCGGCCACCGCCGCCGCCCCGGCGGCCCCCGCGCTGACGGTGACCGGACTGACCACCGAACGGGCCACCGAGCCGATCGGGCTGGACGTGGAGCGGCCCCGCCTCGGTTGGCGCATCGAGGCCACCACCCGGGGCGTGCTCCAGGAGTCGTACCAGGTGCGCGTCGCCACCAGCCCGGACCGGCTGGACGACGCCGACGTCTGGGACAGCGGCCGGGTCCGGTCCCGGGAGAGCACCCTCGTCCCGTACGCCGGCCCGCAGCTACGAGCCCGCAGCCGGTACGCCTGGCAGGTCCGGGTCTGGGACACCGCGGGCCGCGACTCCGGGTGGAGCGCGCCGGCGTCATGGGAGACCGGCGTACGGGGCGGCGACGGCTGGCGGGCCGACTGGGTCGGCATGCCCTCGCCCACCGAGTCCTGGACGGACTACACCGTGCAGACGACGGTACGGCTGGAACGCGACGCGGCCGGGATCTTCCTGCGCGCCCGGGGCGCGGGCAACGCGTACATGTGGCAGTTCTCCATCACCGGAGGCAGCGCCAAACTGCGCCCGCACGTACGCGTCGACGGCGCCTGGACGCTGCTCAAGGAGGTGCCGCTCGCCGGGGTCGTACCCGCCGACAAGCTGACCACGCCGCACACCCTGCGCATCACCGCGGCCGGCGACACCATCACCACCTGGGTCGACGGCACCCAGGTCGACGTCACCCGCAGCACCGTGCACCGGGCCGGGTCGGTCGGCCTGCGCACCAACGGGGTGGAGACCGGCGTCTTCTCCGACTTCTCGGTGACCAGCGGCAGCGACACCCTCTTCGCGGCCAAGCTCACCGACGGCGAGAATCCTTTCGGGGCGGGCACGGCCACCCCGGGCGGCCTGCGGGTCACCGGCGACGCCGAGGCCATGCTCACCGCGCTGGACGCGAACCCGCTGCTGCGCCGGGGCTTCCGGGTCTACGGCACGGTCGCCCGGGCCCGGATCTACGCCACCGCACTCGGTGTCTACCAGCTGTCCCTCAACGGCCAGCGGGTCGGCGACCACGAGCTGGCGCCCGGCTGGACCGACTACGACAAGCGGGTGCAGTACCAGACGTACGACGTGACCCGCCAGCTCCGCGTGGGCGACAACGCCCTCGGCGCCCTGCTCGGCGACGGCTGGTACGCCGGCAGCATCGCCTGGTTCGGCACCGACAACTACGGCTCCCGGCCGCACCTCAGCGCGCAGCTGCTGATCGACTACACCGACGGGCGCAGCGAGACGATCGGCACCGACAGCTCATGGCGCGCCACGGCCGGGCCCTTCCTGCAGAGCGACCTGATCCACGGCGAGACCTACGACGCGCGGCGACTGCCGGCCGGCTGGGACCGGCCCGGGTTCGACGACTCCGCCTGGTCGCCCGCCACCGTCGACGACGTCGACGCCACCGACCGGATCGTCGCCCAGGTCGACCCGCCGGTGCGGGTCACGCAGGAGCTGCCCGCGAAGGCGCTGACCCAGCCCACCCCCGGCACCTGGATCTTCGACCTCGGCCAGAACATGGTGGGCAAGGCCCGGCTGAAGGTCGACGGCCCAGCCGGCGCCACGGTCCGTATCCGGCACGCCGAGGTGCTCAACCCCGACGGCACCGCCTACACCGCCAACCTGCGCACGGCCCGGGCCACCGACCACTACACGCTGCGCGGCGGCGGGGCCGAGGTCTACGAGCCCACGTTCACCTTCCACGGCTTCCGCTACGTCGAGCTGACCGGCTATCCGGGCACCCCGGACCTGGCCACCGTCACCGGCCTGGTCATGCACACCGACGGGGAACTCACCAGCGAGTTCGAGACGTCCAACGCGATGGTGAACAAGCTGCACAGCAACATCACCTGGGGGCAGCGCGGCAACTTCCTGTCCATCCCGACCGACACCCCGGCGCGGGACGAGCGGCTCGGCTGGACCGGTGACATCAACGTCTTCGCCAACACCGCGACGTTCAACATGGACAGCCTGACGTTCCTCAGCAAGTGGTTGCAGGACCTGCGCGACGCGCAGTCGGCCAACGGCGCCTACCCCGACGTCGCGCCCCGCGCCTGCTGCGGGGACGGCGCGACCGGATGGGCCGACGCCGGGATCACCGTGCCGCACGCGCTCTGGCAACGCTACGGCGACACCCGGGTGGTCGAGGAGCACTACGCGTCGATGGTGCGGTACGCGTCCTGGCTGGAGAGCACCAGCTCGGGCCACCTGCGTAGCAACGCCGGCCCGTACCTCGACTGGCTCAACCTCGACGACCCGACGCCCGCCGGCGTCGTCGGCACGGCCTACTACGGGTACAGCATTCGTCTGCTCGCCGAGCTGGCCGGCGCCATCGGACGGGACGCTGACGCGGCCCGCTACACGGCGCTGTCCAGGGACATCGCGCAGGCGTTCGTCGACGCGTACGTCGCGGCCGACGGCACCGTGCAGGGCGACAGCCAGACCGGGTACGTGCTGGCCATCGGCATGGACCTGCTGCCGGAGGCGTTGCGGGCCAAGGCCGCCGACCGGCTGGTCGACAACGTGCGGCGACACGACTGGCACCTCTCCACCGGCTTCCTCGGCACCCCGGACCTGCTGCCGGCGCTGAGTGACACCGGGCACCTGGATGTCGCCTACCGGCTGCTGCTCAACGACACCTACCCGTCGTGGGGTTACGAGATCGCCAAGGGCGCGACGACGATCTGGGAGCGCTGGGACTCGATCAAACCCGACGGCAGCTTCGGCGACGTGGGGATGAACTCCTTCAACCACTACGCGTACGGCGCGGTGGGCGACTGGATGTACCGGACCGTTGCCGGAATCGCCCCCGACGCCGGCAACCCCAGCTACTCGCACCTCACGTTCGCCCCCCAGCCGGGTGGTGACCTCACCTCGGCCAGGGCGTCGTACCGCTCGGCGTACGGGACGATCGGCAGCGACTGGGATCTCGACGCGCGCGGGGACATGCGGCTGCGGCTCACCGTGCCGGCGAACACCACGGCGACCGTACGCCTGCCGGCACCGGGGCGGAACGCGGTCACCGAGGGCGGCCGGCCGGCGGAGCAGGCCGACGGCGTGCGATTCGTCCGGATGGACGGCACGGTAGCCGTCTACGAGATCGGCTCCGGTTCGTACTCCTTTGCGATCGACCGGGTGCTCGGCGACCTGGGCGATGCGGGCGACACGGCACGGGAGCTGGTGACGCTCACCAACCAACTCGCCGGGGAGCTGGGTCGACCGGTGGCCGACTACCTGCGGGGCCGGTTCAGCCGACTCTCGGCGGAGACGACGGCGGCGCGGACGGCGTACCTGGCGGGCAACTCCCGTTCCGCAGCCGGTGACGTGCACCGGGCCCTGGCGAGCGCCGCCGACACGACCCGGTGGCTGCGGACCCAGGTCGCCGCGGGTCGCCTCGACCAGGCCCCCGCGGACCGGTTCACCGTGCTGCTCACCAAGGTCGACCAGCGACTTTCCGCCGCGTCGTCGATCCTGGTCGACGCCGTGGTGAAACTCGACCTGCCGGTGGGGGAGCGGCTGCCCGGCGAGGTCGTACGCGCCACCGTCACGGTGACCAACGGCGGGCCGGACCCGCTTACCGGCGTGACCTCCGACCTGCGGGCACCCGATGGCTGGACGGTCACGCCGGTCGGGGGACAGGCCACCACGGTCGCGCCGGGCGGCACCGTCAGCCACCGCTACGACCTGCGGATACCCGCCGGTCAGACGCCGGTGAGCGGGGCCGTCGACGGGACCGCCAGTTACCGCCACCGGGGTGGCAGCGCCACTCTGCCCGTCGCGGGAACGGTCGCCGTCGCGACGGCGGTGCAGATCGTGTCGGCGGCCCCGGTTCCGGCCGACGTCGCCCCGGGCGCCGCGACGACGGTCGGCACGGTGCTGCGCAACCGGGCCGGCGTGCGGGTGACGGGGCGGCTGACCGTCACCGCGCCGGACGGCTGGCGGTTGGCGCCGGCCGCCGCCGGGTACGACCTCGCCCCCGGTGCGGAGACCACCGCGTCGACCGTCCTCACCGCGCCGGTGTCGGTGACGCAGGGGCCGGTGGAGATCACGGTGGCCACCGGCGACACCGCGGCCGAACGGCGCACGCTCGCGATCCCGGTCCGGTTCGACGATCCGCCGCCAGGTGCGTACGACCACGTCGACCTGGGTGCCGCGGCGTCCGAGCAGGCGCACCGCCTCGCGGCCTCGACCTACTCGGCCACCAGCACCGAGGCCGGCTTGACCCGCCGGTACACCGACACGACCCGCCCCGGCGGCTGGTTCGAGTTCGACCTCGCCGTCGAGCCCGGCGAGCCGTTCGTGCTGCGCGCTCGCGAGACGTACGACGGGCCGCAGCTGAAGGACTACGAGGTAATCGTGGACGGGGTGGTGGCGCACAGCCGCTCGTGGCGACGGACGGCGGGTGGAGCCGGCACGGTCAGCTACCAGTTCGTGGTCGACCTGCCGGACGCGACCCGCGACGGGGTGGTGCGGGTGCGATTCCGGGACACCGGCGACGGCTACGACCCGTCGATCGCCGACGTCTGGGCCACGCCCGGCCCGGCGGCCTGACCAGGCTTCACGCTCTCCGCCGGCACCAGACCGATCGCCCTCGGCGTCCCCGTGCCCGGGTTGCCGTCAACCGCCCTTTGCCCGGCGACCGGAGACCGCCGCACCAGCTCACTGGTGCGGTTCGGGCGATCAGCGCCGGGTGCGCCGGAGGTGGTCGCTGGAGCGGCGGACGACCAGCTCCGGCTGGAAGACCACGTGCCGGTGCCGGTGCGCGTCGCCGGGCTCGGCCTCCTCCAGCAGCAGCTGCGCCGCGGTGCGGCCGAGCTGGTCGCGGGGCTGACGTACCGATGACAGCGGCACCGCCGCCGCGTCGGCGAACTCGATGTCGTCGTAGCCGACGATGGCCACGTCGGCCGGCACCCGCAGGCCGCGCGCGGTCAACTCCTGGAGCACGCCGAGCGCGATCAGGTCGTTGGCGCAGAAGACGGCGGTGGGACGCTGCCGGGCCGGCAGCGTCAGCAGCTCCTCGGCGGCACGCCGGCCGGCGGCGACGGTCAGGTTGGTGGTCACCGCCACCCGGAGGTCGGCGCCGTTGCCGCGTTCCTCCAGCGCCGCGGCGGCACCGGCGTACCGGTCGGCGACCTGGGCGATGGAGAGTGGCCCGCCGAGGTAGGCGATGCGGTGGTGGCCTTGGTCCAGCAGGTGGTCCATGGCGAGCCGGCCGCCGAGGACGTCGTCGACCGCCACCGAGCAACGGTTCGCCCGGCCGGTGCCCCGGTCCACCAGCACCACCGGGATGCCCCGGTCGATGAGCTTGTCCAGGTTGGGCTGGGGGCCGTGGCCGACCGGGGTGATGAGGACGCCACGGACCCGCTGCTCCTCCAGCAGCTCCAGGTGGCGGCGCTCGCGGGCGCTGTCCTCGCCGCTGTTGCAGACGACGAGCATGGCGCCGGCTTCCTCGACCACCTGTTCGGCGCCGCGCACGACGTCGGTGAAGAACGGGTTGGCCACGTCCAGGACCACGATGGCGACGGTGCGACTGTGCCCGGCGCGCAGTTGGCGCGCGGAGTCGTTGCGGACGTAGCCGAGCGTGCTGATGGCGTCGAGCACCCGCTGGCGGGTGGCGGGGGCGACCGTGTCGGGCCGGTTGAGCACGTTGCTCACCGTGCCGAGGGAGACGCCGGCGTGCCGGGCGACCTCCTTGATGTTCGCCGTTGCCATGACTCCCTCGACGTTCCGTGCGGTGGTCGCGGCCACGGGCCCGGCGGGGGTCGCGGTCGCGGTGATCCCCCGTCGCGCGGGACGGCTGGACCGGGTAGCTCCGGCAGTGTATAGCGGCTAAAACGTTTCATCCAGCCGGCCGGCGGCCCGCGCGTCGCCTCGCCGACCGGCGGCGCGGGTCGGAGGGGGCGCAGAGCTCGCACCAGCAACAGGGAAGAAATCATGGCGAAACTCTTGACGCTCGCGAATGCCTCCCCCTACGGTCCATGCACGACTCATGAAACGATTCAGGAGGGGATCGGATGACCGCCGACGCACCAGGCACGGACGGCGTTCCGCTGCTGGTACTCGACGGCGTGACGAAGTCCTTCGGGGCCGTCGCCGCGCTGCGTGGGGTGCACCTGGCGCTGCACGCCGGCGAGGCCCACGCCCTGGTCGGCGAGAACGGGGCGGGCAAGTCCACCCTCGTGAAGATCCTGGCCGGCGCGCACCCGCCGGACGCCGGCGAGATGACCCTGGACGGGCAACCACTGCGGCTGCGCGGCCCCGCCGACGCCCGGGCCGCCGGCATCGCCGTCATCTACCAGGAGCCGACGCTCTTCCCGGATCTGTCCGTGGCGGAGAACATCTTCATGGGCCGGCAACCGCTTCGCGGCCTGCGCCGCATCGACAGCGCGGCGATGCACCGCGACGCCGAGCGGCTGTTCCAGCGGCTCGGGGTCCGGATCGACCCCACCCGCCCCGCCCGGGGGCTCTCCATCGCCGACCAGCAGCTCGTCGAGATCGCCAAGGCGATCTCGTTCGACGCCCGCGTCCTGGTCATGGACGAACCCACCGCCGCGCTCTCCGGTGTGGAGGTCGAGCGGCTCTTCGCGGTCGCCCGGTCGCTCTGCGAACGCGGTGCGGCGGTGCTGTTCATCTCGCACCGGTTCGACGAAGTGTTCGACCTCTGCCACCGCGTCACCGTACTGCGCGACGGCGCCTGGGTCTCCAGCGATCCGGCCGCCGACCTCACCGTCGACGAGGTGGTGCGGCGCATGGTCGGCCGGGACGTCTCCTCGCTCTACCCCAAGCAGGCCGCCGAGCTGCGGGACACCCTGCTCGAGGTTCGCAGGCTGACCCGGGCCGGCGTCTTCACCGACGTGTCGTTCTCCGTCCGGGGCGGAGAGATCGTCGCGCTCGCCGGGCTGGTCGGCGCCGGCCGCAGCGAGGTCGCCCGCGCCGTCTTCGGCGTCGACCGCTACGACGCGGGCGAGGTGCTGGTGGCCGGGCGAGGCGTCCCGGCGGGCAAGCCGGGCCGGGCGATCGCCGCCGGCATGGCTCTGGTCCCCGAGGACCGACGGCAGCAGGGCCTGGTCATGGAACTGTCGGTGGAGCGCAATGCGACGCTGGCCCGCCGCCGGGCACTGAGCCGGCTGGGCCTCCTGCTCGGCGGCGCGGAGCGCGCCGAGGCCCGCACCTGGACGCGGCGGTTGCAGGTCAAGGCCGCCCGGCTCGGCGCCCCGGTGGCGACCCTCTCCGGCGGCAACCAGCAGAAGGTCGTGCTCGCCAAGTGGCTGGCCACCGAACCACGGATTCTGATCATCGACGAGCCCACCCGTGGCATCGACGTCGGCACCAAGTCCGAGGTGCACCGGCTGCTCTCGGAGCTGGCCGGCGAGGGACTGGCCATCCTCATGATCAGCAGCGAACTGCCCGAGGTGCTCGGCATGGCCGACCGGGTCCTGGTCATGCACGAGGGGCGACTGGTCCGCGAGCTGCCCCGGGCCGAGGCGGACGAGACCTCCATCATGTTCGCCGCCACCGGTCAAGGAGTGACCGCATGAGCCGCACCGACGCCGGCGCGCCCGAGCAGATCGCCGGGAACGCCCCGACCGACCCCGACCGGCGGCGCCGCGGCCTCACCGAACGGCTGCTCGCCGTACGCGAGCTGAGCCTGCTGATCGCCCTCGGGCTGCTGGTCCTGGTGACCACCCTGCGCAACGACCGGTTCCTGAGCGGCCAGAGCGTCAAGGACCTGCTGCTGGGCTGCGCGATCCTGGTGATCCTGGCGGTCGGCCAGACCCTGGTCATCGTCACCCGCAACGTCGACCTCTCCGTCGGCTCGATCCTGGGTCTGGTCGCGTTCGCCACCGGCTCGCTGTTCCTCTCCGCGCCCGGAACCCCGTGGCCCGTGGCGCTCGTCGTGGGTGTCGCGCTGGGCGCGCTCTGCGGCGTGGTCAACGGCGGCCTGATCGCGGTGGCCCGGGTGCCCGCCCTGGTCATCACCCTGGGCACCCTCTACGCCTTCCGCGGCGTCGACTACTACTGGGCGTCCGGCCGGCAGATCAACGCCGCCGACATGCCCCCGTCGTTCCTGCGGCTGGGCAACCAGACCGTGCTCGGCGTACCCGTGCTGTTCCTCGTCGCGCTGGTCGTCGTCGCCGCCGTCGGCTACTACCTGCGCTCCTACCGAAGCGGCCGGGAGCTGTACGCGATCGGCTCCGAACCGGCCGCCGCCCGGCTCTCCGGCATCCCGGTGGGCCGGCGGGTGTTCGCCGTGTTCGTCGCGAACGGCGCGCTCGCCGGCCTCGCCGGTGTGCTGTACGCCGCCCGGTTCGGCACCCTCGACGCGGCCGCCGGCAGCGGCCTGGAACTCCAGGTCGTCGCCGCCGCCGTGGTCGGCGGGGTCGCGATCTTCGGCGGCAGCGGCAGCGCCTACGGCGCGGCGCTCGGCGCCGTGCTGCTGACCACGATCGGCAGCTCGCTCGCCGTCCTGCGCATCGACCCGTTCTGGCAGCAGGCCGTGGTCGGCGCACTCATCCTCGCCGCCATCGGGCTGGACCGGCTCCTGGCCCTGCGGGTGGCGGCCCGCCTCCGAGGGAGAAGCGCCCGTGACTCCTCTGACGCGTGAATACGCCAGCTTCTCAGGCCGCGCGCGCGGACTGAAGGGCAAGCCCTGCCCTGAGTACGTTGCTTGCACCGACCACGTCCGCGTGCCCGGTGTGGCCGCAGGCCACGCAGGCGAACTTGGCTTGGGTCAGGCGGTTTTCCCGAGCACAATGCCCACACTGCGGGCAGGTGCGGGAGGTGTTGGCCGGGTTCACCGCGATCACCAGCCGCCCGGCACTTTCAGCCTTAGCCGCAAGGACTCGCAGGAACACCCCCCAACCCGCGTCCAGGATCGACCGGTTGAGCCCGGACTTCTGGGCCACATTGGTGGCCGGCGTCTTGATGGTGCCGTGCGTCGAGCGGGTCATGTTCGTGATGGGCAGGTCCTCGTGCGCGATCAGGTCGTGGTGGCCGACCAGCCAGCGAGCGATCTTGTGGGCATGGTCGAGTCGCTGCCGCCCGATGCGGGCGTGCAGGGCCGCGACCCGCTCGCGTGTCTTCCGGCGGCGGATGGACCCACGCCGATGTCGAGCCAGGGCCCGCTGTGCTTCGGTAAGCCGTGCGTGCGATGCGGCGAGGTGCCGGGGGTTTGCGACGTGTACGCCGTCGGACGTGGTCAGGAACGAAACGACGCCCATGTCGACACCGACCACCCTGCCGGTGGCCGGCAGTGGCTGGGCGAACACCTCGTCGCAGGACAGGATCACATGCCATCGGCGGCCTTGCCGTTTCACGCTGATCGTCTTGACCGTGCCCTCCACCTGCCGGTGCGCGTGCACCCGCACGTGCCCGATGCCCTGCAGGTACACCCGCACCTGATTCGAGCCGAGCGCGGGGTTCCAGCGGCATCCGTCGCGGTCCTTGGGCCATTCGACGGTGTCGAACCAACCCTGGCCCTTGAACCGGGGGTATCCGGGGGTCTCGCCGGCTTTGATCCGGCGGAAGAACGCGGTGAACGCCTTATCGAGGCGGCGCAGGGTGGCCTGCTGGGAGGAAAACGACCAACGTGCGTGGTCAGGGTCGGCGCGGCGGATGTCTTTGAGTTGGGCGGACTGGTCGCCGTAGCGGAGTGTCACCCGGGACCGGCGCCACGCCTCCCGGCGTTCCTCCAGCGCGGAGTTGTAGAGGCTGCGGTGATCGTCCAGACACGCGGCGAGGGAGGCGGCCTGCCGGGTGGTGGGACGCAGCAGGAACTTATACGCCCGTCTCACCGGTCACGTTTCTGTGGCTCGGGTCCTACACGCACGTCCAAAACCTACCGGACTCATCCATGCGGAATTGAAGGGAGGGAGCGCGGATTCTCCCGATGCCTCACGGCGCTGGTCCCCTCCGCGCGAATCTGATGGCACATGACAGCCTGTACGCCGCACCGCCGTCCGTCGTGGGCGCTGGGCGGGAAACGAGCCGCTTCGCCACCCTGCGCGGGCTGTTCGGCTCCTGGGACGCGGTGATCGTCGGCGCCCTCGTGGTGGCCGTGCTGGTCGCCGGGCTGACCGTGGAGAACTTCGCCACCGGCCGCAACGCCCAGTTCCTGCTGCTCGACCTGGTGCCGCTCGCGTTCATCGCCCTGCCGATGACGCTGATCGTGATCACCGGCGAGATCGACCTCTCGGTGGCCAGCATGGTGGGTCTGTGCAGCACGTTGATGGGGCAGCTCTGGCTCTCCAGTGGACTGTCGCTGGAGCTGATCTGCGTCCTCGTGGTGCTGCTCGGGGCGGTGCTCGGCGCGGTGAACGGTCTCTTCGTCACCGGTTTCGGCCTGCCGTCCCTGGCGGTCACCATCGGCACGCTCGCCCTCTATCGGGGGTTGTCCTTCGTCGTGCTCGGCGATCAGGCGGTCGCGGACTTCCCGGCCGACTGGACGGCCGCCGTGGTGCGGAACATCCCCGGCACGTCGATCCCGGTCGTGCTGGTGCCGTTGCTGCTGCTCGCCCTGGTCTTCGGGGCGGTGCTGCACGCCACCCCGCCCGGCCGGGCGCTCTACGCCATGGGCAACAACGACCAGGCCGCCACGTTCACCGGCGTCTCGGTGGCGCGGACGAAGTTCTGGCTCTTCGTGGTCTCCGGTGCCGTGTGCGGGCTGGTCGGCATCTTCTGGACCCTGCGGTACGCCAGCGCCCGCGGCGACAACGCCACCGGCCTGGAGCTGACCGTGGTCACCGCCGTGCTGCTCGGCGGGGTCTCGATCTTCGGCGGCCGGGGTGCCCTGCTCGGTGTGCTGGCGGGCGTCCTGCTCCTCGGCGTCCTGCGCAACGCGTTGCAGCTCGCCGACGTCGACGCCAACGCCCTGACGATCGTCACCGGCACCCTGCTCATCGCATCCGTGGTGCTGCCCAACGCCGTCGCGGACATCCGCGCCCGGCTGCACCGTCGACGACAGCGGCACCCCGTCGCTTCGTGAGGTCCCCCGCTCACCAACCACCCCCGGAAGGATGACGATGTCCGCATACCGCAGAGGGCTCCGTGTCGGGGCCACCAGCCTCACCCTGGCCGCACTGTTGCTCAGCGCCGCAGCGTGCGGCGGCACCACCCGGGACAACTCCGGTAACGACGCCGGCGCCGGCAACCAGGCGAGCGGCGCCGCCAACCCCGACGCCGCCATCAAGGAAGGGCTCAAGATCGCCTTCCTGCCGAAGCAGCTGAACAACCCCTACTTCACCGTCTCGGACAACGGCGGCAAGGACGCGGTCACCGAGTTCAAGGGTGAGTTCAAGGAGGTCGGCCCGTCCGAGGCAAGCGCCTCGTCGCAGGTCAGCTACATCAACACCCTGTCGCAGCAGGGCATGGACGTCATCGTCACCTCGGCCAACGACCCGAACGCCATCTGCGGGGCGCTCAACCAGGCGAAGGCGGCCGGCGCGAAGATCGTCACCTTCGACTCCGACACCAAGCCGGAGTGCCGGCAGATCTTCGTCAACCAGGTCACCGCCGAGGGCATCGCGGAGAACCAGGTCAAGCTGATCTCGCAGCAGATCGGCGGTGAGGGCGAGATCGCTATCCTCTCCGCGACCGCCAACGCCACCAACCAGAACGCCTGGATCGCGCTGATGAAGGACGAGCTGAAGAAGCCCGAGTACAGCAAGATCAAGCTGGTCACCGTGGCGTACGGCAACGACGACGACCAGAAGTCCTTCCAGGAGACCCAGGGTCTGCTCCAGTCGTACCCGAACCTCAAGGGCATCATCTCCCCGACCACCGTCGGCGTCGCGGCCGCCGCCCGCTACCTCAGCGGATCGCAGTACAAGGGCAAGGTCAAGCTGACCGGTCTGGGCACCCCCAACCAGATGCGCCAGTACGTCAAGGACGGCACCGTCGACGCGTTCGCCCTGTGGAGCCCGGCCGACCTCGGCTACCTCGCGGCGTACGCCGGCGCGGCACTGGCCTCCGGCCAGATCACCGGCGCCGAGGGCGACAAGTTCAAGGCCGGCAAGCTCGGCGAGTTCACCGTCGGCAAGGACGGGGTGGTCATCCTCGGCCCACCCACCGTCTTCGACAAGAACAACATCGACCAGTTCCAGTTCTGACCGCCCTCCCGGACGGTGCGGCGCACACTGCCGCACCGACCGGGAGAGCCGACGGGAGAACCATGCCCCGCGTCTGCTTCACCCTTCAGGTCGACCCCGACCGGCTGGACGAGTACCGCGCCCGCCACACGCGGGTCTGGCCGGAGATGCTCGCCGCCCTGGCCGAGAGCGGTTGGCACGACTACTCGCTCTTCCTCCGCGAGGACGGCCTGCTCGTGGGCTACCTGGTCACCGACGACTTCGCGGCGGCCCAGGCCGCCATGCAGACCAGCGACGTCAACGCCCGCTGGCAGGCGGAGATGGCGCCCTACTTCGTCGGCCTCGACCAGGGCGCCGCCGACCGGGCCATCCGGCCGCTGGACGAGGTGTTCAACCTTGAGGCGCAACTCAGCGCAGAGCGTGAGACGCGGCTCGCCGCAGAGACGGGAGACACCCCATGACGCAGCCCGACGCGCAGACCCTCGAGCGGGTCCGTTCAGCACTGCGCGCGCAGCGGATCGAGACGCCGTCCTGGGCGTACGCGAACTCCGGCACCCGGTTCAAGGTGTTCCCGCAGGAGGGCGTGCCGCGTAACCCGTACGAGAAGATCGCCGACGCGGCGGTGGTGCACCGGCTCACCGGCGTCGCGCCGACGGTCGCCCTGCACATTCCGTGGGACCGCGTCGACGACTACGCCGACCTGGCCGCGTACGCGACCGACCACGGGGTCGGCCTGGGTGCGATCAACGCCAACGTCTTCCAGGACAACGACTACAAGCTGGGCAGCGTCACCAACCCGGATCCGGGTGTGCGGCGCAAGGCGATCGA
Organism: Micromonospora sp. U21; assembly: GCF_018070045.1. Lineage (GTDB taxonomy): Bacteria > Actinomycetota > Actinomycetes > Mycobacteriales > Micromonosporaceae > Micromonospora. The sequence continues at coordinate 53,168 of NZ_JAGPYK010000021.1, forward strand.
TCACCTGCTCGAGTGCGTGGACATCATGGACCGCACCGGCTCCCGGGACCTGAAGCTCTGGTTCTCCGACGGGACCAACTACCCGGGCCAGGACGACCTTCGCGCCCGCCAGGACCGGCTCGCGACGGCGCTGCGCGAGACCTACGACCGGCTCGGCGACGGCCAACGGCTGCTGCTGGAGTACAAGCTGTTCGAGCCGGCCTTCTACGCCACGGACGTGCCGGACTGGGGCACCGCGTACGCGCACTGCCTGGAGTTGGGCCCGAAGGCGCAGGTGGTCATCGACACCGGGCACCACGCGCCGGGCACGAACATCGAGTTCATCGTGGCGTTCCTGCTGCGCGTCGGCAAGCTCGGCGCCTTCGACTTCAACTCCCGCTTCTACGCCGACGACGACCTGATGGTCGGCTCCGCGGACCCGTTCCAGCTGTTCCGGATCATGCACGAGATCGTCCGGGGCGACGCGTTGGCGCCGGAGGCCGGCATCGCCTTCATGCTCGACCAGTGCCACAACATCGAGCCGAAGATCCCGGCCATCATCCGTTCGGTGCTCAACGTGCAGGAGGCGACGGCGAAGGCGTTGCTCGTCGACCCGGACGCGCTGGCCGCCGCACAACGGGCCGGCGATGTGCTCGGTGCCAACGCCGTGCTGATGGACGCGTACAACACCGACGTCCGGCCGCTGCTGGCCGAGCTCCGTACGGACCTGGGTCTGGATCCGGACCCGATGGCCGCGTACGCCCGCTCCGGCTACTTCGACAAGATCCGCGCCGAACGCGCAGACGGCCAGCAGGCCGGCTGGGGCGCCTGACCACCACCGAAGAACGCAGACTGGGGACGTGAGGACGATGCAACCCGAGGTTCAGGCGCTGATCGCGCGCAGCAACCGGCTCGGCGCCGACCCGACCACGACGAACTACGCAGGCGGCAACACCTCCGCCAAGGGTGCGGACACCGATCCGGTCACCGGCGGTCCCGTCGAACTGTTGTGGGTCAAGGGCTCCGGCGGCGATCTCGGCACCCTGACCCGGTCGGGTCTGGCCGCGCTGCGGCTGGACCGGCTCCGGGCTCTCGTCGACGTCTACCCCGGGATCGAGCGCGAGGACGAGATGGTCGGCGCGTTCGACTACTGCCTGCACGGCCGTGGCGGCGCCGCGCCGTCCATCGACACCGCCATGCACGGCCTGGTCGACGCGGCGCACGTCGACCACCTGCACCCCGACGCGGGCATCGCGATCGCCGCAGCCGCCGACGGGCCGGAGCTGACCAAGGAGATCTTCGGCGACCGGGTGCGGTGGGTCCCGTGGCGGCGGCCCGGCTTCCAGCTCGGCCTGGACATCGCCGCCGTGGCGCGGGCCAACCCGCAGGCGATCGGCGTGATCCTCGGCGGGCACGGCATCACCGCGTGGGGCGCGACCAGCGACGAGTGCGAACGCAACTCGCTGGAGATCATCCGGCGCGCGCAGGCGTTCCTCGACGAGCGGGACCGGGCCGAGCCGTTCGGCCCGGTCATCGGCGGCTACGAGCCGCTGCCGTCGGACGAGCGACGACGTCGGGCGGCGGCGCTGTTCCCGGTGCTGCGTGGCCTCGCGTCCACCGACCGACCGCAGGTCGGCCACCTCACCGACAGCGACGTGGTGCTCGACTTCGTCGCCCGGGAGAAGCACCCCGCGCTCGCGGCCCTCGGCACCTCGTGCCCGGACCACTTCCTGCGCACCAAGGTCCGCCCGATGGTGCTCGACCTGCCGCCCACCGCCCCGCTCGAGGCCGTGATCGCCCGGCTCAAGGACCTGCACAGCGCCTATCGCGACGACTACCGCGCCTACTACGAGCGGCACGCCGGCCCGGACAGCCCTGCCATGCGCGGCGCCGACCCCGCCGTCGTTCTGGTGCCGGGTGTGGGCATGTTCAGCTTCGGGGCCAACAAGCAGACCGCCCGCGTCGCCGGGGAGTTCTACGTCAACGCCATCAACGTCATGCGCGGCGCGGAATCCGTGTCCAGGTACGCGCCGATCGACGAGGCCGAGAAGTTCCGGATCGAGTACTGGGCCCTGGAGGAGGCCAAGCTCCAGCGCCTGCCGAAGCCGAAGGCCCTCGCCACCCGGATCGCGTTCGTCACCGGCGGTGGCTCCGGCATCGGCCGGGCGATCGCGCACCGGCTCGCCGCGGAGGGCGCCTGCGTCGTGGTCGCCGACCGTGACGCGGAGGCGGCCGCCACCGTCGCCGCGGAGATCGGCACCGCCGACGTGGCCGTCGCCGTCGCCGCCGACGTCAGTGACGGTGACGCCGTCGCCCGCGCCCTGGGCGACGCGGTGCTCGCCTTCGGCGGGGTGGACCTGGTGGTGAACAACGCCGGGCTGTCGCTGTCCAGGTCGCTGCTGGAGACGACCGAGGCGGACTGGGACATCCAGCACGACGTGATGGCCAAGGGCTCCTTCCTCGTCTCCCGCGAGGCCGCCCGGGTGCTCCTGGCGCAGGGGATGGGCGGGGACATCGTCTACATCTCCAGCAAGAACTCCCTCTTCGCCGGCCCGAACAACGTGGCCTACGGCGCGGCCAAGGCGGACCAGGCGCACCAGGTCCGGCTGCTCGCCGCCGAGCTGGGCGGCCACGGCATCCGGGTCAACGGCGTCAACCCGGACGGGGTGGTCCGCGGCTCCGGGATCTTCGCCGGCGGTTGGGGTGCCAAGCGGGCCGCCGTCTACGGCGTGCCGGAGGAGAAGCTCGGTGAGTTCTACGCCCAGCGCACGCTGCTCAAGCGTGAGGTGTTGCCCGAGCACGTCGCCAACGCGGTCTTCGTGCTCACCGGCGGGGAGTTGTCACACACGACGGGGTTGCACATCCCGGTGGACGCCGGCGTCGCCGCGGCCTTTCTCCGCTGACCACGGTTCACCGCGAAGGAGGACGATGTGGGGAACGGGCCCGTGCACCTCGCAGCCGTGGACCTGGGCGCCTCCAGCGGCCGGGTGATGGCCGCCCGCGTCGAGCCTGGACGGTTGGAGCTGACCGAGGCGCACCGGTTCCGCAACGATCCGGTGCAGGTGGCGGGCACCCTGCACTGGGACGTCCTGGCGCTGTACCGCGGCGTCCTCGACGGCCTGCGTGCCGCCGGCCCCGTCGCCAGCATCGGCATCGACACCTGGGCCGTGGACTACGGGCTGCTCGACGCGACGGGCGCGTTGCTCGGCAACCCGGTGCACTACCGGGACGGTCGCACCGAGGGCGTCGGCGACCGGGTGGCCAAGCAGCTGGGCCAGGAGCGGCTGTACGCCACGACCGGGCTGCAGCACCTGCCGTTCAACACCCTGTACCAGCTCGTCGCCGCGGCCGGTACGCCACAGCTCGACATGGCGCACCGCCTGCTGCTGATCCCGGACCTCATCGCGTACTGGCTCACCGGCGAGATCGGCGCCGAGGTCACCAACGCCTCCACCACCCAGCTGTACGACCTTCGCCGCCGAGCCTGGGCGACCGACCTGATGGCCGACGCGGGAATCCGCGGCGAGCTGTTCCCGCCACTGCGTGAGCCGGGCACGCTGATCGGCCCGGTGCTGCCCGCGCTGGGCCTGCCCGGAGAGCCCGCCGTCGTGGCGGTGGGGTCACACGACACCGCGTCCGCCGTGGTGGGCGTGCCGGCGGCGGGTGAGCACTTCGCCTACATCTCCTGCGGCACCTGGTCCCTCGTCGGGGTCGAACTCGAGGCACCGGTCCTCAGCGCGGCGAGCCGGCGGGCCAACTTCACCAACGAGTCCGGCGTCGACGGCACGATCCGCTACCTGCGCAACGTGATGGGCCTGTGGCCACTTCAGGAATCGCTGCGCAGCTGGGGCACTACGGACCTGCCCGCCCTGCTCCGGCAGGCGGCCCGGCAACCGGCCTTCCGCTCCGTGGTGGACCTGGACGACGCGGCGTTCCTGCCACCGGGCGACATGCCCGCGCGCATCGCCGACGCCTGCCGCCGCACCGCAGAGCCGGTGCCGGACACCCCGGCGGCAACCGTGCGGTGCATCCTCGACAGCCTCGCGCTGGCGCACCGGCGCGCCGTCGACCAGGCGCAACTGCTCGCCGGTCGGCACGTCGACGCGGTGCACGTCGTCGGCGGCGGCGCACGCAACGACCTGCTGTGCCAGCTCACCGCCGATGCCTGCGGCCTGCCCGTGCTCGCCGGGCCGGTCGAGGCCACCGGGCTGGGTAATGTTCTGGTGCAGGCCCGCGCCCTCGGCGTCGTCGGCGGCGACCTGGCGGCGCTGCGGGCCGTGCTGCGCGACACCCACCAGATCGTCCGGTACGAGCCACGCGCCACCCAGGCGGCCTGGCGGGCCGCCGCCCGGCGCCTCGGATGGGAGGACTGAGTATGCGAATAGCCCTGTTCGTCACCTGTCTGGCCGACACCCTGTTCCCCGAGGCGGCCAAGGCGACGGTGCGGCTGCTGGAACGGCTCGGTCACGAGGTCGTCTTTCCGCAGGATCAGACCTGCTGCGGGCAGATGCACATCAACACCGGCTATCCGGACGACGCGCTGCGCCTGGTCCGCCGGCACGTGCGGACCTTCGCGCCGTACGACGTGGTGGTGGCCCCGTCCGGCTCGTGCGTCGGTTCCGTGCGGCACCAGCACGCGATGGTGGCCCGGAGGGCTGGCGACGAGCGCCTGGCCAGTCGGGCCGAGGAGGTCGCCGGACGCACGTACGAGCTGTCGGAGCTGCTCGTCGACGTGCTCGGGGTGACCGACGTGGGCGCCTTCTATCCGCACCGCGTGACGTACCACCCGACCTGCCACTCGCTGCGGATGATCCGGGTGGGGGACAAGCCGCTGCGGCTGCTGCGCCAGGTCCGCGGCCTGGACCTGGTGGAGCTGCCGCAGGCCGAGCAGTGCTGCGGCTTCGGTGGCACGTTCGCCGTGAAGAACGCGGACACCTCGACGGCGATGCTGGCCGACAAGATGCGCCACGTGCTGTCCACCCGGGCCGACGTCTGTACCGCCGGGGACGCCTCCTGCCTGATGCACATCGGCGGTGGCCTGTCCCGGCTCCGTGCCGGCGTACGGACCGTGCACCTCGCGGAGATCCTGGCCAGCACCGAGCCCGTCGGGCGCCCGGCCGAGCAGGCGCAGCGGGACGGGGTGACGGCGTGAGCGAGACCTTCCTCGGTATGCCGGCCACCGCGCCGCGCGGTGTCGGGCACCTGCGCGGCGACGAGCCCTTCCCGGTCGCGGCGCGGCGCAGCCTCGCCGACGCCCAACTGCGCCGCAACCTCGGCCACGCCACCGCCACGATCCGCGCGAAGTCGGCGGCGGTGATCGGCGAGGTCCCCGACTGGCAGGAGCTGCGCGAGGCTGGCCGGGCCATCAAGACCGACGTGATGGCCCGCCTGCCCGAGCTGCTGGAACAGCTGGAGGCGGCGGTCACCGCCGCCGGCGGCACCGTGCACTGGGCCGCCGACGCCGTCGAGGCCAACCGGATCGTCACCGACCTGGTCCGGGCCACCGGCAGTGACCGGGTCATGAAGGTCAAGTCGATGGCCACCCAGGAGATCGGCCTCAACGAGGCACTGGAGGCCGCCGGCATCGAACCGGTGGAGACCGACCTCGCCGAGCTGATCGTCCAGCTCGGGCGGGACAAGCCCAGCCACATTCTGGTACCGGCGATCCACCGCAACCGGGCGGAGATCCGCGAGATCTTCCTGCGCGAGATGCCCGGCGTCGACCCGGCGCTGACCGACGAGCCGGCGATCCTGGCGGCGGCGGCCCGGCGTCACCTGCGCCGCACGTTCCTCAGCACCCGGGTCGCCGTCTCCGGTGCGAACTTCGCGGTGGCCGAGACCGGCACCCTCGCGGTGGTCGAGTCCGAGGGCAACGGCCGGATGTGCCTCACCCTCCCGGACACCCTGATCACGGTGATGGGCATCGAGAAGGTCATCCCCACCTGGACGGACCTCGAGGTGTTCCTGCAACTGCTGCCCCGGGCCTCCACCGGGGAGCGGATGAACCCGTACACCTCCATGTGGACCGGTGTCACGCCCGGCGACGGGCCGCAGGACTTCCACCTCGTGCTGCTGGACAACGGCCGCAGCGCGGTCCTCGCCGACGAGGTCGGCCGTCAGGCGCTGCACTGCATCCGCTGCTCCGCCTGTCTGAACGTGTGCCCGGTCTACGAGCGCACCGGCGGGCACGCGTACGGCTCGGTCTACCCCGGGCCGATCGGCGCCGTGCTCTCACCGCAGCTGACCGGCGTGGAGGACAACGCCTCCCTGCCGTACGCCTCCTCGCTCTGCGGCGCGTGCTTCGACGCCTGCCCCGTGATGATCGACATCCCGTCGATCCTGGTGCACCTTCGTGCCCAGCACACGGCCGCCCACCGCAGCGAGCATCGCCTGCCGAGCGCCGAGGCGGTCACCATGGCCGCCGCCGCGTACACCATGGACCATCCGCCGTTGTACGAGGCCGCGCAGCGCGCCTCGCGGGTCACCCGCTTCGCCGGCCGGCGAGGTGCCGGTCTTCCCCCGCCGCTGTCCGGCTGGACCATCGGCCGCGACCTACCGCAGCCGCCGCCGCAGACGTTCCGCGAATGGTGGGCGCAACGATGACCTCCCGCGAGTTGATCCTCGGCCGCCTCCGTGCCGCTCTCGGCCCTTCCCCGACCACCCCTGGCGACGTGGCGCGGGACTACCGGCCGGCCGGCGGTGCCGTGGACCTGGACGTCCTGGTGCACCGGCTCACCGACTACCGGGCCACCGTGCACCGCTGTTCCGACGGCGAGGTGGCGCGGGTCGTCGACGCGATCCTCGGTGGCCGACGTGTCGTGGTCCCGCCGGGGCTGCCCCGACAGTGGCTGCCCGACACCGTCGAGGTGCTGACCGACGACGATCTCCCGAGAGACCAGGTCGACGCGGCCGACGGGGTGGTCACCGCCGCGGCGGTGGCCGTCGCCGAGACCGGGACCGTCATCCTCGACGCGGGCCCGGCCCAGGGCAGACGGCTCATCACGCTCCTGCCCGACGTCCATGTCTGCGTGCTGCGTACCGATCAGGTCGTCGCCGGGGTGCCGGACGCCCTCACGCGCCTCGACCCGGACCGGCCGCTCACCTGGATCAGCGGCCCGTCCGCCACCAGCGACATCGAACTCAGCCGGGTCGAGGGCGTCCACGGCCCCCGGCACCTGCACGTGGTGATCGTCCCGGCAGAACAGCGACGGTAGGCGGCGAATTGGACCCCGCCGTCCGGTTGCGTGCCGACTGTCGGGTGTACCGACCGTGACGGCTGCAGCACTGCTCACAACGACTCGACGTGATCTAGGTACGGCTTGTCGGATCAGGTAGCGTCGCCTGTCACAGTCTTCGCATTAACCCTGGCTGCCCGCCCGCACGGGGAGCCGAACCGGAGGGATACAGCCGTGAGGTTTCACAGCGCAGCCCGCAAGGCCGGCCTCGTCGCGGCGATCGCCGCCCTGTCGCTGAGCGCGGGATGCGCCAAGAAGGACGAGGGAGAGACCCAGGCGAACGGGGTCAAGCTGGTCCAGGCGGGCAAGCTGACCGTCTGCACCCACCTGCCGTACCCGCCGTTCCAGTCGAAGGATGCCAGCGGCAAGGTGGTCGGGTTCGACGTCGACCTGATGGACCTGGTCGCCAAGGACCTGGGCGTCGAGCAGACGATCGTCGACACCCCGTTCGAGGGCATCAAGTCCGGCCAGGACCTGAACACGGGCAAGTGCGACGCCGCCGCCGCCGGCATGACGATCACCGAGGAACGGCAGAAGGTCATGAACTTCTCCGACCCCTACTTCGACGCCACCCAGGCGATGCTGGTCAAGACCGGCAAGCCCTACAAGTCGCTCGACGACCTCAAGGGCAAGAAGCTCGGCGTCCAGGCGGCGACCACCGGCCGTGACTACGCCCGGAGGTTCGAGCAGGAGAAGGGCCTCCAACTCGTCGAGTTCGAGGACCTCGCCGCCCTGCAGCAGGCCGTCTCCAACGGTCAGGTCGAGGCCGCCATCAACGACCTCCCGGTCTGGACCGAGTACCTCAAGGAGAACCCGGGCGGCTTCGTGGTCGCGGCCGAGTTCGACACCGGCGAGCAGTACGGCTTCTCGGTGAAGAAGGACAGCAACCCGGAACTGCTCAAGAAGATCAACGAGGCGCTGACCAAGGCCAAGCAGGACGGCTCGTACGACACGATCTACGAGAAGTGGATCGGCAAGCGTCCGAGCGCGTGATCGACGTTCAGAGTCGGAGGGCGCGCGTCTCGCGCGCCCTCCGCGTAGGTAACCTCCGGGAACGCAAGGAGCGACGAACGTGAAGCTGCGACGCCGCCAACGGGAGCGGCTGTCCCTCTGGCTCCAGTACCTGGCCTTCATCGCCGTCATCGCCGTGGCGATCTACGCCGCGGACTGGGGCCGGCTGCGAGCGGCGTTCTTCCGCGTCGACATCATCGAGTCGATGTTCCCGACGATCATCACCGTCGCGCTGCGCAACACGATCCTCTACACGCTGGGCGCCTTCGCCTTCGGCCTCGTGTTCGGCACGATCCTCGCGCTGATGCGGCTGTCCCGGGTGGCTCCGTACCGCTGGGTGGCGACGGCGTACATCGAGCTGTTCCGCGGCCTGCCCGCCCTGCTGGTGCTCTTCCTCGTCGGGTACGGCATTCCGATCGCCTTCCCGGAGCGGGAGATTCCGGGTGGCGTGTTCGGTTCGATCGCCATCGGTCTGGGGTTGACCGCTGCGGCGTACATGGCCGAGACCATCCGGGCCGGCATCCAGGCCGTGCCGAAGGGACAGATGGAGGCGGCGCGCACCCTCGGCATGTCGCACTTCACCGCGATGCGCACCATCGTCATCCCGCAGGCGTTCCGGATCGTGATCCCGCCGTTGACGAACGAACTCATCCTGCTCACCAAGGACTCGTCGCTCGCCTACGTGCTCGGCGTGACGGCGCAGACCATCGAGGTCACCAAGTTCGGCCGCGACATGCTGAACGACCGGGTGAACGCCACCCCGCTGCTGGTGGCCGGCCTCGCCTACCTGGCCATCACCCTGCCCCTGTCCCAGGTGGTACGACGCCTCGAACTCCGCTACGCCAAGGCTCGGTGACCCGCATGACGACTACCCAACCTCGGCCCGCCGTCGAGATCCGCGATCTGCACAAGTCGTTCGGGCCGCTCGAAGTGCTCAAGGGCATCGACTTCGAGGTCGGCCACGGCGAGGTGGTCTGCATCATCGGGCCGTCCGGGTCCGGCAAGTCGACGCTGCTGCGGTGCGTCAACCTGCTGGAGGAGCCGACCGCCGGCAAGATCTGGGTGAACGGTGTCGAGGTGACCGACCCGGACGTCGAGATCGACTCCGTACGCCGCGGCATCGGCATGGTCTTCCAGTCGTTCAACCTCTTCCCGCACCTGACCGTGCTGGACAACCTCACCATCGCCCAACGTCGGGTGCTCCGCCGCGGCCGTGGCGAGGCCGAGCGGATCGCGCGGGACAACCTCGAGCGGGTCGGCCTGACCGACAAGGCCCGAGCGTTCCCGGCGCAGCTCTCCGGCGGGCAGCAGCAGCGCGCTGCCATCGCCCGATCGCTGTCGATGGAGCCCAAGCTGATGCTCTTCGACGAGCCGACCTCCGCCCTCGACCCGGAACTGGTCGGCGACGTGCTCACCGTCATGCGCAAGCTGGCCGAGGACGGCATGACGATGCTGGTGGTCACCCACGAGATGGCGTTCGCCCGGGACGTCGCCGACCGGGTCGTGTTCATGGATGGCGGCGTGGTGGTCGAGCAGGGGCCGCCGCGTGAGGTGCTCGGCGCTCCGCAGCACGAACGCACCCGCTCGTTCCTCTCCCGCGTCCTCGACCCGACCCATGTCGCGCAGCTGGGTCAGCCCGACCAGGCCCCGGAGCCTCCGGAGCCCCCGCACCTGCCGGCCGACGACCGCCACAACCTGTGACAGTCGTTCGTCGCGTCGCCGCGCACGCCAGTTGACGCGGCGGGGGCATCGGCTCCCTACTGTCGGCCGGCTTCCTGCCGTGCAACTCTGCGCCGCCACGGGGTCGCCAGCACCAGGACGGCCAGCACGACGGCAGCGCCGAGGCCCAGCCCGGTGGTCACCGAGATCGAGGATTCCGCGGCGGGGACAGGGCGCTCGCCCTTGACGGGGACGTCGGGGCTGTCGTGCTTCTTCTCTTCGGGTGTCACCAGCCGGCCGACGGAGGCGTCGCGAGGCAGGGCGAAGCCCCAGTTGAGCAGCGCCGCGGCCTCTCCCAGGCTCCCCAGCGGCGCAGTCTCCGCTCCGAGCAGGGTCACCGCGAGCCGTCGACCGTCGCGTTCGGCCACACCGACGTACGTCTGCCGAGCCAGGTCGGTGAAGCCCGTCTTCCCCCCGAGCGTCCCCGGATAGCGGCCCAACAGCGTGTTGTCGTGAATGATGACGAATGCCGGGTTTCTCGGCTGCGCCGGTATCTGTGCCGCCCGCGTAGCCACGTACCGCCGGAAGTCCTCCCGGGCGAACGTGGCCCGCGCGATCAGCGCGAGGTCGTACGCGCTGGTGTACTGGCCGGGGCCGTCCAGGCCCGACGGCGTCGCGGCATGGGTCTGGTTCGCGCGCAACCGGCGTGCCTCGTCGTTCATCGCCTCGACTCCACCCGGTCTGCCCGCACCGCCGCCACCGACCCGGGCGAGCACGTTGGCCGCGTCGTTCCCCGAGGTGAGCAGCAACCCCAGCCACAGGCTCTCGATGGAGTACCGGCCACCGACGGTCACTCCCATCAGCGAACTGGCGGGGTCGAGATCGCGCAGATCCGCCCCGGTCACCTCGACCATCTGGGTCGGATCCAGGCGGGGCATCAGGGACGCTGCCAGCAGCAACTTCTGGACGCTGGCCGGCGTTCGGCGCTCGTGGGGGCCGCACCCGCCCAGGACCTCGCCACTGTTGAGGTCCGCCACGAGCCATGAGGTGGCGGTCAGTGCCGGCGCCATCGGCGCACCCACGGGAATGGCCAGTCCTGCCGTCGCCAGCGACTGTCCCCCGACCGCCCGGTCAGCGGGGTCGACCGGTGGAGGGGACGGTGTGGTGGGCGGCGGAGTCGGCGGCTTCACCGCCGGGCACGGCACGTACGGCGCGGCTGAGGCCCGCATCGGTGGCGGAATCGCCACGGCGGGCAGAATCAGCATGGCGCTGAGCGTCACGGCGGCAAACCGAAAGTCGGTCACGTCAACGAACGTAATCGTCAGCACGGCTGGCACCGGTCGGATTGGCGAAAGCGAGTCCGGTCCTCGCATTCTGGCCGGCCGTCTGCGCCGTTACCCTCCGGAATGACTCGTCCAGGTGTCTTCTCGCAAGACGGTGATGGTTGCTCACAAAAGCACCGTCGCCGCTTGGAATGGGAGAGTGTGCCGGAAACCGGTGCGGCAACTGGCGAACATCGTCCCTGCCTGGGTCTCGTGTCCTCGACATGAGATTTCGTACGACGCTGTTCCTCGGCGGCAAGACGGCCACCGGTATGACGGTGCCGGCGGAGATCGTGCAGGCCCTCGGCTCCGGCAAGAAACCGCGGGTCACGGTCACCATCAACGGCTACACCTACCGGAGCACGGTGGCCGTCTACGGCGGGCAGTGCATGCTCCCCGTCGCCGCCGACGTGCGTGCCGGCGCGGGCATCGCGGCGGGGGAGGAGATCGACGTCGACCTGGAGTTGGACACCGCGCCGCGGGTGGTCGACGTTCCGCCGGATCTGGCCGCTGCACTCGACGCGGAGCCGGGAGCCAGGCGGCAGTTCGAGGCGCTGTCGTACTCCAGGCAACGCCAGCACGTGCTGGCCGTCGAAGGCGCGAAGACCCCGGAGACCCGGCAGCGGCGGGTGGCCAAGGCGGTCGCGGCGCTGCTCGACCTGGCAGCGGGGCCCGGCGGCTAGCGGGGCGGTTGCCGGTCAACCGAGCAGGTCGCCGGTCGGCAGTGGCAGGTCGGGTAGCGACGGCAACACCGACGGGAGCGGCACCTCCGGGAGCGGCACCGGCGGTAGCGGAAGTCGGGGCAGCGTCGGGTTGGCGGTGGACGTCGGCGCCGGCGCGGGACGCTGTGGCGGCGGCGTCGTCCTGCCCGGTGCCGGGGCGCCGGACGTTTCGGGGGCGGCGGCGGTCGACACCGCGGGCGACGGCGTCGGGGCCACCGGGGACGTTGCGCAGCGGGGCCAGCCGGGGCACTGGTGTGCGGCCAGGTCCCGTTGGACGGCATCGATGTCGGCGCGCAGGCGGGTGGCGTCGGTCGGATCGGTGACGCGGCCGAGGTCCCGCTGAGACTGGTCGATCAGCTCCCGGGCCTCGTCGTACCGTCCCGCCGCGAGGGCCTCGCGGGCACGGGCGGTGGTGTGTTCGACGGCGAGTACCTCCGCACGCTCGGGATGGAGCACCCTGGTCAGCGACCACAACGGACTGGTCGGCCCGGCGTCGTGGCTGGCGACCCCGAGCCCCGTCGCCAGCATGAGCACGGCGAGCACGGCGGCGGCCAACCCCGGGGCTCGCCGCCCGGACGGTCGCCACCGGGGCGGGCCGGATGCGGGGGCGGTGGGGGTGCCGGTCCGGAGCGTCCGGACCCGACTGTCGGGAGGTGGCGGGTCGACGTGGACCGGGCCGCCGACCACGGTGTCCGGCTGGTCGGCGGCGACGTCGGCACGCCAGGCGGCCAGCATCGTCGTGAGATCGTCGGCGTCGGCCTCCTGCTCGCCGCGGCCGAGCGCGTCGAGGAGCAGGTCGTCGCGGTGGATCGCGGCGAGGTCCACCTCCTCGCCGCCGTCCGGCCGGGGCTCGCTCATGCCGCCACCTCGTCAAGTCCGTCGCCGGCAAGCGTACGGAGCCGGGACAGGGCACGGGACTGGGCCACCCGTACGGCCGGCGCCGACATTCCGAGGATCGAGCCGACCTCCTCGGCGGTGAGACCGACCGCCACCCGCAGAGTGATGATCTCCCGCTGGACGTCCGGGAGGCGGTGCAGCAGCACCGAGAGTCGGCGGGCCAGATCGGTGGCGACGGCCTGCTGCTCCGGCCCGGGTGCGGTGTCCACCTGCTCCAGGTCGGCGTCGGTGACGGCGGCGCCGCGGACCGCCGCGCGCTGGGCGTCGGCCACCTTGTTCGCGGCGATGGCGAAGACGAACGCGGAGAACGGTCGGCCCTCGTCGCGATAGCGGGGAAGGGCCTTCAACACCGCCAGGCAGACCTCCTGGGCGACGTCGTCGGCGGTGGTGTACGCGCCACCGACGCGGCCCAGCCGGGCCCGACAGTAGCGGACCAGGCCTGGCCGCAGGTTGGTGAGCAGGGCAGCGACCGCCGCCTGATCGCCGTGGGCGGCCAGGTGGACGAGCTCTGGCTCGATCGCTGTGGTCATGAGGGACGCGAGGCACCTTCGTTACCGGCGGGTTAACCGCACGCTATCGAGGCGTACGCCACTTTGCCTAGTTCACCTTGCGTGCTGTCCACGTAGCGCAAAGAAGTTGTTACGCCCGGCCGTACCGCCGCGATGTCTCAGGTAGCGACCCGAGAAGGGAGGGTGGATGGGCGTCGAGGTGGCGGTGCAGGGGCTGACGAAGTCCTTCGGTGGCCAGCCGGTCTGGTCGGACGTCAGCCTGACTCTGCCGGCCGGCGAGATATCCGTGCTGCTCGGCCCGTCCGGCACCGGCAAGTCGGTGTTCCTCAAGACCCTGGTCGGGCTGCTCCGCCCCGACGCCGGGTCGATCTGGATCGAGGGCAGGGACCTGCCCCGGCTCTCCGAGCGGGCGCTGTACGAGGTGCGCAAGCTGTTCGGGGTGCTGTTCCAGGACGGCGCCCTGTTCGGTTCGATGACGATCTACGACAACGTGGCCTTCCCGCTGCGGGAGCACACCCGCAAGTCCGAGTCCCAGATCCGCGAGGTGGTCACCGAGAAGCTCGACATGGTCGGCCTGGTCGGTGCCGAACGGAAGCTGCCCGGGGAGATCTCCGGTGGGATGCGCAAGCGAGCCGGCCTGGCCCGCGCGCTCGTGCTCGACCCTCGTATCGTCCTCTTCGACGAGCCCGACTCCGGGCTGGACCCGGTGCGTACCGCGTACCTGAACCAACTGATCATCGACCTCAACCAGCGGACCGGGGCGACCTTTCTGATCGTCACGCACGACATCAACACCGCACGCACGGTGCCGGACAACATCGGTCTGATCTACCACGGGCATCTGGCCATGTTCGGGGCGCGGGAGATGTTGCTGTCCAGCACCGAGCCGGTGGTGCGGCAGTTCCTCAACGCCCAGCGCTACGGACCGATCGGCATGGCCGAGGAGAAGGACGCCGAGGAGTTGCGAGCCGAGGCGGACGCCGGTGTGGAGCTGCCACCGCTGCCGCCCATCCCGCTGCAACTGCCGCCGTCGGACGGGCTGCCCCGCGCCGCCGAGCGTCCACCCGGGCAGTGGTGCCGGGAGCGCGGCGTCACGCCGCCACCCGGCTCCTTCGCCGGGCCACGCGACACCGGGGCGCCCACCGTCACGCTGCAGGGACCGCCGGCCGGGGACGGGCCGGAGGTGACCGGATGAGCGGACCGGTCACCGCCGTACGCCACACCGGCGAGTTCTTCGCGTTCTGCCTGGACACCCTGCGCGGCCTCGGCCGCCGACCGGTGCAGGTCCGCGAGTTCATCCAGCAGGCCTGGTTCATCAGCTCGGTGTCGATCCTGCCCGCCGCGCTCGTCTCCATCCCCTTCGGCGCGGTCATCGCGTTGCAGCTCGGCTCGCTGGTCCGCCAGCTCGGCGCGCAGTCGTTCACCGGCGCGGCGTCGGTGCTCGCGGTGGTCCGTGAGGCCGGGCCGATCGTCACCGCCCTGATCATCGCCGGCGCGGGTGGCTCGGCGATCTGCGCCGATCTGGGCTCGCGGAAGATCCGCGAGGAGCTCGACGCGATGCAGGTGCTGGGCATCGACCCCATCCACCGCCTGGTGGTGCCCCGCGTGCTCGCCTCGATGCTGGTCGCCGTGCTGCTCAACGGCCTGGTCAGCGTGGTCGGGGTGACCGGTGGCTACCTGTTCAACGTGGTCCTGCAGGGTGGCACGCCCGGCGCGTACCTGGCCAGCTTCCAGGCCCTGGGGCAACTGCCCGACCTCATGGTCGGCGAGGTCAAGGCGCTGCTGTTCGGTGCTGCCGCCGCGCTGGTCGCCTCGTACAAGGGGATGACCGCCAAGGGCGGCCCCAAGGGGGTCGGCGACGCGGTCAACCAGAGCGTGGTGATCACCTTCATGCTGCTCTTCGCGCTGAACTTCATCGTCACGGCCGTGTACTTCCAGGTCGTCCCGCAGAAGGGAAGCTGACGTGCTGGCGCTGCGGCACCTCGACAACCTGGGCGGACAGCTCGCCTTCTACCTGCGGGCGTTCGCCTGGGCGCCGCGCACCGTGCGCCGCTACAAGCGCGAGGTGATCCGGCTGCTGGCGGAGGTGAGCTTCGGCTCCGGCGCGCTCGCCGTGCTCGGCGGCACCGTCGGTGTCATCTGCTTCCTGACCTTCTTCACCGGCACCGAGGTCGGACTCCAGGGCTACCAGGCGCTCAACCAGCTCGGCAGCAGCGCCTTCACCGGTTTCGTCTCGGCGTACTTCAACACCCGGGAGATCTCCCCGCTGGTCGCGGCGCTGGCCCTGTCGGCCACCGTGGGCTGCGGGTTCACCGCCCAGCTCGGGGCGATGCGGATCTCCGAGGAGGTGGACGCCCTCGAGGTGATGGGGGTGCCCTCACTGCCGTTCCTGGTCACCACCCGCATGATCGCCGGATTCATCGCGGTCATCCCGCTCTACGTGGTGGGGCTGCTCTCCAGCTACCTGGCCACCCGCACCATCGCCATCCACTACTTCGGACAGTCGGCCGGCACGTACGACTACTACTTCCACCTGTTCCTGCCGCCGGAGGACGTGCTCTGGTCCTTCGGCAAGGTGCTGGTGTTCAGCGTGATCGTGGTGCTGGTGCACTGCTACTACGGCTACACCGCCAGCGGCGGGCCCGCCGGCGTCGGCGTCGCGGTCGGACGGGCCGTGCGGCTCGCCATCGTCGCGGTCAACATCGTCGACTTCTTCCTGTCGCTGGCCATCTGGGGCGCGACCACCACCGTCCGGATCGCGGGGTGACCATGAGACATCGCATCCTCGGCATCGTCTTCATCGCCGTGCTGACCACGGCGTTGACCGCCTCCGTGCTGCAGTACCGCAAGGCGTTCACGCCGGTCACCTGGGTCACCCTGCAGGCCGGCCGCTCGGGCCTGCAGCTCAGCCCGGGTGCCGACGTCAAGGTCCGCGGGGTCGTCGTCGGCGAGGTGCGCTCGGTCGGCAGCGAGGGCGCCGGCGCGACGATCCGGCTGGCCCTGGACCCGGCCACCACGCCGCGGATCCCCGCCGACGTCAGCGCCCGGCTGCTGCCCAAGACGCTCTTCGGCGAGCGGTACGTCGAACTCGTGCCACCGGCCGGCGGCAGCGGCGTACCGATCCGTGACGGCGCGGTCGTCACCCAGGACCGCAGCCGCACCGCGGTCGAGCTGGAACGCGTCCTCGACGAGGCGCTGCCGCTGCTCCAGGCGGTGCGACCCGACCAGCTCGCCGCGACGCTGGGCGCGATCGCCACGGCGCTCGACGGACGCGGCGAGCAGCTCGGCGCGAACGTCGAGCGGCTCGGCGCGTACCTGCGGCAGCTCAACCCGGCGATGCCGACCATCGCCGAGGACGTCCGGAAGCTCGCCGTCGTGCTGGACAGCTACGACGCCGCCCTGCCCGACCTGCTGGCCCTGCTCCGGGACGTCACCGTCACCGCCCGCACCGTCACCGACCAGCGTGCACAGTTGGCGTCGTTCCTCGCCGACACCACCGACACCGCCGACGCCACCCGCGGCTTCCTCGACCGGCACGGCGACCAGATCATCGAGCTCGGCAAGGTGAGCCGCCCGGTACTGGAACTGCTCGCCACGTACGCCCCCGAGTATCCGTGCCTGATGAGCGGCCTCGTCGCTCTGCAACCGCACGTCGAGGAGGCCTTCGCCGGCGGCCGGATGCACGTCACCCTGGAGGTCACCCGCGACGGCGGCAAGTACGAGAAGGGCCGCGACGAGCCCGCCTACGGCGCGCACGACGGGCCGCAGTGCAGAGGCCTGCCCCAACCGGGGCGGCCCGCGCCCGGCGTGTCGGTCGTCGACGGCTACGACCACGGCGACGCCCGCCCGCGTACCCCCTTGCCGGTCGGCCTGGCGGCGGCCGTGCCGGCAAGCGGCTCCCCGGCGATGGGCCGGGCCGCCACCGTCGAGGAGCGCGCCCTGGTCAAGCCGCTGGTCGGTGCCGTCACCGGCATCCTGCCCGCGGAGGTTCCCGACATCGCGGTCCTGCTGTGGGGGCCGTTGCTGAGGGGAGGGGTGGTGAACGCGCGATGAGCACGAAAACGAGGGCACCCCTGCTGAAGCTGGTGGTCTTCGCCGCGGTGACCCTGCTGCTGACGGCGCTGCTCGCGCAGACCCTCGGCGCCTTTCCACCGGGTGGCGTCACCTACCAGGCCCGGTTCACCGACGTCACCGGCCTGCTCCCCGGCGACGACGTCCGCGTCGCTGGCGTTCAGGTCGGCCGGGTCAGCGGCATCAGGGTCGTCGACGACACCGTCGCCGAGGTGAGCTTCACGGTCACCTCCGACGTTCCGGTGGCCACCAGCGTCCGCGCCAAGATCCGCTACCGCAACCTGGTGGGCCAGCGGTACGTGGCGCTGAGCGAAGGGCCGGGGGAGGGGCGTCCACTGCGGCCCGACGGCCTGATCCCGCTCGACCAGACGACGCCGGCGCTGGACCTCACGGTGTTGTTCAACGGGTTCCGGCCACTGTTCACGGCGCTCAACCCGGAGGACGTCAACAAGCTCGCCTACGAGATCATCCAGGTCCTCCAGGGCGAGGGCGGCACGGTCAGCAGCCTGCTGCGACGCACCGCGTCGCTGACCAACACCCTCGCCGACCGGGACGCCGTCATCGGGCGGGTCATCACCAACCTCAACGGCGTCCTGGGCACGCTGGCCGAACGGGACCAGAACCTGGACCAGAGCATCAGCCAGCTCCAGCAGTTCGTCTCCGGGTTGTCCGCCGACCGCACGGCCATCGGCGAGTCGCTGGTCAGCATCGGTGAGCTCACCGATGCCACGTCGTCGCTGCTGCGCGACGTACGACCACCGCTCGCCGCGGACGTGCGTGCCCTGGACGAGCTCTCCGGCACCCTCAACCGCAACGCGGCCGTCATCGACAGCACCCTCGGGCGGCTGCCGGAGCGGTACGAGTCGCTGACCCGCGTCGCGTCCCACGGCTCGTGGTTCAACTTCTACCTCTGCGACTTCGACGGCAACGTGGCGGTGTCGGGCCGGGCACCACTCGACCTGCCCACGTTCAGCGCCCCGGCCGCCCGATGCGCCGGAGGCAGCCAGTGACACCGTTTCGGGAACGCAACCCGGTGGTCGTCGGCACGCTCGGGCTGGTGCTGATCGTCGCCGCCCTGCTGGGCGCCTTCCAGCTCGACCGGCTGGCCGATCTCACCGGACGCGGCTACCAGGCGGCCTTTCACGACGCCAGTGGACTCGTCACCGGCAACGAGGTGCGGGTCGCCGGGGTGCGGGTCGGCAAGGTGACCGCCGTGGAACTCGCCCGCGACGGCGCGCCCCACGTGCGGGTCCGGTTCCGGGTCGACGACGACAGCGTCCGGCTCGGCACCGACACCGGCGCCACGATCAGGATCAAGACCGTGCTCGGCCAGAAGTACCTGGCCCTCTCGCCGGCCGGACCGGGTCGGCTGCGCGAGGGCGGGCAGATCCCCCTCGCCCGCACCGCGGCGCCGTTCGACGTGGTGCAGGCGGTCACCGGGCTCGCCGACACCCTCGACAGAGTCGACACCGACCAGCTCGCCGCCGCCTTCACCACACTGTCCGAGACCTTCGCCGACACCCCCGAGAGCGTCAACGCCTCCCTGGTCGGCCTCTCCCGGCTCTCCCGGACCGTCGCCGGACGCGACGCCGAACTGCGCGCGCTGCTCGACCGCGCCCGCCAGGTGACCGCCGTGCTCGCCACCCGGGACGAGGAGTTCCGCGCACTGGTCACCGACGGCGAGGCGCTGTTGACCGAGGTGAGCCGGCGTCGGGACGCCATCCACAAGCTGCTCGTCGGCACCGACGAACTCGCCACGCAGCTCTCCGGTCTGGTCAGCGACAACCGCGCCCAGCTCGCTCCCGCGCTGCACAAGCTGCGGGAGGTCGTCGCCGTCCTGCAACGCAACCGGGACGACCTGGAGAAGACCATCCAGCGGATGGGACCGTTCGTCACCGCGTTCGCCAACGTGGTGGGCAACGGCCGCTGGTTCGACTCGTACGTCTCCGGTCTGCTCCAGCCGTACCAGCCCACGGGAGGCCGCTGATGCCCGGTCCCATGCAGCGGTGGCGACGGCCGGTCGCCGTCACCACCACCCTCCTGGTAGCCGTCGCCGCCGGCGTGGTCGTTCTCCGCGACGGCACACCTCCGCGGCGGGTGGTGGCCCACTTCGACCGCGCCGTCGGCGTGTACCCCGGATCGGACGTCCGGGTGCTGGGTGTCCGCGTCGGCGAGGTGGTCGCCGTGACCCCGCAGGGCCGCACCGTCCAGGTGACCATGTCCTACGACCCGGGGATCGCCGTTCCCGCCGACGCGCAGGCGCTCATCGTGCCGCCCAGCGTGGTCAGCGACCGCTACGTCCAGCTCACTCCCGCCTACGCCGGCGGAGCCGCGCTCGCCGACCGGGCCGAGATACCGCTGGAGCGGACCGCCGCGCCCATGGAGATCGACGACATCTACCAGGCGCTCGACGACTTCAACCGCACCCTCGGCCCGGAGGGCGCCAACCGCGACGGCGCGCTGTCCGACCTGGTCGCCACCGGTCGCGCCAACCTCGAGGGCAACGGCCAGGACCTGCACGACACCCTCGACGGCCTGTCCCGGGCACTGGCCACCCTCTCCGACGGGCGGCAGGACCTCTTCGGGTCGGTCGCCAACCTGCAGCGCTTCACCACCGCACTGGCGCGCAGCGACCGGGAGGTGCGCGCCTTCAACCAGCAGTTGGCCGACGTCGCCGAACAACTGGCCGGGGAACGCGACGAACTGGCCGCCGCCCTGCGCAACCTCTCCACCGCGCTGGCCGACGTGACCACGTTCGTGCGGCAGAACCGGGACGCGTTGACCTCCAACGTCGCCGCGCTGGCGGACATCACCGGCATCCTGGTCCGCCAGCAACAGGCCGTCATCGACATTCTCGACGTCGCCCCGCTCGCCCTGAGCAACCTCAACCTGGCCTACAACCCGCGATCCGGCACCCTGGACACCCGCGACAACGTGATGGGTCCCTACGACCCCGCCGGTTTCGCCTGCTCGTTGCTGGTGGACCAGGTGCCCGCGGCGCAGGTGCCCGCCAAGTGCCGGGCACTCGCGCAGACCCTGCACTCGCGCGGGCTGCCCATGACCGATGAGCTGCGCAAGCTCCTCAAGCTGCCGCCCGGCGCCCCGGCGACCGGCGGGTCCTCACCGGGAGACTCTCCCCTCCGTTCCCCCGGTGCGCCGATCCCCGACCAGGCGCCGGGCGGCTCCGGCATCACCAGCGACCCCACCCTCGGCGGCATCCTGCGCGGTGTGTCGTGAGCGCCCGCATCCTGCGTGCCCTGGCGTGCGCGATCGTGGTGGTGATGCTGCCGGCCGGGTGCGGCCTGCCCGACCTCGCCGACCTGCCGCTGCCCGGTGGCGCCCCGAAGGGCGACGGGTACGCCGTCACCGCGGAATTCAGCGACGTGCTCGACCTGGTGCCACAGGCCGCCGTGAAGGTCGACGACGTGACGGTCGGCAGCGTGGAGAAGATCTCCCTGGCCGGCTGGACCGCCCGGGTCACCCTGCGCATCGGCGCAGACGTACGCCTTCCGTCCAACGCGACGGCCGCCGTCCGGCAGAGCAGCCTGCTGGGCGAGAAGTACGTGACGGTGGCGCCGCCGCCCACCGGTGTCGCAGCCGGTCGACTCGCCGACGGCGACCTCATCCCGCTGTCGCGCACCGCTCGCGGTGCTGAGGTGGAAGAGGTGCTGGCCGCCCTCGGACTGCTGCTCAACGGCGGTGGCCTGGCGCAGCTGAGGACCATCAACCAGGAGCTCGGCGCCGCGCTCGACGGGCGGGAGCCCGCCGTCCGGGACGCGCTGGACCAGCTCGACACGTTCATCGGCGGGCTGGACAAGCAGAAGGCCGACCTGGTCCGCGCCCTCGACGCCCTGGACCGGCTCAGCGGCCGGCTCCACCGCCAGAAGCAGATGCTCGGCGAGGCCGTGGACTCCCTCGCCCCGGGCCTGACGGTGCTGGCCGGGCAGCGCGCCCAACTGACCCGGGCGCTGACCGCACTGGACCGACTGGGCGACGTCGGCACCCGGGTCGTCAACCGCAGCCGCGACGACACGCTGGCCGACGTCCGGGCGCTGCAACCCATCCTGGAACAGCTGACCCGTGCGGGGGACGACCTGCCGAAGTCGCTGGACTTCATGCTGTCCTACCCGTTCCCACCCAACGTCACCGGCGCGATCGTCGGCGACTTCGTCAACCTCTCCATCACGGCCGATCTCGACTCGGCGTCGATCCTGGCGAACCTGGTCGCCGCCGCCCCCGCCCGTCCGGCCACGCCGTCGAAGGGAGCCACCCGCGGCGGGGCGCCGGCGACCAGCGGCGCCACACCTGCCGTGCCGCGACCGCCCGGCGGGTCCCGCCCGCTGCCCGACCTGCCGATCCTGAAGTGCCTGCCCGACCCGCGCAACTTCCCCGCGACCTGGACGCCGCCGAAGGACTGTCTGCTGCCGAAGGGCTGCGTCCTGCTCAAGCCCGGCTCGACGGTGCCCATCGGCGGACTGATCCTGCCGAAGGGTCTCGTACCACCGGGCACGGTCTTTCCGGTCGGGACCGAACTGCCCACCGGCACGGTCATGTCGGCACAGTGCGTCCTGCCGCTGACCGGCGCGGTGATCGGACAGATCGGCAGCCTGCCGGACGTCCTGTCAGGAGGATTGAAGCCATGATCGGGCGTACCGCGAAGGTGCAGGTTCTGGCGTTCCTGCTGGTGAGCGTCCTCGGTGTCAGCTACGTCGGCGTCCGCTACGTCGGGCTGGGCGACCGGCTGCTCGGCGGAAGCTACGTCGTCCACCTGGACCTCGCCCGGGCCGGCGGCATCTTTCCCAACGCCCCGGTCACCTACCGCGGGGTGCCCGTCGGCCGGGTCGCCGCAGTCGCGCTGCGCGGTGACGGGGTCCGGGCCGACCTGCGGTTGCAGCGCGATGTGCGGGTACCGGACGACCTGCGGGCCGTGGTGGCGCAGCGCTCCGCCGTCGGGGAGCAGTACGTGGACCTGCGTCCGGACCGCGACGGCGGGCCCTACCTCACCGACGGCGCGGTGATCCCGGCCGAGCGGACCGGTGTCCCGCTCGCCCCGGAGGTGCTGCTGAGCAATCTCGACGCCCTGGTCCGCTCCGTCGGCCCGGAGGATCTCACCGTCCTCATCAGCGAACTCGGCGCCGCGTTCGAGGGCAACGAGCTGGCCCTGGCCCGACTCCTGGACCACGGGGACGCGCTGCTGACCGATGCGACCACCCGCCTGCCGGAGACGCTCGCGCTGATCAACGATGGGCGAACCGTGCTCACCACCCAGGCCGAGTCGGCCAAGGCGCTGCGCCGGTGGGCGGCAGGACTGGCCCAACTGGCGGCCACCGTCCGCGACGCCGACCCGGACCTGCGGCGGCTGCTCGCCGCCGGGCCGCCGGCCGGTCGGGAACTGGTCGCGTTGCTGCGGGGGCTGGAACCGACGGTCGGTGCCCTGCTCGGCAACCTGGTGACCGTCAACGGCATCGCCGCCCGGCGGCTGCCCGGCATCGAGCACCTGCTGGTGGTGTACCCGATTGCCGTCGCCGGCGGTTTCACCGTCACTCCGGGCGACGGCACCGCCCACCTCGGTCTGGTCCTCAACGTCGACGACCCGCCGTCCTGCGTGTACGGCGGCGGCGGAACCACCTGCGATGCGGGGGAGCGGGCGGCCGGCGCCAGCGTGCGCGGTGCCGCCAACGCCCCGCGACCGGGTGGCCGCGAACCGGCCCCCGACCCGGGGCGGTCCGCCGAAGCCCCGACCGCCGGGAGCGAGACCGGCGGGTACGACCCGGCGACCGGTCTGGTGCTCGGCTCGGACGGCCGGCCGCTGCAGTTCGGCGGGACCGGGGGCCAGTCCCGGATCGCCGGGGACCAGTCGTGGAAGCAGTTGCTGCTGGCCGGAGTGACGCCATGAGCACCGCGAAGAAGGAGGGCGAGATGCGGGCCCGGAGGGACCACACGCTGAAAGTCATCAAGGGGGCGAAGCCCGGGGTGCCCGGCCGGGCGTCGCAGCGCCGGATCGTCCCCCGCCAGTTTCCCCGACCGGTGGAGCCGATCGAGGACCTGCTGGAGCGGCTCGACCAGGAGCCGGTCGAGGACCCGGCGGATGCCGCGGACCCGGCCAGCGGAGACGATCCCGCGAGTGCGGACGGCACGCCGGAGGAGGTCTCCGGTGGCCGACGCACGGGCGAGCGGGCCACGTCGACGACCCAGCGGCGGTCGCTGATCCTCCTGCTCGTGGCCGTGCTCGCCGCGACGCTGGTGGCCGGCGGCGTGACCGGCCACCGCTGGTACGTCGACCGGGCGACGGACCAGGCCCGCCAGCAGGCCCTCGCGGCCGCCAAACAGGCGAGCGTCAACTTCGTCTCGGTCAGCGCGGCCAGCGTCGACCGGGACATCCAGCGGATCACCGCCGGAGCCACCGGCGACTTCAAGGACGAGTTCACCCGGGGGCAGTCGCAGGTCCGCGCCGCGGTGGTGGAGAACAAGGTCGACTCGCGTGGGTCGGTGCTGCGGGCCGGGCTGGTCTCCGGGGATCGCCGCCGAGCGGTCGTACTGGTCGCCGTCGACGCCACCGTCAAGAACGTCAAGGCGCCCGAGGGGCGGCCGTCGCACTACCGGATCCAGCTGGACATCGTCCGCGACAAGGCATCCGGGCGGTGGCTCGTGTCGCGGCTGCAGTTCGTCGGGTGAGAGAGGGAGGACACGTGCGTACCCTGGTCCGATTCCCGCGACGGCCGCGGGTTCCCCGGCTGCGTCCCGCCCGGATCCGGCTCGTCCCGGCCCTGGTCGTCGCGATCGTGCTCGCGGCCGCCGTCGCCGGCGCCGGCTGGTGGGGCGACCACCGCGCCGAGCGGCGGGACAGCGCCGTACGCCAGGCGCTGGCCACCGCGCCCGCCGCCGCCAAGGCGATCTTCTCCTACGACTACCGTACGTTCGACGACAGCGTCGCCAACGGCCGCACCTTCGCCACCGGCGCGTTCGGCAAGGAGTACGAACAGACCACGGCGGCGTTGAAGCAGACCGCTGCCGCACAGCAGGCGGTCGTGGCGGCGGAGGTGTCCGCGACGGGTGTGGTGAGCGCCACCGCCGAGCGGGTCGAGTTGCTCGTGTACCTCAACCAGTACCGGCGCAACGTGAACACGGCCGGGGAGAAGGTCGATCAGAACCGGGTGGTGCTCACCCTGGTCCCGGTGGACGGGGAGTGGAAGGTGGCCAAGGCCGCGGCCATCTGACGCGCACCGGTCAGGTTGACGTAGGCCGGGCGGCTCCCGGTGTTGCGACCCATGGTCGAAAAGGGGCAAAGCGCCCAGTGTTCTTGGCCAGCGACCCGGTGCCTGGGCCCGGGTGGCGGGTGGGTGCTCGACGGTCTGGACCGATATGGGCCGTCCTCGTGACCTGCTCCGGGGCTCGGAAGAGTTAGGCTCCTGCCGTGATTGACGTGCAGGGGAGCGGGAGCGACGAGCGGCTGCGTCGCATCGAGGCGGTTACCGACGCCGCGCTGTCCCAACTCGACGTCAAGGACCTTCTGGCCGAGCTGGTTGATCGTGTCGGCGAGGTGCTGGGCGTCGACACCGCGGCCATCCTGCTGCTGGACCTGCACGCCCAGCAGTTGGTGGCCACCGCGACGAAGGGGCTGAAGGACGAGGTCCGGGAAGGTAGCCGGACCCCCGTCGGCCGCGGCTTCGCCGGCCGGGTCGCCCGGGAGAAGCAGCCCGTCCTGGTGGAGAACGTCACGGCCGCGGACGACTCGGCTCTGTTCGATCGAGGAGTGCGCTCGTTGTTGGGCGTGCCCATGTTCGCCGGCGGCGAGCTGATCGGCGTACTGCATGTCGGCTGCCTCCGGCCGCACCGGTTCACCAGCGACGATGTGCAACTGCTGCAACTCGCCGCCGACCGGGCGAGCCTCGCCCGCCGGACCAGGGCCAGCGGCCTCGACCGCAGCGCCGCCCTCGCGCTGCAGCGCAGCCTGCTACCCACCCACCTGCCCGACGCGCCAGGTGTGGACATGGCCGCCCGCTACGTACCCGGCCACGACGCCGGCGTCGGCGGCGACTGGTACGACGTGTTCACCCTGCCCTCCGGTTGGCTGGGTGTCGTCATCGGCGACGTGTCCGGGCACGGGTTGCAGTCGGCGGTCGTCATGGGGCGTCTCCGCAGCGCGCTGCGCGCCTACGCGCTGGTCTGCGACGACCCGGCCAGTGCGCTGACGCTGCTCGACCGCAAGATCCACCATTTCGAGACCGGCAACCTGGCGACGGTCCTCTACGCCATGATCTCCCCGGACCGCGCGATCATCCGGGTCTCCCTCGCCGGGCACCTGCAACCCGTCCTGGCCGCACCAGGACACCCGGCCGACACGCTGACCATTCCCGTTGATCTTCCACTGGGTATCGGCCCACGTCAGCCAGCCCGGCGGTGCACCGAGGTCGCGTTCCCCTCCGACGCGGTACTGATCTGCTACACCGATGGGCTCGTCGAACGCCGCGGCGAGATCATCGACGTCGGCATCGACCGGCTCTGCGCGGCCGTCGAACCGGGTCCCGCCGAGGAAGTCTGCGCCCGCGTCATGAGCACCCTCGCCGGCGAGCAGGCCACCGACGACATCGCCCTGCTCGCCATCCACTCAGCCACGAGACGTATCCCGTGAACGACTCTGACCGGCTGTTCCGGAGCTGCCCCCCGTACACTGCACCTGACCGCCGCCACGCAGGTCCGCGGCCTGATCCTGGCAGGGCCGACGAGGCGGCCGGATCACGCACCTCGGAGGCCACAGCTTGAGTATCTCCGTCGCCACCAGGACCGACAGCTTCGCGCACCCCGCACTCTTCTACGCGGGCCACGAGGAGTACCTGGCGGGCACGCTGCCATTCATCCAGGCCGGTCTCGCCGCGGACGAACCGGTCATGGTCGCCGTCCCCAGGGACAACCTCCACCACATCCGGACCGCGCTCGGCGCCGACGCGGGCAGGGTCCAGCTGCACGACATGAGCGTGGCCGGGCGCAACCCCGGGCGGATCATTCCGGGCGTCCTGCTCGCCTTCGCCGCGGCCCACGCCGGGAAGCGGGTGCGCATCATCGGCGAACCGATCTGGGCCGGCCGTACCGCGACCGAATACCCCGCCTGCGCCCAGCACGAGGCACTGATCAACGCTGCGTTCGCCGGCCGGCCGGCCACCATCCTCTGCCCCTACGACACCGGTCAGCTGGACCGGCGCTGGCTCGACGACGCCCACCGCACCCATCCCGTCGTCCAGATGGGCAGCGTGGTGCGGGAGAGCCCGCACTACGCGGACCCGGTGGCGGTGGCCGCAGGGTTCAATCTGCCGCTGCACGACCCGCCCGCCCAGGCGACCACCATCACCATCGACCTGCACGCCCTCTCGGTCATCCGCCGGGTGGTGACCGCCGAGGCCATCGCGGCCGGCCTGCCCCCCGACCGGGTCTCCGATCTCACCCTGGCGGTCAGCGAACTGGCCGCGAACACGGTCAAGCACACCGCCGGTGGCGGCACCCTCGCGGTCTGGACCGACGACACCCGGCTCATCTGCCAGCTCACCGACACCGGGCACATCACGAATCCGCTCGCCGGCCGGATCCCCGTGCCGCCGCACCAGCCCGGCAGCCGAGGCCTTCTCCTGGTCAACCAACTCTGCGATCTCGTGCGCGTCCACACCGTGCCCGGCGCCACCACGATTCGCCTGCACATGCACCGCTGACGGCCGCGGGCGACACGCGCCGCCGCGGCTGAGCCTGCCGGAGACCGTCAGCCCCGCAGGGTCGTGGACGGCGACTCGCCGAAACGCCCCCGGTAGTCGCTGGCGAAGCGGCCGAGATGGACGAACCCGTGTTGCAGGGCAACGGTCGTCACGGACGCGCCGGGACCGGCCGCCCGCAGCGCACGGTGGACCGCCTCGAGCCGGCAGGCGCGCAGGTACGCCGTCGGCGTGGTCTGCAACTCGCGGCGGAAGCAGTCCTGAAGCGTTCGTACGCTCACCCGGAGCGCCTCCGCGACATCCCCGACCGTCAGTGCCTCGCCGTGGTGGTCCGCGATCAGGGCGCAGGCCCGGCGCACCAGGCGCCCGGGGGCCGAGTGGCGCGCCGGCGCGGCGAGCTGGTCGGAATAGGTGTGCCGGTGGGCCAGCAACAACTTGCCGATGAGTCCCTGCTCGAACCGGGCGGCGACCTGAGGGTGGTCGAACAGGGACGCGTTCAGCGGCTGCGACAGTTCGTCGGCGAGGAAGTCCACGCCGCGCGCCCAGGCCTTCGCGGCCGCCGTGGTCATGGTCATGCCGATGTCGAAGCGGACCGGGCCGTCCACCGGACGGCCCAGCAGGCGGGCCAGCTCCCGGTCGATGGTGCGCCGGTCGGCGTAGAAGATCCGGTGCGGCGAACCCGCGGACCAGTGCATGTCCGAGGCGTCGTAGGGGGAGAGGACCGAGGCGACGTCGGGCGTCGAGGTCACGCTACGGCCGGCGTGCCGGAGCATCGTGCTGCCGCTGCGGGGGATCTGCACGAGATAGAAGGTCTCCAGCGGAGGGGGTTGGATCCGCACCGCCTGCCCGTAGTCGAGGTCGATGATGCCCACGCCTCCCACGCGGCGGGCCGCCATCCGCAGCCGAACGTCGCGGACACCCGCCTGCGGTGTGAGCCGGTGCGGGCAGAAGACGCGACCCACCTCGGCACGAGCGTGCTCGACGTCGTCCGTCCGGACCGTCACGGCATCCATCCGACACCTCCCGGGGCGCCCCGCTGCGCTGACCCTAGGACTCGACCCGGGCGGACAGCAGGGGAAAGCCGCCGACCCGACAACGAACGGCCGGCTGCGCACAGCGGACACACCCCGCGCGCGGCGGATAGCGGCCCGAGCGCCGTGCCCGTTAGCGTGCTGACACCGCCGGCGCCTCTGCTGCCGCGGTACGCCGTCAGCGGGTCACACACTCTCGGGAGGCCGCCATGAGGATTGCCATCGTCGGCGCTGGATTCGCCGGCCTGAGCGCAGCGAAGGTGCTGCGCCAGAGTGGCTTCGACGTCACCGTGTTCGAGAAGGCGCCCGATGTCGGCGGGGTGTGGAGCCGCACCCGTCGGTACCCCGGCCTCCGTACCCAGAACGACAAGGGCACCTACCACCTCTCCGACCTCCCGATGCCCGCGCACTACCCGCAGTGGCCGACGGGTGAGCAGGTCCAGCAGTACCTGGAGAGCTACGTGGAGATGTTCGGGCTCGGCGCCGTCCTGCGTCTCTCCACAGAGGTCGTTTCCGCGGCACTCCTGGACAACGAGACCGGGTGGCTGCTCGCGTCGCGCCCGGCGGGTCAGGACCCGGTGACCGTGGAGCGGTACGACCACCTCATCGTCGCCAACGGCATCTTCTCCGATCCGCTCGTTCCGTCCTTCGACGGCCGCGAGGACTTCACCGCCGCCGGAGGACGCGTCCTGGCGGCGGGCGATTTCCACGACCTCGCGGCGGCCCGGGGAAAGAACGTCCTCGTCGTCGGGTACGGCAAGTCCTCCTGTGACGTTGCGGTCCCCCTGAGCGACGTCGCCGCACAGACCCACCTCGTCGCCCGCGAGCTGCTCTGGAAGATGCCCAGGAAGCTCGGCGGCGCCCTGAACTACAAGTACCTCCTGCTCACCCGGATGGGTGAGGCGCTGTTCCGCTACCTCAGCCTCAAAGGTCTCGAGCGGTTCCTGCACGGTCCGGGAGACGGCCTGCGCCGTAGGCTGCTCGACAGCGTCGGGTCGGTCGCGACCAGGCAGCTCAAGCTGCGCGAGCTGGGCCTCGTGCCGAACGGGACCTTCCAGGACATCGCCCGCAGCACCGTCAGCCTCGCGACGGAAGGCTTCTTCGAGCGCGTCGTCGACGGCCGCATCACGGTCCACCGGGACCGGACGATCAGCGAGCTGTTGGTCGACGGCGGCCGACCGGCCGCGCGCCTCGATGACGGCACGGTGCTCGCCGCGGACCTGGTGATCTGTGGCACCGGCTTCCGGCAGCACGTTCCGTTCTTCGATGACGCGCTGCACGCCCGGCTTCAGGACGCCGCCGGCAACTTCATGCTCTACCGCCAGATCCTGCCGATCGACGTCCCACGCCTGACCTTCGCCGGCTACAACTCCTCGTTCTTCAGCCCGCTGAGCGCGGAGATGGCAGCGGTCTGGACCGCCGCCCACCTGCGCGGCGGGATCACACTGCCGCCCCGGGATCGGATGCGCGAGCAGGTTCGCACGCGCGTGGCCTGGATGGCGGCGCGGACCAGCGGGCGGCACGCCCGGGGCACGAACGTCATCCCGTTCTCGATGCACAACATCGACGAGGTGCTCGACGAGCTCGGGCTCAACCTCGGTCGGTTGGCACGGGCCCGACAGTGGTTGTTGCCGGTCGACCCGCGCTCCTACCGGAGGGTGACGCCCCGCATGATCCGGCGTACCGCCGGTGGCGGCGCGACGGGACGGGTCGAATCGGCCGGGGTACGTCCCGTGGCGCGGTGAGGTGACACGCCTACGGACCTGCCAGCCCGCACGCGCGGAGCGGGCCTACGGGCTGGACCGTCATCCGGAGGTGTATTCGCGATAACCGTCAGGAGTGGGGTGACTACGGGGATAAAATGCCTCATCACGGATGGGACTGGACGGTCGGCGAGGAGGCGCGGGGGCGATGGCGGCGCGGCAGATCACCGAGCACCGCCACCAGGCTTGGCGGCTGGACGCCCCGGTGCCCGTGCCGGCGGCCCTGGCCGGTAGCTGACCCCGTCCGGTGCGGACGGGCGCAGCGTTTCGAGGGCTCGGGGACAGCAGGAGCCCGGACAGGGCGACCGTCCTGGAACTGCTCTTCGACATCGTCTATGTCTTCGCGCTCGTCCGTCTCGCCGGGCGGGTCGCGGACGACCTGACCATCGTCCGGCACGCGCTGCTGTCGGAGGCCGGTCAGACGGTGCTGTTCTTCGCGGCGATGTGGATGATCTGGTCGCTCAACTCCCTGATGGCGAGCACCTACGACCCGCGTCGCACCGACATCCAGATCGTCCTGCTGGCGACGATGTTCGGCACGCTGGTGCTGGCGGTCACGTTGCCTCAGGCGTTCGGTCAGCGCGGTGTGATCTTCGCCTGCGCGTACGTCCTCATTCAGGTCGGCCGCCCGCTGTACCTGACCTGGGCCCTTCGGGGTCACCCGATGCGCGAGGTCTCGGCCCGGGTGCTGAGCTGGCACGCGGTGTCCGGCGTGCTCTGGATTGGCGGCGGCATCAGCGGAGGGCTCGGCCGCGGCGTCTTCTGGACCATCGCCCTCACCATCGAAATCGTCGGGGCCGCCACCAACTGGCCCGCCCTCATGGTTGCCCGCGCACGCCGCCGCGCCATGTCCGAAGTCTCCTACGTGCACCTCGCCGAGCGGTACAACCAGTTCTTCATGATCGCGCTCGCCGAGGTGGTGCTCGAAGCCGGCATCACCATCAGTTTCCCGGGCTTCTCGACCCTGCGGACCATCACCCTCGTCGCCGCGTTCGTGGCGGTGGTGGCCTTCTGGCGGATCTACTTCTACCACTTCGGTCCGGGTCGGGACACGACCGCCAGTCCGCCCGGGGAGGGGATGCAACTGTCCCGGTGGGCGAGCTTCAGCCTGCTGCTCATCGTCGGCGGCATCATCTGCACCGCCGTCGGCTTCGGGCAGGTCATCGAGGACCCGAATCCGCCGATCGACTGGGCGTTGGTGGCCATCATCTTCGGCGGCCCGGTGCTGTTCCTGATCGGGCGGACCTACCTGGAGCAGTTGCGCCCCGCCGGGCCGCGCTGCCGGATACTGCTGCTCGGTGCGCTGGCGCTGGTCGTCGCGGCGCCGCCCATGGTGTTCCTTCCGCCGATCGCGGCGGTTGTCACCGCCGGGTTGATCCTGGCCGCGATCGCCATCGCCGACGGGTCCGCCCATCGGCGCGGGTCGGAGACCAATCCGCCGCTGTAGCCGGGCGCTCGGGCTGCCCGACTCCACCTGCACGGCAGCCCGAGCGCGGCCTTGCGGGGCGGCGAGG
This sequence comes from Micromonospora sp. U21, assembly GCF_018070045.1. Lineage (GTDB taxonomy): Bacteria > Actinomycetota > Actinomycetes > Mycobacteriales > Micromonosporaceae > Micromonospora. Next base: position 84,579 of record NZ_JAGPYK010000021.1, read on the forward strand.
ACCTCCGATAGGTTTTTCGGGCACGCCGTCGAGCCGGGAGGAGGTCAGAACAATGTCCGATGTTCTGCGCCCCCTCCGCGCCCCGGCGTCCACGCGGATCTGACCCGGGGCGCTCGCTTTCCGGAGGATCAACCTATGACCGACCTGGTCATCCGTCCGCTTGTCGCGGGCGAGGAACACGTGTTCGACTCCATGCCCGATCCGCTACCCCAACTGCGTCAGGTCAGCTACGCCGACGGGATCGCCGGCGGCGGCTACCGACCCGAGAACACCTGGGTCGCCCTCCGAAGCGGCCGGGTGGTCGCCCGGGCGGCCTGGCTCCTCCCGCCCGGTGCCGTCGGTGCGCCCTGGTTGGAGCGGTTCGACCTGGACGCCGAGCCGGAGGTGGGCGCCGCGCTGCTGCGCGCCGCCCACGAGGCGCTGGGCGGTCCCGGCCTGTACTTCGCCGCCATGCCGGCGCACTGGCGGCGCCGGCCCGAGGTGCTGGCCGTGATGGAGGCGCCGATGGCGGCGGCTCGGCTCGCCGGGCTGGTCGAGCGGGGGGAGCGGCTGAGGTGTTCCTGGACGGGCACGCCGTTGCCGGCCGTCTCCGGGCGGTACGTTTTCCGCCCGGCCGCCGACCCGACGGAGATCAACGCACTGGTCGCCCGGATCGCCGAGCCGGACGTGCTGACCGGCATGGAGACAGCGCGGGCGGTCGGCGGCGTCGACCTGGCCACCGACCCGCTGGCCTGGCTGAGCGGCTCGGCCAGCGAGTGGCGAATCGCGCTGGACGACGGCGTGCCGGTCGGGCTGGTCCGACCAGCGGGGGACGCCTGTTACCCGCTCATCGCCTACCTGGGTCTGTTCGACGAGGCCGTCCGAAGTGAGCTGCTGGTCGAGGCGGTCCGGGCGCTGGCAGCCGGCGGCGCCCGGGAGGTGCTCGCCGACGTGGACGCCCACCGGGTGGCGGTGCTGGCGGAGCTGGAACGGACCGGGTTCCGGCAGCTGCGCTCACGGGTCCTCTTCGCGCCGGCGACCGGCACGCCGCCCGCCTCGGCGGCCCCGCCCGGTCCGGCGGTCGCCGCCGGCCATTTGGACTAGCTGATCGGGGTACGCCCTGGCGCCACCAGGGCGTACACCGTACCCACGGCCGGATCGACCGGACGGTCGGTGGGAGGATCTGGCGGTGCCGAAGATCGTTGCCAGCACTCACCACCAGGCGCGGCGTCGATGGAACTGATCGCTGACCATCAGACGTTCTTCGACTACTGCACAGCCCTGGTCGGGGCCGGGTTGACACTGCTCGTGTCGGCGGTCGTCGGGCTCCATCTCTGGCCGTTACGCCGCCGTGAACTGCGTGGGGCACCCGCGCAGCCGCTCGACTTCGCCGCCGCCACCCGTGTCGCCGAGACCATCATGGCGGCCGAGGCCGCGGATCCGCTGGTTCGGCCGGAGTCGCGCAGCCGGTTGCTGAGCCACGGCTCTCGTACCGGCAGGGTCGTGCTGCTGCTGCACGGATACACCCACGCGCCGGACCAGTTCGACGAGCTGGCCGAGGAGTTCTTCGCCCGTGGCTACAACGTCTGGGTTCCGCGCGCCCCCCACCACGGCACCGTCGACCGGCGGGCCCATCACCAGATCGAGGCCGGTGCGCTGACCGCGTACGCCGCCCAGGCGCTGACCGTCGCGGCGGGTCTCGGGGACGAGGTCGGTGTCGTGGGGATCTCCGGCGGCGCGGTCCTGGCCGCCTGGTTGGCCCAGGTCCGCGGCGACGTCGTGCGGCGCCTGCTGCTGCTGTCGCCGTTCTTCGGCCCCGATCCGCGTCAGGCGCCGGCGTTCGCCGTCAAGCCGCTCATCGTGCTGTACGGGCACCGCATCCTCCCTGACCGCGTCACCTCGCGCGGCTACTCCCTGTCCGCCGTCACGCAGTACCTGACGGTCGCGCGCGGTCTCCCGGATCGACCGCGACGGACCGGACTGCTGACCGCGGCGGTCGCGATCAGCCCGCTGGACGGGGTGGTGGACCGTCGGGCGGCGGTGACAGTGCCGGCCAGGATCGCCGAGGCGAACAACATCCCGCTCCGCGTCTGCGAGCTGCCGGAGTCGTTGGGCCTCCGCCACGACGTGCTCGACCTCGCCGCGCTCGGCACCGGCGGATCCGACCTGCACCGGCTGTACGTCGCGCTGTACGAGGGCGACCCGGCGGCGACGTCCGGCCGTGCCCAGAAGACCAGCGCAGGCGAGTAGCCGTCGGACGAGGTGGGGACGCCACGCCTGCTACCCCACGGTCGTGAGAGCACGCTGGTTCACCCTTCGGCCCGTTGCCGCTCCAGGCCGTCGAGAAGCGCCTGGAGACCGAACTCGAAGGCCCTGTCGGGAGCGGCGGCATAGGTGGCCGCCGCCGGGGTCTCCAGGCGCGCACGGAGGCGGGGGTGGCGCCTGGCGATCTCCTGGGCCTTGGTCATGGCGTCCTGGAACTGTTCCTCGGCGGTGGTGTCGTCCCGGGTGAGTTTCCGGGTGAGCGAGGCGGTCGCGGCGACGCCGGCCGCGTTGCCGAGGACGTAGGTGAAGACGGCGGAGGCGGCCTGGTCGGCCTGGGTGCCGGTGAAGCCGGCGGCCTCGTAGACGGCGAGAGTGTGGTCGTCGTGCCGTGCCTTGCCCTCTCCGTAGAGGACGTGGGCGGCGAAGGCCTGCACCAGCCAGGGGTGCCGGGTGAACATCCCGTACAGGTCGACGGCCATGGTGGTGGCCGCGCTGCGCCAGTCGACCGCGTCCAGGTCGGGCAGCGAGAGCTCGCCCCACACCTGGTCGGTGGCGAGCAGGACGAGGTTGTCCTTGTTCTTGACGTGCCAGTACATGGCCGTGGCGGCCGAGTCGAGGCGTTTGCCCAGGGCGCGCATGTTCAGGCCTTCGAGGCCCTCGGCGTCGAGGAGTTCGACGGCGGTGCGGACGATCTGGTCTCGGGTGAGGGTCTCGCGTGCCATGACCCGCAGGCTACGCAATGGCTTGCACAAAGTTCAACGCGACACTTGCACATTGTTCAAGTCTTGGGTTAGCGTCATCCCAGCTCACTTGAACTTAGTGCAACTCGAAGGAGACCCCGTGAACACCCTCGCCGCCGTGATGCAACTGCTCGTCGCCGTAGCCTTCCTCAGCATCCCGGTGGTCCGTCATCGCTTCGGCCCGGTCGCGAAGGCCGCCGCGGAGGCCGAGCTCCGCCGCCAGAACGTGCGCCCGGGGGTACTGGAGGAGAACAGGCTCCGGTTCGATGCCGGTGGCCACGAGACCGCAGCACCGGTGGCCGTCGCCGCGGTCATGATCGCCACCGCGGCCCTGAACCTCGCCGGCACCGACCTGGCCCAGCTGCTGACCTGGATCTTCTCCTCGCTGGTCGTGCTGATGAACGTGGTGATCGTCTACAGCAACCTCACCGCCGTGCGGTCCGTCGAGGCCGCTTTTCGCCGCAAGGGTGACCCGGAGCTGAGCCGCGTCCAGGTCAGGCCCTTCCTCCAGGCCGCCGAGGGCGCCTTCCCTCGCTGGGTACGCGCCCAGACCTACCTCCGCAACACGGTGGTGTTCGCCGGCTCCGCCGTCGCCCTGGTCGCCGTCTCCGTCGTCTGACCCTCCGCTTCCGAACCTGCGGCGGCGAGCCGGCGGGTGCACGCACAGGGCCTTCGCGGCGGTGCTGTCGCCGCGAAGGCCCTGTGCGTTCGTCGTGCTCCTTCAGTTGACGGGCTGGGTGGCGCCGTTGAACACCGGCGGGGCGTATCCGGCTGGCTTGTCGCCGATGCCGAGGCCGGGGCTCACGACCCAGGACTGGTACTGCGGGGTGAACATCCCGTAGGGCATCCCGACGTGTGGTGCGCTGGCCTCCTCGAGCCGGCGACGGGCGTCCGCCGGGATCTCGAAGTCGAGCGCGGCGAGGTTGCTGTCCAGCTGCTCGGGGCTGCTCGCTCCGATGACCACCGAGGCGACCGCCGGCTGGGTGGCCACCCAGTTGATCGCGACCTGGGCCATGCTGTGGCCCAGGTCGGCGGCCACGCCCTCCAGCGCCTCGATCACCTGCCAGTCCCTGGAGTTGATCTCCCGACCCGGGGCGTCGGGATTGGTCAACCGACCGGTCCCGCTCATGCCCTCGCCGGTCCGCCGGTACTTGCCGCTGAGCAGGCCGCCACCGATCGGGCTCCAGGCCGTAAGGCCCATGCCGAGGGTCTGGGCCATCGACACGTACTCCGCCTCGATGTCCCGCATGACCAGGGAGTACGGGAGCTGCACGGTGATCATCGGGGCGAGCCCGTGCGCCTCGGCGTAGCTCTGCGCCCGCGCCGCGTACCAGGCCGGTACGTCGGAGAGGCCGGCGTACCGGATCTTGCCGGCGCGTACCAGGTCGTCGAGGGTGTGCACGACCTCCTCGACCGGGGTGATCCGGTCCCAGGTGTGCAGCAGGTGCAGGTCGATGTAGTCGGTGCCCAGACGGCGCAGCGAAGCCTCCACCGCCCGCACGATGTGCTTGCGGCCGTTACCGCTGGCGTTCGGGTCGCTCGGGTCGATGGTGTTGGTGGCCTTGCTGGTGAGCACGAGCCGATCCCGGACACCGGCCCGGTCGATCAGGCGGCCGAGGATGCGTTCGCTCTCGCCGGCGGTGTAGAAGTCCGCCGTGTCGATGAGGTTCCCGCCCGCCTCCAGATAGCGGCGGAAGATCGGCTCCGCCTCCTCCTCGGTCCTGCCGTACGCGGCGTGGAACCCGTCGACGCCGAAGTTCATCGTGCCCAGCGCCAGTCGGCTCACCCGCAGACCGGACCGCCCGAGCAGGTAGTACTGGTTCATCGTTGCGTCCTTCCGATCGCGCGTCGGCCCGGAGCGGACCGCGTGGCCAAGACTTTTGCTCGCTAGAAATGGACCGGCAAGTCCAAAGAGCGAGCTAGGGTTGGACTGGCCGGTCCAGACGAGAATTGGTGATGGAGGTCGCAATGACGCGCGCGTTGACCCGCAAGGGCGAGGCGACCCGGGCGCGGATCGTCGCAGGTGCCGCCGCCGAGATCCGTGAGCGCGGCGTCGACGAGGTCCGCCTCGAGGATGTGATGGCCCGCACCGGCACCAGCAAGGGCCAGCTCTTCCACTACTTCCCGGAGGGCAAGGAGGAGCTGCTGCTCGCCGTGGCCCAGCACGAGGCCGACCAGGTGCTCATCGACCAGGAGCCGATGCTCAGCAACCTGACGTCCTGGCCGGCGTGGCTGGCGTGGCGCGACCGGCTCATCGAGCGCTACCTCGCGCAGGGCGTGCGATGCCCGCTCAACGGTCTGCTCGGCCAGGCGGGCCGGCGTGGGCCGGGAGCGCAGGCGGTGGTGACCGGGCTCATGTGGCGCTGGCAGAAGGCGATCACCGAGGGCATCCGGCACATGCAGTCGACCGGGGACATCGCCCCCGAGGTAGACGCCGACCGCGCCGCCGCGGCGCTGCTGGCGGGCATCCAGGGCGGCGTACTGCTGCTGCTCTCCACCGGGAAGATCGATCATCTTGAGGCCGTTCTCGACCTCACCATCGACTCCCTGCGGTCGGGCGCCCGCACCGCCTGATCGTGTCGGGATCTCTTCTCAGCTCGTCGGACATGGGCGCGGGCTGAGGCATGCCGCGCCACACCGTGAGCCGAGCGCCCGCGCTGAGCTATCCTTTCGCCCGAGTTGTGGGAGATCGGAGCAAGCGTGGCAGGTGACGACGACATCTCCGGGTGAGAGCCCGGACCGGCCGCCGACGGGCGCGTGATCGCGCCGCCGTCGCCGCGGCCTCTGTCGTCATGCCCTGCTCACGCCGGGCCGCCCGTGTGCGCCCGGATCTTCCTACTCCGAGGTCCTCATGTCTGCTCGACCCGCCCTCATCGCCCACGACCTGCTGCGCGTCCGGGGTGGCCGCCGCGTGCTCGACGGTGTCTCCCTGACCGCCGCGCCCGGCCACCGGATCGGCCTGATCGGCGAGAACGGCACCGGCAAGACGACCCTGTTGCGGGTTCTGGCCGGCGTCGACGAACCCGACTCCGGCACCGTCGCGCGCCCGCCGGATCTGGGTTTCCTGCACCAGGAGATGCCCTACGCCCCGTCCGCGACCGTCGCCACGGTGCTCGATGACGCGCTGCGCGAGGCCCGAGCGGACCTCGCCGAGCTGGACCGGCTCGGCCCCGCGCTGAGCGACGCGCCGGAGGGCACGGAGCGGCACGCCCAGTTGCTGGCCGCGTACGGCGAGGCACTGGAGCGGGCGCAGGACCGTGACGCCTGGGACGCCGGCCGGCGCGCCATGAGGGTGCTCGCCGGCCTCGGCCTCGGCGGAGTGGCGCACGATCGGAGGCTCAGGGCGCTGTCCGGCGGGCAGCGTGGCCGCCTCGCGCTGGCCGCGATGCTGATCCGCCGGCCGGACGCGCTGCTGCTCGACGAGCCCACCAACCATCTCGACGACGCGGCGGCGGCGTTCTGCGAGGACCAACTCCGCGCGCTGCCCGGAGTGGTCGTGGTGGCGAGCCACGACCGGGCGTTCCTGGACGCGGTGTGCACCGACGTCATCGATCTGGATCCGGCGGTCGAGGGTCCGGTCCGGTACGGCGGCGGCTACAGCGCGTATCTGGCGCAGAAACGCGCCGAGGCCGAGCGTTGGCGCCGACGCTACGACGACGAGCAGGCGCGGCTCGCCGAACTGCGGCAGGCCGCCGCCGTGACCGGGCATCAGGTCGCACCCGGCCGGGGCCCGCGCGACAGCGAGAAGATGGGGTACGGGCACACCGCCGGGCGGGTGCAGAACCAGATCTCCCGCCGCGTCCGCGCCGCCACCCGCCGCCTGGAGGCACTGGAGCGCGATCAGGTCGCCAGGCCGCCACAGCCGTTGCGCTTTCACGCATCCGTTCTCGCCACCGGCGCCGGCGACAACGTCGTCGCCACGTTGCAGCAGGTCCGGATACCCGGCCGGCTGTCGATGGCGTACCTCGAGGTCACGGCCGGCGACCGGCTGCTGGTGAGCGGCCCGAACGGTGCGGGCAAGTCGACGCTGCTAGCCGTCCTCGCCGGACGTGTCAGCGGCACCGGCGCTGTCTGGCGTCGGCCGGACCTGCGCGTCGGCCTGCTGACCCAGGACACCACCTTCGAGGATCCGCTGCGGACCGTCCGGGACGTCTTCGATGGGGCCGTCGGTGCGGAGCGGGCCGAGGCGGTGCCGCTGTCGTCGCTCGGACTGCTCGCGCCCGCGGACCTCGACCGACCGGTGGCGGAACTGTCGGTCGGCCAGCGTCGTCGGCTCGCCCTCGCGTTGCTCGTCGCCGACCCGCCGGAGCTGCTCCTGCTGGACGAGCCGACCAACCATCTCTCGCCGCGGCTCTGCGACGAGCTGGAGGAGGCCCTGGGCACCGGTCCGGGCGCCATCGTCGTCGCCAGTCATGACCGGCGACTCAGGTCCCGCTGGCCGGGTCGCGAGGTCGCTCTCGCTCTCGAGCCGTCCACCGTTGGAAACGTTTTCGTAACGAGCCCTTGACCTCTCCGCCGCAGGCGGCGCAGACTCCCGGAAACGTTTACAGCTATCGGGTGGAGGTGCCGAACGTGGGTCGTAAACGTTTACAGGAACCGGCTGACGGCCGGCCCACGGTGCACACGGTCGCCGCCCGCGCCGGTGTCTCCATCGCGTCCGCCTCGCGGGTGCTCAACGGCATCGGCGGCAGCCCGGAGACGATCCGCAAGGTACGCGCCGCGGCGGCCGAGGTGGGCTACGTGCCGAACGCGATCGCCCGGTCGTTGCAGTCCCAGCGCACCGGCCTCGTTGCGCTCGCCGTCGAGGACATCGGCAACCCGGTCTACGTCGAGATGATGCGCGCCATCGAGGCCGTGGTCGCCTCCTCCGGGCGGCAGCTGCTGGTGCACGCGACCGGTGGACGGATCGACAACGAGACCGCCCTGCTGCGCCGGCTGGCCAACCGCTACGTGGACGGGATGATCGTCTCGCCGATCCGGGTCACCGACGACCACCTGACCGCGCTGGTGGACAGCCCGGTGCCGGTGGTGGTGGTCGGCCAGCTCGGCGCGGACGCCGCGGTCGACAACGTGCGTACCGACTCCCGGCACGGTGTGGCGCTGGCCGTGGACCACCTCGTCGCCAGCGGCCGACGCCGGATCGGCTTCGTCAACGGCCCGCTCGACACCGTCCCGGGCGCCGCGCGTGACGCCGGCTTCCGGGCAGCGCAGGCGCGGCACGACATCCCTCTCGACGAGGACCTGATCGAGGTCGGCGACTTCCAGTACGTCGCCGGCCGGGCCGCCACCGAACGGCTGCTCGCCCGCGCCGACCCGGACGCCCTGGTCTGCGCCAACGACCTCATCGCGGTCGGGGCGCTGCACGCCCTGCTCGCCGCCGGGCGCCAGGTGCCGCAGGACGTCGCCCTCGTCGGCATGGACGACACCGAACTCGCCCGGATGATGTTTCCCCAGCTCTCCAGCGTCTCGCTCGGCTCCGCCGAGCGTGGACACCGGGCCGCCGAGCTGCTCCTGCAACGCATCGCCGACCCGACCCTGCCGCCGCGGCGCGAGCAGGTGCCACCGAGCCTCGCCATCCGCGCGTCCAGCGGCACTCCGTTGCCGGCGCCCCGGCCGGCCGGCCCACCGACCACCCACCCGTCCAGCGAAGGGGTGACCGCATGACCACGCTGGCCGAGCGGCCGGACGTCGAACGGGCCGGACCGGGCCGCCGGCCGAACCGGTTCCGTTCCGACCGGACCGCCATCTACCTGCTGCTCCTGCCGTCGCTGCTGCCGATCCTGGTGCTGTCGGTGTTTCCGCTGCTGCGGGGCATCTACCTCGGCTTCACCGACGCCCGGGCCGGGCGCAACGTCGAGGTCAGCTTCACCGGCCTGGCCAACTACCGGGAACTCCTCGGCGACGAGCTGTTCTGGAACTCGTTCAAGATCGGGCTGCTCTGGGCGGTCGGGGTGACGGTGCTCCAGTTCCTGCTCGCCCTCGGGTTGGCCCTGCTGCTCAACCAGCAGCTGCGTTTCCGGGGTGTGGCCCGGGTGCTCGCCGTGGTGCCGTGGGCGATGCCGCCGGTCGTGGTCGGCATCCTCTGGAAGCTCGTCTACCACCCGGACGCCGGCCTGCTCAACGAGTTCTTCCACCGGATCGGCGCCGACGGGCTGCGGACCAACTGGCTCGGCGACTTCAGCACGGCACTGCCCGCCGTGATCCTGGTCGGCGTCTGGGCCGGCATGCCGCAGACCACCGTCGTCCTGCTCGCCGGCCTCCAAGGGGTGGGCCGCGAGCTGCACGAGGCGGCCGCGGTGGACGGGGCCAGCACATGGCACCGGTTCCGGCACGTCACGCTGCCCGCCCTGGCCCCGGTGATCGTCGCGATCACGTCGTTGGACTTCATCTGGAACTTCAACTCGTTCGGCCTGGTCTACGTGCTGACCGCGGGCGGGCCGGGCGGCAAGACCATGCTGCCGATGCTCTTCGCCTACGAGGAGGCGTTCCGCTACGGCAACTACGGCTACGCCGCCGCGCTCGGCAACGTGATGGTCGTGCTCATCATCGCGCTGCTCGCCGTCTATCTCCGGCGCCGGCTGAGGGAGGCGAACTGACATGTTCGGAAAGCCGAGCCGTACCGGGCGGGCGTTGCAGTACCTGGCGCTCGCCGGCTACCTGATCTTCCTCGGGTTCCCGCTGATCTGGCTGCTCTCGACGGCGTTCAAGCCGCCGCGGGAGCTGGTGCGACTGCACCCCACGCTCATCCCGAGCGACCCGACCGTGCAGAACTTCGTCCAGGCCTTCACCGAGCAGGAGCTGGGCCGGGCGGCGCTGAACAGCCTCCAGGTCTCGCTCGCCTCGGCGGTGCTCACCGTGCTGGTCGCCATGCCGGCCTCGTACGCGCTGGCCCGGTTCCGCTCCAAGCTCGGCACCGCGGCGCTGGGCTGGGTGCTGCTGTCGCAGCTCTTCCCGTTCGTGCTGCTGATCATCCCGATCTTCCTGGTGCTGCGGCAGGTCGGCCTGGCCAACACGCACGCCGGGCTGGTGCTGATCTACGTGGTCTGGGCGCTGCCGTTCGCGCTGTGGATGTTGCAGGGCTTCGTCCGCAACATCCCACGGGAGCTGGAGGAGGCCGCGTCGGTGGACGGGGCGAGCCGGGTGCAGGTCCTGCGCCGGGTGGTCTTCCCGCTGCTCGCCCCGGGCCTGGTCGCGACCGCGCTCTTCTCCTTCATCTCGGCCTGGAACGAGTTCTTCTTCGCGCTGGTGCTGATCAAGACGCCGGAGCTGGCCACCCTGCCGGTGGCGCTGGCCCGGTTCGTCGGCATCGAGGGCACCGCCCGACTCGGGCCGCTGGCCGCCGGCTCGCTGCTGGCCACGCTGCCCAGCCTGATCTTCTTCGCGTTCATGCAACGCCGGCTCTCGTCCGGGTCGCTCGCCGGCGCGGTCAAGGGCTGAACCGTCCCCCAACCACCACCAAGGAGGTACCCCCATGCTCCGTACCCGATTCCGTCGACTGGCCGCGGCCACCGCGGTCGCGGTCGTCGGCCTCGGCGCGCTCGCCGCGTGCGGTGACGGCGGCGGCGACGAGGCCACGTCCGGCCCGGTCAAACTGCGCTTCCTCAGCCTCGCCTGGCAGAAGGAGTCGCTACAGGTCAACAAGGACCTCGTCGCCAAGTGGAATGCCGAGCACCCCGACATCCAGGTCGAGTACGTCCAGGGTGACTGGAACTCGGTGCACGACCAGCTGCTGACCTCCTTCGAGGGCGGCGACGCACCGGACATCGTGCACTACGAGGCGTCCTCGATCGGCGAGTTCAGCAAGCAGGGCTACCTGGCCGACCTCTCCGGGCTCGTCTCGGGCGACCTGAAGGGCCAGATCGACCAGGGCGTCTGGGACACCGCCACCTTCGACGGCAAGGTCGCCGGCGTGCCGTTCCTGCTGGAGTCGCAGGTCGTCATCGCCAACAAGAAGCTGCTCGACGCCGCCGGCGTCGCGGTGCCGCCGGCCGACGGCGGCTGGACCTGGGACGAGTTCCAGGGCAACGCGCAGAAGCTCACCAAGCCCGGCCAGTACGGCGTGGCCTGGGCGCTGAAGTCGCCGACCAACCGGGTGCTCAACCTGGCGCTCAACTACGACGGGAAGTTCTTCTACACCGACGGCGGGCGCACTGAGGTCCGGGTTGGTGACGCGGAGAAGGAGATCCCGAAGCGGATCCACGACATGATCTACACCGCGAAGTCCGCGTCCCCGGAGGCGCTCGGCATGAGCGGCGCGGACACCCTGCCCGGCTTCTTCGGCGGCAAGTACGCCATGCTGCCCGGCTCGGTGTCGCTGCGTCAGCAGATGGTCGAGCAGGCGCCGGCCGGCTTCGAGTGGGTCACCCTGCCGCCGGTCAAGGGACTCTCCGCCAAGCAGGCGGCGAACCCGCAGACGCTGTCCGTCTCCGAGGACAGCAAGCACAAGAAGCAGGCCGCGCAGTTCCTCGAGTACTTCCTGAACCCGACGAACATGGCCGCGCTGGCCAAGGGTGACTGGCTGGTTCCGACCGGCAGGCAGGCCAACGAGGAACTGGTCAAGATCACCGCCGGTAAGCAGGGCTGGGACGTCGCCGCGGACAGCGCTGCGGACCTGACCGTCGCCCCGTTCCAGCAGGCCGACGGCTACCCGGAGTGGAAGACCAAGTACGCCACCCCGGCTCTCCAGCAGTACTTCGCCAACAAGATCACCCTCGATCAGCTCGGTACGCAGCTGGTCGACGGTGGCAAGCAGGTTCTGAGGTAGACATGTCACTCTTGCTCGACACATCGGTCGGCTGCCTGGTCGGCGCCGCGGTCGGAGACGCCCTCGGCGGCGCCACCGAGACGGCACTACCGGAGCAGATCCGCGCGCGGTTCGGCGGCTGGGTCGAGGGCATCGTGCCCCCGTACCACGCCGACTGGGCCACCGCGCGACCGCTCGCGCCGTACCACAAGGGCGACGGGCACATCACCGACGACACGTTGATGACCCACGCCCTGGTCCGCGCCTACGCGGCCAAACGCGACCACCTCGACGCGTACGACGTGGTGGAGCTGCTGGTCCCCGACCTGATCGAGCGGGTGGTCTACATCCCCGACCTGGAGCGGGATGGGGTGACCTTCCACCGGCTCGCGGCCGCCGAACGGTGGCTGGTCACCCGCCTGCACCACGCCCACGCGGACCCACGCGAGGCCGGGGTCGGCAACATCGTCAACTGTGGTGCGGCCATGTACATGGCCCCGGTCGGCATCGTCAACGCGGGCGATCCGGCCGGGGCGTACGCCGAGGCGGTGGAGATCGCCGGAGCGCACCAGCACAGCTACGGGCGGGAGGCCGCCGCCGTGTTCGCGGCGGCGGTCGCCGCGGCGGCGACCCCCGGCGCGGGCGTCGAGGATGTCGTCACCGCGGCGCTGGACCTGGCGCGTGACGGCACCCGGGCGGCGATCGACGCGGTGGTCAAGGAGGCCCGGAGCCACCACGACTGGAAGCAGGCGATCCCGGCGCTGCGCGCCGCGGTCGCCCCCTACGACACGGTGGGGGAGGAGTACCGGAGCCCGGGCCTCGGTGCGCGGCGGCCCAGCCGGCTGCACGCCATCGAGGAGCTGCCGGTGGCCATCGGCATGCTCGTGGTGGCCGGCGGCGAGTTCCGCCCGGCGGTGCTCGGCGCGGTCAACTACGGCCGGGACGCCGACTCGACCGCGACCATGGCCGCTGCCATCGCCGGGGCGCTCGGCGGCGCCGCCGCGGTGCCCGCGGAGTGGTCCGAGGTGGTCGCCACCGCCTCCAGGACCGACCTGGTGGAGCCGGCCCGGGTCCTCGCGGCGGTGGCCGGCGAGGTCTTCGAGCGGGACCAGGCCCGGTTCACCCGGCGCGCGGAGCGCTTCGCCGGCCTGGCCGGCGGGGCCGGCCGGGGCGTGCAGCACGCAGCGGACGGGGAGTCGGCCCGGTGAGGATCACCTGGGTCCAGCCGGAGGACCTGCTGCCCCACGAGTTGGCGGCCAGCCGGGACGAGGGCCGCGACGTGGCGGCCCTCGCCCGGCGGTGGATGGAGGCCGGCGGGGACCTGACCCCGCCGGTCAGCGGGGCGTCGCCGACCGCGGCCCCGCCCGCGCTGCGGGCGCTCGCGGCGGAGCTGCTGGACGCCGCCGACGCGTTGCCCACCGTCGCGACCGACGATGAGCCGGACGACCTGGCCGCGCTCCGGGCCGGTTGGCCGGCGAGCTGGTCGCTGCCGACCGACGTGACGCACGACCGGCTGCACGGTGCGTGGCTCGGCCGGGCGGCCGGCTGCCTGCTCGGCAAGCCGGTGGAGAAGATCCCCCGGGAGGGGATCCGGGAGATCCTCACCGTCACCGACCGATGGCCGTTGCGCGACTGGTTCACCGCGAAGGGACTGCCGGCCGACGTCGCCGCGCGCTGGCCGTGGAACCGGCGCAGCGCGCCGACCAGCCTCGCCGAGAACATCGACGGCATGCCCGAGGACGACGACCTCAACTACGCGCTGCTGGCCCTGCGGGTGCTGGAGACGCACGGGCGGGACTTCACCAGCGCCAACGTGGCGCAGGCCTGGCTGGACTGGCTGCCCGGTGGCCGGGTCTTCACCGCCGAGAGGGTGGCGTACCGGAACCTGCTGCTCGGGCTCGCGCCACCGCAGAGCGCCCGCCGGCACAACCCGTTCCGCGAATGGATCGGCGCGCAGATCCGCACCGACGTGTACGGCTGGGTCAACCCCGGCCGGCCGGACCGGGCCGCCGAGCTGGCACTCAGGGACGCCGCCGTCAGCCACGTCCGGGGCGGCGTGCACGGCGCGCTCTGGGCCGCCGCCCTGGCCGCCGCCGCGCCTGTCGCCGACACCGTCGACGAGGTGCTGGACGCGGCCGAGGCGGTGCTGCCGCCGCGCAGTCGGTTCGCCGCCACGGTCCGCGAAGCGCGCGCCCTCGGCACGGGAGCCGAGGACTGGGAACGCGTGGTCGACGAGCTCCACGCCCGGCACGGTCACCTGCACTGGGTGCACGTGCGCAACAACGCCGCGCTGGTGGCCGCCGCGCTGGCGTACGGCCGCGGCGACCTGGAGCGGTCCATCACCGCGGTGGTCAGCGGCGGCTGGGACACCGATTCGACCGGCGCGACGGTCGGTGCGGTGACCGGGGCGCTCACCGGGGCGTCCGGGCTGCCGGCGCGGTGGGTCGCCCCGCTGCGCAACCGGCTGGCCAGCAGCATCGCCGGGTTCGACGGGATCGGCTTCGACGAGCTGGCGGAGCGGACCCGGGCCCTGGCCCGGCCGGGGAGCGGATCATGACGCAGCACCGGTGGACGGAAAGGAGCACGGCATGAGCGCGCGCGTGGCGGTGGTGGGCAGCAGCAACCTGGACCTGGTGGTGACGGCGTCGCGGCTGCCCCGCCCCGGCGAGACGGTGCTGGGCGAGAACTTCCGGACCGTGCCCGGCGGCAAGGGCGCCAACCAGGCGGTCGCCGCCGCCCGCGCCGGCGCCGCCTGCGACTTCGTGGGCGCGGTCGGCGACGACGAGTTCGGTACCCAGATGCGGGCGAGCCTGGTCGGCGCGGGGGTGGACGTTCGCGGCCTGCGGACCGTCGCCGGTCCCTCCGGCATCGCGCTGATCGCCGTCGACCGGGACGCGGAGAACTTCATCGTCGTCGCGCCCGGCGCCAACGGCACACTCACCGAACTGGACGCCGACGACCGGACGACGATCGCCGCGGCGGACGTGCTGCTGCTCCAACTCGAGGTGCCGCTGGCCGCCGTGGTCCGGGCGGCAGACTGGGCCCGGGCGGAGGGCACGACCGTCGTGTTGAACGCCGCACCGGCCGCGGTCCTGCCGACGGAGCTGCTCGACCTGGTCGACGTGCTGGTGGTCAACGAACACGAGGCGGGGGTCGTGGCCGGGGTCTTCTCCGACGACCCGTCGGTGCTGCTCGACGCCCTGCTGGAGCTGGTGCCCCGGGTGGTGCTGACCCGCGGCGCGCGCGGTGCCGCGTACGCCGACCGACACGGTCTGCGCCTGGCGGTCCCGGCTCCGCGCATCGACGCGGTGGACACCACGGCCGCGGGCGACGCCTTCACCGGGGCGCTGGCCGTGGGCTGGGCCGAGCGCGGCGGCGCCACCACCGAAGACACCGTCCTGGCGAGCCTGCGCTGGGCGTGCGCCGCCGGCGCGGCCTGCGCCCAGCGGCCCGGCGCGTCCACCGCCCTGCCCGAGCGGTCCGCCATCGACGCCCTCTACGACGCGACCTACCGAGGTACACCGTGAGCTTCAACCCGTACGTCCCGCGACCGATCGACCGGCCGACCGAGGTGCCGCTCGGCGGGCACGCCGACCTGACCACCCTGGACGAGGCGAAGATCTTCGCCGCACCGGCACACCCGGCCGACTGGCCGGCCTGGCGGGAGCAGCTCACCCGCTGGCGGGCCGACGCCCGCGAGCGCATCGGCTACACCGGCACCCACTACGACGAGATCGCCGGCGACTGCTTCAGCGTCTGCCTGGCGTGGCTCTGGGACGAGGCGCTCTACGACCACGAGCGCGGCGTCTTCACCGTCGACGAGTTCCTCGACGCGGCCGGACGGGACTTCGGGGGCTTCGACGGGGTGGTGCTCTGGCACGCGTACCCGGTGATCGGCCTGGACGACCGCAACCAGTTCGACTGGTACCGGGACGTGCCGGAGCTGCCGGAGGTGGTGCGGGCGTTCCAGGAGCGCGGAGTGCGGGTCTTCATCGACTACAACCCGTGGGACACCGGCACCCGCCGGGAGCCGGGCAGCGACGCCGAGGAGGTCGCGGCCCTGGCCGGCAAGCTCGGCGTCGACGGGGTCTTCCTGGACACCCTCAAGGAGGGCGCCGGCGAGCTGCGCGCCGCGCTGGACGCCGTCCGCCCCGGGATGGTCCTCGAAGGCGAGAGCCGGGTCCCGCTGGCCCGGATCGCCGACCACGCGATGTCCTGGGCGCAGTGGTTCGGCGACTCCGAGGTCCCCGGCGTGCTGCGGGCGAAGTGGTTCGAGCGGCGGCACGTGCTGCACCACACCCGCCGCTGGCACCGCGACCACCTCGACGAGTTGCACTCCGCGTGGCTCAACGGCGTCGGGGTGCTGGTGTGGGAGAGCGTCTTCGGCGTCTGGGTCGGCTGGAACGACCGGGACCGGGCGGTGCTGCGGGCGATGCGCCGGGTGCAGACCAGCCACGCCGCGTGGTTGCGCGCCGAGGACTGGGTCCCGCTCGCCGACCACCCCGGCGCGGGCCAGGTGTACGCGTCCCGCTGGACGCACGGCAACGAGCCACTGTGGACGGTGGTGAACCGGGGCGCCGACCACGACGGGCCGTGGCTGGTCACCGACGTCCGGGCCGGCCGACGATTCGTGGACCTGGTCACCGGCGCCGAGCTGAGCGTCACCGAGACCGGTGACGGTCGGCTGGCGGTGGGCGGCCCGCTGCCGGCCGGCGCCATCGCCGCCGTGATGGTGACCGACGCCGCCGTCCAGCGGCACGAGCCACCCACCGGCGACCCGTCCTTCCCCGCCCGCGCCGCGGTGCGCGTCCGGACCCCGTGGGCGCCCCGGCCGCAGCTGCCGCGAGGCATGGCAGCCGTCGAGGGCGGCCGGCGGGACCTCGTCGTCCGGCACCGGGTACGGGAGACCGGGCTGTACGGCGAGGCGCCCTACGTCGACGAGTGGAAGCCACTGCCGCCCCGGCTGCACCACACCGGCACGCTGCGCCGCAGCGTTCAGCTCGGCCGGTACGCCATCGCCACCCACGAGGTCACCCACGGCGAGTACGCCGAGTTCCTGCGGGCCACCGGCTACCGGCCGGTGCGCCCCGAACGGTTCACCGCGGGCCAGGGGCCGGCCCATGCCCCGGTGACCGGGGTGGAGCTGGCCGACGCCCGGGCGTACGCGACGTGGGCCGGGTTGCGGCTGCCCACCGAGGACGAGTGGCAGGTGGCCGCCGAGGCGGGGCTGCTGGTCCGCCGGGAACCGCTGGTGTGGAACCTGACCGAGAGCGAGCACTCCGACGGACGCACCCGGTTCGCCATCCTCAAGGGCGGCGCGGACCACCGGGCGGACGGCTCCGACTGGTACCTCGACGGCGGCCCGCAGCGGGCGGACGTCTCGGTGAAGCTGCTGCTGACCGGTGCCGGGCTCACCCGCTCCGACCAGGTGGGTTTCCGCTGCGCCGCGGACCTGGTGTCCGAGCCTGGTGTGGCGCCCGACTCGACGGAGGTGACCCGGTGACCGCACCCCTGGACGGGATCAAGGTCGTCGACCTGGCCACCCTCTTCGCCGGGCCGCTCGCGGCGGCGTTCCTCGGCGACTTCGGCGCCGACGTGGTCAAGGTGGAGCATCCCGCCAAGCCGGACCCGTCGCGAGGGCACGGCCCGGCCAGGGACGGCGTCGGCCTCTGGTGGAAGGTGCTCGGCCGCAACAAGCGGACCGTCACCCTCAACCTGTCCGATCCGGACGGCGCCGCGCTGCTGTGCCGGCTGCTCGCCGACGCCGACGTGCTGGTGGAGAACTTCCGCCCCGGCACGCTGGAGCGGTGGGGGCTCGGCCCGGCCGAGCTGCACGAGATCAACCCCCGGTTGGTCATCACCCGGATCAGCGGGTTCGGGCAGGTCGGCCCGTACGCCCGCCGGCCCGGCTTCGGCACCCTCGCCGAGGCGATGAGCGGCTTCGCCGCGGCCACCGGGGAACCGGACGGCCCACCGACCCTGCCTCCGTTCGGGCTGGCCGACTCGGTGACCGCGCTCGCCGCCGCGTACGCGGTGATGCTCGCCCTGCGAGCCCGGGACGCCTCCGGCACCGGACAGGTGGTGGACCTCGCCATCATCGAGCCGATCATGGCGATGCTGGGCCCGCAGATCACCTGGTACGACCAGCTCGGCTACATCCAGCCCCGGCTGGGCAACCGGTCCAACAACAACGCCCCGCGCAACACGTACCGTTGCGCGGACGGGCGCTGGGTGGCCGTCTCCACCAGCGCGCAGAGCATCGCCGAGCGGGTGCTGCGGCTGGTCGGCCGACCCGAGCTGATCGAGGAGCCGTGGTTCGCCACCGGCAGCGGCCGGGCCGCGCACGCCGACGAGCTGGACGCCGCCGTGAGCGCCTGGGTGGCGAAACGCGACCGCGACGAGGTGGTGGCCGCGTTCGAGACGGCGCAGGCGGCGGTCGCGCCGGTCTACGACGTGCGGGACATCCTCGCCGACCCGCAGTACGCGGCGCTGGGCACCGTGCGCAGCGTCCCGGACGAGGAATTGGGCGAGGTGCGGATGCAGAACGTGCCGTTCCGGCTCACCGACACCCCCGGGGAGATCCGGCACGCCGGCCGGCGGCACGGCCAGGACACCGACGCGGTCTTCGGTGCGCTCGGCCTGAGCGCCGACGAGCTGGCCGCCCTGCGCGAGCGGGGAGTGCTCTGATGCTGCTCAGCTGGCTCTACGTCCCCGGCGACCGCCCGGACCGGTTCGCCAAGGCGGTCGCCTCCGGTGCCGACGCCGTCATCCTCGACCTCGAGGACGCCGTCGTCGCCGGGCACAAGGCGTACGCCCGGGAGGCGGTCGCCGAGTTCCTCGCCGAGACGCATCCGGTGCCGGTGCAGGTCCGGGTCAACGAGCTGACCGGGCCGGACGTCGACGCCGACCTGGCCGCGGTGGCCGGTCGGCCCGGGCTGGGCGGGCTGCGGCTGCCGAAGGTGGAGTCCGCCGCGACGGTGGCGGCGCTCGCCGACCGGGTCGACGTGCCGCTGCACCCGCTGGTCGAGTCGGCGCTCGGGCTGGAGGCCGCGTACCCGATCGCGTCCGCCCATCCCGCGGTGGCCTCGATCGGTCTCGGCGAGGCCGACCTGCGCTCCGACCTCGGGGTGAGCGACGACGACGGGCTGCTCTGGGCGCGGGGCCGGGTGGTGGTGGCCGCCCGCGCCGCCGGCCTGGTCCCGCCGGCGATGTCGGTGTACGCCGACGTCACCGACGTCGCCGGTCTGGCCGCCTCCTGTACCGTCGGTCGGCGGCTCGGCTTCCTCGGCCGCGCGGCGATCCACCCGCGCCAGCTTCCCGTGATCGTCGAGGCGTTCCGGCCGGCCGACCGGGAGGTGGCCCGCGCGGCGGAACTGCTCGCCGCGGTGGCCGACGCGCAGCGACGGGACTCGGGGACCGTGGTGCTGCCCGACGGCCGCTTCGCCGACCGGGCGATGGTCGCCGCCGCCCGGCGAACGGTGGACCTGGCCGCCCGCTACGCCGCCTGAGGGCGACGGCCGGCGGGTCGCTGGGCGTCGAGCCGGTCGAGCCGCGCGAGGTCGGTGGTGCCGTCCCGGACCACCGTGGCGGCCAGGGTGGTGGTCGCCGGGTGCACGCCGCCCCGCTGCTCCGCGGTGGCCATCCGGGCCGCCTGCGTCAGGTGCGCACGCAGATGCCCCGCGAGCAGCCGCTGGAACGACGTCCCGGTCGCCGACCGCAACGCGGCCAGCTCCTCGGCCGTGATCATGCCCGGCATGTCGTGGCCCTCGTGTGGGTTGGTCGTCGGTGCGCCGAACTCGTGCAGCAGCTGACGGGACCGGCCCAGGTAGGCGCGGTGGGTGGCCTCGATCTGGGTGGCGAGGCGCCGCCAGTCGGGGTCCGTGGTCCGGGCCGACACCAGGTCCAGGACGGGCAGCAGCCGGTCGGCCATCGCCACCGTCAGTTGGAGCCAGGCGATGTCGGTCCCGCTGAACGGTCCGGCCGTACCCGTGGGTGACGCGGCATTCGACGGCGCTGCCGCCGGTCGGGTCGCGGACGGCGGCGTGGTGCCGGCGACCCCCGGTGACCCGTCGGCGCAGCCGGCGACGAGCAGGACCGCGACGAGCAGAGCGGACGGTACGGCGACGACGGCTCGCATCCGGCCTCCTTCCCACCCGGGACGGCGGGCCCGGTGTGACCGGACCCGCCCTCCGATGCGAACGTGTCGGCTCAGATCGGCCGGCCGTCGTGCCCGCACTTGATCACCGGACGGATGCAGTCCTGCACGCGGCGCGCCATCTCCGCCACCGGCCAGGCGTTGAAGAAGTCGCCGTGCATCGTGTAACCCGGACCGGAGGCCAGCCGGAACTGCGCCGGGTTGCCGTTGACCGGGTACCGCAGCACCTGCCGCAGCTTCGGCACGTGCACCGGGTGCGTCGACGGGCAGGCCTGATTCACCGGGTACGCCATGTGGCTCTTGTGGTCGGGTGAGTCCAGGTCGCGGCCGTTCCAGCACTGCGGGAAGTCCAGGTACGACTCCATCATCGTGCCGGCCGGGCAGGTGACGAAGTTCTTCGACGGTGGCACCTGCCCCGCGTGCAGGCAGGACCAGCGGGCGATGCTCTCGTTCGGCCCGGTCGCCCTGGCGTTGCCCGCCACGATCCGCAGTCCCTGCGGGATGGGCTGGGTGGCCGCGACGACGTCGGCGCGTACGCCCTCACCCAGGTAGTAGAACGTGACGATGGTCGGCTCGACCGGCACGTTGTTGTTGTACAGGGTGGGCACCCAGTACGACGAGACGTCCGTCCGCGGGTTGCAGGTGGTCGGAGAGTTGACCAGATCGGGGAGCGTGGTGTGGGCGTTCGTCACCGTGCTGCCGAAGAAGCTGTGCATGTGCGAGGCCCCGGGCAGCCCGGGGAAGATGATCGGGTCGTCCGGCAGCCGGTGGCTGTACGTGCAGTCGGCGGGGAACTCCGCGACCCGGATGGCGTTGACGCCCGGGGCGGCGTCGGCCCGGGCCGTGGTGGAAACCATGTACGTGCCGAGTAGCGCCAGCAGGGCGCCGATCGCCGTGGCGAGGCGCAGCCGGCGGGGGATGCCGGAGAGGGGTGCGGCCCTGTCCATCTCGTGACTCCTGTCGGGGGACGGGTCCAGGAACAGCTCCGGCGCCGCCGCCGAAGACATCGGAGTTTTCCCTGGCCAGACTGGTGGGTTGGTCTGTTGAGCCGGGGTGCGAGAGAGCGCTCTCACAAGACAAGCCTCACCCTGGACTCGACAGTTGTCAATACGTGCCGCAGTTGGTGGAAATGACGACGCGAAAGGGCCGGACCCGTGGTTGGGGTCCGACCCTTGTCTGCTGGTGCTGGTGAGTGGGTCAGCTGGTGGCCTAGCCGCGGGCGCATCTCGAGTAGGCCGGGACAGTTGGCTGAAAGCCCTATACCTCAAAGTCATAACTATGACTCAGAGGTATAACGCTGAATGTCGACCTCGCCCCGGACCCGCCTCGATCAAGTGGCCCTCAACCCGGCATGGCGGTCGGATGGCGACCAGATCGGCCGCCAACCCTGGTCAGGGGGCGACGCGCCCCGTGTCTGGGGCAGCTCGACAGGAAGCACTGGAATGTGCGGCCGGCGAGTGCGGGTGATCACGGCGTGCTCGGCAGCCTCCGTCGAGCGTCCACCGAGGAGCGTCAGGAAGGCGGCCAGGCCGGGTCGCTGGACTTCGCGGCGTGGCTGGCGTGTTCGGCTCGCGCGATGACCACACCAGCAGGTCGCCACCTCGGCGAGGCCGGCCAGCCCGAGGAACTTCCGTCGAGTTGACCGCACCGGCGATGTGATGCCGGCGGGCGCCGTGCCGATCAGGAGGCCGTCATGCCTTCCGGGCCGTACGCCGGTTACCGAACGACTCCATCGTGGTCGCCTTCTTGGCCGGCGCCCTCGTGGCGGACGCGGTGCGGGCCCGGGCCGGCGCGGCCTTCTTGGCGGCAGCCTTCTTCGCGGGCGCCTTCTTGGCGGCAGCCCTCGTCGCGGGCGCCTTCTTCGGCGGAGCGTTCTTGGCCCCGGCCGCCTTCGTCGTCGGCCTGCGGGTGGGCGTGGCTGTGGTGGCGGAGGTGTCCTTCTTCTGCGCGACGCGGGGCGTCGTCGGCGTGGGCTTCTCGCCGGCCGCCTTGGCCGTGCTTGCACCGGTGGCCCGCTTCGTGGCGGTGGCGACCTTCTTCGCCGCGACCTTCCGGCTCGGCGGCATCTTCTTCGCCTCGGTGGCCTTCGCCGGCCCGGTCGACCTGCGCGCCGGGGTGATCGTCCTGCGTGTCATCGTCACTCCTCCTCGGGGAACGCCGGCGTCGCCAGCAGTGCAGGGCGACAGGTGCCGGCGGGCCGCCCGGCCCGATCGGCGAGGTCTTCCCGCGCCGCAGCCCGCCAAACGCCGGACGGAGGGGGAGGTCCAGCAGCGGCCGGGACGCACGGGTGGGGCGGCCCGAGAAGGTCAGACCGCCCCACCGTGTGGGAAGAGTGAACTCAGAAGCCGAGTACGGCGCGTCCCCCGACCACGGGCAGCCGCAGCTCGCTGTCGTTCGGCGCGACCCGCAGCTCGGTGCCGCCCAGCGGCAGCAGGGTGTACTCCTGGTCGCTGGAGAAGACGACCACCCCGATCCGGTGGCCCGCCGGGAAGATGTAGTCCTTCGGCTCCAGGGTCCACCGGTAGTCGTACAGCTTGCCCTGCCTCACCGGCTCGGTGCGGGCCGGGCCCTTGCGGTTCTGCGGGTCCATCCAGCCCCGCGTCACCACGGTCGGCGCGGCGGTCGAGCCGGCCGGACCGTAATCGACCAGGTACGCGGTGAGGTTCGCGTCCGGCTTGTTGTCGATCGCCATCCGCAGCCGCATCTCCGGGCGTCCGGAGATGCGGACGTTCTGGGTCAGCACGGGGGAGCGGTAGGCGAGCCGGTTCGGGCTGGCGGTGTCCGGATTGGCTATCAGGGTGTCCGGGTGGATGGTCCGGCCCTCGTCGACGAAGCCCTGTTCGACCCGGGCCTTCGGCGGCCTACCCGTGGTGAGCGCCCCCGGCGAGGTCGCGTCGGTGGCGGCGAACCTCAGCCCGACCGTCCGGGCGGCCGGGTCGGGCCAGTTGGTGTACGTGGTGTAGGCCCGGTCCTCCCGCTGCAGCACCGCGGTCGGCTCGTCCATGATCCCGTTGCGCACGTTCCACAGCCAGAAGTCGAACCAGCGGTTCTCGGTCTGCTTGTACGTCCACGTCCGGCCGTCCGGCAGGGTCACCGACGCGCTGCTGCCCGGGCCGCCGTGCCCGCCCTGGTGCAGCCAGATCTTGCGCGGTACGTGGCGCTTGGCGAGCTCGTCCCACCAGCCGGCGAAGTGCTCGGTCTTCACGTTCCAGTCGTTGAGGCCGTGCACGACGAAGACGCTCGCCTCCACATCCCGGGCGTCGAGGTAGTCGCGGTCCTGCCAGAACGTCGAGTAGTCGCCGGTGACCCGGTCCTGCTCCTCGGTGATCTGCGCGATCTCGTCGGCGCAGGGCCCCTCGGCCCGTGCCTGCCCGGCGGTGTACTGCGCCAGGATGTCGGTGTCCTCGCCCTGGAACGTCCCGGGGGCGACGACCAGACCGTTGGCGCGGTAGTAGTCGTACCAGCTGCTGATCGCGGAGACCGGCACGATGGTCTTGAGGCCCCGGACACCGGTGGTGGCCACCTGGTTGGGCAGCGTCCCGTTGTAGGAGACGCCGGTCATGCCGACCGCGCCGGTGGTCCAGCCGGCGGTGACCGGGGCGCCGTTCGCGTCGTACCCCTTGGCCCGACCGTTCAGCCAGTCGATGACCGCCTTGGTGCCGAGCGTCTCGGCCTGGTCGCCGCTGGTCGGGCAGCCGTCCGAGTCGCCGGTGCCGACGCTCTGGCCGAGGACCACCGCGTACCCCCGCGGCACGTAGTAGTCGTCCAGCGAGCCCGGCAGGTTGGCCTTCGCCTGTGCCCGCTGGGCTTCCGCGTCGAGCGCCCGACGCCCGGAGCGGTCGGTCAGCCCGTTCTGCGGCAGGTCGTCGACCAGCACGCTCGGGTAGGGCACGTCGCCCCAGGTGCCCTTGCGGTACGGGCTGTGCTCGAAGATGACCGGCACCTTGAAGCCCTGGGTGGCGGTCTCCCGGGGCCGGGAGATGTCGATCGCCACCCGGTCGGGGCGGCCGTCGTGGTCGGTGTCCACCGGGGTCTGGACGAAGACCCGCTCCTCGATCGCGTCGGCGAGTGAGAACACCGGCTGGGTCATGCCGTCGCTGACCACGATGCCGGTCGGTGCGGGCGCCGCGGGCGGGGCCGCCGCTGCCGCCGGTGCTGCGCTCAACAGCAGTGCGCCGGACACACCGACGCCGAGTAGTGCCAAGGGGGTTCGACGCACGCGCGTTTCCCTTCGGTCGGGCTGGTCGCCGGGGGTCGGCCGAGGTGGATCCGGAAGATCCATTCAGCCCATGCTAGGTCCGGGCCGACGTTCCGTCGATCCCTCCAGTCGCGTCCGACCACACCAGACGAGGAGCAGGATGCTCAGGAAAACGGTCGGCAGTGTCGATCCGGCGGTGCCTCGTTCGTCGTGACGGTAGGACCTGACGCCGACGCGAGAGGTACGACCATGACGTCCCTGACCACCGTCCCCGAGGGGGCAACGCCGATCCGACTTCGGCGGACCCGGTACCTGCTGGTTTGCGGCACGGTCGCCGGTGTTCTCTTCCCGGCCCTGTCGTTCGGGCAGGCCTTCACCAGATCCGGTTTCGACCTGCGCCGGCACGCGTTGAGCTCGCTCACCCTCGGTGACCTCGGCTGGTTGCAGGTCGTCGCGTTCGTGGGCACCGGCCTGGTGGCCGTCGCCTTCGCGGTGGGCCTGTGGCGGGCGCTGCGTCCGGGCCGGGCCGGCACGGTCGGGCCGGTGCTGGTCGGTGTCTACGGGGCGGCGATGCTCGGTGGCGGCATCTTCGTGCCCGACCCGGCGCTCGGCTGGCCGCGGGGCGCCCCGGCGGGGCTTCCCGCGCAGGCCAGCACGGGCAGCATCCTGCACACGGTCTGCGGCGCGGCCGCGTTCCTGTCGCTGATCGCGGCCGGTCTGCTGTTCGCCCGGCGGTTCGCCGGCCAGGGGCGACGGGGTTGGGCGGCCTACAGCGCCGGCAGCGGTGTCGTCGCGTTCGTGCTCACCGCCCTGCCGTGGAGCGAGGAGAGCGCGAGCATCCGCTTCGCCGTCGGAGCGGTGATCATCTCGGGTTGGCTCGTCGCCCTCTCCTGGCGGGCGCGCGAGGATGCGGCCTGACCGGGGCGGGACCGGCGTGGCGGCTCCTCGTCGTACCGGGGTGAGAGCATCCCGTCATGGCGACATCGAAAAAGCCGGTGACGGTCCCGACCGAGGTCAGCGTCGACGATTTCCTGGCCGCGGTTCCCGATGAGCCTAGGCGGGCCGACGGGGGGCGGCTCCGCGCGCTCATGGCCGAGGTGACCGGCGAGCCGGCGGTGATGTGGGGTCCGAGCATCGTCGGCTTCGGCAGCTACCACTACACCTACGACAGCGGGCGTACGGGCGACGGACCACTGGTGGGTTTCTCACCGCGCAAACAGCACCTCGTCGTCTATCTGGTGGGCGGTTTCGAGGATCGGTACGCCCGGATCCTCGAACGGCTCGGCCCACACCGCGCCGGAAAGGGATGCCTCTACCTGAAGCGGCTCGACACCGTCGACGAGAGCGCGCTACGCGAGCTGATCGACCGCGCCGCGCGGGTGCACCAGGGCGTCGACCGGGCCAGTCGACGCTGACCCGCACCGCCTGGTCAGGTCACTGACCGGTCCAGACCGCCTTCGCGCCGGAGTCGCCGGTGCGGACCACGTAGTACAGGGCGACGCCGGCGGCCACCAGCGACAACACCTGCAACGACAGGGTCAGCGCCCGGCCGGTGCCGTCGCCTCCGGTCGCACTCGCCTCGGCAGCTCGTGGCGGCACGAACCGGACCAGTGCCAGCGCCACGATCGCCAGCCCGATGGTGGCCCAGAGCGTGATGTCGCCGGACTGCTGGTGTGCCTCGAGCGTCGGGACGAACTCCGGGGTTACCCGATTGGCGGCCCGCATGCGGTCGAAGAAGGCGTCACCGGAGAGCTTCGCCAGCAGCGCGGCGAGCGGTGCCCCCAGGGCGAGCAGCCCCAGCACCCAACGGGTGTGCGGCCGGACCGGCGCGACGAGCGCGTAGGCGACCGCCAGGAGGGCCAGGAGCGGCACGAACACGACCGCGGCGTGCAGCACGAGAGGGTGGGCGGGGATGCCCATGAACTCCTCGAACATCGGCGTCTCCTCCGGCGATGGCGGGCGGACCGTGATCGTCCAGGGATGGACGCTATCGGTACCGGCCGGGCGTGTCAGCCCCCAGCCTGCGAGCGCTTCGGCGGTCAGCGGCGATGGATAGGGTGCGATCATGCTCAAGGGCCTGCTGCTCGATTTCTACGGCACGGTGGTCGAGGACGACGACGCCATGATGGCCGACATCGCCGACGGGGTGGCCGCGCGCGCGTCGGTGCCGGTCTCCGGCCGCGATGTCGCGACGGCGTGGGGAGTGGAGTTCGAGGCTGTCGCGTCCGGGCCGCGGTTCCGCTCGATGCGGGACAGCGCGATGTCGAGCCTGGCCTCGGTGATGGCCGACGTCGGCTGCGCCGGTGACCCGGCCGCTCTGTGTGCGGCGCAGTTCAGGTACTGGCGCTCGCCACCGCTGCGGCCCGGCACCCGCGAATTCCTGTCCCGTGCCACCGTGCCGATATGTCTGGTGTCCGATGTGGACTCGGACGACCTGGAGGCGGCGATGGCGCATCACGGGCTGGCCGTCACGGCAGTGGTGACCAGCGAGGCCACCCGCGCGTACAAGCCGGACCGGGCCATGTTCAGTCGGGCGCTCGCCGCCCTTGAGCTGGAAGCGCACGAGGTGCTGCACGTTGGTGACTCGCTGACCGCCGACGTGGGTGGGGCGCACGCGGCGGGCATCCGGGCCGTCTGGGTCAACCACCGGGGGCAGAACGCGCCCACCGATGCCCCGGTCGCGTACGAGATCGCCGACCTGTCCGGGCTTGCCGGGATCCTCCGATAGCGGCCCGTCCGGCCGGTCACCGTCGTGGCCGTCCGGACGAGATGTGCTCAGCGGTCGCAGCGCAGCGCCGACAGGTCCACGGCGTCGGCCATCGCCTGCATGCCCTTGTCGTTCGGGTGCAGGTGGTCTCCGCCATCGAAGAAGGGCAGGAGCGCCTGCGGGTCGTACGGACTGCGGGTGATCCGGTCGAGGTCGACGACGGCGTCGAAGGCGCCCCCGTGCCGGATCCAGTCGTTGACGCCCTGACGCACCGCCTCACCGGCGGCGTCGTACTCGGACCAGCCCTTGTACGGCATGACCGTGGCGCCGACGACGCACCTGCCCGCCGCGTGCGCCCGGTCAACCAGTTCCCGGTAACCGGAAACCAGGTCGTCCACGGTGACGCCGGTATGCGCCTTGATGTCGTTGATGCCCTCGAGCACGAACACCGTGCTAACCCCGGGGTGGGAGAGCACGTCGCGGTCCAGCCGACGCAGTGCGGCCTGTCCGGCGCCGTCCGCGAGCACCTTGTTGCCCGAGATGCCCTCGTTGGCCACGCCCTTCACCGGGCTGTCGGGCGCGGCCTGGAGCCGTCGGGAGAGGTAGTCGGGCCAACGACGGTTGGCGTCCGAGGTGGAGGCCCACCCGTCGGTGATGGAGTCGCCGAGGGTCACCACCGAGCTGATCGCCGTGGGCGTCTCCACGCTGACGGCGTCCAGCCAGTACCAGGAGCCGATCGGGTCGGTCCAGTTCGTTGCCGCCTCCTCGGCGGCGTGGTCGCCCGCGGTCGCGTACGACGTCTGCATGGCCATGCCGTGACCGGTCGTCGGTCCCTGGGCGCCGGTGACGTACAGGCTGATGACCAGGTTGCTCTGGGCTGCCAGTTTCCCGGGCAGCGGATCGCTGAGGATCGTCTCGCCGGCCGGGACGGTGACCGAGGGCTGCCCGCCGAACGTCAGCCGCCGGTTGCTGCCCCGGATCAGCTCCGCACCCTGCCGCTGCAACCCGGCGTGGGCGCTGGCGAAGGTGACCGGGTGCTCGCCGAAGGCGTTGCTCAGCCGGATGCGCACCGCACTCCCGCCGACGCTGGTGCGTACGACCAGTCGGTAGCTGCGGTCGGCGGGCCCGGCGCCCTGCCGGTCGGCGCTGGCGGCCCAGGTGACCGCGAAGTGCCGGTCCCGACCTGCCGGGGCCGCTGCCGCGTCGTGCCGCGGCGGTGGCCCGGCCGACGGCCGGGCGTGCGCGGCCGGGGCCGTCAGGGGTACGCAGACCGCCGTGACCAGCGCGGCGGCGATCGCCGACAGTCGGCGCGGGTAGCCGTACCGGACCCGCATCAGAGGCCCCGCACCGTGACGGACTCGCCGGGCCTGAGGGTGATCCGGCGTGTGGCGCCGCCGGCGACCAGGGTGGTGCTGCGGCCACCGACGCTCGTCAGCCTCGCCTGGGTGACCGTGCCGTCGCGCCAGCTCAGGTCGACGGTGAAGCCGCCGCGGACGCCCACCCCGGACACCGAACCGGCGGCCGCCCAGGCGGCGGGCAGTGCGGGCAGCAGCTCGACGTGGCCCGGTCGTGAGCAGACCAGCATCTCGATGACCGCGGCGGGGGTGCCGAGGTTGGCGTCGATCTGAAAGATGCCGCGGCCCGGGTTCGTCTCGTAGATGTCGAAGAGGTTCATCGCGGTGCCGTTGCTGCCGTTCGTCGACGGCTTCAGGTTGTTGACGATGAGCTGGTACGCCTTCTCCGCGTCCTTGAGCCGCGCCCAGCACAGGCTCCGCCACGCGTTGGCCCAGCCGAAGCTGTTCATGCCGCGCGCGGTGAGCAGGGCCGTCGCCCCGGCGAGGATCTCCTTGGAGGTGGAGTCGTCCGGGCGGATCCGGTCGCCGGGGAAGAGGCCGATCAGCGGGGAGAGGTGCCGGTGGGTGGTCTCACCGAGGTTGTCGGGTGACATCCACTCCTGCAGCCAACCGGTCGTGGGGCTGACCACGGGCAGGTACAGGCGCTGGCGAAGCTTGTCGATGGTCTCGGCGTAGCCGCCGTCCCGGCCGAGCACCCGGGACGCGGTGTGGAAGTTCTCGAAGAGGTTCCACACCAGTTCCTGGGAGTAGGTGTTGCCCCTGGCGTCCTGCGGACCGTGTTCGGCCGACCAGTCGCTGTCGGCGACCAGGACCTCCCGCGAGGCGCCGGACGCGTCGGTGACGGTCGTGGTGACCAGCCGGGTCTCCCAGAACTCCACGGCACCCTTGAGCAGGGGGTAGACCTTCGCCAGGTAGGCGCGGTCCTGGGTGTACTCGTAGTGCTCGAACAGGTTCTGGCAGAGCCAGGCGTTGCCGCTCGGGTGCCACCACCAGCCGCTTCCGCCGTACGGGTTGGTGGAGAAGGCGACCGCCCATCCGGCGATCCGGCCGCTCGAGTTGCGGAACCGGTTGGTGGGGCTGTTGAACAGCCGCTGTGTGACGTCGGTCCAGGCCGGCAGTTGCGCGAGGCAGTAGTCCGCGAAGGCGTCGAAGCTGTCCGACAGGCCAGCCCGGTCGGCGAGCCAGTAGGTCATCTGGATGTTGACGTCGGTGTGGTAGTCGCCCATCCAGTCCGGGTCGTTGCCGTCCAGCCACGGGCCCTGCAGGCCGATCGGCAGGCTGCCCCGCGACCCGGAGATCAGCAGGTAGCGGCCGAACTGCAGGTACGCGGCCTCGAACTCCGGGTCGGGGACGTTGTCCCGCCAGCGCGCCCGCGCCCGTTCCCAGGTGTCCAGTTCGCGCTGGGCGGCGGACGACGTGCCGAGGTCGATGGCGAACTGCTCGAACGCCGGACGGAAGTCGGCGACGTGGGTGTGCAGCAGGTCGCGGGCGGACTCGCGGGCCGCGGCGAGCACCTTGGTCCGGGCGAGGCGCTCGGGGTCCACGGCCGGGTCGCGGAACCCGGCGGCGGCGTCGGGGGCGTAGTTGGTGCCGCCGCTGACGACGACGGTCAGTTCGCGGCAGCCGGTGAACGAGATCGAGGTGCCGGTGACCGAGATCGTCCCGGTGGTGCTGTACGCGGTGACGGCCGCGCCGTACCGCAGCCCGTTGGTGAAGGCGGCGCCGAACGACGCGTACCGACCCGCGGGGTCGACGGCGGTGGACTCGCCGTGGGTGCCGGCCAGGGAGACGGTGCCGGTGTAGGCGCCACGGCCCTGCTGGGAGAAGTGCAGGACGATCGCGTCGTCCGGGCGGCTGGCGAAGACCTGCCGCCGGTACCCGACGCCGGCGACGTCGTACGCGGCAGTCACCAGGCCCTGGGCCAGGTCGAGGGTGCGGCGGTAGTTGTCGACGGTCCCGAGGTCGTGCCCGGGAATGTCGACGGTGAGCGTGGCCAGCAGGGTCAACGAGCCGAAGTCGTCGCGGCCGTAGGGGAACTGGCCGTCGCTCTGCAATGTGTCGTTGAGGCCGCCGGTCCACAGTGTGGCGTCGGTGATCATCAGAAGCTCACGGGCGGGGTCGTTGCTCGCGAGCGCCCCGAGACGACCATTGCCGACCGGCAGCCCCTGCTCGATCATGGAGCTGGCGGAGCCGGGCGCCTGCCACCAGAGTTGGTTCT
Source organism: Micromonospora sp. U21 (assembly GCF_018070045.1). Taxonomy (GTDB): domain Bacteria; phylum Actinomycetota; class Actinomycetes; order Mycobacteriales; family Micromonosporaceae; genus Micromonospora. Next base: position 114,939 of record NZ_JAGPYK010000021.1, read on the forward strand.
TCGCGGCGGCGTCACCGCTGAGCAGGGGCGACCCGGTGGGACGCCGGGGAGCCGCCGAGGCGGCGAAGGCGGGTAGGCCGCCGAGGGCGGTGGCCGCGCCGGTGGCGGCGGCCAACGCGAGGAAGCCTCGACGGCTCGGGCGCGGTTCGGTGTTCCGGATATCCATGTCGGTACTCCAACCTGGGCCAGCAGTAGATACGCGGAGTGGCGGGGGCCCGCCGGCGCCCCCGGGCCCCCCC
>NZ_JAGPYK010000022.1 GCF_018070045.1 Micromonospora sp. U21
GCGGCGGGGTGGGGGTGGGGTGGGGGTGGGTTACGGGCGGACGGTTTCCTGGTGGACGGTCTGTTGTCCCAGGTCGGCCTGGCTGGCCGTGCTGCGGGCGGTCGACGGGACCGGGTTGTCCGCCGTCTGGTGGAGGCCGGGCACGCGGTCCTCGATCACGAACGAGGCCCGGGTGTACGCGGGCGCGCCCGGCTGACTCACGTACGGCAGCACGTCGAAGTCGGCGGAGAGTTGTCCCGGGGTGATCGTGGTGCGCACGTACCCCCGCAGGTTGTTCTGGAAGCGCAGGTGCGGGTTGAACGGGAACCACGGGTGCGACCCGGACGCCGAGTCCGCGCCGTCGCCGCCCGAGGTGATCGAGGAGCAGACCAGCTCGGTGCCGACGGTGCGCGAGGTCGGGTCGGCGTAGTCCAGCTTCAGGTCGCTGGCCCAGTGCGCGTGCACGTCGCCGGTCAGCACCACCGGGTTGCGCACCCCGGCGGCCAGCCAGCCCCGGGTGATCCGGTCCCGGGAGGCGACGTAGCCGTCCCAGGCGTCCATGCTGGTGACGGTGAGCGGGCCGGCGTTGTTGTCCCGCTGTGCGAAGAACACCTGCTGGCCCAGGATGTCCCAGCGGGCGTCCGAGCGGCGGAAGCCGTCCAGCAGCCACGCCTCCTGCTCGGCGCCGGTGATGGACCGGGCCGGGTCGTACGCCGCCGGGCAGGCGTCGTACCCGTCGCCGCAGGCCTGGTCGTCGCGGTACTGCCGGGTGTCGAGCATGTGGAAGGTGGCCAGCCGCCCCCAGCGGACCCTCCGGTAGAGCTGCATGTCGATGCCGCGCGGGATCGAGGTGCGCCGCAGCGGCATGTTCTCGTAGTACGCCTGGAACGCCGCCGCCCGCCGGGCGGGGAACTCCGGGTCCGGCGCCTCCGGCACCTCGTCGGCCCAGTTGTTCTCCACCTCGTGGTCGTCGAAGACCACCACCCACGGCGCCACCGCGTGCGCGGCCTGCAGGTCGGCGTCGGTCTTGTACTGGGCGTGCCGCTGCCGGTAGTTGGCCAGCGTCCGGGTCTCCGGCCCCTCGTGGTCACGCGGGTTGCCACCCGGGACGGTGTACGTGTCCGGGGCGTACTCGTACTGGTAGTCGCCCAGGTGCAGGATCAGCTCCGGCTCGGTCTCGGCCAGCCGCCGGTAGGCGGTGAAGTGGCCGTGCTCGTACTGGGAGCAGGAGGCGAAGCCCATCGCCAGGGCGGCCGGCATGGTCCACGGCGCCGGGGCGGTGCGGGTGCGCCCGACCGGCGAGACGTGCCGTTCGGCGCGGAACCGGTAGAAGTACTCCCGGCCGGGCAGCAGGCCGGCCAGCTCCACGTGCACGCTGTGGGCCGAACGGGTGCGGGCGACCGCGACGCCGCGCCGCAGCACGTGCCGGAACCGCTCGTCGGCGGCCAGCTCCCAGTGCACCGGGACGTCGCGGGCCGGCATGCCGGCGAGGCCGTCCTCGGCCAGCGGCTGCGGGGCCAGGCGGGTCCACAGCACGAACCCCTCGTGATCCGGGTCACCGGAGGCCACGCCGAGGGTGAACGGGTAGGCCAGCGGCCCGCGGGCCGCCGCCGCGCCGGCCGCCACCGGCAGCCCGGTGACCGCACCGGCGGCGCCGAGAGCGGCGCCGGACAGCAGGATGGTACGTCGGGACAGTGACATGAATCCTCCCCAGAGTCCGATTTCTCGTGACTCAGGGAGCCTCGCGAGCCCTGATGACCGGCAGGTGACGGCGAGTGCCCCGGCTCGTCACCGGCAGTCGAACACCGATCACCGCGATCGATCCCGCCGGGCGCGGCGTCAGGCCTCGCCGAGCATCCTGCGCAGCTCACCGGGCGGGTGGTCGAGGTGGGCGCGCAGCGTCCGGGTCAGGTGGGCCTGGTCGGCGAAGCCCAGCTCGGCCGCGAGCTCCGCCAGGCTCGGCGTGCCCTCCGCCAGGCGGTCCAGCGCGCGGCCCACCCGCAACCGGTTGCGGTAGCGGGTCAGTGGCACCCCGACCAGAGCCTGGAACGACCGGCTCAGCCGGTACGGGGACACCCCGAGTGAGCGGGCCAGTGGCACCAGGCCCTCGGCCTGCGGCCCGCCGTCGTGCAGCGCTGAGCGGGCCGCCTCCACCACCGGGCGGTCCCGCTGCGGGGCTCCCACCGCCGGGCCGGTGGCCGTACCCACCAGGCGAACCAGCCGCTCGGCCGCGGCGAAGCCTGCTTCGGGACGTCGGGTTGCCCGCAACAGCAGGCGGTGCGCCAGGTCGACCCGCGCGTCCAGGTGCACGACCGCCGGGGCGGGCCGCTCGTCGAGCATTTCCCGCCAGAGCCGCGGCGAGACGTGCACCGAGGTGCAGTCGTCGCCGCCGGCCGGATGGGCGAACCGCTCCTCCTCGCCCGGCGTCGTGAGGTAGCCCACGGTCGGGTCGACGAACTCCTCGCCGGCGCGCCCGCGTCGCCGAAAGCCGCCCCGGCGGGCCAGCACGATGGTGTACCCGGTGACCGGCTCGGGGCGCGACCAGCCGGTGTGGTCGTCGCGGCAATGCACGGCGTGGACCGCGAAATCCGGCTGGCGCACGAGGGTGCGGCTGCTGCGCATGCCGTTCAGGGTAGGCGGGCGCACCGACACCATCCGCCCGCAGAACCGCTGCGACGCGGGCCGCAAGGATCTTCAAGACCGGCGGCCCCGGCGGCGGCAGGGTGTCCGGCATGACGACCACGGCCACTCCGGGACGCCGCGCTCTGCTCGTCGTGCTGCTCACCGGGCAGGCGATGGCCTCGATGGACACCTCGATCGCCGCGGTCGCCGCCCCGACGATCCGGGCCGACCTGGCCGGCCCGCCCGCGCTGGCCCAGTTGGTGCTGGCCGGCTACACGCTGGCCTTCGCCCTGCTGGTGGTCACCGGCGCGCGGCTCGGCGCCCGGTACGGCCCCGCCCGGGTCTTCCTGATCGGACTGACCGGGTTCACCGTCACCTCGCTGGCCTGCGGCCTCGCCCCGGGACCGGTGACCCTGGTCGTCGCCCGGGTGGCGCAGGGCGGCACCGCCGCGCTGATGGTGCCGCAGGTCCTCGCTCTGATCCAGGCGACGTACACCGGCGCGGCCCGGGGGCGGGCGATCGGGGCGTACTCGATGATCCTGGCGCTCGGGGTCGCGGCCGGGCAGGTGGCCGGTGGCCTGTTGGTCACCCTGGACGCGGGCGGCCTCGCCTGGCGGACCGCGTTCCTGGTCAACGTGCCGGTCGGCGCGGTGCTGCTACCGGTCGGTCGGCGGGTGCTGGCCACCGTGCCGGCGCCTTCGGCCCGGCCCGGCACGCTCGACCTGCCGGGGGTGCTGCTGCTGGCCGCCGCGATGCTGGCCCTGGTGGCTCCGGCGGTGCTCGGTCGGGACCTTGGCTGGCCCGGCTGGTCGGTGCCGGCCGGAGTGGGTGTGGGCGGGGTCGGGCTCGGGCTCTTCCTGCGCCACGAGGACCGGCTGACCCGGCGCGGCGGTGCGCCCCTGTTCGACGTGGCGGTCCTGGCGCGGTCGGGCGTGCCGGCCGGTCTACTCGCCGGCTGCCTGGTGATGGGCTGCTACGCCGGCTTCCTCTTCACCCTCACCCTGCGTCTGCAGGATGGACTCGGCTTCTCCGCGCTCGCCGCCGGTCTGGCCTTCCTGCCGTACGCCGGTGGGTTCGCGCTCTGCGGGGTGGCGGTGCCCCGGCTGCGCCAGCGGCTGCGGGACGCGCTGCCGCTGCTCGGCCCGCCGGTGCTGGCGGTCGTGGTGCTGGCGGTCGCCGTGCTGACCCGGCACGGCTGGCCATGGCTGCCCGGCAGCCTTCTGCTGCTGGTGGGCGGGGCCGCGCACGCCGGCGGGTTCAGTCCGCTGGTCGACCGGCTGGCCACCGCGCTGCCGGCCAGCACGGCCACGGCGTTCTCCGCGCTGATCTCCACGGGAACCCTGCTCGCCGCGGTGCTCGGCGTGGCCGTCATCGGCGGCCTCCAGCTGACTCTGCCGGGCACCCCGGCCGCCGCCGTGCTGACCGCCGGCCTCCTGCTGGCCGCCCCCGTCGCCGCCGGTCGGTGCGCGCGCGCCCTGCGCTCCGCCGACCCGTTGTCGGCCCGGCCGGCGGCACCCACCCCGTCCCGCGCCGCCCGCTCGACCGGCGTGACCGAACCTGATCGCTGAGCTGAGCGGCCGGCGCGGTGCGTACGATGTGGCCGTGGCGCAGGAGGTCGTTCCCGGAACGGGTGGGCCGGTGGACCGTGCCGGCCTGGCCGCCGACGTGGTACGCCGGATGGCGCACGTGACCGCCGCCCTGCGGCACCGGCAGGGCGCCGCGTTCGCCGAACTGGGGATCACCCCGGCGGCGGCCCGAGCGCTGTACGAGCTGGACCCGGACCGGCCGCTGCCGGCCCGCGATCTCGCCGAGCGGCTGGGGTGTGACCGGTCGAACGTGACCGCGCTGGTCGACAAGCTGGAGCAGGCCGGCCTGGTCGAGCGTCGCACCGACCCGGCCGACCGGCGGCAGAAGACGCTGGTGGTGACCGTGCGGGGCCGGGGCGTGCGGGGCCGGGTGGCCGGGGTGATGTCCGACTCCCGACTCCTGGCCGGGCTGACCGACCGGGAGCTGGACACGCTGCGCGACCTGGTGTGGAAGGTGTCCGACGGTGGCTGTCCGGAGCCCTGCGGGCCGGAGTGAGCCGACGGGTGCCCGCCGTGTCCCACTGGGCGACCAGGGCTTCCGTCGGTAATGCTGTCGGACGTGACCACCCCGCAAGATCTCGACGACCGGTTCCGGGAGACGTTGGCGGCGCTGCCCGCCGCCGAGCGGCGGCGTGACCCCGCCGACCCGGTCACCGACGACGCCCCACTGACCGGCGCGCAACTGCTGGATCTGTTCGACGCGCAGGTGACCAGCCGGCAGCTTGACCTGGCCGGCCGCTGGCTGCGTAGCTTCGGGGAGGGCTTCTACACCATCGGCTCTGCCGGGCATGAGGGCAATGCGGCGGTCGCCGCCGCGCTGCGCCCCACCGACCCGGCGCTGCTGCACTACCGCTCCGGCGCCTTCTACTGCGTGCGCGCCGCCCAGATCACCGCCGACCCGGCGCCCACAGCCGAACGGGAACCACCCGCCGAACCGGCCGAGCCCGAACCGGACGGCCCCGCGCCGCCCGCCGGCGGGTTCGCGGCGTACGCGGGCGCGGCCCGGGACGTGCTGCGCGGGATGGTCGCCTCCAGGCAGGAGCCGATCGCCGGCGGCCGGCACAAGGTGTTCGGCCGAGCCGACCTGGCCATCGTGCCGACCACCTCGACCATCGCCTCGCACCTGCCGCGGGCGGTCGGAATGGGACTGGCCGTGGAGCGGCTGCGCCGGCTGGACAGCGCCGGACGGCGCGCCGGCCCCGGAGTGCGGGTCGGCAGCGGGGCCGGCGCCGAGCACGCCCCGTGGCCACCGGACGCCATTGTGGTCTGCTCGTTCGGCGACGCCTCGGTCAACCACGCCAGCGCCACCGCCGCCTTCAACACCGCCGGCTGGTACGACCACGCCGGGCTGCGCATCCCGGTGCTCTTCGTCTGCGAGGACAACGGGCTGGGCATCAGCGTCCGCTCGCCGGAGGGCTGGGTGGAGGCGACGCTGCGGGCCAGGCCGGGCGTCCGCTACCTGGCCGCCGACGGGGCGGACCCGGTGCAGGCGTACGCGGTGGCGGCGGAGGCGGCGGCCTGGGTACGCCGGCACCGACGGCCGGCCGTGCTGCACCTGCGCACCGTCCGCCTGATGGGGCACGCCGGGGCCGATGCGGAGTCGGCGTACCGCAGCCCGGCGGAACTCGCTGCGGACCTGGACCGGGATCCGGTGGCCGCCACCGCCCGGCTGCTCGTCGACGCCGGCGTGGCGACGGGCGAGGAGTTGCTGGCCCGGTACGACGAGACCGGCTGGCAGGTCCGCCGGCTCGCCGAGGAGGTGCTGGGCGAGCCGAAGCTGGCCTCGGCGGCCGACGTGGTGTCCGCGCTGGCGCCCCGTCGACCGGTGCGGGTGGCGCGCGCGGTGGCCGACGCGGCGGCCCGGGCCAGCGGCCCGGGCGCGGGCGCCCGGGCCGAGGCGTTCGGGGGCAAGCCGCCGGAGCTGGCCGGCGCGCTGACTCTCGCGCAGAGCATCAACGCGGCGCTCGCCGACGGGCTGCTCGACCACCCGCAGATGGCGGTCTTCGGCGAGGACGTGGCCGCCAAGGGCGGCGTGTACGGGGTGACCAAGGGGCTGCGCGACCGGTTCGGGCCGGCCCGGGTCTTCGACACCCTGCTCGACGAGACCTCGGTGCTCGGGTTGGGGTTGGGTGCGGGGCTGGCCGGGATGCTGCCGGTGCCGGAGATCCAGTACCTGGCGTACCTGCACAACGCCGAGGACCAGCTGCGCGGCGAGGCGGCCACCATGCAGTTCTTCTCCCAGGGCGCGTTCCGCAACCCGATGGTGGTGCGGGTGGCCGGGCTGGCGTACCAGGAGGGGTTCGGGGGGCACTTCCACAACGACAACTCGGTGGCCGTACTCCGGGACGTGCCCGGCCTGGTGGTCGCGGTGCCGGCGCGGCCGGACGACGCCGCGCCCATGCTGCGGACCTGCCTGGCCAGCGCGGCGGTCGACGGTAGCGTCTGCGTGTTCCTGGAGCCGATCGCGCTCTACCACACCCGTGACCTGTACGCCGAGGGCGACGGGGAGTGGCTGGCCGGGTACCCGGAGCCGGGCGCCTGGGTGGCCGGGCACGTGCCGATCGGCCGGGCCCGGGTCTACCGGGTCGGCTCGGCCGACGACCTGACGATCATCACCTTCGGTAACGGGGTACGGATGTCGCTGCGGGCCGCGGCCGTCCTCGCCGAGGAGGGGGTGGGCACCAGGGTGGTGGACCTGCGCTGGCTGGCCCCACTGCCGGTGGCCGACATCATCCGGGAGGCCTCGGCGACCGGCCGGGTGCTGGTGGTGGATGAGACACGCCGCTCGGGCGGGGTCGGCGAAGGGGTGATCGCCGCACTGGTCGACGCCGGATATGTCGGTGCAGCGCGACGAGTAGCCGGAGTTGACTCGTTTGTACCATTAGGTCCGGCGGCACGCCAGGTTCTGGTCTCCGAGGAAGCCATTACCGACGGTGCCCGTACGCTGCTGGCACGGTAAATTCCGTTCCACCCGGTGCGCCACTTGCGCGCGGACGCACAACTGTGTGGACTTTGCCTGACGGCGTCGGTTCCGGCGCCGCGAGCAGGGACGAGATGAGGAGGCACGCGACAGTGAGCGCGACCGCTGGTCAGGCCGCCGACGGGGTACGCAGCCTGGCGGACCGGTTCGGAATCGAACCGGGGATGGTCGTCATGGAGATGGGGTACGACGACGACGTCGACCAGGATCTCCGGGACGCCCTGACCGACCGCTGTGGAGATCTGGTCGACGAGGACACCGACGAGGTGGTCGACGCGGTGCTGGTCTGGTACCGCGACGGCGACGGTGACCTCTTCGAGCTTCTCGTCGACGCCCTCGGCCCGCTGGCCGACAACGGGGTCGTATGGCTGCTCACGCCGAAGGCCGGGCGTGACGGGCACGTCGAGCCGAGCGAGGTCGCGGAGTCCGCGCCCACCGCCGGCCTTCAGCAGACCTCGACCGTGAACGCCGGCCGGGACTGGAGCGGCGCCCGCCTGGTGCTGCGCCGAGGGGCCAAGGCCAAGAAGTAGGCCGACCCGTTCCCCTCGCGCGCCCGGCGGTCCGCGCCGCCGGGTGTGGCAGGCTCGTGCCATTCCCTGACCCGACCCGAGGGAGTCCGCATGCCCGTCGAGGTTGGCGCCGAGGCGCCGGACTTCGTGCTGAAGGACCAGAACAACCAGGAGGTCCGGCTCTCGACCTTCCGTGGTAGGCGCACCGTGCTGCTGGTCTTCTACCCGCTCGCCTTCACCGGCACCTGCCAGGGTGAGCTGTCCGAGGTGCGGGACAACCTCGACGAGTACGCCAACGACGACGTCCAGGTGCTGACGGTCAGCGTCGACTCGGTCTACAGCCACAAGGTCTGGGCTGACCGGGAGGGCTACCAGTTCCCCATGCTGGCCGACTTCTGGCCGCACGGCGCCGTCGCCCGGGCGTACCGGGTCTTCAACGACGTGGCCGGCTTCGCCAACCGGGGCACGTTCGTCATCGACAAGACCGGCGTGGTGCGCTTCGCCGAGATGAACGGCCCGGGCGAGGCGCGCGACCAGCAGGGCTGGCGCAAGGCCGTCGCCGAGGCTGCCTGACCGGGTACGCCGTGCGCCCGGGCCGGCGGTGGGCAGGGTAAGCTTGCCAGCCTCCGGCCCGCCGTACGGGCGTTCCGGGCGCGTAGCTCAGTGGGAGAGCACCCGCCTTACAAGCGGGGGGTCGCAGGTTCGAAACCTGCCGCGCCCACCCTTCAGCGATCAGCACGACCGCCAGACCGGTCTCGCGGGATCTGGACCGCTCCTGGATCGGCCCGTTAACTTCGATCCCCATGACCAGCGCGGACGACCACGGTCACCCCGAGCCGCCGATCGCCGGCGACGAGACCGTCACCCTGCTGGGCTCGCTGGATCGCCAGCGCGCCACCCTGGCCTGGAACACCGGCGGGCTCGACGCCGCCGGCCTCCGGGCGACGCTCGGCCCGTCGTCGGTCACCCTGGGTGGGCTGCTCAAGCACCTGGCTCTGGTCGAGGACCTCTACTTCTCGCTGAAGCTCGGTGTCACCTGTCCACGAGGCCGACAACGCGAGTTGCTCTGGCCTCGCTGAGGGCGCCTGCTCCCGGCACCGCCATGATGGGCGCGTGCAGGACACCGTCGCCGTCGCGCTGATCACCGCTCTGTCCACGTTGGCCGCCGCCGCCCTGACCGGGCTGGTCGGCGCGCGCAGCACCCGCCGGCAGCTGGCCCACCAGCTCACCGTCGCCCGGCAGGAGAACGTCGAACGGCGGGCCACGCGCCGCGGCGAGCTGCGCCGGGAGGCGTACGTCGGGTTCCTGAGCGCCTGCGACCAGGCGTACCGGCGGTTGGACCGGCGGTGGGTGGAGGCCGGCGGGGACGAGCCGGCGCCCGGCTATGACGAGACGTACGCGGCGATGCGTGCCGTGGACGAGGCGTACAACCTGGTGTTGCTGGAGGGCCCGGCGGAGGTCGCGTCGGCGGCCCGGTCGGTGCAGGCCAGCGTCACTGCGGAGCACGCCGACCAGCGCCGGCTCGGTGGCGAGCCGGGCAGCGTGACGGTGCCGCTGCGCGAGCGGCACCGGGAGCGATGGCTCGCCGCGATCGAGGTACGGACGAATCGCCGGATTTCATTCGTCAATGCCGTACGCCCGGTGTTGGATCGGGACGAGTGACGCCGACGATCGGGGGTGCCGGGTGAGCTACGCGGAGCTCAACGGGCTCCGGCTCTGGTACGAGTCGCACGGCGACGGTCCGCCGTTGGTGCTGCTGCACGGCGGCTACGGGTCGGTGGAGATGTTCGCCCCGATCGTGCCGGCGCTGAGCCAGCGACGTCGGGTCGTCGCGGTCGACCTTCAGGGCCACGGGCGCACCGCCGACGTCGACCGCCCGCTGCGCTACGAGACGATGGCCGACGACATCGCCGCGCTGCTCGGGCACCTCGACCTGTCCTCGGCCGACGTGCTGGGCTACTCGCTGGGCGGCGGTGTCGCGCTGCGTACCGCCATCCAGCACCCGACTCTGGTGCGCCGGCTGGTGCTGGTCTCCACTCCCTGCAAGCGGAGTGGCTGGTATTCGGACGTGCTGGCGGCCATCGCCACCCAGGACGAGCGGGTCGGCGAGGAGATGCGTGGCACGCCACCGCACCAGCTCTACGAGCGGGTCGCCCCGCGCCCGCAGGACTGGCCGCAGCTCTGGGCCAAGACCGGTGACCTGCTGCGCCGCGACTACGACTGGTCCGCTGAGGTGGCCCGGCTGGTCATCCCGACGTTGTTGGTCTTCGCCGACGCCGACTCGATCCCGACCAGTCACGTGGCGGAGTTCTTCGGGCTGCTCGGCGGCGGCCACCGCGACGCCGGTTGGGACGGCACCGACCGTCCGGCCGCCCGGCTGGCTGTGCTGCCCGGGCACACGCACTACGACATCGTGGGCGCACCTGCTCTGCCGGCCGCGGTGCTGCCGTTCCTCACCCACCAGGTCGGCGCGCCCGCCTGACCCGCCCGTCGAGCGGGGGAGATGGTTGAGGCCGGGCGCGCCGGATGGTGAGCCCGGTGTGCTCAGCTGGTGAATCCGCCGTCCACGTTGACCACCGCACCGGTCACGTAACCGGCCTCGGGGCTGGCCAGGTGCGCGACGGTGGCCGCGATGTCGGCGGGGCGAGCGTAGCGGCCGACGGCGGTGAAGCCGGCGATCGCCGCCGCGTTCGGCCCGTCCGCCGGGTTGGCGTCGGTGTCCGTCGGGCCGGGGTTCACCAGGTTGACGGTGATGCCCCGGGGTCCCAGCTCGCGGGCTAGGCCCCGGGTCAGCCCGACCAGGGCGGTCTTGCTCATCGAGTAGAGGGCCAGCCCGGGGAACACGGCCCGTTCACCGACGTTGCTGCCGATGCTGATGATCCGCCCACCGTCGCCCAGGTGCCGCAGCGCCGCCTGCGCGGCGATGTACGGCGCCCGGACGTTGACCGCGATCGTCTGCTCCAGCTCCGCCGTGCCGAGATCGTCCATGGCGCCGACCAGGAACACCGCGGCGTTGTTCACCAGGATGTCCAGCCGGCCCAGCTCGGCGACCGCCCGGTCGACCGCGTCCCGCACGGCGGTCGGGTCGGCGCCGTCAGCCTGGATGACCAGCGCCCGCCGGCCCAGCGCCTCGATCTGCTTCACCACGATCGCGGCCTGCTCCGCGTTCTCCCGGTAGGTCAGTGCCACGTCGGCCCCGTCCTGTGCCAAGCGCAGGGCGATACCCGCTCCGATGCCCCGGGAACCCCCGGTCACCAGCGCTACCTTGCCGTCAAGTGTCGTCGTCATGCAAACGATCATGTCGGCGCGCCGGCCCCTCGTCTGGCGGCCATCGGACGCCTCGTTCCCACCCCCGGGTCCGTTTTCCGCCATGCCCACCCGGTCCTCCCGCGGCACCGGGGGAGACCGGGAGAGGGGGCGGTGATGGCGGCCGAACTATTGTCGTGAGACGAGCTCAGGAGGCGTGGCTGTGCAGCTGTCAGACATCGAGGCGGTGCTGTTCGACATGGATGGCACCCTGGTGGACTCCGACGCCGCCGTCGAGCGGGCCTGGTGGAGCTGGGCGGTCGAGTACGGCGTCGCACCCGCGGCGGCGCTGGCGATCGCGCACGGCAGCCCCGCCGACCGCACCGTTCGCCGGCTCCTGCCCGGGCTCGATGGCACGGCCGTCGCGGCGGCGTCGGCACGGCAGCTGGCGTTGCAGTACGACGACCTGTCCGACGTCACGGCCACCCCGGGCGCCCACGAGCTGCTGCTGACACTGGCCCGGCTGGGGTTGCCCTGGGCGGTGGTGACCAGCGCCGACGCCCGCCTGGCCGAGGTCCGGCTCCGTGCGGCCGGCATCGATCCGCCCGTGCTGGTCACGGTGGAGGACGTCAGCGCGGGCAAGCCGGACCCCCAGGGCTACCTGCGGGCCGCCGAGCTGCTCGACGTGTCCGCGGCGCGGTGCCTGGTGGTCGAGGACGCCGAGGTGGGGCTGCTCGCGGGGCGGGCGGCCGGGGCGATGACCGCCGCGCTGAAGGGGCTCGACGGCGACCTGCGCCTCGACGACCTGACGCATCTGGCGGACCGGCTCGAGTCGGCACCAGCGTCCCCCTGACCGTTGCGGCACCCGTGCGGGTCGCCGCGCCCCGGGCGGGTCAGCCCAGGCGGTCGACAACCAGGGGAGCAGGGCGTCGGCCTGAGCCTGCTGGAACGCGCGGACCGTGGGGATGCCGGGCGGCGGGCGCCGTCGGTGAAGAAGCCGGCCAACCCGGCGTAGAACCCGGTGAGCACGGCGGGGTCGACGCCGGCGGTGAGCGGCAGCCGGCGCAGCGCCTCGGTCAACGAGGTGCGGGCCCGGCCAGGGACGGCGGATCGGGGCGGGTGAGGCGGACCGCGGTCAGGGCGATCAGGAGCAGGGTCAGGGCGAAGAGCAGCGCGTTGAGGACGACCGTGGGGTACCCGAGTCGGGGTACGTCGAGGAACGGGTAGAGGTAGCGGTCCTCGTCCCGGCCGAGGGCGCCGCGGACCAGGATCACCGTGATCCACACCAACGGATAGCCGAGCAGGCTGACCGCGTACGCCGGACGCAGGGTCGCTCGGGGACGGCGGGTGAGCCACTCCGCGGCGGCCAGCGGCGGCGCGACCGCGTGCAGCAGCAGGTTGCCGGCATCGGAGACCGGCCCCCGGGCGTCGGTCGTCGCCACCATCGCGTAGCCGCTCCACGGATTCGCCAACACCAGGACGAAGACCAGGGCGGTGCCGACCAGGTAGACGGTGAGCGCGGTGCGCAACCGGTCGCCGCCGCCGGCCAGCAGCGCCACCAGGTAGGCCAGGTCGACCTGCACGGTGAAGTAGAACAGCAGCTCGACAGGCTCGTCGCGCGCGGCGATCACGGAGAGGGCCAGCCCGACGGCGATCACCGCGCCGGCGCTGACCCGCAGGACCCGGCCCGACACGCGGCGGACGCTACCATCGCCGCATCGACGGACGCCATGACGAGCAACTGCGCCGGGTGCGGGCGATCCTGGCCGCCGACGTCGACCGGGAGCCGGATGCCGCGCTCGCACTCCTCGGCGACAAGCGGTTCCACTTCTCGCCGTCCGGGGCCAGCTTCCTGATGTACGGGGTGTGCGGCCGCTCCTGGATCGCCTTCGGACCGCCGGTGGGGCCGGCCGCCGAACGGTACGGGCTGCTGGCCGACTTCTGCGCGACGGCCCGGCGGGCCGGCCGGCGCCCGGCCGTGTACCACGTCGGCGCCGCGCTGCTGCCCGAGCTGCGCCGGCTGGGCCTCGCCGTGCATCCGGTGGGGGAGTCGGCGAGCGTTGCCGATCGCGGTGCTGCGACAGCGCGGCCGGGCGGTGGCCTTCGCCGCGCTGCTGCCGACGCCGCACCGGTGGGGCGTGGACCTGCTGCGGTACCGCCCGGACGCGCCACCCACCGTGATGGACCATCTCCTGGTCGAGGTGCTGCACGCGGCGCGGGACCGGGGAATGACCAGCGTCGAGCTGGGGCTGGCTCCGCTGTCCGGGCTGACCGGCGCGGACCCGCTGTGCCGGCTGGGCCGGACGGTGTACGCGTACGGCGAGCACTGGTACCGCTTCCGGGAGCTGCGCCGGTTCAAGGCGAAGTTCGCGCCGGTCTGGTCCCCGCGTCACCTCGCCGCACCTCGGGGATGGCAGCTCCCGCTGGTGCTGGCCCAGGTCGGTCGGCTGTCGTCGCGTCCGCTGCGCTGACGGGCCGCAGCGTCGCGTACAGGGCGGTCAGCTCGGCCAGGTAACGCGGCCCGGACCAGGCCGCCACCGCCGCCCGGCCGTCCCGGACCACCGCGGCGCGCAGCTCCGGCTCGGTCAGCAGCCGGGTCAGCAACGCCCCGAACGCCGTCGCGGTGGGCTCGGCGACCGGCCGGGTGGTGGCGGTGCCGGGCCGCTCGGTCAGCGCGGGGTCCACCATGGCCACGGGCAGTCCGTACGCCTCGGCCTCGGAGAGCGTCAGACCCTGGGTGTCGGTGGTGGAGGCGAACGCGAGCACGTCCGCCGCCCGGTAGTACGCGCCGACCCGGTCGTGCGGCACCGGGCGCAGAAGGTGCAGCGCGTCAGCCACGCCGAGCCGGCGGGCCGCCCGACGGACCGCGAGCCGGTACCGCCGCGCCCCGAGCAGCACCAGCCGTGCCGCCGGCAGCTCGCGGCGGACCCGGGCGAACGCGGCCAGCAACAGGTCCGGGTTCTTCTCCGGCGTGGTGCGGCCCACCGCGAGCAGCACCGGCGCGTCCGCCGCGATGCCCAGCCGGGCCCGCAGCCTCCGCCGGTCGTCGGCGTCGGCGCCCGGTGCGGCGACCGGGGTCGGCAGCACCACGATCGGGGTCCGTCCGGCCATCGGGGCCATCAGCGCCGCGGTCTTCGCCGACGGGGTGATCAGCACGCTGGTGTACGCCAGCAGGCACCGCCCGAGCGCCGCCAGCCGAGCCTGCCGGGCCGGCCCCGGGCGGGCCAGCGCCCACAGGTCCCGGACCCGCCAGCGCAGGCCCAGCCGCAGGCCGGCGTACGCGGCGCCGATCGGCACCTCGGGGTAGTGCGCCGCGTACGCCACCAGGTCGGTGTGCCAGGTGAGCACGGTCGGTACGCCCCGCTCGGCGGCCCAGCGCAGCCCGGCGATGCCGAGCGGGCCGGTGGTGTGGACGTGCACCACGTCGACCGGCGCGTCTGGCGGCCGCGGCGGCGCCAGCCGGTACGGCCGGGTCGGCACCGGCAGCGAGGGCACCTCACCCGGTTGGCGGCGCCGTCGGGACAGCGGGCCGGGGCAGTGCAGGACGACCCGGTGGTCGGCCGCGCGCAGCAGCCCCACGGTGGTGCCGACCGAGGTGGCCACCCCCTCCGGGTTGGCGAGATGGCTGTCGCTGACGTGGGCGATCCGCACCCTGCCATCATCGCCGGGCCGCGCTCGTCGGGTCGCCCCGTCGGGCTCGCCCGGAAGGATCCCGGTGGCACGTCTGGCCCGGTTCTGCTGCACTACCCGCTGGACCCGACGCTGAGGGGGAGACGGTGACGCTGACGCTGACGCCGATGACCGAGCAGGACCTGGGCCGGCTGCGCGAGCCGCTGGAGCGGTTGTACGCCGAGGATCTGGCGGCGCACCGCGGGTTGACCCCGGAGGCGGCCCGGGACCGGTCGGCGAGCCAGTTGCGGGAGCTGCTGCCGGGGGGCGCGGCCACCGAGGGCGTGCTGCTGCGGGTGGCCCGGGTCGACGACGCCGAGGTCGGCTGGATCTGGGTGACCCTGCCCGGAACGGCCGGCGCGACCGACACGGCCGGCTCGCTGCGGGCCTGGATCCACAACATCGAGGTACATCCGGCGCACCGGGGCCGGGGGTACGCACGTCGGATGATCCAGCTCATGGAGGTGGAACTGAGCCGTCTCGGCGTGCCCGAGCTGGGGTTGAACGTCTTCGGCACGAACACCGTGGCGATCGGGCTCTACCGGAGCCTGGGTTTCGAGGTCACCGCCCAGCAGATGGCCAAGCGGATCGACCCGGCGGGCTGATTACGGGTCGTGGCCGGCTCCGGGGCGGTGGCTGTGGTGAGCGGTATACCGGTGAGTCACGAACATGCCTCTGAGGTATAGCGCTCGTTGACGACCTCGCCCGGGCTCGCCCCGGGCTCGCCCCGGGCTCGCCTCAGTCTCCTCGGCAGGACTGTTCACCCGACGAGCGGGAACCCCCGGCGGACCGCACCCGGGGAGGAGCGACGGATGACGCATGGTGCTGCACTGACCATTGGTGTGCTCGGCTCGTACGGTGGCCGAAACCTCGGCGACGAGGCGATCCTCACCGGCCTGCTCGCCGATCTGCGCGCACAGGAGCCGAACGCCCGCATCATCGTCTTCTCCCGCCACCCGGAGCACACCCGGCTCGCCCACCCCGACGTCGAGGCGGTGCCCTGGGAGGGCGTCAGCCGCACCGACTCCGCCCTGATCCTGGCCCAGCTCGACCTGCTCATCCTGGGCGGCGGTGGGATCCTCTACGACCGGGAGGCCCGCCGCTACCTGCGGGTGGTCCGGGTCGCCCAGGAACGCGGCCTGCCCCTGATCACGTACGCGGTGGGGGTCGGGCCGCTCAGCGACGCGGTGGACACCGGGATGGTCCGGGAAACGCTCGCCAGCGCGGTCCAGGTGACCGTCCGCGACCAGGAGTCCCGGATGGTGCTGGAGGAGGCGGGGCTGCTCAACCCGATCACGGTCACCGCTGACCCGGCGTTCCTGTTGCAGCCGGAGGACTTCCCGCTCGAGCTGCTGCGCGAGGAGGGTGTGCCGGCCGGCAAGCGGCTGGTCGGGATCAGCGTGCGGGAGCCGGGACGGGCCGCCGAACGGCTCGACGTGGACGGCTACCACCGGCTGCTGGCCCAGATCGGTGACTTCCTGGTGAACCGGATCGACGCGTACGTGCTGTTCGTGCCGATGGAACGCGACGACATCCGGCACGCCCACGGGGTGCTGTCCCACATGATCGCCGCCGAGCGCGGGCGGATCCTGCACGGCACATACTCGCCGGAGCAGGTCCTCGGGTTGATGCGCCACTTCGACCTGGCCGTGGGCATGCGACTGCACTTCCTGATCTTCGCGGCGATGGTCGGCACCCCGTTCCTGCCGCTGCCGTACGCCGGCAAGGTCTTCGATTTGGCCCAGCGGCTCGGCGTGCCGGCGCTGCGCGGCGTCGAGCGGGAGGTCGAGGGGCCGCTGCTGGCCGAGGTCGACCGACTCTGGGACGAGCGGGAGCAGCGCGCCGAGGCCACCGCACGGCGGGTGGCCGAGGTTTGCGAGCAGGCCCGGGGCACCTCCGAGGTCACCCGTGGCGTGTTGGACAGCCTCCGTAGCCAGACCCTCACCCGCGTCTGACTGGGCCGGTCACACCGCCGGGCCGGTCCACCGGTAGCGCCACTCGCCGGCGTCGTCGCCCGCGGACTCCAGCTCGTAGATCTGCGCCTCGGCCAGCCCGCCGGACCCGAGGTGATGGTGGGTCAACGGTGGACGGCCGTTGCTGTCCAGCTCGACGGTGACGCTCTGCCCGTCCGCCGTGCCGCCGACGAGGAGGATCTGCACGGATGAAGCCATGCGCCCATCCTGCCCGCCGCGCTCCGACCGCGCAGCGGATAGCGGGGCAGTGGGACGGCAAGCTCTTTCCGGCGGCGGTGTTGCCGATCCGCAGCTCGATCGGCTCGACGGTGTGTGAATCGGCGGCCGGTAGCGGCAACGCGGGCACCCGGCCCCGTACGTCCACTCCGAGCCCGCCGACACCAGCAGGTCGACCGTGGCGACGCTAGCCCACCGGGGCCGCCTATTCTGGGCGCGGGCGGCGACGAGGGGGAGTACGTGCTGGTCATCCACGGGCTGTGGTTGCCCGGCGACGGCTCGACCGCCGGCCTCGCGGTCTGGGCCGAGGACAGTGCGGCGCCGGCCGCCACTGCGCCGCGCTCCGGCCGGGCGCCCCGGGAGCGGCCGCACCCCTTCGCCGCCGGGCACACCGCCCTGGCCACCGCCCTCGCCGACGCCGCCGAGCCGGCCCGTCCGGACACCGCGCTGCTCACCCTGCCCACCCGGGCCCGCGCGCCGACCGACTCACCCGAGCTGATCCGGACCGCCGTCGAGCCCGCGACCCGTAACCGGGTCACCCTGGCCCGGTGGCGGGTCCCCGTGCTGGTGTACGCCCCCGACGACGCGCTGGCCCTGCTGCGCGCCCTGGACGAGCTTCCGGTGGTGCCCGGGACCACCCTGCGCCACCTGGCCGAGCTGGCCGACTTCGCCGCCGACCTGGTGGCCCGGGGCCGTGTCCTCCCCGGCGTCAGCACCACGGTGCGTGCCCTGCCGGGTGCTGGCACGGCCGGGTCGGGGGACCGACCGGCCGGAGCGTCGTCGGCCGACGCTGGCGTGCAGGTGCCGGCGCTGGCCGTCTGGCGACCGCTGCTGACCGGCACCGATGCCGCCTGGGCGCGGTCCCTGGCGTTGGCTCTGCCACCAGCCGCCCGAGCCGCCACCGCGCCGGCCGCCACCGCGCCGACCGCTCCCGGGCAGGACAGCGCCGAGTTGACGGCGGGTGTGCTGGTCGCGGACGCGCTCGACGCGCTGACCGACGCGGCCGCCCGGGCCGCCCTTGCGACCACTACGCTGGCCCGGGGGTTGCGTCCGGGCGGTCCGGCGCCGGCCTGGTTGGCGGCGCTCGCCGGCCCTCGCCGCGACTTCACGGTCGATCCGGCGGTGCTGGCGACCCTCCGCGCCGCCCTGGACGTCTGGCAGCGCGACGCCGCCGGCGGCCCCGTCCGGGCCAGCTTCCGCCTGGTGGAGCCGGCGCCCGACGAGGTCATCGAGCCGGTCCTGGCGACCCGCCCGCGCCCGGCCGGCACCGCGCCGTCGACGGTCGGAGCCGGCCCGGTCGAGGCCGAGTCGGTCGGTCCGGGGCTGACCGCGCTGGAGCCGGTCGGGGCTGGGCGGTGGCGGCTGGAGTTCGGCTTGCAGGCGGCCGACGAGCCGGGCCTGCACGTCGACGCCGGGCAGGTCTGGCGGGCGCCGCAGACGCTCGGGGGCCTGGCCGGCCGCACGGCAAGCCCGCAGGAGACCCTGCTCGCCGAGCTGGGCCGTGCCAGCCGGCTCTGGCCGGACCTGGACGCCGCGCTGCGCACCGCCGCGCCCGAGGCGATGGAGCTGGACGTCGAAGGTGCGCACCGGTTCCTCAGCGAGGGGGCCCCGGTGCTGCACGCCGCCGGCTTCGGTGTGCTGCTGCCCTCCTGGTGGCAGCGCCCGTCGGCGCGGCTCGGCGCTCGGCTGCGTGCCCGCAGCCGGACCGCACCCGGCACGGTGGCCGGCGCCGACGCCGGCGTCGGGTTGGACGCGCTGGTCGACTACCGCTGGGAGGTGGCGCTCGGCGAGCACCCGCTGTCCGCCGAGGAGTTGGCCGCGCTGGCCGAGCTGAAGACCCCGCTGGTGCGCCTGCGCGGCCGGTGGGTGGAGCTGGACCCGCGGCGGCTCGCCGCCGGGCTGCGCCTGCTCCGCTCGGCCGGTGAGCTGACAGTCGCCGACCTGCTCCGCCTCGGGCTGGCCGACGGCGAGGACACTGGCGTGCTGCCGGTGCTGGAGGTGACCGCCGACGGGGCGCTGGGCGACCTGCTCGCCGGTGCGGTCGAGCGACGGCTCACCCCGCTGGACCCGCCACCGGGCTTCCAGGGCACGCTGCGGCCCTACCAGCGGCGCGGGTTGGCGTGGCTGGCGTTCCTGCGGTCGCTGGGCCTGGGCGGCGTGCTCGCCGACGACATGGGGCTGGGTAAGACCGTGCAGCTGCTCGCGCTGCTGGCCGGGGACCCGCCGGACGCCGGACCGACCCTGCTGGTCTGCCCGATGTCCCTGGTCGGCAACTGGCAGCGGGAGGCGGCGCGGTTCACCCCGGGGCTGCGCGTGCACGTACACCACGGGGCGGAGCGGGCCCGGGGGGCGGAGTTCACGACGGCCGCGCACGACGCGGACCTGGTCCTGACCACCTACTCGGTGGCCGCCCGCGACGCCGTCGATCTGGCCGGCATCGACTGGCACCGGGTGGTGGTGGACGAGGCGCAGGCGATCAAGAACGCCTCGACCCGGCAGGCCGAGGCCGTGCGTGCGCTGCCCGCCCGGCAGCGGGTGGCGGTGACCGGCACGCCGGTCGAGAACCGGCTCGCCGACCTCTGGTCGATCATGCAGTTCGCCAACCCGGGCCTGCTCGGCCCGGCCGCGACGTTCCGCAAGCGGTTCGCCGAGCCGATCGAGCGGCACGGCGACGCCGAAGCCGCCGAGCGGCTGCGCCGGATCACCGGCCCGTTCGTGCTGCGCCGGCTCAAGACCGACTCGTCGATCATCTCCGACCTGCCGGAGAAGCTGGAGATGGAGGTGCTCTGCAACCTCACCGCCGAGCAGGCCGCCCTGTACCGGGTGGTGGTCGACGACATGCTCGCCCGGATCGAGTCCAGCGACGGCATCGAACGGCGCGGGCTGGTGCTGGCCACCATGACGCGGCTGAAGCAGGTCTGCAACCACCCGGCCCAGCTGCTGCGGGACGGTTCGCCGCTGGAGGGCCGTTCCGGCAAGCTGGCCCGGCTGACCGAGATCCTGGAAGAGGTGCTGGCGGCGGGGGAGCGGGCGCTGTTGTTCACCCAGTACGCCGAGTTCGGCGCGATGCTGCGCGGTCACCTGTCCGCGCGGTTCGGCCGGGAGGTGCTGTTCCTGCACGGTGGGCTCGGCAAGGCCGAGCGGGACGCCATGGTGCAGCGGTTCCAGTCGGCGGACGGGCCACCGCTGTTCGTCCTCTCGCTGAAGGCCGGCGGCACCGGGCTCACCCTGACCGCCGCCAACCATGTCGTGCACGTGGACCGGTGGTGGAACCCGGCGGTGGAGGACCAGGCCACCGACCGGGCGTTCCGGATCGGGCAGCGGCGGCGGGTGCAGGTCCGCAAGTTCGTCTGCGCCGGCACGGTGGAGGAGAAGGTGGCCGCCCTGATCGCTGACAAGCGCAGCCTCGCCGAGCGGGTGGTCGGCACCGGCGAGCAGTGGATCACCGAGCTGTCCACCGGGCAGCTGCGCGAGCTGTTCGCCCTGGAGGCCGGGGCGGTGGTGGAGTGAGCACCGACCGGTTTGCCGACTACGGGCGCCCCCGTCGCGTCGACGGCGGCCTGCGGGCGCGCAGCGCCCGGGGCGCGATCGGCCGGTCCTGGTGGTCCCGGCGCTTCCTGGAGGTGCTGGAGTCGTTCGCGCTCGGCACCCGGCTGACCCGGGGCCGGTCGTACGCGCGGGCCGGTCAGGTGCTCCGGCTCGACATCGCGCCCGGGCGGGTCAGCGCCGTGGTGCAGGGCTCCCGGCCGCAGCCGTACCAGGTCTCCATCGCGCTGGCGCCGTTCCCGGCCGCGCTCTGGTCCCGGATCGAGGCGGAGCTGGCCGGGCAGGCGTTCTTCAGCGCCCGGCTGCTCGCCGGGGACCTCCCCGACGAGCTGGAGGAGCTGTTCGCCGCCGCCGGCGCACCGCTCTTCCCGGCCGGCGTGGACGAGCTGACCCAGCGGTGCAGCTGCCCCGACTTCGCGGTGCCGTGCAAGCACCTCGCGGCCACCTTCTACCTGCTGGCCGAGGCGTTCGACGCGGACCCGTTCGAGCTGCTGCACTGGCGTGGCCGGGCGCGCGCGGAACTGCTCGAGCGGCTCCGGGTCCGGCGGGCCGAGGCCACCGGCGCCGAGCTGCCGCCCGGGCCGATCACCGCCTCGCCCGCGGACGTGGACCTCGAGTTCACTTCGGACGAATCGGGGTCCGCTGTGGACATCGCGGTGTCCGCGGTCGGCGCGGCTCGGGCGCTCGCCGGGCTGTCGGCGACCCCGCTGGCGGAGGCGGTGGACCGTTTCTGGCTGCCACCGGTGCCGTTGCCCGACCGGCCGCCCAGGCTGGCGACCGGGCCGGATCTGCTGCTGCGCCAGCTCGGCCCGCCGGCGCCGGCCATCGGCGGGCCGGGACTGCTCGAACGGCTGCGCCGGGCGTACCGGGCGTTCGGCCCGGCCGACCGGTGAGCCGTTACGTCCAGCGGCGTCGGAACCGCCACATGATCGCGGCGTTCGCCACCAGCACCACCGCGCAGATCGCGCCGGCCAGGCGACCGGCGAACACGGTCATCGCCGGCAGTGACGCCCACAGCACGATGGTCAACAACATCAGGTAACGGCCCCTGCGGGCCCGGACCCGATGGTCCAGCCGGTTGAAGAAAGCCGGGTCGCTCTCCCGGAGCTGACGGGTGATCTGGTCGAACCTGCGCTGATCCTCTTTGCTGAGCATGGCGCTGCCTTCCCCTCACGCGTTCAGCGGTTCGGCGGCATACCCGCTGTGGCGGCGGCTCACGCTCACCCGTTGCTGCTACTTTTCCCCCGCGCGAGGACGCCTCACGTCCGGCTTATCCGAACCTTAAGTTTGCCTGTGGTGGTGAACGGCTCGGAAAGTGTCGCGTACGGCGGCGTGGCCCGATCCGTACCCGGTTGGCGTGCGTCCGCCCTGCTGGGAAGGTCCGGGCCCGACGCCGGTGCACGGCACGCGGGCGATGCGGCGCTGAGGGCTGTCTTAAGTGCCCTCACGAGGGCGTTCAACCCGCCTTGAAGGCGCCTGAGCGCTTGGTTACCTTGCCGTAGCAACCCCCTCAGGCAACAGTCGCCGCACCTGCCGCACCTGCCCGGTCGCAGCTTCCGGCGCTCTTCAGAAATCGGGATTGGTACATGGCCGACCAGAATGTGCCACCACGTCGACCGCGGGACGACCGCGGCTGGGACGGACGCCAGCACCACACCTCGGACGGGTACGGCGACCACAACGCGTCTGCGCCGTACGGGTACGACTCGCCCCACCCCTACCAGGGCGGCCACCCAGCCCAGGCCGACCCGCGTGAGCAGTACGCCGACGGGTACGTACACGCCGGACAGCCCGCACCCGCACCGCGTGGGCCGCAGTGGGTCGGCCCGGAAGGCCTTGGCCGTCCCGCCCCGTCCCGCCCGGCCGGCACCGGACTGCCCACCCTGGACGATGACGACGAGCCCGGCCGCAAGGTCGGTCGCCGCAGGGCCATCGTCGCGCTCAGCGGCACCGCCGCCGTCGTCGCCGGTGGCGCGGCGCTCGCCATGACCCCGCAGTTCCGCGGCCTCTTCGGCGACGACGCGGTGGCCGACGCGACCGGCAGCACCGTCACCGACGGCACCGCGGCCCGGCCCAGCGGCCAGCAGCCCAGCACGGTGCGCACCTACACCGAGCAGAACGAGAGCTACATGGGCTCGCGGGCCGGTGAGGCGCTGAAGAAGAACGCGCCCTCCGGTGGACGGACGTTCTCCGGCCCGGCCACCGCCGCGGCGGAGACCAAGGTGACCGTCAAGACGGTGCTGGCCAAGGACCCGATCCTGCACCTGGCCCGGCGGGCCACCTTCGGGGCGACGCCCGCGGTGGTCGCCGACATCAAGAAGCTCGGCATCGACGGCTGGATCCGCGCTCAGCTCGACCCGGACAAGATCGAGCCGAGCAAGGCCGAGCTGAAGCTCGCCGAGCTGCCCACGCAGAAGCTCTCGGTGCAGCAGCTGCGCGACCAGCGGGACAAGCTCAACGAGCAGGGCGCCCAGCCCGAGCGGGAGATGATCGACGCCACCCTGGCCCGGCAGATCTGGTCGAAGCGCCAGCTGTTCGAGGTGATGGTCGACTTCTGGAACGACTTCCTGCACGTCGCCGCGGAATTCGACGGCGGCGAGGTGTACCGCAACTCGTTCGACAAGGACGTGGTGCGGGCGCACGCGCTGGGCAGCTACCCGGAGATGCTGGTCGCCGCGAACAAGCACCCCGCACTGCTGATCTACCTGAACCAGAAGGACTCCCGCAAGGACGCGATCAACGAGAACCTCGCCCGGG
This sequence comes from Micromonospora sp. U21, assembly GCF_018070045.1. Classification (GTDB taxonomy): domain Bacteria; phylum Actinomycetota; class Actinomycetes; order Mycobacteriales; family Micromonosporaceae; genus Micromonospora. Next base: position 23,084 of record NZ_JAGPYK010000022.1, read on the forward strand.
AGAACCTCGAGCTCTACTCGGTCGGCGTGGACGGCGGCTACAAGGAGCCGGACGTGCGCCAGGCGGCCATGCTCCAGACCGGTCGCGGCGTCGAGGACGGCAAGTACGTCTTCAAGCCCGAGCAGCACTACGTCGGCAAGGTGAAGATCCTCGGCTTCACGCACGCCAACAACTCGGCGGACCCGAAGAAGGCCGAAGCGGCGATCGACCAGTACATCACCTACATCGCGCTGCACCCGTCGACCGCGAAGTACGTGGCGCAGAGCCTGGCGACCCGGTTCGTCTCGGACACCCCGCCGAAGTCCCTCGTGGACCGGCTGGCGAAGACGTACACCACCAACAACGGCCTGATCAAGCCGGTGTTGATGGCCCTGTTCAGCTCCTCGGAGTTCTGGGCCGCGGTCGGCCAGAAGGTACGCCGGCCGATGGAGTACCTGGTCTCCACGTACCGCGTTCTGGGCGTCTCGCCGGACCCGTCGCCGAAGCAGGACAACGGCGACAACAAGCGCACCCCGTTCGCCCGCGGCCTGCGGCAGATTTACGACAAGCTGCGCGAGCTGGGCCAGTACCCGATGGGCCAGCCCACCCCGGACGGCTACCCGGACGTCTACGTCGCCTGGACCTCGGCCGGCACCATGGTCAACGGCTGGAACGAGGCCGGCGAGATCCTGGCCGGCTACCGCACCGCCTTCACGTACACGGCGCCGGAGAAGCTGGTCGCCAAGCCGCCGGCGACCGCCGGGGCGTACGTGGACGCGCTGGCCCAGCGGCTGGTGAACCAGAAGCTGAGCGCCCGGGAGAAGAACCTGATCCTCGGTGTGGCCGGCCTGCCGGCGAGCGCCAAGGTCGATGCCACGTTCAACGGGGCCATCACCGCCGTCGCGCGGGCGATCCTCGCGTCCCCCCAGCACCACCTCCGGTGAGGCACCCGATGGAGAAGACTGTGTACAACTCTTTCCCCCTGCACCCCGAATGCCGCGACCTGCGGCGGCTGGCCGACAACCCGGCCGAGGCGCTGCTGCGGGCGGAGGCCGACCTGGTCGCCGCCGAGAACGCCGCCGAGGCCGACCGCTACCGCACCCTGGAGGACCTGGAGGAGGCCCAGCAGGACGGTCGCGGCGTCACCCGACGGACCTTCGTCGCCGGTGCCGCGGCCACCGCCACCGCGCTGGCCACCGCCCAGTTCGTCACCACCTCGGCGTCGTTCGCGGCGACCAAGACCGGCACCCTGATCCACGTCTTCCTCTACGGCGGGCTGGACGGGCTGAGCCTGATCGCGCCGGACAACGACCCGGTGCTCGCCAAGGCCCGCCCTGACCTGCTGCTCGGCAACGACTCGCTGGCCGTGGGCCGCGGCTTCAAGCTGACCAGCGCGTTCAAGCCGCTGGAGCAGTGGCTCAAGGCCGGCCAGTTGGGCTTCATCCCGGCGGTCTCCGACGAGCGGCTGTCCCGCAGCCACTTCCAGGCCGCGGACGCCTGCAACCTCGGTGGGCTGCCCAACGAGACCGGCGGCCGGGGCTGGCTGGACGGGCTGGTCGACAACCTCGGCAAGGGCACCGCGTTCCGCAGCGTCGGCGTCGGCAGCACCCTGCCCCGTTCGCTGGTCGGCAACAACGGCGCGCTCTCGCTGAACAACGTCGGTTCGCTGCGACTCAACGGTGACGACCGGTTCCGGGCCGCCACCGAGAAGGCCATCAAGGGGCTCTTCACCGGGATCAACCACCCGGTCGAGGAAGCCGTGCAGGAGGGCATGGGCGCGCTGGCCACCGCGCAGAAGCTCGCCGCCAAGCCGTACCAGCCCGCCGCGGGCGTCGAGTACGAGGGCGTCGGCAACGCGTTCAAGCAGCTGGCCCGGCTGATCAAGGGCGGCGCGAACGTCCGGGTCGCGACCGTGGGGATGGGTGGCTACGACACCCACGAGAATCAGGGCACCCGCGACGGCGGTCAGCTGCACCGTCGGCTGAACGAGCTGGCCAGCGCGATGGCCGCGTTCTTCACCGACCTCGGCCCGCAGGCCGCCGACGTGACGATCATGGTGTCCAGCGAGTTCGGCCGGCGGGTCGGCTCCAACAGCGGCGGCACCGACCACGGGCACGGCGGGGTGGTCACCCTGCTGTCGGGCAAGAAGCTGGCCGGCTCGCTGCTCGGCACCTGGAACGGCCTGGACAAGCTCGACTCCGGTGACGTGCCGGAGTACAACAACATGTTCAACGTCTATGGCGCGGTGGCCCAGGGCCGGTTCGGGCTCACCAACGCGGAGGTGGACAAGGTCTTCCCCCGCCAGAAGTACGCCCCGATGAAGCTGTACGCGTGACGTATTCGCACACCCACGCCGCCGGCCGCCGCACCGGGACCACGTCCCGGCACGGCGGCCGGTCGGCTGCCCCCGCACCCCCGCAGACCCCGCCCCGGCGCGGCCCCGGCGGCCGGCGGTTGCTGGCCGCGCTGCTCCTGGTCGGCCTGCTCGCCAGCGTGCTGCCGTGGTGGCTGGGGACCCCCGCCGGCTCGCTGCGGACCACCGCGGCGACCCTGACGGCCGCCGGCCGGATCACCGGCCTGGTCGCCGGCTACCTGCTGCTGGTGCAGGTGCTGATGATGAGCCGCCTACCGGTGCTGGAGCGGTGGATCGGCGGCGAGCAGCTGGCCCGCTGGCACCGCGACATCGGCGCCACCCTGCTGGTCGCCGTGCTGGCGCACGTGTCGCTGACCCTGGTCGGCTACGCGGACCTGCGTAACCAGTCGGTCCTCGCCGAGGTCGGCACGCTGCTCGGCGACTACGAGGACATGGTCTCCGCGTTCGTCGCCGCCGGCATCATGGTGCTCGTCGGGTTCACCAGCATCCGGGCGATCCGGCGGGCGCTGCCCTACGAGCTGTGGCACCTGCTGCACCTGTCCAGCTACCTGGTGCTGCTGCTCGGCTTCGGGCACCAGTTCTCCCACGGCGCGCAGCTGTACAGGCCCGGCCCGGTGCGCACCGGCTGGATCGCCCTCTACCTGCTGGTGGTCGCCGCCCTGCTGTGGGGTCGGGTGATCGCGCCGCTCGCGTTCAACCTGCGGTATCGGCTGCGGGTCGCCGACGTGGTCGCGGAGAGCCCCGACACGATCTCCATCTACCTCACCGGCGAGCGGCTGGACCGGCTGGCGATGCTCGGCGGACAGTACTTCCGCTGGCGCTTCCTCACCCGGGGCTGCTGGTGGCAGTCGCACCCGTTCTCCGTCTCCGCGGCGGCCAACGCCCGCTGGCTGCGGCTCACCGTCAAGGTGGTCGGCGCGCACACCGCCGCCCTGCGCGACCTGGAACCGGGCACCTGGGTCTGGGCGGAGGGCCCGTCGGGCACCTTCACCGCCGCGCACCGGGTCCGCGACCGGGCACTGCTGATCGCCGGCGGCAGCGGCATCACGCCGATCCGGGCCATGCTGGAGGAGTTGCCGCCGGGCGCCGCGCTGATCTACCGGGCCCGTACCCCGGCCGACGTGCTGCTCAGCCGGGAACTGGACTGGCTGGCCCAGGCCCGGGACACCTCGATCTGGTACGTCATCGGCTCCCGCGACGACCCCGGCCCCCGCCAGCTGATGAGCCCGGACGGGCTGCGTCAACTGGTGCCCGACGTGGCCCGGCGCGACGTCTACCTCTGCGGGCCGCCCGGCCTCGTCGAGCAGTCGGTGCGGGCGTTGCGCCGGGCCGGCGTGCCCCGCCGACAGATCCACCTGGCCACCTTCGAGCTGTAGGAAGGCATCGCATGCGTCGCGCGTTCCTCGCGATCACCGGTCTGGCCGCCAGTACCACCGCGCTGGTGGTCCTCAAGGGCTCGCCGGGCACCACCCAGGTCGCCCAGGACCTGCCGGCCGCCCAGCCGGTCAACCCCACCCCGCAGGGTGCGGACCCGAGCGTCGCTCCGGCGGCGGCGGGCGACCCGGCGGGCGCGGCGCCGAAGCCGTCGGTGAGTGCCGGCGCGCCGGCGTCGCCCAAGCCGAGCAGGAGCACCGCCCGACCGTCCGGCACCCGCACCACCGCGAAGGCCCCCACCACGCCGCGGACCACCACCAAGGCGCCGCAGCCGACCACACGCCGGGTCACCGGCCCGGGCGTGGACAACGAGTACGGGTACGTGCAGGTGCAGATCGTGGTCTCCGGTAACCGGATCGTCGAGGCCATCTCGCTGTCGCTGCCCAGCGGGGGCGAGTCCGACATCCACAGCGGCGACGTCCGGGACAGGTACAACGGCACGGGCGGCGAGGTGGTGCAGAAGCAGAGCGCCAACCTCAACACCGTCTCCGGCGCCACCGAGACCAGCAACTCCTACAAGCAGTCGCTGCGGGGCGCGATCGAGCAGGCGTTCTGACGTGCCGGCGGCGATGACCCGACCCGGGCTGTGCCGGGTCGAGCAGATCATGGGTACGGCGATCACCCTGGATCTCGCCGACGACCTGGCGCCGGCGACCCTGCACGAGCTGGCGGATCAGGTCTTCACCTGGATGCGCGAGGTGGACGCCCGGTTCAGCACGTACCGGGCGGACAGCGAGGTGTGCCGCTTCGACCGGGGCGAGGTGCTGCTCTCCGAGGCGTCGGCGGACCTGCGGTTCGTGCTGGAGGCCTCCGCCGACCTGTGGGGCGCCACCGACGGGTTCTTCGACGCGTACGCCACCGGCCGGCTCGATCCGTGCGGGTTCGTCAAGGGCTGGGCGGCACAGGTCGCCTCGGACCGGCTGCTCGCGGCCGGCGCGCCGAACCACTGCGTGAACGCCGGCGGCGACGTGCGGGTGCGCGGCCGCTCCCCGTCCGGGGAGCCGTGGCGCATCGGCATCCGGCACCCGTGGGACCCGATGGCGACCTGCCTGGTGCTCGCCGGGACCGACCTGGCCGTGGCCACCTCCGGTGTCTACGAGCGGGGCCGGCACGTGCTGGACCCGCGCCGGGGCGCGCCGGCCGGTGGGCTGCGCTCGGTGACGGTGGTCGGCACCGACCTCGGGGTGGCCGACGCGTATGCCACGGCGGCGCTGGCCATGGGGGTCGCCGGCATCGGCTGGCTGGACCGGCTCGCCGACCACACCCACGCCGTCATCACCGACGACGCCTACCAGCTGCACTCCAGCGCGCTTCCGCTGACGGACTAGCGGAGGGGTCGGTGGGTGCCGGCGGGGCGGGAGCCGGTGGGGCGGGGCCGGCCGGGGCGGGAGCCCGACGGGCGGGTGCCGGCCCAGCGGTGCCGCCGGTGGCTGCGACGGGGCGGTTCGGTGCCGCCGGGATGAGACGCTCTGTCGTCCGTGGACATCATTCCCCCGCTCGTGGCGCGCGTTCGCGCCGTCCCCCTGTCAACGAGGACCGGCGCCCCGGCGACGCTGTCGGCTGCCGGCTGGAATCGCTGCCGGCCGGTTCACATGCCCCGCCGGGGCAGCGGCAGGTGACCGGGGAGCAGGTCGGGGGCGAGTGTCACCCCGGTGGCGCGCAGGGCCTCGATCAACGTGTTCTGCACCAGGTAGGAATCCGGGAGCTGCCAGCGGGCCTGCTCCGGGGCGACCGCCCAGCGGACCGTCCCCTCCGGCAGCCGGGTGGGCGGCGCCGGGATCCACGAGCCCGGCCCGTGCCGGACCACGTGGAAGCAGTGCTCCAGCTCCGGCCGGAGCGGATCGCCGGGGCGGACGAGGAACATCCAGCGCCCGGTGGGGGTGACCAGCACCGGCCCGCGTACGCCGGTGCCGGCCGGGTGGGTCTGCACCGCGCCGAGCACCTGCCGGCCGAGGTGGGCCGGCACCTCCAGCACGTCGAAGGCCCGACCGGTGGGCAGCAGCACGCCGTGCGGGCGGCTCCGCCACCAGGTGGCGACCCGGGCCGGGTCGGCGCTGGCAGCCAGCTCCCAGTTCTCCAGTGCCGGGTGGCAGCCCACGGTGGGGCAGCCGGCCCGGCCGCAGACGAACCGGCTGCGGGCCAGACAGGCCCCCGGGGTCACCTCCCAGCCGTGCGCGGCGTACCGCACGGCGACCCGGCGCAGCCGGACCCGTTCCAACGGCGACAGTTCGGCGACGCGCGGTCCGACGTTCCCCCACATGTGTGCCATCTCCCCTCATCGGGCCCGGCGAACGCCAGGTCGCATGTCGAGCACCGTCACTGCCGTAACCCACGATCGTTGAGGTTGACGAACGGCTCGTGCAACTTGCACGAAAAGTACGAGGACTGGCTGTACGGCTGACGCACAAGCTGTGCGACCAGCGAAAACCTGAAGATGAACGAGGATCGCCGCACCCGCGGACATCGCCCTGGCCCGATGGCCGGGGCGGCAGGGGGAGGGATGGGGAGATGGACGAGCTACCCATAGGGCGGCGAGTGGCCTACTGGCGGGGGCGACGCAAGATGTCGCAGCAGGTCTTCGCGGACCGGTTGGGCAAGTCGAAGAGCTGGGTGGACAAGGTCGAGCGCGGCGTCCGTCGGTTGGACAAGTTCTCGGTCCTCTACGAGATCGCCGACATCCTCCAGGTGGACGTGCAGCTGCTGATGGGCAAGGACCCGGAGCGGCGGACCGACGCGCTGAACTGCATCGACCAGGTCGAGGTGCAGGAGATCAGGGCGGCGCTGGAGCGGTACGACTCGATGAGCGCGTACTTCGACGCCGCGCCGTACCCGCCCCCGCTGGACGACATGCGCAAGGCCGTCAATCACGCCTGGCTCACCTACCAGTACGGCCGCTACGGGATGCTCACCCGGGCGCTGCCGAAGCTGCTGCGCGACGCTCAGGCGGCCGACGCCGGCTACGGCGGCGAGCAGGCCCCGGAGGCGGCACACCTGCTCGGGCAGGTCTACCAGATCGCCTCCTCGGTGCTGCGCAAGCTCGGCGAGTGCGAGCTGGCCTGGCTGGCCGCGGACCGCTCGATGGCGGTGGCCCAGCGGGCCGACGACCCGCTGCTGGCCGGCATCGCCACCACCCGGGTGTGCAACGCGCTGGTCGCGATGGGCCGCGCCCGTCCGGCGCTGGAGCTGAATGTCACCATCGCCAACCGGCTCGCACCCGGCGGCGGCAACGACGCCACTCCGGCCCGGCTCTCTGTCTACGGGATGCTGCTGCTCCAGGGCGCGATGGCCGCCTCCCGGATCGGTGACTCGGCCACCGTCGACGACCTCATCAACGGCGCCGAGGAGGCGGCCACGCTGCTCGGCGGCGACCACAACCACTACTGGACCTCGTTCGGGCCGACCAATGTGGAGCTGCACCGGGCCGCGGCCGCGGTGGAGCTGGGCGACGGGGGGCGGGCGGTGGAGGTGCACCAGCTGCGCATCGTGGAGCCCACCTTCAACGCGTTGCTGCCCGAGCGCCGGGCGCACCACCTGCTCGACATCGCCCGCGGGTTCGCCCAGATCGGCGACGTCGCGAACGCTGGCGAGATGCTGCTGCGCGGCGACCGGCTCGCCCCGTCGGAGATCCGCTGCCGGCCGATCGCGCACGAGGTGATGTCGGACATCCTGCGTCGCACACGTGGTGCGCCGCCTTCTCCGGTAGCGGAGTTGGCTGAGCACATGGGAGTAGGGGTATGAGCGCGGAGCCGGTTTGATGGCCGGTTCACAGCGCACCAGCGGGCACCGCGAGGTGCTCTATGTCATCGCCTGCGGTTCGCCGCTGGCCCGGCACGTCGGCCGCCTGGTCGACCTGGCCCAGCAGGACGGCTGGGAGGTCTGCGTGGTCGCCACGCCCGACGGCGCCAAGTTCGTCGACAGGTCCGCCCTGATCCGGCAGACGGGCCATCCGGTGCGGACGCACTACAAGAATCCCGGTGACCCGGACGTGCTGCCGCCAGCCGACGCCATGATCGTCTGTCCGGCCACCGTCAACACGGTCAACAAGTGGGCGGCCGGGATCGCCGACACCCTCGCGCTCGGCCTGCTGGTCGAGGCGCAGGGCAAGGGCGTCCCGATCGTGGCGGTGCCGTACACCAACGCCGCGATGGCCGCCCACCCCGCGTTCCGGGCCGGGGTGGCGCGACTGGCCGAATGGGGGGTCACGGTGCTATTCGGTGATCACGTGGTCGCCCTGCACCCGCCGGGGACGGGCGAGCAGCACCTGCACGCGTTCCCCTGGCAGATGCCGCTGGCCGCACTGCTCGCCGGCTACCGCCGCGCCGCCTGACCGTCGGCGGGCGCGTCCGGCTCGCCGCCTGATCGTCGGGCGGGGGGCGTCCGGCTCGCCGCCTGACCGGCGCGGCCGGGCCGGGCGTCGCCGCCCGACGGCCCGCGCGACGGTAAGCTGGCCCGCCGTGAGCGTATGCGGATCCACCCCCACGGTGATCGACGTGGTGGCCGAGCTGGAACGGCGCTACCCGCCGGTCTGGGCCGAGGAGTGGGACCGGGTGGGTCTGGTGCTCGGCGAGCCGACCGCCCCGGTCCACCGGGTGCTCTGCGTGGTCGACGTGGTGCCCGAGACGGTCGCCGAGGCGCTGGCCGCCGGCGTCGACATGATCGTTGCGCACCACCCGCTGCTGCTGCGCGGGGTCTCCTCGGTCGCCCCGACGACGTTCAAGGGGCGGATCGTCCATCAGCTGATCCGGGCCGGGGTGGCGCTCTACGTGGCGCACACCAACGCCGACGTGGCCTCCCCGGGCGTCTCCGATGCCCTCGCCGCCCGGTTCGGGCTGACCGGGTTACGCCCGCTGCACCGGCCCGCGCCCGGGTCGCCCGCGTACGGCGACGACCGGGGTGTCGGCCGGATCGGCGAGCTGCCCCGCCCGATGACCCTCGCCGAGCTGACCCGGCATGCCGCCGCGGTGCTCCCCGTCACGTCGTGGGGAGTTCGCGCCGCGGGGGATCCCGGGCGTATGGTTCGTATCCTCGCCGTCAGCGGCGGGTCGGGGGACAGCTTCCTCGGCGCCGCGACCGCCGCCGGGGTGGACGCGTTCCTCACCGCCGACCTGCGGCACCACCCGGCCGGCGAGCACCTCGCCGCCGATGGTCCCGCCCTGATCGACGCCGCCCACTGGGCGACCGAACGACCGTGGCTGGACGACCTGGCCGCCCTCCTGCGGGAGGCGCCGGGCGTCGAGACGCTGGTGTCCGACCTGGACACCGATCCGTGGACCGTGCACGCCGCCGCACCCGTTGTGGACGACAAGGAGCCCGACCATGAAGGCTGACCCCCAGGTGCAGCGCCGCCTGCTCGACCTCCAGGCGATCGACACCAACCTCGCCCAGCTCGCCCACCGCCGGCGTTCGCTGCCCGAGCGGGCGGAGCTGGAGGCGCTGGCCCGGGAGCTGTCGTCGCTGGAGGATGAGCGGGTCCGCGCCCAGGTGGCGGTCGACGACCTGGACCGCGACATCGCCCGGCTGGAGAAGGACGTCGAGCAGGTCCGGGCCCGCAAGGAGAAGGACGAGAACCGGCTGGCCGCCGGCACCGGGCCGGCCCGGGAGCTGGAGGCGCTCCAGCACGAGCTGGTCTCTCTGAAGCGTCGCCAGGGCGACCTGGAGGACGCCGAGCTGGAGCTGATGGAGCAGCGGGAGACCGCGGAGAGCGTGCTGGACGGCGTCGAGCAGCGGCTGGCCGATACCCGGGAGAAGCGGGCCGCCACCGAGCAGCGCCGGGACGAGGCACTGGCCGAGATCGCCAAGGAGGAGGAGTTCAAGCGAGGGGCCCGTCAGCCACTCGCCGCCGATCTCCCGAGCGAGCTGGTGACCCTCTACGACAAGATCCGCCAGGACACCGGGCTGGGCGCCGCGCTGCTCACCGCGGGCCGCTGCGGCGGCTGCCGGTTGGAGCTCTCCGGCGCCGACCTGGCCCGGATCCGCAAGGCCGCCCCGGACGACGTGGTCCGCTGCGAGGACTGCCGGCGAATCATGGTCCGTACCAACGAGTCGGGCCTGTAGGTCGTGGCGCCGCGCGTGGTCGTCGTCGAGGCCGACGGCGGGTCCCGGGGCAACCCGGGTCCGGCCGGCTACGGCGCGGTGGTGCGCGACCCGGAGACCGGCGAGGTGCTCGCCGAGCGTTCCGAGTCGATCGGTACGGCGACCAACAACGTCGCCGAGTACCAGGGGCTGATCGCCGGGCTGACGGCCGCCGCCGAGCTGGGCGCCGCCGAGGTGGACGTCCGGATGGACTCCAAGCTGGTGGTCGAGCAGATGTGCGGCCGGTGGCAGATCAAGCATCCCGGCCTGCGACCGCTCGCCGCCCAGGCGGCCGGGCTGGTGGGCCGGTTCGCGGCGGTCCGGTTCGCCTGGATCCCCCGCGAGCAGAACCGGCACGCCGACGCGCTGGCCAACGCCGCGATGGACGCCGCCGCCGGCCGGCCCGCGCCGGCGCCGACCACCGCCGCGATCGACGCCGCCGCCGGCCGGCTCGCGGCGACGACCACCGGCAGCGACCCGGCGACCGCGCCGGCCTCCTGGGAGCCGCGTCCGAGCTTCACCGCCACCCGGTTGATCCTGGTCCGGCACGGCGAGACCGCCTACACCGAGCAGCGGCGCTACTCCGGCCGGGGCGACGTGCCGCTCTCCGAGCGCGGCCGGGCCCAGGCCCGGGCCACCGCTACCCGGGTGGCCGCGCTGGCCCCGTCCGTCGCGGCCGTGCTCAGCTCACCGCTGTCCCGGTGTACGCAGACCGCGGCGGCGATCGCCGGGGCGCTCGGTGGCGTGCCGGTACGCACCGAGGACGACCTGATCGAGTGCGACTTCGGGGACTGGGAGGGGCGTACCTTCGCCGAGGTGCGCGCGCAGTGGCCGGGGGAGATGGACGCCTGGCTCGCCTCCCCCCGGATCGCCCCGCCGGGCGGTGAGTCGTTCACCCACGTGGCCGAGCGCTGTCACCGGGTGGTCGCCGGGCTGCTCAAGGCGTACCCCGGGGAGACCGTCGTGGTCGTCTCGCACGTCTCGCCGATCAAGTTGGTGCTGCGGGACGCGCTCGCGGCCAGCGACGCCTTCCTGCACCGGCTCTTCCTGGACGCGGCCGGCATCTCGGTGCTCGACATGTGGCCCGACGGCGGCGTCGCGGTACGCACGGTCAACGACACCGCCCACCTCTCCGCTGGCTGATCCGGCCGTACCTCCACGCCCGACCGCCTGCGCCGTTCGGCGCATGCCGTCGGCCGCTCGGCGCAGCACCCTCCGCGCAGCGCACGTGACAGCGGTCACAGAGTCGTAGCCTCCGGCCGTTACATCGCGAGCCACGACTTCCCGGAGGTGTGTCACATGGCTGCACCGGAACCGGAGGCGCCCACCACGGCGCCGTCCAGGGCGAAGGACCACAGCCCCTGGAACTGGTTGCTCTTCATTCCCATCGTGGTGCCGCTGATCCCGGCCTTCTTCAACGGCGACTCGCCCCGGATCTTCGGTTTCCCGCGTTACTACTGGCTTCAACTGGCCTGGATCCTTCTCGGCGTGGCCACCACCACGCTGGTCTACCAGATGACGAAGAAGCGGGGTGAGCGCTGATGTGGCGCGACCATCTCACCGAGATCATCGTCTTCTCCCTGCTTTTTCTGCTGGTCAGCGCGATGGGCTTCGTGGCCGCCCGGTGGCGTGCCCCGAAGGACATGGCCCACCTCGACGAGTGGGGGCTGGGCGGGCGCAGCTTCGGCGGCTGGATCACCTGGTTCCTGGTCGGCGGTGACCTCTACACCGCGTACACCTTCGTGGCGGTTCCGGCGCTGATGTTCGGGGCCGGCGCCGCCGGGTTCTTCGCCGTGCCGTACACCATCGTGATCTACCCGTTGGTCTTCCTGGTGCTGGTCCGGCTCTGGTCGGTGTCGCACCGGCACGGGTTCGTCACGCCGGCCGACTTCGTCCGCAACCGGTTCGACTCGCCGGTGCTGGCGCTGTTGATCGCGATCACCGGCATCGTGGCCACCATGCCGTACATCGCGTTGCAGCTGGTCGGCATCGAGGCGGTGCTCAAGACGATGGGGGTGACCGGCGACAACGCACTGGCCCGGCACCTGCCGATCATCATCGCGTTCGCCATCCTGGCCGCCTACACCTACCAGTCGGGGCTGCGCGCACCGGCGCTGATCGCGTTCGTCAAGGACACGCTGATCTACATCGTGATCCTGGTGGCGATCATCTACCTGCCGTACAAGCTGGGCGGCTGGGGCGACATCTTCGCGGCCGCGGACGCGAAGTTCGACGCCTCGCCCAACCCGAACGACGGGATCCTGCTCAACGCCAACAACCAACTCCAGTACGTCACGCTGGCGTTCGGCTCGGCGCTGGCGCTCTTCCTCTACCCGCACAGCATCACCGGCGTGCTGGCCAGCAGGAACCGCGACGTGATCAAGCGGAACATGTCGGCGCTGCCGGCGTACAGCCTGCTGCTCGGGCTGATCGCGCTGCTCGGTTACATGGCCATCGCGGCCGGCGTGAAGCCGCTGCCGGGGGCGACGGAAGGCAGTGTGGACAACAACACCGTCGTGCCGCTGCTCTTCGACCAGCAGTTCCCGGACTGGTTCGCCGGTGTGGCGTACGCGGCGATCGGCATCGGCGCGCTGGTGCCGGCGGCGATCATGTCGATCGCGGCGGCGAACCTGTTCACCCGCAACATCTACAAGGAGTACCTGAAGCGGGACGCCAGCCCGGCGCAGGAGGCGAACGTCTCGAAGATCACCTCGCTGGTGGTGAAGGTCGGCGCGGTGGCCTGCATCGTCTTCCTCGACCCGCAGTTCTCCATCGACCTCCAGCTGATCGGCGGCGTGATCATTCTCCAGACGCTGCCGGCGGTGGCGCTGGGTCTCTACACCCGCTGGTTCCACCGCACCGGCCTGATCGTCGGCTGGGCGGTCGGCATGGGGCTGGGCATGTGGATGCTCTACCAGGTGGCCAGCCCCACCCGGAAGCACTTCGGTGGGTCGGCCTTCCCGCTGTCGGAGTTCGGTTTCGACACCACCAAGACGATCTACGTGGGCATCGTGGCGGTGCTGGTGAACCTGGCGGTCGCGGCGCTGGTGACGCTGGCCGTGCGCGCCGCCAAGGTGGCCGAGGGCGTCGACGGCACCACGCCGGACGACTACTTCGCCGACGAGGGTGACCCTCGGGTCACCCCCGGTACCGAGCGCGACGCCGACTCCGCCCGGGAACCGGTCGCCTGACGTCCCCCGAAAGGAAGGGCCCCTTGTTGACGCCAGGCGTTGACAAGGGGCCCTACCTTTCACGGGCGGCGTGCGGCGTGCGGCGTGCGGTGCGGTGGCTCAGCGGCTGCGGTTGCGCGATTCCAGGGCCGCGTTGAGGCGGCGCAGGAGCACCGCGAGGGTCTCCCGGTCCTCGGCGGGCCAGTCGCCGAGCATGTCGCCGTAGAGCCGGGTCCGCGCGGCCCGCACCGCGGCCATCCGCTGCAGGCCCGTGGCGGTGGGGGAGATGACGGTGCCCCGGCCGTCGGACGGGTCCGGGGTACGGGTGATCAGGCCGTCGCGCTGTAGCGCGGACACCTGCCGGGTCACGGTCGAGCCGTCCAGGTTGAGTCGGGCGGCGAGCGCGGAGACGTTCTGCGGGCCGGCAGCGTCCAGGTGACGCAGGATCACGTACGCCGCCCGGTCCAGCACCCGGTGCTCGGCGGTGCCGGTGGCCCGGCGGGTCGCCTCGCCGAAGCGCATCAGCAGGGCCACCTCGGTCTCGATCCGGCCCAGGGTGACCTCGTCGGTCTCGGCCTCGGTGTCCCGGTAGGGGTCATCGCTCATAGCTGTATGATACAAGATAAGTACCTGTACCATACAGTTAATTGGGAGTCGGAGTGGATCGGCGTTCCGAACCGAACCGCAGTGCCATCTACGCCACCACACTGGTGGCCTTTCTCGCCATCGCCGGCATCGCCGTCGTCGACCCGATCCTGCCGGCCATCGGCGACGCGATCGGGGTCACCGCCTGGCAGGTCGAGCTGCTGTTCACCGCGTACATCGCGGTGATGGCCCTCGGCATGATCCCGGCGACCCTGGCCAGCGGCCGGTCCGGCTTCAAGCCGGTGCTGATCGCCGGGGTCGCCGTGGTCGGCCTGGCCGCGATCCTCGCCTCGTTGAGCAACAACATCGTGCAGCTGTCCGTGCTGCGCGGTGTCTGGGGGCTGGGCAACGCGATGTTCTTCGCCACCGCCATGGTGGTGCTGGTCAACCTGGCCGTCGACCGGGAATGGGTGGTCGGTCTCTTCGAGACGGCCCTCGGTCTCGGCTTCGCCGTCGGCCCGCTGATCGGTGGCCTCCTCGGCGAGGTCAGCTGGCGACTGCCGTTCTTCGTCTGCGGCGTGTTCATGGTGCTGGCGCTCGGCGTGGCCGCCCGCAAGCTGCGTGAGCCGAGCAACCGGCAGGCGCCCGTACGCGTCGGTCAGATCTTCGCCACCTACCGCCGTCCCGCGTTCATCGCGCTCTGCGTGGTGACCGGCGCGTACAACTTCGTCTTCTTCGTGGTGCTCGGCTACACGCCGCTCTTCCTGGGCCTGGACGTCATCCCGCTGGGGTTGGCGTTCACCGGCTGGGGGCTCGGCCTTGCCGCCGGGATCCTGGTGATCGGCCACCGGCTGGCCCACCGGATCGGCGCGGTGCAGACCGTCGGCGTGGCCATCGCCGGGCTGCTGGTCTGCATGGTCCTCTTCGCCACGTCGACCAGCACCACCGAGGCGCTCGTGGTGCTGGTGCTCGCCGGGCTCTGCATGGGGCTGGCCAACGCCAACCTCACCGACCTGGCGCTCGGCCTCGGCTCCAGCGACCGCCGGGTGGCCACCGGCGCGTTCAACCTGGTCCGCTGGGGCGCCGCCGCGCCCGCGCCGATCATCTCCGGCAAGCTCGCCGAGCACTCGCTGTCGCTGCCGTTCTGGGTCGGCTTCGGGGTGCTCGCCGTCGGCGTGCTGGTCTACCTGGCCTTCGCGCACGTGATGGCCGCCGGCTACGGCGAGCGGGTGCTCTGGTCCCGGTGGAACCGGACCGCCGCCGCCACCGAGCACGCCCCGGAAGAGCCGGTCGGCGAGGCGTACTGACCGCCGTCCCGCCCCCGCCGCGTCCCCGTCCCGTTCCCATCCCTCCCCGTTCCCGTCCCTCCGTCAAGATCCGCGCACTTTCGGGGAAACTGCTGTCTCCGACGCTCATTGAGGCAGCACTTTCCCGGAAGTTGCGCGGATCTTCGGTGTTGGGGGTTCAGCTCAGGGCGCGCCAGAGCAGGTAGAGCCCGATCACCGTGCCGAACACCACGATGATCGTCTTGAGCAGCACCGACGGCAGCCGGCGGACCAGTCGGGCGCCGAGGTACCCGCCGATCAGCGTGGCCGGGGCGACCATCGCGACCGCGGCCCAGTTCACCGGCCCGAAGAGAGCGAACACCACCAGAGTGGTGAACCCCACCACCGCGGAGAGCAGGTTCTTGATCGCTGTCACCCGGGCCAGCGTCGCGTCCAGCACCAGCGCCAGACCGGCGACCAGCATCACGCCGAGCGCCGCGCCGAAGTACCCGCCGTACACCGCACCGAGGGCGACCATCGTCTGCACCGCGACCGTCCGCTGGCGCGGCGACAGGTCCCGGGGGTGACCGACCAGCCGGCGCAGCGGGTCCTGAAAGGCGAGCAGGGCGGTCGCGCCGAGCACCAGGAACGGTACGACCACCTCGAACGCGCGGGCCGGGGTGGCCAGCAACAGCAGCGCCCCGAGGAGGGTGCCGACGATCGTGGTGGGCACCAGCGTGGCCAGCGCACGCCCACGCGGAAGATCCAGGCGGCTGCCCGCCACGCTGGACAGGTACCCGGGGAACACGGCGACGGAGTTGCTGACGTTCGCCGGTACCGGGGGAAGCCCCACCGCGATCATCGCCGGGAAGGTGATCAGTGAACCACCACCGGCCACCGCGTTGACCGTGCCAGCGGCGAGACCGGCGGCGAGCAGCAGCGCGGCGTGGGAGAGATCCATAGCCCCACGAGGCTAGACCCCGCCCGGTTGGGCGGGAACGCCGGACTCCCCGCCCGATGGCCGCCGCCACCGCCCCTGAGCTGCGCGATCTTGACCAGGCGGGGCGGCAATACCGGCGGGCCGCCCGTCGTTAGGATGAGAGCGCGACGGACGAGTCGACCGGGCGGCCGCGTCGGCGGGCTTCGGCCCGCCGCCGAGGAACGTCCGGACTCCACAGGGCAGGGTGGTTGTTAACGGCAACCCGGGGTGACCCGCGGGACAGTGCCACAGAAAACAGACCGCCGACCCCATCGGGGCCGGTAAGGGTGAAACGGTGGGGTAAGAGCCCACCAGCACCCCGGGTGACCGGGGTGGCTCGGTAAACCCCACCCGGAGCAAGGCCAAGTAAGGGCCGTCACCGCAAGATGACGACCCGGCGCAGACGTTTGAGGGCTGCCCGCCCGATGTCTGCGGGTAGGCCGCTGGAGCCTGCCGGCAACGGCAGGCCGAGATGGATGGCCGCCGCCGGCGCACACCCTTCGGGGTACGCGCCGCGCACAGAATCCGGCGTACAGGTCGACTCGTCCGTCGCCCACCAGGCCAGCCGCCGCCATATGACGGCTGGCCTGCCGTTCCTTCGGGCACTGCTGATCGTCGTTGGTCGTCTTCGGCCGGCGGTTGGCGGCACAGACGGCCCACGAACGGACCCCAGAGCGACCCTCGCTCATGGGCTCTGCACCATGCCCCCGTATCCGCTCGCGTTCTGGGCGTCGTAAGGCCCGAAGCTGCGTGTCCCGCCGGCATCGTCGGAATCGTCACCATAGGCTGCCGATCCATGCACGGGTTCACGGACGTCGACCGCCAATCAGACCCGAACTCGTGGGTGGCCGTCCTGGAGCGTCTCAGCGAGGAGCCCTTCTATCAGGCATACCAGCACCGGGTACGTGAACTGCTTGATCCGGCACCTGGCCGTTGCTACCTCGAAGTCGGCGCTGGCACAGGGGCAAGTGCAGCCCAGCTGAGAGACGAGCACGGTGTCAGTGTGGCGACCGTCGACCATGCGCAGACCATGTCCGCAGCAATGCGAGCTTGCGGCTTGACCCAGTCCGCCGTTGCCGACGCCCACCACCTGCCGTTCCTCAGCCGCTCCTTCGACGGGGCCTGGGCCGATCGCACCGTGCAACACCTCGCCGATCCCCGCGCGGCCATCAAGGAACTCATCCGGGTTGTCCGGCCGGGTGGCCGCGTCGTTCTAGCAGACCCCGACTACGACACTCAGGTACTCGACATCGCCGACCAAAGTCTGGCCCGGCGCGTGCTGAGATTCCGGGCTGAAGTCCTCCTCCGCAACGGCACTTTGGCTCATCAACATGCCGGTCTCTTCGCCGCGCACGGCCTGGTCGACATCACCGTCGAACCCCGAACTCTCCTGGTCCGAAACCCGACCGATGCCGACAACGTTCTCGGCCTCCGTAGCTGGGCTGCCACAGCTGCTCAACGCGGCACACTCGACCCAGCCGAAGCCCGTGCTTTCGAAGACCAGTTCGACGAAGCCGTCACTGCCCACCGCTTCACATACGCAGTCACGTTCTTCCTCACCGCCGCCACCGTCAACGGAGACGAGAGCATCCGCTAGGAGATCGTCAAACTTATAGGCGGAACGTAGAGCCGCTGTCCCGCCACCAGCCGGACCGCGACACCTGCTCCGACGGCATGTCGGGCTGCCATCGTTGGTAGCGGCTTGACGACGTTTGACAGCGCCTTGTGCCCCCTGTGTGCCCCACACCGGCGGGATGCGGCAGCGCTTGCAGCGTCCCGGACCAGCGGATTAAGAGGCACACACCTCGGTGTACAGGCCGACTCGCCGTCGCGTACCAGGTCAGATGCCGTCACGTACGGGGCGCCGGCCCCAGCAACCTCACGCCTGCTGTCAGGACGTACAGCTCTCTGCGATCTACGGCATCGCCCTTCTTGTCAAGTTGGTAGCCGTCCAGCCAGATCCAGCCGTCATAGGTGTCCAGATCGGTGTGGATCCGGATGAGGCGAAGGTAGATGGGCCGTGCGAACTGCGGGCTCGCTGCACGGGTCAGGTGCAGGACGTCACCGGCCTTCACTTCGGCCGTTCCTGTCTCGCCAGGCGCGTAGGGTCTCGCCGGCCGCCGTCAAACGCGGGCATCCGTCGTCGGAGCACTTCGAGCAGGCGTTGCGGTGATGGAAGTCGAGGACGTAGCCGGCCATCTGAACCGCGAATGGCGGTTCGGGCTGCCACCGCGGGAGCGACATGGTCACCTCAGGTCGGGGCGCTTGGCGGAGTGCCAGTCGACTGGCTGACCGGGACGTTGGGACCATTTACCTCTAGTCATGAGTAAAGAGTAAACGACTAGAGCGGGTAGGCACTAGGTGTCCATCAACTTGATACGTGCCTAGGCGGCATGTGCCTAGCGTCAGTGCATGGCCAGAAAGCTGCGGTTGGTGGGTTCGGGCGAGATCCGCATCCTGCTCGGCGGCATCTCGCGGCAGCGCGTCTACCAGATCACCAACCGGCGCGACTTCCCTGAGCCGGTCGCCACTCTTCAGATGGGCAACGTCTGGCTTGCCGAAGATGTCGAGGCGTGGATCGCCACCAGGCGCGGGGATCTGGACTAGACCCAGCGAGGCCCGATGTTCAACGTGTCCAGGCGGTAGATTCAGTCACCGTCGCAGTGACCGGTGAAGCAATAGTTGATGTGCCGGCGCACCCACTCGCCCAAGGCGAGTCGTACAGCGGGTGGCAGACGGTTGCGGCGGGCGGGCTGTTGGCCTCCGCGTGACTGCTGGGTCCACGAGGTGCGGACCGACTGGGCGACGGACGTCCACCGGCTGGATGTTTCAGGCTTCCCGGGCTCCTGGCAATCCGGTTACGGGCGGGGGACTGCTCGTAACGCCACGAGCCCGGAGCGCGGCGTTCTAGGCTCCGAGATATGGCGGCGGCGTGCCCATCTTGAGCTGGCACATAAGTCCGGGCAGGGCCTTAACCCCATGATTCCCCTCGCGAGGCGCGAACTCAGACGGAGAGGAAGCGCGCATGGCTGTCAGAACCAAGACGCGACCAGGCACCACGGAAATCCGGCCGTTCACGGTGGATATCCCCGAGGCGGACCTCGATGACCTGCGGAGGCGCATTGCGGCCACGCGCTGGCCCGAGAAGGAAACCGTGCCGGACCAGTCGCAGGGCGTGCAGCTTGCGACGATGCAGACGCTCGCGCGTTACTGGGAGAAGGAGTACGACTGGCGCAAGGTCGAGGCGAGGCTGAACGCCCTACCGCAGTTCATGACCACCATCGACGGTCTCGACATCCATTTCATCCACGTCCGCTCGAAGCATGAGGACGCCCTGCCGCTCATCGTCACGCACAAGTGGCCCGGCTCGGTGATCGAGCAGCTGAAGATCATCGACCCGCTCACCAATCCCACGGCACATGGCGCGAGTGCCTCCGATGCCTTCCATCTGGTGATCCCGTCGATGCCCGGGTACGGCTTCTCGGGCAAGCCGAGCATGCCCGGCTGGGACCCGCAACACATCGCAACCGCCTGGATGGAGTTGATGAAGCGCCTCGGCTACACGCGGTACGTGGCGCAGGGTGGCGCGCTCATCACGGATCTGATGGGTCTGCAGGCGCCTCCGGAGCTGATCGGCATTCACACCAACATGCCGGGCGTGTATCCACCCGAGATCGACGCGCTGCTCCAGTCCGGTATCACCGGCGCGAACAGCCCGCTCGACTCGCTCCCATCCAATCTCTCCGACGATGAAAAGCGCGCGTGTGAGCAGGCGGACTTCTTCTGGAAGCATTCCGGTTACGCCCTCGAGATGGGGCGCGCTCAGACGCTGACCGGATTGGCGGATCCGCCCGTCGCCCTGGCGACCTACATGCTCGACCACGATGTGGCCAGCCTGAAGCTCATCTCCGAGTCCGTCGCCGGTCAGCCCCGCGGCATCACGCCGGAGGACCTCCTCGACAACAGCACGCTCTACTGGCTGACGAACACCGGGGTGTCCTCGGCCCGCCTGTACGCGGAGAACCAACTCTCCTTCTTCGCGGCCAAGGGAGTTTCCATCCCGGTTGCCGTGAGCGTGTTCCCTGACGAGCTCTACGAGGCTCCGAAGAGTTGGGCGGAGCAGGCGTATCCCAACCTCATCCACTACAACAAGCTCGACAAGGGAGGGCACTTCGCGGCCTGGGAACAGCCGAAGATCTTCTCCGAAGAGCTCCGGACCGCCTTCCGGTCGCTTCGCTAGATGAGCGTGTCCGGCCGTCCGCACCTGCCCTCGTTCAGCGGGGCGACCGAGTGGCTCAACTCCGAGCCACTCGGTCACGCCGAGCTGAGCGGCCGCGTCGTCGTCGTGAACTTCTGGACGCTGACCTGCATCAACTGGCTGCGCCAGGAGCCGTACGTCCGTGCGTGGTCGCAGGCATACCGGGACGACGGGCTGGTCGTCATCGGAGTCCACACGCCGGAGTTCTCGTTCGAGCATGAGACCGGCTGGGTGCGACAGGCGATCACGGCGCGCGGGATCGACTACCCGGTCGCGGTCGACAACGACTACGGGGTCTGGAGCGCTTTCGACAACCACTACTGGCCGGCGCTCTACTTCGTCGACACGGACGGCGTCATCAGCGACAGCCACTTCGGCGAGGGACGCTACGAGCAGTCCGAGCGCGTCATCCAGCAGCTGCTCGGCATCGAGCGCGACCTCGTCCCCGTCGAAGGGCGCGGGGTGGAGGCGGCGGCCGACCGGGCCCACCTGCGTACGCCCGAGACGTACCTCGGTTTCGAGCGCGGCGAACACTTCGCGTCGCCGAACGGCGCCGTGCTGGACGAACGCCGCGCCTACGAGGTCCCCGGGAGCCTGGCCCTCAACCAGTGGGCCCTCGCGGGGGAGTGGACGGTCGGCCCCGAGAACGTCGTGCTCGGCCAGGCCGGCGGGCGCATCGCCTTCCGGTTCCACGCACGGGACGCGCATCTCGTGCTGTCTCCCGGAGCGCGCGAGTCGATCCCGTTCCGGGTGCTCCTCGACGGCGAACCTCCGGGCCCGTCACACGGCGTCGACGTCGACGTCGACGGCAACGGACTGCTCCGGGAAGGTCGCCTCCACCAGCTCGTACGCCAGCATGACGCGGTCCGCGAACGGACCCTGGAGCTCTCGTTCGGCGAGCCCGGCGCCGAGGCGTACGCCTTCACGTTCGGGTAGCACCGGCCACCTCTGCACCTGGCGACCCGCGATAGCATCGGCTGCTGTGACGGCACCCGAGATCACCATCGCCACTCCAGCGGACCGTGGCCAGGTGATCGGCTCGCTGGTCGCCGCGTTCACCAAGGACCCCGTCCTGCGGTACCTGTTCCCTGACGAGGCGACCTACCCGCGGTACACCGCCGCCTTCTTCGGGCACCTCTTCGACAAGCGGGTGCACAAGGAGACGATCTGGATGGTCGGGCAGGGCGCCTCGGTCGCCATCTGGGAGCCCCCGGCAACCGAACCCGGGTCGTACGAAGACATGCTTGCCGGGCAGCTCCCCGCCGACGTCCTGGCCCGCGTCCACGCCTATGACGAGGCGGTGCACGACGCTCTGCCGGATTCTCCGTTCTGGTACCTCGGCGTCCTGGGCACCCACCCCGACAGCGCCGGTCGTCGTTGGGGCCGCGCCGTGATGGGGGCCGGACTGCGCCGCGCCGCCGTGGACGGCCTGCCGGCGGTCCTGGAGACCAGCAACCCCGGCAACGTCGAGCTGTACCGCCGCGCCGGCTGGGAGGTGGTCCGCTCCGTGCCGGACCCCCTGCCCACCTGGATCATGCAACAGTCGATCCGCTGACCCCGGCGATTCCGCGTCTGTCCGGTGATCGGCGGGCCCAGCGCCTATTCGCCTGTGCGGACCGCCCCGTCCGGCGGTTCGACCACCACTGCTCCTGACGAGGCGAAGATGCGCGCGTAGATCTCGTCGATGACGTCGTTCTTCGCCAGGCTGTAGTCGCTGGGCCGCTGCGCGGTGTCCCGCGCGAGGCGGCGTTTGGTCGTGGCGTACCGCTCCCGGTCGTCCGGATGCGACCGCAGCCAGTCGCGGAAGAGCCGGTGCCGGACGGGTTCGGGCGCATTCTGCGGCCAGACGTGCAGGTTGACGTCCTCCCCGGGACTGACGAGCATCCGGTGCCCGTGCCACCACGGCTCCCGGAGGACGAGTCGGTACCCGAGCCTCTCCAGGGCAGGCAGGTAACGAGACTCGTCGGTCGTGTCCTCGATGAGGAGGTCGATGTCGATGATGGGCTTGGCCGCCAGCCCCGGCACCGACGTGGACCCGACGTGTTCCACACCGATGACCAGGCCACCCAGCGCGTCGGTGAGCACCGAGTGGGCGGCACAGAACCGATTCACCCAGGCCGGGTCGTAGTCCTCGATGACGACCGACTGCCATGTCCGTGGTGGCTCGCCGACCAGGCCGGCGCCCACCTGCTCGGGGCTGCCGTGGAAGCGTTGCACGACGTCCTGCGGATACTCGGCCACGTCAACCTCCGGAAGAATCAAAGTCCGCCAGGGTACGACACCGGAGATCGCCGCGGTCGCGGCCGGCGATCCGGGGGTCAGCGCCACCCGACCGTTGCGGGCACCGGATGTCGGGTGCGGCACCTGCCCCGCCGCCTAGCGTCAGTGCTCGAAAGGGAAGGAGGCCCGGGTGCTGGAGCGGCTCAACGAGGCCATGGCGCACATCGAACGGCACCTCGACCAGCGGATCGAGGTGACCGAGCTGGCGCGGATCGCGGTGACGTCGGAGTACCACTTCCGGCGACTGTTCTCCGCGTTGGCCGGCATCCCGCTGTCCGAGTACATCCGGCGGCGGCGGCTCACCGTCGCCGGCGCGGACGTGCTGGCGGGGGAGCGGACGTTGCTCGACATCGCGGTGCGCCACGGCTACGGCTCCGCCGAGGCGTTCGCCCGTGCGTTCCACGCCGTGCACGGCGTGACGCCCGGCGAGGCCCGGCGTACGGGGGCGGCGCTGCGCGCCCAGCCCCGGATGTCCTTCCGTCTCACCGTCGAAGGGAGCGGCAGCATGGAGTATCGGATCGTCGGCAAGGACGCGTTCACCCTGGTGGGACGCAGGGCCCGGGTCCCGCTGGTGCACGAGGGGATGAACCCGGCGATCGTCGCGTTCATCAAGGGCATCGACCGGGAGACGGTCGGGCGGATCGAGGCGCTCTCCGATCAGGAGCCGACCGGGATCGTCAACGTCAGCGACAACCTCGCCGGCAGTCGGGCGGAGGGCACCGAGCTGGACTACTGGCACGGGGTGGTCACCGGCGCCGCACCGCCGGACGACCTGGACGCGTTGCCGGTTTCGGCCGGGACGTGGGCGGTCTTCACCACCTCCGGCGCGTTCCCCCAGGCCGTGCAGTACCTGTGGCGGGACGTCTTCACCCAGTGGTTCCCGTCCAATCCGTACCGCAGCCGGCCCGGCCCGGAGATCTCCCGGGTGCGGGTGTCGCCGGACGGCGGCCAGGCGGACGCGGAACTGTGGATCCCGGTCGAACGGATCCCCACCCCTATGTAGATATCCGATACAGTGGTCGGATGCGGATCACCATTCCGGTCGCGAAGGTGCTGGCGGCACTGCTCGCGGAGCCGGGCGTGGAGCGGTACGGGCTGGACCTGATGCGGATGACCGGCCTGCCGAGCGGCACCCTCTATCCGGTGCTGCACCGGCTGCGGGCGGCCGGCTGGCTGGCCGCCGACTGGGAGGCGATCGACCCCGTCGCGGCCGGCCGGCCCGCCCGCCGCTACTACCGGCTCACCGCGCAAGGGGTGGCGGAGGCCCGTCGGGCGCTCGCCGACCTGCGGGCCGTCATCCCCGAGGGTCGTCCCTCCTGGGGCGCCGGCGGAGCCACCGGAGCACCGGCGTGGTGACCCGCCGGGCCGCCGAGTTGCT
The DNA here is from genome assembly GCF_018070045.1 of Micromonospora sp. U21. Classification (GTDB taxonomy): domain Bacteria; phylum Actinomycetota; class Actinomycetes; order Mycobacteriales; family Micromonosporaceae; genus Micromonospora. Next base: position 46,858 of record NZ_JAGPYK010000022.1, read on the forward strand.
GCTGGAGATGGCCGCGCGCCGCTGGCCGGCCGACGTCCGTGACGACCTGCGCCGCGAGTGGGCCGCCGAGCTGCACGTGCTCGCCGAGAGTGGCCGCCGGACGAAGATGGTCGGCTTCGCGGTGAGCCTCGCCGTCAGCCGGGCCGGCGCCCCGCTCGTCGACCGCACGATGATTCACGGTCGGGCCCGCCGCACCGCGGCCGCGTTGCTGCTGTCTCCGATCGCCTGCGTCGGGATCGTGGTCGTCAGTGCGTACGCCCTGCACCCGATCCAGGTCTGGCTGATGGGAGTGAGCTGGTCGGACCGGGCGCAGAAGCCGATCTGGACGGCGCTCACCGTCGGGTTGGCGGTGCTGCTGGCGGTGTTCGCCGGGCGCTGGGCCCGGCACACCGCACTCGACGGCCCGCTGCGCATCGCGCTCGGCGTGGTGCTCCCCATCGGCGCGACCGCGGTCGTGTTCGTGTCTGCCATCTCCCCGGACGACATGGCCACCCTCGTACCCGGGCTGTTGCTCTGGTTGGCCGGCCTGACGCTGGCCCTCTGGGCCGCGGCGAGCCTCGCCGCCCGGAATCGCCTCCGCGCAGCCTGGTGGGTGGGCGTCCTCGGCGCGCTCGCCGCCGCCGACCTCGCGGTGGTCCGCGCCGTTCTCGACGCCATCTCGGCGGGCAGTCGCGCTGGCCCGGTCAGCGGTGCGACGCCATTGGACAGCGCCGCCGACTGGGTCTCCGCGCCGCTGTGGCTCTTCGCCGCCTGGACGGACTGGAACATCGGCCTACCCCGGCCCACCATCCCATGGGAGATCTTCCACATCATCACCAACCACGTGCTGGCGGAACCCATGCTCTACCTGGCGTGCATGCCCTACGCGCTCGCGTACGCCATCCGGGCGGCCCGGTCGGCGCCCGCCGCGCCGGTCGCCCTCGCGCCAACTCCAACTCCAACTCCAACCCCGACCCCGTCGTCGGTCTGATCCGCGCAGCTCAGCTGGGTACGTCGAACCACGTCGTGCGCGGCTCCAGGTAACCGGCCGACTGGTTCTCGCGCAGCGCGTAGGCGATGACCAGCAGGGCGTGCTTGTCCAACTCGGGCAGCCGGTCCAGCGGGAACCACCGGACGGCGAGCGACTCGTCGTCGTTGACCCGGGCGGTGCCGGCCACCAGCCGGCACAGGAAGCCCAGGTTGAGGTACTCGCAGCGGTCCCCGTTGGGGTAGGTGTGCGGGTGCGAGACGGCGCTGGACAGCCGTACCGGCACCACGTCCAGGCCCGTCTCCTCCCGCACCTCGCGGACCAGCGCGGTGGCCGGTTGCTCGCCCGGCTCGACGAACCCGCTGATCACCGACCAGCGCCCGTCGTCGGCGCGCTGACCGAGCAGCAGCTCACCGGCGTCGTTGCGGACCACCGCGCTGACGCTGGGCAACCACAGCAGCCCGTGGCCGACGTGCTTGCGCATCCGCAGGATGTAGTCCGGTACCGCCATCGGGCGATCATAGGCCGCGACCCCACGGCCACCGCCGTCCCGCGACGCCGCGCCGGCGTCAGGCCGATCAGCTGACGGTACGGCGGAAGCCTCGCCCTACCCGCCTCACCTGCACTTCTTTCGGCGTTCAGGCCCGAGGCGCGGAAAGCGGCTCTACTGTGGAGAAGGTCGGCGACTTGTGCGATCCGGTGGCGGCCGGCTGGATCGCAGTGCACAGTGAATCCCATGAGCGACAGCGGACGTGGTGGGCAGTTCTACTGGTGCACCCGACACCACCGGGTCGAGACGGACGCCGACGTGTGCCCCGCGACGCATGTCCTCGGCCCTTACGACTCGGCGGCTGACGCGGAGAACGCCCTGCAACGGGTGCAGGAGCGGAACGAGGCGTGGGACGCCGAGGATGCCCGTTGGGCCGGGGAGGACAGGTAGACGGCGCGGGACGGCCCGCGCCGAGGTATTTCGTGCTCCGCGAGGACGCACGCGAGAGCACGTCCCCAAGGAGGGAACCACGATGGCCGAAGCACAGCAGGCCACCACCCGCCCGGCCGCCCGGCGTACCACCGCGAAGAAGACCGCCGCGGCGGAGCGGAACACGGCAGCGAGCCGGACCACCCCGGTGCGCAAGTCCACCACGACCGCGGCGAAGGCGCCGGCCCGCAAGGCGGCCGGCGGGGCGGGGCGTGCCCCGGCCAAGAAGACCACCACGGCGGCCAAGGCTCCGGCGAAGAAGGCCGCCACCAAGACCTCCACCGCGGCCGGGAAGGCGCCAGCGAAGGCCTCGGTCGCCACCCGCAAGACGACCACCGCCGCGAAGCAGGCGCCGGCGGCGAGGAAGACCACCGCCACCGCGAGGAAGACCGCCGCGACCGCGAAGAAGACCGCCGCCACCGCGAAGAAGACCGCGGCCGGTACGGCGAGGAAGACCGCGGGCACGGCGAAGAAGACGACCAGCGCCGCGAAGAAGACCACCAGCGCCGCGAAGAAGACCACCGGCGCCGCGAAGAAGACCACCACGTCGGCGGCCAGGAAGACCACTGCCGCGGCGAAGGCGCCGGCGCGCAAGGCCGCGACCAAGGCGTCCATCGCGAAGAAGACGGCCGCCAAGAAGGCCCCGGCGAAGAAGGCGGCGAAGAAGACGGCGTCCACCGGCCCGAGCGGCGGCGCCCGCAAGGCCCCGGCGAAGAAGGCGCCGGCCGCGAAGTCGACCGCCACCTCGTTGACCACCACCCGCAAGGCGGCGGCGAAGAAGGCCCCGGCGACGAAGACCGTGGCGGCCAAGGCTCCGGCCCGCAAGGTGACCGCCCGCAAGTCACCCGCACGTCCGGTCGCCGCCCGGGCCACCGCCCCGCGCGGCACCCGGACCACCGCCCGGAAGGCGACCGGCTGACCGTAGGTCGCCCCAACTCGGCACTTCCCGGCGCACCGATCGGGAATCTCGGCCGGTCACCGGAAGCGGATCACCGGCGGCGCTGTCAGGATTGACCCGTGGTCATCCGACGCGTACTCGCGCCCCGCATCGACTTCGGCGCGCTGCGCCGCGAGCTCGGCCTGCCCGACGAGTTTCCGGCCGCCGCTCAGAAGGAGGCCGACGAGGCGGCCGCCGCACCGCCGCGGCCGCCCGTCGATCGCACCGACGTGCCGTTCGTGACGGTCGACCCGGCCACCTCGCGGGACCTGGACCAGGCGATGCACCTCGCCCGCCGCCCGGGTGGCGGCTACCGGGTGCGGTACGCCATCGCGGACGTCGCCGCGCACGTCAGCCCGGGCGGCGCGCTGGAGGCCGAGACCTGGCGGCGGGGGCAGACCGTCTACCTGCCCGACGGGCACGTGCCGCTGCACCCGTTGACGCTCAGCGAGGGCGCCGCCAGCCTGCTGCCCGACGACGACCGGGCCGCCGTGGTCTGGACCATCGACCTGGACGCCGACGGCGGCACGGTGGCCGTCGAGCTGGAACGCGCCCTGGTCCGCAGCCGGGCCAAACTCGACTACTCCGGGGTGCAGGCGGCGGCCGATGCCGGGCGGCTGCCCGAGCCGATCGCGCTGCTGCCCGAGATCGGCGACCGGTTGACCGCCCGGGGGCTGCGTCGTGGCGCCATCAACCTGCCGCTGCCCGAGCAGGACGTGGAGCCCGACGGCGACGGCTGGCGGCTGGTGCTGCGCGGCCCGGTGCCGATGGAGGAGCACAACGCCCAGATCTCACTGCTGACCGGGATGGCCGCCGCCGACATCATGCTGGCCGGCCGGATCGGCCTGCTGCGCACCATGCCGGCGCCGAAGCCGGAGGCGGTGCAGCGGTTGCGGGCCGCCGCCGCGCCGCTGGGCGTGCAGTGGCCGGACGGCATGGGCCCGGGCGAGGTGATCGCCGGGCTGGACGCCGCCCAGCCGCGAGCCGCCGCGTTCGTCGACCAGGCGGCCGAGTTGATGCGCGGCGCGGCGTACACCGCGTTCGACGGGACGCTGCCCGAGCGGCCGGAGCACGGCGGTGTGGCCGCCGCGTACGCCCACGTCACGGCGCCGTTGCGGCGCCTGGCCGACCGGTACGCCACCGAGGTCTGCCTGGCCCTGCACGCGGGCCGGCCGGTGCCCGACTGGGCGCGCGCCGCGTTGCCCCGACTGCCCGAGGTGATGGCCACGACCGACCGGACCGCCTCGGCGGCCAGCCGGGGCGCTGTCGAACTGGCCGAGGCGGTGCTGCTGGCGCACCGGGTGGGCGAGACCTTCGACGCGGCGGTGCTGGACGTGGACGCCCCACCGAACGGCCGCTCCCGCCCCCGACCGCCCGGCGGAACGGTGGCCCTGGACGCCCCACCGGTACGCGCCCGCTGCCTCGGCCAGTTGCCGCTCGGCGAACGGGTCCGGGTCCGGCTGGTCACCGCCGACCCGGCGACCCGCACGGTCCTGTTCGAGCTGGCCTGACCCGGCCGCCCGCTCGGCCTGTGCGAGCTGGCCTGACCCGCGGCTCGCACAGTCTTTCGAGCCCGCCTGACCGGCGGCAGCGGGGATTGTCACAGCGCCTGGCGCTGCTGTCGGACCGGGCGGTTTGCGAGGATGAGCCCATGGCATACGACGCGAGCACGCTGCCCGACGTGTCCGGGCTGACGGTCGGCATCATCGGTGGCACCGGCGACCAGGGGCGGGGCCTCGCCTACCGGTTCGCCCGGGCCGGGCAGACGGTGCTGATCGGCTCCCGGTCCGCGGAGCGGGCCGCCGAATCCGCCGCGGAGATCGCCGCCCTGCCCCGGATGCCAGCCGACGCCAGCATCACCGGTGCCGCCAACGACGAGGTCGCCCGCCGCAGCGACGTGGTCATCATCGCGGTGCCGTGGGACGGGCACGCCGCGACCGTCGCCGCTCTCGCCGAGCCGCTCGCCGGCACGATCGTCGTCGACTGCGTCAACCCGCTCGGCTTCGACAAGCAGGGCCCGTACGCGTTGACCGTCCCCGAGGGCAGCGCCGTGCAGCAGGCCGCCGCGTTGCTGCCCGACTCCCGGGTCTGCGCGGCGTTCAACCACGTCAGCGCCCCGCTGCTGGCCGACCCCGAAGTCGACCGGATCGACCTGGACGTGCTGATCTGCACCGAGGACCGCGAGTTGGTCGACGTGGTCGGCGCGCTCGCCGCCCGGATCCCCGGGATGCGCGGCATCTACGCCGGCCGGCTGCGCAACGCCCACCAGATCGAGGCGTTCACCGCCAACCTGATCGCCATCAACAAGCGGTACAAGGCGCACGCCGGCATCCGCGTCACCGACCTCTGATTCCCTATCGGGGATCGGCTGTCAAGGTGGTGCTTGGCTTGACCTTGTAGGTGGGCTGAGCGCGCAGCCGCCGGCGAGCCCGTCTGCCGGGGCCGCGTACCGGCGAACCTGTCTGCCGCTTGGCCGCCGCACGCCGCTGTGGCCGCCGCACGCTGGCGCGGCTCCGTGGCGGTGAAGCCGGCTCCTGGCCTGCGCGCACTGCCGGGCACCCACCGGTGAGTCTGTCTGCCGGTGGGTGCGCTCGGCGGCCCTGAGTCGGCTCGACGGCGACGGGCGGCGTCCGATGGCCGGGTGCCTGACTCGTCGACCTGCCGCCTTGTCGTTGGTCGAGGGTCGTCCGCACGTGCGCCGGTGGTACTGGTTGCGGCGGGGGAGCCGGTCGAGATCGAGCCAGGCCGGCGGAACGAACTCCGGGTGACCGTCGCCGCCCAGCCGGACGGCCCAGTCGCCGCGATGGATGTGTCGGTGGTGGTGCGCACAGAGCAGCACCGCGTTCGCCAGGCTCGTGCCGCCGCCGTCCGCCCAGTGTCGGATGTGGTGGGCGTCGCACCAGCGGGGCGGGCGGTCGCAGCCCGGGAAGGCGCAGCCGCGGTCCCGCAGGACCAGGGCGCGCCGCAGAGGCCCGGTGACGAGCCGGCGTTGCCGGCCCACGTCCAGCAGCTGACCGGCTCCGCCGAAAACGGCGGGCAGGATGCCCGCGTCGCAGGCGAGCCGGCGCACCGTCTCCGGGGTGAGCCGGAGGCCGGTGTCCAGGGTGCCGACGTCGAGCTGCCGGGCCAGACCGTCGAAGCTGGTGGTGACGACGACCTGGGCGGGCTCGCCGCCGTGCTCGGGTAGTTCACCCGTGCGGAGACTGAGCCGACAGAGGTCGGCGAGCGCGTCATGCCGGCGTTGCCCCGGGGTACGCGCGTCGTCCGGGCTCGACGGTGCGGTCAACGGTTCGATCGCTGCGCGCAGCAGGCCGGCCGCCTCGGCGTCCAGGCTGCCGGTCAGGCGCAGGCGGCCGTCGTGCAGCTCGGACAGCGTGACATGACGGTCTCGGGCGGACCGGTGGGCCTCGGCTTCCAACGCGGCACGGGCGGCGGTCTCGGCGGCCTCCGGAGCGACGTGGTCGAGGATCCGTGTGCCCAGCCTGCGGAGCAGGGCAGGTCGAACTGCCCCGCCCACTCGACGAGGACGCCGACCGCCTTGTCGGCGGCCTCCGCACCGGCGGTGGCGTGCACGGTGCTGACCGTGTCGCCGATGACCCGGGCCTGCTCCACGCTGATGGCCCCGTCGGCCAGCGCGCGGCGCACGCCCGGGGCGCCGGCGTCCAGCGTGCCGGCGAGGTCGACCAGCCGCCGGGCGGCGGTGACGGTGAGCCGCAGCCGATCTCGGAGCCAGACCGCCGTCGACGACGCGCCCTGCGCGCCGGCCGTGCCCCCGCCGTCCAGCTCGCGCACCAGGGCCAGCCGCACCGCCGCCAGGCGCTGCTCGAGCCGGTGCGCGGCGTCGAGCGCCGCGACCAGCTCGTGCTCCGCGACGGCCCAGGTGGCCACGTCGAGGCACGCCGCCACCGCGCCCTCCGCCTGCGCCAACTCCTCGACCACGACCCGAGGCTAGAACAGGTGTACGACAAGTTCAGTCCCGATTGCCGCTGCCGCTGCCTCCCGCGCTGCTGCGGTGTCAGGTAGCGGCGCTGGGCCGGCAGGTGAGCAGAATGCCGGCCGGCCGGCCCCTGCCGTGGACGGTTCTGGCCGTGGGCGTTCTAGAAGGTGTGCTCGGCGGCCGGGAACTCGCCGCCGCGGACCTCGTCGGCGAATCGGCGGGTGGCGTCGGTGAGGGCGCCGGACAGGTCCGCGTACCGCTTCACGAAGCGTGGTGCCTTGCCGGTACGCAGGCCGGCCATGTCCTGCCACACCAGCACCTGCGCGTCGGTGGCCGGGCCCGCCCCGATGCCGACCGTGGGGATGGGCAGCTCGTGGGTGACCTGCTTGGCCACCTCACCCGGCACCATCTCCAGTACCACCGCGAACGCGCCCGCCTCGGCCACCGCCCGCGCGTCGGCCAGCACCTCGTCGGCCGCGTCGCCCCGGCCCTGCACGCGGTAACCGCCCAGGGTGTGCTCGCTCTGCGGGGTGAAGCCGATGTGCGCCATCACCGGGATGCCCGCGCCGACGATCGCGGCGATCTGCGCGGCGCAGCGGCGGCCACCCTCCAGCTTCACCGCGTGGCAGCCACCCTCCTTCATGAACCGCACGGCGGTGCGCAGCGCCTGGGCCGGGCCCTCCTCGTACGAGCCGAACGGCAGGTCGCCGACGATGAGCGCCTGCCGGGTCGCCCGTACCACGGCCCGCACCAGCGGGAGCAGTTCATCGGCGGTGACCGGCAGGGTGGTCTCGTAGCCGAACACGTTGTTCGCGGCCGAGTCGCCGACCAGCAGCACCGGGACTCCGGCCTGGTCGAAGATCGCCGCCGTGTACTGGTCGTACGAGGTGAGCATCGGCCACCGTTCGCCGCGCTCCTTGGCGGCGATCAGGTCGCGGGTGCGGACCCGTCGCGTGGCCGGCCCGCCGTACAGGGCGGTCACCTCGTTCGGAGTGGACTCCACCATCACTGTCTCCTTCCTCGAGGCCGCCTGCGCGGTCCCCGGGTTCCGCAGCGATCGTCGCACCGCGGGACGGGATGACGGCAGAGCGCAGTGCGAGATGTCACTACACCGCGGCGTGGCGCCGGACCGGGCCACGGCCCGGCGCGCACCCGGGCGGCTCAGCCGTGCTCGCGCCACCGGTTGGTGATCGGCAGCCGGCGGTCCCGCCCGAACGCCTTCATCGAGATCTTCGCGCCCGGAGCGGACTGCCGTCGCTTGTACTCGGCGGTATCCACCAGCCGCAGCACCTTGTCCACGACCGCCGGGTCGTGGCCCGACTCGACCAGCCCGTCCCGGCCGAGGTCGCCGTCGACGTAGCCGATCAGGATCGGGTCCAGCACGTCGTAGTCGGGCAGGGTGTCGCTGTCCAGCTGGCCCGGGCTCAGTTCGGCGCTCGGCGGCTTGCCGATCGAGTTCTCCGGGATCGGGGCGGTCTGGCCCCGCCGGATCGCGTCCGCGTTGCGCCACTTCGCCAGCCGCCAGACCAGCGTCTTCCAGACGTCCTTGATGGGGTTGAAGCCGCCCACCGAGTCGCCGTACAGGGTGGAGTAGCCGACCGCCAGCTCGCTCTTGTTGCCGGTGGTCAGCACCAGGTGGCCCTCCTGGTTCGACAGGGCCATCAGGATCACGCCGCGTACCCGGGCCTGGAGGTTCTCCACCGCCACCCCGGACAGCGACAGGTTGGCCAGGAAGCCGTCCACCATCGGTTGGATCGGCTCCACGCGGTAATCCAGACCGGTGCGCTTGGCCAGGTCGGCGGCGTCCTCCCGGGAGTGCTCCGAGGAGTGCTGGCTGGGCAGCGACACCCCGACCACCCGGCCCGGGCCGAGCGCGTCGACGGCGAGCGCGGCCACCACCGCGGAGTCGATGCCGCCGGAGAGGCCGAGCACCACCGACGGGAACCGGTTCTTGTTGACGTAGTCGCGCAGGCCGAGCACCAGCGCCTGCCACACCTCGGCCTCGTCGGCCACCGGCTCGATCAGCCCGCCGACCGAGGCCGGGCCGGACGGCGTGGGCGGAATGGCGTCCACCGTGCTGTGCACCACCCGCAGGTCGTCCGCGACGGCCTCCGCGGCCGGTGGTTCGGCGGCGGCCGGCAGCTCGAGGTCGTGCACGAGCAGGTGCTCGACGAACTGCGGGGCCCGGGTGAGCAGCTCACCGTCGGCGGCCACGATCATCGAGTCGCCCTCGAAGACCAGCTCGTCCTGGCCGCCGATCATGTTGACGTACGCGATGGCGGCGCCGGCCTCGGCGGCCCGGCGGCGGACCAGCGGCAGCCGGATGTCGTCCTTGTTCAGCTCGTACGGCGAGCCGTTGATGTTGACCACCAGGCCGACCCCGGCCTGCCGGGCGGCGGCGAACGGGCCGCCGGCCTGCCACAGGTCCTCACAGATGGTCAGCGCGACGTCCACCCCGCCGATCCGCACCACGGTCAGCGTGTCGCCGGGGATGAAGTAGCGGTCCTCGTCGAAGACGCCGTAGTTCGGCAGGTGGTGCTTGAAGTAGCGGGCGGCCACCGCGCCGCGGTGCAGCAGGGCGGCGGCGTTGCGGGCGCCCCGGCCCGGCTCGGCGTCCCCACTGACCTGCGGCGGCCCGTCGGCGTCCAGGTAGCCGACCACCACCGGCAGCTCGCCGAGGCCGTCCGCGGCGAGGTCGGCGGCGAGCCGCTCCAGGGCGGCCCGGGACGCGGCGACGAAGGACCGCCGGAAGACCAGGTCCTCGACCGGGTACCCGGTCAGCATCATCTCCGGGAAGAGCACCAGCTGGGCGCCGGCGTCGGCGGCCTGGCGTGTCCAGCTGCGGACCAGGTCGGCGTTGCCGGCGAGGTCGCCGACGCTCGGGTTGACCTGGGACAGGGCGAGACGCAGGGTGGGCATGCCCTCATCTTGCCCCAGCCGGTCGGGGCGGACACGTCGCCCGGCGGGAGATGCGGGCCACGCCCGAGCGGGCTCAGCCAACCGGCGGCGGGCCGGCGCACGTCGGGTCGCCGCCCGCACGCGGGCACCTCGGCGGGCGCGGCAGGACGACTGCCGGGCGTTGGCGTAACGTCGGCGTAACCAGGCCCGTGGAGACTGGTCGGTCAGGCCCGGCCGATCCGGCCGGTGATGGCAAACAGGTGTTGCGAGGGGTGGCAGTGGACCGTCAGCAGGAGTTCGTCCTCCGTACGCTGGAAGAGCGGGACATCCGGTTCGTCCGGCTGTGGTTCACGGACGTGCTGGGCACGCTCAAGAGCGTGTCGGTGGCGCCCGCCGAGCTGGAGGCCGCCTTCGAGGAGGGCATCGGCTTCGACGGCTCGGCGATCGAGGGCTTCGCCCGGGTCTTCGAATCCGACATGGTCGCCATGCCCGACCCGACCACCTTCCAGGTCTTCCCGTTCGAGGGCGGGGTCAGCGGCGAGAGCGCCCGGATGTTCTGCGACATCCTGCTGCCCGACGGCGGGCCCTCCTGGGCCGATCCGCGGCACGTGCTGCGCCGGGCGCTGTCCAAGGCCGCCGAGAAGGGGTTCACCTTCTACACCCACCCCGAGATCGAGTTCTTCCTGCTGGAGAACGGCCCGCAGGACGGCTCGGTGCCCGTCCCGGTGGACACCGGCGGCTACTTCGAGCACACCACCCACGCCGTCGCCCGGGACTTCCGGCGGCAGGGCGTGCTGGCGCTGGAGCGGATCGGCATCTCGGTGGAGTTCAGCCACCACGAGGTCGCCCCCGGCCAGCAGGAGATCGACCTGCGCTACGCCGACGCGCTCACCACCGCCGACAACATCATGACCTTCCGGCACGTGGTCAAGGAGGTGGCGCTCTCCACCGGCGTGCAGGCGAGCTTCATGCCGAAGCCGTTCACCGACCAGCCGGGCAGCGGCATGCACACCCACCTGTCGCTGTTCGAGGGGGAGCGCAACGCGTTCCACGACGGCGGCGACCCGATGAAGCTCTCCAAGGTGGCGAAGTCGTTCATCGCCGGCCTGCTGGTGCACGCCCGCGAGTACACCGCGGTCACCAACCAGTGGGTCAACTCGTACAAGCGGCTCTTCCCCCAGGCGCTGCCGGACCGGATCACCGAGAGCCCGGCGTACGTCTGCTGGGGTCACCTGAACCGGTCCGCGCTCGTCCGGGTGCCCGCGTACGGCAAGCCCAACTCGGCCCGGGTCGAGGTCCGTTCGCCGGACTCCGCGGCCAACCCGTACCTCGCCTTCGCGGTGCTGCTCGGCGCCGGCATGAAGGGCATCGAGGAGGGCTACGAGCTGCCGCCGGGCGCCGAGGACGACGTCTGGTCGCTGACCAGCGCCGAGCGGCGCGCGATGGGGTACGAGGCGCTGCCGGAGAACCTCGCCGAGGCGATCGACGTGATGGCCGAATCGGAGCTGGTCGCCGAGGTGCTCGGCGAGCACGTCTTCGACTTCTTCCTGCGCAACAAGCGGGCCGAGTGGGAGCAGTACCGCCGCGAGGTCACCCCGTACGAGCGGCAGCGCTACCTGGCGCTGTAGGCACGGGGCTGACGCGGTTGCGCGCTGCCGCTATCGTCTCGATCACCGCGCCGGTACCCCTCCGGGCGGAGAGTCGGGAGGCAGTCGGTGCTGGAGGATCTGCTCAGCGGTGCCTGGCAGAGCGTCGTGTTCGGTGTCGTCGGCGTGGGGCTGATGGCGGCCGGGTTCGGGCTGGTCGACCTGCTCACTCCCGGCCGCCTGCGGGACCTGATCTGGGTGGACCGCAACGCCAACGCGGGGCTGCTGCTCGCCGCCAACCAGCTGGGCATCGCCGGGATCGTCTTCACCGCGATCCTCACCAGCTACAGCGACTTCGGCAAGGGGCTCGCCTCCACCGTGGTGTTCGGGCTGGTCGGGCTGGCCATCATGGCGCTGGCCTTCGTGGTGCTCGACCTGCTCACCCCCGGCAAGCTCGGTGAGGTCATCTGCTCGCCCGATCCGCACCCGGCGGCCCGGGTCAGCGCCGCCACCCACTTCGGCGCGGCGCTGATCGTCTGCGCCTGCATCGCCTGAAGCCGCATCGCCCGAGGCCGCATCGCCTGGGCGCGGTCGTCGTACCCCCGCCGTAGCGTGCCGGGCATGAACCGCACGGACCGCCTCTACGCCCTGGTCGAGGAGCTGCGGGCGATGTCGCCGCGGCCCCGCAGCGCCCGCTGGCTGGCCGCGCGCTTCGAGGTGAGCAGCCGGACCATCGAGCGCGACATCGGCGCCCTCCAGGAGGCCGGCGTGCCGATCTGGGCGGAGCCCGGGCGCACCGGCGGTTACGTGCTGGACCGCGCCCGCACCCTGCCCCCGGTCAACCTCACCGCCGCCGAGGCGGTGGCGATGGCCGTGGCGCTGCACCGGCTCGCCGGCACGCCGTTCGCCGGGCCGGGCGCCACCGCGCTGCGCAAGCTGGTGGCGGTGCTGCCGGCCGCCGACGCGGCCGAGGCACACCGGCTCGCCGGCCGGGTGCACCTGATCGGCGACGGGCCGGCCACGCCCGTCCCGGCCATCGTCGCCGACGCGGTCGCCGCGCGGCGGGTGCTGCGCATCCGGTACGCCGACCGCGGCGGCGCCGATTCGTTACGCGACGTCGAGCCGCTCGGCTATCTCGGCAACGCTCGACACTGGTACCTGCTCGCCTGGTGCCGGCTGCGCGACGAGCTGCGCTGCTTCCGCACCGACCGGATCCGGGACGTGCGGGCACTGGCCGAGGTGGTGGCCCGGGAGCTGCGCCCGGCGGATCTCGACATCCCGCACGAGCGGGTCCGACGGCTCAGCCTGGTCTGAGACCGACGGCGGGGCCGCGTCGCGCACCGCCGCCGCCGGTGCGGACCCCGTCGGGTGATGCGGAAACACCGACAGGACGCTGTCGCCAACGACTCCGAGACTGCTCGTGACGGCGGCCGAACGGGCCGGCACGGGAAACTGGAGGCAGCAGATGTCCACGACGCCCATCACCTGGTTCGAGATCGGCACCGATCGACCGGAGGAGGCGGAGCGCTTCTACGGCGAGCTGTTCGGTTGGACCTTCGAGGAGCAGGGCGCCGCCAACGGTGGGTCCTACCGCGTGACCGGGGCCGGTGGCGACGCCGGAATCGGCGGGGCGATCCGGGCGACTGACGGGACGTCGCCGAACTACGCGGTGTTCTACGCCGAGGTCGCCGATGTGGCCCGGACCTGCCAGCGGGCCGAGGCGGCCGGCGGCAAGGTGCTGGTGCCGGCGCGTACGGCCCCGAGCGGGCTCACCTTCGCCCATCTGCTCGACCCGGCCGGCAACCACCTCGGCGTGTTCGCGCCCCCGCCCACCCCCGCCGGCTGACCGTCTGGTCGGTGGCGGCCCCGCCCGACCGGGCGGGGCCGCCGACGGTCACTTGCCGGCCGTACCGCCGAAGCCGCCGTGCCCGCCCGGCCCGCGGTGGCCCGGGCCCGGGTGGCCGCCCGGGCCGGGGAAGACGCCGGCCTCGACGGCCTTGGTGATCGCGTCGGCCTGCTCCTGGGTGAGCTTGCCGTCCTTGACCGCCTGGTCCAGCCGTTCCTTGAGTGCGGCCTGCCGGTCCTCGGTGGACGGCCGCTCCGGCCGGTCGGCGCGCTGCTGCTCGCGGACCTTCTCCAGCGCGGCGGTCACCTTGTCGGCGGAGACGCCCAGCTCCTTGGCGAGCGCCTCGGCGAACTCGCCCTGCCGGTCGGCCTTCGAGATGCCCGAGCCGTCGGCGGTGCTGCTGGCGCTCGGCGTCGGCGTGGCGTCCGCGGCGAACGCGATCGTCGGGGCCGCGATCCCCACGCCGAGGACGCCGGCGGTGGCCAGGCCGGCCAGCAGGTGCCTCTTACGGATGGTGCGGGACATGCTCTCCTCCAGATGCTCGGTGATGCTGCGAGGTCATCACCGACAGTGACCATTCCGGCTGGGTGGAACCCGTGCCGAAGCTGTCCGCCAGCTGGCAATCCGGGCTGCGGAGTCGGACAAACCGGTTGCCTCGGTACGTCCGATGGGTGAGGGTGGATCCTCGCCGAGCCCCCGGGGCCGAGCCGCGCGGGCCCGGTCGACCGGGATCCCATCGACGGAAGGCAGCCTCTCGTGACGTCCACACCGATCCGGGAACTCCCGATCACCGACCCGGACGCCGGGCCGTACGGCATCACCACCGGCCCCGACGGGGCGCTCTGGCTGACCCTGGTCCACGCCGGCGCGATCGCCCGCATGGACGCGGACGGTTCGGTGCGCCGCTGGCCGGCCGGCGATCCGGGCAGCCGGCCACTGATCGTCACGTCCGGTCCGGACGGCGCGCTCTGGTTCACCCGCTCCGGCGACGACCGGATCGGCCGGATCACCACCGACGGGCAGCAGAACGAGGTCGCGGTACCGGCCGGCACCGGCCCGTGCGGCATCGCCGCGGGCCCGGACGGCGCCCTCTGGTACGCCGGGATGAACTCCGACACCGTCGGACGGGTGAGCACCGACGGCGTGGTCACCGAGGTGCCGTTGCCGGTCTCCGGGGCGTTCGCCTCGATGGTGGCGGCCGGGCCGGACGACGCCGTCTGGTGCACCCTCAACCAGGGGAACGCGATCGCCCGGGTCGGCATGGACGGCGCCGTACGGGTGCACCCGTTGCCCACCGCGGGCGCCGCGCCGGTCGGTATCACCGCGGGCGTGGACGGGGCGCTCTGGTTCGTGGAGATCGCGGCCGGTCAGGTCGGGCGGATCACCCCCGACGGTCGGATCGAGGAGTATCCGCTGCCGGACCGGACGGCTCGGCCGCACGCCATCGTCGCCGATCCGTCCGGTGGCGCCTGGTTCACCGAGTGGGCGGGAAACCGGATCGGCCACGTCGACGCGACCGGCCGGGTCGACACCTACGAGCTGCCCACCCCCAACTCCGAGCCGCACGGCCTCACCGTCGCGCCCGACGGCAGCATCTACGCGGCCCTGGAAAGCGGCCGCCTGGCCCGCCTCACCCCCTGACCGCTGGGGGAGAGGGCGGTCAGGCGACGGCGGGGGAGACGGTGAGGGTGGCCGTCCCGGTGTCGAGGGTGGCCTGCGTCCCGACGGGGACGCTGAGCTGACCGGGGCCGTGGCCGATCGGCAACCCGCCGAGCACCGGCACGCCGAGGCCACCGAGGCGTTCGCCGAGCACGTCGACGATCGTGGTGTCCCAGCCGTCGGCGCAGTCGGTGAACTGACCGACCGCCACCCCGGCCAAACCGTCCAGCGCGCCGGCCCGGCGCAGGTGGGTGAGCATCCGGTCGACCTTGTACGGAGGCTCCTGCACGTCCTCGATCAACAGCACCGCCCCGGTCAGGTCGGGCAGGTCCGGCGTGCCGATCGACGCGGCGATCATGCACAGGTTGCCGCCGAGCAGGGTGCCGGTGGCCCGACCCGGGACACGGACCGGATAGGTCTCCTCGCCGTCCACCGCGGTGACCGTCACCGGCTCGGTCGTCATCAGCGCGGCGTGCAGCGACTCGGCCGAGCGCAGCGGGGTGCGTTCATCCCGCCAGGCCGCCCCCGGGCCGTGCACCCCGGCGAGCCGGGCGCCCCGCCAGAGCGCGAACTGCAGCGCGGTGATGTCGGAGAAGCCGGCGACCACCTTCGGGTCGCGGCGGACCGCGGCCATGTCGATGGCGTCCACCACCCGCTGGGCCCCGTACCCACCGCGGGTGCAGATGACCCCGCGCACCTGAGGGTCGGCGAACGCCGCGTTCAGGTCGGCGGCGCGCAGCTCGTCCGTACCGGCCAGGTAGCCCTGCCGGGCGTACGCGTTCGGCGCCGGCACCGGCCGCAGGCCCCAGCCGGTGAGCAGTTCCATCCCGCGGGCCACCCGCTCCGGCGAGGTCGGCCCGGACGGCGACACCAGCAGCACCGTGTCACCCGGGCGCAGCGCGGGCGGGCGGACGACGGTCGGGTCCTCGCTGATCACAACCGCAGAGCCTATCGACTCCGCTGTCCGTCAAGGCCGGCGCAGGTTGGCGGCGCGGGGGGTGCACGGCGCGGGGCCGTGGCGGGGCGTGGCGGTCCGCGGCGTACCGGCTAGCCTCGACGGGTGGCAACCGCGCTGGTGATCGAGAACGACCCGTCGGACGACCTGCGCCGACTGGGCGAGTGGCTGACCGAGGCCGGGCTGGAGCTGTGGGTGGTCCGCCCGCACGCCGGCGACGTGCTCCCCGCCGACCTGGAGGGGTACGCGGCGCTCGTCGTGCTCGGCGGCGAGCAGCAGGCGTACCCGCTGCCGGACGGCTCGCCCGGCGCATCCTGGTTCCCGGCGGTGGAGGGGCTGCTGCGCAAGGCCGTCCGGTACCGGGTGCCCACCCTGGCCGTCTGCCTGGGCGCGCAGCTGCTCGCCACCGCGCACGCCGGGCTGGTCGAGCGGAGCCCGTCCGGGCCGGAGATCGGCCCCGGCGTGGTCGGCCGGCGGGACGCCGCCGAGGGCGACCCGCTGTTCCGGTACGTGCCGCTGATCCCGGACGTGCTCCAGTGGCACTCCGACGAGATCACCGAGCTGCCCCGGGGCGCCACCCTGCTGGCCGCCTCCACCCACTACCCGCACCAGGCGTTCCGGCTCGGTGACCGGGCCTGGGGGCTGCAGTTCCACATCGAGTGCGACACCGCGATGATCGCCGACTGGGCCGCCGACTCGACGCTCCTCGCCGAGCTGGGCTACGACCCGGAGCTCGTGGTCGCGGCCTGCGACTCGGTGATGGTCGACGTCGAGGAGGTCTGGCAGCCGTTCGCCGCCCGGTTCGCCGCGCTGGCCCTCGGCGAGCTGGACGACAGCACGATGCGGCGTGGCCTGCCGCTGCTCGGGCACTGATGAGCCGGCCGACCAGGGCGTCGGGCCGGCTCGCCCGGTACGGCTTCGGCACCGCCGAGGGCGACGGCGGGGCGCGCGCCGCAGACCTGCTCGGCCCGGACGGGCTGCGGCTGTGGCGGCCGGCCGAGCAGGAGCCGGTCGACGAGCCGGCCGTGGAGCTGCTCGCCGCGCTGTCCCGGGCCGCCGACCCGGACCTGGCGCTGCGCCAGCTGCACCGCATCGTCGAGGCCGAACGTCGCGCGAGCGGCGGCACCGCGGCCGGCGCGACCGACCCCGGGTCGGCGCTGCTCGCGGAGCTGCACGCCGATCCCGGGTTGCGGCGGCGGCTGATCGCGGTGCTCGGCGCCTCGTCGGCGCTCGGCGACCATCTGGTGGCCCACCCCGAGCACTACACGGCGCTGCGCACCGCACCGGACGGGCTGGCGCCCACCGCCGAGGGCCGGCTGGAGCCGGCGGGCGACGGCAACCCGGTGGCGGTGCTGCGGTCCGCGTACCGACTGGCCCTGCTGCGGATCGCGGCGGCCGACCTGACGGGCGGGCGCGGCCTGGAGCAGACCATGGCCGCGCTCTCCGCGCTGGCGGACGCGACGCTGGCCGCGGCGTACGAGATCGCGGTCGAAGAGCTGCCGGCCGGCACCGCCCGGCCCCGGCTGGCCGTGGTGGCGATGGGCAAGTGCGGCGGCGGCGAGCTGAACTACGTCTCCGATGTGGACGTCATCTTCGTGGCGGCCGAGGACGTCGACCTCTCCGCCGCCACCCTGGTGGCGACCCGGCTGATCCACATCTGCGGGCTGGTCGCCTGGCCGGTGGACGCGGCGCTGCGCCCGGAGGGCAACCGGGGCCCGCTGGTCCGCACTCTCGCGAGCCACCTGGCCTACTACCGCCGGTGGGCGCGCACCTGGGAGTTCCAGGCGTTGCTCAAGGCCCGCCCGGCCGCCGGCGACCTGCCGCTGGCCCAGGAGTGGGTCGACCAGCTCGCGCCGCTGGTGTGGCGGGCGGCGGAACGGCCCGAGGCGGTCCAGGACGTCCGTGCGATGCGGCGCCGGATCATCGACAACATCCCGCCGAAGGAGCTGGAGCGCGAGATCAAGCGCGGCTCCGGCGGGCTGCGCGACATCGAGTTCGCCGTCCAGCTGTTGCAGCTCGTGCACGGTCGTGGCGACGACACACTGCGGGTACCCGGCACCATCCCGGCGTTGCGCGCGCTCGTCGCGGGCGGCTACGTCGGCCGTGCCGACGGCGAGGCGCTGCTGCGCGGCTACCGCTTCCTGCGCGGCGTCGAGCACCGGCTCCAGTTGCAGGGTCTGCGCCGCACCCACACCGTGCCCACCGAGCCGGCCGCGCTGCGCTGGCTCGCCGCCGCGCTGGACTACACGGCCACGCCGGGGCGCAGCGCCGTGGAGGCCTTCCGGGCCGAGTGGGTGACCCACGCCGCCGAGGTACGCCGGCTGCACGCCAAGTTGCTGTACCGGCCGCTGCTGGAGTCGGTCGCCCGCGTGCCGGCCGACGGGCTGCGACTCACTCCGGAGGCGGCACGGCACCGGCTGGAGATCCTCGGCTTCGCCGACCCGGCCGGGGCGCTGCGCCACCTCCAGGCCCTCACCGGCGGGGTGAGCCGCACCGCGGCCATCCAGCGGACCCTGCTGCCGGTGCTGCTCAGCGAGTTCGCCGACGCGCCGGAGCCGGACCGGGGGCTGCTCAACTACCGGCAGGTCTCCGACAAGCTGGGCAGCACCCCCTGGTACCTGCGGCTGCTGCGCGACGGTGGCCCGGTCGCCCGGCGGCTGGCCCGGGTCCTCGCGCTCTCCCGGTACGTCGCCGACCTGCTCGCCAGGGATCCGGAGGCGTTGCGGCTGCTGGCCGAGGAGAACGAGCTGGCGCCCCGCCCGCGCGAGGTGCTCCGGGAGGGGTTCCTCGCGGCGGCGGCCCGGCACAGCGACCCGGTCGAGGCCACCCGGGCGGTGCGCGCGCTGCGCCGCCGGGAGCTGGTCCGGGTGGCCTGCGCCGACGTGCTCTGCCGGGCCGGTTCGCTCGCACCCACCCCCACCCGTGCCGACGGCGGAAACCGGCCGGCCCCCGCGCTGGCCGACATCACCGCGGTCGGCACGGCGCTCGCCGACGTCACCGACGCCACCCTGGCCGCCGCGCTGCGAGCCGCCCAGGCCGGCCAGCCGGCACCGCCCGGGCTGCGGTTCGCGGTGATCGGCATGGGCCGGCTCGGCGGGTACGAGTCGAACTACCTCTCCGACGCCGACGTGCTCTTCGTCTACGACCCGCCCGCCGGCAGCAGCGAGAGCGCGGCCAGCGCCGCCGCCCACGCGATCGCCGAGGAGCTGCGCCGGCTGCTCGGCGTACCCGCTCCCGACCCGCCGCTGGGCGTCGACGCCGACCTGCGTCCGGAGGGCCGGCAGGGCCCGCTGGTGCGCAGCCTCGCCGCGTACGCCCAGTACTACGCGCGCTGGTCGCGCGTGTGGGAAGCGCAGGCGCTGCTGCGCGCCCGGTTCGTCTGCGGTGACGCCGACCTGGGCGCCGAGTTCGAGGCGCTGATCGAGCCGGTGCGCTACCCGGCCGAGGGGCTCACCCGCGAGCAGGTCGTCGAGATCCGTCGGATCAAGGCCCGGGTGGAGACCGAGCGGCTGCCCCGGGGGGCCGACCCGGCCACCCACACCAAGCTGGGCCGCGGCGGGCTGACCGACGTGGAGTGGGCGGTGCAGCTCGTCCAGCTCCGGCACGCCGGCGCGGTCCCGGCGCTGCGCGGCACGCGTACCCTCGACGCGCTCGCGGCCGCCGAGCGGGCCGGCCTGATCGACCCCGCGGACGCCGCGGAGATGGCGGCCGGCTGGTCCCTGGCCGCGCAGGTGCGGAACGCGTTGATGCTGGTCCGTGGTCGGGCCGGTGACCAGTTGCCCCGGCACGGGGTCGAGCTGGCCGGGGTGGTCGCGCTGCTCGGCCGGGACGATCCGGGGGAGTTCCTCGACGAGTACCTGCGCACCGGCCGCCGCTCCCGCGCCGCCGCCCAACGCGTGCTGGAGACGTAAGGAAGGGCACCTTGTTAACGCCTGCGGTAGAGGAAGGATCCCTTCCTAACAGGTGTTCAGCTGCCGAGGGTGTACTCGCCGGAGCGGGGGACGGTGACGATGGTCCACTCCCCGGCGGCGGCGACCGTGGCACCACCGGACGCGGCCAGCCACCGGCTGTGCCGGACCCGGACCGCCACCGGGCCGGCGGTCGGGGCGCGGAAGGTCACCGTCGCGCCGTCGGCGCGGACCAGTTCGGCGGGAGCGGCGACCAGTGGCGTCGAATCGGCCACCGCCCAGACCCGCCAGTGCGGGCCGGACCAGACCGGCGTCAGGTACGGCAACCCACCCTCGACCAGCTCCGCCTCGGCCCGCCCCACCCAGGACAGCGGGGCGTCCGGCACCGCCACGTACTGCACGGCGTTCCCGGTCAGCCAGTCCCGGTAGCTGGCCGGGGTCAGCCGTACGCCGGTGCCGGCCGCTCCCGGCACCGTGGTGAAGAACAGCGGATTGCGGTCGATGTCGGCCTGCCGCAGCCAGCCCCGGGCCAGCGGCACCTCGCCCAGCCGGGCCGCCTCCCAGTAGTTGCGGGTCGGTGGCACCTCTACCCGCCCGGTGAGCCGCTGCCCGGCCAGGAACGCGCGCAGCGGCGCGTGGTAGCCCGGCGCGCTGGTCGGGTCGCCGATGCTGCGCAGGTCGGCGGGGACCACCGGCGGCTGCCAGACGCAGACCGCCACCAGCAGCGCGGCCAGGCCGGCGCCGCCCAGCAGCCGGGCCCGCCACGCGGTGTGCGGAGTCGCGCCCCTGGACGACGCGACGCGGGCGGCCGAACACCGGGCCAGCCGGGCCGAGAGCCAGGCCGGCGGGCGGGCGGCGGCAGCCAGCAGCGGCAGCGCGAACATCGTCGCCAGCCGGGTCGCGTTCAATCCCACCGGGGTGTGCACCAGGGCGGCGGCGAGCACCCCGGCCGCGGCGAGCAGCGCGCCGACCCGCACCGGCCGGTACGTCACCAGCGCGGCGACCACCAGGCTGGTCAGCACCGCGCGCAGCGCGTCGGTGCGGCTGATGTTCATCCAGCCGCCGTCGCCGAAGAGCAGCGCGGTCGCCGCCAGCGGCACGGCCGCCGCGACCCCGAGCGTCAGGCCGTCGGCGTACCGGCGGGTGAGCAGCAGCGCGACACCGGCGAGGCCGACGAAGAGGCCAGCCACCGGGCTGGTCGCCGAGGCCAGCAGCGCGCCGGCCGCGGCGATCCCGAGCCGCCAGCCGGGTGAACGGCGCCGGCCAGGGGGTACGCCTTGCGTGAGCGCGAGCAGCGCGGCCAGCCCGAACGCCACGCCGAGGGCGTACGTGACCCGGCCGGAGACCAGGTTGCCGGCCAGCGTGACCACCCCGACCAGGCTGCCCAGCAGGGGTCGGGGCACCGTGCTGCGGACCAGCAGCGCGGCCAGCGCGGCGGCCGACGCCACCAGGGCCAGCGCGCCGGTGACCCGCACGCCGAGCAGCGCCATCACCGGCTGGGACAGCAGGCTGTAGCCGAACTGCTGCACCCCGCCGTACCAGCGCAGGTCCACCGGGGTGGGGCCGTGGGCGGCGAAGAAGTCGGCCCGGGCCACCTGGGCGGCGAGGTCCGACCCCATCAGCGGCAGGGCCAGCCAGAGCGCGCCGAGCACGGCGGCGGAACCGGTGGCCACCGCCACCACCCGACTGCGCCGCATGCCCACCTCCGTACCGCGACAACCGTACTGGCAGCATGTCCGGCGTGCCTCACCACCTCGCGCGTTGGACCGGACTGGCGGGATCGGCGCTGCTCGCCGTCGCCGCGTTCCTCGGCGGCGCCCTGCCCGGCTCACCCCTGCGCCCCACCCCGGTCAGCATCTGGCAGGGACCGAACGGGCCGGTGGTCATCGCCGCCTGGCTGGTCGGCACCGCGCTGATGGCCGGCGCCTGGTGGGCGCTGCGCGAAAAGGTGCCGTCGACCCGCTGGGCGTTGGTCACCATCGGGCTCTGGCTGCTGCCGTTGCTGATCGCGCCGCCGCTGGAGAGCCGGGACGTCTACGCGTACGCCTGTCAGGGCGCCAGCTACGCCGCCGGGATCAACCCGTACGAGCAGGGCGTCTCCGCGCTGCCCTGCCCCTGGCTGGACACCATCTCCTACATCTGGCGGGACACCCCGGCACCGTACGGGCCGCTGTTCGTGGTGCTCTCCGGCGCGGTGGTCACCGTCACCGGCTCGCTCACCGGCGCGATCGTGGCGTTCCGGCTGATCGCGGTGGCCGGAGTGGTGCTCACGGCCGTCAGCCTGCCGGTGCTGGCCCGGCGGGCCGGCGTACCGGCCGGTCGGGCGGTCTGGCTGGCGCTGGCCTGCCCGCTGGTCGCCGTGCACCTGGTCTCCGGCGCGCACAACGACGCCCTGATGGTCGGCCTGCTGGTCGCCGGGCTGGCGGTGATCGCCTCCCGGCCGGGTCGCCCCGGCCCGCTGCTCGCCGGCGGCGTGCTGCTCGGACTGGCCGCCGCGATCAAGGTGACCGCGCTGGTCGTACTGCCGTTCGCCGCGCTGGCCGCGATCGTCGGCGGGTACTCGATCCGGGCGCTGATCCGGCACGGCGGGTGGGTGGTCGGCGGCGGGGTCGCCGTCGTGGTCGGGGTGACCTTCGCCGCCGGGCTGGACTTCGGCTGGGTCGGCGGGCTGGCGCGTGGCGGTGACGTGATCGCCTGGACCTCGCCGTCCACGGCGGTCGGGCAGACCGTCGGATACCTGGCGGTGCCGTTCGGCGGGCACGTCGACGCGCTCCCGGTCACCCGAGGGATCGGCATGGCGGTGCTGGCGTTGCTGCTGGTCTGGCTCTGGTGGCGGGCCCGCACCCGGGAGCCGCTGTGGCACGCCGGACTGGCGCTGGCCGCCACGGTCGCCCTGGCGCCCCTGTACCACCCCTGGTACTGGATCTGGCCGCTGGCCGTGCTGGCGGCGACCGCCCGGCGGACCGGATGGTTCACCCTGGTCGCCCTGGTCTCGTCGTTCCTGGTGCTGCCGGACGGCACCGGGCTGCCCCGGTTCACGAAGTCGGTCGGGGCGCCGCTGATGACGCTGTTGGTGATCGTGCTGGTCATCCGGTTGGTACGGTCGGCTCGGGCGGCCCGCCAGCCGGTCGCTACCGACTGAGGAAAGGTGCGCCGGTGACCGATCCCGGCGTCGCGACCGCCCCACCCCGATCCGCCGCTGCACCGGGCCCACGTGTCGCCCGGTACGGCGGCCTGGCCGGCGCGGTCCTGCTCGCCGTCGCCGGGTACCTCGGCGGGGCGCTGCCCGACACCCCGCTGGGCGCGACGCCGGTGTCGATCTGGCGCTCCCCGGGCGGCCCGGCGACGCTGACCTGCTGGCTGGTCGGCACCGCACTGCTGGTCGGGGCGTGGTGGTCGCTGCGCGAGGGAGCGCCGTCGACCCGGTGGGCGTACGCCACCGCCGGCCTGTGGGCGTTGCCGCTGCTGCTCACGCCGCCGTTGGGCAGCCGGGACGTGTACTCGTACGCCTGCCAGGGCTGGACGTACGCGCACGGCCTCGACCCGTACGCGACTCCGGTGGCGGCGGCGGGCTGTCCGTGGCTGGACGCGGTGGCGCCGATCTGGCGGGACACCCCCGCCCCGTACGGACCGGTCTTCGTGCTGCTCGCGGCGCTCGCGGTCAGCCTCGGCGGCGGGCTCACCGGCGCGATCGTGCTGCTGCGGGTGATCGCGGTGGCGGGGCTGCTGTTGGCGGCGTTCTGTCTGCCCGGGCTGGCCCGCGCGGCCAGGGTGCCGACCCGACGGGCCGCCTGGCTGGCGCTGGCCAGCCCGCTGGTCGGGGTGCACCTGGTGGCCGGGGCGCACAACGACGCGGTGATGCTGGGTCTGGTGCTGTGCGGGCTGCTGGTGGTGATCCGCCGGCCGGGCCGGCCCCCGGCGCTGCTGCTCGCCGGGGCGCTGCTCGGGCTGGCGGTGACGGTGAAGGCGAGCGCCGTGGTGGTGGTGCCGTTCGCCGCGCTGGCCGCGGTGCACGGCCGGTACACCGTGCGGGCGCTGCTGCGCGACGGCGGGTGGCTGACCGGCGGGGTGCTGGGTGCGTTCCTGGTCACCTCGGCGCTGTCCGGTCTCGGTTTCGGCTGGGTGGGTGGGTTGACCCACAGCGGCGACTCCAAGCAGTGGACATCGCCGCCCACCGCGGTCGGCCTGGTCGTGGACTACGCCGGCGCGCTGATCGGCCGTGACCTGGCGGCGGTGCCGGTGGTCCGGGCCGTCGCGCTGCTGGTGCTCGCCGGGGTGCTGGTGGGATTCTGGTGGCGGGCCTGGCAGGTGCTGCGCGCCGTGAACGGCGTCCACCGGCGGGTGACCCCGGCCGAGGTGACGCGCCCCCGGGTAGCGCTGCGTGGCGCGGCGCTGGCGCTGGTCGCCACCGTGGTCCTGTCGCCGGTCTTCCACCCCTGGTACGCGACCTGGCCGCTGGCGCTGCTCGCGCTCACCCCCGCCCGGACGGCGTGGTTCGCGCTGCCGGCCGCGGGAACGGTCTTTCTCGCCCTACCCGACGGCACCAACCTGGCCCGCGTCACGAAGGCCCCCGGCGCCGTGGCGATGACCGCCCTGCTCCTGGCCGTGCTCCTGGCCCTCCTGCGCGCCCTGCGTCGGCGTCCCCGGTCGCGCTGATCATGAGGTGGGCGGCGCTGCCGATCTCCGAAGGGCCCGCCAACCTCATTGTCGCCAGGGAAAGTGGCCGGGGCCGGCTCCCCGATCGCGGAGCCGGCCCCGGCCGGTGATCGAGCGACTGCTCAGCAGTCGTAATACATGGCGAACTCGTGCGGGGTCGGGCGCAGGCGCACCGGGTCGACCTCGTTGGCCCGCTTCCAGTCGACCCAGGTGGAGATCAGGTCGGGGGTGAAGACGCCGCCGTCGAGCAGGTAGTCATGGTCGGCCTCGAGCGAGTCGAGCACGGCCGGCAGCGAGCCCGGCACCTGCTTGACGTCGCCCCACTCCTCCGGTGGGAGGTCGTAGAGGTCCTTGTCGATCGGCGTCGGCGGCTCGATCTTGCTCTTGATGCCGTCGAGGCCGGCCATCATCATCGCGGAGAAGGCGAGGTAGACGTTGGCCGAGGGGTCGGGGACGCGGAATTCGACGCGCTTGGCCTTCGGGTTCGCGCCGGTGACCGGGATGCGGGTGCAGGCCGAGCGGTTGCGCTGGGAGTAGACCAGGTTGACCGGTGCTTCGAAGCCGGGCACGAGGCGGCGGTAGGAGTTGATGGTCGGGTTGGTGAACGCCAGCAGCGACGGGGCGTGGTGCAGCAGACCGCCGATGTACCAGCGGGCGGTGTCGGACAGGCCGGCGTAGCCGGTCTCGTCGTAGAACAGTGGTTCGCCGTTGAGCCAGAGGCTCTGGTGGGTGTGCATGCCGGAGCCGTTGTCGCCGAACAGCGGTTTGGGCATGAAGGTGGCGGTTTTGCCGTTGGCCCAGGCTTCGTTCTTGACGATGTACTTGAAGAGTTGGAGTTGGTCGGCGGCGTGCAGGAGGGTGGAGAACCGGTAGTTGATCTCCGATTGGCCGGCGGTGCCGACTTCGTGGTGTGAGCGTTCGACGGTGAAGCCGGAGTCGACGAGGCGGCGCACGATCGAGTCGCGTAGGTCGGCGTAGTGATCGACCGGGGGTACGGGGAAGTAGCCGCCCTTGTACGCGGTCTTGTAGCCGCGGTTGCCGCCCGGCTCCTCGCGGCCGCTGTTCCAGGCGCCCTCGATGGAGTCGATGTAGTAGAACGACTGGTGGGCGGAGGTTTCGTGGCGGATGGAGTCGAAGATGTAGAACTCGGCTTCGGCGCCGAAGTAGGCGGTGTCGGCGATGCCGCTGGCCGCGAGGTACGCCTCGGCTTTCTTGGCGACGTTGCGGGGGTCGCGGGTGTAGGCCTCGCGGGTGAACGGGTCGTGGATGAAGAAGTTCAACGCGAGGGTCTTCTGCGCCCGGAACGGGTCGATGAAGGCGGTGGCGACGTCCGGGAGCAGGAGCATGTCCGACTCGTGGATCGCCTGGAAACCGCGGATCGATGAGCCGTCGAACGCGAGGCCGTCGGTGAACAGATCGTCGTTGACGGACTCGACCGGCAGGTTGAAGTGCTGCATCACGCCGGGCAGGTCACAGAAACGAACGTCGACGAACTTCACGTCCTCGTTCTTGAGGTATCGCAGCAGTTCCTCGGGATTGGCGAACACACGTCCTCCTGGCACGTCCACGGGGTGGCTAGGCTTCTGACGACGCTATGGCCAGGCGGTTGCCCGGCCGTGTCCCCGGTGTTTCTGCCGTGTTACGTCCCTCGCGGAGCGTCAGCGACGCTCCTCCACCGCCCTCGGTCCGCCGCGAACGCCGTACCGGCCATACCATTGTAAAGACATTTGATGCTATAGGCCCGATTTGGCGCGCGCGGTGACGGCACCCGGAAGGCACGATCCGGGCACGGATACCCTTGACCGCTGTGACCAACCCGCAGGCTCCGGCAGCGCCGGCCACCGACCCCACCTTCACTCCGCCGAGCCTGGGTCGGCGGTTCGGGGCGCTGATCATCGACTGGGTGCTGTGCCTGCTGGTGGCCAACATCTTCGCCGACCCGGTGCGCGACGGCTGGGCACCCGTGCTGGTGCTGATCCTGCTGTACGGCTTCTTCCTCGGCCTGTTCGCCCAGACGCCGGGCATGTACATCACGAAGGTCCGCTGCGTGAACTGGCACCACGGCGGCCGGATCGGGCTGCTCCGGGGGCTGGCCCGGGGCCTGCTGCTGGCCCTGGTCGTGCCCGCGCTGATCATGGACGAGCACCGTCGCGGCCTGCACGACCGGCTCACCGACGCGGTCATCGTCGACGCACCGCGCCGCTGAACGTCGAAGAGCCGGGCCCGTAGGGCTCCGGCTCTTCGAGGCGTACGGCGCGGGGGTCAGCGCCGCGACTGGCGGAAGGAGCCGCCCGGCGGTCGCATGTTCTTCGGGATCGCGCCCTTGGGCATCTGCGGCCGGGCCGTGAGCGCCTTGAGCCGCTTGTCCAGCGAGTTGACGTCCTTGCCGCTGAGCGCCCGGGGCAGCCGCAGCAGCGTGGTCCGCAGCTTGCGGATCGGCAGCTCGCCCTCCTCCTGCCCGATCACGTAGTCGTGCAGCGGGGCGGAGCCGATCACCTTGGCCAGCCGCCGCTTCTCCTGCCCGAGCAGGCCGCGCACCCGCTGCGGGTTGCCCTCGGCCAGCAGGATCACGCCCGGCCGGCCGATCACCAGGTGAACCATGTCCATCTGGGTGGTGGAGCTGACGGCCGGGGTCACCCGCCAGTCGCCACGCATGTTCTCCATGATCTGCGCCGCCGCGCCGGGCTGCCCCTCGGCGGCGTTCATCATCGCCTTGTTGGACCGCAGATTCAGCACGATCAGCACTGCGAGCAGGGCGAACAGGATGCCCAGCGGCAGCCAGATCCAGCTCCAGAGGATGACCGCGACCACGGTGAGGGCGAGCGGGAGGAGCACCGCGGCGGCGACCAGCGGCGCGAACCACTTGTCCTGCTTGGCGGTGAACTGGAACACCATCCCGATCTGCTTCAGCCGCTGGCCGAACGAGACCTTCTCCTGGGGCTTTGCCATGCCGCAGAGTCTAGTGGGCGCCGCCCGCCCCGTTGATCCGCGTCCGGGTGCCGGCCGGCTGAGTACCTTACGTCGCCGTACGCCTCCGGGGGGCGCGGGTAAGGAGGGTGGCGCCGCAGAAGATCAGGCGGTGTGCCCATGCCCGGGTGGGGCCTTCGCGCGAAGAGTCATCAACAGAACGATGACGACGCCACGAAGGAGCCCGAGATGTTCGGCAACGACGCAGAATTCCTGCTCACCCTGCACCACACCCACGCGGCCGAGCTGCGCGCCGAGGCGGCGACGGAACGACTCGCCCGGTCGGTGTCACGCCCCGCCAGCCGCAGCTGGCTGGGCCGGCGTCAGCAGATCCGGCGCACCGGCGACGACCGTCGGTGACCGTGACCGCCCCACCCGCCGCCGCGCCCACCCCGCCGCCGTCCCCGCCGCTCGGTCACCAGCCGATCGGCGGGGAGGGCGGCCGGGCCCGCCATGGCATGCTCGACCCCGTGACCGTACGCGCCGCCAGCTCCGTCCTCGTCGGCCGCCAGCGTGAGATCGCCGCGCTGCGGGCCGCGCTGGCTCGGGCCCGGGCCGGCGAGCCCAGCACCGTGCTGGTCGGTGGCGAGGCGGGCGTCGGCAAGACCCGGCTGCTGGAGGAGTTCGCGGGCTGGGCCACCGACGGCGGCGCCCGGGTGCTGGTCGGCCAGTGCCTGGAGCTGGGCGAGGCCGGCCTGCCGTTCGCCCCGTTCGCCGCCGCCCTGCGCGCGGTGCTGCGCGCCGACGGCGCCGAGGTCTTCGCCGGATACGAGGCGGAGTTCGCCCGGCTCCTGCCGGAGCTGGGCCGCGTGTCCGCCGCGCTGGCCGCGCCGGCCGCCGCGCCGCTCACCGACGCCCCGCGCGGCTACCTGTTCGACCTGGTCGCCGAGCTGTTCCAACAGCTCGCCGACGCCCGGCCGCTGGTGCTGGTGATCGAGGACCTGCACTGGGCGGACCGCTCCACCCGCGACCTGATCGGTTTTCTGGTCCGGGCCGCCCGGCCGGGCCGGCTGCTGCTGGTCAGCACCTACCGCACGGACGAGTTGCAGCGCGGACATCCGCTGCGCCCGTTCCTGGCCGAGCTGGACCGGGCCCGCGGCGTCGAGCGGGTCGAGCTGGGCCGGCTGGACCGCGACGGCACCAGCGCGGTCCTCGCCGACCTCCTCGGCGCCGAGCCGGCCCCCCGTGCCATCGACGACATCCACGAACGCACCCAGGGCAATCCCTTCTTCATCGAGGAGCTGACCGTCGCCGGCGACCCCGTCGGCTGCGCCGCGCTGCCCGACACGTTGCGCGACCTGCTGCTGGCCCGGGTGGACCGGCTGCCCGAGCCGGCCCAGCGGGTGCTGCGGATCGCGGCGGCCGGCGGCACCCGCTTCGCCCACCACCTGCTCGCCGAGGTCGCCGGGCTGCCCGAGGCGGAGCTGGAGGACGCGCTGCGCGCCGCCGTCGCCGCCCAGCTGGTGGTGGCTCGGGACGGCGACTACGAGTTCCGGCATGCGCTCGTCCGCGAGGCCGTGCACGACGAGCTGCTGCCCGGCGAGCACGCCCGGCTGCACGCCCGGTTCGCCGCCGCGATCGAGGCCCAGCCGCACATGGTCGCCGAGGGCCGGGCCCCGGCCGAGATCGCCCACCACTGGTACGCCGCGCACGACCACCCCCGGGCCCTGGTCACCGCACGGGCCGCCGCCTGCGCGGCCGCCGACCGGTACGCCTACGCCGAGCAGCGCCGGCTGCTGGAACGGGTGCTGGAGCTCTGGGAACTGGTGCCCGACGCCGCCGACCGGCTCGGCATGGACCACCTGGCGCTGCTGGAGCAGACCGTGGACGCCGCGGTCAC
Source organism: Micromonospora sp. U21 (assembly GCF_018070045.1). Classification (GTDB taxonomy): domain Bacteria; phylum Actinomycetota; class Actinomycetes; order Mycobacteriales; family Micromonosporaceae; genus Micromonospora. The sequence goes on from NZ_JAGPYK010000022.1 coordinate 75,993, forward strand.
GGCCGGCGACTTCAGCCGTGCGATCACCCTTACCCGGGCCGGGCTGACCGAGGTGGACGCCGACGCCGCACCCCTGCGCGCCGCCCGCCTGTTGGACCAACGGGGTCGACTGCTGGCCCTGCTCGGCAAGAGCGACGGCAGCAGCGAGCTGGGTGAGGCGTACCGCCTGGCGGCGGGCGGCCCGGCCGGCGTGGAGCGGGTCCGGCTGCTCGCCGACATCGCCGCGCACCTGGTCAAGATCGACCCGCAGCAGGCGGCCCGGGTGGCCGCCGAGGCCGTCACGGACGCCGAGGCTCTCAACGAGTACGTACCCCTGCTGCCCACGCGGATCGCCCTGCTCTGCCACGGCGAGCGGGACCTGGAGCGGGGGCTTGCGGAGCTGCGTCAAGCCGAGTCCGTCGCCCGCGACGCCGGGGACGCGCCGGCCCTGGTGCTCGCCATGGTGTACCGATCGGACGTGCTCTGCGAGCTGGGCCGCTACGCCGAGTCCGCGCAGGCGGCCGAGGCCGGCGTGGCCGAGGCGCGGCGGGTGGGGATCAGCCGATCCACCGGCGCGTACCTGCTGAGCAACCGGGCCGAGGCGCTGATCGCGCTGGGCCGGTGGGACGAGGCGGAGGCGGTGTGCGCGGAGGCCGCCCGGATCGATCTGTCCGGCGTCACCGGGCTGCACTGGCTCCAGTTGGGCGCCGGGCTGCGGCTGGCCCGCGCCCACCCGGGTGCCGACGAGCTGGTCGGCAGGGCGCTGGCCTTCCTCGGCCGGCCCTACCTGTGGCCGAACCACCGGCTGCCCCTGCACGAGCTGGGCATCGAGTCGGCGCTGGCCGCCGACGACAAGGTCGAGGCGGTCCGGGCGGCGCGCGTTGCGCTGGCCGATCAGAGCCTGCCGCAGTTGCCCCGCGAGGGCTGGCCCGTGCTCAGCGCCGTCGCGCGTACCGCCGTGCGGGTGGGGGACCGGGACCTGGCCGCCACCGTCGCGGCGCTCGCCGCCGACCTGCCCGCCCGGCACCCGGCCGCGCGGGCGCACGCCGCCCAGGTCACCGCCCTGCTCGCGACCGCCGGCCGGGCGCTGCCGGCCTGGCGTGCGGCGGTGGAGGCGTGGCGGGCCGACGGGCAGCCGTACCCGCTGGGCCGGGCCCTGCTGGCGCTGGCCGAGGCGGCCGCCGCCGCCGGAGAGCGCGACGAGGTGGCGGCGGCGGTGACCGAAGCCACCGAGATCGCCCGGCGGCTGGGCGCGACCCCACTGGCCGAGGCGGCCGCCACCCTTGCCCGCCGGGTCGGTCTGCGCGGCGCGGGCCAGGCGGGGCCCGGCGTCGACCTGCTGACCTCGCGGGAACGGGAGGTGCTGCGGCTGGTCGCCGAGGGGCACAGCAACAGCCGGATCGCCGAGCGGCTGTTCATCTCGCCGAAGACGGCCAGCGTGCACGTGTCCCGGATCATCGCCAAGCTGGGCGTGACCAACCGGGGGGAGGCCGCCGCCGTGGCCCACCGCCTCGGTCTTCTCGCCGAGCCCGCCGCACCCCGCTGACGAGCGCACCGCGGCGGCTCGGCCACCCTCAGGTGCGCGGCAGGTAGATCCGCCAACCGTCGAGGGTGACCAGGTCCAGGCTGCCCGGGGCGGCGCGCAGCCGTTCGTCGAGCCGGGCCGCCAGCGGCGACCCGGTGGGCGTGACCCAGGCCGGCGCCGCCGCGCGCTCCACCTCCCGCCGGTACGCGGGGTAGCGGTCGAAGCCGGGGCGCAGGGTGTCGTCGACGACCGCGCAGACCACCTCCTCCGCGCTGGCGAAGGTGAGCCGGTTGCAGGTCCAGTAGCCGCCCCGCACCTGCCGTACGCCGAGCTGCCGCAGGGTGGTCACCAGCTCGGCGTGCCGGGCCTCGGCGGCCCGGGTCGCCGGGGCGGTCTGCGCCGACCGCCAGGTGGCGTGGACGGCGGTGCCCACCGTGGCGGCGAGCACGACCAGCGCGACCGGCCGGGCGAGCGTCCACCCGCCCGGCTGCTTCCACCCGGCGCCGCCCGGCGCGGCGGCCCTCCGGGCCGCCGTCCACAGCGGCCAGAGCACCGCCGGCAGGGAGATGAGCAGGCAGGACAGGTAGCGGGAACTCTCCACCGGCGTGAGCCCGGCGGCGCTGCTCATGGTGTACGCCCCGAGGGTGGCCACCGCGGCCAGCACCAGAGCCAGCCGCATCGCCGCCGCGGCGCGGGGCGAGGGACCAGCCCCCTGGGCGGCGGGCGGCCGGCGCATCACCCGCCAGGCGGTGGCGGCGGCGACGGCCAGCAGCACCGGCAGGGCGAGAGCCCACCACAGCTGCCAGGTGGCGCACCGCCCCGGCGCGCAGAAGCCCATGCCCAGTGGCGGGCCGAGCAGCAGCCCTCCGTGCAGCCGCTCCGCCCAGCCCGCGGTGGCGTCCGACCCGCTGGCGGCGAGCACCGCGTGCAGCGGGTTCCGCCCGGTCAGGAGGCTGTGCGCCAGCAGCGGGGCCGCCCCCAGCACGGTGGCCGCCGCGAGCAGCCCGCCAGCCGCTCCGCCGAGGTCCCGACGGCAGAACGCGACCAGCACCCCGCCGGTGGCGAGGACGTACGGCAGCACCAGCGGGTCGACCCAGAGCATCAGGCCGGCCAGGAACCCCCACGCCGCCCAGCGCACCAGCCGCCGCCCCGGCCGTCCGGTGGCCAGATCCAGGGCGAGCAGGGCGAGCGCCACCCCGGCGGCGTTCATCTCGGGATAGCCGCCGCCGGCGATCAGCTGGTTCTTGACCACCCGGTCGGAGCCGAGGGCGAGCAGCGCCACCACCAGCAGCCCGAACCAGCGGTCCCCGGTCAGCCGCAGCGTCAACCGCCAGGCCAGCAGCAGGAACAGCGCGTACAGCGCCAGGGTGGGCAGCCGCAGCCCGAGCAGCGACGGCCCGCCGGCCAGGGCGAACACCGGTGCGGCCAGGTACGCCTCCAGCGTGCCCATGTACTGCTGGCCGTAGAACCAGACCGGGAAGTCCGCACCCCGGGCGATGTGCAGCGCGGCCAACCCCATGGTGGCCTCGTCGCTGTTCGTCGGCGGCGCGGCGTGGCCCAGCAGCCAGAGCCGGTAGCCCACCCCGGCGAGCAGGGCCAGCCCGGTGAGCCAGCCGACCAGCCCGGCGCGCGCACCGGGCCGCGGGCGCGGAGAGCCCGCGCCACGAGGCTGCTGGCGTACCCCGGCGGTCATCGCACGATCATGGCACCCGGACGCCGGCCTGGGGTGCGCCGTCGGGCCGGCGGGTCAGCCGGCGGTGCCGACGGGGGAGCCGGCGCGGGCGTCGAGAGCCTGGCGGTAGAGCCGGCCGGCCCGGTAAGACGAGCGCACCAGCGGCCCGCTCATCACCCCGGCGAAGCCGATCTCCTCGGCCTCCTCGCGCAGCTCCACGAACTCCTCCGGCTTGACCCAGCGGGTCACCGGGTGGTGCCGGGGTGTGGGGCGCAGGTACTGGGTGATGGTGATCAGCTCGCAGCCGGCCTCGTGCAGGTCGCGGAGCGCCTGCGAGACCTCGGCCCGCTCCTCGCCCATGCCCAGGATCAGGTTGCTCTTGGTGACCAGACCGTCGGCGCGGGCCTGCCGGATCACATCCAGCGAGCGGTCGTAGCGGAACGCGGGGCGGATCCGCTTGAAGATGCGCGGCACCGTCTCCACGTTGTGCGCCAGCACCTCCGGGCGGGAGCCGAAGACCTCGGCCAGCTGCTCGGGGACGGCGTTGAAGTCCGGGATCAACAGCTCGACGCCGCAGCCCGGCTGGAGGGCGTGGATCTGCCGGACGGTCTCGGCGTACAGCCAGGCGCCGCCGTCGGGCAGGTCGTCGCGGGCGACGCCGGTGATGGTGGCGTAGCGCAGCCCCATGGAGACCACCGACTCGGCGACCCGGCGGGGCTCGTCGGCGTCGAACTCGGCCGGCTTGCCGGTGTCGATCTGGCAGAAGTCGCAGCGCCGGGTGCACTGGTCGCCGCCGATCAGGAAGGTGGCCTCGCGGTCTTCCCAGCACTCGTAGATGTTGGGGCAGCCGGCCTCCTGGCAGACGGTGTGCAGCCCCTCGCGCGAGACGAGCCCGCGCAGCTGGGTGTACTCCGGGCCCATCTTGGCCTTGACCTTGATCCATGGCGGTTTGCGCTCGATCGGCGTCTCGGCGTTGCGCGCCTCGATCCGCAGCAGACGTCGCCCCTCGGGGGCGGCCGTTGCGGTGCGCGCTGCCTGGCCGGTCGTCGGCGCGGAGTGCTCGATCGTCACGAAAACGAGCCTACGCCCGACGGCCACCGTCTATGTGCGTCGGGCGACCGGCGTCACGCCGTGGATGTTGTGACGCCGGACACCGACGGGCCGAAATAGGCGTCACAGCCGCAGGTGTCGGGTGTTACGGTCACCGCCAACAGCGATGACGGAGCCGAGTAGCGCCCGACCCGCCAGTGCAGAGAGCCGCCGGTGCTGAGAGGCGGTCTGGCGCCGGTGCGCGAAGACCCTCCCGAGCTGCGGGAAGAACGGTTGCGGGGTCACCCCGTGCCCAGTAGAGCCCGCCCGGCTGGCCCCGGTCATCAGGCGACGAACGAGGCCCCCGCTCCGGCGGGGGCGAAGGTGTGGTGGCACCGCGAGGTTCCCGCTCGCCCACACCTCCCTGGGGCTGATGCGACGCTTCGCCACCCAGGGCGGCGACGGCGTGGCGATCGACCGAGGAGCAGCCCGCCATGCAACGAACCCTGTCCCACCAACTGCCCACCCAGGTCGGCGCGACCGTGCGGATCGCCGGCTGGGTCCACCGCCGTCGAATGCTCAAATCGGTGGCCTTCCTGATCGTGCGGGACGCCGCCGGCCTGGCCCAGGTCGTCGTCACCGACCCGGCCGCCCGCGCCGAGCTGGAGAAACTCACCGAGGAGACGGTCGTCGAGGTCACCGGGACGGTCACCGCGCGGGACAGCTACGGCGCGTCCAAGACCCCGCCGGCGACGGCGTCCGCCGGGGTCGAGCTGACCGACCCGACGGTACGTCCGCTCGGCCCGCCCGCCGTGCCGCCGCCGTTCGACCTGTACCGGCCGGCGCTCACCGCGAGTCTGCCCACCCAGCTCGACCACGCGCCGACCGCGCTGCGGCACCCCACCCGATCGGCGGCGCTGCGGATCTCGGCGGCGGCGGTGGCCGGGTTCCGTGCCGCGCTCGACGCCCGGGACTTCGTGGAGATCCACACGCCGAAGGTGGTCAGCTCCTCCACGGAGAGCGGGGCGAACGTGTTCGCGCTGGACTGGTTCGGCCGGCCCGCGTACCTTGCCCAGTCGCCGCAGTTCTACAAGCAGCTGATGGTCGGCGTCTTCGAACGGGTCTACGAGGTGGGGCCGGTCTTCCGGGCCGAACCGCACGACACCGTCCGGCACCTCGCGCAGTACACCTCGCTCGACGTGGAGCTTGGCTTCGTCCCCGACCACCGCGACGTGATGGTCGTGCTGCGGGACACCCTGGCCGGGATGCTGGGCACGGTGGGCGAGCGGGCCGGAGGCGCGCTGGCCACGCTCGGCGTCGAGATGCCGGCCGTGCCGGCTCAGATCCCGGCGGTGCACTTCACCGAGGCGCTGACGATCGCCGGCGCACCCGCCGACGAGCCGGACCTCGCGCCCGCCCATGAACGGGCGCTGGGGGAGTGGGCCCGGCGCGAGCACGCGTCGGACTTCCTCTTCGTCACCGGCTACCCGATGGCGAAGCGACCCTTCTACACCCACCCGGACCCGGCCCGGCCGGCCTACTCCAACGGCTTCGACCTGCTCTTCCGGGGCTTGGAGCTGGTCACCGGCGGGCAGCGGCTGCACCGGCACGCCGACTACCTGGCGGCGCTGGCGGCCCGGGGGGAGCCGGTCGAGCCGTACGCCGGCTACCTGGACGCGTTCCGGCATGGCATGCCGCCGCACGGCGGCTTCGCCATCGGCCTGGAGCGCTTCGTGGCCCGCCTGGTCGGCGCGGCGAACATCCGGGAGGTCACCGCCTTCCCCCGCGACCTACACCGCCTGACCCCCTGACCGAGGGGCCGCGCCGGCCGGCGCGGCCGGCGCGGCCGGCAACTCGTCGATCTAGGGATAATCGTGTCGTCCGTAGATCAATCAGCGACGATGGTCCCTAGATCGACGAGGTTGGCGGTGTCAGGCCTCGACGAGGGTGGACAGTCGGCGTTCGACGACCGGGAGCACGTCGGCGACGGTGATCGGGCGGCCCAACTCGGCGGTGAGCGAGGTGACGCCGGCGTCCCGGATGCCGCACGGCACGATCCGATCGAAGTACGTCAGGTCGCAGTCGCAGTTGATCGAGAAGCCGTGCAGGGTGACGCCCCGGGCGACCCGGATGCCGATGGCGGCCACCTTGCGAGCCGGCCCCCGGTCGTCCTCGGGCACCCAGACACCGCTGCGCCCCTCGACCCGACCGGCGGTCAGCCCGAACTCGGCGCACACGTCGATCAGCAGCTCCTCGGTGCGGCGTACGTACGCGACCACGTCCACCGGGTCGGGCAGCCGGAGGATCGGGTAGCCGACGAGCTGCCCCGGCCCGTGCCAGGTGATCTTGCCGCCGCGGTCCACGTCGACGACCGGGGTGCCGTCCACCGGCCGGTCCCACGGCTCGGTGCGCTTGCCCGCGGTGTAGACGCTCGGGTGCTCCAGCAGCAGCACGGTGTCGCCGCGCTCGCCGGCCACCACCGACTCGTGCAGGCGGCGCTGCTCGTCCCAGGCGGCCTGGTACTCGAGCAGGCCGGCGCGGACGGCCGTCAGGCCGGAGGTCGTCGTCGTCACGCCCTTCAGCCTAGTCCCGTGACCGGCGATGATCGCTGGTGAGCCGCCTCACCAGGGTGTCGGCAGCCCCGGCTGCGGGCCCCGCTGCCCGCCCGCCTCAGGCCTCAGGCGCCAGGCGTCGGGCCGGGTCTGCGCGGGGCGTCGGGCCGGGTCTGCGCGGGGCGTCGGGCCGGGTCTGCGCGGGGCGTCAGGCCGGGTCCGCGCGGGGCGTCAGGCCCGGGGTGCGCGTCGGCGGCGGAACCACGCCGGCGATGCCGGTAGCGGACGAGGAGGGCGACGGCGAGCAGCAGTGGCACGGCCAGCGCCAGGTAGCACCAGAGCGGCGCGGCGAACGGCGACGGGCGGCGCTCCGGGCCGCCGAACGCGGCCCGGGCCAGCAGGTCGCCCGGCACGGTGATGGCCGTCGCCTCGTCCGGCGCGGTCAGCAGCACCTCGTGCCCGCCGTCGGCCGACAGCACGGCGAGAGTGGCCCGCCGGTCCTCGTCCCGCTGGGTGTCGGTCATCCGCTGCACCACAGGGTCGGTGCCGCGCCAGCCGACGACCTTGGTGGTCGAGGCGTCGACCGGCGGCGGCTGGCCGACGACCCGCCCGGTGGCCGCCTCCAGGAACTCGATCCGCCAGGTGCGCACCGCCGCCTGATCGGGCGTGCAGCCGGGGCCGGCGCAGCCGTCGAAGACGAGCAGCGCGATCCATTGGCCGTCCGGGTGCCAGGCGCCCGGGCCGGCCAACATCCGCCGCGCGCCCAGGTCGACCTGCCAGCGCGGCCGGTCGCCGGCGGGATCGACGACCACCAGCCGCTGGCGCTCGACGACCAGCGCGGCGTCGTCGGGCGGGCCGGCCACCGCCACCAGGTCGCCACCGGGTGACCAGGCCGCCACGGCGTGAGCGGCGAACGTGCCGGCGCCGACCACCCGCTCGGTGCCCCGGTACGGGTCGACGACGAGCAGGTCTTCCGGCTGCTCCGGGTCGTTGAGCTGCTGGTTGTCCGGCCCGTAGCTGATCACCGTGTTGTTGCTGCGGGTGCCCACCACCCGCTGCCCGTCCGGCGACCAGGCCAGAGGGTCCACCCCCGTGCGCAGCGTGCGGTGCTGTCGGCCGGTGGTGAGGTCGAGCAGTTCGCGGTGGCCTGCCACAGTTATGGGGTCGTGCACGCGGGTGGGCACCGCGCCTGCCGTACCGTCGGCGGCCGTCGCCGCGGGGGCGCTCAGCGCCACGAGAGCCAGCGCGACGGCAGCCCCCGCACCGCGCCGGAGCCAGCGTCCGTCATCCGCACCGCCCCATTGGACGCGACGGCGGCCCGCCGCGGTGCCCCTCGGTCGCGGCGTGGCCGCTGGGGGATCAGCCGACCGGCCGTTGATCAGGCCGGCGGGATGCGCCAGACCCAGACGTCGTCGACCCGTTGCGGTTCGCCGAACAGTGCGGTGGCGGTGCGCCGGACCGCCTCCTCGTCGACGTCGAACTTCGCCCCGTGCACCCGGTCGGGAAGGACGACCGCCTCGACCCGCCAGAGCCGAAGGTCGGCTCGGACCTCCCGCGTGGTGCCGTCGGTGACGATCGGCACCAGCCCGGTCCGGCCGGCCTGGTCCATGAGTGCGTTCAGGGTGCGGGGCACCGGCCCGATCCGACCGCGACCGTCCGGTCCGCCCGGGCCGAGGAAGAAGCCGCCCGGAATGGCGAACTCACCCTGCCGGTGCGACAGCGCGTACGCCTGCCAGCGCTGCCCGTCCGGGTAGATGTCCACGGCCAGCGGCACCGGCGTGAGCACCCCGCCGGGCGAGACGTACTCCCGCCAGGTGCCCGCCGTGATGAATCGCGGGATGGGCTCCCGCTCGTGTGTCAGCAGCGGGGCGGGCAGCAGCGGCAGCAGGGCCACGGCGAAGCCAACCGACCAGGCCACCTCCGCGGAGCGGTGCCGGGGCGGGTCGTGCCGTAGCTGGTCGATGGCGTACGCCAGCAGCACCCCGACCACCGGCGCGACCACCAGGGCCAGCCGGGCGGGCAGCGCGGCGTTCACCACCGGCAGTTGCCCGAGCACGTCGAACGGCATCGGCAGGTCGGTGCGCCGCCCGTTGACCTTCGCCACCGGCCCGAAGGAGAGCACGGTGAAGATCAGCGCGGTGGCGCCCAGCGCCCAGAGGGTGGCCCTGCGGGCGGCATCGGCGCGTCGCCAGAGCGCGACGAAGCAGACCACGGTGAGCACCAGCAGGGGGATGCCGAAGAACGAGTTCTCCTCGGTGGGGTTCGGCGCCAGCGCGGTGCCCAGTCCGGCCTCGCCGGCCAGCGAGCGGCGCGGGAACGCGGCGAACGCGGCGATGTCCTCGGAGTGGATCACCGGATCGAAGCCGGTGCCGTGGAACCGCTGGGGGCCGGCGAAGTGCAGCCACAGCGGGTACGACAGCAGCACGCCGGCCACGACCGTGGTCACCCCGAGCCCGCGCAGGAAGGTGGGCAGCACGGCCCGGGCCTCGGCCCGGTGGACCGGGTGCAGTGCCCAGACGGAGACGAACACGCCGAGCGCGAGCGCGGTGAAGAACAGGCCCTCGGCGGCGATCGAGAAGGCCACCGCGACCAGGACGCCGAGGATCACCCCGTCCCGGAGCCAGTGCCCGGGCCGGCGCAGCGCGAACAACCGCCACACCAGCAGCGGCACCAGCCAGCCGGCGGTCCAGTTCAGGTGGGCGTTGGCGTGCGAGACCATGCCGGGGGAGTAGGCGATGAACAGGCCGCCGATCCCGGCGGCCAGCCGGCTGCGGACCAGGTGCCGGGAGAGCAGCCAGTACCAGGCGAGCGCGGTGGCGAACAGGTTGAGGGTGAGGATCACCAGGAAGGTCGCCGGCGGCCCGATCAGGTATGTGAGCGGGGCGAAGACGACCGCGTACACCGTGATCGAGGTGTTGACCGCGAGGTTGACCCCGTCCGGGACGTTGATCAGGTACGTGAAGAGCGGGTTCTCCCCGTGCGTGACCGCATGCCCGCCGAAGGCGAGCAGCCACTCGAAGAGCGCCTGGTCGCTGGAGTTGACGGTGATGGTGCGCACGTTCGGGTCCCGCCACAGCCCACTGGTCACCCAGACGGCGAGCGCGAGCGCCGCCAGCACGACGATCAGGTCGACCCGGCGGTCCCGGGCGGCGCGAGGTGGTGACGCGGGTGCGGGCCCGGTGGCCAGCGACGGGGAGGACGGCACGCAGCGGACGTTACCAACCGGACCTGGACCGGCCGGTCATACATGCAAGGAGGGGACCCTTGTTGTCGCCTCAGGTAGAGGAGGGGGCCCTTCCCAACGGCTCGGCGGTCCGGCGTACACAGCGGTCGTCGTGAATGTGTGACTGTGGCCCATGTCATAGCGGCGACACATCGACGTAACGTTCCGGCAATTCGACCGTGACCCAGTTCACAGTCCGCCCCCTCAGGAGGCCGCCGTGCGCCGCTCCTCGTCCATCCTCACCCGGCTGATCGGTGCGGTCGCCGGGCTCGTCCTCGCCGTGGCCGGTGCGGTCGTCCTCGCCACGCCCGCCCAGGCGGCCAGCCTGACCCAGGTCACCGGCTTCGGCTCCAACCCGGGCAACCTCGCCATGTACGCCTACCGTCCGGACAACCTGCCGGCCAGCTCTCCCGCCGTGGTGCTGCTGCACGGCTGCACCCAGAACGCATCCGGCTACTTCACCAACTCCGGCTGGCGCAAGTTCGCCGACCAGTGGAAGTTCGCCCTCATCGTTCCCCAGCAACCGTCGGGCAACAACGCCAACAGCTGCTTCAACTGGTTCGAGCCGGGGGACACGGCACGGGGCCAGGGCGAGGCGTTGTCGATCAAGCAGATGGTCGACCACGCCAAGGCGAACTTCGGGGTGGACGGATCCAGGGTCTTCGTCAGCGGCCTCTCCGCGGGCGCGGCGATGAGCTCGGTCATGCTCGCCACCTACCCGGACGTCTTCGCCGCCGGATCGATCATCGCGGGCATCCCGTACCGCTGCGCCACCAGCATGGTCAACGCGTTCAGCTGCATGAACCCGGGCGCGGACAAGACGCCGGCCGCCTGGGGTGACCTGGTTCGCGGCGCGTACCCCGGCTACAGCGGCCGGCGGCCCCGGGTGGCCATCTGGCACGGCACCTCGGACACGACGGTCGCCCCGCTCAACGGCGCGGAGTCCCGCGACCAGTGGACGAACGTGCGGGGGGTTTCACAGACCCCGACCAGCACCTCGTCGCTGCCCGGCGGCACCGGCCTGGAGGTGTACGGCAACGACGACGTGCGGCTCTACCGGGTCTCCGGAATGGGGCACGGCACCCCGGTCGACCCGGGCTCCGGCGCCGAGCAGTGCGGCAGCACCGCCGCGTACTTCCTGGACACCATCTGCTCGACGTACCGCGACGCGGTCTTCTTCGGGCTCAACGGTGGCGGCACCACCCCCACCCCCACCCCGACGGCCACGCCGACGCCGACCCCCACCCCGACCACGCCGCCGACCTGCGTGACCGCCAGCAACTACGCGCACGTCAGCGCCGGCCGGGCGTACCAGTCCGGCGGCTACGCCTACACGAACGGATCCAATCAGCGGATGGGCCTGTACAACACCTTCTACACCAGTGCGCTCAAGCAGACCGGCCCCAACTACTGGGTCGTCGGCTGCTGACCCACCCCCGCCGAGAGGGCCCTTCCCGACCCGACGGGAGGGGCCCTCTCCTCGTCACTCGGTGAGCGCGGCGCGCAGGGCGCTGGGCAGGTCGGGGTGGTGGTAGGTGAAGCCGGCCCGGGTCAGCACGGCCGGCACGACGCGGGTGCTGGTGAGGGCCTCGTGGGCGAACCCGCCAAGCACCACCTTCAGCGCCAGCGCCGGGATGGGCATGATCGCAGGACGGTGCAGCTGCCGGGCGAGCTCCCGGGTGAACTCCGCGTTGGTCGAGGGGGCCGGACCGACCATGTTGACCGGCCCGGCGACGTCGTCCCGGTCAAGCAGGAAGAGGAACGCCCGCAGCCAGTCCGCCATGGAGATCCAGGGCCACCACTGCCGGCCGCCGCCGAGCGGGCCCGAGACGCCCAGCCGCATCGGCAGCAGCTGCGGCTTGAGCATCCCGCCGTCGCGGTGCAACGGCAGGCCGATGCGCAGCCGCACCACGCGTACGCCGGCGTCCTCGGCCGGCCGGGTCGCGGCCTCCCAGACCCGGCAGACGTCGGCCAGGAACCCCTCGCCGGCCGGCGCGTCCTCCTCCACCACCCGGTCGCCGGTGTTGCCGTACCAGCCCACGGCCGAGGAGTTGAGCAGCACCCGCGGCCGGTCCGCGGCTGGTAGGCCGGCGATGGTGACCGCCAGTGTGCTGGTGGTGTCCACCCGGCTGGCCCGGATCAACCGTCGGTAGCCGTCGTTCCACCGCTTGTCGCCGACACCCGCGCCGGCCAGGTTGACCACGGCGTCCGACCCCGCGACCGCCGCCGGGTCGAGCTGCCCGGCGGCGGGGTCCCATCGCCGCTCCTGCGGGTCGCGTGGTGACCGGCGGACCAGCCGGGTGACCTGGTGCCCGTCGGCCGAGAGGCGGGCGACCAGCCGGGTGCCGAGGAAGCCGGACGCGCCGGCCAGAAGGATCCGCATGCCCACATCTTCGCCCAGAGCGCCGCCGGCGGATGCGTGGGGCGGCCGACGTCACCGGCTGCGTAGCGCCCCGGCGAAGAAATCTGCGTCCGATCCCCCGGGCGGCGTGGAACCGCAGGTCAACGGGCGTTCCGCGCGCCGAAAAAGGCTGCCGCCCGCATTCGGCGGCCGGCACGTTTCCGCAGGTCAGAGCGAACGTGAATGCGTTGTTCGCGATTGCTTCCGGCGTCGATCCGGCTGACCATGAGCCATCCGAGTGCGCCCCCGAATGGCGGGGTTGGCGCGCCGTGCCCGCCGTCGGGCGACCCGTGAGGAGGAACCATGCCGATCCTGGTGACCGGAGCGACCGGGACCGTCGGAGGCAGTCTGGTCCGGCAACTCGTGGCGGCCGGCCACGACGTACGCGCGCTGACCCGCGACCCCGCGTCGCCGGCGGCCGCGGCGCTGCCCAGCGGGGTGGAGGTGGTGGCGGGCGATTTCGCCAGGCCCGACACGCTGGCTCCGGCGCTGCGCGGCGTGACGCGCATGCACCTGGTCGCGATGGACGGTTACGGGCCGCTGGCCACCGGTGCGGAGATCCTGGAGCTGGCCCGGCAGGCCGGCGTCCGCCGGGTCACCCACCTCGGTCACAACGATCCGAGCCGGGCGGACGACGACCCGATCGAGGCACCCCACCGGCCCCTGCACCGGGCCGTCGAGAACTCGGGCCTGGAGTGGACGCACGTCTTCCCCGGCGAGTTCATGGCGAACACCCGGGACTGGGCGGCCGGCATCCGGACCGAGGGGGTGGTGCGGGCGCCGTTCGGGGACTGGAACAGCGCGCTGGTCCACGAGGCGGACATCGCCGCGGTCATCGTGGCGGCGCTCACCGAGGAGGGCCACGCCGGCCGGGTGTACCAGCCGACCGGTCCGGAGCCGGTCCGCCGCCGGGACGTGGTCCGGATGATCGGCGAGGCGATCGGCCGTCCGGTGCGGTTCGACGAGCTGACCCCGGAGCAGGCCCGCGAGCACTGGAAGGACCACTACCCCGCCGAGGTGATCGAGTGGTTCCTGGAGATGGGGCGCCATCCCGAGGGCAACGGCTGGGTCGCCCCGGACGTCGAGCAGGTGACCGGACGCCCCGGGCGCACGTTCCGGCAGTGGGCCGCCGAGCACGCGGACGACTTCCGCTGACGGCGCCCGGGGCGTGAACCGGTCCGATGGTCAGGCCGCGTGGGCCGGCCGCAGGTCGGCCAGCAGCCGCTCCACCTCGTCGTACGCCTCGGCGCCCAGCGGGCCGAGCGCCAGGGTGGCCAGGTTCTCCTCCGCCTGCGCCACCGTGCGCAGGCCGGGGATGGGCACCGTTCGCGGGCTGCGGGCCAGCAGCCAGCCGAGCGCGCCCTGGGCCAGGGTGCGCCCGTCGGCGGTGAGCGCCGCACGGACCTGCTCGACCCGGGCCGCCCAGCGCGGCGTGGGCCGGCCGTCGGTGAACCACTGCAACCACTCGGGCGCCCGGCCGCGTACGTCGTCCGCGCCGACCGCCCGGGTCGACCCGGTGAGCAGCCCCATCGCCAGCGGGCCACGGTTGAGGCTGGCCAGGTCGTAACTGTCGCAGACCGCCAGCACCGCCGCGTTGTCCCGCAGCACCGACTCGTCGTGCTGGATGGCGGCGCAGTGCACACCAGCCGCCGCGAACGCCTCCGCCGAGGCAGGGTCGTCGGTGCTCCAGCCGTACGCCCGGATCTTGCCCTGGCCGACCAGGTCCTCCAGGGCGCCGACCAGGTCGAGCGCGGCGGGCACCGGCAGCTCGTTGATGTGCAGCTGGTAGAGGTCGACGTGGTCGGTGCCGAGCCGGCGCAGCGAATCCTCCAGGCTGCGCACCGCGAAGGCCGGGCTGGCGTCGGTGCCGAGCGCCCGACGGGTGGCCTCCTCGCTGACGTTGCCGAACTTGGTGGCGATCACCGCGTCGTCCCGTCGGCCGGCCAGGGCCCGGCCGAGGATCCGCTCGCTGTGCCCGGCGCCGTAGTTGCTGGCCGTGTCGAACAGGGTCACCCCGAGGTCGAGCGCGCGGTGGATGGTGCGGATCGACTCGTCGTCGTCCACCTCGCCCCAGCCGAACGGCTGCCCGCCGTCGCCCCAGAGGGGGCCGCCGATCGCCCAGCATCCCATCCCGATCGCGCTCACCTCGATGCCGCTGCGTCCGAGCGTCCGTGTCGTCGTCATGCGGTCAGCTTCCAACCTGGAGTGCGCTCCAGGTCAACCACTACCATCTCGGGGCATGACCGGTTACGCCCCCGCGGAGGCCGCCCGGCGCAGCGGCTTCAGCCTGGACACCCTGCGGTACTACGAGAAGATCGGCCTGCTCGCCGACGTGAGCCGGACGTCGGGCGGCCAGCGGATCTTCACCGACGACGACCTCGGCTGGCTGGTGCTGTTCCGCTGCCTGCGCGACACCGGAATGCCGATCGCCCAGATGTGCCGCTACGCGCAGCTGGCCCGCGAGGGCGAGCACACCGCCGACGAGCGCCGTGAGCTGCTGAAACGGCACGCGGTGCGGGTCGAGGAACAGATGCGCCTGCTCCAGCGCCAGTACGACCACCTCCGGGAGAAGATCCGCTTCTACGAGCAGCTGCCCGGATCGGGGTCGGAGAGCGGGTAGGCCAACCGACCCGGCGCCGGAGGCCGCTCAGGTGATGGCGGCCAGCCGGGGCAGCAGCGGGGCCAGCGGATCGAGCGCGTCGGCCCGGACCACGTAGCGGGTCACGCCCCAGCGCCGCCGGTGCGCGGCCACCGCCGCGACGATCTCGTCCGCGGTGCCGATCAGCACGAACGGCGTGGCGAGCAGCTCGTCGACGGTCAGGCCGGTCTCTTCGGCGGTCTGCGCGGCGGCGGCCGCCGCGTCGCCGCCGACCACCACCCGCTGCACCAGCGCCTCCAGCGCGGGCGGGGCGTCCCGCCCGGCCGCGCCGGCCGCGACCGCGGCCAGCTGCGCCTCGATCTCCGCGACCCGCCAGCGCACGTCGTGGCCGTGGCCGTCGGCGAGAGTACGACCGAAGCCGCTGAGCCCGACCACGTCGGCGTGCGCCCCGGCCCAGCGCAGCAGGTCGGTGTTGGCCGTGCCCACCGTCAACGGGATCCGCGGCTGCACCGGTCGGGGCCGGTCCAGTCGCGCGGCGTGCACCGCCAGGTCGGCACTGTCGACGGTGACCTCCTCGCCGGTCAGCAGGGACCGGACCGCCTCGGCCACCGCGACGCACCGGCGCACCCGGCCGGCGACGTCCGGGCGCTCCCGCCCCACCGCCCGCCACTCGACCGGGGTGTGGCCGGCGCCGATGCCGAGCCGGGCCCGCCCGCCGGAGACCAGGTCGAGGGTGGCCACGTCGGTGGCGAGCAGCGCCGGCTCCCGGACGCCGGCGTTGGTGACGTACGAGCCGAGGCCGAGTGTCGAGGTGACCGACGCGGCGGCGGCCAGCGCGACGAACGGCGCGGCGACCACGCCCGGATGGTCGCCGACCAGCAGCGCGTCGTAGCCGGCCGACTCCACCCGGCGGGCCAGCTCACACCAGCTGGCAGCGTCGGACGGGCTCGCCTGGACCGAGAAGGTGACCACGGCCCCAGCCTGCCGCGCACCGAGCCGTCTGGCCAGTGCGAAGCGCCGGTTCTGCCGAGGGGAGACACGCGTCAGCCGGCGGGCGGCGTCAGACCGAGGAGTTCCTCGACCGTCCCGGGCCGGCCGGTGAGCGCGTTCAGCGCGGTGACCAGCCTCTTCTCCTCGTACCGGAAGTGCGACTCCAGCAGCGCGGCCAGCCCGTCCAGCTCGGCGCGCAGCCGGGCCACCGGCAGCGGCGTGGGATCGCCCAGCAGCTCCTCGATCCGGCCCAGGATCCCCGCGACCACCTCGTGGTCGGTGATCAGGTTGGCGAGGACCGGGCGAAGCTCGGGAACCTGGTCGGCCAGCAGCCGGAACGCGCCGTGGTCCTCACCGGTGTGGTGCCGGCCGAGCGCGGTGCAGAAGGTCAGGCAGTGGACCCGCAGGTCGCGCGAGGGGCGGGCCTCGCCGGGGCCGTCGGCGTCGAGGCTCGCCCGGAGACGGGCCAGCTCCGCGCTGAGCCAGAGGTGGATCTCGATCATCTGATTGCCGACGGCGGCGAGCCGGCCGGCCGGTGAATCGGGTGGGTGCACGTTCGTCCCATGCTGTCCCCGCGCCTCCATGCCCACGGCGGCCTTTGTGCCGGGTGCACCGCGACGCTGGGCTGGAGCCTATCGCGGCGGGGTCACGGCGTGGTCGGCTCGTCGGGTTCCTTGAGGTGCCAGCTGGCCCGGAAGTCGGCCTCGCGGGCCTCGTGGACGGTCCGTTCCTCGAAGACAGCAGCCCGCAGCGCGTGCCGTGACTCGGACATCACCAGCACCTCGACGGCCACCAGCGCGACGCAGATCGCGGTGAGGAGGGTGAGTGCGCCCAGCGCCGGCAGGTGCTGCCCGATCGGCAGGGCCGCTGCCAGCACCACCAGCACGCCGATCCGGGTCCAGGTGACGGTGTGCAGGGTGCGCAGTTGGAACAGCAGATTCGCGGCGAGGTAACAGATCACCCCGCCGAAGAGCATCGGCACAGCGGGCCCCTCGATCTTCTGCGCGGGCCCGCCGGCCGGATCGGTGATCTGGTGCAGGATCTCCTCGCTGCCGATGGAGAAGAGGATCACCGCGGCGATCATCGGCAGGTAGAGGTACGCGTACGCGTCGCGGGCCATCGCCACCCGGGGGGCGCCCTCAGCCGCGTGCAGGGCGATCCGGGCGGCCGGGCCGATGAAGTCGAAGTGCGCCCACCACAGGGCGGCGGTGAAGAAGATCCCGAGCGAGGCGGCGGCCACCGCCGGCCAGGTGACCGGCTTGCCGACGAGCAGGTTGCCGCCGACGCCCACGGAGATCACGGACTCGCCCAGCGCGATGATCAGGATGAGGTCGTAGCGCTCCGTCCAGTGCTCGGCGCTGGTCACCCCCCAGCCCCAGGTGCCGACGATGAAGCCGGTGGCGTACTGGACCAGCACCACGGTGATCCACAGGGCGTCGCGGACCATCGCGGCCTGATCGGGGTCGGCGATCATTGGCGGCACCAGCGCGGCGGCCAGCAACAGGATGATGCTCGCCGCCAGCTCCGGGGCGAACCGGCGTAGCTGTCGGCGCTCCTGCGGGCTGTCCCGCACCACATGCTGGTACAGGATCATGTGGACGCCCCGGACCACGACGTAGCTGATGGCCACCAGCATCGGGCCCGCGGTGCCGCGCTTCGGGTCGGTGAACGCCTGCGGCAGTGCCAGCGCGAACGCGAACAGGGCGGCCATGGCGATCACCATGAGCACCGGCACGTAGCCTTCGCCGAGCCGGACCCGGGTGGCGACCAGGCTGTGCACCACCCAGATCCACCAGAGCACGGCGAGCACCAGGCCGGCGTGCAGGAGCTGCCGGCCGGAGATGTTCGCGGCGGTCGCCCGGGTGATGATGAAGAACGAGAAGACGAAGACCAGATCGAAGAAGACCTCGAACTTGTCCACCCGGGCACCGGGGGCGATCGGGACGGCGGGCCCCAGTCGCCCACGCCGCCGGTAGCCGCCCACGGTCCCACTCTGGCAGCGTCCGGACCGGCCCGAAGCCGGAACGGGTCAGCCCGCTCGACGGTGCCGCAAACCGTCCATGAGCAGGTCGAGCAACCGGTCGGCCTGGGCGCGCTCGCCAGCGGCCAGGGAGATCCCGCTCAGGCTGGTCAGCACGTCTCCCGTGTCGACGTCGGCGCGTACGGTGCCGGCCGCGGCGCCCGCGGCCAGCAGCCGGCCGAGTGCCTCCAGCAGCCGGTCCCGGCTCTGCGCGTACGGGTTGGTGCCCGCGGCGATCACCAGGCGCAGGGCGTCGGCCATCCCGCGCTTGGTGGCGAGGTAGTCGATGAACCGGGACATCCAACCCCGTAGCGCCCGGTCCGGCGGCAGCTGGTCGAGCAGGTGCAACGCGGCGTCGCAGAGTTTGCCCAACTCGTTGCGGTAGGCCGCCTCGATCAGCGCCTCGCGGGTGGGGAAGTGACGGTAGAGGGTGCCGATGCCCACCCCGGCCTCCCGGGCGATGGTGTCGAGCGTTACCTCCGGCCCGGGGCGGGAAAACGCCTGGATCGCGGCCTCCAGCAACCGCTCGCGGTTGCGCAGGGCGTCCGCCCGAAGCGGGCGGGGGCTGGTCTCCGGCACATCTCCTCCTTCGCTGGCGCGGGCCGTCGGGTTCACCCCGAAGTGGTATCCGGAGGAAGCTCCGGTTAGTCTCGAACGTAGCGGAGGATCCTCCGCTTCCATCGTAGCGGCGGGCCGGTCCGGTCCGCCCCACCCGAACAAGGATGGATCCATGACGACGAGCACCCCGATCACCACACCGTTCACCCATGACTCCACCGCCATGGACGTGATCCAGGGCGTGGACCTCGGCGGCCGGCGGGCAATCGTCACCGGCGGGTCGTCCGGCATCGGCGTCGAGACCGCCCGCGCCCTGGCCAGCGCTGGCGCGCAGGTCACCCTGGCCGTGCGCAACACCGACGCCGGGCAGCGCGCCGCCGACGACATCACCGCCAGCACCGGCAACGACCGGATCCTGGTCGCACCGCTCGACCTCGCCGACCAGGGCTCGATTGCCGACTTCGTGGCCAACTGGGACGGCCCGCTGCACATGCTGGTCAACAACGCCGGCATCATGGCGTCGCCCGAGATGCGGACCCCACAGGGCTGGGAGATGCAGTTCGCCACCAACCACCTGGGGCACTTCGCGCTCGCCACCGGGCTACGTCCGGCGCTGTCCGCCGCCGACGGGGCCCGGATCGCGTCGGTCAGCTCCGCCGCCCACCTACGCTCGCCGGTGGTCTTCGACGACATCCAGTACGAGCGCCGGCCGTACGAGCCGTGGGAGGCGTACGGGCAGTCGAAGACGGCGAACGTGCTCTTCGCCGTGGAGGTGACCCGGCTCTGGGCCGACGACGGCATCGTGGCCAACTCGCTGATGCCCGGGGCGATCCAGACCAACCTCCAGCGCTACATCAGCGAGGAGGAGCTGAACCGGGTGCGCGCGGGCAACGCGGCGGCCTGGAAGTCCGTCGAGCAGGGTGCCGCCACCTCGGTGCTGGTCGCCGCCTCACCGCTGATCGACGGGGCCGGCGGGCGGTACTTCGAGGACTGCCAGGAAGCCGGCCCGGCCGCGCCCGGCGAGCGGCGCGGCGTCGCCCCGTACGCGCTGGACCCGGAGGCCGCCGAGCGACTCTGGCAGGTCTCGACCGCCCTGCTCAAGGGCTGAGTGCGCGGTGCCGGCCGGGGTCCGCCCCGACCGGCGCTCGCGGCCCACGAACGGCGAAAGGGCGCCCCGGTCGACGACCGGGGCGCCCTTTTCCGACTGGCTCGGGATCAGGCCAGGCCCAGCTCCGACTCGAAGTTGCCGGCCTCCAGCCGCTCCTTGACCGCGGCCAGGAAGCGGGCCGCGTCGGCGCCGTCGATCAGCCGGTGGTCGTAGGACATGGCCAGGTAGACCATCGACCGGACCGCGACGACCTCGCCCAGATCCGGGTCGTTGACCACGACCGGACGCTTGACCACGGCACCCGTGCCGAGCATCGCCGACTGCGGCGACGGCACGATCGGGGTGTCGAAGAGCGCGCCCCGACTGCCCGTGTTGGTCAGCGTGAACGTCGCGCCGGCGAGCTCGTCCGGGCTGATCTTGTTGGTCCGGGTCCGCTCGGCCAGGTCCGCGACCCGTTTGGCGACGCCGCCCAGGTTGAGGTCACCGGCGTTGTGGATGACCGGCACCAGCAGACCCCGCTCGGTGTCCACCGCGATGCCGAGGTGCTCCGCCTCCGGGTAGGTGATCGTTCCACCCTCGAGATCCAGCCGGGCGTTGACGATCGGGTACGTCTGCAGCGCCTCGACGGCCGCCAGGGCGAAGAACGGCAGGAAGGACAGCTTCACGCCGTGCCGCTGCTGGAAGGAGTCCTTCGCCTGCGCCCGCAGCTTGGCGATCCGGGTGACGTCCACCTCGACCACCGTGGTGAGCTGCGCCATCTCGTGCAGCGACTCGTGCATCCGCGTGGCGATGGCCTTACGGATCCGGGGGAGCTTCTCGGTGGTGCCCCGCTTGCCGCTCGGCTGCGGCTTGGCGGCCGGCTTCGCCGGGGCCGCCGACGGCGCGGCGGCCGGCTGCTGCGGGGCGGCCGGAGCCGCCTTCGCCTTGGCCTTCTCGGCCGCCTCCAGCACGTCCTGCTTGCGGATCCGGCCACCCACGCCGGTGCCGTTGAGCGAGGACAGGTCGACGCCGTGCTCGCTGGCCAGCTTGCGCACCAGCGGGGTGACGTACCCGGCGGCCTCCTCGCCGCCGCCCTGCGCCGGGGCGGACGGGCGCTGCGGCGTCGGGGTCGGCGCGGCCGGCTGCGCGGCCTGCTCGGCCTTCACCGGCTGCGCCGAGGTCTCGGCCTCCGCGGCCGGCTCGTTGTACGACGTGCCCGGGGTGGGCTCCTCGACCTTCGGCTCCGGCTTCGGCTCGGCCTTGGGCGCCGGCTTGGCCTCCGCCTTCGGCTCGGGCTTCGGCTCGGGCTTCGCCGGCGCGGGGGCAGCGCCGGCAACGCCGATGATCGCCAGGTCGGCGCCGACCGCGGCGGTCTCGTCCTCGGCGACCTTGATCTCCAGCACCGTGCCGGCGACCGGCGACGGGATCTCGGTGTCCACCTTGTCGGTGGAGACCTCCAGCAGCGGCTCGTCCACCTCGATGGTCTCGCCGACCTGCTTGAGCCAGCGGGTGACCGTACCCTCGGTGACGCTCTCGCCCAGGGCCGGCATCTTGACCGCGGTGCCCTCGCCCCCGCCGGCGGCGGCCGGGGCCGGCGCCTCGGCGGGGGCCTCGTCCTGGGCGACCTCGTCGGCGGTGCCCTCGGCGGCGGCCGTCGGCTCGGCGGCCGGCTCGACCGACTCGGCCGGAGCCTGCTGCTGCTCCTGCGGGGCGGCCTCGCCGCCACCGGCCGACTCGCCCTCACCGGCGATGACAGCCAGCTCGCTGCCGACCTCCGCGGTCTCGTCCTCGCCGACCACGATCCGGCTCAGCACGCCCGACGCGGGCGACGGGATCTCGGTGTCGACCTTGTCGGTCGAGACCTCGAGCAGTGGCTCGTCGACCTCGACGGTGTCGCCCTCCTGCTTGAGCCAGCGAGTGACGGTGCCCTCGGTGACGCTCTCGCCGAGCCGGGGCATGGTGACCGATACCGGCATGTTCTGAGACTCCTTCATTCCCCTGGTGGGATCTTCGCCCGTCGCCGGACGCCGCGGGTTGTCGTGATCAGGCGTGCGAGTGCAGCGGCTTGCCGGCGAGGGCCATATGCGCCTCGCCCAGGGCCTCGCTCTGGGTCGGGTGGGCGTGCAGGAGCTGGGCGACCTCGGCCGGGTAGGCCTCCCAGTTGTAGATGAGCTGCGCCTCGCCGACCAGCTCACCCATCCGGGCGCCGACCATGTGGACGCCGACCACCGGGCCGTCGTCCACCCGGACCACCTTCACGAAGCCGGTGGTCTTGAGGATCTGGCTCTTGCCGTTGCCACCCAGGTTGTAGTTGTACGTCTTGACCTTGTCGGCGCCGTACTGCTCCTTGGCCTTCGCCTCGGTCAGGCCGACCGACGCCAGCTCCGGGTCGGAGTAGGTGACCCGCGGGATGCCGACCTCGTCGATCACGGCCGGGTTCTGGCCGGCGATCTCCTCGGCGACGAAGATGCCCTGCTGGAAGCCGCGGTGCGCGAGTTGGAGGCCGGGCACGATGTCGCCGACCGCGTAGACGTTCGGCACGCTGGTGCGCAGCCGCTCGTCGGTCAGCACGTAGCCGCGGTCCATCTTCACGCCGTGCTCCTCGTACCCGAGGTTGGCGGTGTTCGGGCCGCGACCGACGGCGACGAGCAGCAGCTCGGCCTCGACGGTCTCGCCGCCCTGGATGGTCAGCTTGACGCCCTTCTCGGTCTTCTCGACCTTCTCGAACGGCTTGCCGACCTTGAAGTTGATCTTCCGCTTGCGGAACGCCCGCTCCAGCGCCTTCGACGACTCCTCGTCCTCAGCGGCGACCAGCCGGGGCAGCGCCTCGACGATCGTCACGTCCACACCGAAGGACTTCCACACGCTGGCGAACTCGACGCCGATCACGCCGCCACCCAGCACGATCACCGACGACGGAACCCGGTCCAGGGCGAGCGCGTGGTCGCTGGTGATGATCCGCTCGCCGTCGACCTCCAGGCCGGGCAGGCTCTTGGCGTACGAGCCGGAGGCCAGGATCAGGTTGCGGCCGGTGTAGCGCTTGCCGTCGACCTCGACCACGTTGCTGCCGACCAGCTTGCCGGCGCCGGCCACGAGGGTGATGTTCTTCGTGCTGCTAACCAGGCCCTGCAGGCCCTTGTGCAGGCGGGAGACCACGCCGTCCTTGTACGAGTTGACCCCGGCCATGTCGATTCCGACCAGCTCGGCCTTCACACCGAACTGCTCCGACTCGCGGGTCTGGTCGGCGATCTCCGCGGCGTGCAGCAGGGCCTTCGTGGGGATGCAGCCGTTGTGCAGGCAGGTGCCGCCCAGCTTGCCCTTCTCGATCAGCGCGACGGAGAGGTCCAGTTGGGCGGCGCGCAGCGCCGCCGCGTAGCCGCCGCTGCCACCTCCGAGGATGACGATGTCGAAGGTTGCGTCGTTCGGCTCGCTCACGTCCAACTCCCAGGTCGCGTCACTGCATCGGGGGTCACGGAGGGGTAACACGGACACACCCCACCGAGGTCATCTTGTCACCACTGGGCACAGGGTGCGTACTGAGGTGCCCAACGACACGTCATCGACACGTACCCTTGGCACCGTTGTCGATGACAGAGCGTGGGGGAGAGGTCCGGTGGGGTTGTTCCGGCGCCGCAAACAGGCGCGTGTGCCCAGCCATGACCGCGCGGCGGATCGTGGTGATCTGGATCATCTCGAAAACTTCATCCGGAGCCGGCGTGGCGTCGAGGCGTACATCGAACCGCGGACGACGGTGACGGAGACCACGGTCATCCTGATCGCCGACGACGGGGAGTGGACCCGCCGGCGCATCGACGGCCCGGACGGCGCCCGGCGCTTCGCGTACCGGATGGGCATCCCGGTGTACGACGTCCGGCTGATGGGCTACCCGCAACGGATGCGCGACTTCAACGAGCGCCGCAAGCGCCGCCCCGAGCGGTACTGAAATGTAAGGAAGGGCCCCCTGTCAACGCCAGGCGTTGACAGGGGGCCCTTCCTTACATTCGTCAGCCGTTGACGGCGACGTCCTCGACGAGCTGCACCAGGGTGCGGACCGGTACGCCGGTGCCGCCCTTGGTCCAGTAGCCGGTCGGCTCGCCGGAGTGGTAGCCCGGCCCGGCGATGTCGATGTGCGCCCAGGCCACGTCGTCGGTCACGAACTCGCGCAGGAACACTCCGCCCTGCAACATGTGCCCGGCCCGGTCCATCCCGGCGTTGACCTGCGAGATGTCCGCCACCTCAGAGTCCATGCCCTTGCGCACGTCGTCCGGCAGCGGCATCGGCCAGGCCGGCTCGCCGACCGAGTCGCCGACCGTCCGGACCCGCTCGCACAGCTCCGGGGTGCCCATGACGCCGGCGACCCGCTTGCCCAGCGCGATCACCTGGCCGCCGGTCAGGGTGGAGGTCTCGAACAGGTAGTCCGTGCCGTCCTCGCAGGCGCGGGCGATCGCGTCGGCCAGGATCATCCGGCCCTCGGCGTCGGTGTTGAGCACCTCCACCTTCTTGCCGCTGTACATGCTGATGACGTCGCCCGGCCGGTAGCTGGTGCCCGACGGCATGTTCTCCGCCATCGGCAGGTAGGCACTGACCGCCACCGCCGGCTTGAGCGCGGCGATCGCCAGCATGGCGGCACCCACCGCGGCGGCGCCCGCCATGTCGGACTTCATCTCCCACATGCCCTGCGCCGGCTTGATCGAGATGCCGCCGGTGTCGAAGGTGATGCCCTTGCCGACCAGCGCGACCCGCTTGCCGTTGCCGCCGCCCTGCGGGGTGTAGGTGAGCTTCACCAGGCGCGGCGGGGCCTCCGAGCCCTGCCCGACCGCGACGATGCCGCCGTACCCGCCGGCGGCCAGGGCCGCCTCGTCCAGCACCTCGACGCCGAGGCCCGCCGCGCGGGCGGCGTCGGCCACCGCGTCGGCGAACGACGGCGGGCGCAGCTCGTTCGGCGCGGTGTTCACCCAGTCCCGGCTGAGCCGGACCGCGCCGGCCACCACCTGCGCCCGGCTGATCTCCGCCAGCGCGCCCGCGTCGCCGGCGTCCGGCACCGAGACCAGCACCTCGGCCACCGGCTCCCGCCGGGTCGGCTGCGGCCGGGTCTTGTAGCCGGCGAACCGGTACCCGCCGAGCAGCGCGCCCTCCGCGACCGCGCGCAGCGCGGCCGGCGCGTCGGCGTCGTCCGGCAGCGGCATGGCCAGCGCCACCTTCGGCGCGCCCGCCAGGGCACGGATCGCGGCGCCGGCAGCCCGGCGCAACGTCTCCGGGGCCGGGGCGGCGCCCGACGGCTCCGGGCCGAGCCCGACCGCGGCGACCAGCGGGGCGGTGACCGTGCCCAGCGCGGCCAGCTTGATCACCTCGCCCGGACCGCCGGTCGCGCCGAGCAGCGCCAGCGTCTCGGTCAGCTTGCCGTCGAACGCGGCGGCGATGCTCTCCGCGCCGCTGGCGAGCAGCAGGGTGCCGGCGAGGCCGCTGGTGGCGCCCTGCTCTCCGGTCTGGCTGTGCACGCCGATCACGATCGCGTCGACGGCGAGCTCCGCCGGATCGGTGTCGACCAGGCTCAGGGTGGTGGTGCGGGGCGATGTCACTGAAGCTACTCCGGGCGGGCCGGGCCGGCCGCGTCGTCGCGTACCGGCGATGAAGGTCTCCGGCGGAACGTACCCGCCGGACGTCAGGGCTGTCCCGTCGATGATGCCGACGGGGTCCCGCCGATGCTAACCAGCGGCGCTGCCCCCGGTAAGTTGCCACCCATGACCGACGTGACCTCCGACGCCGCCGCGACCCGGCTGCGCCGTTCCCCGCTGCACGAGCGGCACACCGCCGCCGGCGCCAAGTTCGCCCCCTTCGGGGGCTGGGAGATGCCGCTGGAGTACGCCGGCGGTGGGGTGCTCAAGGAGCACACCGCGGTGCGGAGCGCGGTGGGGGTCTTCGACGTGTCGCACCTGGGCAAGGCGCGGGTGAGCGGCCCCGGCGCCGCCGATTTCGTGAACGCCTGCCTCAGCAACGACCTGGGCCGGATCGGGCCGGGCCGGGCGCAGTACACGCTCTGCTGTGACGACGCCACCGGCGGCGTGGTGGACGACATCATCGCCTACCTGTACACCGACGACCACGTCTTCCTGATCCCGAACGCGGCGAACACCGCCGAGGTGGTCCGCCGGCTCCGGGCCGCCGCGCCGGAGCAGGTCACCGTCACCGACGAGCACGAGGCGTACGCCGTGCTGGCCGTGCAGGGCCCGCGCTCGGCCGAGCTGCTGGGCGCCCTCGGCCTGCCCACCGAGCACGACTACATGAGCTTCTCCGCCGCCGGCCTGGCCGGGGTCGAGCTGACGGTCTGCCGCACCGGCTACACCGGGGAGCTGGGCTACGAGCTGGTCGTGCCGGCGGAGCACGCCGTCACGGTCTGGGACGCGCTCTTCGCCGCCGGCGAGAGCTTCGGGCTGCGCGCCTGTGGGCTGGCCGCCCGGGACACGCTGCGCACCGAGATGGGCTACCCGCTGCACGGGCAGGACCTCTCCCTGGACATCACCCCGGTGCAGGCACGGTCCGGCTGGGCGGTGGGCTGGGACAAGCCGGCCTTCTGGGGCCGCGACGCGCTGCGCACCGAGAAGGCCGAGGGGCCTCGGCGTACGCTGCGCGGCCTGGTGGCCGTCGACCGGGCCATTCCGCGGTCCGGGATGACCCTGCACGTCGGTGACGTGCAGGTCGGCACGGTCACCAGCGGCACCTTCTCGCCGACCCGCAAGCAGGGCATCGCGCTGGCCCTGCTGGACACCGACGCCAAGCTCGCCGACGGCGATCTCGTCGAGGTCGAGATCCGTGGCCGCCGCGCCCCCATGCAGGTAACCCGACCCCCCTTCGTCAACCCCTCAGTCAAGTAACCCCGGTCCCCCGGGCGTCCCGCCCGGGGCGCCCACCCCGTCGATCATGAAGTTATTGCCACCGCTGTCGGCGTGTCCTGGCGATAACTTCAGATCAACGCCGAGGGTCAGGGGGTGGTGGGGGTGGGGGGTTCGCCGGAGTCGAGGACGGCCTGGGTCCAGCCGCCCTCGATCACGCCGGTGCCGTCCAGCACCGCCCAGTCGACCACGTCGGTCGCCTCCACCACGACCGGGGCGCCGATCCGCACCGAGGAGTCGGTGGCGGCGTCGCTGGCGCTCACCCCGACGATCCGCTCCGGGGTCTCCCACGAGGTGACGCCCGCCCAGACGTACTCCGGGCCGTCGTCGCCGGGCAGGCCGTACTTGACCACCAGCTGCGACTCCGCGGGCAGCTGGCCGGCGACGAACCGCGCCCGCGCGTCGCCCAGCGCCGCCCGGGCGGTGGCGACCGCCCGGCTCATCGCGTCGCCGGAGCGGGCGTAGCGCACGTCCGGCTGGATCCCGGAGAACAACGTCGCGCAGGCGGCGGCGTAGTAGCGCCCGTCCGGACCGGGATGCCCGGCCGGCGGGCGCAGGCTGAGGAACGAGTCGGCCTCCGGGTCGGTCGCCGGGTCCAGCTCCAGGCGCAGCAGGACCGGGGCGGTCGCACCGTGCTGCTCCGGGTTGCCGTACGCCACCGCGATGTCGTGCCCGGTCACCGTGGCCAGCACCGGCAGCTGCACGAACGCCGGCACCTCCTCGCCGGAGAGCCCGTCGGTCCAGTCCCGCAGCAGCCGTCGCGCCGCCCCGGTCATCACCGCGCCCCAGGCCCGGGTGAGGTGGTCGGGCACCCCCTGGGTCTGCAACTCCAGCAGCCCGAAGCGGCGCAGCCCCTTGGTGGTGAACCACAACCCCTCCACGTCCGAGGAGTACGGCACCAGCACCCAGTCCACCAGCCGGATCCGGCCCTGCTCGTCCGGCAGCGAGCGCAGCGCGGTCGCCGGGTCGAGGAACTGCAGGCCGAAGACGTCCACCACGTCGCTGTCGACGGACTCCGCCACCGCCGCCGCCACCGCCCGGGCCGCCCACTCGTGCGCCGGCGGCCAGCCGGGCCGGTACTCGGCCTGCACCACCACCAGGTGGGTCGCCGCGGCCAGCCGCGCCAGCTGCGCCTCGGTGGCGCCGAACGCGGTGAGCAGGTCCGGTGGCAGCTCGGGGAACTCGGCGATCGACCGGGTGTCCACGCTCATCAGCGGGCTGTCCAGCATCTGCCGGGCCAACCCGTGCACCGGCTCGGCCAGCCGGCCGGTCAGCGCCGCCACCGCCGTCTTCGCACTGACCTTCGGCAGCCCCGCCATCGGCACCAGGTAGGTCGCGCTGAGCGACTCCGGGACCGGTACGGGCAGGAAGTCGTCCGTGATGAGCATTCTCGTTCCCCCGAGGCCGCGCCGGCGCTGTCGAGGCGAACGCTACCCGGCCCGCCTCGCCGGGTTCAGCCGGACAGCACCAGACCCAGGTAGACCAGCGTGGTGACCACCTCGACGGTCGCGCCGAGCACGTCGCCGGTCATCCCGCCGAGCCGGCGTACCACATGGGCCAGCAGCGGCAGCGCGACGGCGAACGCGGCGGCGACGGCCAGCGGCCCCTGCCACGGGCGGCCCGGCACCGCGGGCACCGCCAGCAGCACGACGGCGACCGTGCCGGCGGCCAGGGCCACCGGGCCGACCGTGCCGGCCACCATCGCGCCCAGTCCGTCCGGCCGTGCCGCCGGTACGCCCCGCCGGCAGGCCGCCGTCACACCCAGCCGGCCGGCGGCGGTCGCGGCGACCACCGCCGCGAGGCATGCCGGCCAGGACCGACCGGCCAGCTCGGCGAGCGCCGCCGCCTGCACCAGCAGGACGACCACCAGGGCGACCACCCCGAACGGGCCGACGTCCGGCTTCTTCATGATCTCCAGCGCGGCCGCGCCGCGCCGGTACGAGCCGAGCGCGTCCACGGTGTCGGCCAGCCCGTCCAGGTGCAGCCCCCGGGTGAACAGGGCGGCGGCACCCACCGTCACGCCGGCGGCCACCAGTGGGGGCGCGAACGCGCCGGCCAGCAGCAGCACGCCGGCCAGCAGCGCGCCGAGCAGTGCGCCGACCGCCGGGGCGAGCGCCATCGCGGTGCCGGCCACCGGGCGGTCGATCCGGCCGGCCCGGACCGGCAACGTGCTGAACGTGGTGACCGCCAGCCGGGCCCCCGCGGCGAGCCGCGACTCAGCCGGCACGCCAGCCCGACGCCGGCTGCTCGTCCGCCCCGGTGGTGGCCGGACCCGGCCCCGCCGGCTCCGGCTCGGCGTAGTCCGGCTCGGTGTCCTCCGGCTCGGTGCCCTCCGGCTCCTCGGCGCCCTCGTCCGGCTCCCCGCCGCCGGCCAGCGACGGGTGGACCGGCAGCGTGGCGGCCAGGGACAGCACCGAGCGCAGCAGCGGGAGCGCGACCAGCGCGTTGGCCCCCTCGCCGAGGTCCAGCCGCAGGTCGAGCAGCGGGGTGAGGCCGAGCACGTCGGCGGCCAACCGCACCGCCGGGTGACCGCCGTGGTCGGCGAGCAGGCACCAGTGCCGCGCCTGCCCGGCCAGGTCGCGGCTGACCATGCCGGCGGCCAGCCCTACCGGCCCGTCCAGCAGCACCGGCATCCGGCGGGCGGTGGCGCCGAGCAGCACGCCGGTGGCCACCGCCACATCTCCGCCACCCAGCTCGGCCAGCACGTCCTTCGCGCCCCGAGGCGAGCGGCGGGTGCGGTGCAGCGCGTCGCGTACCGCCGCGCAGCGGATCATCCAGGCCGCGTCGTCGATCTCGCCGGAGTTGGTGATCACCCGACCGAGCACGGCCGGCGGCTCGGCGCCCGCGGTGGCCGCCAGCACCGCCGCGGCGGCGGCCTCGGTGCCGGCGCCGCACGCGGCCAGCACCAGCAGCTGTACGCCGGCGTCGGCGGCCTGCTCGGCCAACCGCCAGCCGTAGCGCAGCGCCGACTCCACCTGCTCGGGGGTGAGCGCCGGCTGGTCCTCCATGGGCGCGGCGACTGGAGTGTCCACCACCTGGAGGCTGGCTCCGCTCTCGGCGGCCAGCCGGGCCAGCGCACCCTGGCCGGAGCGGGCCTGCCCGGCCCGACGTGCCGACTCGCCGGCGACGGTGCCGGCCGACGCCCCGCCGGCGTGGTCACCGTGCAGCAGCAGCACCCGGACCGAGCCCCAGGCGACCGGGGTCGAGGTGCCCTGCGTGGCGGCGGCGAAGCCGACGACGCGGTCCAGCACGCCCAGCCCGGCGCCGGGCACGTCCAACGTGGCCAGCCGGTCCACCGCCTGGGGGCCGGTGTACTCGTCGGGCATCGGCAGCTCCATGCCCGGCTGGATGACCAGCCCGGTGGACACCATCGGCAGCGCCATGGTCGGCGCGGCCCAGGGGTTGCCAGGCTCCTGGTTCGGGGCCGCCGGCGGCGTGTGGGTCAACACCTCCGGCAGCTGCACCTCGGGGGTGGGCTCGACGTCGGCCGGATCCGCTCCGACCGGCCCGGGCCCGACCGGCGTGGACCCGACCGGCGCGGTCCCGGTCGCGGGTGTCGCCGGCACGGCACCGGCGGCGGTCGCGGTCGGCGCGGCCGGCTTCAGCCAGGCCGGCTGGCCGGCGACCACCAGCACCACCGCGTCGCAGGCGTCGGCGACCGCCCGGTTGGCCGCGCCGAGCGCGTCGGTGAACGCCCGGCCCAGCGGCGTGGTCGGCACCAGGGACAACCCCACCTCGGGGCTGACCAGCACCACCCGCGCCGAGCAGCCGCGGATCGCCTCGGCCAGCTCAGCGATGGTCGCCACGTCGTCGGCGGGCTGATGGTCCGGGTCGAGCAGCACCGTCACCCAGCCGCCCAGGTCGTCCACGAGCAGCGTCTCGTTGGGCTGGGCGGACGCGAGGACGTCGGCCAGCCGCCGCGGGTCGGCCGCGGTCTCCTCGGTGCTCCAACTGCCTGGCCGCCGGGCGCGGTGCGCCGCCAGGCGGGTCGCCCACTCGGTGTCCTCCGGGTCGCCCTCCGCAGCGGTGGCGAGGTAGCGGACCACCGGCGCGTCGGTGACCAGGGACTCGGCGAACTCGGACTTGCCGGACCGGATACCGCCGAGCACCAGGACCGTGTTCCACCCGTCAACGGACATGCCCGTACCTTAAGGCCGCCCGTGGTCCCGCTGCCTGCCGGCCCGGCGGTCGCGGTCCGGTCAGTCGCAGTGCTCGAATCCGCTGCCGTAGCTGACCCCGCCGGTGGCGCCGCCCCACTTCACGCACGTCCCGGCAGCGCTGGCCCGCACCGGCCCGGCGTAGTAGTCGAAGGAGCCGCTGTCGGTGCTGCGGGCCCGCCCCTGCACCTCCAGGTACGCCGACGCCGCCGACTTCGTGCCGACCGCGGTGTCCTTGAGGGTGACCACGCAGTTGTTGCCGGTGCCCGAGTGGTAGAGCAGGTAGACCCGGCCCCGCCGGCGACCGTCACCGTCGGTCAGCGTCGCCGAGTCGACCACCTGGTAGCCGCTGCCGCACACCTGGGTCGCCGTGTACGGGTTGGGCCGGCCCGCCGGACTGCCGCTGGACGTCGGCTTGCCGGTGGCGGCCCCGGTCGGCGTGCTGCTCGGCGCGGTGGTGCGTGGACCCGGGTCGCCGCTGGTCGGCGCTCCGGGCCCGCCGCCGGCCTCGGTCGGGTCGGCGGTGCCGGTCCGGCCGGCGCCCGGCGTGCCGCTGGGCCGGGGCCCCGGGGTGCCCGCGTCCCCGGTCGGCAGCGGGACGTCCGGCGCCGACGCCGACCCGCCGGCGAGGGCCGGCGGCTGGTCGGATGTACCAGGCTGCGCGTCCGGCCGCAGCGCGGCAACGGCCACGGCGACCAGCGCCACGAGGACGACCGTGCCGGCCCCGATGAGCATTCCCCGCCGCCGCCCGGACGATGCTCTGCGGAGCGGGTCCTCCCGGGTCGGCCCGGTCGCGGGTCCGGCCTCGAAGCCCGCCGGAGGACCCAGGGCCGACGGCCCGGCCGATGGCGTCGGCGCGGCCGGTGGCCCTGGGATGGGCCGCGCGGCGGCCGGGGCCGGCGGGGCGGGGCTCGGTACGGGCCGAGCGACGGCCGGGGCGGGGCTCGGTACGGGCGGGGTGGTGGCGGCCACCGCCCACGGCGGGCGGGCGGCCGGCGGGATGCTGGCCAGGGTCGCGTCGCGGGCGTCGGCGGCCGCGCCGGCCAGCTCGGCGGCGCTGGTGAACCGGTCCGCCGGCCGCTTGGCCAGCGCCCGCGCGACGACCGCCACCACCGCCGGTGGGGTGTCCGACGGCAGCGGCGCCGGCTCGTCCTGGGCGTGCCGCAGCGCCACCGCGAGCGGGTTGTCACCGTCGAACGGCGGCTGCCCGGCGAGGCAGAAGTACGCCACAGCGCCCAGTGCGTAGACGTCCGTGGCGGGGGAGACCGGCTGCCCGGTGGCCTGCTCGGGGGACATGTACGAGGCGGTGCCGAGCACCATGTTCGCGGCGGTGAGCCCGGCCATGCCGCGGGAGCGGGCGATGCCGAAGTCGACCAGCACCACCCTGCCGTCCGCCTTGACCAGCAGGTTGCCCGGCTTCACGTCCCGGTGCACGATGCCGGCGAGGTGGGCGGTGTGCAGCGCGTCCGCGGCCTGCGCCAGCACCGACATCGTGCTGGCCGCGTCCAGCCGACCCGCCTCGCGTACCCGGGCGGACAACGGCTCGCCCTCGACGTACTCCATCACCAGGTAGTCGACCCGGCTGCCGTCAGCGAGCGTGGCCTGCCCGACGTCGTGCACCGCGACCACGCCGGGGTGCCGCAGCGCCGCCAGCATCTGCGCCTCGGCCCGGAACCGGGCGGTGAACTCCGGGTCGGCGACCAGCGACGGCAGCAGCACCTTCACGGCCACCTCGCGTTCCAGCAGCACGTCGGTGCCGCGCCAGACCGCGCCCATCCCGCCCGTCGCCACCCGCTCGCCCAGCCGGTACCGGTCGCCGAGCAGCACTCCCCGTGTCAGCACCGGGCCACCGTACCGGCCGTCGCCGATGGGTTGATCAGCCCGTCGGTCGCGGGCGGGGCGAGCGAGCGGCCGTTCCGGGTCGGGCCGACTACGCTGGCGAGGGTTCGTCCCACGGGGACTTCAGCGGCGAGGGGAGACGCGGCATGGCGTGGAGCTGGCGGTACGAGGGCACGAACGGCCAGACGGTCGAGGGACCGGCGGAGTCGTTCAGCAGCCAGGCCGACGCCGAATCCTGGATCGGTCAGACCTGGCGGGAGCTCGCGGCGTCCGGCATCACCTCGGTCGCGCTCATGGAGGACGACCGCGTGGAGTACCGGATGAGCCTGCTGCCCACGGCCGAGTGATGGGCTACGACCGGCCGGGCGGCGAGCGGCTGGTGCTCGGCGTGCCCAGGGCGGCGTTCCGGCCCAGCCCGGTCTTCCTCGGCCTGGTCGCCCTCTTCGCGGTCAGCGGGGTGCTGGCCTGGAACGGGTACGGCAGCGTCCGGTTCGACGTGTTCGTCTTCGTGGTCTCCGGCTGGCTGGTCTCGCTCTGCCTGCACGAGTACGCCCACGCGGTGGTGGCCTTCCGGGCCGGCGACCGGGACATCGCCCACCGCGGCTACCTGACGCTCAACCCGCTGAAGTACACCCACCCCCTGCTGTCGATCGTGCTGCCGGTGGTGGTGGTGCTGCTCGGCGGCATCGGCCTGCCCGGCGGCGCGGTGTGGGTGGACCGGCACGCCATCCCGGGCCGGTTGCGGCACACCCTGGTCAGCCTCGCCGGCCCGGCGACCAACGTGCTGTTCACGCTGGTGCTGGTGGCGGCGTTGCGGATCGGCATCCAGGTGGGCGGCCCCGTGGAGTTCTGGGCCGGGGTGGCGCTGCTGACCTTCCTCCAGCTCACCGCGAGCGTGCTGAACCTGCTGCCGGTCCCCGGGCTGGATGGCGGCAACATGATCCAGCCGTGGCTCAACCCGCAGTGGCGCCGGATGTACGACCTGTTCGCCCCGTACGGCTTCCTGCTGCTCTTCGCCCTGCTGTGGAACCCGCGCATCGGCGGCTGGTTCTTCGACGGCGTCTTCGCGATCGGGGACCTGCTCGGCCTGCCCTCGTGGCTCTACGCCACCGGCCTCGACCTGATCCGCTTCTGGCAGGGCTAACCCGCCCCCCGCCCCGCTCCCGCCC
>NZ_JAGPYK010000023.1 GCF_018070045.1 Micromonospora sp. U21
TGCGGGTGCTGTCGCGGGCGTGATGCCGGTTGGCGGCGGCGATGTTGGTGACGCCGGTCAGGCGTAGGGCGCCGATGGCGGCGTTGCGTAGGACGGCCATGACCTGCGGTCCGGTGCCGGTGCGGATTTGGGAATGGTCCTCGTCGTAGGTGACGTCGCGAACCCAGTGGACCTTGTTCTCGATCGACCAGTGACCGCGGACCCAGCTCGCGAGTTGCGCCGGTCTGGCCTGGTGAACGCGGAGGTCGGTGATCGCGTAGACGGTCTGGGTGGTGAACCGTTTCGGCTGGTCGAGGCGGCGTCTGTGGCGGCGGATCTGCAGGGCCTGGGCGGCATGCGGGAAATCGATCCCGGTGGAGACGGTGAGGATCTTGCAGGTGCGGATCTCGCGGCGGCCGTGTCCGCGGTCGGTGTCTCGTGCGGCGTCCGGGACGGCCCGCCAGGGCAGGCCGGCGAGTTGGGCGTGCAGGCTGGGTTGGTTGGCCTTGACGGTCAGGATCCAGTGGGCGCCGCGTTCGGCGAGGTAGGCGACGTGGTCGCGTTGGCAGTGCAGGGCGTCGGCGGTGATCACGGTGTCGCGCAGGTCGCTGATCTGGTCGAGCAGCGGCTGGAATCGCATCTCGTTGGTCTTGCCGTCCACATCGGTGCTGGCCAGGACCACGCCGGTGGCCTGGTCGCAGGCCGCGAGGACATGCTGGGCGGCAGTGTTGCAGTTGCGGGAGCCGCGGAGTGTCTTGCCGTCCACGGCGATCGCCCGCCGCTCGGCTGGCGATGTCGTCATGGCCCGGGTGGACAGCCATCCGCTGACGGCTGCGGTGAGCAGGTCCGGGTCCAGGGCCTGCAACAACCGGCGGATCATCGCCTCCGACGGGCGCCGGTCCGGGGCGATACCTAACGCGACGACGGTTGCAGCGGGGACGTCAGCGATCCACTCGGCAATCGCGGCGTAGGGGCGGTAGCCGGCCACCACGGCACAGACCGATGCGGTCACCACCACGGTCAACCGGTGCCGGACACCGCGACGGGCGCGAGGATCCGGCAGACCCGTCAACGCCGCGGGCAGCCCAGCAGCGGCTTCGTGCACGGTGACAGCCGGTGCGTCGGATACGGACGAGATCAGCGATGATGGCAGAGCGGGCATGGCTCACTTCGGACGATCGATAAGGCGTAGGAACCTCGATGATCATCTGAACTGGTCATGCCCGCCCTGCTACCACCAGCAAGGGCGCGTCTACACCAACCACATCAAGCCGGGCAACCCCGCGACTTTGCCGGGGCCCTGGGTTACGGCCGGTCCCAGCCTTTGAACATGTCTGAGGTCGGGTCGGACTCGCCGGTGATGGGATCGAGACCGGCTAGGAAGCGGCGGTCCTGTTCACGCCAGTGCACGAACGGCTCGATGCGGCCCCACAGAGAGACATCGCTAAGCGGGCACTGATCAAAGTCGGCGAGCGACAGTCGCCTGACAAACTCCACCATCCCGCAGTCGAAGAGTGCGAGGCTCGGGTCGCCCCATGACACGTGGCGTCGCCACACCACCACTGGCCACTGGTCGGGATCTGAGCCGGTCATCAGCCAGCCCAGTAGGTCGGGGTTGCTGCTGCCGACGCCCCAGGCCATTACGGCATCCGCCCCGAGCTCTGTCCCTGCTGGCCGGCCCTCCTCTTCCCAGTAGTGGCGCAAGTTCGGAGTCTCGCCGGCGATCGTTCCGCCGCTCCATACCGAGTCGACGGGCAGCGGTAGCAGGATGCTTAGTTGGCCGCCAATGCTGCCGCCGCCGTAGACCGCCATGAAGGCGCGATAGTCGGCCGGTAGACGGGTGCCTAACTGTGCCTCGGCGGCGTCCCAGTCCACCTCTTCGTCGGCGCCGTGGCTTGGCGGCATGATCCGGATAAGCGCATCGACCTGAGCACCAGTCATGACGTCTCCCCTCCTTGGACGTGCCGCGTGACCCTGAGGGCGCGCAGCTGCGTCTCCCGCCGGGTGGATACCAGCATGTCTGACGTGCTGGTATCAGGGGCCACCGAGCAGTTGCTGGCGAGCCGCAGCGAACTCCTCGTCGGTCAACTCGCCGCGTTGATGCTGCCCGACCAGCACCGACAGTTGGGAAATCTGGCCGATGATCGGACGGGCTGCCCCAGCGACCGGCGCTGGCGCCGAGTCGCCCAGGTAATGAGTTGCTGGCGCCGAGTCGCCCAGGTGATGAGTTGCTGGCGCCGAGTCGGCCAGGTAATGAGTTGCTGGCGGCGGTGCCAGCTGTCTGACCGGACGGAAGAAGCGGTTGGCTGAGGGTCGCGCGAGCAGCACGACGACGACGATCAGGGCGAGCATCGCGAAGAGGGCAAAGCCGGCGCTGAGGTACTGATAGGCCGGCGGGTACGCGGCCGGCAACCGCTGGACGAACGTGTTAGTTCCGGAGGCGTCACGGGTGAACGCGGACACGTAGAAGATTCCGCTGAAAGCGGGCGTACCAGCTTGACCCAGACCGCAGAAGCTGCAGATCAGGGACAGACCGATCGCGATCCAGGCGATGATGCGGCCCGCGAAGTGCCCCGCACGCACTGAGGCCGCGATACCCAGTAGGACCAGTGCTGCCACGGCGGTGATCAACGCCGCGACGTAGGGCAATGCCGAGGCCAGTGGTTTGATAGCGTCAAAGGCGCGTGGGTCGACCTCGGAGGTGTTCAGTGCCTCCCGCACACGGTCCGGGTACGCAGCTGCCCCAACGGTGACCGCCATCGCGTCTGCGAGATACCCGACGGCCACGACGGTCATCAGAGTCACTGCAATCGTTACTGACCGCGGCCGTCCACCGACCTTCGCCCGACCCACCATCGGCACTCCCTTCTCAACGGTTGCCGGTGACGCTAGCAGCGGCCGTCGATGGGACACGATCGGCGCCTCGACACACTCTCGGCATGACAGGACGTTTCGTCGGCGGCCAAACCTGCCGCCTCTAGGTCGCTGGATCTGTCACACCTCAGTTGGCGGACACGTGTCGCGGATCTGTTGTCGGATCACATATGACGCCACCCGCTGTGTCGTGTCCCGGCTGATGCTTTACACCGGCGTCCCACTTGATGCTTGACATGATCGCCTGACCGGCAGCTACGGCCCGTCTAACTGACCGGCAGACGCTGGTCTGCCAGCAGCGGCGACCCGATTACTGGTCTTGCCATTGCGACGTCTGTTGCTCGTATCGGGCGATCAGCTCGTCGCGGCTGAGCCCGCCGCCGTAGACCGAGCCCCCACACCAGGTCGCGGAAGCGCAGGTAGTCTCGCTCCTTCGGGGTCAGGTCGTACTCGGGACCCAGCACCTCGCCCCTACTCGCCGCGTGGATCAGGCCGGAAGCCTTCATGTCGGCCCAGCCGGCCGTGGGCCCGTAATCTCCGAACGCCGGATCCTCCGGGTCGATGATCGGCGGGATCTCCGTTCCCGGCGGAAACCCCAGCGCAGCGAACAGTGCCAGCACCTCGTCTTCCATCGCGGGCCGCTCGTTCCAGATGCCATTGACGATGGCCGAAATGGCCTCGGTCGACGGGGTCTGCCCAGCCTCGTGAGCCCAAGCCTCCACTGCTTCGACGGCAAGGCGCGGCTGCACCCGCGCCGGTCGACCTTCCAGGTGCTCGTATCCACACTCTTCGTCGATGTTGGGCAGGTGCACAGACAGGACCACACCCCCCGGCGTGCGGCCTTCCAGATGGGCACACACACTTTCGGCAACCCACGCTGCCAGCACCGGGGCCGCGGTCGCCGCGACCAGCGCCTGGACGCCCGCCGCCAGCCGCAACCGCTCGCTGTAGAACGGCTTCGCGCCCACCCGCTGCCAGCCGTCCCCCAGGTCGTACAGCCCTACCGGGTTGCCCCACGGGCCGGGTGTCATGAACCGCGACCCGAACGCTGGCCGCACCTGTGGGTGCGCCGGAAGATTTCCGTTGGCGGGCTTCGCCAGTAGAAGCGTTCCGTGCCAACCCATGAACCGGCACTCTACGTGGGTGTGATCGGCTTCGGCCTGGACTCGTTCGTCGAGGTGTCCAGCGCGGCCGTGTTGATCTGGCAGCCCGAGGATCGGGAGCGGTTCCCGCTGCGGCTGATTGGCGCGTCGTTTCTCGCTCTGGCCGCCTTGGTGGCCTTCGATGCCGCCCGGTCGCTGCTGGCCGGCGGTGACGCTGACGCCAGCCCGGTGGGGACCGGCCTTGCCGTCGCGTCGCTAATCGTGATGCCGCTGCTCATGCGGCCAAGCGCCGCACTGGCGGGAAACTCGGCTCGGCAACGGTCATGGCGGACCCGACTCAGCCCATGCTGTGCACCTACCTCTCGCCGGTGCTGCTCGTCGGCCTGGTCCTCAACGCCGTCTGGGGCTGGTCGTGGGCTGACCCGATCGCCGCGCTCGTCATCGCCGGGGTTGCGGTCAAGGAAGGCGTTGAAGCCTGGCGCGGTGAACGCTGCGACGGCTGCGCACCCCTGCCGGCCGTCGACGCCGCCACCGGCCAAGGCCCCGGCTGCACCGATGGTTGCTGCACCGAGCAAGCGTAGCCCGCGGCCTGGCTCGCGCTGCTGCTCTACCTGCTGGGCCTGCGGCTCGCCTTCGCCTGGCGCACCCTGACCCATTGGCGCCGCATCGGCGACACCGTTCCGCTGCGAAGCGGGGCAGCCACACGGTCGTGAGGCGATACATCCGGCCTAAGTACCTCATTTCGCGCTGGTTGTGAGCGGTTGTGAGCCGTTGTGAGAACGGGGGGCGTTCGCCAGAGCACACAAACCCGGGTTTGAGGGTGTCAGCGCACTGCCCGCGCGGCGCGGAGCCGACACCACATGAGCGAGCACACGCCGCAGCACCAGGCCCCCGCCCGCCCCGTCGACCCGGACCTCTCCGGCGCCGACCCGACCCTGACCGATCTTGTGGCCGGCAACCCGCCGGTGCCGATCACCGTGTGGCGCACCGCCCGCACCTCAGCCGACGCCGGCCGCACGGTTGGCGCCCGCTTGGCTTACCGTCTCGTTTCCGCCTACAGCCGGCCCGGCGACACGGTCGTCGACTGCACCGACGACCACGCCCTCATCACCGCCTGCCTCGCCGGGCGGCACCGCAGAGGCCACCACGAAGCTGATTCCCCGCCGACCGCATCGGGCGGCATGACGACGGTGGTCAGCCGGTCTGATCGCGGGTAGAGCCGGCACCTCGTCCCCGTCCGCTGATGGGGTGGTTAGTACCCTCACCTGACCATCGCCCTCCGGCCCACCCTGGCGCAGGCCCCCCTGCAACCCGCTTCCTGGCGGTCGCATGCCAGGCAGACAGTTCTCGCGGTGTCGGGTCTGCAGCAGCTGCCGGGGTCGTCCAGCCAGCTCCTCGACGAGCAGGGCCCGGTGGCGACAGCGCAGGACATCGCCGGCTGGCTGGGTCGCTGCGAGGTCCGCTGGCAGGAGACCGACAACCCGGAGGGTACGAAGGAGGCCCTGGTCCTGGCCCTCAATCCCCGCTTCAACCGGCAGGTGCCGAAGCCGCGCTGATGAAACCCGCGGAGCTGGCAGGCGGCCGAGGCGGTGCGGAGGCTCGTGCGCCCCATCGTCCATCGCGGGTGGACGGGACCTAGATCAAGAGCGGGGCGGGCGGTGGGGTACAGCGCCAGTGGCGAGCCCGGTACTAGGATCTCGCCTGGCCGTCGGTACGCGGCTGGCCGACACGGGGAGGTGCCATGCGACGTCGTCAACTGCTGGCGTCCGGGATAACCGCGGCCATCGGGCTCAGTGCCGGGGAGCTACTGAGAGCAGCGCCGGCCGCCGCCGCGGCGGCCCCGCTGAGGAGCGTCGGCGTCCAGCTGCCGGTGGACGACCTGCGCGCGATCGAGCTCGACGAGGCGCGCGGCCGCCTCTACCTCGCACAGGGGGTCGGTGGCGGACTGCCGCTGGTGGTGACCGACCTCGACGGCCGGCTGCTGTCCCGGATCACCGCCGTCGCTGACATCTCCGACCTCGTCCTCAGCGACGACGGACGCATCCTGTACGCGGCCCAGGGCTTCAACCGGATCATCGCGTTGGATGCCGCCACGCTCACCATCATCGCCAGCTATCCCGCCCCCGTCGGCGCCCACCTGTACACGGTCGAACCGACCGGCGAGAAGATCATCGGCGGGTTCATCGACGCCGGCATCGGCTCCGGCGGTCTGCTGATCTGGTCCGCGCCCGGAATCCCGCCAGTGGTCTACACCGAAGGCCCCAACTACCACCCGATCATCGACGCCAGCCCCGGCGCGCCAGGTCTCCTCGTCGCCGGCGACACCGGGTATTCGCCCGTCACCACGTACGTCATCGACGTCTCCGGCGACAGCCCGACGATCGTCGCCCGGCGGGACAACACCGGCAGCAACCTCATCGACTACGCCGTGAGCCCGGACGGCACCGAGGTGGTGGAGACGGTCGGCCACCCGTACGAGCACCACTCGTACCGGCTGCCGGATCTCGCCGACGCCACCGTCTATCCGAGCGGCGTCTATCCGCAGGACGCCGCCTGGTCCGGGGACGGCTCGACCGTCGCCATCGGCCGCGCCTCGACCTCCTCCGGTGACGCCGACGTCTACCTCTACGGCAAGGGCAGCACGGTCCCGACGTACGCCGTCGACTTCCGCAGCGGCGACAGCCTCTGGGAGGGCACGCTGCTAGTCAACCGGGACGGCACCCGGGCCTGGGCGGTCACCTCGACCGACCCCTACCAGGAAACCCAGCTGCTGCACTCCTTCGGGCCGGCGCACCCGCCGAAGCCGCCGGTCACCGATCTGGCCGTCACCGCCCAGGTCGGGACCGGCAAGGACAAGCAGACCGCGCAGCTCACCGTGACCTGGAGCTCCCCCATCGGTGACGACAATTACTGGTGGATCACCGCGTCGACCAACGGCGGGGCGGAGCGGGAGTTCTGGCGCAGCAAGCTGGACGCCAGCGGCAAATACACCCTCACCTACTCGCTGCCTCGCGGCACCACCACCTTCACGGTCCGGTACCGCGACTACTACGAGTTCTATCCTGACGGCTACGCAACCGCGACGCTGCAGCGATGAGCGCACCCGTCCGGCGGCGCCGTCCGCTCCTCCGCTACGGCGTACTGGCGCCGCTGCTGCTCGCCACGGGCGCTACCGGCTGCGGCGAATCCGGTGCTGCCGGAGCCGTCTGGGCCACCCCGGCGCCCACCGTCGTGGCGACGGCGCCCACCGCGGCGGAGACGACGAGTGCCGCCACGGCGGTGACCCCCACGCCCAGCAACCTGCCCGCGAGCGCCTCCCCGACGCCCAAGCCGCGCACGTCGGCGACAGCGCGGGCCGGCTCGGCCGCCGCCCCGGCCCCCGCCGGTAGGGCCACCCCGGCCCCGGAATTCCCCCGCGGCTACACCCTGCTGTCGCAGACCTGCACCCTTCAGGCCGGCAATCAGGTGTACGTCTCGCTCAGCGGCAAGACGAAGGGAAACTTCCGCTTCTGCACCCAGCGGCTGCGCAAGAACGACACGGGCGCCTACCACCTCAACCCGTACGTCTTCGTCGAGCCCTTCTTCTACGACGACGGCCGATGGACCCCGGACTCGCGTGAGCCGCTGAGCCTGACCATCACCTGCCGGGTCAGCCACGCCGGCGAACAGGACTACTCCCTCACCGCCACCTCACCGAGCGGGAACGGGCCCGGGCACACCGCGTCCTGCGGCCGGCTGGTCCCGCACGCGGTCACCCCGACGACGGGCAGCGACGCTTACACGATCCGATTCAGCGGATACACCTCGGGCGGTTACTACGGGGTGCTCGCCTTCGACACCGAGGTGCACTTCCCGGGCGCCGGCAAGCCGACCCCGGAGCAGCGGGTGACCGTACCGGACTGACGCGCACGTACCACCCATTACGCCCCTAACTACGCCGACACCGAGTTCTCTACTCGTGCCCGGCAGATCATGCGCCTCGACAACGGGCCCGCGGCGGAAGTGCTCAACGAACCCCATCCGCAGCAGTCGTCAGCGACGGGCTCCTGCCCTATGCGCGTATAGCTTCTCCTTGTCCGGCCAGTCCGCGCGGCTGACTGGCCGCCGGAGTTCCTTACCATCGAGGTCCTTGTAGTGGCGCGACACCAGCTCGGACGAGGTACGAATGCGATAGTTGCCGTCGATCCACATCAGGCCCTTGTCGAAGAGGTTGTGCACGTCTGCGCGAAGCAGTAAACCGTTGGTCACATCGTTGTTCCTGCCGCTGTACGGCTCGATGTGGGCGGCTTGCAACGCGTCCTCCGCG
Organism: Micromonospora sp. U21; assembly: GCF_018070045.1. GTDB lineage: Bacteria > Actinomycetota > Actinomycetes > Mycobacteriales > Micromonosporaceae > Micromonospora. The sequence goes on from NZ_JAGPYK010000023.1 coordinate 8,263, forward strand.
TCGCAGTCCCACCGGCCGAATACGAATCGATGTTCTACGCTCAACCCCAGCCCCGCGAGGCGGTTGGAGCCAACAACTGAGGTCTCCACCGAACCCGGGGCGGTTCACCCGGGGCAGTCCCCACACCTGCCGCCCTGTGTAGCGGGGGTTGGTGAGGATGACGCGGATGGCGCTCTTGGACCAGGCGATGCCGCTGCGGTGCTGGTTGCGGGCGCGGTCGTGGGCTGATGGGCAGGGCACGTGGTTGGCGGTGAGTCCCTCGGCGATGGCGAAGAGGCCGATGCCGGCGAGGAACTCGGCGAAGATTCGCCGGACGATGGGCGCGGTCTGCTCGTCGGGTGTGAGGCCCTTGAGGTGTTTGCCGTCGGCGGCCTTGGCGGGGTTGGGGTGGGGTCCGAGGTCGCGGAGTGTGTAGCCGTAGGGCGGGCGTCCGCCGAGGTAGCGGTTCTCGAGGAGGGTCTGGGCGGCCATGGCGGTGCGGACGCGGAGTTTGATGCGGTTGCGTTCGCCCTTGCTCATGCCGCCGAAGACGGACATGACCAGTTCGTGTGCCTCGTTGTCGGGGTCGATGGGGCCGCCGATCTCGGGCACCCAGAGCTCGACGCCGTAGTGGGCGAACAGCGGCACCGTGAGGCCGGACTGATTGCCGTAGAAGGCGCGGTGCGGTTCGCCGACGACGACGGCGGCGAACCCGCGCCTGGGGTCGCGCAACGCCGCGAGGAGAAGGTTGGCTTGGGTTCGGCGCTGCCACGGTAGGGAACGGCTCGGACCGACGTCGAAATACTCCGTGGCGACGTGTTCGCCGTGCGGCTGGATTAGATAGACCGTTGCCAGCTGGTTGGCGTTCGCCCAGCGAAGCGGTCCGCACCGTGCCTGAGCTGAGCGCCGCCGCCCGGGACTGGCAGGCGGACGTCCTGGTCCGGGAGACTGCGGCGTGGAGCGCCTGGCTGGTGGGCGACCGCGACGAACTACCCGTCGCAGTCCTGGACCACGCACCCACTCCACCTCGCCTGCTCGCGATGTTGCTGGGCGAGCCTTTCCAGGAGGCGGGCCTTTCCAGGAGGCGCTATCGGACGTGGGTCTGTTGCCGGACCGGACTCTCGGCTCCATGCACCGTTGGCTGCAATTCCTGGTGGGGCCGCCCCGATGGTTCCCGGCCCGATCCCTGGGGCCGGCCACCCACATCCTGCAACCGCCGCCAGCTCTGTACGAGGAGCCCGAGATGCCGTCGTGACTGGAGGAGCTCGACGGCTCTCGGCCCTGCGTGTACGTCACGCTCGGCACGATGTTCGACCGCCGGCCGGGGGTCTTCGACGACATCTTCGCCGCCCTCGCCGACGAGCTGGTGCGGGTCGCCGCCACCACCGGGCCGCAGACGGACCCGGGCGCATTGGGCACGTACCGGCGAATGTGCGACTAGAACGATTTCTGCCGCAGGCGGTGCAGGCCGAAATCCTGAGCCGCACCGACGCCGTGGTCTGCCACGGTGGCTACGGCTCGATCCGCGCCGCGCTGCACCATGGTGTCCCCGTGGTGAGCATTCCGCTCGGCAACGCCGACGACCCCACCCGGCTGCCGGGCCTGGAGGCGATGGGCGCCGGGATCGTGCTGCGCGATACCGGGTCCGTCCCCGGCCCGGATCTCGGCGGCCGTGCGGCGTGTCCTCACGGAACCGGGCTACCGTGACGCCGCGCGAGAGGCCGCCGCGTCAATCGCCACCCTGCCCCGTTCTCCTACGCGGCGTTGCTGGTGGAGCGCCTCGCCGCAGACCGCCGCCCGGTCGTCGAGGGCACCTCGGCGGTCTTGCGGGCACCGTCCCCGGTGTTGAAGGCTGTGCAGGATTCGGCCCGCCGTGAACGGCACTCCGGCGGGTTCGTCGATCTCGATCCAACAGGAGCACCATGACCAGGGCTGAGGAACTCACCAAACTCGCCGAGCACTTCCGGCAGTCGGGCGGCACCTTCAAGGCCTCCCCGCTCTACCGGGCGCTGTGCGAGGTCATCGCCGACGACGAGCGGACCCTGGAACTCCTGGTGCACCGGCGGCCGGGCCAGCAGCCATCCTTCCTCCTCTTCGGCGCGGCGCACCACCTGTTGCTGAGCGGCGTTCAGCATGACCTGGGTGACTTCTACCCGTCGGTCGTCGGTACGCCGGCGCGTGACCCGGCAGCCGCCGGCCCGGTCTTTCTCGACTTCTGCCGCAGCCACGGCGAGCAGGTCGAGGAACTCATAGGCACCCGGCTGGTGCAGTCCAACGTCGTGCGTCGCGTCCTGGCCCTGCGCTTCGCCCTCGCGGCTCTGCGGGACGTCGTCGACGGCCCGATGCATCTCGTCGAGGTCGGTGCGAGCGCCGGATTCCACTTGCACGTCGACCGCTACCGCTACCGGCTCGGCGGCCGAGTCTTCGGTGCGCCTGACGCACGGGTGACCGTGGAAAGCGAATGGCGGGGTGACGGACCCGCGCCGGACCTCACCCACCTGCCCGAGATCGGTAGCCGGACGGGGGTCGACCTCCATCCGGTCGATGTCCTCGACCCCGATCAGCGGCGCTGGCTGCGGGCGCTGGTCTGGCCCGAGGACCGACCGGCCGCCGGCCTTCTCGACGCCGCGCTAAAGCAGGCGGTGGCCGAGCCGGTCCGAATCATCGCTGGTGACGCGGTTGATGTCTGCCCGGACCTCGGCCGGCAGTTGCCCACGGGCGAGGCCCGGCTGGTGTTCCACTCCGCTACCCGGATGCACGTGCCGGCTGAGCGGCGCGCCGCATTCGACAAGGCGGTCGACTCGATCGGAGACGGTGGACCCCTGTACCACCTATGGCTGGAACCGGCCTTCGCTCCGCACCACGGCGAGGGTGCCGAGGAAGGCTGCCTGGCGTGGCACGGACCGGAGACCACCCGGCCGGTGAGCCTGGTACGCGTCGACGGACACCTGCGCTGGATGGCGCCGCTGGACGGTCGGCCGTGACGGCGGACGTGCTCGTCGTCGGAGCGGGGGTCGCCGGGATTGCCCTGGCCGGTCAGTTGCAAACCGGGAGATCTTGTCCAGGCTGTCGAGCGAGCCGCGCGTCTGCGTGCCGCCCGGGCCGGGATCGTCCTGCACCCGAACGCGCTGGCCAGCCTCGGGCGGCTCCGCGAGGGCATGGTCGCTTCCGGGGCCGCGCTCTCCCGCCAGGTGGCGATCGACTCCGACGGTCGACGCAGCGAGGTGCGGTGGGATCTGGTCTGGGCAGAGCTGGGCCTGCCGCTCGCCGTCCCACCGTCGGGTGCTGAGTGAACTGCTGCTCGCCGCCATCGCTCCCGGCACCGTCCAGTTCGGAACGCTCCCGCTGTCGCTGACCGAGGAGGACGACGGAGCCCGGGGTCGGATTCGACGACGGAACCGGCCGTTATCGCCTGGGGGGCGGGCGCGGACGGCATCGTCTCCTGGGTACGCGGCCGCCTGGCTCCGGGCATCGTTCCGGCCTACTCGGGGCACACCTTCGTCAGGGCCACCGTCGCCGTGACCGAGCCCGATCGGTTGCAAGATTGGCATGTCTGGCGTCCGCAGCGTTGACGTCCAGGCCTTGCGGAAGGTGAAGCGGCAGCGAACAGCGCGGATGCAGCAGCGCACCCGAATCCTCACGCCGCTGCTGCCGAGACCGCTAAAGGCGCCACGCAGCGCAGGGAATGGTCGGCCCGGCTGCTCGCGGCGGCTTCGGCCACTCCACACGGGCAGCAGACCACCATCGACGGCAAGGTCTACACCCGGCACGATCCGCAGCTGCGCGGCAGGCGGGCACGTGATCGGATCTGGCTGCGGAACGCCGACAACCACTTGGTCGACGTCACCGCGCTGGAGGCCGACTGCTTCTGGGCGTGGGCGTTGATTGAGACGCTGCGGCACACCGGCGCCCGCATCGAGGAAGTCCTCGAACTGACCCAGCTCTCGCGGCGTCAGCCTTCGCGCCGTCCGCACTGGTCGGCGACCTCATCCAACGGACCGAAGACCGACTGAAGCGGGAACAGGAGCTACTCGAGCGACTCCGTACGGTCGACGCCTCGGCGCCCTCCGGCTGGCAGGGCGTCCTGCGCATCGTCGAGCTCTTGCACGGGCTCAACTCGCCCAGTGCTGCGCGCCGGCAGCAGACCGTCCTGAACCCGGCCGAGGACCTGCCGGTTCCCACCGAGATGCTGGCTGAGGCGGTCCTCGCCGAATCCGATCCGAACGTCGCCGGCGCCCTGCGGTGGGCCCTCGCGCGGTCGGGCGGTGACGGTGTGGCAAGCGTGGCGTCCGGCGTGTACTCGGAGAACGTCGACATCCGGCGGCGCGCGGTCCTGGCGATCGCCGAGATATCCGCTGACGAGGCGACCGCGGTGCTCGCGGACGCACTCGGGGACTCGGACCCGACGGTGCGAAGGCACGCTGCTCTGGCATTGGGTAGGCGTGGCGCGACCGAAGCTGTGCCGACACTCGTTGACATGGTGGTCGAAGGCACGAACGACGTCGAAGCGGCCGAGGTCCTGGGGGCATTGTCACTGGACCCTGGCTGCGCGGACCGGATCATGAGCGCACTGGTCGACGAACTCGCCGCACACACTGCGGACTCCGCGGTGCGGATACGCCTGACCCAGGCACTCGCCGAGATGCCGGCGACCATCGCGCAGGGCATCCTGCAGCAATTGACCCACGACGACGACCAGGCTGTCGCCCTCATCGCCTCGACCCTCGTAGAAGCGTTCGAAGAGCGGTCCGACGGCTGAAGGTCCTGCCAGTAGGACCAAGCCCCGCGACAGATCCCGTTCCGTTCTTCCTCGACCCCCTGACCGGGTTCGGAACTACACGTCTAGGGGAGCGGCAGCGGCAGTAGGCGTCGCCGTGGGTGTACTGGCCGTACATTCGTCGGCTGCAGGCGGCGCAGTACATCAGGCCGCGGAGGACGTACGGATTGCGGGTGCGTTGTTGTGTCTCTCCACTTGGGCGACCTCTTCGCGATTGCGCAAGTCGTCACCGAGCGGCGACTCTCGGTCAAGGTGACACCTCACCCGCAGCAACGGCTCCTGCTGGATGGCCGGGGATCGTGTTTGCGGCCTTCCGTTGGGCACGGAGGTATGGAATCGTTGCCACATGCGCCTGACGAACCGCGTATACGTGCACCACGACACCTGCAACGTCTACCTGATCATCAGTGGATCGGACGCGGTCGCGATCGACTTCGGCTCGGGCACCGTCCTCGATCATCTCGCAGACTATGGTGTCGAGCGGATCACCGACGTACTCATGACCCACCACCACCGGGACCAGGGCCAGGGCCTGGCTCGCGCGGCGGGCGCTGGGGCGCGCATCTGGGTGCCTTCCTCGGAGCGCGACCTGTTCGCCGAGGTCAGCACGCACTGGCAGACGCGCACCATCGACAACTATTACGACCTGCGGCAGGATCGGTTTTCGCTGCTGGACGATGTACCGGTGCACGGCGTGGTGCCGGAGTACCGCACCAGCCGCTTCGGCGGAGTCGACATCACGGCCCTGCCCACGCCCGGGCACACGTTGGGCTCGGTCAGCTACCTGGCGGAGCTGGACGGCAGGCGGATGGCGTTCACCGGTGACCTGCTTCACGGGCCCGGCACGGTCTGGTCGGTCTCGGCGCTGCAGTGGAGTTACAGCGGGCTGGAAGGCGCGGCCGCCTCGGTGCTGTCACTGGACCTGCTCGCCGACCGCCGTCCAGAGCTGATCCTGCCCTCGCACGGCCGTCCGATCACCGATCCGCTGCCGGCGATCGCCGAGACGCGACGCAACCTGCAGGCGCTGGTGGACTTCCGGCGCGACGAGCCCTGGGACCTGACCGCCCGGCTGCGGCAGCCGTACGAGGAGATCTCGCCGCACCTGCTGCGGAACCGGACGTCCTTCGCGACGAGTTACGCGCTGCTGTCTGACTCGGGCGCGGCGCTGCTGATCGACTACGGCTTCGACATGATCGCCGGCCTGCCCTCCGGCAGCGACCGGTCGTCACGCCGGCCCTGGCTCGCCTCACTCGACGCGCTGAAACGCTCGTACGGCATCGACCGCGTCGAGGTGGCCGTGCCCACCCACTACCACGACGACCACGTGGCCGGATTCAACCTGTTGCACGAGGTGGAGGGCACTCAGATCTGGGCGGCGGACTCCGTCGCGCCGATCCTGCGCGACCCGCTCCGGTACGACCTGCCGTGCCTGTGGTACGACCCGTTGCCGGTCGACCGGGTGGTACCCACCGGCGTGCCCGTGCGGTGGCACGAGTACGAACTGACCATGTGGCCGCTACCTGGCCACACCCTGTACGCCGTGGCGATCGCCTTCCAGGCCGACGGCAACACCGTCGTGGCCACCGGCGACCAGCAGGACGGCGGCTGGGTCGACGGGCAGCGTACCGAGGTGCTCAATTTCCAGTACCGCAACCGGTTCCGCATCGACGACTTCGTGGACTCGGCGCTGCTGTACCGGCGGCTGGCGCCGGATCTCATGATCAGCGGACACTGGGCGCCCCGGCGGGTCGACGACACCTACCTGGACATGCTGCTCAGCAAGGGCGAGGAACTCGCCCGGCTGCACCAGGCGCTCCTGCCGCTGGATGACGTCGACTTCGGCGCGGAGGGATTCGGTGCGCGGATCCTGCCGTACCGCTCGGTGGTGACCGGCGGGGAACCGCTGCAGCTGGAGGTGGAGGTCCGCAACCCGTTCCGGCGACGGTGCGGGTTGCGCGTCGACCTGGTGGTTCCGGCCGGCTGGCGGGCGTCGCCCGGGCATCGCGCAGTCGAGGTCGACGCGCTGGGCGAGGCCTGCGTACGGTTCGAGGTCCTGCCTCCTCCCGGTATACCGCGGCGCAGGGCCCGGTTGGCGGCGAACCTGACCGCCGGGGACCGGGACTTCGGTCAGCAGGCCGAGGCTCTGGTGGACGTGCGATGAGCGCCGAGGTCGCCGTGCTGGACACGGCCGGACAACTGGAGATCCGTACCCCGCAGTACACCGCCCGGATCGACCGCCGGCGGCTGCTGGCCGAGGTCACGACTGCGGACGGCGGTTCCTGGGGACGGCTACGCCTGCTCTCCTCCGTGCACGCCCTGGACGGGCCGGACGAGACGGTCCGGGTCGAGTCGGTCGCGCAGGAGCTCCACGACAACCTCGTACGGCTGACCATCACGTGCACCAGCACCCGATGGTCCGGGCGTACCCACGTGGTGGAGTTCCACCCCAGCCAGATCACCTTCGGCGCCACGGTGCACGGCCACGGTCGGATCACCACCGTGCAGCTGCTCGGCGGCGCGCGCCTGCCCCAGGGCATGCTGCCCAGCGGCACCGCCCACCGCACCGTCTTCTCCCCAAACCCCGACCACCCGTGGCGCATCGCCCGACCGGCGGCCGAGCCGGCGGTGATCAGCGCTAACGGGGAGGGCGGCGAACCCGGCGTGGGCCGCTGGCTGTTCACGCCGGCACCGACCTGTTTCGGCCTGTCCCGGCAGCGGGCCGACGACGACCGCCAGCTGCCAGCCGGACCGTGGCTGATGGTCGGGCTGGCGGCACGGCGTCGCACCTTCGTGGAGTTCGGGTACGACCCGACCCCGGGTGGGTTCAGCCTGCGCTGTGAGTACCAGGGGCACACCACGGTGGACGGGACGTTCACCACGCCCACGGTTTTGCTGCTGTTCGGGGCCGAGGACCCGTACGAGGGGCTGCGCCGGTACCGGGCTGAACTCGTCGCGCGCGGCCTGACCGAGCCGGTGACGCCTCGACCGTTGGCCGACCACTGGCGCCAGCCGATCTTCTGCGGTTGGGGTGCGCAGTGCGCGCTGGCCACCGAGGGCGGGTCGTCCGCACCCGACCTGTCCCGCCAGGCACTGTATGACGAGCTCCTCGACACGCTGACCCGCAATGGCGTCGTGCCGGGCACGGTCGTGGTGGACGACAAGTGGCAGGCGCAGTACGCGACCTGCCGGCCCGACCCGCGGAAGTGGCCGGACCTGGCCGGCTTCATCGCGGCCCGGCACGCCGAAGGCCAACGGGTGCTGCTCTGGTGGAAGGCGTGGGACCCGGAAGGCGCTCCCGACGACGCGTGCGTCCGGGATCCCGACGGCGTTCCGGTGGCGCTCGACCCGGAGAGCCCGCTCGGCCGGTCGATCATCCAGGACGCCGTGCGCCACATGCTCCACCCGGATGGCCTCAACGCCGACGGGCTCAAGATTGACTTCACCGGGCGCACCCCGTCGGGTACGGCCCTGCGCCACGCCGGCCCGTCGTGGGGCTTCGATCTGTTGCACGAGCTTCTCGCGGTGGTCTACCGAACCGCCAAACAGATCAAGCCGAACTCGCTGATCGTGACGCACACACCAGATCCTGGATTCCTCGACGTGACCGACATGATCCGGCTCAACGACGTACTGCACCTCGACCATCCGGAGGGGCGGACGCCACCGCCCGGCGATCCCGGGTCAGCCGTCGTCGCGCAGATGACCTACCGGGCCCGGGTGGTGCAGGCCGCGTGCCCGGAGCTGCCGGTCGACACCGACGGGTGGTGCCTGCCCGGCCAGCCCGACCTCGTGGCGTACGCCGCCGCCGCGCCCCAGTTGGGCGTGCCGGCGCTGTACTACGCCGACCGGATGGATCTTGACGCTGACCTGCTCGCCCCGGCGACATGGTCGGCGATCGCGACCGCTTGGACGGCGTATCGCGACAAGCATGGCCTGGTCCCGCCGCATAGAATCTCGTCTCATGGTGCGCAAACCTGAGGATGGTGGCGGCGAACCTCGACGGGAAGCCGCCCCCCATCCGCGCCGGCGCCCGACCATCCAGGACCTGGCCCGCGCCGCGGGCATCTCGCCGTCCACCGCCTCGCGCGCCCTGAGCGGCAACGGCTACGTCGCCTCGGAGGTGCGCGCCCGGGTGCTGGCGGCCGCCGAGCAGATCGGCTACGTCCCCGACGGCAACGCCAGAGCCTTGCGCAACCGGACCAGCCGTGCCGTCGGGGTGCTGATCTCCGACATTCGCAACCCGTTCTACGCCAACCTCGCCGCGGGCATCGAAGAGCAACTCCGAGCGGCCGGCTATCACGTGATCGTGGTTAACAACGGCGGCCAGGCGGAGGCCGAGGTGGAGGGCGCCCGAACCTTTCTGGCGGTGCGGGTGTCGGCCGCGATCGTCACGCCGGTATCCGGGCGGGCGGTGCGGATGTTGATGGACGATGGGGTCACCGTCGTGCAGGCCGACCGGATGGTGGACGGACTGACCTCGGACGGCGTCCTGGTCGACAACGTCCAGGGGTCGCAGGAGATCACCAGCCACCTAATCGATCTCGGTCACACCACCATCGCGCTGCTCATCGACGAGACGGACTGGACCACCGGAGCGGGCCGCCTGGCCGGGTACCGCGCCGCGCTTCGCGCCGCGCGGCTGCCGATGGATCCCGCCCTGGTGGTGCCGACGAGATTCCAGCCCGATGCGGCCCGGGACGCCGTCAACGCCCTGCTCGACCGGCGTCCCGACGTCACCGCCCTCTTCGCCGCGAACAACATGCTGGCCGAGGGTGCGTTCCAGGCGTTGCAGGGGCGTGGGCTGCGGTTACCCGACGACCTGTCGCTGGTCGCCTTCGACGACGTCCCGTGGATGTCCATGGTCTCGCCCGGAATCACCACTGTGGACCAGCACACCGACGACCTCGGCCGCACCTGTGCCCAGTTGGTCATCGACCGCCTCAGCGGATCCGCGCCCACCCTGGCGACGGTCCGGTACATCGAGCCGTCGCTTGTGATCCGTGGGTCGACCGCGGCTCCGCACGGTGTTCGCACGCACGCGGCGGGTGCCGGATCCCGTCCGGTCACCACCGCACCGTCGCCGGGCTGACTCGCGCAGGTAACACTGCCGCAACCAACTCTTGACAGTCCCTGCGGGCCGCCATATGTTGCAGATCACTGTGGTAACGATGCCACATCCGATGTCCCGGGTCCGGCCCATGAGTGGCCACGGCTCCGCCGATGAGGCTGAAGCCCAGGTCACGACGGGGTTTCACGCGTGCCTGTCCTGGACATCCGCCGTCTTTGAGGAGTGACGCATGACGATCACCCGACGGGGCCTTCTGGCCGGCTCGGTAGGGGCCCTCGCACTCGGCGCGACGAGCGCCTGCGGCGGTGTCAGCGGGAGTGGAAACGACGCTGACAAGGGCGACAAGGGCGACACCGGCTCCTTGTCGACCCAGGGATTCGGCAAGCCCGACGATGTGGGGCAGGCGCGCATCGACGCGTTCAAGAGCGCCTACCCGAACGTGCAGCTCGCCATCAACGAGGGCGACTTCGATCCGCAGCAGTTCCTTTCCGCGGTTGCCAGTGGCAACGCACCGTCACTGGTGTACCTCAACCGCGACCTGGTCGGCAGCTACGCCGCGCAGGGGGCCATCCAACCGCTGGACGACCACCTCGCCACCGCCGGCATCAAGACGGGGGACTACCGCGAGGCCGCGATCAAGGAAGTGACGATCGACGGCAAGGTCTACGGCGTCCCCGAGTTCTACAACACCCGCAACATCCTGGTGAACGGCGCGGCGCTGCAGGAGGTCGGGCTCACCCTCGCCGACGTGAGCACCACCGACTGGAACAAGCTGCACACCGTCGCCACGAAGCTGTACAAGGCCAGCGGTGGCGGGATCGCCCGGATCGGGTTCGACCCGAAGCTCCCCGAGTTCCTGCCCCTGTGGGCGAAGGCCAACGGCGCGGACCTGGTGAACCCCGACGGCGCGCCGAACCTCGACGACCCGAAGATCATCGAGGCCCTGACGTACGCCCTGAGCCTGATCAACGAGCAGGGTGGCTGGTCGAAGTTCAAGGCGTTCCGGGACACCTGGGACCTCTTCGGAGCCGGCAACCAGTTCGTGAAGAACCAGGCCGGCGCGTTCCCCTGGGAGGGCTGGTACGTCAACGTCCTGGTCCAGTCGTCGCCGAAGGTCGACCTGCAGTCGGTTCCGTTCACCGACAAGCAGGGAACGCCCATCAGCTTCGAGAACGGCAGCGCGTGGTGCCTGCCGAAGGGCGCCAAGAACCCGGCCGCGGCCATCAACTGGATGAAGGTCATGACCAGCACCGACACCTGGCTCAAGGCCGGCGCCGCGCGGCAGGCCACGGTGGAGAAGAACAACTCCATCTTCACCGGCCTCTTCACCGCCAACCCCTCGGCGGACGAGCAGATCAAGGCTAAGCACGTCAAGCCCGGCCAGACCGGATTCCACAAGGCCATCGAGAACTACTACGCGTCCACCGGCTATGCGTTCGCCATCCCCGGTTCCAAGGCCGGCAGCGAGATCAAGGCGGCCTGGCAGGACGCGGTGAACCGGGCACTCTCCGGCCAGCAGAAGCCCGACGCGGCGATGAAGCAGGCGCAGGCGGATGCGAGCAAGGCTTTCAGCGCGGCGAAGTGATGGCCGTGACAACCGCGAATGTGGCCACCCGGAAGGTGCTTCCGGGTGGCGCACGCCCGACCAGAAACTGGCGGGAGATCCGCGCCGCCTACGGCTTCATCTCACTGTGGATCGTCGGGTTCCTGGTGTTCACTCTCGGCCCGATGATCGCCAGCCTCGTGCTGTCGTTCACGGACTACAACGCGATCGACTCGCCCGAAGGCGTGGGGGTGGCGAACTACCGGGAACTCGTGGCGGACCCCAAGGTCGCCAAGGCCCTTGGCAACACGCTCATCTACGCGGTCCTGTATGTGCCGACGGCGATGGTGGTGGCGCTGATCCTCGCGATGGTGCTCAACCGGGTCGGCCGGGCGTCGGGCTTCTTCCGGACGGTTTTCTACCTGCCCGTCATGACCCCGACCGTCGCCGTGGGCGCGCTGTTCCTGCTGCTGCTCAACGGTCAGGAGGGACTGCTCAACCGCACGCTGCGCCTGGTCGGGATCACCGGACCCAACTGGACGACCGACACCAACTGGGTGAAGCCCGGGCTCGTCATCACCATGCTGTGGAGCCTCGGCGGGACCGTGGTCATCTACCTCGCGGCGCTGCGTCAGGTGCCGAAGGACCTCTACGAGGCCGCCGAGATGGACGGCGCGAACGCGTGGACGAAGTTCCGCAAGGTGACGGTGCCGATGATCAGCGGCGCGCTGTTCTTCACCCTGATCGTGCAGACGATCGCCGCACTGCAGATGTTCGACCAGGCGTACACGATGTTCTTCGGCGCCCAGCAGAACAGCACCTATTCCAACGAGGCCGCGCTGTTCTACGTGATCTACCTGTTCCAGCAGGCCTTCCGGTTCCTGCACATGGGATACGCCTCGGCGCTGGCCTGGCTGCTGTTCCTGATCATCCTGATCATCACCGCCGTGCAGGTACGGGTCTCGCGCCGGTTCGTCTACTACGAAGGCGAGAAGGACTGAGATGAGTACATCGCCTCCCGGCCTGGCGGCCGTTTCCACCACGCCCGGCCCGGACCACGATCGGACCGAAGGCAGCCAGCCGTACTCCGGCGGACGTGATCCGGGCTGGTGGAAACGTGCGCCCTACCTGATCGTGCTCGCCCTCGCCAGCGTGGTGTTCACCTACCCCTTCGTCTGGCTGATCAGCGCCTCGCTCAAACCGCGTACCGAGGTGTTCGACAACGCCCTGATCCCACGCACGCTGCGCCTGGAGAACTTCGCCGACGTCTGGGACTACGCGCCTGTGCTCACCTGGGTGGGCAACAGCGCGGTGGTGGGAATCGCCGCGGCCACGACGGTCACCATCAGCAGCGCACTGGTGGCGTTCGGCTTCGCGTACTTCCGGTTTCCGGGCCGCAACGTGCTGTTCGGGCTGGTGCTCGCGACGATGATGCTGCCGCAGGCGGTCACGATGATCCCGGTCTACCTGATCTGGAACAAGCTCGGTCTGACCGGAACCCAGGTGCCGCTGTGGGCGCAGAACATCTTCGGCTCGGCGTTCTACATCTTCCTGCTACGCCAGTTCTTCCTCGGCCTTCCCCGTGAACTGTTCGAGGCTGCTCGCGTCGACGGATCCAGCTTCTTCGGGCTGTTCTGGCGCATCGCCCTGCCGCTCGCCCGGCCGGCGCTGGCGATCGTCTTCGTGTTCGAGATCCAGGCGAGCTGGAACGACCTGATCCGGCCACTGATCTATCTGCAGGAGACCTCGCTGTTCACCGTGCCCCGCGGACTCAAGGCGGTCATCGACACCTTCGGCAACGGGGGCGAGCAACACTGGGAGATCGTCATGGCGGCGAGCCTGATCGCCACCCTACCCATGATCATTATCTTCGCCGTAGCCCAGCGGCACATCATCGAGGGCATCGCCACCCAGGGCCGAAAGGGCTGAGGTCAGCGTGCCCTTCCGCGAACACGTCCTCGCCCTCGACATCGGTGGCACCAAGCTCGCCGCCGGGGTCATGAGCCGCGCCGGCGAGGTCCGCTCATTCGTCCGCACACCCACGAGAGTCGAGGAGGGGCCGGACAAGGTCATCGAGCGGCTGCTGGACCTCGGGCACGAGGCGCTGGCCGCCGCCGGGCACGGTCAGGCCGACATGGCCGCGATCGGCATCGGCTGCGGCGGCCCGCTCGATCCGGTGACCGGACGGGTGCAAGGCCCGCCCGGGCTGCCCTACTGGGACGACGTGCCCATCGTCGATGTGGTCTCCGCCGCCTACGCACGCCCAGCGTTCCTGGAGAACGACGGCACGGCGGCCGTGCTGGGGGAGTACCGCTTCGGGCCCTGGCGCGACGTGGCGCACATGCTCTACCTGACAGTGTCCACCGGCGTGGGCGGCGGCCTGATCCTCGACGGGCAGGTCCACCGGGGCGCAGCCGGCAACGGCGGCGAGTTCGGCCACGTGATCATCGACTGGAACGGCCGGGTCTGCGGCTGCGGACAGCGGGGCTGCATCGAGGCGTACGCCTCGGGCAGTTCGATCGCGCGCCGGGCGAGCGAGGCGTTGAGCACCGATGCCGCGTCGTCCATGCGGGGCCTCGACGTGGTGACCGCCGAAACCGTGTCGTCGCACGCCCGGCGGGGCGACCCGCTGGCCCGCCGGATCTGGGACGAGACCACCGCCGCGCTGGGCCGCGCGATCGCGGTCATGATCAACGTGGTGGAACCGCAACTCGTCGTCCTCGGCGGCGGGGTCACCCGCGCCGGCGACGCCTTCCTGCTACCGGTACGCCGCGCCGCGCTCACCCAGGCCATGCGACCAGCCGGGGCAGCGGCCCGGGTGGAGTTGTCGTCGCACGGCGACACCGTCGGCGTCGTCGGCGCGGCGGCATCGGCTTTTTTCTACCTCGACGATGGAGCAACCGCGTGAACATCGATGACCACTCCCCGCTCGTCCAGCACCTGGACGATCACCTCACCGTGATCGAGTCGGTCCGCAAGCTCGTCCCCGACGTGCAAGCTCTCGCTGACGAGGTCAGTGCCCGACTGGACCGCGGTGGCATCCTCTACGCCTTCGGCAACGGCGGGTCGGCCGCCGACGCCCAGCACCTGGTCGGCGAACTCATCGGCCGGTACTGCCGCGAGCGGCGCCCGTTGCCCGCCGTGACGGTGTCCACCGACCCGACCGTCACGACGTGCATCGGCAACGACTACTCCTTCGAGGACGTGTTCGCCCGGCAGGTCGCCGCACTGGCCCGCCCCGCCGACGTGGTGGTGGCCTTCACCAGCAGCGGTCGGTCGCCCAACGTCGTCGCCGGTCTGCGGGCCGGCCAGAACGCCGGGGCGTTGACGGTCCTGTTCACCGGGCAGCCCGACACCGGTGGCGGTCCCGCTGCCCGGTACGCCGACCGCGTGCTCGCGGTGGCCTCGGACCGCACCGCCCGGGTGCAGGAGGCGCACGTCCTGCTCCTGCACCTGCTCAGCGAGCACATCGACCGCTGGGCCGTCGCGACCGCCTGACCAGATCGGCGCCGCACACCGAAAGGGATCACCGTTCCCCATGCACAGCGCGAACCCGCAGTCCGACACTCAGCGCCCGACCATCCCTCGCCAACCAGCGCCACCCGCCGGCCGGGCCACCCGCGGCGCCCTGCACATGATCGGCAACGCCCACATCGACGCGGTGTGGCTGTGGCCGTGGCAGGAGGGTTACCAGGAGGCGAGGGCCACCTTCCGCGCCGCACTGCAGCGCATCGACGAGTACCCGGACTTCGTCTTCACCTGCGACTCCGTCGGCTACCTCGCCTGGATCGAGGAGCACGATCCGGACCTGTTCGCGGCTCTTCAGGAGCAGGTACGCGCCGGCCGGTTCGAGATCGTCGGCGGTTGGTGGGTCGAGCCTGACTGCAACATTCCCGGGGGAGAGGGCTTCGTCCGGCACGCGCTCTACTCGCAGCGGTTCCTCGCGGACCGGTTCGGGACGATGGCCTCGGTCGGCTGCAACGTCGACCCGTTCGGGCAGAACGCCACCATTCCGCAGCTGCTGGCGAAGGCCGGCATGGACAGCTACGTCTTCATGCGCCCCCAGCCCCATGAGGCGCAGTTGCCCGGACCGACGTTCTGGTGGCAGGCCGCCGACGGCTCCCGAGTGCTGGCCTACCGGATACCGCACGAGTACTGCAGCCCGGCGGGTCACCTGGGCGTGCACGTCGGCAAGGCGCTGGCCCAACTGCCGCACACCACCGACCCGCTGATGTGCTTCTACGGGGTCGGCAACCACGGCGGCGGCCCGACGCGGGCGAACATCGACAGCATCCTGGACCTGGACCGCAGCGACCAGTACCCGCAGATGCTCTTCTCCACGGCACGGGCGTTCTTCGACGCGGCCACCGCAGGCGGAGACCTGCCGGAGTACGCCGGCGAGATCCAGCCACACGGGGTGGGCTGCTACTCGGCGCACTCCGGCATCAAGAAGTTGATCCGGCACACCGAACACGCGCTCCAGGCCGCCGAGAAGTGGACCGCGGTAGCGGGTCCGGTGGCCGGCATGCCCCGGGTGACCGACCAGCTGGAGCACGCCTGGCGGCAGGTGCTGCTCAACCACTTCCACGACACCGCAGCCGGCACCGCGCTGCCCAGCGCGTACGACGACGCGCGCGACCAGCTGGGCGAGGCCCGCTCGATCGCGGCCCGCCTGCAGAACCAGGCGATCCAGCGGATCAGCCGGCAGATCGACATCCCCGACGACGAACGGATGGCCCCGCTGGCGGTGTTCAATCCGCACCCGTGGCCGGTGCGGGACACCGTCGAGGTCGAGTTCGGCAGCGTGCTCGGCAACGGTGCGATCGTGGCGGTCGACGACGCGCAGACACGGACCGTCGTCCAGGTCGCCCCGTCGGTGACGCTGACCGGCGGACGACGGCGCCTGGTCGTACCGGTGGATCTGCCTCCGCTCGGCTACCGGCTCTACCGGCTGTATTCCGACCACGGCGTGCCCGCCGACGCGTCGGTCGACGCCGAGCCGCTGCTGGAGAACGAGCACCTGCGCGTCACGGTCGACCCGGAGACCGGCTGGCTGTCCAGCCTGGCGTGCAAGGCCACCGGCGCGGAGCTGATCAACGACGACGCGGCACGCTCCGGGCATGCGGTCGTGCTGGACGACCAGACCGACACCTGGGGGCACGGCGTGGTCTCCTATCGCGATGTGATCGGCGCCTTCACGCCGGTGTCGGTACGGTGGGTCGAGTCCGGCCCGGTCCGACAGGTGCTGCGGGTGCACAGCGAGTACGGCTCGTCGACCCTGAAAGAGGAGTTCGTGCTGGCCGCCGGGGCGCGGCACATCGAGGTCCGGGTGACGATCGACTGGCACGAGCGGCTCCGGATGCTCAAGCTGCGCTTCCCGACCGCCCTGACCGACGTCACCGCGACCCACGCGATCCCGTACGGCCACCTGGAGCGCACCGCCGACGGGCATGAGACGGTCAGTCACTCATGGGTCGACGTGTCGGGCGAACTGTCGGGCCGCCCGGCCGGCCTGTCGGTCCTCAACGACGCCAAGTACGGCGTCGACGTGACCGGCGGCGAGATCGGCCTCACCGCCCTGCGCAGCCCCGCGTACGCCTGGCACACCCCACAGCCGCTGCCCGCGGACGGCGACTACGAGGTCATGGACCAGGGCGTACAGCGGTTCACCTACCGGCTGCTCCCGCACGCCGGTGACTGGCGGGCCGCCGGGACGGTCCGCGTCGCCGCCGAACTCGATCAGCCAACGGTCGCCCTGCTGGAGTCGTACCACCCCGGGCCGCTGCCCCAGCACCAGTCCTTCGCCGCCGTGTCCGACGCCGACAACGTGGTGATCACCGTGGTCAAACGGGCCGAGGACGGCACGGACGACTACGTCGTACGGGGTTACGAGACAGCCGGTGCGGCGGCCAACGCCACCATCGACCTGCCGTTCCTCGGCCGTACCGTCACCGCCACGTTCGGCCCGCACGAGATCAAGACGCTGCTGGTACCCGGCGATTCCAGCCGGCCCGTCGTCGAGACCGACCTCCTGGAACGCCCCGTGACGGCGGCCGAAGCGGCCGAAGTGACCGCTCGGGCCGACGGGCCTGCGGTCGCCGACGGGCCTGCGGTCGCCGACGGCCCGGCGCGAGCGGGCGAATTGGCATGACCCAGGTGTCCAGCCTCGATGCGGGCTGGCAGTTGCGCGGATTCCTCGGCGACGACTGGCAGCTGCACCGGGCCCAACTGCACGCCCGCGACAGCCGCGACGACACGCAGCGATGGGTGCCCGCCCGGGTGCCCGGCAGCGTGCTGGCGGATCTGCTGGCCGCTGGCCAGATATCCGACCCGTACGTCGGCACGCAGAGCCTGCTGTCGGAATGGGTGCCGCAGCGGACCTGGGTGTACCGCACCAGGCTGCGCACGCCCGGGCTCGCCGGCGGCGAGCGCGTCTTCCTGGAGTTCGACGGCATCGACTACGCGGGATCCGTCTACCTGGACGGCGAACGCATTGCGACGCACGAGGGCACCTTCGTTCCACTGGTGGTCGAGGTGACCGGGCGACTCGGTCCGGGCGAGCACAGTCTGGCCGTGGTCATCGATCCCGCCCCGGACAGCGAACCGCAGGTCGGCTACACGGCCGCGGTCCGCGTCCACAAGGGTCGGATGGGCTACGGCTGGGACTTCTGCCCTCGGCTGGTGCACCAGGGCCTCTGGGCGCCGGCCCGGATGCGGACCACCGGGCCGATGCGGCTGGCCGACGTGTGGGCGCGAACCACCGTGACGGACACGGGTGGGCGGGTGACGATCACGCTGCAGGTCGACGGCGACGTCACCGCAGCGACCGCGGCGTGCACGCTGAGCGACCCGGACGGCGTTCCCGTCGCCGCGGCGACCGTACCGATGAAACGGGCGACCACCGAGCTCACCCTCGACGTCGAGTCGCCTCGGCGGTGGGAGGTCAACGGGTGGGGCGAGCCGCACCGCTACACGCTGCACACTGTGCTGCACGACCGCGACGGGCGGCGCAGCGACGACAACGAGACGCGGGTGGGCTTCCAGGACGTCCACTTCCGCCGCGACGCCGACGCCCCGCCAACCTCGCTGCCCTACCGGCTCGTGGTGAACGGCCACCCGACCGACATCAAGGGTTGGAACTGGGTACCCGCCGACGCCCTCTACGGCGCGGTCGACGAAGCCCGGCTGCGCCACCTGCTCGGGCTGGCCCGGGACGCCGGGGTGACGATGCTGCGGGTGTGGGGCGGCGGCCTCATCGAGAGTGAAACCTTCTACGACCTGTGCGACGCCTACGGCATCCTGGTCTGGCAGGAGTTCGCCCAGTCCAGCTCCGGGATGCGCAGCGTGCCCAGCGACGACAAGGCATTCGTCGCCCGGATGGTCGCCGAGGCCGAGCGCATCGTGCCCGCCCGACGCAACCATCCCAGCCTGGCCATCTGGTGCGGCGGGAACGAGTTGCAGCGGGCCGACGGCGTACCGCTGACCGACGAGGATTCCCCCGTGCTGGCGGCCTTGCACGACGTGGTGGCGCGGCTCGACCCGGACCGACAGTGGCTGCCGACCTCCCCGTCCGGTCCGGTGTTCGGCAACACCCTGGACAGCATCCGGAGCGGTCCGGAACACCACGACGTGCACGGACCGTGGGAGCACCAGGGCCTGTCCGACCACTACCGGCTCTACGACGAAGGCCGCGGCCTGCTGCTCAGCGAGTTCGGTGTCGAGGGCATGAGCAACATGCGCGCCATCGAGTCGGTCGTGCCCGAGCCGGACCGGAAAATCCCGACGGCCGGCAACCCGATCTGGGACCACCTCGGTCGGTGGTGGAACAACGAACCGCTGGTGCAACAGACGTTCGGCGGAAGGCTCGGGGACCTCGCGGCGCTGTCCCGGGCCAGCCAGTTCCTGCAGGCGGACGGGCTGCGCTACGCGGTCGAGGCCAACCGGCGCCGGCCGGACAGCTGCGGCGTACTGCCCTGGCAGCTCAACGAGTCGTTCCCGAACGGTTGGTGCACCGCCGCCGTCGACTACTTCGGCGAGCCGAAGGCCGCCTACCACTACGTACGCCGGGCGTACCGGCCGCTGCACGTGTGCGCGGCCCTGCCCGCGCCCCGGGCCAGCGGTGACCAGTTCACCGCCACCGTGTGGGCATGGTGGGACACCGCGTCCGGCCCGGTGTCCGTCACCGCACGGGTGTTGTGTCTCGACGGCCGCGAGATCGCGGTGGTGCACTGGTCGGCCCCGCTCGCCCAGGGGCGACCGCACCGGTTCGGTGAGATCCGGTGCGCGGCCAGCGAGTTGGGCGGGGGACCCTTCCTGCTGGATCTGTCGGTGCACGCCCACGCCGCGGCGCAGACCAACCGCTACCTGCTCACCGCCGGTGCCGACTTCGGCGAACTGCTGACCCTGCCACCAGCCCGTATCACCACCCGGCTGCACACCGCCGGCCCGACCTGGACGCTGCGCCTGCGCCACGAGGCGGGGCCGGCCGTCCCGTTCCTGCGGCTGCTCGACGCCCGCCCGGCCGGCGACGCGGGCTGGCTGAGCTGGGACGACAACGCCATCGATCTGCTGCCCGGTGAGGAACGTGTGCTGCACGGCCGATGGGACGGTGTGCCGCCCGAGCACCGGCGGATACGCCTCGACGGCTGGAACCTGCCCGCCCAGATGCTGACGGAGGTCCACTGATGGCGACGACCTGGGTGGACGAGGCACGACTGACAGTCAGCGGCCTGGACCCGGAGCTCTTCGAGGTGGAGACACACCAGGCGCCCTCCACCGCCGGCGGCGTCACCGTGACGATCACCGCAACCTATCGGGGCGCTGTACCGGCCGAGGCACGGCTGCGGGTGTCGGCCACCCTGGCCGACGCCGACGATCCGTACTGGCTCATTCCCGGGCTGTTCTACGGCGAGAACCGCCCCGCGGACAACGGGCGACTCTTCCCGCGCTTCGCGCGAACCGCGGACGAGCCCGCCGACCCGCAGCGGTTCGTGTCCCCCGCGTGGAGCTTCCGGGCCGACCGGGCGGCCACCCCCGCGGTGTTCGCCTGGGGGGCGTCCGGAGGGCTGGCCCTGGCGGTCGACGAACACAGCCCGCTCGGCCTGACCGGGATCGGCTTCGCGCACGACGCCCGCATCGCACTGGTGCACGCCGACTTCCCGTACGTCGAGGCGCCGGTCAGCTACGTCGGCAGCCAGCAACCCGCGACACCGCTGGCGCAGACCCACCTCTGGCAGCCGGGCGAGCGGCACACGGTCGAGGTGTGCCTCTACCGGCTGCCGGCCGATCGGCACGCGTACGCGCCGGTGCTGCGTGAGCGACACGCCCGGTCCGCCACCGGGCCGCTGCACCCGTGGGTCGGGGTGGTGGAGGCGGCCGAGTTGGCCGCGTACGGCCTGCACCGGTGGCACTTCCGCCCGGATCCGGCCGTGCTGCTGGAGACGGCGGCGTTCGACCGCGAGTTCAACGACAACGTCAAGGGCCTCGGTGACCGAGGCGCGATGCACGTCGCCTGGGTCAGCGGCATCCCGTACGCGCATGCGCTGCTGGCGCACGGCCGCCGCCGCGGCAACGTCGACCACGTGGCGGCGGGCGCGGCGGTCATCGACCACATCTGCGCCAACCTCGCGCCGGCGGGGACGTTCTGGGGGCAGTGGACCGCCGACCGCGGCTGGGGCCAGAGCTGGACGCCGGTCCGCGGCGGCCTGCACGCCCGTACCCTGGCCGAGGCGACCCTGTTCCTGCACCGCGCGGTCCGCGCCGAACAGGCTGCCGGCACGCCACGTCCCGGCTGGCTGGACGCGGTGCGGAGCAACCTCGACGTCGCGGTACGCAACCAGCGCGCCGACGGCAACCTCGGCAGCCTGCTGCACGCCGCCGACGGGAGAGTGTTGTCCTGGGCCGGCGCGGCCGGGCTGACCTGGGTCGCCGCGCTCGCCGAGGCGCGCGACCTCGACCCGGCCTACCTGGCCGCCGCCCGGCGCGGTGGCGACTACTACGGCCGGTTCGTGCACGAGGAGTTCCTGCACGGCGCTCCCGAGGATGTCGACCTGGCGCCGACCTCGGAGGACGGCTACGCCGCCATCCTGGCGTACGTCGCGCTGTGGCGGGCCACCGGCGAACACCGCTGGCTGGACCTGGCCCGCCGTGCCGCGGATTGGATGCTGACGTTCCGCTACAGCTACGACGTGACCTTCGACGAGCACACCCTGCTCGGGCGGTACGGCTTCCGCAGCCGCGGCGCCGACCAGGCCTCGCCCAGCAACCAGCACCTGCACTCGTACGGTCTGATCTGCGTGCCCGAGATGGTGGAACTGGCCGCCGCGACCGGTGATCCGTACTACCTGGACCGGACCAGGGAGAACCTGGCCTGTTTCCGGCAGTTCATCGCCCGCGCCGACGGCGACTTCAACGCCTACCGGGGCATGGCCAGCGAACGGTATTACCAAACGGCCTGCTTCCAGGCCAAGGGCATGCTGCTGACGCTGTCGCACGCATGGAGCGTCGGCGTGCTGCTGCTCGGCTGCGAGGCGGCCCTCAACCTTCCGGAGGTCACCTGGTGAGCCCGAACGAGCCCAGCGAGCAAGCGACGAACACGTTCCCGTCCGGCTTTCTGTGGGGCGCCGCGACCTCGTCCTACCAGGTCGAAGGCGCCGTACGCGAGGACGGCCGGCAACCCTCCATCTGGGACACCTTCACCGTCGAGCGCGGGATGGATTCCGGTGAGACCGCATGCGACCACTACCACCGCTGGCCCGCCGACGCCGACCTGATGGCGCAGCTCGGGATGAACGCGTACCGGTTCTCGCTGGCCTGGCCGCGCATCGTCCCCGACGGGACCGGCGCGGTGAATCGGGCGGGCCTGGCACACTACGACCGGATGGTCGACGGTCTGCTCGAGCGGGGCATCACGCCGGTGCCGACGCTGTACCACTGGGACCTGCCGCAGGCGCTGCAGGACCGGGGTGGGTGGACCAATCGGGGGACCACCGACGCGTTCGCCGCCTACACCGAGGTGTGCCTCGACGCGCTCGGCGATCGGGTCGACACCTGGTTGACGGTCAACGAGCCGTGGGTGGTGTCGGTGCTGGGGTACCGGCTCGGCCTGCACGCGCCGGGGGAGCGGGACCTGCGCACGTCGTTGCTCGTCGCGCACCATCTGTTGCTGGCCCATGGCGTGGCGACGCAGCGCATCCGCGAGCGCCGGCCGACCGCTCGGGTCGGCATCCCGCTGAGCCTGTTTCCCAACTATCCGGTCACCGACGATCCGGCCGACGCCGCCGCGGCGTGGGGGTCCGACGGCTACACCAACCGCTGGTTCCTCGATCCGGTGTTGCGCGGCCGGTACCCGGCGGACACCGTCGAGCTGTTCGAGCGGCTGGTCGGCCCGATGGACTGGGTGCAGCCCGGCGACCTCGACCTGATCGGCGCCCGTCCGGACCTCATCGGCGTCAACTACTACACCCGCCGGCGGATCAGCGCGGCGCCCACGGATGGCCTGCCCTGGCGCGTTCTGCCGGCGCAGGCGGGCGTCCCGGTCACCGACAGCGGCTGGGAAGACGTCCCCGAGGTGTTCTACGACCTGTTGGTACGCCTGTACCGCGACTATGACGTCCCGCTGCTGATCACCGAGAACGGCGGGGTCTGGAACGCCGAGCCCGACCCCGACGGGCGGGTACGGGACACCGGGCGGGTACACGCGCTGCGCGAGCACCTGCTCGCCCTGTCCCGCGCCGTCGACGACGGCGCGCAGGTGCTGGGCTACCTGCACTGGTCGCTGCTGGACAACCTGGAGTGGGCCGAGGGGTACACCCAGCGCTTCGGCCTCGTCCACGTCGACCGGGCTACCCAGCGGCGCACCCTCAAGGACAGCGCCCACTACTACGCTGCCGTGATCGCCGCCAACCAGGTCGTCGACGCGACCGACGACGTCGCGGGGAAACCGTGACGCTGACCCACCCACGGCCGGGACGGGTGTCAGCCCCGATCACGTTCAGCCGGCGGCGAACGGGCGCAGCTGCCGTACGCCGGATCGGGGCGAGCTGAGCACCGGCACCGGCACCTGATCGGCGGGCAACGCGTCGACCACCCGCGCCATGCTCGCCTGCGCCAGCACCAGCACGTCGACCTCACCGGCCAGGCGGCGCACCTCGGCCGCGACGAGGTCGTCGTGCCGGCCGGGAAAGCCGCCCCGGAGTGCCTCGAACGCGCCGGGGCACATCGACTCGCGGATCTCGGCCGGCTCGCCTCGCTCGTCGGACTTACGCCGCAGCAGGTCCCGGGTGGGCTGCAACGTGGCGGCGAGGGTCGCCAGTACACCGATGCGCCGGCCGAGGGTGACGGCCCGCTCGGCCATCGGCTCGTCGACCCGGTAGATCGGGATGCCCACCTCGGCCCGGGCCTGTTCGGCCGCCTCCCCGATCGACGAGCAGGTAACCAGCACGGCCTCGGCGCCGGACTCCGCCGCGAAGGCCGCGTAGCTGGCCACCCGGCGGCGGGTACGCGGAAGCATGCCGTGCTCGATGGTGTCGCGGAGCAGGGTCTCGTCCACGATGTTGACCGCGTCCACCGCGCCCACCTCGGTGGGGAGCAGGTCGGCGAAGACGGCGGGCAGGCCGGTGACGGTGTGCAGCAGGCAGATCCTGGTCATACGGGGCGCTCCTCGGCCGGGCGCAGTCGCGGGTGTCGCGCGGTGACGGCGCGCAGGCTCGCCGCCGAGGGCATCGTCGGCTCGTACTCCAGACCGAGCCCGCCCCGGTAACCGGCCGCGGTCAGGGCCGCGAGCAGCGCGTCGACGTCCAGGTCGCCGGTGCCCGGCTCGTGGCGGCCCGGGTGGTCGGCGAGCTGGACGTGGCCGAGCCGGCTGCCGGCCGCCGCCACGGCACGGGAGACGTCGTCGCCCATGGCCGCGACGTGGTAGGCGTCCAGCTGAAGTTTGACCGCCTCGTGGTCGAGTTCATCGAGGGCGGCGAGTACGTCGACGACGCGGGGGAACAGGTAGCCGGGTATGTCGTGGTCGTTGATCGGCTCGATGACGAGGGTCCGGGCGTACCGGGCGGCGAGGTCGGCGGCCCAGCGCAGGTTGACGGTCAGGCACCGCACCTGATCGGGCTCGTCAAGCCCCGGCAGCCGCCGGCCGGCGAGGACGTTCACCAGCGGGCAGTCGAGGTCGCGGGCCAGGTCCAGCGCCTGCCGCAGCTGGTCGCGCCACCGTACGGTCAGCCGGGGATCGTTGCCGTAGCCGCGCTCGCCGGCGGCGAGGTCACCGGCGTCCATGTTCAGCAACGCGACCTGTATGCCCGCCTCCCGCACCAGCCGGGTCACCTCATCGGGTGCCAGCGGGGGCCACGGGAACTCCACCCGGTGGAAGCCCGCCTCGGCCGCGGCGGCGAACCGTTGCCGCCACGGCAGTTCGGTGAACAGCAGGCCCAGGTTGACCACGGCGTACATCAGCGGGCCTCGGTCCACGGGCGGCCGTACCGGTCGACGGTTTCGGTCAGCCACCGGAGCCGGGCGACGGACTCCTCGCGAAGTGCCGCCGCCGGGTTGGCCGTGGCGAGGGCGTCGCGCCACAGTGCCCGGCCGGCGAGCATCCCGGACGCTCCGGCGCGGCAGGCGGCGTCGACGGCGTTCGGGAAGTCCACCGCCTCCACGCCATTGGAAAGCACCACCCAGGGCCGGCCGAGCTGCCGGTCGAGCTTTTCGCAGGCGGCCACGAGCTCACCGAGGTCACCGCGGCCCCGGCGTGGTACCTGCGCCTTGTAGAGACTCGGCCCGAGCGGGCCGAGGGCGGCAGCGGCGTCGAGGATGGCCGCGTCGAGGTCGAAGCTGTGCTGCCCGGGCGCGGGGACGGCGACCGGTTCGAGTACGGAGAGCAGCCCCGCCTGCCGGCAAAGCTCGACGAAACGGCCGGCCATCGCCACACGCCGGTCCTCCCCGCCGTCTCGCTTCCATATCACCAACAGCTTCAACGCCACCACGCCGTCGCGCCGGGCCTGGTCAAGGTCGATGTCCCCGTCGATGGCGGTGTCGTCCACCGCCGCGCCGGGCGGCTGGGACAGCGCGTCGACGGCGAGGATCAGTCCGCAGTCGACCGGCAGCCGCCGGTCCCGGACGAGTTCGGCGTACGCGTAGTGCCGGTCGATGAGGAACGCCGAGGCGAGTGGTGCCAGCGTGGTGGCGACCTCGAGCTTGAACGACGTGAGCGCGGCGTCGTCGGCTGGGTGGCCCTGCTCGCTGAGCATGGTGCGCAGGCTTTCCCGCTGGTCCATGGCGACCATGGCAAACGTTCCGGTGGCGCGGGCGAGCCGGTCCAGGGTCAGGGGCGGGGGGACGGTCACGAGGTTTCCTCACTGTCGGGAGACGGGCTGCTGGCGGCCGTGGCCAACGGCAGGAACCGCGACCGGTACGCCGCTTCCCATTCGGGCGCGGCTGCGGACGCCGGTTGCGGCGGTGGCCCCGGTGGGGGCACCTCCGGCACGCCGATCGCCCGTCCGGCGAGTTGGGCCGCGCCGAGCGCGGCGCCCTGGTGCCCGGACAGCACGACGACCGGGGCCGGGGTGAGCTGAGTCTTGATCCACATCCAGGTGGGGTTGGCGGTAGGCCCGCCGAAGACCCGCACCGCGTCGGGTTGGCGACCGCTGATGCTCACTTGGGTCTCAATCATCCAGCGCACCTGCATGCACAACCCCTCGAGGACGGCACGGCCGATGTCGGGGAGGGTGTGCTCCGGACGGATGCCGTGGAAGGACAGCGTTCGGTGCGGGTCCGGCTCCGGGCTGGCCCGCCCGTGCAGGTACGGCTGCACGGTGATGCCGGTGGGCGGGCGGGCCGGCGGGCCGACGAGGTCAGTGAACCACTCGTGCCGGTTCGCCTGCCCGGCTGGCGCGAGCCGGTCGAGGAGCCACTCGACCAGTCCGCCGCTGCTGGACAGGCCGCTGATCAGGCAGAACGAACGGCCATCGACGAACGGGCCGACGGAGTTTCCGGTGGCTCGCGTGGTCGGGGGTGGCACCGCGACGACGGGGGTGACGATCGCTTCCGCCGTACCCATCGAATCGGCCACCTGGCCGGGGACCCGGACCCCGGCGGCCCAGGCGGCGGCCAGGTGGTCGTGTCCGGCGACGATGACCGGGGTGCCGGCGGGCAGACCGGTACGCCGTGCGGCGGTCGCGGTCACCCGCCCGGCGACCTGGTCGGCGGCGAGCACCGGCGGCAGTTGGTCGGGCCGCAGTCCGGCCAGGTCAAGCAGGTCAGGCAGGTACCCCCCGGCCGTGATGTCGAATACGCCGGTCCGGGCGGCCAGGGTCGGGCTGGTGGTGACGGTCCCGGTGAGGGCGGCCACGATCAGGTCGGCGGCGTTCGCCCAGCAGGCCATCCGTCTCAGCACGTCCGGGTCGTGCTGGCGCAGCCAGATCCAGCGGGCCAGCGGCAGCTTCGCGCTCGGGTGCAGGCCGGTGGTGGCGAAGAAGGCGGGGCGGCCGACCGCCTGGCCCAGCTGGTCGGCCTGCCGACCAGCGCTGCGGTCGCGCCAGTGCAGCAGCTCGCCGACGGGGGCGCCCGCGGCGTCCAGCGGTACGCCCGTCTCCGCCATGCTGGCCACGCCGAGCGCGAGCGGCGGTACGTCAGCGGCCGACACGCAGTCCGCGAGCAGCCGCAGCGCGGTGTCCCGCAGCGCCTCGGCGTCGGGTGGGGTGGCGGCCTGGCGCTGGGCCACCGGGCTGCCGTCCGTGCGGTACACGCCGGCCTTGGTGTGCGTGGTGCCCACATCCAGGCCGGCCAGCAGCGGCTCTGCCACGTTCACTGGTCGCCCTGGTCGCCCTGGTCGCCCTGGCGAGACCGTCCGGGGGGCACCGCGGCGATCCGGCCGAGGATGTCCCGCAGGGTGCTGTCGGCGCCGACGTTGCCGGGTACGACCACGTAGGACTGGCTTTTCCCGGACGTGCGCAGATCCCAGACCGGAACGCCGGGCAGGACCTGTCCGCGCACCCGGGCGCCGGTCGCGCCCAGCGCGTCGGTGGCGAGCCGGGCGGACGTGATGCCTCCCTTGGCGATGACGAGGTCCACGTCGGCGGCGAGGTGTCGCACGGTCTCGACGAGGGTGTCCATCAGCAGCTCCGGTGCCGCGGGGACGCTGCCATGCCGCGGCGTCCGGTCGGTGGCCACCAGCGCCTGGCCGTCGCGTTCGAGCCGCTCGCGTACCGCTTTGGCCAGCAGTTGATCGTCGCCGCGCTGTGCGCCGACCGGAATGTCCACTCGTTGATGCCACAGCTCGCCCAACGCCCGCAGTTGGCAGGTGCTGGCAGCAGTGAACGAGCCGCAGGCGATCAGGACCCGGCCGGGGGGTGACAGTTCGAGACGCGTCAGCGGCCGTGTGGACAGGCCGGCCAGCGCGGCCGCGAGCGAGGCGGCGCAGCGGACCACCACCCGGGCGCCCCGGGCCTGCGCCCTGATCAGGCCGGCCGCGATGGCCAGGACATCGGCGTCGCTGACGCAGTCGGGAATTACCACCGCCTCAGGCACCGCGCCCAGCAACGCCTCGGCGACCGCGTCGGGTCCGCGCTCATGCAACCGGGCGAGCGGCACGGTTAACCCATGCCGGCGGCCGCCGCTGACCTCGCTCACCCAGTCGCGGAGGTGTCGGCTGCGGTAGCCAAAGTTCGGGTCCCGGGCGAACTCGGTGTCCGCCACCGGAACTGCCCCGGAATCGGTTTGCAGATAATGGATCCCGTCTCGGGTGAAGCGTCCGCCGTCGAGGAAGGCGGGCACGAACAGCACCGGTGTGTGCGGCGCCACGGCCTCGGCCTCGGCGATCACGTGACCGCGTAGCGTCGAATCCCCGCGCAGGATCAGGGTCGCGGGTCGCTCGGCCGCCCGGGCGGCCGCCGCCACCGTGCGGGCGATGTCGCCGACCAGCGCGGTCGCCCCGCGTTCGGTGAACGCCCGACTGTTGGACAGGACGAATGTCGAGCGCTGCGTCGAGGCGAAGAAGTCGTCGAACGCGGCCCGGTCGGGTCGCAGGATCACGTCGACATCGCTGACGGCCTGGGTGCCCGTGGGGTCGTCGTCGACGATCACCTTCGGTCGCAGGTCGGCCGCGATTTCGGCCCGCCATGCGGCGGCGGATTCCCCCACGCCACGCCCCCTGTCCGTCGCCGACTAACGACCCCACTGTCGAGCCGATGACCCGAAGTTGTCAAGAGCCGGACAAATTTCGCCAGATAAAGGCCATCAGGATCGTGGAAGGCATCCCGACACCGGTACCGTCTAGCCGTGACTGATCGAGAGCGCGCCGCCGAGCGGCAGCTGCGCTACACCTCCGCGCCCCAGCGCCGGGAGGAGATCCTGCGCCGGATGCGCCGGACCGGCTACGTGTCGGCCCCCGAGCTCAGCGCCACGTTGTCGGTATCTGACCGCACCGTGCGCCGCGACCTGCAGCGACTCGCCGACCTAGGCCTCGCCGAACTCGTCTACGGCGGCGCGCTCCCGCCGGGCGGCATGCCACCCGGCTCCCCGTTCGGCGCCCGTTCCCAGGCACAGTCCCGTCCGAAGCGGGCCATCGCCCACCACGCGCTGCAGTTCGTCGAGGCCGGCGCCACCATTGGCATCGACGCGGGCACCACCACCCTCGAGCTGGCTCGACTGCTGCCGCCCGACAGCGACATCACAGTGGTTACCCACTCGCTGCCCGCGATGGCGGCACTCGGCGAGCGCCCGGACGCCACACTCATCGGTCTCGGCGGCCTCCACCACCCGGCCACCCGGACGTTCACCGGACCGGACACGGTGACCGCGATCAGCCGGCTCCGGGTGCACACCTTCTTCCTGGCCGCGAGCGGTCTGACCCACCGCGGCGCATACTGCGGCACCCCGCTGGACGCCGAGGTCAAGCGGGCCTTCATCGGCATCGCCGACCGGGTTGTGCTGTTGGCGGACTCGTCCAAGCTGCGCCAGACCGCACCTGTACCGATCTGCGACCTGAACCAACTGGACGCGGTCATCACCGACGACGCGCTCCCCGACGCCGATCGTGCCCAACTGGCCTCAATCATCACCCTGTTGATCGCCGCCACCGAAGCTTGATCTTAAACCCGTGCGGCGCGGACGGGGATTGACGGACTCCGTCTTTCTTTGCAGCCGGCGTCCCGGCGCTCGTGGTGGGACCCAAACGTGAAAGAGACTGATGCTCACCTCATTCGGGGTTGCGATGCCCGTTCGTTGGCAACATTGCTCAGATGGAGGCCCAGGAACTTGCTGATTTCGTCGTCAGTCGGCGGCTACGGCGAGAGTACCGGTGGTTTTACATGCTCGCGGACATCACCCAACCCGGCAACGGCCACGCCAATGCCTTGACGCCGTGACGCGACGTCCTCCGATCATCGGGGATTGACCGCTTTCGCCGCAGTCTGCCGAGCCATGGACCTCGGCGTTCACGAGCGGGCGAACCAGCTCAGCGAGGGCTTGCGCCTTCGCCGCCGGCTGAGCCCTCCCAGTAGCTCGCAGGGCGATCTGCAGGGCGGCATGGGCGGGCGTGAGGTGCTTGGTGTCCACGACCTCGGCCTCGGCATGCAGCCACGTGCGGGCCGCCTCGGCGTAGGGCTGGAGGTACTTGAGGCGGAACGGGGAGGGGACGGGGTGTTCCTTCTCGATACGCGCACGGAGGGTGTCTTGGTCAGCGTGCAGGACGAAGTGCCTCACCGAGATGGCATGGTGGGCGAGGCCCGTGCTGATCTCGCGCCAGTACTGCTCGACAAGGACGGTCATCAGGATCGCGGCGGAAACCCGGCCGTTTAGGGCCGGGAGGTAACGCGGCTCCCTCCCCTCGATGCTCGTCTTGCATGATGGGTGGATAGATTGTGAGCTATGGGTGAGGTGGTGAAGCGGGCATACAAGTACCGCTTCTATCCGACCCCAGGGCAGGCCGACCAGCTCAACCGCACCTTCGGGTGCGTGCGCAAGGTCTACAACCTTGCCTTGGAGGCGCGCACCCGTGCGTGGGCCGTTGACCGGCAGCGCAGCACCTATGTGCAGTCGTCGGCGTGGCTGACCGAGTGGAAGCGCACCGAGGAGTTGGCGTTCCTTAACGAGGTCAGTTCGGCGCCGTTGCAGCAGGCGCTGCGGCACCTGCAGGCCGGGTTCGCCGCGTTTTGGGACAAGCGGTCGCGTTACCCGCGGTTCAAGTCCAAGCGCAAGTCTCGGGCGTCGGCGGAGTACACCCGCTCGGCGTTCCGCTGGCGCGACGGACAGCTCACCCTGGCCAAGATGGACGCCCCGCTGACCATTGTGTGGTCGCGACCTCTTCCCGGAGGGGCTGAACCGTCGACGGTCACGGTGTCCCGCGACGCGGCCGGTCGCTGGTTCGTGTCCCTCCTGGTCAACGACCCCACCGTCAAGGCGCTGCCCCCGCTGTACACGGTGGTCGGGGTGGACGCGGGCATCACGAGCCTGCTCACCTTGTCCACCGGCGAGAAGATCACCAACCCGCGGCACGAGCGTGCTGACCGGCGCAAGTTGGCCAAGGCGCAACGCGACCTGTCCCGTAAGGGCAAGGACTCCGCGAACCGGGCCAAGGCCCGGCTTGCGGTGGCCCGCATTCACGCCCGCATCGCCGACCGGCGGCGGGATCACCTGCACAAGCTGTCGACTCGACTCGTCCGTGAGAACCAAACGGTCGTGATCGAAGACCTCAGCGTGCGTAACATGCTGCGCAACCACAGTCTGGCCCGCGCCATCTCCGACGCGGCGTGGACGCACCTGCGCGGCATGATCGAGTACAAGGCCGCCTGGTACGGGCGGACCGTGATTGCCGTCGACCGCTGGTATCCGAGCACGAAGACCTGCTCGGCGTGCGGGCGAATCAACACCGCTATGGCCCTCGGCGTTCGCGTCTGGACGTGTCCGGGCTGTGATGCCGTGCACGACCGGGACGTCAACGCCGCCTGCAACATTCTCGCCGCCGGGCTGGCGGAGAGGTAAAACGCCTGTGGAGGGACGGTAAGACCCGACCCGCGAAAGCGGTGAGGGCGCGGCCCGGTGAAACAGGAACCCCCTCGGGTGACTGAGGGAATCCCCGCCCTTCAGGGCGGTGGAGGATGTCAAGAGCATCACCAGAGTGCCGCCGGACCGGTGTAACCGAGCACGCGTCGGGCGGTCTCGACGACGAGTTGCCGCCACGACGGCCAGTGCTGGAAGTTGTCCGTTTCGGGCAGCCCCGGCGTAATGTCCGTGAGTGTTTCGCCGACCTTTTCGGCGTCGAACACCCGGGAATCCGGGATCAGTTGCTGTACGAGGGCGCTGGTCGTCGTCTTGCCCGCGCCGTGGGTGCGCCGTTGAGCCATACGATCGCGGGATCCATTCAACGCGCATGAGCAACAGGACGGCGTCCGTGTCCGGTGTGGAGCGGTACACGCCTTGGCTACTCGGTCTGTTGGCCGTCGCGGTCCGTTCGCGAATCGGCGGAGAGTTTGGTACGCCTGGCCGGTTAGGCCGCGCCCCGGTCGACTCCCCCGTCGCGAAAGAAGAGCAGTTGCTCGACGAAGACGTACAACCGCTCGATCTCCGTGGCGAGACGTAGCTGGTCGTGCCAACCCAGGCCCTGCGGCGTGAAGGGGGACAACAGGTGCGCCGCCCGCCGAATACCGCCCTCGGACACCTCCGCCAAAGCGTCGAGCAGCAGGTCCGGGTGCCGGGTCAGGCCCGCGTCGTACAACTCGCCGACCGCGCCTCGACCCCTCGCGACATCGAGCACGAAGAGGATCGCCGGATCGGTCTCGCCCCTCACGTTCTGGTCGACCTGGCCGACCACGCCCGGGTGCGCAGGCCGGCCCGGGCCGCCGGCTGAGGACGTCGTCGCGTTCTCGTCCGTCCTGTTCACCGGCGTCCCACCCACGGACGATCGAGATTCGCGAGGGCGATGAGCAGCCATTCCGCCGGCGGGCGCCGGGCGATCTTCGACCAGGCGTCGATCCGCTGATGCTGGATCCGGTACGGAAACTCGACGTCGGCCGGGTCGGCCGCGGTGGGGCCGTGGGGAACAATCGACAGGGGCGGAAGTTCCATATCAACGAATTCCCGGCCCCCGGCTCACGGATGAGCGGTGGTTGATGCGAAGGGGCGCCCGTGATGTGCAAGGCGCCTCTTCGCTCTCTCGGCGGCCTACGTGGCACCGGCGGCCTCGGCTTCGGCGGTGGAGCGTACCAGCGCTGCCAGTTCGCGATCAGGGCTGACGTTCTTGGCGTACAGAGGGCCGCAGGGCGTCGTGGCCAGCCGCAGCGACAGTGTGACGAGGTTGGGGCGGGCTGAATCGTCCGTGTAGATCCCGGCGAGCCTGGTGAACTCGTTCATGATCCCGACGACGCTGCGGTTGGCCGTCGTGGCGAAGCGGCGGTCCTCCATGTGCCGTAGCTCGTCGGCGATGAAGGCCTTGGGCACCTGGTGGGCGTCGAGCACCGTCGCGATCTCGTCGGGGACGCGGGCGGGAAGGCTGCGCGCTGGTGCCAGCGGCAGCAGGACCGGTAGCAGGGTTCGCTCGTTTACCAGCAGTGCCAGCCGGGGTCGCCAGAACAGCGCGGTGGCGTACCACGGTCCGAGCAGGGTCGTGTCGTGATCTCCTTGGACAGCCCGAGGCGGGTTGGTGTGATCGAGGAGTTTCTTGGTCGCGTGGACGATCAGCATCTTGCTCTCCAGCCCGTCAGGCGCGGTAGCGGCGGGTCTTCTCGATGACGTCGTGGCCGTCGGCGTTCTGCTGGCGGGGCGCGTAGCCGGCTTTGCGCAGGGCGGCCATCGTGTCGGCGGTGGTGGCTTGGCTGGCCAGCACGGTCGGGGCGAGTAGACGCAGGTTGAGCTTGTCTAGCCGTTTGTCGGCGCAGATCTGCGCCAGCAGCGCGGTGTCGTCGCTGACCAGGGTGCTGGCCACGGGCGCGATCCGTACCGACCCGTGTTGGCGGGCGATGTCGGCGAGCAGGTAGACCAGTGGTTGCGGCAGTCCGCCTTCGGCGATCTTCGTCAGGGCTTTGGTCAGGCGCTGTTCGGTCCAGCCTGCGTCGTACGCGCTGCGTACCGTAGCTGGGCTGAAGCGCCAGGTGGTGGCTATGCCGCGGGACTCGACGACGGCGGTCGCACCGAGGAGTTCAGCTAGCTCTGGGTTCGGTGTTCCTGCCACGACCGCGGTCAGGTCGGCCTGCAGCCTGGCGGTGCGGGCGACCTCACCCAGGTCGCCGACGGCCTCGGCGATGTCCGTGCCGGCCAGCAGCGCCTGTCCCGCCGGGCTGACAGCGCCCGCGCCGAGAGCCCCCAAGGTTGCGGCCTCGCCCAGCAGGCCGCGCACGGTTGTGGTGCCGCCGAAGGTCAGCGGCTGCCGCCACCAGATCCACTGCGCCGTCTGCTCGAGGTCCGTCGTCGCCCGGTCACCCAACGCCCGCAACGCGGCCATCCGGGCTTGTACAGACCAGCTTTGGCGGTGCTCCGGAACCCACGGCCCCGTCTGCGTCGACGGCAGATAGTCCAGCTCGCGCCACGCCTTGAGCATCACCGCGAGCCGCCGGTCCAGACCGAGCTTGAGCCAGCGATCGTACGCGGCCGTCGGGATCACGCGTTCGTCGAGGTCGGCCAGCCTGGCCTCCTCGGCGATCGCCAGTAGCAGCCGCACGGTCGGAACCGTCACGCCCAGCGCCTTCGCCGTCCGGGTCAGCTCGCGCACGCCGACGCCGCCGGCCTTGACCGTGGCCAGCGGCTCACGCCCCGCCCCGTCCAGCAGCGCCGACAACAGCCCGACCACGGCGATGCCTTGCGCTTGGGCGTCGCGGCGCACTGCCGGGGCATCCGCCGTGTGCCAGGCAACCGGCGGCTCCTGCGGCTGGAACGGAGCCCGGTAGTCCGCTCCTCGCAAAGCGAGCGCAACTTGGCCTGCCAGCTGATAGTCCTCCCAAGTCACGCGGTAGACCAGCCCGTGCTCCTCGGCCCAGTTCAGCGGATGCACCTGCCGATAGCGGCTCGAATACCGGCCACGGGATGCGACACCGCTGCCGCCGTAGCGACGGACCTGTCCACCGTCCCGGTCAGCCTCCTCCAACACCGTCCGCGTCGCGGCCGGCATCCGCTTGACCAGAGCGTGTACGTTGTCCGTGTCGAGGAAGAACTCCGCCACCGCTCCCAGCAGGTCCGCCTTGCGGCCATTCCTAGGCAGCCCGAGGTTGCTCGCAACGACCTTCAGATCATCGACGCTCAACACGGCGGCGAGCTGCCCAGCCGACGGGCCGACACCCAGCGGACGGGCGAAGACCTCTCGCAGGATGCCGTTCACCGTGAGCCGGCCTCGCAGCCGCGCGATAAGCCCCGCATCGGCGGCACACTGCAGGTACGGCATCGCGTCGGCGCCGACCAACGTCGAGACCTCCGCCTCGGTGACCAGGCCGCCCAGCGCCAGAGCTGCCTCCAACACTTGAAGGGTCGGCAGGTCTAGGCCAGCAAGCTGATCATATGGACTCACGGCGGCGCTCCCGGGACACACGGCGATGCCCTGAATCCAACCGCATGGACCCGGATTCGCGTGACGCGGCCCGCCAGTCGCCAAACTCTGCCCCGGCGGCCTGGCCCGTCGCCGGTGGCCCATGCCGGGGGCCGATCCTTGGACAGCTGGATGTCGAGCGGATGGGAACGTCATCGAGTCGCTGTGCATCGACGGGATCGTCCGGGCCCCACTGCGACGAAGCGCAAATGAAGCGGGTTGAGTGCGGCGACGTGCCAGCATGCCCTCACGTGCAGAGGAGTGCGTGATGACCTCGCACGTAGTCTGCTGACACCGGTCGCCGCTGTCCAGGCAGCGGAACTCATTGGCGGCGTAGGAAGCTCACGTGCCACGACGAGTCCCGGGTAGTCAGCTCGGGACCGGTCAGGTTTGAGTGATTTCAGACGAGCGGGATAGCGACGACAAGGCGCAATCCG
The DNA here is from genome assembly GCF_018070045.1 of Micromonospora sp. U21. Taxonomy (GTDB): domain Bacteria; phylum Actinomycetota; class Actinomycetes; order Mycobacteriales; family Micromonosporaceae; genus Micromonospora. Next base: position 43,570 of record NZ_JAGPYK010000023.1, read on the forward strand.
CGATGGGTATCGGTTTGTGTCGACCAATCAAGAGGTGCTCCCATGCCTACGGCAGGCAGGCCCCGATGGATGGTCGCTCGTCGTGTCCCTGGTGACGGAAGACCCCGATGGCAGGGCGGCGGGCGCGGTCGGACCCTGCCGACGTCCTGTCGGTCTGCCCCCGTTTACCCCCCGAAAACCCCCACCTTCTGTTGACACCCAGTGACAAGAGACGATAGGTCTCTGGCCGTGTCTGTGCAGCTCAGCGCTTATTTCTGACGACCATCGACAAGTCCGGGGTGGCTACGGACGGTAACAAGGGGTTTTGACAAGCAATGACAAGCCCTGAACGAGGCTCGACAAGAGGTTCTCTTGGGTTCAAAACTCCTTGTTTCCACGAGTACCTAGTCCTCTAACTGAGGATGCGTCGATTGAGGAGCCTACTACTGTCAACGCCGGCTGAACATTGACCCTTCTGTTCCGGGCGGGTTCCGGTGGAGTCCAGAGACGGGTCACCCGGTTGCGTACTGCCGCTTCTCATGCCGGCTGGGGCACCTCGTCCGATGGCCCCACGTGCGCGCGGCGGCCACCGTCGCCTCCCGCCTATCGAACAGGATGTCAAGGCGGCGCGGCTTTGGCTGGGGCGAACCGGGGCGTCGGCCGTTGACGCGCGACTGGCCTGGGAAGATGATCCTGCTCCGCTCCGCTCTCTGTTGCACGGTTCGACGCGGTGTGCGCGGGTCGGCTACGTGGAGTCAGTGCCAGGAGGTGCCGACGCCCACCGGACAGTTGGCCTTCTCCAAACGGCAACTTTTTATAGCTGCGGCAGTCGCACAGCGCGGACGCTATCCCGAGTCGCGAGGCGTGCGAACGGCAAAACAGGGGCACGCAGTCTTTTGTAGGTCAGTCGTCAGGTAGTGAGGCGCAGGAGGCAGCGCGAGCCTCGGTGCGAGTTGAACCGGGTCCTTGAACACAACGGCCCCGGTGCTGCGGCCGCACCTGGCCGATGATCCGCCGGCAGCAGGCGGTGGTCAGCCTTCTCGGTAGGCGGGCAACTCGAGCGCGACGCGCACCCTGCCGGCCTCCTTGGCTCCGCTGTGCGCCGCTGCTGCGCGGATTTCCCGCATCAGCGCATCGACATCCGCCGCTTCGCCGGCCCGCCGCCAATGCCGTAACGCGACGTCGTTCTCCTTGAGAAGTGCGGCCATTGGCGCCAAGACCGCTGCCGGCCAGATCGTCTCGCGCAGCTCAACCGCGTGCGCCGCGTTCGTTCGGGCCACGTCGGCGGCCAGCGTACGGACCGTCCGCCACGGCTTCCCGGCGTTGACGGCGTCCTCCAGCTCTTCCAACGCGGTGTTGTACGGCGCCACGATCGCCAGGTAGCGGCTCTTCGCCTCAACAACCGTCAGCGCGGCCGGGGTGGTCGGCGCGGCGCTCTGCCAAACCGGCGCTGGAGCTTGCGAGTCAACCTGTTCGCCTGTACCGCACCCGGCGAGCAGCACGATCAAGGTCAGGACGGCCGTCCAGCGACGCACGGAAACTTCCCAACTGTCGAGTTCCGAGACACCGGGATTCTAGGGGCACACCTGCCCGGCCGACTAACCAGCGACGGCGGCGCCGCCGGCGGAAATTGAAGCGGATCCGTTCGCCGGCAACCGGTACGCCTTCAGCGGCGGTAACCCGATCAGCAACGTCAAGGTGGATAGCCGCCTTCTTGCTCGCGGAGCCCCTGCCGGTGGCGTAGCGCATCCGCTGCTGTTTGGACTGCCCGGACAGGAGGCGTCGTGAAGTTCAACATGACGGAGGCCGCGGCGGGTGCCTCGCCGGTGTGGGCCCAGCCAGCGTTGCGCAAAGGTCGAGGGTTTCGGTGGGACTGAGGATGGCGAACAGGCCGACCCGGCGGGATCCCGATCTGCATCCGGCGGAGATCGCCGCGCGAACCGGCCGATCCGAACACACGGGTACGTCTTACACTGGCCGCCGCCCAATGACACCGCCATGCCGCCCGTCAACGGCCCGCACGCTCGCCACGTCGCTGACCCTGGGCCGCTGACGCACCGCGCCATGATCCGCAACGCCATGATCTTAATTCCGCTTCTCGCTCTGCCTCTGACCGCTTGCGCGGGCAACGCCGATAAGCCAGACGCTGCTGCGTCCTCGACATCCGCGGCGCCTTCGGCGATCGCGCCGCCAAGTGCGGCTGCCAGCCCGACTGCGCAGGCGCCTGATGGGCAGGAGGAGCTTCGCCAGGCGGTGTTGGCGTACTCGGACGCCTTCCTCGACGCGAAGCCCACGGTCGCGTACGACCTGTTCTCGGCCAGGTGCAAGGATCGCGTAACCCTCAGCGAGTTCACCGGCATGCTGACTGCGGCCAAGCAGATGTACGGCAAGGCGATGCCGCTCAAGAGCTTCGATGCGCAAATCGCGGGTGATCTCGCTCGAGCGACCTACACGTACGACGTGCCTGCGCTGAACCAGACCAAAGAGCCATGGGTACGGGAAGACGGCAAGTGGAAGCAGGACGACTGCTAACGACCTCGTGCACGGTTGCCGGGATGGTCAGTTACCTCATCGGCGGTGAGGTGCGGCTGGTAGGGCCTTGAGTGGCTTGGTGGCGTTCTCGGTGCGGTCGGTGTGTTGGTGGTCGGATAGCAAGCCGGCGATGGCGCGGATGGTGGTGTCGAAGTGTTCGCGTCGGCCGTGGTAACGGGTCAGGATCCGCCAGTTCTTCAGGTGCCCGATGACATGTTCCACGCGGATCCATTGCGACGAGTGCCGTTTGCGGGCCGCGTCGTGCGCGGCGGTGACGCTCGGCGGCAGTGACTTTTGGTGTTTGCGTGGCTTGGGCTTCGGTGTGATGACCACGCCGGCGGTGTCGGCGCCCAGTCCTTGATAGCCGGCGTCGGCGAGGACCTGGACCCCGAGGGGCGCGTGGAGCAGGAGGTCGACAAGGCCGGCGGTCCGCGCCTGGGTGAGGTCGTGCATCGAGCCTGGCCGAGTCTCGCCGCAGAACAACAGCCGACCAGCCGGATCGCAGATCACCAGCGCTTTCATCGTGTTCAGCCGGGCCTTGCCTGATACGAACCGGTCCCTACCCGCCCGCCCCTCGACCGGCCGGCGGACCCGCACCTCGGTGGCGTCCATCAACGCCCGCGGGTGCTGACCCAGGTATCCGACCACGTCGGCGAGAGTGCGCAGCCGGACGCCGTCATGCACCCGGCAACCCCGCTCGGCCAGCAGCGGCCGTACCTCGGCGATGGTGCGGGTGACCGTCGAACGGTGCACTCCGAACCAGGCTGCTACCACGTCATGGGTCAACCCGTGCCGCAGGTGCACCAGCGTGGCCAGCAGCCGGTCGGCGAACCCGAATCGGTGCTTCGCACCCGCGCCGACGCGGCGACGGCGTGTTCGCGTCGCGAGCCGATCTTGGTGGAGGGCCTGCCACCGTGGTCCCAGTTCCGCGACCAGGCCCGCTATCACCTGCCGGGACAGACCTGTCATCCGAGGGTTCATCATGATCGCAGCGCCAACCATGACGCCAACAACGATCATCGATGCTCAAGGACTCGCAACCGTGCGCGAGGTCGTTAGTAGGCCGACGGACAACCGATCGGTAAGTGGCTGCGTCCTTCATTCGAGCGGTCGGATTGGCTGGTGGAGGTTCGATGGACGAGGTTGCCGAAGACGCGTTCCGGGGGTTTGTCACAGCGCGTTCGGCGGCGTTGCTGCGCAGCGAGTACCTGCTGGTCGGCGACCGGGGCAGGGCCGAGGACCTGCTGCAGACGGTGCTCGTCAAGACGTATGTCAAGTGGCCGCGTATCCGGGCCCCGCCGCGGTCGAGGGGTATGTGCGACGCGCGATGGTCAATACCGCGACGTCGTGGTGGCGGGGCCGGTCGCACCGAGAACGACTGGTCGACAAGCTGCCTGAGCGCGGCGACGCGGACGAGATGGATGCGCGGCTGGAGCGCGAACACGATGTGGCAGCACCTGCGGGCCCTGCCCGTAAGGCAGCGCGCCGTGCTGGTGCTGCGCTACTACGAGGGCATGGCCGAAGCGGAGATCGCCGAGGTGTTGGACATCTCGCGCGGCACGGTGAAAAGCCACGCGTCGCGAGGCCTTGCCGCGCTGCGCCGACAGCTACACGAAGAAGACGCGGAGAAGGAGGCGGTAACGCCGTGAATGACCGGCTGGATGGTCGGCTTGGCCGCACGCTGGAGCGTCGGGCCGGCCTGATCGTGGACGGACCGCGGTTCTCCGCGGAGGAGATTGTGCAGGCCGGGCGGGCAGCGGCTCGGCGGCGAACCTCACGGATGTGGATATCGGCTGCGGCGGTGGTTGGCGTCACCGTGCTGGCAAGCGTGGCCGCGCCCACCGTGGTTGACCGCTGCCACAGCCGGCCCACCCGGCGCCGGTGGCGTCCAGGTCCACCACGCCGCCGCGCGGCCTGCCCACACGCTGCCCGGTCGAACGGCTGGCGGTGCCGGCACGCAGCATCATGGACATAGTGATCGGGATGGACCCGACCGGGCGCTACATCGTGGGTCGGACCAACCCAGGTGGCAAAAGCCCAATACTCGACATGCTGATCTGGGACAACGGCCTGCTCCATGTGGTTCACGTGCCCGGGGACCAGCAACTACCCACCGACATCAACACCAGCGGCGTGGCGGTTGGCGTCAGCGGTACCACGGGTGAACAGGCCTGGATGTACCGCGACGGCGCGGCGACGTATCTGCCGGGCCAGCGCCCTACCAGGGCCAACGCCATCAATGATGGCGGTGTGGTGGTCGGTTCGGCCGGCCGTGGACAGCCCGTGGTGTGGCGATCACCGTCGACCGAGCCGACCGTGCTGCGGATGCCGAGCGGCGCCTGGGAGGGTGAGGCGAGGGACATCGCCGCCGACGGCACGATCGTCGGCACGCTCAACCGCCAGGGCGCCAGCATGCCGCAGGCGTATGCCTGGTTGCCCAACGGCACGCTCAGGAAACTACGGCTACCGGTCATTGACGGCGCGAAGGCCACCACGTCGCGCGCCATGTCCATCGCGGACGGCTGGGTCGCAGGTACCGCGAGGGGCCCGCACACCGATGTCCCGACGCGGTGGAACCTGCGCACCGGGGAGGTCCAGACCTACGCAGAGATGAGCATCGGCGGCCGGAGCGTCAGCGCCGACGGCTGGCTCGTTGGGAACAACCGGGAAGGGCGGGGGGTACTCGCCAGCCACCCGGGCGCGCTGACACTGCCGGACCTGAACAACCACAACAGCAGCCTGGCCAACTACGCCGTGGCGATCAGCCGGGACGGTCACCTCATCGCGGGCGACGGATCGGCCGGCGGCGACCTACCCGTCCCAGTGATCTGGCGCTGCGGGTGACAGCCGGCACACCCCACCCGCGGCAACGCACTCATCGAGCCGCTGATGGGGCCTTGGTGAATCCGCGTGCGGAACACGTCCGACTTTAGCCGAGATGAGTGCGTCCGGCCCGGCTCCGACGAAACTTCGTCAGCGCCTGTAGGCGGCCATGAAGACACGGACTGCCTCGTCTGCGTAGTGCTGTAGTTGCCGGAGGTTGTAGGGCTTGTCTCGGCCTGTGAACATGGCCTCGTTCACCGGGACTGACAGAATCAGGTAGTTCAGATGTTGGGCGGCGAGCAGCGGGTCGGTCACCTGTAGGAGCCCGCGGCGTGCGAGCTGCTCGATCTGTGCGGCCAGCTTGGTGTGGCCACGCTCGGGGCCGGTGTGATGCCAGGTCCGAGCCAGCTCCGGAAAGCGGTTGGCCTCGGCGATGATCATTCGCCGCATCTGAACGAGGTGGGGCTGCGTCACCAGGACGATGTGTTGGCGGGCGAAATTCCGGAGGTCTTTCTCGACGTCGACGCTCGTGGCGAGGCGGTCGGTGAGCGACTGATTACTCTCCTCGGCCTCCTCGATGGCGCTGGTTACGACGGCGATGAACAGGCGCTGCTTGTCGGCAAAGTGCTTGTACACGGTTACCTTGGACACCACGGCGAGGGCGGCGATGTCGTCCATGCTTGCGCCCGTGTAGCCGTTCTTGAGGAACACCTCGCGCGCTGCCCCCAGGATGGCCCGCCGCTTCTGGGCGGAACGCCCTTCGACCGCGTGCGGCTCCTGCTCGGGTTGCTCCACTCTCCGCATGAAATGCCTCCCCAAACGTGCCCGGCACTGTACTGGACAGTACAGGAGCAGCTCGGTACCGTACTGAACTGTACGGTTCAGTACATGGGCGAGGGGAGCGAGCCAGTGGCGATATTAGGGCCAACGACCAGCAAGACGGTGACGTCCAAGGACGGCACCCCGATCGCCTACGAGCAGGCGGGCACCGGACCCGCGCTCATCCTGGTGGACGCCGCCGGGCACTACCGCGAACTCAGCTCGTTTGGCGGGATGATCGGCCTGCTCGCGGCTGACTTCACCGTCTACCACTACGATCGGCGCGGTCGCGGGGACAGCGCGGACACCCAGCCGTACGCCGTGGAGCGCGAAATCGACGACCTCGCCGCGCTCATCGACGAAGCCGGCGGCTCGGCCTTTCTCTATGGCTTTTCTTCGGGCGGCTTGGTCGCCCTGCACGCTGCCGCGAGCGGACTCACGATTCCCAGGCTGGCGCTTCTCGAGCCGCCGATCGAGACCAACGAGGATCGTTCGGCACAGGCGGCCTTCACCGCCGAACTCGCCGAGCTGCTAGCGGCGAGAGGCCGTGCGGCCGCAGTGGACTACTTCCTGACCGGCATCGGCGTTCCCGGCGAGATCATCGCCGGCATGCGCGAGGATCAGTCCTGGTCAGCGATGGAGGCGGTCGCGCATACCCTGGTCTACGACTGCATGGTCAGCGAGGCCACCTCGTTCCAACTCCTCGCATCGGTGCGCGTGCCGACCCTCGTCCTGGGCAGCGAGGGAAGCGGTGACGATCTCACCGGAATGGCCACCGCAGTTGCCAAGACGTTGCCCAAGGGCTTCCACCGCAGCCTGCCCGGTGGATGGCATGGCGTTCCTGACGACGTCCTCGCGCCAGTGTTGACCGAGTTCTTCAAGCGCTGAGTGACCCCGACAGACCTGGGCTGAGCGCGACCTCATCGCTCGTTCCGCTGCATTTCTGGGACTTGCGGGCGGTACCGACGCGCCGACCATCCGGCCGATGTTCTGTCCGTGATCTTCGGGTTTGCCACGTGCCCGTCTCGAGCCACTGCCTCAGCCTGAAGGGATACCAATGAGTGATCCGCACGTCCTACGGCAGCTGGAGGCAGCACGCGAGCGCCTGGTCCGGGTGACGCCGAGGCAGGCGCTGCAGGCCCAGCAGCATGAGGTGTTCCTTGTAGACACTCGTCGGGAGTACCAGCGCCGTGCAGACGGCGATATTCCCGGGGCGATTGTGATAGAGCGTAACCAGCGACCCGGCAGGGGCGGACCGGGACCTTCGGCCTGGGCCCGCAGGCGGGGCTTCGCCGGGACCCGGGCGCCGTTGGGCGGGCGGTGTGTCAGCGACGGCTGACCTGCTCCTGCTTGGCTTCGATGCTGGCAGCCACGGTGGTCAGGAACTCGGCGGTTGCCTCGGGGTCTGCTGGCTTCGGCTCCGGCCGCACGCCGCTGCCCGTCGGGGTGGGGGTGAGGAAGACGGTGATGTCGGGTGCGGTGGGCGGCAGGGGCTTCATGTCGTGGAGGACGAGCATGTCGGCCACCAGGCAGGTGACCTCGCCGTCGGCGGTGCGGCCGATCCAGACCGGGTAGGAGCCGTCGCCTCTCCCGCTCGGGTAGGCGATCAGATTGGTGGCGCTGTTCGGATCGGCGATCTCCGTCTCCTTGTCGTCGTCCCAGGCGTCGCTCTGTTGCCGGTGCTCGTACGCTGCGGCGAGGGCGTCCCGCCCTGACGCGTCCAGGAATGCGCCCATGCCGGTGTCCACTCCGAAGCCGTAGAACTCGTCGTCGCCGAGCAGCCGTATGTCCTGCCCGGGACGGACCGCGAGTTCCCAGCTCGTGGTGGGCTTGTCGAGGATCCGCAGCATCGCGGCGGTCGTCTCGTTCCAGCCTTCGCTCTCCCACCGCATGCCGCCGATCAGCACCGGGTAGTCCCCGGCCGGGACCATCACCGTGAACGGCTCGTCGCTGCCGCGGAGGGTGCCGGGGTCGGCAGCGATCACCGCACCGGTGGGCAGCCGCAGCATTCTGGCGGGTTCGGGTTCGGTAACGATCGCGGTGCCGAGTTCGGTGTCTGAGAACCGACTGCCCGGGGTGAACATCGCCTGCAGATCGCGGGGACGCATGCCCGATGGAGCCCTCCACAGCGGCGTCGGGGCCTCCCGGTGCCCCTGATCTTCCTTGTGCCTGGCGGGTACGAGCGTCACGTCGCCGGCGCCCCCCGCACTGCGTTTGAAACCGAGCATGCGGCCGTCCGCGTACGCCGTCCAGTCGCCGAACGGGGCCCTGCGCAGGGTGCGGTGCCGCTCCGGGATGTCGTGGCTGGTCTGGAAAAGGCCGTGATGGTCCAGCTGCACACCGGCGGTGTCACTGTCCGGTCGGGCCGTGAGGGTGAAGTGCCAGGCGCGCTCGGGGAATTCCGGCTCGTCCGCAGACGCATAGCGCCACTGCTCGTAGTGGCGCAGATCGAGCAGGCCCGGCTCGAGCTCGCGGTAGTCAAAGGCGCGGTCGCGGCGGCTGTGCTCGTCGAAGAGGAACAGGCCCAGGTAATGGCGCCCCCAGTCGATCTGCAGCAGCGCCCTCGGCCGTGCGTCGGCGGTGAGCAGCACCGCGTAAGGCTCTCCGGCCGAATCGCGCTTGCGCGCCGCGTCCACACTCATCACGCCGACGGGCTTCCGGCTCCCCGGATCCCATCCCGCGCAGTAGGTGACCTCGACCGCGCTCTCCTCGGCCACGCCCTGCTCCGCTCTCCCGATCGGTGACGAGCTGATCCGGACAGTAGCCGCCGCCACGGAGAGTCCGCTGACCAGCGCTAGGCAGGTCAGGAACACGAGACCGGTGCGCCGGAAGCCGTAAGCCTCGCCGGCCGACCCGAACTTGCGCAGACTTCTCCATGACCCGCCGCGATCTGGAACTCCTCGGGCCCGGTCGGTCGCCCGAGCGTCACCGGCATCATGCTGGGTCGACATGACGTCATGATCCCATGGGTCTCCAGCCATCCACTCGGCTCCCGCCGCCGCAGACACGACCGCTTCTGGCGATGCGAGCGCCGAGACGGGCTGTACCGCATACAGTAAGCTCGTTTCACTGCCGCTCGAACTCGTCAGCCGTAATTTCCCACTCGGCCCACTCTTCGAACTCGTCGAGTTGCCCCTGCCCGAGGCCACCGAACCGGTCCTCACGGTGAGCCGGCCCGTAACGCATGACAGGCCCCGAGTCGTACACCTCAACCTGGCGCACCGGCCAGCCGTCCTCCGCGGTCTCGAAGTAGTACGTTGCGTAGCCCCAGATGTCGAACTCGTCGCCCCGCGATTCATTCCACCGGCGACGGAAGTAACGGCTCACCACGAAAGGCTTCTGTCCTGGCTTGGCCACGCCGTCTCCAAGCGTCGGGGCTCAGCTGCCGAGATCAATCCTCGCCGCGGTCGAGGAACAACTCGGCCAGCCGGGGCAGCCGACGCCGCATCTCGTCATCGTCATCAAAGTCGAAGTCCTCACCCATGTCGGGCTCGCGGGCCTCGTCGATGCCGACCGCAACGTGCTGGCGGGCCTTCATCGCCTCGTAGAAGGCATGGTCGTCACCCGTGACCTGCTCGTAGGCCTCGCTGGCTACGTAGTTCACCGACTCGGCGAACAGCGCACCGTCGTCTTCCTCGGCCGCCGCTTGTCGTATCACGGGATGGTCAGCCAGTGCCTCGGGGGAGGCCAGGACACGTTCGTACCACTCGCGCCCTAGCGCGATGACTCCCGCCCGGAAATCCATGAAGCTGTCGTCCGAGCATCCCCCGCCGATCAGGTACGCAGCCGCCCACACGTCCCAGCGATAGAGGGCGCCATGGAGCTGATCGAACAGCTCCTGGAACTCGAGGATGCCCTCCGGTGATGTTGCCGCCAATCGCGTCACCAGTGCCGCGGCAACGGCCTCACCGTCATCGCCGGTCCGCCCATCGAGTCCCGCCCCGGCCGACTCCACCACCGCCCAAAACTCGCCAACGTTCACGGCGCGAGAGTCTCCCACGGCCGACCGACACAACTCATGCCTGTCGACCCAGGCACCGGTCGCGAGCAGCCGCTCAGGCATTTCCGACCCTGAGCATCCGCTCATGCCGCCGACCGAGCGTCACGCGCCGCCGCAGGTGGTTGGTGCGGTGGAACACGTCACCCGGCGAAATCCTCGCCGGGCTGCGGAGACATCGACGATTCAGGGGCCATCCGCTGGTAGCCGCACTCATCGTGTACCCAATGATCAAGGTAGGCCGCCCTGTCCACTCGCGAATACACGACCGCAAGCCATTCGGCTGCCGCCTGCTTCATGTGTCGGACCGCAGCGGCGTCCTGGTCCGGCGATCCCCTTCCAGGAGCGTCCATCTCATCTGTCAGTGCTCCCCAGATGAGGTTGAGCGCGGTCGGTATGTCAGGTAGGTACTCGCCTTCGGGGGTATCGGACATAGCGCTCATGGCCAGCCCCTGAAACTCGAGACCCGCGTCGTAGGTGGGCCAGCCCTCTTCGACATCGAGCACGAGGCGTGCCTGGTCAGCAGTTACTCCCAGGAAGCCTTCGGGCCCGTGTTCCGGATGCCAGCGACCTGCCATGACAAAGACGCTACGCCGGCTCTCAAGGCCGTCGAGCCGGGCTGCTCCTTCTGCCGGACGCGCGAAGCCTAAATCGCGGTAGGTGGACTCATCTGCCGCCGTTCGTGCGCTCGGCCTGTTCGCCGGCCGTCACGGTTGCGTGGATTGCGTTGGATCGCCGCCGTAGAGGGCTGCGAAGACGCGGTCCCGCAGGATCTCGTACTGCTGACGGCATCGCCGAGGTGGGCCCGGCGGGCGTTGCTGGACTTGACCGCCGACAACGACTTCCGGTGGCTGGAACTGGTCAGCTGTCAGGTCGACCTCGCGGCCGTCGGCCAATCGATTCCAGTAGTGGTAGCCGACCTTGGCGTCTCCGGTGAGGACCTCCCCGAGGATCAGCTCTCCGCCGAGCAGGTCCTGAATGATCAAGGCAGTCACCCCGCATTGACCACGGGCTGCGTTGCCGGCGTGCCAATCCTGCACATCGTGCGGGTCGCAGGTATCCGCTCCCCAGCCGCCGCGCAGTACCGGCCGCAGCATCTCCAGGTCAATCGCGAGGGGGATTGATCGTTGGTCGCGCTCTTCAGGCGTCACCCAGGAAGGGTCGGCCCTCGACCGGGTCGAGAGTCAAGAAATACCCCGCCTCGGGTCCTGGCCGGCCGAACGGCGCCACTAGCGGGCGCGCTCATCTGCCGCGGTTCGGGAGCGCTGTCTGGCCGAAGGCTCTGCTCCTGCTACACACGGTCCGTGGGGATGGACATCTATGACCAGCACGAGCGGGACGCCGACCAGCACCTGGCCGCCTACGGTTTGCGGGTCGGCGCTGACCAGGTCTCGATCGTGCGGGATGTCCTCGTGCGCGAAACCCGGCGCGAGGCGGAAACCTACTCTGGAACGGGCACCGTACCCGGCAACACGCAGTTGATGCGGATGTGCGCCGTCCAGCTGTGGCACGTCGGCGCCGTCGAGGACGCGCTGTTGGTTCACCGCGCTCGCGGCACCAGTATGGACGCGACCGGCGCCATCGACGCGGAACTGATGCTGGGGGCGGGCGTCGCCAGAACCAAGGAGTATCTCACCACCGTATGCACCGAGGAAGCCCGAGAGATCCTCGATGTGATCAATTGGGTGGAGGAGTCGTACGACCCCGGAATCTACGCAGCTTTCCTCGACGGGTACTACCGAGCTGGCTCCCACGGCGAACATTCTGGCCAGGGCTTCATGCCAGCCTGAGAGTCTTCGGCTGCTCCTACGGTGCTGACTCTCGATGCCATGTCTCGGCGAGGAGGGCGTAGGTGTAACCGTCCACCCAGCCCAGTTCGGCGTGCCAGGAATCGCCGACGCCGTGCTGCTCACGACGCATGCCGACCTTCTCGAGGATTCGCACCGAGGCGAGGTTGTCCGCGAAGCAACCGGCGGTGATTCTCCGAACCCCCAGCCGGTCGAATGCGTGCGCCACCATCGCGGTGACCGCCTCGGTCGCGTAGCCGTGGCCGCCGTAGGCTGGATCGAAGATGTAGCCGAGCTGGGCCTCGGTCCGTGGTGGCATGCCGGGTTGACCCATGCCGTCGACGACGTCGAGCGAGACGGTTCCGATCACCACGCCGTCGAGCGTGGCCGCCATGCTGTGGTCGTCGGGGTCTGCGGCCGCGCGTCGCCATGCCGCGCGCAAGGATGCAGGGTCGACCTGCGTGCGGAGTAGCCAGCGCGTGACCTGCGGCAGATTCCGGTATTCCAGGATCCGGTCGACGTCCTCGTCCCGCACCGGGCGAAGCTCGAGGCGTTCAGTGCGTACGGTGGTGTTCTCCATGAGGTGGGACGCTAGTGGACGCACTCCGGCGAGACGCCCGAATATCGGGCCGCCCGGCCCGACATGGCGCACTATCTGGTGGCCCCGCCCCGTGTCCTCGGCAGCACAGGACGCACGCTCATGCCGCTCCGGGTGAACTGGCGTTCATCGCTGCTGCTGGCGCGCGGTGATGCATGGCTACCTCGTCTGCCTCCGCTGCCAGCGTTTTACCGGCCGATCAGCTCGTTCTGCGCGCCGCGGTGTCGGCCTTCCTGAGCCGCTACCGTGGCAGACTCGCGTTGAGGGACGATAGAACCTCAATTTCGGTTCAGAACACGAACGCGATCCCGAGCTGCGAGGGCCCGGTGAGGTCGGCCGTAGGATCTGGGAGTGGCCGACTTGAATGACGCAGATCATCGAAGTCCCGCATCCGGGACCAGTTGGACGAGGTTGTTCGTCAGCCACTGTCAGTACGAGGTGTCCGCCGTGCCGGGCGCGTCCGGCATGGGGATCTACACCTTCGGCGACGACCTCATACACGTCGTCGGGCCGTCTCAGTTCACCGGCTTCTGCGGCATACACACCGGTTGGATCGAGGCGCGTGTGCGTGTCCTGCCCGGGCCTCCCACGGCAGTCGACGTCGGCTGGGACGCGATCAGTGAGGCGACCCTCTTCAGTCCCAGCGGCAGGCTGTCGGTCGTCGGCCTGATGGGCGGCACCGCGGAAGCCCTCACCGACGTCGCTGTCCCGCGCGGGTTGATCCGGGTGCGGGCGCACGCGCGCAACCGCCTGCACGAGACCGTACGCACCGACGACGACCTACCCGAGCGGCACGAGCTGCACATCTGGGCGGTCACCGAGGAGACGCCATGGCGCACCGTGCTGGCCGACCCGGGGGGCCGCGACTGGGAGCAGAAGCCGACGAAGGCCGCCGAGTGGGCGATGCTGTCACTGGTTCCGCGCCCGTCCGGCCGTCCGGCGATCCTGCCGCCGCTGCCACCTGACCCGTACGAGGACGACGCGGGCCTGTCCCGGGTGGCGGTGGTCCGCCACCGGCCCGCGCCGGTCGAGGTCCCGGCGGGAGTGCTGCCCGCCGGCGACCTTGAGGTCCGGCGCAAGCGGGTCGACGACGAGACTCTGCTGTGGTCATGGTCCACCGCCGGCGAACCGATCTTCCCTCGCCCGCTGGCAACGCTGCCGGACAACGAGCCGAGTACCGTACGGCTGACGTCCGGCCCCGACGGCTTCACTGTGCGGCACGAGGGAGTGCTGGGCCGGCACGCCTTCGCCCTCGGCCTGATCTGGGACCACCTGCTCGACACCGCCGGGTCGCATCCGTGGATGACGACGTTGCGAGGGCAGGCGGCCGAGGCGACCGCGTTGGCCGAGAAGTACCGCCGCCTGCAGGCCACGCGCGACGCCGAGCGGTGGGGAGGTGCTCCACCGTCGGACCGTGTCCGCGGACTCTTCGGCCAGGCGCAGTCCCTGGCCCGCATCGACCGCGGGCTGCTCGACCGCATCGACGCGCTGCCCGCCGCCCGCCAGCGGGAGGCAGCCTGCTGGGCGGCCCGCCGCGCGATACGGGTGGCAGGACTGGAGCAGATCGGGTGGATCGCCGACGCGCTCGCCGACGCCGAGGCCGACCGCCCACTGCCCCGATCCTTCACCGAGCAGAGCGGCGCCGCCGCGTTCAACCGGCTCCTGTCCGATCCCGAGGTGCCCCACACCACCGTCACGCTGCACTTGGGTTCGACAGCATTCGGCACACGCCGCGTCACCGAGGTGCTCCAGCAGGCCGCCGCGTTCCCCGCACTGATGGCCCTGGCGAATGACGATCCGCTGGCCGCTGCGATCGACGCCGTCTACAACGCGGCAATCGCCCACGGTGACGACCGTGACCGCTTCCTCACCGACGCACATATCGCCTTGCGCTGAGCCTGGTTCGGCATGCGGAGTCGGAAGGCGGCACCCGAACGGCGCGACCCCGTGCGGACGCAGTCGACTGGAGTGTCGATTCAGCGGAGTCCTGCCTGCTGACGCCGACTTGACACCCAGAGATACCGTCAGCGAGACAGCCCTCGGGTCGACGAACGGCCCCGACCCGAACGCATGACGGAGCCGCACGCTCGCGCACTTCTAGCCGATATCAGCGGACCTTCGACGCCTCGATGATGGTGGCGGTTCCTACCGCAGGCTGGCCCTCGTGCATGGTGATCGTCATGCCCGGCTGTAGGTGCTGCCAGAGGGCCGGGGACAGCGGGCCCAGGCGGACCGACCCCGTGGCGCCTGGTGACAACACTGGAGCGGACTCCACCCAGATGCGTGCCACGAGCAGACCGGGGTCGCCCGCGGCCGTGTGCCGGCCGAGGTCCCACAGCGGTCGGAGGATGCCTTTGCCCGGGATCGGCGTTCGCCGGCCACCTTCGGCGGGCGACAGGAGCCGCAACTCGGCACGGACGATGCCGTGGAGGCTCTCCCACCGGCCCCAGCGGCACCACGCCGCGACACCGGCGAGCCACATCAACTCGGCGCTATCGATCAGCAGATCCCACCAAACGGTCGTCGGTCGCCAACCCGTGTCGAGGTCCATAAGGAGGTCGAGCGCGACCTCCCACTCGTCGTGATCGAGGTACTCGCGTACGTCGGCCACCGTCACGCCGGCCTCATTGACGACATCAACCGGGACCATGGCCGCCGCCCGAGCGAGCAGATCGACAACACCCACTCGCGGATTATTCAACGTCGCCGCAGTATCAGCGAAGCGGCTCCCACCGGCGCACGGATCTGCCGCTGATCGTTCGTCAGGCTGTGTAACGGAGCGGCTCGGGCGTGGGTACGTCCGGCTGCGCGACGTAGTCGGCGCACGTCGCCAGCTCCCGCGCATGCAGCGTGGCTGCCACGGAAGTGACGCTTGGGTGCGGCCTGATGGATGATCGTCTGGTGGAGCGTGATGCGGGGTTGCTTCGGGATGCGCTGAAGGCGCTGATCGAGGATGAGGTGCCGGTTCGGCCCGGTGTCATGGCGATCGTTGCGGCATCGCCGGTGACCGCACCGGAACACCGCGACGTGCTGGCACGAGTGCTGGGTGGGTCTGTCGCGGACCTTCTGCGGCAGCGCGGGCCGGTTGCGTGGCGGCCTCAAGATGTTGCGCAGGTTTGCGCGGCCACCGGGCTCACGCGGGCGGAGAGCGCGTTGCTGCTGGCCGGGCTGCCACTGCGCGACTGGGACGACGACGACTTCCTCTCTGAGGCGCAACTCGCCGTCCTCGGCCTGACTGCCCGCGAGGCGACAATCGCGCGCATGGAACTGATGACCGTGCCGGTCGAGCATCGCGTCCGGGTCCTCGACGCGGCCATGCCGAACGAGCCGGCCGTGCTGTGGGAGGACGGTCCAGATGTCGGACGGCTCTGCGCCACCTGGATTGCTTTACAAGGCCACCGCACACCCGTGCCTGAGCAACTGCTCGCCGACCTCGGTACGGTGATGGGGTTTCCCACCGGCATTCTGCGGGTTTTCGGCGCACCGAGACCCGGAGATTGGCTGCACACCGACGGCCGGTGCCGTATCGAGGCCGGTGCCGTGCTCACCGAGGCGGCGGACGGTGGCGAGCCGTTCAGCGATCGGCACCTGCCGAGTGCCGCTACCGGACTTGCTTGGCTGGCCTATCACCTGCCGGCCGGCGATCCGATCCGGGCGAATCTTGACCGTGTCTACCAGTTGATCCGGGACCGGCTGCGCAACCCGGATCTGCTGATCGGCACAGTCCTGCTGCGCAACGACGCAGTACCGACGCCGCTCCCGCCGGGGGTCATGGTCGGTGCGTCCTACCAGTCTGGCCTGACGTCGTATCACCTGCGTCCGGCTGCGATCGCGGACCCGGATGATCCCGCGCTCAACGTCGTGCCAGATCACAGCCCCATCGCGGTCCGGCTGATGCTCGACCCCGCGTTCGAGGGGATGATCAGAACGCTGGAGACGAGTGGTTTGCCCGCTGGCGCGTACAGCCAGAACGCTTTGCTGTCCGCGCCGGATACCGTCGAACGGATCGCCGTCCGGTTCGGTCTGAACCGACCGGAAGCGTCGCTGTATCTCCAGGTCCTGGCCCTGCCAGACCCGACCGAGCAGAACCTGTTGCGCTGGAACGGCTGGGACGACCGTCAACTGGCCGACCTCGGCTCGACGCTGCTGGCGAAACGGTTGCTCGTCGAATCCGACACACCCGGACGCCGCCTCGCCGTCCCCGGACCGTGGCTCAGCCCGAGGTTCGTACCGCCCTTCGAGGCGTCGAAGTCTGCTCTGTACGGGGTCGGCCCGGGTGAGGAGCCGCTCTACCGGTGGGTTCTGGTCACCCGCCCGCTAACCGACCTGTTCCACGACGCCGCCAGCCGCGCCATCATCGAGGTCCCCCATCCCACACATTGAACGCCTCCAAGATTTCCATGATCTCCACATCAGGCTCGGTCATAGGTCCCTCCGGGCCGAGTCAGCACTTGATCAGCAATCAGAGCCGACCCGACCGGGGGACTTCCTCATGACGCGCACCACCCCACCGCGTCCGTTGGATGTGGTCTCGTTGTTTCCGGAACTGGCAGCGAGGGCCAGGACCGCCACCCGCCTTCATCCCCGCCCAGGAGACCCGACCGTGCATGACAGCTCGGTGGGTGGACCTTTGCTGTGGCCGGTAGGCGAGGCCTGGCCGACATGCAGCGAGGAGCACGAGCCGTATGAGTTGACGACGCTGGAGGACGTCCGCACGCGTCGACGCATCCTCGCTGCGGCGTGGCAACGGCCCCGGCCGCCGGGAACGAATCTGCTCACTCCCGATGAGAAGGTGGTCGTAGACCGCGTAGATGCCGGTTACGACCCGGCGCTGCTGCCGGTGGAGCCGCTGCCGCTCATCCCGCTGGCGCAGCTCTACGCCCGGGACGTCCCTGATCTGCCCTGTCCCGATGGCACGGACATGCTTCAGGTGCTGTGGTGCCCGTTCGACGAAATCATGGATGCGCGGTCGGCGGTGCACCTACGGTGGCGGCGGTCCACAAGCGTGCGGAACCTGCTGATGCACCCGCCCGAGCCGGCCTTCGTCGGCCAGGGCTATTACGTGCCGGAACCTTGCGTTCTGCACCCAGAGCAGGTCATCGAGTACCCGGCTTTCCACGAGCTGGATGACAAGCTGGCGGAACGCATCATTTCCCGAGAAAGGGAGCTCCTCCAGTCACCGGAAAAGAAGCAACCGAGCTACCACAGTGACCTGTCCATCGCTCCCGGCTGGAAGGTCGGTGGCTGGTCCGCCTTCTTTACCTTCCGGGACCCGGCGGATCCTAACGAGCTCCGGTGCTGCGGCGCTCCGCTGGAACCCCTTCTCACCATCCCCAGCGACGAATGGGACGGCGACAGCCGCAGCTGGCGTCCCATCACTGAGGAGGACGAGTCGGTCGACCACACCCCGACCCAGGTGGAAATTGGTCGTGGCTACACACTCCAGGTCTACCGGTGCACCGCCTCGCAGGAGCACCCACCGGTCACCATCATGCAGTAACTGAGTCGATGCACGCTCATGCCGCTGACAACGCACGGTGTTCGTTGGGGGTGCTCTCCAATCGATCGATCCGGATGAAAGCTGGCGTTGGCACCAGACATAGGCCAGGGCTGGCAGCTCACACTCCACCGGCGGTCGACGGTCGGTCCCCAGGCCCGGTTCGGGGGAGCAGATTAGGAGCAACAGGGCGCGCCAAGGTCACTCATCCTGATCGGCCGCTGGTCGAGTGGTTTTGCCGATGACAGAGCTAGCGGAAGGGCTGTACGTCCAACGGCGCCGTGATCGTGATCGACCTCGACGCCACGTTCGACCAGCAGTTCCTCGACGTCCCGATACTAGAGGTTCAAGCGCAGGTACCAGCGGACCGCGACCACGATCACCTCCGGCGGGAACCGGAACCCGGCGAACGCCGACCTCGGAGGCAGCCACGAGCCAGGTCCGGTCGACGATTTCACTGCTCAAGCTTGCCTTGATCTTGGCGACGCTCAACGCAACGGAGCCCGCAAATGTCCGCGGCCGGGCGCTCGTCCGGGATCGGCCCCGGCTCGACGCTGACGGCAGCGTGGCTGGACCATCCCGGCGCAAGACGCCGACGATACTGTGGGCGTGGAGTACGTGTCCAGAGTGCCGCGACCGCCGTTGGACGGGCTGATCGACGACCTCTACTACCTGGAGGGTGTGCCACCGTACGCCCGGTTGACGCTGCCGCCGATGCCGGCGGCGCTGCTCATCGTCAACCTCGGTTCGCCGTTCCTCATTCGTGCCGGCACCGACGTCGAGACGGCCGAGTACGCCGACGGCTGCGTGGTCACCACGCCCACCCGCGCGTTGGAGTTCGGCTACCAACTCCGGACCCGGTCCGTCGGCGTGCACTTCAAGCCGTGGGGACTGGCGCCGTTCCTGCCGATGCCCGCGGCCGAGCTGTGTGACCGGCCGGTGACGGTAGAGCAGGTTTGGGGCCGGCCCGCCATTGCTGAGCTGCGGGACCGGCTGGCTACGGCCGAGGGACCGCACGAGATGCTGACGCTGCTCGAGGAGGAGCTAATGCAACGGCTGGGCGACGCGGCCGGCCTGGGGCTGGTCCGCCATACGAGCCGCATCATCGCTGCGACCAGCGGGGCGGTGGCTATCGACGACCTGAGGGTTTCAGCCGCTGTCAGCAGCACTCACCTGGCACAGCGGTTCAAGGAGCTCATCGGCGTCACGCCGAAGCGGTTGGCCCGCACCTACCGCTTCGCCGCCACCGTGTTCGCGATCAACCCCGCCGAACCGATCGACTGGGCCGAGCTCGCCAGTAGCGCAGGCTACTTCGATCAGGCCCACTTCGGCCACGAGTTCCGGGCCTTCACCGGGCTCACACCGACGCGATATGTCGAAGTCAGGCGGCGGTTCCTGCGCGAACATCCCGGCCACGTAATGGACGGCTGGCCGCTGCCGACCGATTGATTCCTTACAAGAGCGACAGCCCACGAAACTCTAATCTGAGGACATCCCCCAAGCAGAGGAACGCCCATGGGCAAAGTAGTCATGTACAGCTCGGTGTCAGTAGACGGCTTCATCGCGGACGAGAACGACCAGCCCGGACCGCTGTTCGACTGGTTGCTCAGCGGTGACGTGCCGTTGGACGAGAGCGGCGAGGTAAAGGTGTCGCAGACGTCCTACGACTACACCCGGCCGTACTGGGACCAGATCGGGGCGACAATCGTCGGCCGCCACGTCTTCGACATGACGGACGGCTGGGACGGGAAGCCTCCGGGCGGGATCGACCACGTGGTCGTCGTGACGCACCGGCCGGAGCCCGAGGGCTGGGACCCCGAGGCGCCGTTTCACTTCGTCGACGGCGTCGAGGCAGCCGTGGCCAAGGCGCAGGAGCTTGCGGGTGACCGCATGGTCGAGGTCGCCGCTGGTGAGGTCGGTGGCCAGGTGCTTGCCGCGGGCCTGGTCGACGAGGTGCGCATGGACGTCGTACCCGTGGTGTTCGGGTCCGGCAAGCGCTACTTCGGGTCGGTCAACGCGCAGCACCTGTTGGAGGATCCTGACGTGGTGATTCAGAGCAACCGGGTGCTTCACCTGCGCTATCGGGTGCGCCGTTGACCGATCTGAGCGGGTACGCGAAGAAGTCCACTGCGAACGGTGACACAAGATCGGGCCTCCGGCTGCGTTTGCGCATCGCTGTCCCTGGTCGGGCAGCCGACGCCGATCCGCCCCAGCACCTCACCTGCGGCAAGTTCAACTCAAGATCACTGGTTGCCGGTTTCCGTCGTATCCTTGGCCGACCCCCAGGAAGAGCGGCTTTTCACCAAATGCAGGGCGTAGTCGGGGTCTGAATCCGCCTGTCTCGAGTAGGGATCGGGCGATGTAGCTGGTGAGGTTGCGGAAGCCGAGGGCGGAGCCGCGCCTGTGCTCCAGGCGGCCGTTGATCGCTTCGGTTGGACCGTTGCTCGTGCCGGGCCAGTCGAAGTAGGCCAGTACATCAGCGGCTCGCTTGCTCAGGGTGCGGCCGAGCTTGGCGATCTCGACCAGCGGCCTGGGGACGCCGGCGCTGAGCGACTCGATCAACTTGACCATCAGCTCGCGGCGCGCGGCTGGGTCGGGGTGCCGGTAGGCGACGATCATCCGCTGGTAGACGCCCAGGCGGCCTCGACCTCGACGTGCTCATCGATGGCGAACAGGGCCGTGAGTCGGGCGGCCTGCTTGTCGGTGAGCAGGTCGGCACGGGTGTGCAGGGTTCGCCGGGCACGGTAGAGCGGGTCGTTCTTACGGCCGCACGATGCACGAGCTGACCCGCATGCTGTAACCCAGGCCGTCGGGTGAGGGGCGGTGAGTCAACCGGGTAGCTCGGGGGATGTCCTGCAGCGAGCAGCAGAGCCTTGACCAGTCACGACGAACCGGGGACTCTCGGCGCGATAGCTTGTCTTGTCAGCTGGGAGCTCGACCACACTGCGGGACGCCATGACTAGCGCATCCGCCGTGGTGACCTCTTTGGCGATCCCGAGGAGCTCACCGGCGCAGCCAGACTTGCGCGAGCTTCAGAGTCGCGCGGAGCATCATCGGCGGTGGGGCAATGGGTCGTGTCCCTGACCGACACGACCCCATCCCTACGGTAGGCGGGTCGTGACGGGTAGGCGCATGTCGTTCTCTTGGGTGACGGCAGGTCCCATGGCGGCTGTTGGAAGCGCGAGAATCTGGCGCCGGTCTGTCGGCCTGCCCCCGTTTACCCCCCGAAAACCCCTGCCTGCAGCAGCCGCCAGTACTCCGTCTCGACCTCGAGCCGGCGTTTGCGTCCTCGTCGTCCCATCAACACGCCTCACATGATCAGCTGTGTTGCGACAAGTACTGGAACCCGCCCGGAACAGAGGGGTCAAGGTTGAGCCGGCGTAGACAACGTTTGGTAACAAGGGGTTTTGACAAGCAATGACAAGCGCTGAGGGATGCTCGACAAGAGGCTGTCGTGGGATCAAATCCCTCGTGCTGGTTGTCTAAGCGGTCAAACGCCGGCGAGGGTGAGTAGTCGCTCCATCTCGGCCACGGGCAGCGTAGCCGCTGCCTGCACCACCCACTCCAAGCCCTCTCGCCCTTCTCCGGCCAGCCCTGTTTTCGAACCGCGCCCTCACCGAGCGCCCGCCTGCCCCTGCCGGCCTCCACCACCACTGCGCGTACCTCACCGACCGCTACGGCTACCGCGCCCCCGGGGGCCTCGCCGAGTGCAGGGTGAGGCCCATCGGTACGAGCGTGGGCACGCCGAAGTTGAGCCCGCGCGCGAGACGGGTCCTGCGGCACGAGTCCGTCGATGTGCCTCAGATGGACGCAGCTCCGAGCAGCCGCATCTTGGGGTCCGCACGTCGTGACCGAGCGGGACACGTGCTTCAATGCATCGGACGAACGGCTCGGGTGGCGTTGGTCGCCGAGAACCAAGAGTTCGACAGTTCGGTTGGCCCGCTCGACCTCAGCCGCGATTCCGCTGGCTCGGGCCGTTGACCTGGCTGAGCGAGGAGCGTAGCTCGGTCAGCAGTTCGTGGGCGCTCGTCGCGCGTGCCTCGTCGTGTGCGCGTACCCCTGCCACGAGAGCATCGGTGAGCACCTGAGTGGTCATTCCTTCGCTCACGATGTCTCCGGGCGAGTGGGCGGCCGGCAGTGCGACGTTCACCCGGTCGCCGATCAGTGGACCGAGCGAGTCGGAGACCAGAACCGTGCGTGCGCCCACGGCCTCGGCGTGGTCGAGCACGACTTCCATCTCGCCGCGTAGCCGGCTGGGCCAGTACAGCACCAGCGTGTCGTCGCCGGTGACGGTGAGCAGGTCATCGGCCAGGCGGAACCCGGTCTCGCCGGTGGAGCGCGCGTGCCTGCCCATCCGGTTGAGCTTCAAGGCGAGATAACGCGCGGTCAGCTCGGACGGCCCGACACCGATGCCGATGACCTCCCTGGCACCGGCGATGGCCTCGACGGCGAGACCGAAGTCGGCGTCGATCATTCGTCGGGCGGTCTCGGCGAGTCGCTCGGTCGCCTCGGCGAACACCTGCGACAGCAGAGATGTCGACTGTGAGCCGGGCTGTTCCAGGCGTTTACGCAGTTGGTCCAGCGGGCTGGTCGCGGCGACCACCTGTTTGCCGAGACTGTGCCGCAATTCCTGCAAGCCCGAATAGCCGAGAGTCTTGGCCGTGCGCACCACGGTCGCGTCACTGGTCTGAGTGGCCGCGCCGATCTGTTGCGCGGTGGCGAAAATGGCCTCAGAGCTGTGTGTACGCAGAAACTCGGCGACCCGACGCTCGGCCCGGCTCATCGTAGCCACCCGGGCGGTGATCCGTTCCGCGAGGGAAAGGCTTGCCAGCTTGCCCGCGAATGCGGCCTCGTCCTGCGGCTCGCCTGTAGTCACCGCCACAAGGTAGCAGGAGCCGCTACTCACGGTCATCAGGATCGCGGCGTGGAAACCCGGCCGTTCAGGGCCGGGAGGTAACGCCGCTCCCTCCCCTCGATGCTCGTCTTGCGTGACGGGTAGATAGAATGTGAGCTATGTGGCTAAGGCGCAACGCGACCTGTCCCGTAAGGGCAAGGACACCAAGAACCGGGCCAAAGCCCGGCTCTCGGTGGCCCGCATTCACTGCCGCATCGCCGATCGGTGGCGGGATCACCTGCACAAGGTGTCGACTCGACTCGTCCGTGAGAACCAAATGGTCGTGATCGAAGACCTCAGCGTGCGTAACTTGCTGCGCAATCACAGTCTGGCCCGCGCCATCTCCGACGCGGCGTGGACGCACCTGCGCAGCATGATCGAGTACAAGGCCGCCTGGTACGGGCGGCAGGTTATCGCCGTTGACCGCTGGTATCCGAGCACGAAGACCTGCTCGGCGTGCGGGCGGCCCAACACCGCTATGACCCTCGGCGTCCGCGCCTGGACGTGTCCCGGCTGTGATGCCGTGCACGACCGGGACGTCAACGCCGCCAGGAACATTCTCGCCGCCGGGCTGGCGGAGAGGTAAAACGCCTGTGGAGGGACGGTAAGACCCGACCCGCGCAAGCGGTGAGGGCGCGGCCCGATGAAACAGGAACCCCTCGGGTGACCGAGGGAATCCCCGCCCTTCAGGGCGGTGGAGGACGTCAAGAGCATGCCGTGAGTGGTAAACAGCTGGCGGACCGTCCGCAGATAGCCCGGCGGCGGGGGGACGACACCTGGGCACCGCGTTCGCCCTGGATCGGTTCGAGCAGGACGGCGACGGTGTTGTCGTCGATGGCCGACCGCAGGGCGTCCCCGTCGCCGAACGGAACCCGGACGAAGCCGGGCGTGAACGGGCCGAACTCGGCCGTGGCCTTGGGATCGTCGGAGAAGCTGACGATGGTGACGGTCCGGCCGTGGAAGTTGCCGTCCACCACGATGATCTTCGCCTGGCCCGGCGGCACGCCCTTGACCTGGTAGCCCCACTTCCGCGCGGTCTTGATCGCGGTCTCGACGGCTTCGGCGCCGGTGTTCATCGGCGGCGCCATCTCCATCCCGGCGAGTTCGGCCAACTCCGCCCAGAAGGTGGCGAGCTGGTCGTTGTGGAACGCCCTGCTCGTGAGGGTCAGCCGGTCGAGCTGTTCGTGTGCGACGGCGAGCAGCTCGGGGTCGTGTGCCCGAAGTTCAGTGCGCTGTACCCGGACAGCATGTCCAGGTAGCGCCCTCCTTCGATGTCGGTGACCCAGGCGCCGTGGCCCTCGCGAAGGACGACCGGGAGCGGACGGTAGTTGTTCGCGGTGCTGGTCTCAGCGCGCTGGATCTCGTCGGCTGTCGCAGTCAAGGGGGCTCCTGTTCATGCCGGCTGGCGGGTGAGTGTCCGTAGCAAAAACTTCATCCATTGACTAACGCGTAGTCGTTGCTACTGTGTAGCCCACACTGCACCGGCCGGCAGCCTTGTAGTTGCAACTACAAGCCGGTTCCCGCGACCGAAGGGGCATCTCCGCCGATGGCGAGTCTCAGGACGATCGAGATCTCCGGCACGTCAGCGCTGGACCGCGGCACGCAGTACGGGCACGCCGCGGCCGACCTGATCGCCGACGCGATCGCGTACTACGCCCGTGCGTTCGAGCACCAGTGCGGCCTCACCTGGCCGGAGGTGCTCGACCGGGCCCGCCCGTGGCAGCGGCTGATCGCCGACGGGTTCCCCGAGCTCCACGAGGAGATGGCCGGGATTGCCGACGGGGCGGGCGTTTCACTGACCGAGATCGTCACTCTCAACTGCCGTGGCGAAATCATCTACGACCGCGACTTCGGCCCGGCTCGCCCAGCCGACGAGACCGAGGGCTGCACGTCGTTCTCACTCACTGGAGCGGCGGCCGGCGACGGACACGTCTACTGCGGCCAGAACTGGGACTGGCGACACCAGACCGCGCCGACGCTGATGATCCTACGGATCGTGCAGCCACCGAAGCCGACGCTGATCATGCAGGTCGAGGCCGGCCAGATCGGCCGGCACGGCGCCAACTCCGAAGGGCTGGCCTTCAACGCCAACGGCCTCGGCGGTCGGTTCGACACCTCCGTCGGCGTTCCGCAGACCGTGATCCGCAGGCTGGTGCTCGACTCTCCGAGCGTCTCCGACGCGTTGCGGATCCTGGTCGACACGAAGGCCCACATCGCGAGCAACGCGCTGATCACCCACCGATCGGGCTACTCCATTGACCTGGAGACGACCCCCGGCCCGGTCGGCTGGGAATACCCGTCCAACGGTCTGCTCGTGCACGGAAACCACTACCAGGCTTTCGTTCCCGCACAGCTCGCGGCGACCCATCGGCCGACGGCACCGGACTCGTTGCTGCGGGTGCCCAGGGCGCGGCAGGGCCTCGCCGCCGCGGCCGCCGCAGAGAAACCCGCCGACGTGCGGTCCGCCGTGCACACCGCCATGTCTGACCACCTCGGCTATCCCGACTCGCTCTGCGCACACCCCAACGAACGTCTGCCCGAACTCAGGCGCTGGTCGACGTTGCTGTCCAGCTGCGTCGACCTGACCACGGGCGAGTACTACGTCGCGCCCGGCAACCCATGTGAGAACCCCTACGAGCTTCTGCCTTTCAACCTTTACGAGTAGGAGAAGTCATGCCCAGACGTGGTTCACCGCGGTGGCTTGTCGCCGCGCCCTGCCTGATGTTGCTCGCCGCCTGCGGTAACCCGGCAGGCACGCCCACCGAGGCCAAGCAGAACGTCAAGCTGGTCGACAGCACGCCGGCTGCGGCCGGCGCCATCGAACAAGCAACCTGGTTCATGGCCAAGGAGCCGGCGACGCTCGACACGGACAACGACGCCGCGGGTGCGAACACCGACCTGATCATGTCGAATGTCTGCGAGCGCCTCGTGCAGCTGCAGCCGGACCTGACCATCAAGCCCGGACTGGCCGAGAAGTACGAGTGGGCGGGCCCGAACACCCTGGTGTTCACCCTACGTGGCGGCGTGACGTTCCACAGCGGCGCCGCGCTGACCGCCGACGACGTGGTCTGGAGCCTGCAACGGCACGCGGCCGACGGCGCCAACGAGTCCGACGAGTTCGCGGGCGTCACGTCGATCGCCAAGACCGGTGACAACCAGGTCACCATCACGCTCAAGGCAGCCGACGCGGTCTTCCTGCAGGCGATGGCGGGTGACGCGGGCGTTGTCCTGGAGCGCAAGGCCGTGGAGTCGCAGGGCAAGGCCTACGGCACGCCGAGTGGCACCGACGCGTGCTCCGGCCCGTTCACCCTGCAGTCGTGGAAATCCGGCCAGGAAGTGGTGCTGTCGAAGTTCGACAAGTACTGGAACGCCAGCCGTACGGCCAAGGCAGGAAAGGTCACCTTCCGCTGGGCAGACGACGACGCCCTGGTCAACTCCCTGGTCACCGGCGCGGGTGACGGGGCGTACCTGGAAGACATCTCATCGGCGACCCGCCTGGCCACCGGCGGGACCACAACGGTCAGCCAGGGCCGCGACACCCGCGTCTGGAGCCTGATGGTGACCGAACGCGGCGCGTTGAGCGACGTTCGGCTGCGCAAGGCGTTGTCGCTTGCGCTCGACCGCGACGGCGTCGCCCGCGCCGCACTCGCCGGCTTCGGCGCGCCCGCGAAGGAACCGGTAGGCCCGGGCGCCTGGGGCTACGAGGCTGACACCTTCCGCGCCGCGTACGAGAAGCTGGACGGCGCGCCGGCCAGCCCGTCTGACCAGGACATCGAGGCGGCGAAGAAGCTCGTTGCCGAGGTGGCGACCAAGCAGCCGATCATCGTGGCCAGTGACACCACGCCGGCCCGCAACGTGATCGCCAACGCGCTGGTCGACGCGGCCAAGAAGATCGGCCTCGAGGCGAGCATCGCGCAGATCCCCACCCAGCAGTACGGCGACTTCTACAGCAGCAAGGAAGCCCGCCAGCAGGCGGACCTGTACACCGACGACTACTACATCTCCAAGAACGACCCCGTCGGGTTCTACAAGAACGGCGCCTCCACATCGACCGTTCAGTGGCTGCTCAAGGACCCACAGTACGACGACCTGGTCGGCCAGGCCCGCGCGGCACTGGACGACAGCCAGCGCGCCAAGCTGACCGTCGACCTGTCCAACCGCTGGGCCGACGCGATGCCGTGGATCCCGGTCGTGCAGAGCCCTTCCACCGTCGTGCTCGGCAACAAGGTCACGGGCGTGCCCGCCTCCGGTTGCTACCGGTACTACCCGTGGGCGGCCGACCTCGGGGCCAAGGGGGCGTAAGTGACAACGGCGCTCCTGCGGCGGTTCGCTGGCCTGGTGTTGACCCTGGTCATCAGCTCGTTCGTGATCTTCGCGGGCATGTACGCCGCACCGGGCGACCCGGTGACGTTCCTGATCGGCAACCCCGAGAACCTCACGCCGGACAACATCGCCGCGGTGCGTGCCGAGTACCACCTGGACGAGCCGTTGTGGACGCAGTACGCCCGGTGGGCCACGGGCGTACTGCATGGCGACCTCGGCCAGTCGATGTACTACCAGCAACCGGTCTCCGACTTGTTGTCGTCCCGGCTACCGATGACGCTCACCCTGGTCGCCATGGCCTCGGTGCTGTTCGTCGTGATCGGGGTCGGGCTCGGTGTGCTCGCCGCACTGCGCAGGGGCAGCGCCCTCGATTCGGTCATCACCGGGTTCACCACGTTCGTCAACTCGGTGCCGAACTTCGTGATCGGCCTGGTGCTGGTGGCGGTGTTCGCGGTGCAGCTGCGATGGTTCCCCGTCGCCGGCGACGGCGCGGGATTCACCGACCGCCTCTACCACTTGACGTTGCCCGCCATCGCCCTCGCACTCGGCTCGATCGCCCTGATCAGTCGGGTGACCAGGCAGACGATGACGGAGCAGCAGACGCTCGACCACGTCGAGGCGGCGCGCAGCTACGGCCTGACGATG
Organism: Micromonospora sp. U21; assembly: GCF_018070045.1. Lineage (GTDB taxonomy): Bacteria > Actinomycetota > Actinomycetes > Mycobacteriales > Micromonosporaceae > Micromonospora. Next base: position 71,464 of record NZ_JAGPYK010000023.1, read on the forward strand.
CGTCAGATCGTCGTACGACATGTGCTGCGCAACTCGCTCGGCCCGGTCGTCACCATGTGCGGTCTGGTCATGGCGGGCATGTTGGCCGGGACGGTGGTGATCGAGAGCGTGTTCGGCCTCAGCGGAGTCGGCAAGCTGCTCGTCGACGCCATCAACACCCACGACTTCCCCGTGGTGCAGGCGATCCTGCTGTACATGGTGATCGGCTACATGGTCGTCACGGTCGTCGTCGACCTGGCCTATCCGCTGTTGGACCCTCGAACAATGGCGAGGAGTGACCGATCGTGACCATCGAAGCACACGGGCCAGTCGCGGTGGCGACGACCCGCAAGGCGGCACCGGGGGTGTTCTACCTCTGCCTCGGCATCCTCGGCCTGGCGGTCGTGGCCGCGATACTGGCCGACTGGATAGCGCCGTACGACCCGTCGGCCACGGACTTCTCGGCGCTGTACCAGCAGCCGAGTTCCGCGCACTGGTTCGGCACCGACCAGCTTGGCCGGGACATCCTGTCGCGGGTGATCCACGGCGCCCGGCCCAGCCTGCTCGGCGCCATCGCGCTGTTGACGTTCGCCACGGCGGTCGGCGTGCTCATCGGCACGGTCGCCGCGTGGAAACGCGGGTGGGTGGACGCGGTGCTGGCTCGGGTCACCGATGTGATGTTCGCGTTCCCAGGCCTGCTGTTCGTCGTACTCGTGATCGCGGTGTTCGACCGCGGCCCGGGGACCGCCGTGATCGGAATGGGCCTGGCGTTCGCCCCGGTCATCGCCAAGTTCACCCGGGCCATCGCGCTGGAGGAGATGGCCCGGCCGTACGTGGACGCCTACCGGTTGCAGGGTATCGGCAGCGTCGAACTGTGTGTCCGGTACGTCCTGCCGAACCTGTTCCCGACGCTCATCGGCTACCTGGTGGTGCTGTTCGGTGAAGGGCTGATGAGCCTGGCGGCGCTGAATTTCCTCGGGTTCGGTGCCCAACCGCCCAGTTCGGAGTGGGGCCTCATGGTCCAGGAGGGGCGCGGCGGCGTGATCCAGGGAATCGTCGGTCCCGCGCTCATTCCCGGTCTGGTGATCGCGGTCGTCGTGGTGGCCACGAACGTCATCGGCGTCCGGCTGTCGGACAAGCTCGCGGTGAAGGCCTGACGCATGCTGCTATCTATCGAAAATCTGCACCTGTCGGTGCGGGACCACCGGATCCTGCGCGACGTGTCGGTCGAGGTCGCCGAAGGTGAGACGGTCGGCCTGGTCGGGGAGTCCGGCTCCGGCAAGTCGACGACGGCGCGCGCTGCGCTGCGACTCGTACCCCCAGGCGCGCGGATCTCCGGTGGTATCACGGTCTGCGGCAACAACATGACCGACCCTGCCGTGGTGCGGCAGGTTCGTCGGACCACCGCCGCGATGATCTTCCAGGACCCCCGGTCGGTGCTCAACCCGGTACGCCGGATCGGCGACTCGGCCACCGAGCGACTCGTCCACGTGCAGGGGATGGCCAGGGCCGAGGCCCGTACGCGGATCGCCGAGCTACTCGTCGAGGTCGGCCTCAAGGACACCGAGCGGTTGCTGCGGTGCTACCCGCACCAACTGTCGGGCGGCATGCTGCAACGAGTCGTGATCGCGGCGGCGCTGATCAGCGCGCCTCGGCTGCTGCTGGCCGACGAGGCGACCTCGGCACTGGATGTGACGACACAGGCCGAGGTGCTGGCCCTGTTGCGGCGTCTGCAGCAGAAACGGGAGATGGGCGTCCTGTTCATCACGCACGATTTGCACCTCGCCGCCGCGTACTGCGACCGCGTCTACGTGATGAAGGACGGCTCCATCATGAACCATCAGAAGGGGAGCGAGATCTTCGCCAATCCCACCGAGCCGTACACCAGGGCGTTGGCTGACGCCGTGCCGGTGCTTCCCGAGCGCGACCCGGTGGAGGTACGGCCATGACCGACGTCGTCCGCGTGACCGGATTGCGCAAGGCGTTCGACGTCACCCGCCGTACCCCGGGGATCGTCGCCGTCGAGAACCTGAGCTTTCGCCTCGGGAAGGCGGACGCGATCGGCGTGGTCGGCGAGTCCGGATCGGGAAAGAGCACGTTGGCCCGCATGCTGGTCGGCCTGACCCGTCCGGACGCGGGCACGATCGAGTTCGACGGGCGGGTCCGGGAGTGGCGCGAGCGGGGCCGACTCGCGCGGCTACGGCGCGCCAAGGAGGTCCAGATGGTCTTCCAGGACCCGTACGGCTCACTGGACCGGCGGCTGACCGTCGAGACCGCGCTGCGCAACGTGCTGCGCCGGCACCAGGTGGATAGCTCCGCGGTCGGTACGCGGATCGCCGAGCTGATGGACTCGGTCGGGCTGGAGTCGCGGCTGCTGGCGTCCCGCCCGCACCAGCTCAGCGGTGGCCAACGACAACGGGTCGCGATCGCGAAAGCCCTCGCTGTCGAGCCGGCGGTGCTCGTCCTTGACGAGGTGACATCGGCGTTGGACGTGTCGGTGCAGGCACAGATCCTGGCCCTGCTCACGGACATCCGCGCGCGGACCGGGGTCAGCCTGATCTTCGTCTCGCACGACCTCGCCGTGGTCGGCAAGGTCACCGACTCCATCCTGGTGATGTACCGGGGACAAGCTGTCGAACAGGGATCGACGGCCGACGTGCTCCGCCGGCCACAGCATCCGTACACCGAGATGCTGCTGTCGTCCGCGCCCGGGCCCGGCTGGCGTCCCGAGCGGGTCGCCGAACTGCGCGCCGCGTTCGCAGTAGTTCACGATCGATGAGAAAGGCTGACATGACCAGCGTGCTCTACACCCACGGCTCCACGCCGGTCGTCGCGTCCCAGGTGGACCCACGGCTGCACTACTGCCTCCACGTCCCGCGTGACCTGCCGAGCGACAGGTTGGCCCCGCTCGTGGTGATCCAGCACGGCACCGGCCGTACGGCGCAGAAGTACCGGACCGCGATGCGCGACTTCGCTGACCAGCACGGCGCCGTGATCCTGGCGCCGATCTTCCCGGCCGGCCTGATCGACCCGGACGACGTGCACAACTTCAAGTTCATCTCCTACCGCGGCATCCGCTTCGACCACATGCTGCTGACGATCATCGACGAGATCGCCGCCCGCTACCCAGTGGACGCCCACCGCTTCTACCTGCACGGATTCTCCGGCGGCGGCCAGTTCACCCACCGATTCCTCTTCCTGCACCCGGATCGGCTCGCCGCGGCGTCGATCGGTGCGCCCGGTCGGATCACCCAGCTCGACGACTCACTGCCATGGTGGCTGGGAACCAAGGAGTTCGAGCAGCGGTTCGGCAAGCCCATCGACCTGGCCACGGTACGACGCGTGCCCGTGCACATGGTGGTCGGCAGCGAGGACACCGACACGTTCGAGATCAACAACCCGGGCGACTCGAACTGGATGGATGGGTGTGAGAAGACCGGCCTGACGCGGATCGAGCGTCTGCAGACCCTGCGACGCAACTTCGAGGCCAACGGCATCTCCGTGAAGTTTGACCTCGTCGAGGGCCTGGGCCACCGGGGCATGGGCGTCCTGCCCACGGTGCGCCAGTTCTTCGGCGACCTGATCGCGAGACAGGGCCTCCGGTGACAGCGCGGACGTACCGAGTCGCTGTGATCAGAGGCGACGGCATTGGTCCCGAACTGGTCGACTCGGCGCTCACGGTGCTCGATGCCGTCGCCGCTTCCCGATCGAGCTCCTCGACGTCCAGGCCGGCGCCAGCGCGTACCGTGCCGACGGCTGCGCCATGTCCGACGCCGGGCTGGCCGTCATCCGCGAGGCCGACGCGACTCTCAAGGGGCCGGTCGGCCTGCCCGACGTCCGACAGGCCGATGGCACCGAAGCGGCCTGCTCGGTGGGATCTTGCGCAACGGCCTCGACCTGTACGCCAACGTCCGGCCGATCACTCTGCTGCCGGGCGTGCGATCGGCTCTGCGGGTCGACGACGGCATCGATTGAACCCCGACGGGACCGCGGCGAGCGGCACCAGGTCGACCACCGACGCGGTGCTCGCGGCGCTGATGTGACTTACCTGACCGCCTCGTCCCGCGCTAACACGACCCGTGCGAGCGCGGGTATCAGCTGCCGGTAACTGGCCGAGGTGAGATGCAGGCCGTCGGCCTCCAGCCCGCTCCCCTCGATGTGAGCGCCCGTCTCCAGGCTGGCCCCGGGCCCGACGGCTGCCCGTAGCACGTCCCGGTACGCGTCCAACTCGTCATTGGTCCGCATGCCGCGGCCGGGCCGGTCCGCCTCGCGGATCGACGGCGGCAGGAACGCCACCGGTCGGGCGCTGCCAAAGAACGACAAGATCGTCGCGATGTTCGCGGTGAAACGGTCGAGCGGTACGCGCTTCCACGGCGCACAGTCGTTCGCGCCGAAGGACAGCACCACGACCGCCCAGTTCAGCCGACCGAGGTGGGCGGCGCGGGCGGCCCCATCGAAGCTGTCCCAGCCGCCGGCAGCGCAGTTGAACACGGTCATGTCCGGCCCGAGTTCGTGCTCCAGTCGCTGTATGTGCGGCTTGGTGAAGCGTGCCAACATGCTGTCGCCGAACAACATCACCTGGGTCATCCGTGGCCGCCCAAGCTGGACAACGCCTTGGCGCCGAGGCTGCCACGGATGTGGTCACGCATCACCGTCGCGGCCAGGTGGCCGTCACCGGCGATGACCGCCTCCAGCATGGCGCGATGCTCGGCCGACGTCTCGTCGCGTTCGGGCTGGTCGCGTCTGTTCCGGAGACCGACGAGGCGGTAGCGGTCAGCCTTGTCCCACAGCCCGTCGAGGGTCGCGCTGAGCACCTCGTTGTGCGCAGCGGTGTAGATGGCGCGATGAAACTCGCGGTGTGCCGCCAGATCGCCCGGGTCGGGACGATCCGGCAGGGGTTTGAGCCGGTCGAACGCGGCACGCATCGCGGCGATGTCCGACGTGGCTCGGCGCTCCGAGGCGAGCGCGGCGGCCATAGGGTCGAGCGCTCGTCGCATCTCCAGCAGGTCCCGGGCTTCCTCGGCGGACAGGCCGCTCACCCGTGCGTCACGGTGGGCGTCGAGTTCGACGAGGCCTTCCGACTTGAGCCGGCGCAGCGCCTCCCGCAGGGGAGTGGTGCTGATGCCCAACTCCCGCGCCAGGACGGCCTGGTTGAGCACCGTGTCGGGGCCGTATTCGTTGGTGAGGATCTTGTCCCGCACCAGGGCGTACGCGAAGTCGCTCTTGGTTGTGTAGATGTCAGCCACCACGCTGGAGCTCCTTCCGTCAGGCAGAGCTTATAACCTGTTGCATCTGTCTCACCTAGCCCAGCAGGCGGTAGATATCAAATAGGCTTCAGGTTATAAGCTTCAGGTGGAAGGAGTCAGGGTGTCGGAACTGGTTATCGGGCCGCACCGCTACCGGATTGCTGGGATCGCCGACCTGGTGACGTCCCGGATGCCCTACACGATCCGCATCCTGCTGGAGAACCTGCTGCGCCACAGCGACCGCATCCCCCGAAGCCACCTCGAAGCGGTGGTGGAGTGGGGGTCGGAGCGGTCGTTCGCCACAGCGGTCGACCTGCGTCCGGCACGGGTGTTCATGCATGACACCAATGGAGTGCCGCTGTTGGCGGACATCGCGGCGATGCGCGACGTCGCCGAACGCGCGGATGCGATCAACCCTCGGATACCAACCGCGCTCGTGGTCGACCACTCGGTGATCGCGGAGGTGTTCGGCACCTCAGCCGCCTTCGAGCGCAACGTCGATGTGGAGTACGAGCGCAACGCCGAGCGCTACCGCTTCCTGCGCTGGGCGCAGGCATCGATGCGCAACCTCGATGTTGTGCCGCCGGGGAAAGGGATCATGCACCAGGTCAACCTGGAGCACCTGGCGCAGGTGGTGATGACCGACGGCGACTGGGCGTTCCCCGACTTCTGTCTCGGCACCGACTCGCACACGACCATGGTGAACGGGCTCGGCGTGCTGGGGTGGGGCATCGGTGGCATTGACGCCGAGGCGGCGATGTTGGGCGAGGCCGTCACCATGCTGCTGCCGCCTGTGGTGGGCGTACGCCTGACCGGCGCGCTGCCGGTCGGTGCGACCGCGACCGACCTCGTGCTCACGATCACCGAGCTGCTGCGTGCGCACGGCGTCGTCGGTGCGTTCGTCGAGTTCCACGGCGAGGGGGTGCGTCGGTTGTCGCTGCCAGACCGCGCGACCATCGCGAACATGAGCCCGGAGTTCGGGTCGACGTGCGCCTACTTCCCGATCGACGAGGAGACAATCCGGTACCTGCGGTTCACCGGCCGGCCCGCCGAGCAGGTCGCGCTCGTCGAGGCGTACGCAAAGGCGCAGAAGCTGTGGCACCAGCCGGACTCCGTCGCCGACTACACCGAGGTAGTCGAACTCGACCTGGGCAGCGTGCTGCCGTCGCTAGCCGGGCCTCGCCGGCCACAGGACAGGATTGCCCTGTCCGCAGCGGCGTCGGCGCTGGACGCCGAGTTGGCATCCGAGGGGCGCTTCGGCGACGAGCACGGTGTGGTGGGCATCGCGGCCATCACGTCCTGCACGAACACCTCCAACCCGCGGCTGATGGTCACCGCAGCCCTGGTGGCGCGCAACGCCGTCGAACGCGGCCTGACGAGCAAGCCGTGGGTCAAGACGACCCTGTCACCCGGTTCGCGGGTGGTGACCGACTACCTCGATGCCGCCGGGCTGTCTCCCTTCCTTCAGGAGTTGGGTTTCCACCTGACCGGGTACGGCTGCATGACGTGCATCGGCGCGTCCGGCCCGCTCGTCGGCGAACTCCAGGAGGCCGTACGGGACAAGGGCGTCACCGCGGTGTCAGTGCTGTCCGGCAACCGGAACTTCGCCGGGAGGATCAATCCCGACACCCGCCTGAACTATCTCGCCTCCCCGCCACTGGTGGTCGCGTACGCGCTCGCCGGCACGATGCGCACCGACCTGACCAGCGAACCGGTCGGTCACAGCCCGGACGGGACGCCGGTCTTCCTCAGTGATCTCTGGCCCACATCGGACGAGGTCTCCAAGATCATTGACTCGGTGCTCACTCCGGAGATGTTCACCCAGGCATACCGAGCCGTCTACACCGGCGACGCCCGGTGGGAAAACCTCGATCAGGCCGACGGCGACCGGTTTGCGTGGGATCCGGCAAGCAACTACCTCCGGCGCCCGCCCTTCGCGGACGGACCTCTCACGCACCCGGTCCCGGACATCGAAGGCGCGCGGGTCCTGGTGATGCTCGGTGACTCGACCACCACCGACCACATCTCGCCGGCGGGAGCGATCTCGGTGAACTCGCCGGCCGGCCGCTACCTCACCGACCGCGGCGTGGGGCGGTTCGCCTTCAACACGTACGCCTCCCGGCGCGGAAACCACGAGGTGATGGTCCGGGGCGCGTTCGCGAACGTCCAGCTCCGCAACCAACTCGTGCCGGGCGTCGAGGGCGGCTACACGCTGAGTCTCGCCGAGGACGGTCAGGTACGCACCGTCTACGACGCCGCCATGGTGTATCGCGACGCGGGCGTACCCCTGGTCGTGCTCGGCGGCGCGCAGTACGGCACCGGGTCCTCCCGCGACTGGGCCGCGAAGGGCCCCGCACTGTTGGGTGTTCGCGCCGTCCTGGCCGAATCATTCGAACGCATCCACCGCGCGAACCTGATCGGGCTGGGGGTGCTGCCCCTGCAGTACCGCCCAGGCGAGAACGCTCGGACACTCGGACTGACCGGGCGCGAGGTGATCACCATCCGTGGTCTGGCGTCGATGGAATTCGCGTCGACCATCACGGTGCAGGCGGACGAGCGTGAGTTCCACGTCGTCGTCCGGCTGGACACCACCCGGGAACAGCAGATCTACCGCAGCGGGGGCATCCTGAATCTGGTCTCGCAGCGTTTGGCCGGCACGATCTGAGCCTTCTTGACAACCGTGGCGCCTCTCGGGTCCCGGGCGGGGCGGTGGCCGCTACCGAGCCGTGGCCACTCGCATCGACAAACTCGCCGTCCGCTACGAAGCCACCATCCACCTCGCCGTCATCAACGAGTGGCTGTGACCGACTTCGACACAGACCCTGACCGGGTGACGATCGGGTTGGACGCCGACGGACGAGCATGGACGCCGGAGGACCCATCCGGCAGCTCAGGGCCGGTGAAAATGTTGGTCACCGATCCGTGTTGGTTGCCTGGGGGTCAAAGGGGTCGTCGGTTCGAATCCGGCCGTCCCGACGCAGCGGGGGCCATCTCGGAAGATCGAGTTGGCCCCTTGTCGTACCTAGATGACTGACTGAGTGACTACGCCTCAACGTCGAAGATCGGGTCCATCGCGACTGCGCCGCCCAGGAGCACCGGCCGTGAAGTTGTCATTGCGTACCGGGACGAAGCCGAAGTTGTACCCGAAGAACGGCGGACGGTGGACCTCCCACCGGTGCGGGCCCGGGTCGCCGTCCGGGGATGATGACCCCCACGGAAGCTGCGCGTGGAACGGGGACAGCCGCAGCCACCTGTCGAGGTGGCTGGACAGGTGGAAGCCCGGGGTGACGTGCACACCCACCGGGGCGAGGACACGTCGGCCAAGTCGGCCGGATCCGCCGTTCGTCTCGCCGGTGCCGCGCGAACACGCCAGCCATGCCGTCTGGGTCGACCCGGTCCTGGTCGGGGACGTCGTCTTCCTGGACACCCGACCGCCGGCGGCGCCACCCCTGCTGGAAGGGGCTGGGCAGCGACCGCGGATCCGCCGAGGTCCGGCTGGGGACGTAACGCGGCCGGGCTTACGTGCCAATCCGGCGGGGTTCGAGCCGGGTGGCCGCCGGCCCCGTCAGCTGCCAGAACTCCTTCGGCAACTGGGCGATGGAATCCTCGTACTCCTTCGCGCTGACCCCGTCCCGCAGTGTGTCCAGCACGGCGCGCACCCCGTCGGTCGCCGTCTGGAACTCCACCGCGGCGCGTTGCTGCACCCGCTCGAAGAACTCGGGAAGCTCGAACGGTTCGGCCTGCTCGTCGGGTTTGCGTAGGTCTCCCCGCAGCTCCTCGGGGAGCTGCGCGGCGAGATCCCGTGCCTGGCCGCCGCTGAGCCGCTCCGCCAACGTCGCGAGCGTGGCACGGGTGATCGGCTCGGCCAGGATCGGTGACATCTTCGGTCGCGTCGCCACCGACTGGATGAACTCCGTGTAGTTCACCTCGAACCCCTTCCTGCCGCGAATGCTGCGTCTACCCGCGCGTCCGAGGGTGAAACGGCGCCCGCCGCGTCAGTGGCCGGGGGCCTGCGCGGCGCGTGCCGCCGCGACGATGGCGTTCACCCCGATCCCGGCCTGGTCCATCAGCTGGGTCGGGGTACCGGAGGTGGGAAGGCCCTGTACCGCCAGGTGCTTCACCCGCACCGGCTCGGCGAGGTCGGCCAGGGACTCGAGGACCGCCGACCCCACGCCACCCTCCGGGTAGTGATCCTCGACCACCAGCAGCCGACCGCCGGTGGCCCGGACGGCGTCGAGCAACCGGTCCCGGTCCAGTGGCTTGACCGAATACAGGTCGATGACCCTGGCCTTGATCCCCTCGCGCGCCAGCTCGTCGGCGGCGGCGAGGCAGTTGTGCACCGTCACCCCGGCGCCGATCAGCGCGATATCGTCGTCGTCGTCGCCGCGGAGCAGTTTGCTGCCGCCGACCGGGAAGGCGTCCTCGTTGTCGTAGAGCACCGGGTACTTGCCTCGGGTGGTGCGCAGGTAGTTGACGCCCTTGCGGTCGACCATCTGCGCGACGAGGGCCGCGCAGGACACGGCGTCGCTGGGATACAGCACCGTCGACCCCTGCACGGCGCGCATGGCCGCTAGGTCCTCCAGCCCCATCTGCGAGGGACCGTCCGTCCCGACCTCCACACCCGAGTGCGACCCGGACAGGGCGATGTCGGCCCGGGAGATGCCGGCCATCCGCACAAAGTCGTAGGCGCGGGAGAAGAACGCCGCGAAGGTCGCGGCGAAGGGCCGATAGCCGCGTACCTGCAACCCGACCGCGGCGGCGACCAGTTGCTGTTCGGAGATGAACATCTCGAAGAACCGGTCCGGATACGCCTCGGCGAACTTGTCGGCGCGGGTGGAGTCGCTGACCTCACCGTCTAGGGCGACCACGTCCGGCCGCGAGCCCAGCGCGCGCAGCGCGTCACCGTACGCGTTCCGGGTGGCCACCTTCGCCCCCTTGTCGTACCGCGGAAGCGTGGGGGGCTCGCCAGTGGGGGCGCCGGCCGGCGGGGCGGACTCAGGTTGCGGCCCGGTGACGCGGATCTGGCGTACCCCGCCGAGAGCCTTTACGGCCCGCTCGGCCATGTCGGGTTTCAGCGGCTTGCCGTGCCACCCGGGCTGGTTCTCGACCTCCGGCACCCCCTTGCCCTTGACCGTCCGGGCGAGCACCACGGTCGGACCCGTCGCCTGCCGCGCCCGGCCGAACGCCTCGTCGATCGCGGCCAGGTCGTGGCCGTCGATGACGAGGGCCTGGCAGCCGAACGCCTCGACCCGGCGGCGGTAGGTGTCCAGGTCCCATTCCAACTCGGTCGGGCCCCGCTGCCCGAACCGGTTGATGTCGACGATCACGGTGAGGTTGCGCAGCCCGTAGTGGCCGGCCTTGTCAAGCGCCTCCCAGATGGAGCCCTCGGCCATCTCGCTGTCGCCGCACAGCGCCCACACGTGGAACGGCAGGTGGTCGAGGTACCGGCCGGCGAGCGCGATCCCGACCCCGACGGGCAGTCCCTGACCGAGCGACCCGGTGGCCACGTCGACCCAGGGCAGGGCCGGAGTGGGGTGTCCTTGCAGGCGCGACCCGAACTGGCGGTAGGTCTCGACCAACTCCTGATCGGTGATCGCGCCCACCGCCTTGAAGACCGCATACAACAGCGGCGAGGCGTGGCCCTTGGAGAAGATCAGGTGGTCGTTGGTCCGACCGCGCGGGTCCGTCCACTGGTAATGCAGGTGCCGGGAGATCAGCACGGCGAGCAGGTCCGCGGCGGACAGACTGGAGGTCGGATGCCCCGATTCCGCCCTGGTGCTGCACCGGATCGCGTCCACTCGGAGCTGGGCGGCGAGCTCACCCAGTTGGGTGAGCTCCTCCGCGGGCAGTGTGCGCTCTGCTTCCATCGTCACCGGCATCGCCTCCGCAGATACCGTAGTCAGGAAAGACACGCATTATCCGGTAACCGCCGATTTGCCAGGGACAGAGCGGGCCGGCCACGACCGGGAGTTGACCAGCCAGCCCGCCCATGCCAGATACGGCACGACGGCCAGCGCGACGGCCACCGCGTTGCCGACCGCGCCTGACGCCCTCGGCGGCATACCGAGCCAGCCAGTTGTGGATCGGCTGCCGCGACACCCCATACCGGGCGGCGACCTCAGTCTTCGCAGTGCCGCCCAGGCACTCCATCACCGCGTGAAACCGCTGCTCCAGGGTCAACCCCGCGAGTCAACCAAACCCGGGCAGGCCCAACCATGAGCTCACAACGAACGCCCAAGATGAGCGGTTCCTCGCCCGGGCCATCGAGATTTCACGACGCGCGCTGGAGGACGAGGGAAGACCCCGTTCGGAGCCATCGTCGTCATATCCGGAGCGATCGTCGGCGAGGGCACCAGCAGCGTTGTCGAGCTGCGAGACCCGACCTCACACGCGGAGGTCATGGCCCTGCGCCAGGCCGGCAGCAACGTGGGGCGGCACCTGTTCGAAGACGGCATCATGTACGCCAGCAGCGAGCCCTGCCTCATGGCCTGCTACGGAGCCCTCCCGGACCAGGCCGTCGACGTACTGCACAGTGAGCCGACATGCTGCCCTCACCGGTCGAGCCCAAGTTCTGAGCAGACCCAGATCCGCGACACTGGGCTCTGCTGCGCCCACTGACGGCAATCCGGTGAGCCTGGCGTGTCGGGGCCAGTCCATGTCGCGTGTGAGGGGGCTCGCACCGGGCAATCCGTGCGGCACGTCAGCAGGGGCGCGTCCATGGCGACGGTGCCAGGAGCTGCTTGCGGTTCACGAGGAGGACGTCTGATGAGTGTCGCCGGACAGCGGCGGATCTCGCCGAATGTCGCCCTGTTTCTGCTCGCCTCGATCCTCGTGTCCTTCGTGGCCTCGTCGTCAGCCCCGACCCCCCTCTACGAGATCTACCAGGCGCGCTGGCACTTCTCGCCGATCACGACCACCGTGGTGTTCGCCGTCTACGCCCTCGCGGTGCTGGCCTCCCTGCTCACGTTCGGCAAGCTGTCCGACCACGTCGGGCGGCGACCGGTCCTGCTTGTCGCGATCGCGGTCCAGATGATCTCGCTGGTCATCTTCATCGTCGCCACCGGCGTGTCGGCGCTGTTGGCAGCCCGCGTCGTACAGGGGCTCGCGGCCGGCGCCGCCACCGGCGCCGTCGGTGCCGCCATGCTCGACATCAGCCGCTACCGCGGCACGCTCACGAACTCGATCGCCCCCGGTATTGGGTACGGTACCGGTGCCCTGCTTTCGGCGCTGCTCATCCAGTACCTGCCCGCGCCGACCCGACTGGTGTACGCCGTTCTGCTCGGCATCCTGCTGGTCCAAGGCGTCGGGGTCGTGCTGATGCGGGAAACGGTCACGCCGATGAAGGGAGCGCTGCAGAGTCTGCGGCCGGAGATCGCGCTGCCACGCGCCGTGCGCGGACCGCTACTGGTCGTCGCTCCGGTGCTCTTCGCCATCTGGGCGCTGGCCGGATTCTTCGGCGCGCTCGGCCCGGCGCTCGTGCGCGCCCTCATGGCCACCTCGATTGTGGTCGGCGGTTTGGTCGTCTTCGTCTTCGCCGTCTTTCAATCCGCCACCATTCTCCTGCTGCGCAACGCCGCCGCACGGACCGTGATGCTCACCGGAATTGCCGCCCTCATCCTGGGCATGATCATCACGCTGATCTCGGTCACCGCCGAATCCATCCCTGGCTTCTTCGTCGGCCTCGCGCTTGGGGGCGTCGGCTTCGGTGGCGGTTTCCAGGGCAGCCTCAAGACGGTCATGCCGCTCGTGGAGGCGCACGAACGCGCCAGCGTGCTCTCCCTGCTCTACATCGTCTGCTACGTCGGCTTCGGCCTGCCCACCGTCATTGCCGGCTTCCTCGTGGTCTACACCGGCGGCCTGCCCCGGACCGCCAACGAGTACTCCGTCGCCGTCATCCTCCTCGCGGTGGTCGCCCTGCTCGGGCTGCGCAGGGCTGGCAGGACGTCACCCGGCTGACCACCGCCCTGGTTTGAGCATTAGCGGTTCCCGCTGGAGCATCGAGGAGCTGTTCCAGACCGGCAAAGGCCAGATCGGCAACATCGCCGCACCCGGTGTTACGGGCTGGGCAGCCGTCAGCCTGCCGAACGCGGCGTGACCTCGTGCTCATCACCACGAGCCGTCACGATCCGCAAGCTCGACCCTTCAGGGTCGAGAAGCTGACCTCCCTACTGTTGGCTGGATTCTCGGCGCGCACCCATATGCCGTCGCTGGGGAGTCGACACGGCCAGGACGACCAGTGCGACGGCCGCGCCGAGGCCGAGGCCGGTCACCAACCACAACGATGAGGACTTCTTCTCTGTCTCGGGTGTTTCCAGGGTGCCAACGGACGCATCGGGAGAGAGAGCGAAGCCCCAGTCGAGCAGGGCGATCGCCTCGCCCAGGCTCCCCAGTGGTGCGGTTTCCGCTCCCAGCAGGGTCACCGTGAGCCGTCGGCCGTCGCGTTCGGCCACGCCGACGTACGTCTGCCGGGCGAGTGAGGTGAATCCGGTCTTCCCGCCCAGCATCCCCGAGTAGCGGTCCAGCAGGGTGTTGTCGTTGATGAGCTCGATAGCCGGCTTTCCCGGCTGTGCTGGTACCTCGGCCGCCCTGGTTTGCATGTATCGCCGGAAGTCCTCCCGCGCGAACGTGACCCGCGCGATCAGCGCCAAGTCGTACGCGCTGGTGTACTGACCTGGGCCATCCAGGCCCGACGGCGTCGCGGCGTGGGTCTGGTTCGCCCGCAGCCGGCGCGCTTCGTCGTTCATCGCGTCAACTCCGCCCTTCCTGCCTTTCTCGCCGCCGCCGACGCGGGCCAGCACGTTGGCCGCATCGTTGCCCGATTTCATGAGAAGCCCCAGCCACAGGTTCTCGATGGAGTACCGGCCACCATCGACCACGCCCATCAAGGAACTGGCCGGGTCGAGATCGGCGAGGTCCTCCCGTTTCACCTCGACGACCTGCTTTGGGTCGAGGCGGGGCATCAGCGCCGCCGCGAGGAGCAGCTTCTGCACGCTAGCGGGCGTTCGGCGCTCGTGCGGGGCGCAGCCGCCGAGGACCTCACCACTGTTGAGGTCCGCCACCACCCAGGCGGTGGCGGTCACGGCCGGCGCCGACGGCGCACCCTCGTGGATCGCCAGTTCTGACGTCGCCAGCGCGTCGCCCCCGACTTTGCGATGGGCGGGGTCGACCGGTGGTGGGGACGGTGTGGCGGGTGGGGGCACCGGCGGCTGCGCTTTCGGGCAGGGCACGGACGGCGCAGCGGTCGCCGGCGTCGGTGGCACGGTCGCCACAACGGGCACGGCCACCATGGCACTCAAGGTCGCGGCAGCAACGCGAAAAGTAGTCATGTTGAAGGACGGTAATAGTCAACGAGGTGGGCGCGGTTGGGTTAGGTAAAGAACGCCGCGATAACGGCCCTTGCTGTCCTCACCGCCGGGGAACGTTCCTGTGGGCACCGTTGCATTGAGCGTTGGCAAGATCGAGGCAGGCTTGAGCAGTGAGGTCATCGACCCGCTCTCGCCTGTGGTTGCCTCCGACGTCGACGTTCGCCGGGTTCCGGTTCCCGACCGAGGTGATCGTGGTCGCGGTCCTCTGGTATCTGCGCTTCAACCTCTCGTATCGCGACGTGGAGGAGCTGCTGGTCGAACGTGGGGTCGAGGTCGATCACGTCACCGTGTTTCCGGTGGGTGCAGCGGTTCACGCCGCTGCTGGCCGGCGCTGCCCGCTTCTCCCGCCACTCGCCTGGTGACAGGTGGCACGTCGACGAGACCTACGTCAAGGTCGACGGGGTTGGCGGTACGTGTACCGGGCGGTCGACCAGTACGGGCAGGTCATCGACGTGCTCGTCACGGCCCGCCGGGACGCTGGCGCCGCCCGGCGGTTCTTCCGACGCGCGCTGTCGTTGAAAGTGACACCGAGCGAGATCGTCACCGATGCCGCGCCGGTCTACCCTGCCGTGCTCGACGAGCTGATCCCGTCCGTGTGGCACCACGTCGAGCAGTACGCCAACAATCCGATCGAAGCCGATCACAGCCAGCTCAAACACCGGTTGAGACCGATGCGCGGGCTACGAACGGACACGACAACACAAGTGATCATCGGCGGCCACGCGCTCATGCAGAACCTGCGCCGCGGACACTACGAACTCGCCATCGACACCCCGCCCGCTCTGCGAGTCGCAGCGGCGGTTGCCGAACTCGCCACCGATGCAACCATGGCCACCACGTATGCCGCCGAGAGCCGGGTTGTGAGCTGGTCTCCCGGGGCCGTCTTGTGAGATTGATTCTGACGGTCTCAAAAGGGCCCACTCGGACGGCCAAGACTGGCCCCACCAACAAGTGGGGACACCTCCGCAAACGTGACGCTCGGTCGTCGCCGGCTCCCGGATGGTCCGCCTGACCGGAGGGATGAGCGGAGAATGAGAGCCCTGTTCGTGCTCGCCGGATTGCTGCTGACCCTGACGGCTCCCGCCGGTCTGGCCGCCCCACCGGCTGCCGCTGCGCCGACACTGCCGGAGACGGTCGAGGTGAGCCTGGACCAGAGCTGGATCAACGCCGTCGTGGGCGACGTGCTGAGGGTGGTGAGACGGCCATCCTGCTCGCCGTGGTCGGCGAGCGAGCGTGGGTCGTGGTGGGGCTGATCGAGGCGTCGCGGGATCTGCGGCGGTGGTACGGCGAAGCGTTCCAGGCGGCGGCGACCAGGTAGGTGTCCCCGGTCAGCCGGGTCGGCCGCGCTCGCCGCCGCGGGCCGTCCGTACCCCCTCGGAGGGCGCATGCGCCGGATGATCACGCGGGCTCTGCTGACGGGAAGACAGGCGTGAGTGTACGCGGCCGACCCACGTTCACTGCGGGTGGAGTCGGGCGCCTACGCCCGGCTGGGACGTGCGCTGACCAGCGTCGACCGGCCCGTTCGGGTTCTTGGCGACATGCCAGGTTATGCCGCGAAGGCGGTGCCGGTTGCGGTAAGTGTGGAGGAGGAGGTGTCCGATGACGCTGCCGTACGCGACCTTGCCGGGCGACCTCGACCACGTGATCGCCGATGAGCACGTGGTGGCGAACCGCCTCTTCGAGCACCTCGAGGCCGGACGCGGTGACCGGCGCATGCTGGTCGACCAGGTGAGTTACGGCCGCGCCCTGCACGCCCACGCCGAGGAGGAGGTGTTGTATCCGGCGCTGGCCGAGATCGGCGCCGCCGCGGACGCCGAGGAGGGGCGGGACGAGCACCAGGCCCTCAAGAGGCTGCTCGTCCTGCTTGACCATGCGGATCCCGGCAGCCGCGAATTCGAGCGGGCGCTGAACAAGCTGATCGGCGGTGTCCGGCACCACATCGAGAAGGAGGAACGGGAGTTCCTGCCGGCGCTGCGTCGGGCGGTGGGCGCGGGGGAGATGGGTCGGCTCGGCGAGCGGTACCTCGCCGCCAAGGGGTCGGCCCCGGCCCGCTCGCATCCCACCGTCCCGCCCACCGGACGCCGTCGCAGGCTCATGCACGGTGCCGCCGGGTTCATGGACAAGGTACGCGACCGGGTATCCGGCCGCAGCAACGTCCTGTCGACCGACGCCTCCTGGCTGCTCGACACCCAGGCGCAGCGGATCCTCGACACCTGGTCCCGACTGGTCCTGGCCCCGTACGAGCTCCTCACACTCGAGCAGGCCCGCCAGCAGCCGAGCCTCGCTGACGCGGCGATGGAGATCCTGCAGCAGGACGGGCGGCCGACGGACCCCGAGGAGGTCGGATCGGCAGCGGACGTCGCCGTGCCCGGCCCGGGTGGCGATCTGGTCGTACGCGTCTACAAGCCGCTCGGCCAGACCTCCGATCCGGTGCCCGTCGTGATGTGGGTGCACGGTGGCGGTTGGATCCTGTTCACGAACGACGACTACGACGCGTCCTGCCGCGCCCTGGTCAACCGGACCGGCGCGATCGTGGTGTCGCCGGAGTATCGCAAGGCTCCCGAGCATGTGTTCCCGGCCGCCCACGAGGACGTGCTGGCCACCTACCGGTGGCTCCGGACCAACGCCACCGGGCTCGGCGGCGACCCGTCACGCATCGCCATCGGCGGGGAGGGCGTCGGGGCGAACATGGCGGCCGCGACCTGCGGTCAGCTCAAGCAGGCAGGTGAGCCACTGCCCGTGGCGCAGGTGCTCGTCTGCCCGCTGACCACCACCGCCCAGTACGGCGCGTCCATGCGGGACGCCGCAGACGCCCGGCCGCTGAATCGTCCACTGCTGTCCTGGATGATGATGCACGCCTTCCGTGGCGTGACCGACAGCCTGAACGACCCCAGGGTCGATCTGCTCCCGCTCTGCGCGCAGGGCCGCGCCGGTCTGCCGCCGACACTGATCGTCACCACCGACCGCGACGTGCTGCAGAGCCAGGGCGATGAGTGGTGCGCCCGCTTGGAGGCCGCCGGCGTGCGGGCCACGTCGGTCCGTTACGGGGGAGTGATGCACGACTTCTTCGGCCTTGCCGCGGTGCTGGACAAGGCCGCGCACGCCCAAGAGCAGGTCGCCCTGCACCTGCGCCAGGCGTTCGAGGCGGCCCCGGCCGCGCATGCGTTCGATGGTGCGCCAATGCGAAGGCCCAAGGTCATCGGGTGACGCTGGCTGCCATGTCGCGGATCGTCCAGCTGCTGGCCTCGCTCGTCACCGAATCGATCTAATGACCCCCGGAACAGCGGGTAACGTTGCCGCTGTGAGCACGGAGTCGAGCGCGCCGGTCGGCAACCTCGGCCGACCGGCGCGGATCCCGCTGGCACCATTTCGGACTTCTTCGGCGAGGCGGGCGTCCTGATCGGAGGCATTTGTGGGCAACCTTTATGACAACTACGCCCAGTTGGCCGCCGGCGAGGAAGAGGGCGTTACCTACACCCGGACCGCGCTTTACCGACCCACCACATCGTGGGCTTCCATCGCGATCCACGGGGGCGGCATAGAACCCGGTAGCGGTGAGTTGGCGCTCGCCGTAGGCGACGAACTCATGGACACGTATGTGTTCGCCGGCATCAAAGCCAGCCACAACTCCGATCTGCACATCACCTCTTCGCATTTCGATGAGCCGCAATGTCTAGCCCTGGTTGGGGCGGCGGACAGATGCATATCCTTCCATGGCTACGCCGGCACCGCCGACCAGGCGGAAACGGCCCTTGGAGGGCTGGACGCCGACCTGCAGCGAAGCATCTCGGCCGCGCTGATCGACAAAGGCTTTCGGGTCATATCGGCCTCGAGCGAGGTGGCCGGCACCTACCCCGGCAACATCTGCAACAAGGATCGGCGAGGAGCGGGGGTACAGCTAGAACTCTCTCACGCTCTGCGCAAGTCGTTCTTTCCCACGGAGGACTTGTCCCGAGCAATGAGAGACTCGGGGCAGCGGACGGCGCGTTTCTACGACTACGTCGAGGCCATCAAGTCGGTGGTCACCACTTTTCAGCCGGCGTCGTGAGGCGCTGAGTCCGGTCACGACCATCCTCGGGTCCTCAGAGATCGGACCAGCTCTCCCTGCTGAGGCAACCCCGGGTGCCACGACGCATCGGCGTGCGGCATGGTTGGCGAACTGCGCCCCATGGTCGGTGCGGAGGTGAAGGCACAGATCCACCCCAGACGCGGCACCGTCGATCTGCAGGTGGAAGGCTGACATCTGGGGTGCCGCACCAGCCAATGCCCGGTCTGCTGCATCCGCTGCCTGTCCCCCGCAGGGCGGCGGCGGTGAAGTGCTCGTTGCGGTGGATCGGGACGCCACACGTCATGGCGAGCTGGCCCGAATCGGTCGCCCTGGCACGCGACTTGCGCTGACCCGTCGAAGGGGTCCGTGGACGACCGGCTCAGCGGGCCATGCTCGCGAGCGCGGCAACCGCGCTGCCGAGCAGCCCGACCAGCACGATCCGTCGGAACACCACGAGAAACGCACCCGGGGCCTGCATCGGAGTTTGCCGGGGACGGCCGCCCGGACGCGGCCGTCCCCAGGGGTATTGCCGATGCGGAGGGATTGCCCCGAGGTTCAGCGGTTCGCCGCCCCGCCGCTAGAGGCTGGCTGGACCCGCTCGAACCGCACCCGGCTCAGCCATCCCGGGAGGTCACTGAGCACGTACAGCTCGCCGTGCACGTCGGTGTCGATCGCGGTCGGCTGGGTGGGGAAGTTGCCGATCGTGGCGGACTCGTAGCCGCCCGTGGGTTTGGGACGCACGGCGAACGCGAGGGTCGAGCAGTAGTCGCTCGCGACGTAGGTCCCCCACGCCTCCGGGGTGGCGGACCCTCGGTACACCACGCCGCCGGTCACCGAGCAGTTCTCCGTAAGGAAATGTTCGTACTCGAAGACCGGGTCGGTGTACCGCACGCCCGACTGGCATTGCTCCGGGTCGAAGACCGGAGTGCCCTCTCGGCAGGACCAGCCGAGGTTCGCGCCACGCTGCCAGGGGCGGATGTGGTTGATCTCCTCGACCAGGCCCTGGCCGACATCACCGATCCACAGCGAGCCGTCGACCGGGTCGACGGAGAACCGCCACGGGTTGCGCAGCCCGTAGAGCCAGATCTCCGGCCGTGCGCCCGGCACGCGGACGAACGGGTTGTCGAAGGGCACACAGTAGGGCTTCCCACCGCAGGTGCGGTTGATATCGATTCGCACGATCTTGCCGAGCAGGGTGCCGAGGTTCTGACCGGCCTTGAACGGGTCGTTCGCGTGGCCGCCGTCGCCGAGAGACCAGTAGAGGTAGCCGTCGCGGCCGAACCCTACCTGTCCGCCGTTGTGGTTGCCGTACTCCGCGTGCTCTTGGGTGAGCAGCACCTGCACCCGCTCAGGAGTGCCGATGGGGACTCGCGCCAGGGTCAGCGCGCCGGCCGGTAGGCTCGTGTAGGCCACGTAGAGGATCCCGGTCCGCGCGAAGTTCGGCGCAGGCGTGATGCCGAGGAGGCCGCGCTCGTTGTCCGACGTGTCGATCCGGGCGGTCAGGTCGAGCACCGGCTCGGCCGCCAGGCCGGTGTCGGGGTGGTAGGCGCGGACGGTGCCGTTCTTCTCCGCGATCAGCATCCGGCCGTCCGGCAGCCCGGTCATCGCGATCGGACGCTGCAGACCGAATGCCACCTGTTCGGATACCACAGTCAGCTCAGCGAGTGGCACCACGCGGGTGTGGGATGTGCCCGCCGCGGCGGTGCCGGCCACCGGCGCCGGTGGCAACAGGAACGCAGTCAGGGTCAGAACGAGCAGCCCGGCCAGCATGGTGGCCGGGCGACAACGCCGTCGCGACATGTTTCAGCTCCTCGAGCAAGTGGAGTGGAGGAAGCAACCTGGGAGCGTTCCCACGATAAATCGAGTCTCGTCAATAATCAACCCCGCCGTCGTGCCGCCTCTGGTTGGAGGAGGAGCGTCGGTCGACAGGACGGCAAGGGCACGACCATGATCGTCTCCAAACTGAGGGCGCTCCCATGCTTTGGTTGTCACTGTCGCCGCCATGGAAGGGGGTCCCCGCTGCGCCTCGACGTCCTGCCGCGACGCGGCATGTAGTGCACCAGCGACGCGCCCTGCGCCCTGGAGACCAACCCGGCGGCCGCGTTCACCCCATCCATGCGACCCCGCGGGTGGCGGTCACCCGAACGCTTCATGCGCTGGTGGTGGGTCTCCATTGGTCGGTGTCGTCGGGCCAGGGTGCGGGACGGCCGCGGTCGTCCCAGAAGGTGAGGATCGTCGATGTTGCCAGAGCGGATCCAAGCGTGTTGGAATGGCTCACATCGCCGCAGCGCGGGGGCAACCGTGCTGGGAACGGCCAGCACGGGAGCATCGCAGTGCCGGCAGCGCGCCGCTTTGGCAGACGCTCGCATGCCGCATCGCCGGGCCATCTCTATGACGACGGGCATTTTGCCGGGCAGGCATTTCGCCCGCCGTACGTATCCCCCGGTACGTGTCCCCGACGGCCGACGCGCTTGACGTCTGACACGCCGGGAGCGTCCGATTCGCTCTGCCAGCGCATCAGAACCGGCGACGAGGTGAGAAGCAATCATGATTTCCCGAGAGAGTTTCGCGGGTTGGTACCGAAACCGCTTCATGTGGGTGGCGATGATCCTGCTGGCGGTGTCGGCCAGCGCGGTCGTACTGGTCAACCGGGCCGGTCCGGAGGCGGAGCCGCCGGATCTGCAAGGGCAGATTATGACCCGGATGCGTACCACGCTCGAACAGGCGGACCCGGGGCAGCACAACCACGCCGGACACAGTGTCCAGCAGGTGGCCACCGAGGAGGAGAAGCCGGCAGTGATCTGCGGGGTCCGCGTCTACGGCTACGAGCCGACCGAGGTCACCGCGCTCGCCGACGTGCAGACGGTCTACGGCTTTCACCTCTGCGGGGTCGCCGAGCAGAAGCGCCCCTGGGACGTGGCGGTCAAGCTGGCCGGCCCTGTGATCATGGACATGTCCACCGAACCTCCGGGCATCCAGGTGGTCGAGGCGACCGCCGACGTCATGTTCGTCGACCGGCTGCGGGAGATGTTCCCGGACAAGTACGCGGAGTTGGCGCTCAAGGAGGCGCTGGCCGACTCGGAGATGGCCGACCAGCGCCGCCGGTACGACGCCGCAGCCGGGCTTTGACCATGGCGGGCGGCCGGGCGGGGCGGTCGTACCCGCACCCACCCGGCCGCCGGATCCGAACCTGCGAAACCAGCGGCTGGGCATCGCCTTCAGCGGGCCCTCCGGTAGCTGTGAACCGTCCGCGTACTGCAGTGGATGCCGTTGCGGGCGGTCCGTACGGCGATGCCGCGGCTGCGGACCTCGGTGCGCAGACCCGTCGTTGATCCGGCGTCGGGTCAGCAACCCGTGCCGCACCCTCCGCTGGGTGGTGGTGATCCAGCCCAAAGTGGGTCGGCGTGGTCGGATGTGGACAGTTCTGGGAGCTGCGCTCGACGGCGATCCCGGTCAGCTCGATCTACATCCGGCCATAAATAGATCGGTATTGATATTTAAGCCCATAGGTGTAACAGTTGCTTGGGAGCGTTCCCATCCTGATCTTTAGTACCGAAGAACGGAGGATGAACAGTGCGTTTACACAAGTCCGATCAATCCGGCGGACGACCCCGGTCAACTGTCCGTCAGTCCCTCCGAGTGCTCGTCCTGCTGTTCGCCATGGTGGTCGGTACGCTGCCCTGGACCGGCGCAGCCCAGGCCCACGGCACGATCATCAACCCGGCGAGTCGCGCCTACCAGTGCTGGAAGACCTGGGGTAACCAACACACGAACCCAGCCATGCAGCAACAAGACCCCATGTGCTGGCGGGCGTTCCAGGCCAACCCCGACACCATGTGGAACTGGATGAGCCAGCTGCGGGACGGCCTCGCCGGCCAGTACGAAGCCCGTACCCCGGACGGACAGCTGTGCAGCAACGCCCTCTCCAGGAACGACACAGTGAACCAGCCTGGAGCATGGAAGGCGACCACCGTCAGCCGCAACTTCACGGTCCAGCTGTACGACCAGGCCAGCCACGGTGCTGACTTCTTCCGGGTCTACGTCACCAAGCAGGGGTTCAACCCGACCACCCAGCGGCTCGGGTGGGGCAACCTCGACCTGATCACAACGACCGGGCGCTACGCGCCAGCGCAGAACATCTCGTTCAACGTCTCGGTCTCTGGACGCACCGGAAACCACGTCCTGTTCGTGATCTGGAAGGCGTCACACCTGGACCAGACCTACATGTGGTGCAGCGACATCAACATCACCTGATCGGAAAGACCGACAGCCGCGACACTGCTCCGGCCCAGGGCGTTGGCGTCCTGGGCCGGATTGTTCGGAGGCACAGTGATCTTCCGGCCCTACCACGAGGCTGGCGGTACCTGGTTCTGGTGGAGCGTGGAAGGCGGCAGCCAGTACAACCGGCTGTGGCGCTACACCTATGACTACATGGCACGGGGATCACCTCACAATCAGCAACTCCGCCGTCCACCTGCGCAAGGTCTACAACCACGCCTAAATGGTGACCCGCGCCGAGGTGCCCAACCTACGGTGACTCGGGCGGGGTGGCCTCGTTGCGCGGCCACCCCGCCACCCGGATCATCGACGGCGCTGATACCCGGCCCCTGGCACCGCGAAGCGGGTGCCGCGCGAGACGCGGCACCCGCCGAGGGCTGCCGGGTTCAGCCGCGCCGGGACACGTCGATGTCGGTCCGCCGGGCTGGCAGGGGGTACGCCGGGTCGCGGAAGAAGCTCGGGTGTGGGGGCAGGTTGTAGGTCACGTTCTCGCAGGCCACCTGATTGCGGGTCGTGCATGAGCGTGCGAATCTTGTGGCTCGTCGGGATGGTGGTGGTGAACAGGCGCAACTTGTCATCGCCGAGCCGCAGGACCACATCCTCGCGCCAGTCGCCGAGCAGATCCGCCGAAATGATCGGGGTGGACTTGCTGCCGTTGACGGACGAGGTGCCGGCGGCGACCAGCAAATCGGTCTTGTTCACGGTGGACGGCCTGGTGTCGTACTCGGTGTTCGCCGTCGAGATCCGGTTGCCGTCGAGCAGTTCGCGGGTCAGGTCGCCGTCCCAGTAGACGAGGAGGTTCGGTGCCCGGCCGGGTCGGATCGAGGTGGGCGATGTGCATTGCGTCGCCGTGCGCGAGGTACACGAAGCGGGCGTTCTCGTCCGGGTTCTTGATCTGCGGCGTCAGGTCCACGTTGACCGGCAGCGCCGGGTAGGGGAACCAGGTGTGCGGCACCGTCTTGATGCTCAGATCGCTCTCCAGCACCATGGCCCCGTAGACGATCTCGTCGCGACCATCGGCGTCCACGTCCGAGGCCATCAGGCTGTGCACCCCGCGCTCCTCGCCGAGCGTCGGGTCGGGCAACCGGCCGGAGTCGAAGGTGTCGCCGAGGATCAGTTCGTTGCCCCGCATCGAGTACGCCGCCACGGTGGTCTTCGCGTAGTAGCCGCGCGCCATGATCGCGCTCGGGTCTACGCCGTCGAGGTATGCCACCCCGGCCAGGAACCGGTTGGCCCGGTTCCCTGCGGGTCGCCCCACGGGACGTGACCCCATTTCTGTCGCAGGACATGGCCGGAATTGTCGTCGGTCTGCAGGCGGAAGGCTGATATCTGGGGTGCCGCACCGGCCAACGCCACACGTCATGGCGAGCTGGCCCGACTCGGTCGCCCCGGCACGCGACTTGCGCTGACCCGTCGAAGGGGTCCGTGGACGACCGGCTCAGTGGGCCATGCTCGCGAGCGCGGCACCGGCGCTGCCGAGCAGGCCGACCAGCACGATCCGTCGGAACACCACGGGGTCGATGCGGTGGAACAGTCGGTTTCCCAGCCACCAGCCCAGCGGCACCGCGGGGAGCGCCACGAGGGAGATCCGCACCACATCGGCGTGTATCTGACCGGCCAGCAGGAACCCCGTCAGCCCTATCAGACTGGTGCCCGAGAAGGTCGCCGCCAGGGTGGCCCGGAAGGTGCGCGGGTCGTAGCCGAGCGACTGGAACGCGGCGACCAGCGGCGGCCCGTTCGTCCCGGTGGCGGCGGTCAGCACCCCGACGAGGACGCCGATGGCCCCGAGACCGATCCGTCCGGTCCGGATCCGTGCCCTGGACCAGACCAGCGCGGCGCAGCCGAGCACCACGACCGCGATCAGTGCGCTCAGCAGCCGCTCCGGCGCGAGCGCGAGAACCAGCAGGCCGGCCGGCAGGCCGAGCAGGGCGGTGGCGGTGAGTGCCGCCGCGACCCGCCACCGGGCGTAAGCGTGTTCGCGGATGGCCGCGGTGACGGTCAGCCCGACGCCGGTCAGCGCCGACACCACCACGGCGGCGCGCGGGTCGACGGCGGCGGTCAGCAACGGCACGGTCACCAGCGCGTATCCGAAGCCGCTGACCGCCTGGGCGAAGGCGCCGAGCAGCACGATGCCGAACGCGCTGAGCAGGAGGACCATCCGCTGAGACTGACGCACCGGACGGTGGGCGGACAACCGGCCGGCCCGGAGATCCCCGACACACGACCAGCGGCCGGCAATGCGCATGAGTCTGCCGTTCAGGTCGGACGGCGGCATCGGCGGGTGCCTACTACGCGGGGGAACAGCCGCAGAACTCGATGAACCCGAACCCGTTGCGCGGTACGACGTCGCCTGCTTTCAGATGACGTCGAACCACTGAACACCCGCCGGTGCGCCGACGCGGTTACACCTGTGCGGGCTGAGTACCCACGCGAGCATCCAGGCGGTGCACCGGTGGGGAAACCCCCGCATTTGTGGCGGGGGAGCTGGTCGGGCGGTTGTGTTGGGGCCTGGAGTCGAGAATTCACGGGTTGGCGTCCATAGGAGCCGGCTCAGACCGGGGTGGATCAGTGAGCATCGAGATTGCTGTGGGGCGTGTGTCCCCCATCGTCCTTTACAAGGAGAGCGTCGATCTCCAGCCGACCGACGTGTACCGAACGGAGCTGCAGGTGTCGTACGGCCGCGCGGCGGACCACCAGGCGTCCGATTGCCATCGCACCGACGGCGACGGAACCCAGGGCCAGTGCGCCGACGGCCATGGCGCCGAGACTGACGACGCCGACCGCCGATGTACCCCCGGCAGCCGCGTCGGTGGCGGCGGCGCCAGCGCGCCGGTGCCAACGCGGGACCGGCGAACCGCAGCGCCCACATGTCGTCATGACCTCATCATGGGCCACGGCGAGCAGGTCAGTTGGTACTTCTCCGCCGCCGGCCGGGGGTAGCGCGCACGGTGACGCTGGTTGGATTCGGGGACCAGGTGGGGGACCAAACGGCACGAGCGATGCCGAACACAGGGCTCGCTGTCGAGCGTCCGTCAAGAGTGCAACGTGCGTGTGAGCTGGGTCAGCAGGTACCCCAACGTTCCGGGGGTCATCAAGGGGTCGTCGGTTCGAATCCGGCCGTCCCGACGAGGGTGAAGCCCTGACCAGCGGAAACAGGGTTGTCCCCGTGTAGTGCCCGTCCGCCGACAGGCAGGTTACGCGGTCGGGTCACCCGCCAGCCCTTCGACCTGCGCGCCAAGGTTCCGCACTCCGGACACCGCCGTGCCTGCTCATCGGCGGTGACCAGGTCCACGACCGGGCCGTCCGGCCCGTCGGCGACCCCGGTGACGGCCAGGCCTGCGAGGCCCAGCAGCCGGGTCGTATCGTTGAACATGCCCGTGGGTCTTCTGTTGTGACCAGCTTGCGTCGAGAACAAGCAGGATCACCCGGAGCCACGGGCAACCTCACGGCACTGTCCACACTGGACGTTCAAGCTGGCTGTGACGCCGACACTTGGTTGGCCGCTGAAAGGGCTCCCAGGGCTGGGTGGCCAACTCTCTTTCATGTCGCTCTGCGTCGAGCGGAGCCTCCCGGCCCACCCGCTACTGACCCGCGGACGCGTACGCCCGTGGGTAGGGGCAGTGGCAGAAACATGCGCACGTCGTCGAAACGAAGATCATCTACTGCGACGGCGTTCGGCAGGACACCCCACGTTCGGAAGCCGCAGGCCTCGTAGAGCGAGATCGCACCGTGATTGTTTCCGCGTACCCCCAGGGTGATCACCTCGATACCGGCGGTCGTGCAGGCGCCCACCAGGGCAGAGACAACCCTCTTGCCCAATCCGAGACCACGTGCGCCGGGATGAGCCAGCACCTTGGTCAGTTCGGCGACGTGACCGACGGGCCCGGGAGGGCCGGCAAGCCATACCCCGAGTGCCTCGACGCGTGCCTTGGCCCGGGCCACGACGAGGCCACCGCGTCCCGAACCTGCGGTCTGGAAGACGCCTTCCAGCCATGCGTCCGCCTTTCCGCGGGACGGCACCTCCAACCACCCGATTGCCCCGGTCTGCTCGACCACAGCCGCGATCACGCGGTGACACTCGCTTCGGAGCTGCTCGTCGGCACGAACGGGCCACTCAAGGGAGACTGCCAAGTCGTCATGAAGATCATTTGCCACAATGCCAGGTTCTTCACGATGCCAGCGAGTTGGCCAACCGCCGTGACTTGTGACCTGCTTTCACCGCCGCCTCGCCGACCGGATTCGAGGCAGTTTCACAGAACACCCGAACGAGTCACCTCATCGGCGGCCGTGGCCAACTACGTCTGTGAGTAACTGGCAGCCCCCGTTAACTTCGTTGAGCCGTCAAAGCTGTCGCCTTGCTTGGTTGGACCAGCGGCAGTCGCCGCCGCAGTGAAGCTCCACGCCACGGTTCTCTACCGTCTCCTCATCGGCCGGCCATCGGTCGCCACACCCGAGAGGCGGCGATCGTGGCGGGCGGCCGGTGCATCGGGTTTGTGTGCTCGGCATCGCCGAATGGCATGCGGGGCGTCAGGGTGTTGCCCGCATCGCCTTGGCCAATCCAAAGGCTGGCACGACGCCCGGGAGCCAGTGGAATCGGACGTTTCACCCTCGCGTAACGGGTATTCACGCGTGCCGGCGCGGCCGGCGGGTGAACAGCGTTAAAGAGTAAGGGAGAATGTGTCATGCCCGATCCGCAGCCCACCATCGTCCTCGTGCACGGCGCGTTCGCTGAGTCGGCGAGCTGGAACGGTGTGATCGAGCGGCTGGGCGCCGCGTACGACATGGTGGCCGCCGCCAACCCGCTGCGGGGCGTCGCAGGCGACGCCGCGTACGTGCGGGACGTGATACGCGGGATCGGCGGCCCGGTCATCCTCGTCGGCCATTCGTACGGCGGCATGGTGATCACGCAGGCCGCAGCGGACGAATCATCAGTGCGGGCCCTCGTGTACGTCAACGCCTTCTGCCCGGACACCGGCGAGTCGGCGCTGTCACTGTCCGGGAAGTTCCCCGGCAGTACGCTCGCCGACACGCTGGTGCAGTACCCGGTGTCGGGCGGTGGTAACGAGGTGGCGATCGGCCAGGACGCCTACCACGCGCAGTTCGCCGCGGACGTGCCGGCCGACCTTGCCGCGCTGATGGCCCGGACCCAGCGGCCGATCACCGAACGGGCCCTGGATGACGGGCTCTCCGGCGACCCCGCCTGGGGATTGCTGCCCAGCTGGTTCGTGTTCGGGGACGCCGACAGGAACATCCCGGTCGCCGCGCATCGGTTCATGGCCGAGCGGGCCGACCCGCGGGGCCAGCGCGAGGTCGTTGGCGCCTCGCACTCGATTGCGGTGTCCCAGCCGAGCGAGGTCGCTGAGACGATCATCGAGGCGGTCCGGGTGAGCGGCTGACGTTCCGGGCGAACACGCCAACGAAGCGGTGGCCGGGCCTGGCCACCGCCCGTGGGGGCTGTCACCGGCTCCGGGCGCGCCACTCCTCGGTGGTGATGCCGCCGATCCGGGCGCCGTCGCCGGCGGGCACCAGCGGCCCAGGACGTAGCGGCTGCAAACATCCCGGCGGCGGTGACGCTGGCGAGCGCGGTGTCCGTCGACCGGTGGACACCCGTCCTCGACCGGCCGGTCGTCCCGCGAGCGGGGTCGGCGGTCGGAGTATCGGGACATGACGGAATCCCCCGCGGTCCGGGTACACGGACTGCACAAGCGGTACGGCCGGCGCACCGCGCTCGCCGGGATCGACCTGGACATCGCGTACGGCGAGGTGGTCGCCCTGCTCGGTCCCAATGGCGCAGGCAAGACCAGCACCGTGGAGATCCTGAAGGGACACCGGAGCCGGGACGGCGGCGAGGTGACCGTGCTCGGGGTGGATCCGGCGCGGGTCGGCCGGTTCGGCCGGGCCGCTCGGGACTGGCTGTCCGGCATCGGCATTGTGCTCCAGGAGGCCACCGACCTCGGCGAGTTGACCGTGGGCGAGACGGTCCGGCACTTTGCCCGCTACTACCCGGCACCCCGGGACCCGGCCGAGGTGATCGGGATGGTCGGGCTGACCGACCAGATCCGGAGCCGGGTCCGGAGGCTCTCCGGCGGGCAACGACGCCGGCTCGATGTCGCCGTCGGTCTCATCGGCGACCCACGCCTGGTGTTTCTCGACGAGCCGACCACCGGCTTCGACCCGGCCGCCCGGCGGGCGTCCTGGGAGCTGATCCGGACACTGGTCAGAGCTGGCACCACGATCCTGCTGACCACGCACTACCTGGACGAGGCGGAGGCCCTCGCCAGGTCTTCCGTGTTGTGCGCGCCGACCAAGAGACCTGCCCGGTGCTCCCGACAGGCCGCGGCGACGGCGTCAACCACCGTCAGCTGCTCAGCGTTGCTGAGCGCGTGCGGCTCCGCGGTGGTACCCAGCGCGACCAGGCCGTCCGCGCCGGCTATCAACATGTCGTGAGCGAGCGCGGTCAGCGCGTCAATGGCGATGCCGCCCTGTTCGTCGAACGGTGTGATGAGCGGTACGTACAGGCCGGTCGGTGTCATGCCTTCAGCCTGCTACTTGAGATCGTGAAGATCCAGTTCCGATTGCTCAACGAACACGTAAGCTGAGCTGATGCTTGATGTGCGCCGTCTGCGGCTGCTCCGGGATCTGGCTCGGCTCGGCACCATCGCCGCTGTCGCCGAAGCGTACACCTACACGCCCTCGGCGGTCTCTCAGCAACTCGCCGTGCTGCAACGGGAGGCCGGTGTCGCGCTCCTGGAACGCGTCGGTCGTCGGGTCGCCCTCACTCCCACCGCGGAGGCGCTGGTTCGGCACACGGAGGTGGTCCTTGCCGCTCTGGAGGCGGCCGAGGCCACCCTTGCCGCCGCGCGGGGCGGACTATCCGGCACGGTACGCATCGGCGCGTATCCCAGCGCTGTGCGTACCCTGCTACTGCCTGCCTTGGTTGCGCTGGCCCGCGACCAACCCGCGCTCGACCTGATGGTCACCGAACTGGACCCGGTCGCCGTGCCGGCCGCGATGCGCGACCGCCGTCTCGACGTGGCGCTCGTACACGACTACGACATCGTGCCGGTCGAACCGGATCCGGCGCTGGACTCGACACCGCTGATGGACGAGACGGTGTTCATCGCCGTTCCCGCCGCCGGAACGGAGCACGATCCGGCGGGCGACCCGATGCAGTCGGTGCGCGACGCGGACTGGATCGTGGGTAGCCAAGGGACGCTGTGCCACTCGCTCGCCCTGCACGCCTGCGAGTTGGCCGGTTTCCACCCGACCGTGCGTCATCACGCCGATGACTTCGCCACCATGCTTGCCCTGGTCGCTTCCGGCCGGGGAGTCGGGTTGGTACCTCAACTCGCCGTGGGGCAACCGCCCATCGGGGTCCGCCTCGTACCGCTCACTATCAAGCGACGTACCCGGATCGCGTACCGGAAGGGCGCGGGCGACCATCCGGCGGTGGCCGCAAGCGTGGCGGCACTCCGGACCGCCGCCTCGAATATGCAGATCTGCCAATAGTGGTGTTCACCGGCGCCAGCACGCGGCGGCCCGATCCTCCTGAGCAGAACCGGCTTGGAGGCCGACAGCAAAATTGGCGGCGATCGGGTGGAAAACCGAAACCCGCTCCGGACGGCATGCGCCTCGCCGCGAGCCCACCCCGGAAGGCCCCCTGCCCCTACTGAGAGCAGTAACGCCTAGCCACTGATCAGCCATCGCACGGGCGAGCCTGATTGAACCCAGGATGTAGCCACGATGCGGCGCGAGATTGAGGTATGGCATCTGCCGCCGGTAACGCGCGCTCTCGGCAGCGAGCTGAGGCGATTGACTCCTACGCCGCCCCGGCTTCGCCCGCGACCGGCGTTTGTCACGGCGGGTTCTTGGTGCGGGCCCCCCGTCAGGTGCTGTCCGATGGTGCTTGCGGCGCCGTCAGATGTGACGCGGTTAGTAGGTGAGTCCATGACGGTTGGCCGCGCCGCAGCCGTCGAGCTTCGGCTCTCCTGGCCGGCCGAACGGGAGGTCACCGGCGCGGATTGGTGCGGCCCTGCCTCGCGAAGACGGCGGACATGCTCTCGGCGTCGCCGCCTCACCCATGCGCTGGCTCGGTCCATAATCATGCGCGTGGTCTTCGGGTAACGCACTCATCGGATGCTGAGGTGCTTGCCGGCGCGCTGCTGCGGCAGAACGCGACGCAGGAGATGGACGCCGGAGGCGAGCCCAGTCGGTGAGGTGAGCGGATCTGCTGACCGGGCGTCACGTGACGCGGCAGACGCGCGATCTTGCCGAAGAGCGGATGCCCATGGCCTCTACTGACAGCGTTCGAAAGTGGCTGCGATAACCTCCGCAGCTTCGCGAGTCTGTGTCGAGTGCGCCAAGAGCGCTTGAGCCGTCAGGACCAAGACCCGGTCCGAGTCGTACGGGATCGTCCAGTGCCCCTGCCACCACGGCTCTTCGTTGTGCTGATAGCCCAACTCGATCAATCTGGAGCCGTCGTCGGCCACGCGCCGATCCAGAACCGTCTGCCCAGCCGCCACAAGGGCGTGCGGATCTACCAGTCGTTCCTTCGCTACCGGGCCTTGAGGGAAGATGGTCGCCTCGCCCGGTCCGTGCAGGTAGAACGGTGTGCCGTCGCCTTGGTCCTGCGGTGACTCAACGGTGAACTGAGTGGGCCAGTGCAGACGGAAGGCAGACGTCTCGACGAACCAGCAGGGATGGCTCGGCCCAACTGCAACGTCCACGACGTCTCCACCGTCGGTGAGTTGATGGGGATTGATTACCACCTGTACGGGACCGGAGGGAGTCCAGCGAGTGACCCGAACGGCGTCCGAGCCGGCCTGGTGTCGCTCGAACATGTACGGCCAGTGCGGTGTCAGCGCTATTCCGTAGCCGGCCAGCCGGGCGAAGGCATGTCCCACGGTGTCGCAGCCTAGCTGATCATCGTACGAGCCTTGCCCGCCGAGCCGTGACGAACGATCGTCAGATAGCCAGCCGGCGGGCGATGACAGGGATCACGATTGCGGCGGCGACCAGGTGTGCGAGCACGAGCGTGCACTCGATGGCGAGATTGGCGTCGACCAGGAACGGTGGTACGAGCGACAGCGCGGTGAGTGCCACCGCGGTGCGGACCCAGGTGCGTGCCGGCTGGGACGCCCAACGGCGGATCGCCAGGGCGATAAGGATGCCCACAACGCCGAAGATGAAGGTGAGCTGCGTGAAGCCGACCAGCGGAATCGACGCGCCGCTTTCGGGTAGCTCGAAATCGACACCGGCGGCCATGGCGGTGCCCGCGACGGCCGTCACGGCGACGGCGGCGGCAGCCGCTGCGGCCAGGCCCGGCAGGAACAGTCGGCTGCGCTGCTGGCTGTGGGTGCTGAGCTGAAGGTTGGGGCCGGTGGAGGTCATGAGCATCCTTTCGATCTGTCGGCAGTCTCGGTGCCGGCTCAGGCGTGGCTGGGCCGGATGTTGTGGTTGAGGTGAAAGATGTTCTGCGGATCCCAGACGGTCTTGAGGGCGGTCAACCTGGCGAGCTTGACGGCCGGGTATGCACGGCGTAGCCCGCGTTGCCCTTCGTCGGCGGCGAGCGAGTTGACGTAGACGCCGTCGGCGTACGGGTCGAGCGCGGCTCCGGCAGTGCGCGCCGCCGCCATCCGGGGATCGTCCTCGGATGGCTCGGTCCAGCGGGAGCCAGCGCCGAACTCGAACGTGGTGCCGCGGAGGCTGAACGCCGCGTCGGCGTCCGCGACGTCGGCGATGGCGCCGCCGTGCGCCTGCAGGCCGACGCCCGGCAGGTAGGTGCCGGCGTGCAGGTCCGACGCGCCGCGCAGCAGGAACGCCTCGATCGCGGCGGTGGGGAACTGCCGCAGGTAGTGCGCACTGGAGTACCGGCGGTAGGCGTGGCCGCCGGTGGTGTCGTCACGCTGCTGGAGTTCGAGGTACGACGGCGTGGTGACCCGCTCGGCGACCGGGCGCCCGAGCGCGCGCATCGCCGGCAGCAACCGGCGACCCTGTGCCGGGTCGCCGACCCACACGAAGCCGACGGTGGCGATCGGGCCGATGGCCGTGCTGTGGACATCGGCGGTGAAGGTCGCCTGCCGCGGTGCGACGGCGTTCAGGTCCCGCCAGCCTTCGAGCACCGGCACGGCGTCCTCGGCGCGGAAGTCGAACTCAGCGACCAGGGTCTGCGTTCCGGTGTGATGCAGTTGGAAGTCGAAGTCGGTGACGATGCCGAAGTTGCCGCCCCCGCCGCGCAGGCCCCAGTAGAGGTCGGGGTTCTCGGTTCGGCTCGCGGTCACAACGTCCCCGTCGGCGGTGACCATTGTGTAGGAGACGACGTTGTCGCAGGCCAACCCGTGTTGGCGGGCGAGCCAGCCCATGCCACCGCCAAGGGTCAGGCCGCCGACCCCGGTGTGCGAGACGTTACCTGCGGTCGTGGCGAGGCCGTATGGCTGCGACGCCCGGTCGAGTGCGCCGAGCAGCGCGCCGCCCTGGACCCGGGCGTGCCGCCGGATCGGGTCGACCCGAACGCCGTTCAACGGTGTCAGGTCGATCATCAGGCCGTCCGCGGGGACGGCGAGGCCGGCCACGTTGTGCCCGCCGCAGCGCACCCCGATCTCCAGGTCGAGTTCGCGGGCCAGGCGCACCGCGGTCACCACGTCGGTGACGCTCGCGGCCCGCACGATCATCCGTGGGCGGCGGTCAATCATGGCGTTCCAGATGGTGCGGGCCGCGTCGTAACCCGGGTCGCCCGGGGTGAGGAGGCGGCCGTCGAAGCGAGCGCTGGTCACTGTGGTCATACGTCTGAGCCTGACGGAAATCGGTACACCCGGTAAGGTCCGATTGCATGGGCCGAATCAGGACCAATTCCAGCACGCCGCAGGACCTGCTCATCGATGTCGACCGGTCTGCGGCCGAACCGCTGCACCGGCAGATCGCCGCCTCGATCCGGGGCAGCATCCGGGCCGGCCGGTTGCGTCTCGGGGCGTCCCTGCCACCCACCCGCACCATCGCGGCCGATCTGGGAGTGTCGCGTGGCGTCGTGGTCGAGGCCTACCAGCAACTCGTCGCCGAGGGCTACCTCACCAGTCGGGCTGGCGGCTACACCCAGGTTGCGGTCGAGCCGGTTCCGCCGCCAGCGGATCGCCGCGCCGGGGACCGGTCGGCGGCCCGGATCGACTTCGGGTACGGCCGCACCGACGTGTCGTCGTTCCCCCGGGCCGCCTGGCTGCGTTCGGTGCGCACGGTCCTCACCACCACGCCGAACGAGCGCTTCGCCTACCTCGACGGGCGTGGTGTACCCGAACTGCACGCAGCCCTGACCGACTACCTCAACCGGGTCCGCGGCACGTTGGCCCGCCCGGAGAACGTCGTGATCTGCAGTGGCTACGGCCAGGGCGTCGCGCTGCTGATCCAGGTGCTCGCGGCGCGCGGCGCCCGCCGGCTGGCCGTCGAGGACCCATCCGCGGACGACGACGCCCGCCTCGTCGCGGCCGCCGCCGGCCTGGAGGTGATCGGCGTCCCCGTCGGGCCGGACGGCCTTCTCGTCGAGGAACTCGAACAGACCGACGCGGATGCCGTCGTGCTGACAGCCTCACACCAGTGGCCCACCGGCGGGGTCCTGTCGGCTACCGCTCGAGCCCGGGTGATCGGCTGGGCGCAGCGTCGCCGCGCCGTGGTGATCGAGGACGACTACGACGCGGAGTACCGTTACGACCGCTCGCCCGTCGGCGCCATGCAGGGGCTGGCGCCCGACACCGTCGTGTACTGCGGCACAGCGAGCAAGACCCTGGCGCCAGGGCTGCGCCTCGGCTGGCTGCTGGCGCCGTCACACCTGGTCGACGAAATCGCGGCGGCCAAGGTTCTGGCCGACCGCGGCTCTCCCGTCATCGACCAACTGACCTTCGCCGACTTCCTTACCCGCGGCGAATTCGACCGGCACCTGCGGCGAATGCGCCCGGTCTACCGCCGCCGCCGCGACGCGCTCCTGGCCGCGCTGCGCACACGGCTGCCCGACCTGGAGCCGGTCGGTGTCGCGGCGGGCCAACACGTCGTGACCTGGCTCCCGCACGACCTCGACGAGGCCGCGGTCGTGGCTGCCGCAGCCCGGCACGGACTGGTCGTGCAAGGCGTCTCCCGGTACCGACTGAGCCCCGCCGGACCCGGCGGGCTGATCTTCGGCTACGCCACCCTCACTGAACGCGCCATCACAAACGGAGTGGAAGCCCTTGCCGATGCGGTCGCAGAGGTCCGTGCGCACATCTGACGCGAGCCGCTCGCTACGGAGGTTGTGGAGTCGGATGTCCGCCCGTGCCGCGAAGAGGACGTCCCTGTCGGGGCTACCCTTCCTTCGCTTGGCGTGCGCGCTAGGTCTCCAGCCGCAGTCCGGCCCATCGGTGGAGCCATCCCTTGACCTCCACGCGGCGCTGTACCTTCGCGCGGCCCGCTGCGTTGTCAAAGGCTGGAGAGGGACGGACAACCATTCCCACAAGGTCAGCCAGACCGTGGCAGGACACCAAGCGAACAGAGTCGCCCCGCAGAGTCACCGCGACGCACGTCGCCGTCTCGGGCCAGCGCGATATCGCGTCCAGGGCGCACGTGTAGGGCTCATCGCCATTGCGCAGATGCATCCGTGCTTGATTACGAATCTCCCACGGCACCCCAGGCAGGGCCACTATGGCTCGGGTTTCGGCGCGTGCATCCTCGCGTGGGTCCAGCTTCTCCGGGTCGAAGTAGGCGACATCCACGTCGCGCTCCGGCGAGACCGGGAGGCCGCTGATCGCGTCCCAGACGCGGTTGCGTACGAAGCCGGCACCGATCCACCAGTCCGGTAATCCAAGGTCGGCCGTAACCCGAAGGACTCTCATTGCTCCTGGGTCTGACTCGATCACGCCCACAACGTCCTGCGCGCTCATGACCATCCCAGGGACCCTAAACCAGCAGACGTGACACCGCTTGCGAGGCGAGGGCTGAGGGTGGAGCGACGTCGTGACCCACCTGCTTCGGGGCAATCACCACCGCAGACATCCACCCGTCGCCGTCGACGCGGACGCCGCACGTGCTGCCCGACCCGGCGGGCGACCTGTCCGACCGTCACAGTGACCGTCGGGTGACAGGTTGAACAACCTACAGCCCACGGACCATCTTCGCGATGGTCG
>NZ_JAGPYK010000024.1 GCF_018070045.1 Micromonospora sp. U21
GGGAACAACCGGACCTGCACGACGATCTTCACTAGGCGTCCTGGTCGGCGTAGTCCTCTTCGGCGGCCATCGACTTCGGCCACCGCCGCCAGGCAGCCCGGTCCGCTTCGTCTTCGGAGCAGCGAGTGACGGTCGTCAGGTGGGTCACGGCGGCGTCGATGTAGAGCGCAGCCTGATCAACCGCGCCGAGGTCCGGGGCGTCGTAGCCGAGCCGCGCCAGTTCCGCGTCCAGCTCTGCGGCCCGCGCCTCGCTCGCCTGCTGCACGCGGGTCGCGTGCCGGCGGCGCGCCTCGTTCAGCCAACCGGGCGTGCTGTCACGCAGCGACCGGACGTTTTTCTTCGTCCAGGGATGGCCGAGTTTCGGCAGGTCCGAGTAGTCGATGCCGAGGGCCTTGGCGGCCAAACCCGGCTTCACGGGCCTGTCCAGTTTGGCGAGCATGACCACACCGTAGCATCTTATCCATGTCACCAAGATGGACGCCAGACCCGGATGTTCGCCGAGGTAGAAGCGTTATCGACAACCTGCAGGTTCATCTTGTCTTTGTCACCAAGTATCGGCGGGGCGTCCTCAACGACGCGATGCTCACCCACTGCGAACAGGTCATGCGGAACGTGTGTGCCGACCTGGGCGCGGCGCTGCGCGAGTTCAACGGCGAGGATGACCACGTGCACCTGCTCGTGCACTACCCGCCGAAGCTGTCGATCTCCACGCTCGTCAACCGGCTTAAGGGCGTCTCAGCGCACTACCTACGCAAGGAGTTCGCCGGCCGGATCAACCGGCACATCATGCACGGACACCTGTGGTCGCCGTCGTACTTCGCCGCGTCCTGCGGCGGCACCCCACTAGAAGTGATCAAGGAATACATCAAAGAACAGAAACATCCCGGTCCGTGACGCGACTCCTCCCGGCCCTCAAGGCCCGGGATTCTCGCTACATCCGGTTGAAGCCGATGTTGGCGGTGGCGCCGGCACCGAGGTTGCCGTTCACGACTCGTTGGTGGCGGTGACCTGGTTGCCGGTCTGGCTCCACCGTGCCGATTAGCCCTGGGTGACCCGCTGGTTTCCGGGGAAGGCGAACATCAGCGCCCAGCCGGTGAGCGGGTCGCCGAGGTTCTTGATCGTCATGTTGGCGCTGAGGCCGGTGCTCGGACCCGCGCTCACGCGATCTGGCTCCTGTCGCGTTGAATCGACAGTGTGCCATGGAAGCGCTCCCACAACAAGCGCGCGGCAGGCCGCATCAGCGCGATGTTTCGATCTCGTTTTGGGGCTTTCACAAAGCCGTGACGGGCGTTACAGTCGCAGCATCGTCGATGGGAGCGCTTCCATCGATGATGGTTCCAACTCGAAGATCACCGGGACCGTCTCTGACGGACCGGGGAACCAGCCCGAGGGCTGACGACGGGCCAGCCCGGACGCCGCCGTCAGCCATCATCCCGCCACACGGAGGGAGGTGGAACCAGAGCCACTCGCGTGGCCCGGCTCCCGCGCGACACGCACGGCAGGACCCACAATCCGCCCGTGTGTGTGCAGTTACGGTGGGGACGGGGGTTGCCCTCCCCCGTCCCCACACTAAACCCCCGTTCACGATGGGAAAAGAGGCCGACGGGACAGGCGCGCCGCGCCGCCCGGTCGGCCTCGTTCGCTGTCCGGGGCCCGCATCGCCTCAACCTGCCACAGCCGGCCGGCACGACGGCCGGCTGACCGGGCCGGCCGCCCCTGCCCTATTCTGGGAGCGCTCCCGAACTTCGGCGGTTGCCCGTATCCACGAGGAGAATCCATGTCGATACCTACCGGGCCCGCCGGCCCGCTGCGCTTCCCCCGCGACTTCGGTTGGGGCGCGGCCACCTCCGCGTACCAGATCGAGGGCGCCGCCAAGGAGGACGGCCGCGGTGAGTCGGTCTGGGACACCTTCAGCCGCACCCCCGGGCGCACCCGCAACGGCGACACCGGCGACGTGGCCGCCGACCACTACCACCGGTACGTCGAGGACCTCGACCTGATGCGCGACCTCGGGCTGCGCAGCTACCGCTTCTCCATCTCCTGGCCCCGGATCCAACCCGACGGCAGCGGCGCACCCAACCAGCGCGGGCTCGACTTCTACCGCCGCCTCCTCGACGGCCTGCACGAGCGCGGCATCGCCCCGATGGCCACCCTGTTCCACTGGGACCTGCCGCAGGCCCTGCAGGACGCCGGCGGGTGGGAGTCACGCGACACCGCCAACCGCTTCGCCGACTACGCCGACGCGGTCTTCCGCGCCCTCGGCGACCGCGTCCCGGCCTGGCTGACCATCAACGAGCCCAAGACCGTGGTGCAGAACGGCTACCTCGGTGGCCACCACGCACCGGGCCGGCAGGACCCGGACGCGGCCTACCTCGTCGCACACCACCTGCAACTCGCCCACGGGCTCGCCGTCCGCGCGCTGCGCGCCGCCGGCGGCACCGCTCGGATCGGTCCCGCGCTCAACCTGCACCCCTGCTACCCCGCGGACGACTCACCGGAGGCCGCTGCGGCGGCCCGGCTCTACGACGGCTACGAGAACCGCCTCTACCTCGACTCGCTGCTCAAGGGCAGCTACCCGCAGGACGTGCTGGCCGACCTGGGCCCGCAGAGCCGGATGGCCCGCGGCATCCGCGACGGCGACCTGGCCGTGATCTCCTCGCCGGTCGACCTGCTCGCCGTGCAGTACTACACGCCGATCTACGTCACCGCAGACGGCGGCACCGAGCACCGCTGGCCGACCTCCGAGGCCGAATGGCAACAGATCTACCCCGACGGGATGTACGACATCCTGACCCGGGTCACCCGCGAATACGGCCCGATCCCGCTCACCGTCACCGAGAACGGGCTGCCCACACCGGACGCCCTGGCCGCGGACGGCAGCGTCGACGACGCCGGCCGGATCAGCTTCCTGCGCGACCACCTGACCGCCGCGCACCGGGCCATCAGCGCCGGGGTGCCGCTGGAGAGCTTCCACGTCTGGTCACTGCTGGACAACTTCGAATGGGCCGAGGGGTACGACCAGCGGTGGGGACTGGTCTACGTGGACTACCCGACCCAGCGGCGGGTGCTCAAGACCAGCGCCCACTGGTACCGCTCGGTCATCGCCGACGGCGGCTTCTGAGCGGGCCGCCCGGACAGCCGGGCCCCGGCGGCCGGCTCCGGTGAGCCGGTGACCGTCCGGGGCGCGGCCGGGCCGGTCAGCGCGGCAGCGCCTGCTGCAACTCCGCCCGCAGCGCTGGGGTGAGCATCTCCCCCGCCTGCTTCGCCAGCCGGGCCATCTCGTAGCCCACCACGCCGATGTCCGCGTCCCCCGCGGCGAGAGTGGCCAGGATCGACCCGTCCCGCACCTGCATCACCAGGAAGTAGCCCCGGCCCATCTCGACCACCGTCTGCTTGACGACGTCGCCGTCGAACATCTGGGCCGCGCCCGCGGTGATGCTCATCAGCCCGGAGGTCACTGCGGCGAGCTTGTCCGCGTGATCGCGGGGCAGGTTGTCGGAGATCGCCACCAGCAGCCCGTCGGAGGAGACCACCACCGCGTGCGCCACGCCCGGCACCCGCTCCGCGAACGCGCTCACCAGCCAGCTCAGGTCCCGTGCCTCCTGGCTCAACGTCGTCACTGTCGTCGTCCCCCTTCATCGTGCCCCCCGGACGGTGGCACGGGTATCTCGGTGGTGTCCTCGGCCTCGGCACGCCGTACCCCGTTGTAGAGCCGGGAAAGCATGCCACCGACCGCTTCCGGGTCCAGGTCGTCACGCGCCGGCGCCGACTGCGGCCGGGCCGGGCGCGTGACCGCGGAGAGCTGCGCCATCGGCACCCGCATCGGCAGGCCCCGCTCGTTCGTGCCCGCGGTCACCGGGGTGGCCGGCGGCACGACCGGCCCCGGCCCCGCCGGTTCGGCCGGGCCCTCCCGGGACCACCAACCGCCGCCGCCACCCGACGAGGCCGGGGCGAGCACGTCCTCCGCGCGGACCGGCACCGGGCGGGCCTGACGCGGCACGGCGGCCGCGGGCGGGCGACCCGCAACCGGCAGGTCCAGCGGCGCGACGGCCGGCCCGGACGAGCCGGTGGCCCGGGCGGCCCCGGGCATCCGCTGCGTGTTGACTCCCCGAGCGGCGCCCGCCGCCAGCATCCGTGCCGGGGCCCGGGTATCCAGCTCCACCGCGCCCGCCGGGGCCAGCAACGCGGCGGGCAGCGCGAGCCGGGCGACCAGGCCGTCCTGGCCGCCGTCCAACCGCACCCGCACGCCAAGCCGGGCAGCCAGGTGGCTGACCACGAACAGCCCCATCCGCTCGACCGTCGCGACGTCCGCAGCTGGCGGGCTGGCCAGCACCCCGTTCGCCTCGGCCAGGGCGGCGGGGCTCATGCCCAGGCCACGGTCCGTGATCTCGATCAGCGCGCCCACGGCCTCGACCCGGGCGGTCACCGCCACGACGGTGTCCGGGCGGGAGAACGCGGTGGCGTTCTCCAACAGCTCGGCCAGCATGTGCACCAGCTCACCGACGGCATGCCCGACCACGTGCACGTCGCCCACCGACTCGAGGCGGACCCGCTGGTACTGCTCGATCTCGGCGGCGGCCGCCAGCAGCACCGGGCCGAGACCGACCGGCCGGTTCCACCGGCGGGTGGACTCGGTGCCGGCGAGCACCAGCAGGCTCTCGTCGTTACGGCGCATCCGGGCAGCCAGGTGATCGAGCTTGAACAGGTTCTCCAGCTGCTCCGGGTCGCTCTCCTCGCGCTCCAGATCGTCCAGCAGCTCCAGCTGGCGCTCCACCAGCACCTGGCTGCGCCGGGCCAGGTTGACGAACATCGCGTTGACGTTGCGCCGCATCGTCGCCTGCTCGACGGCGACGGTGACCGCACTGCGGTGCACCGCGACGAAAGCCTCCGCCAGCTCGCCAATCTCGTCGAGCGAGCGGACCACCGCCGGCGCGACCTCGATGCCCGGCACCCCGCCGGTGACGGTCCGCAGCCGGTCCAGCGCATCCGGCAGCTCGACCTGCGCGATCCGCAACGCCTGGCTGCGCAGCAACCGCATCGACCGGGCGACCGAGCGCCCGACGAGCAGCGAGATCAGCAGGGCGACCAGCAGCACGGCGACGATCCCACCGGCCACCAGCAGGGTGGTCCTCAGCTGACCGCTGCTGACGCCGTCGGCCTGCCGGACAGCGTCGTCGAGCACCCCCGCCTCGACCTGGCGCAGCAGGTCCTGGCGCTGCTGGCTGGCCGCCCACCACTGCTCCGAGGGCAGCACCTCCGGCGCCGCGTCGCCGGCCGGCAGGCTGCGCTCCTCCAGTTGGGTGGCGACCAGGAACATCGGGTCCACCGAGGTCTCGTCGTACCGGCGGATCTGATCGGTGGTGGCGGCCACCCGGAACGCGCCGAGCGCGGTCAGCTGCTGGGCGCGCAGGTCGGTGAGGAGCACCCGGTCCTCTGTGCCGTACTGGCCGGCGCGGCCGGCGGCGTAGAGCTGGGCCCGGACCCGCGAGGAGAGCTCCTTGACCCGCGCGATCTGGACGTAGCGCAGCACCGCGTCGCTCAACGCCGGCCGCTCCTGGCCCGGCGTCGGCTCGGCGAGCAGGTCGAGCAGCGTGTCGACCGCGCGGTGGTAGTTGCTCAGGATGGTGTCGCTGCTGAGCACCGCGGGCGGGATCGCCGGCCGGATGTCGACCACCTGGTCGTACGCCTCCAGCACCTCCGAGAAGGCCACCCGCCACGAGGCGTCGGCGTCGGCCAGCGGCTCGGCCGCCCGGCGCAGGTCCACGATGGCCCGGTCGGTCGCCGCCTGCAACGGCTTCAGGGCGGTGGACGCGGCCTCCCGGTCACCACCCTTACGCAGCTCGCCCAGCTCTCCTGCCGAGCGGTCCCGCTCCTGCTGGAGCTGGTGCACGACCGCGGTGATCTGCCGGCCGATGCCGACCTGCCGGGCGAAGTCGTTCAGCGCCGTCGTCCGCCCCACCAGCGCGCTGGTCTGCACACCGGCGAGCACCAGGAACGCCACCGACGGCACCACCAGCACGGTGGCCAGCTTGGTGCTCATCCGCCAGTCCCGCAGGCGGAACGGCGAGCGGCGCCGGTGCGGAACGACCCGGACATCGAAGCGACGCCGGCGATGGTTCGACACCGCGCCCTTCACCGGGTCGGGACCTACCGCCACCCTGCCTCCTCCGTCCTGCCGCGTCCACCGCGGTCCGGGGAGCGCAGTCCATCCAACCAGGCTCGGGAGCGCTGTCAACGGCCCGGACGGCGCAAAACTTGAGCACTTGATACCGACGGGAACACCGGCCGTTTACGGCTGGAGGATCGCCGGCATGGCCACCTCACATTAGCTTCCAGGTGCTCCTTGACCGCCGCGAGCTGTTGCAGGTAGCGGGCCGACACGCCCCCGAAACTCTTGACCGATTTCTGGGCAGGGCGACAGTGGGCGGGTAGTGCACGAGCGGATGAATGTCATCGCTGTCGTAATTGGACTCGCGCATCTCCGCGCCGAAGTCTGCGCACCGATACAGTGAGGGCGTGAAGCTGGTTGTGCCGGTGAAGCTCCTGCCGACACCCGAGCAGGCGACCGCGCTGGAGTCGACCCTGCGGGCGTGCAATGCGGCGGCTTGCGACGTGGCGACGACAGCGCGTCAGATTGACTGCTATCGCAACTACGACTTGCGCAAGCACACCTACCAGGGCATCAAGACGGAATACCGGCTCGGCGCCCAGGCAGCGCAACACGTCATCAAGAAGGTCGCCGACGCTCATGCCACGTTGACGGCGAACATCCGTGCCGGCAACCTCGGTAAGGCCGGCTCGAAGCGGCGCCGGCGGGCCGAGGTCAGCCCGATCGGGTTCCGATGGAACGCAGCCCAGCCGTACGACGCCCGGATGCTGTCCTGGCACCACGACACCCGCACCGTGTCCATTTGGACGATTGCAGGCCGGCTAAAAGACGTGGCGTACACTGGCTCCGCCGATCAGATCAAGACCGTCGCCACCAGCAAGATCGGCGAGTCCGACCTGGTGTACCGCGATGGAATGTGGTTCCTACACGCCACCGTCGAGGTGGTCGAGGCGCCGATGTACGAGCCGGACGGCTTCCTCGGCGTGGACATGGGCGTCGTAAACATCGCCTACGACTCCGACGGCAACCGCTATGCCGGAACGCGGCTCAATGGTTACCGCCGCAGGCAGGCCCGGCTGCGGGCCAGGTTGCAGGAGAAGGGCACCAAGTCGGCCAAGCGACTGCTGGCCCGGCGCAACAAGAAGGAAGCGCGGCACGCCGCGAACGTCAACCACCGCATTGCCAAGACCATCGTGACCGAGGCTGCACGCACCGGCCGTGGCATCGCCGTCGAGGACCTGACGGCGATCCGCGATCGGGTCCGGCTGAGAAAGCCCCAACGGGTCACGCTCCACTCATGGTCGTTCCACCAGCTCGGCAGCTTCCTGGCCTACAAGACCCGCCGAGCCGGCGTACCGCTGGTCGAAGTCGACCCGCGCTATACCTCCCAGGCCTGCAACGGCTGCGGTCACCGCGACAGGCGGAACCGGCCGGACCAGGAAACCTTCCATTGTCGGTCTTGTGGGGTCGTTGCCCACGCAGATCACAATGCGGCCCTCAACATCGCCAAGCGCGGTGTCGAGAGCTGGGGCGCGGTCAACCGCCCGCACGCGGCACCACCTCGCAGCCAGCGAGAGGTTGATCCGCAAGCTCGCCCATTCAGCGGCGGGTAGTTGACGAAGGATACTGCGGCAAGACCAGCTCGTCCGTCCGGCCGATGTCGGCGAGCTCGACCGCGTCACCGAAACGGCCCAGCGCCACCAACGCGGCGCCGGTCGCGCCGATCTCCGGGTTGCGTTGGTGCGACACCGGTCGCGGCGCGAGCGTGGAGGCGAACGCCTGCCGCCACCACACCGAGGCGGCCACCGCGCCGCCGCCCAGCACCACCTCGACCGATTTGTCGACGGTGGACTCCAGCACCGTCAGGTCCTCGACGACCAGCTCACACAGCCCCTGCATCAGCCCGGCCAGGATGTCCACCGCCGTGGTGCCGAAGCTGAGCCCGCGCACCTCGCCGGTGCCCGCCGGAGCCAGCCCCGGCGCCCGGTCGCCGCCGAAGCGGGGGTCCGTAGGCCGCCCACCGCCCGCCGGCACCAGCGCCAGCGCAGCGTCCAGCTCGGAGCCCCGGGGCAGCCGCAGCTCCCGGTCGGCCCAGGCGAACAGGCTGCCGCCACTGGAGTACGCCGCCCCGGTCACCACGTGGTCGTGGTCGACCCGGTAGCGCCACAACTGTTCGGGCAGCCGGGGCAGGGGCCCGCCGGCCGGGACGCGCTGCATCAGCCGTACGGCGGCGGAGGTGCCGACGGTGACCGCGGCGCGGCTCGGATCGACGCAGCCCGAGCCGACGTTCGAGGCCGCGCCATCGCCCACCGGCGGCGACCACCGAGCCTCGGCCAGCTGCGGCCAGCGGCGAGCCCGGTCGGGCCGTAGCCGGCCGTGCCACTCCAGCTCGCCCAGGGGCGGCAGCTCCTGCGGTCGCGTACCGGCCAGCGCCAGCGCCTCCTCGTCCCAGCGCAGGCTGCCCAGGTCCAGCAGGCCGGTGCCGGAGGCCTGGGAGACCGACATGGGCGCGGCCTCGAGCAGCTCGCCCAGCACGTACTCGGTCAGGCCGACGAACCGGGTGATCGGGTTGCCGGACATCTCGCGCAGCCAGGGCAGCCGCACCGACCAGTAGGAGCGGTGCCACCAGCAGCCGGTGCGCTGGTGGAAGTCGTCCGGGTCGGCCGGCCCGGGTGCCCCGTCGAGCGGCGCCGGC
The DNA here is from genome assembly GCF_018070045.1 of Micromonospora sp. U21. Lineage (GTDB taxonomy): Bacteria > Actinomycetota > Actinomycetes > Mycobacteriales > Micromonosporaceae > Micromonospora. Next base: position 8,805 of record NZ_JAGPYK010000024.1, read on the forward strand.
CGGGTGTCCAGCCAGGTGATCACCGGGCCCATCGGGGTGCCGTCCCGGTCGAGCGGAAGCACCGAGTGCCACTGCGCGGAGACGGCCACCAGCTCGACCTCGCGCAGGTGCCCGCCCTCGGCCAGCTCGTCCAGGCACTCGATCAGGCAGGCGAGGTAGTCGGGACCGGAGAGGGTGCCGGTGCCGTCGTCGCCGAGGGCGAGGTTGACCTTCCGCCGGGCCAGGGCGCCGGGCAGCGGTTGGGTGTCCGCGTCCAGCACCAGCCCACGTACCGAGGAGGTGCCCAGGTCGAGCGCGAGAATGTTCATCGCCGGTCAAGTTACCCGGTACCGGGCGTGCCGGAACGCTGGTCGGGCCGGGCGCACCGGTACGCCCGATCGGCTACCCGGGCGGCCGGTGGACGCGTAGGGTGGATCGCATGCTCGCGCATCTGACCTGCTGGTGGCCCGCCGACCCGGCGGCCACCTACCGCGCGTAGCTCCATCCACGCGGCCGCCATCGAGGCGGCCGCCGGATCTCCCGGCCCCGATGGCCGCCCCTCCGGCGGCGCCCGGCCCGACGGAGAATCCGATGACCCACCTGACCGACCTGCTCGCCGCCGTCGCCCGCGGCGTCGATCCGGGCCCCTTCGCGCTGCTGCGCCGCGACGGCGCCGACGACCTGGAGCTGTTCACCGGCCCGGTCGACGCCGTGGACCGCCTGGCGGACATCCCGCTGCCGCCGGGTCCGCCCGGGGCGCGGACGCTGGCCGTCGTGCCCTACCGGCAGATCACCGAACGCGGCTTCGCCTGCGTCGACGACGGCGCCCCGCTGGAGTGCCTCCAGGTCCGCGAGCACCACCGGATCGCCCTGGCCGACGCGCTGGCCGCGCTGCCCGACGAGCCGGTACGCGCCGACGACGCCGCGTTCGACGTCACCGACGAGGAGTACGCGGGGATCGTGCAGCGGGTGCTCGCGGAGGAGATCGGTCGCGGCGAGGGCGCCAACTTCGTCATCCACCGCACCCTGCACGCCACCGTGCAGGGCCCGCCGCTGGTGGCGGCGCTGGCCGCGCTGCGCCGACTGCTGGTTGCCGAGCGCGGCGCCTACTGGACGTTCGTGGTGCACACCGGCACCCGGACCCTGGTCGGCGCCAGCCCGGAGCGGCACGTCAGCGTCGACGACGGGCTGGTGATGATGAACCCGATCAGCGGCACCTTCCGGCCCGTCGGCGGCGCGCCGGACCGGGCGGCGCTGCTGCGCTTCCTCGCCGACCCCAAGGAGGTCGAGGAGCTGTACATGGTGCTCGACGAGGAGCTGAAGATGATGGCGACCGTCGCCGAGCACGGCGGCCAGGTGATCGGCCCGTACCTCAAGGAGATGTCGCACCTGGCGCACACCGAGTACCTGCTCGCCGGCCGGGGCACCCGCGACGTGCGGGAGGTGCTGCGCGAGACGATGTTCGCCCCCACCGTGACCGGCAGCCCGATGGAGAACGCGTGCCGGGTGATCGCCCGACACGAGCGCGTCGGCCGGGGCTACTACGCGGGCGTGCTGGCCCTGCTCGGCCACGACGACGCGGGTCGGCAGACGCTGGACGCGCCGATCCTGATCCGTACCGCCGAGATCTCCCCCACCGGGCGGCTGCGGGTGCCGGTGGGCGCCACCCTGGTCCGGCATTCCACGGCGGCCGGCGAGGTGGCCGAGACGCACGCCAAGGCGGCCGGGGTGCTGGCCGCGCTCGGTCTCGGCCCGGCGGCGCCCGGGGGCGGCCGCGGGTCGGTCGCGCGGCTGGCCGACGATCCGGCGGTACGCGACGCGCTGGCCGCGCGCAACGCCCCGCTGGCACGGTTCTGGCTGGACCAGCGGGCGCCGGACGCGCCGGGGCTGCCCGGGCTGGTCGGCCGCCGGGCGCTGATCGTGGACGCCGAGGACACCTTCACCGGGATGCTGGCCCACCAGCTGGGCGCGTTGGGTCTGGCGGTCACGCTACGGCCGTGGCACGCGAGCGGCCCACTGGACTCCTACGACCTGGTGGTGGCCGGGCCCGGACCGGGCGACCCGCGCAGCCCGGACGAGCCGAAGGTGGTGGCGCTGCGGGGGCTGCTGACCGGGCTGCTGGCGAGCGGCCGGCCGACCCTCGCGGTGTGCCTCGGCCATCAGGTGCTGGCCGGGCTGCTGGGGCTGCCGCTGCACCGTCGGGATGCGCCCTATCAGGGGTTGCAACGCGAGGTGCCGCTGTTCGGGCGCGCCCGCCGCGTGGGCTTCTACTCCACGTTCACCGTCCGCGCCGGGGCGGACCGGCTGGACACCGCGTACGGGCCGGTGGAGCTGGCCCGGGACGCGAGCGACGGCGCCGTGCACGCCCTACGCGGACGCGGCTTCGCCGGGGTGCAGTTCCACCCGGAGTCGGTTCTCAGCCCGGACGGGGTCGCCGTGCTGACCGAGCTGCTGGGCGACCTGCTGCCGGCACCCCACCCGGACGAGATGTCCGCGGCGGGTGGGCGGGCATAGTCACCCCCGCACGGGGGTACGGCTGAATCGACCGGCGGCGCGGACGGGCCGAGAGCCCCCGCCCGCGTCGCCGGTCCCCGCTGCGGTCAGCCGGTCCTAGCCTCGGTCAGCCGGTCCTCGCCTCGGTCAGCCGGCAAGGCCCTTCTTCAGCGCGGTGCCGATCTGCACCGCCCGGCGGGCGGTGAGCGCTGCGGCGCCGAGCGCCACGCTGTCCGGGGCGATCTCCCCGTTGTTGCTGGTGTGCGACGCGCCGTACGGGTTACCGGCGATGAACTGACTCGTGTCGGTGTAGCCGGGGGTGACCACGATGCCACCCCAGTGGTAGAAGACGTTGAACAGCGCGGTCAGCGTGGTCTCTTGACCGCCGTGCGCCGTCCCCGACGTGGTGAAGCCGGAGTAGACCTTGTTGGCAAGACCGCCCTGCGACCAGAGCGGACCGGTGGTGTCGATGAACTGCTTCAGCTGGGCGGCGATCAGGCCGTACCGCGTGGGACTGCCGAAGATCGCCACGTCGGCCCAGGCCAGGTCGTCGACCATCGCCTCGGGCACGTCCTGGGTCTCCAGTTGGTGCGCATGCCATCCGGAGTTGGAGCGGATCGCCTCGTCCGGCGCCAGCTCGCGCACCTTGCGCAGGCGGACATCGGCGCCGGCATCCCCGGCGGCCTCGCACACGGCCTGCGCCATCTGGTACGTGGTGCCGGTGGCGCTGTAGTAGATCACCGCTACCTTGGTCTGGGCAGCCATCAGATGTTCCCCTTCTGTCTGAGTCAGCTCCGGCGACTACCCGTTGCTTGCGCCGTCAAACGGCATCCGGCGCACGCTGCCCCGCCGACCCGTCAACGGCCCGCCGTCAGGGGCCGGTCGGCCGGTCACGCCCCGCTCAGCGGACCAGGGCCGCCATGAGCCGCTCCAGCTCCGCCGCCGGGTCGGCGGTGAGCCCGGTGTGCACCGGCCCGGTCTGGATCATCGTGCTGCGCGGCGCGGCCAGCCAGTGGAACCGCTCGCCGAGCCGCATCCGGGTGGCCGGCCCGTCACCGGCGCAGGTCCGGTCCCAGGAGCCCAGCACCTCCGCCACCGCCGGAAGGTCGAGATCGGGTGCCAGCGCGCGGACCCGGTCGGCGTCCAGGTGCGTCCGCGCGGCCAGGAAGTCGCACTGCTGGCAGTAGAGCAGCACCCCGACGTTGATCTGCTCGCCGCGCTCGATGCGGGGCACCAGCCGGATGACGGCGTACTCGAATGGTTGCCTCATGCCGCGCCCCCCTGCGGCAGCCAGTCGGCGGTGCGGGCGACCCGGGCGGACAGGTGGGCCAGGTACGCCTCCCGCGCCGCGTCGGCCGAGTCGAAGTCGGCGGCGGTCAGCCACTCGTCCGGCACCAGCGCCAGCACCTCGGTGAGCACCTCCGGGGTGACCCGTGGCGCCAGCTCGGCGTCGGCCTCGGCCAGTCGGGAGGCGTACGGCGCGAGCACGTGGTCCTCGGCCCGGTAGGCCCGGTGCACGGCGGCGGCGGCGCGCGGCCAGTTGTGGTGGAAGTACAGGGAGGCGCCGTGGTCGATCAGCCACAGCTCCCGGTGCCAGACCAGCAGGTTCGGGTTGCGCCAGCTCCGGTCGACGTTCTCCACGTACGCGTCGAACCAGAGCACCCGGGAGGCCAGCATCGGGTCGACGGGGTGCGCGACCGGTTCGAAGCCCAGCGCACCCGGCAGGAAGTCCATGCCCAGGTTGGCGCCGCCGCTGTTGCGCAACAGCTCCTGCACCTCCTGGTCGGGCTCGGCCCGCCCGATCACCGGGTCGATGTCGAGCACCACCAGCGGCGGCACCCGCAGCTCCAGCCGGCGGGCCAGCTCACCGCAGATCACCTCGGCGACCAGCGCCTTGGGCCCCTGCCCGGCGCCTCGGAACTTCGCCACGTACGTGCCGAGGTCGTCGGCCTCCACCACACCGGGCAGCGAGCCACCCTCGCGGAGCGGGGTGACGTAGCGGATCGCGGTGACCTGGCGGAGCACGTCGCCCACCCTACTGTGATCTCTGGCCGCGCCTGCACGACGTGTCGCGCGAGCGCGTGGGTGCAGACCAGTCCACCACCACACGCCGCAGGATGCACGCTGCGTAACCGGCTATTTCGTTGCGACTGAGGACGACGTGCAACTATCCGTCATGTCTGGACGGGCCGCCGATCCATCAATCGCATCCTTTGCTCTGCTTACTCGGACGCAACGCCGCGCCTGAGCAGGGATTACGTCGCAGCGTTCGCGCGGGTTCGCTCGGCAGGGCCGAACCCCGAGTAACTGTTGCGCCCGCGTAAGCAGTGCAAAGGACGATGGGGCATGGTCGGGACCGCGCCGCAGGTCACCCGACGTGATCAGCCGAGGTGTTCCCTCACCCACGCGAGGCACGTCACGCCCGGCGAGGGCGTCAGTCAGAGCTTGTCGCGCAGGTCGTCGACCTGCTGCTGGAGACGGTCCACGGCGCCCTCGTTGTTGAGGAAGGTGGTGATGCCCGCGGCCAGGCCCAGGCCGATCAGGACGGCCAGGATGCTCAGCACCAGTCCCCCGATCGCCACGCCCCGGCCGGTCACCCCTGGCCGACGGGCCATCTTCAGCCCGGCGATGCCGAGGATGATCCCGATGATCCCGAGCACCAGCCCGACCCAGGCCAGGATCGCGGTCAACACGCTGAACAGGCCGGCCACCCCGAAGACCAGGGCGAAGGTGGCGGCGGCGCTGGTCTTGGCGCTGGTGCCCGCCCGATGGGTCTGGGACCCGGCGGTCACGCCGGAACCCCGGGCCGGTTCGCTTGCGGCAGTCATGACACTCCCTTCCGCACGCGCGGCGCGCGCACTTCCGGCCGGCCGCTTCCCCACTGCGCCGGCCGTTATGCGCCCGGCCGCGACCCGGCGGGCCGAGGTACGCGGGGTGTCGTGTCGACCCCGGCGTCGGTGGGTGGCTCTAGGCTGGCGGCCCGGCGACCGGAAGGAGTGCGTCCATGCCCGTCGACCTCACCAGGGCCGACGCGTTGGCGCTGCGGATGACCAGCCTGCTGCTGCGCCCGCACCCGAGCGTCCAACCCGGCAGCGTCGCCGAGGTGGTCGAGTGGTTCGGCGCGATGCAGGCCCAGGACCTGGCCAGCGGGTTGTGGTCGTTGGGCGTCCGGTTGCCCGGTTGGACTGTGGCCGACGTGCAGGCGGCGCTGGAGCGGCGCGAGGCGCTGCGCACCTGGCCGATGCGCGGCACGGTGCACCTCGTTCCGCCCGCCGACGCACGCTGGATGCTGGAGGTGACCGGCGTCCGGTCGCTGGCCGGCGCGGCGACCCGCCGGGCGCAGCTCGGGCTCACCGACGCCGACGCGGACCGGGCGGTGGAGGTGCTCGGTACGGCGCTGGCCGGCGGCGGCCGGCTCACCCGGGCGCAGTGCCTGGCCACCCTCCGCGCGGCCGGCCTGGTCACCGACAGCCAGCGCGGCTACCACCTGCTCTGGTACGCCAGTGTGCGCGGGGTGACCTGCCTGGCGCCGAACGTCGGCACCGACCAGACCTTCGCGCTGCTCGACGAGTGGGCGCCCGAGCCACGCCGGCTGGACCGGGAGGAGGCCCTCGCCCTGCTCGCCCACCGCTACGTGCGCGGGCACGGGCCGGTCACCGCCCGCGAGTTCGCCGGGTGGACAGGCCTCACCCTGACCGACGCGCGGCGCGGGCTGGCCGCCGCCGGCGAAGCGCTGACCGCGGTACGGGTCGACGGCGAGGAGATGTACGTCGGCGCGGCGGTGGCCGACGCGCCGCGTACGCCGGTCGACGACGTGCTGGTGCTGCCCGGCTTCGACGAGTACCTGCTCGGCTACCGGGATCGCGCGCTGATGCTCGATCCCGCCCACCAGGCGGCCGTGGTGCCGGGTAACAACGGCATCTTCCAGGCCACCGTGGTGCGGGCCGGCCGGGTGGTGGGCCTGTGGAAGCGGCGCATCGCCCGGGCCGTGGTCACTGTGACGATCCAGCCGCTGACGCCGCTGGATGCCGGTGAACGTGCCCGGGTGGAGCAGGCCCTGGGTCGGTACGCCGACTTCCTCGGCCTGCCACCCCGGTTCGACTGGCCGGCCTGACCGGGGCTCACCCCCAGCGTCAGTCCTCGGCTGGGCGGGTCGATCGCGGCCGGGCCGCGGTGAGCAGCTCGACGATCCGGGCCACCCGGGGATCCGCGCGGATCTCCGCCACGGTGGCAGGCAGCGGCAGCCGCCAGTTCGGATACTCGTCCACCGTGCCCGGCATGTTCGGCTGGCGCACCTCGCCCAGCACGTCGTAGAGGGAGACGCCGAGCAGCCGGGTCGGGCTGGCCGCGAGCGCCGCGTGCATCGCCACCACCACCTCACCGTCATCCGGTCGGGCCGGCTCCCCCGCGCCGTCGTTGACCGGGGCGGGCCCCCGCGCCGCCGGGTCGTGCCCACCGGCACCGGCCTGCGGCACCGCGCCCGCCGGAGCACCCGCGTCGGCCAGCAGCGCCTCGGCGCGCAGCATCGCCAACAGCCGCTCCCGCTCCGCGACGGCGCGGGCCCGCTCCGCCGCCACGTCGGTGCTGAGCAGCTTCAGCTCGTCGCGTACCCGGACGTGCTCACCGGTCAGGAACCCGGGCGCGGTCGGCAGGTCGTGGGTGGAGATCGTGGCCAGCGCGTTGCGTGGCCAGCGCGCCGGCGGGATGAAGCCGCCGTCGTCGTCCCGGGCGAACCACAGCACGGTCGAACCGAGCATGTTGCGCCGGCGCAGCCCCCGGGTGACCGCCGGCTGGACCGTGCCGAGGTCCTCGCCGACCACCACCGCTTCGGCCCGGTGCGCCTCCAGCGCGAGGATGCCGAGCATCGCCTCGGCGTCGTAGCGGACGTAGGTGCCCTCGGCGGCGCCGGCGCCCGGCGGCACCCACCACAGTCGCCACAGCCCCGCGACGTGGTCGACGCGCAGCCCACCGGCGTGCCGCAGGGTCCGCCGCAGCATGTCCCGGTAGGCCGCGTACCCGGTGTCGGCGAGCCGGTCCGGCCGCCACGCGGCGAGGCCCCAGTCCTGGCCGAGCTGGTTGAAGTCGTCCGGCGGGGCACCGACCCGCACGCCCTGGGCCAGCACGTCGGCGAGCTGCCAGCCGTCCGCACCGCCCGGGTCGATGCCGACGGCCAGGTCGTGCACCACCCCGACCGGCATCCCGGCCGCCCGGGCCGCCACCGTTACCGCGTCGAGCTGCTCGTCGCAGAGGTGTTGCAGCCAGGCGTGGAACGCCACCCGGTCGGCGAGCTGGCGGCGCTGCTCGGCGACCGCCGGGGCGTCCGGCTGGTGCAGCTCCGCGGGCCAGGCCCGCCAGTCGTTGCCGTGCCGCTCGGCCAGCGCGCACCAGGTCGCGAACGTGGTCAGCGCCGGGTCCGCGGCAAGGTCCACCCGGTGGGCGTACGGGTGCAGCAACTCCAGCGCGTGCCGCTTGGCGGCCCACACCTCGTCGTAGTCGATCAGGTCGCCGCGGTCGGGGCGCAGCGCGTCGACCACCGCCCGGGTCGCCGGATCCGCCGCCCGGTACGCGGCCGTGTCGCCGACCCGCAGGTAGAGCGGGTTGACGAAGCGCCGGCTGGCCGGCGAGTACGGCGATGCGGCCACCGGGTGCGCCGGCCCGACCGCGTGCAGCGGGTTGAGGAGCACCAGCCCCGCGCCGGTGGCACCGGACCAGCCGGTGAACTCGGCGAGGTCGCCGAGATCGCCCATGCCCCAGGAGCGTTCCGAGGTGAGCGCGTAGAGCTGGAGCATCCACCCCCAGGTGCGCGGCGGCACGGGCAGCCGGCGGGGCACCACCACCAGCGTCGCCTCCCGGTCGGCACAGGCCAGCCGGTGCCAGCCCAGCGGCAGGTCCGCCGGAAGCTCGCCGTCGACCGCGCGGCGACCACCGTCCTCCAGGGTCACCACGCCCGGGCCGGGCAGCGCCCGACCGGCGCCGTGGGTGAGAACCACCGTTGCCGGCAGGGCGGAACGGTCGACCGCGCGGGCGGCGGTGAGCGCGTCAGCGACGGCCGCCGGATCGGTGGCGTCGACGCCGAGCAGCCCGAGCACACCGACGACGGTCTCCGGCGCAACCTCGACGCGGCGGTGCCGCCAGTCCTCGTACCAGGTGGACACGCCGTGCGCGTTGGCCAGCGCGGCCAGTCGTCGGTTCATCCGTACCCCGCTTCACGACGCGACCTGCGACCACCCTGCCACGGCCGCGCACGCGGCGCAGGACATGACGGGGCCGGCGGGCGGACCCGCCGGCCCCACCATGATGGACGCCGTTCAGTCGGCGAGCGCGCCGGCCGCCCGGCCTTCGTGCAGCGTGAGGTTGCGCCCGTTGGTCGGGTCGAACAGGTGGATCTTCTCCAGGTTGAACCAGACCCGACGCGACTGCCCCTCGGCCACCGGTGACTCGGCCGACAGTCGGGTGACCAGGTTGCTGCCCGCGCCGCTGAAGTCGGACGCGCCGGCGTCGGCGGCCAGCTCCTCCAGCTCGGCGGCGCTGGCCCGCTCGCCCTCCACCGTGAAGTAGACGTACTTGTCCGAGCCCATCGACTCGACGATCTCCACCGGTGCCTCGAACTCCAGGCCCCGGCGGCGGGTGTCGTCGTCGACGAGCTCGGCGTCCTCGAAGTGCTCGGGGCGGATGCCGAGGATCAGCTCGCGTGGCGCGTCGGCCGCCTCCAGCTCGCGACGGACCCGGTCGCCGAGCGGCACGTCGCCCAGCCCGGTACGCAGCCCGCCGTCCTGCACGGCGGCGTGCAGGAAGTTCATCGACGGCGAGCCGATGAAGCCGGCCACGAAGAGGTTGCGCGGGTGGTCGTACAGCTCCTGTGGCGGGCCGACCTGCTGGACCGCGCCGCCGCGCATGATGACCACCCGGTCGCCGAGGGTCATCGCCTCGGTCTGGTCGTGCGTGACGTAGACGGTGGTGGTGCCGAGCTGCTTCTGCAACCGGGACACCACGGTGCGCATCTGCACCCGCAGCTTGGCGTCCAGGTTGGACAGCGGCTCGTCCATGAGGAACGCCTTCGGCTGCCGGACGATCGCCCGGCCCATCGCCACCCGCTGACGCTGCCCGCCGGAGAGGTTCGCCGGCCTGCGGTCCAGCAGCGAGGTCAGCTCCAGCACCTTCGCCGCCTCGTCGACCTTCTGGTTGATGGTCTCCTTGTCCAGCTTCGCCAGCCGCAACGGGAACGCCATGTTCTCCCGCACGGTCATGTTCGGGTACAGCGCGTACGACTGGAACACCATGGCGATGTCCCGGTCCCGGGGGGCCTTGTCGTTGACCCGCTGGCCGCCGATGCGCAACTCGCCGGAGCTGATGTCCTCCAGCCCCGCGATCATGTTGAGGGTGGTGGACTTGCCGCAGCCCGAGGGTCCGACCAGGATGACGAACTCGCCGTCGGCGATCTCCAGGTCGACGTCCTGCACGGCGACGGTCCCGTCCGGGAACTTCTTGCTCACCTTGTCGAGCACGATGTCAGCCACGACTACTCACCTATCCCTTGACGGCGCCGGAGGTCAGGCCGGACACGATGCGGCGCTGGAAGAAGAGAACGAACAGGATGATCGGAACGGTGATCACGACGGCGGCGGCGCAGATCGCCCCGGTGGGGTCCTCGAACTGCGACTCGCCGGTGAAGAACGACAGGGCGACCGGCACCGTACGAGCCCGCTCGGTGGAGGTCAGCGTGATGGCGAACAGGAAGTCGTTCCAGCAGAAGATGAAGACCAGGATCGCCGTGGTGAACAGCCCGGGCGCGGCCAGTGGGGCGATCACCCGCCGGAACGCCTGCCCCTGGGTGGCGCCGTCCATCTTCGCCGCCTTCTCCAGGTCCCACGGGATCTGCTTGAAGAACGCCGACAGCGTGTAGATCGCCAGCGGCAGCGCGAAGGTGATGTACGGCAGGATCAACCCGGGCCAGGTGTCGAAGAGGCCGAGCTGACGCTCGATCTCGAACAGCGGCGACACCAGCGACACCTGCGGGAACATCGCGATCAGCAGGGAGACGCCGACCAGCAGCCCCTTGCCGGGGAAGTCCAGTCGGCTGATCGCGTACGCGGCCATCGCGCCGAGCACCACCGCGACGAGTGTGGCGATCAACGCGATGCCGATCGAGTTGATCAGTGCCCGGACGAACTGGTCGGTGTCGAAGATGGTCCGGTAGTTGTCCAGCGTCCACTCCCGGGGGATGAAGTTCCCGTCGGTGAGGGTGCCCGGCGTCTTGAACGACAGCGACGCGATCCACAGCACCGGGACCAGCGCGAAGACGACCACGAGAAGGTCCAGGAGACCCCAGCGCACCCGGGCCCGGGTGGTGGTTTCGGTACCGGTGGCCATGTCAGCGCCTCTCCCCGTCGTCGCTGCCCGGGGCAGCGGTGCCGAACAGCTTCACGAAGACGAAGGCGATGATCGCCACGGTGACGAAGATCAGCACCGACATCGTCGACCCGATGCCGAGGTTCAGGCCCCGGATCAGGTTGTTGTAGGCGAGCATCGAGACCGAGGAGGTCTCGTTGCCACCGGCGGTCAGCACGAAGATGTTGTCGAAGACCCGGAACGCGTCCAGGGTGCGGAACAGCAGCGCCACCAGGATCGCCGGCTTCATCACCGGCAGCATGACCTTGGTGAACCGCTGCCACGCGGTGGCGCCGTCGGTGGAGGCGGCCTTGAGCAGGTCCTCCGGGACCAGCGCCAGCCCGGCCATCAGCAGCAGCGCCATGAACGGGGTGGTCTTCCAGATCTCGGCGAGCATGATGATCGCCAGCGAGCTGGCGCGCTCGGTGAGCGGGGCGCCTTCGCTGAACAGGTTGGCCAGGTAGCCGGTGCCGGGCGTCCAGGCGTACCGCCAGGAGAACGCGGCGACGACGGTGACGATGCCGTACGGGATCAGCGCCGCGGTCCGCACGATGCCCCGCCCGACCAGCGTGCGGTGCATGATCACCGCCAGCCCCATGCCGAGCACCAGCTCGACGGCCACGGTGACCACCGTGATCAGCATGGTCACCCCGAACGCGGTCCACCAGAACTCGTTGCTGAGCACGGTGACGTAGTTCTCCAGCCCGATGAACTCGCGCTCGTCGGGAAAGCGCAGGTCGAAGCGCTGGAGCGACAACCAGACCGAATAGATGATCGGGTACGCGGTCACCGCGACCATGACGAGCGCGGCGGGCGCGCAGAGTAACCAGCCGAGCTTGCGTTCGGCCTTCCTGTTCTCGCTCAGCGGCGGCTTGCGACGGCCGGCGCGCTGGGTGGGGACGGTGGCGTGCCGGCCGGTGGAGCGGGTGGTCTCCTCGGCGGTCACGTCCGCACCGGTCGGTGTGGCGTTGATGCTCACGGGAGAACCCCCTTGGACTGGAGGGCGTCGGCGATGGCGGAGCGCAGCTCGTCCGCGGTCTCCTGCGGACGGATCGCCGACGGCGGCGACAGGATCGCCGACATCACGGTGGAGATGCTCTGGTAGGCCGGGGTCAGCGGGCGGGTCGCCGGCTCCTTCAGCTCCTCCAGGATGGTGTCCTTCATCGGATACGCCTCGGTCATCTCCGGCTCGTCGTAGACGGCCTCGATGGTGGGCGGGACGCCGTCGTTGATGGCGGAGAACTTCTGGTGCTCTGCGTCGCGGACGCAACGGGCCGCCTCAAAGGCCAGGTCGGGATGCCTGGAGTAGGAGCTGACCGCCAGGTTCACCCCGCCGATGGTGACCTTGCTGGGGGTGTTCTCGTCGACGCCCGGGATCCGGGCCCAGCCGACCTGCTTGGCCAGCTCCGGGTTCGCCTCCTGGAGGGCGGGATAGACGAACGGCCAGTTCACCTGGAACGCGCCCGCACCGGACTGGAACTCCAGCCGCACCGGGTCCTCGGTGGCGTTGGTGAACGACGGCGACGTCACGCCCGACGTGGCGAAGCGCCGCAACTGATCCAGCGCCCGGACCGTGCCGTCGTCCATCACGGCCTGCGTGCCGTCGTCGTTGAGGATCTTTCCGCCGGCGCTCTCGGCCAGGGTGTTGTAGAGGACGACGAGGCCCTCGTACTGGGCGCCCATGGTCAGCACCTGGTACGGCTTGCCCTGGTCCTTGAGCTGCTGGGCGGCGGTGATCATCTGGTCCCAGGTCTTGGGCGGCTGCGGCACCAGGTCCTTGCGGTACCAGAGCAGCTGGACGTTGGTGTTCTTCGGCGCGGCGTAGAGCTTGCCCTCGTAACGGGCGGTGTCCAGCGGCCCCGTCAGGGTGCCCTGTTCAACCTCGGCCTTGTCCTGGCCGGTCCACTCACGGATCCAGTCGGCGCTGGCGAACTCCTGGGTCCAGGTGACGTCCAGGCCGAGCAGGTCCATCCCGGTGTCCTCGGCGGCCAGCCGGCGCACCATCTGCACCCGCTGGTCGTCGGCCTGTCGGGGCAGGACCCGGTAGGCGATCTCGTACCGCCCCTGGGCCTGCGCGTTGCAGTCGTCGACGACCTTTTGCAGGTTCTGCTCCGGCGGGTAGTACAGGTTGATTGTCGGTGGGCCACCAGCGTCACCGGAACCGCAGGCGGCCATGGGCGCCACCAGCGTCAGCGCGGCGGCTACCGCCACCGCGCGTACCCGTGGTCGCCGTCGACGTCGGGCCTCGTCAGGGTCGCTCATCACCCCTCCCCTCTTGTCGGCCAGCAGCCGGGGAAAGGCACCGCGCCCCGGCGCACGGCGAGACGATCGGGGCGCAGGACCAGCGGCGCGCAACCCCGGACGTTTCGTGGCCTTCACACTGCCCGAGCTGGGAAGTCGCGAAACCTGACGCCAGTGGGGACATGGCCAACCAGTCCGGTGTGCGCGAGGTCACTCCGGGCCTGTCGGCCGGAGCCAGACGCTCGACGGCCGGCATGCTGTGCCCGTGATCGCACGCTTCAAGGACCTCTGCCTGGACGCGTCCAACCCGCGCATGCTGGGTGCCTTCTGGGCCCGGATCCTCGACGCGGACGTGGCCGACGCCGGCGGCGACGACACCCGCGTCGACCCTCGTGCCGCCAGCTCCGATGCCGAGTCGATCTGGGTGAACCAGGTGCCCGAGCCGCGTACCGGCAAGACCCGCGTACACCTGGATCTGCGGCTGGCCGGCGCGGAGCCGTCGGCGCTGATCGCGGCCGGCGCCCGGCTGGTCCGCGGACCGTCCGGGGACGTGAGCTGGTGGGTGCTCGCCGACCCGGAGGGCAACCCGTTCTGCGCGTTTCCGGCCCACGAGGGCACCCGGCCGGGCCCGTTCGAGCTGGTCGTGGACTCTGTCGACCCGGCGGCCCAGGCGGCCTGGTGGGCCGGCGTGGTCGGTGGCACCGCCGAGTACGGCTCCGGTACCGCGTCGGTGGCCGGCGCCGCCGGTTTCCCGTGGGACCACTGGGTGTTCGACGCGGTACCCGAGCCCAGGACGGTCAAGAACCGGATGCACTGGGACGTCGACCTGGTCGACCCGGAGCCCACGGCGCTGATCGCGGCGGGCGCGACACTGCTGCGCGAGCCGGAGGACGAGAGCCGTTGGTGGGTCCTGGCCGACCCGGAGGGCAACGAGTTCTGCGCCTTCGCACCGCGTCCCATCGGGTGAGCGACCGACTACCCAGCGCGGGCATCGTCGACTAGCGTCTTCCTAGCGCCACAGCCAGCGCGTTCGCCGCCGACGTCGATACGCCTCCGGCCGACCCCAGCCTGTCCGTTCGGTTGGTAATCGCGGGAAGTAGCACCGCCATTCCCCCGGTTCGGCAGGATCGTCCCAACGAGGAGGTGCCGTCGTGCAGGACACCCGCGCTCTCGCCCTGACGTTCGAGGTGAGCGGCCTGCCACCGGTCAAGACCGAAGCGTTGTCCATCTTCGCCGCCGGTCACCGGCAGGCGACGAGGGTCCGCACCCTGCTCCAGGCCGCCCTGGCGGCGGCCCAGCGCACCGGCTGGACGCCGTTGCGCGGGCCGGTCGAGGTCGACCTGGTGCTGCGCTGCCCGCCCGGGCACCGTACGGCCGACGCCAGCACCCTGCTCGGCGGCGTCTGCGCGGTGCTGCAGGACAAGAAGCGGGTGACCAGCATCGGCCTGGCCCACCTCGGCGTCCTGGTGGACGTCGCTCTCTTCGACGACGACCGGCAGATCCGCCGGTTGTCGTACCACGAGGAGCCGGCGGAGGACTTCTCGTACCAGGTGCGGGTCGCCGCCGTACCGGCTGAGGTTTGACCGACGGACGCGGTGGGGTACCGCCGACGCCGACGAAGGGAGCACCATGTCGGAGCCACACGTCACGCTCGACCCGCGCGGGCTGGACCCGGTGCAGCAGAAGCTGCGCGGCCCGCTGGAGGATCAGCTGACCTCGGCGCTCCAGGCCGCCACCGACCGGGTCCGCGCCGGTTACGCCGGCGAGCCGGTCGAGCAGGTCTGCCAGCGCCTGTTGGACGAGACACGCTCCGGGCTGCATCCCGACATCGCTGCTGGCTTCAACCCCGACATGGACGAGTTTTGCCGGGTGGCGGTAGCGATCGTCCGCGGCGGCGAGGTCTCCTGATCCACCGGCCCGCCCCGGGCCCAGCTCAGTAGCGGCGCATCTGGGCGTACGGGCTGAGCACGATGCGCGGCGACAGCGCCGGGTCCAGCCAGGCCAGCACGTCGACCAGGTCATCGTGTGCGAGGGAGACACAGCCGGCGGTGGCGTTGCCGGCGCTGGTGCTGAACTGGTGCAGGAAGATTCCGCTGCCCGCGTTCGGCACCGGCTTCGACACGTTCGGCGGCATGTTGTAGGTGATCACCGCGAAGTGTGTGTACGCGGGCACCTCCTGCCACAGCGCCTCGCTGGCCCCGCCGGGGTTGGTCGAGCTGTGCTGGAAGGTGTTGTACAGCGACGACGACGGGTTCTCGTTCCACCAGTCGCCGTTGACCAGCCGGTGGTACGGGTATCGCACGCCCGGGTTCGCGTCGATGCCGTACATGGTGGGGCCGATCGAGTAGACGCCGGTGGGCGTGGTCGGCACACCCTCCACGTGGTTGTCGCTGAACCCCTTGGAGCCGATCCGGGCGGGCACCAACGCCGAGGCGGGCGTCCAGCCACCCCTGCCCCGCTCGTACGCCTCCAGGGTCGCGTAGGTGGTCGTGGCGCTGGTGGTGCCGACGATGAGCACCTGGTTCGTCTGCGGCGGCAGGGTCGTCAACCGCGCCGCCAGGTTGCGGCGCGGCCAGACCGAGCCGGTGGATGCGAAGACGGTCGCGACACCCCGGGCCGGCGCGGGCCGGGGCGCGCCGAGCGCGGGCGCCGCTGGGCTGAGCAGCGTCGGCGCGGCCAGGCCCGCCGCGGCGCCGAGCAGGAGAGATCTGCGTTTCATTCCACCATCCTGGCAGTCGAGCGGGCGCGCGGTCTGCCCCGCTCGCCCGGGTCGTCGTTTCATGGGCCGGGTCAGGACCGGGTCCGCAACTACCCGGCCCTGACCCCCGGTCGTCCGGCATGGGAGCGGGCAGCTTCGGCCCCCCGCCGCGCGCGGGCGTGGCTCGACGCTCACGCGGCTCGACAGGAAGGCGGGCCGCCCTGCACTCAGCTCCACGGTGCCCACCCGCCGGACGCCGGTGCGCCCCCGGCACACCCCGAAAGGCCGTGGGCGCCGGCCCAGGCTAGGCAGGTCACGACAGGCCGGACAAGCCGGGCAGGACCGTCGGTGGCAGGACTGATCTCAAGGGGAAAAACCGGCATCTCGGCGTAACGCGACCATGATCGCCGACGCTGTTCGGGCTCAGAGCGGTCAGAAGTGCGCCAGCAGGTCGCGGAACGCCGCCAGCCGCAGCACGCGGACGTCGGTCGGGTCCAGCTCGTCGTCCTCCAGCACCCAGGTGTTCTCATTCGGAATGAACACCGCGTTCAGCCCGGCGGCCCGGGCCGGCAGGATGTCCGACCTCGGAGAGTTGCCGATCATCCAGGCGCCGGCCGGGTCGAACCCGTGCTCCCGGACCAGCCACCGGTAGGTGTCGACGTCCTTCTCCGCGACGATGTGTGCGGCCCGGAAGTGGTGCAGCAGCCCGCAGGCGTCCAACTTGCGTTGCTGCTCCACCTGGTCCCCCTTGGTCAGCAGCAGCAACTCGTGCCGGCCGGCCAGTTCGTCGAGCGCGTCGGCCACCCCGGGCATCAGCTCCACCCGGTGCTCGGCCAGGGCCACCGCCAGCCGGTCGATCTCCTGGCGCTCGGCGTCGGTGGCCGGTCGCTCGCGCAGCCGCTCCAGGCACTCCGCCAGGCTGCGCAGGAAGACCTTGCTGCCGTAGCCGTGTGCCACCGTGTTGGCCCGCTCGATGTCGTCGAGGACGGCCCGCAGCGCCACCCGGTCCAGGGTGGGATGGTCGAGCCAGGCCAGGAAGTCGTCGATCACCCGCTCGAACACGACGTTGTTCTCCCACAACGTGTCGTCCGCGTCGAAGATCAGCACCTGCGCCTGCCGCCGAGCCGTCGCGTCCACCGTCATCCCGCCGCCTCCTCGTGATCAACTCCTCCGACGATCGGGGACTTTAGGGCATATCGTCCGGCGCACCCAGCGACTTTCCGCCCACCGGTCGGGGCCAGCGCAGCAGCCGTTCCGCGATCATCGTCTCCCGCTCCTCCTGCGCCTCGGGGCGCAGCCGGCCACCCCGGGTGAGCATCACCATGCCGTGCAGCAGGCTCCAGCCCACCTCGGCCAGGGTGTCCGGGTCACGTCCCTCGGCCAGCGGGGTCAGGGCCGCCCGCAGCTCGGCGAACACGCCGCGCGGAGCGGCCGGCACGCCGTCGACGCCGAGGGCCAGGTCGGGGGTCAGCGCCAGCATCGCGTCGTAGACCTCCGGATTCGCGTACGCGAAGTCGAGGTAAGCGCTCGCCACGGCCGGCCAGGCGCGTTCCGCACCGCCGATTGTCTCCGCGTGAGCCTCGGCCAGGTCGGCGGCCAGGTCGGCGAAGGCGCACACCGCCACGGCGGCGAGCAGCGCCTCCTGATCGGCGAAGTGCCGGTAGAGGTCCCCGACGTCGACCTCCGCCCGCTCGGCCAGCCGCCGAGGGCTCACCCCCGTCCAGCCCTCGACCTCGGCCAACTCCCGGGCGACCGTGACGATGAGGTCACGTCGGTCCTCTTCGGTGGCTCCCTCGGCAGATGCGGACACGACCACGAGCGTAAGTCGAAGACACCGTCCGCAGTCGCGCCGTGACAAATTGGTGACTGTCCGTGCCGGACGGTCAGTGCTGGGTGGTCTCCAGGGGTGACCGCCACCCGTTGATCAGCTGTCGGGGCACGGACGGCAGCGCGGCCAGTTCGGCGGCGTACTCGCGGACCAACGCCGGGAGCCGGCCAGCAGGTCGGGCTTGCTCACCGACGGTCAACCGGACCTCGGCCAGTTCCTCGAAGATCTGCAGCCGCCGCTCGTCCAGCGTCGCCCACCGGTTGTCCAAAGAGGTGCTACGCGGCACACCCTCACCGGCTGGCCCGCGCCACTGGGCGAGGGCATCGGTGAGCTGGCCGATCACGGCAACCGGGTCAACGTTGTCCCGTCCCGCCCGGGCGTCCCCCGCCTGCCTGTTTACCGACCGTTGTCGCAGCCGGTCGTGATGCATGGGTAAGACTTCGGCCAGTTGGTTCAGCTCTACCGGTTCGGGCTGGTAAGGGCATCCCATTCCTCGGCGCTGGAGATCGTCTGCCCGGCTGGCAGAAAGAACGCCCGGCCCGGCGGATCGGCTACCGTGAACGGCTTGAACTCCGGATCCGCAAGCAGCCGATAGACGAACTCCGTGGTGGATACGTCGAACCGGTGCCATGACTCCAGGGGGTCCTTTCGGGCGATCACCGGCCACCGATCGACGTCCGCCGAACGGTCAGCCAGCCAGAAGTACTCGCCCTCGGTCTGGTCCGAAGCCCAGCGGATCAGACCCGGCCCCCGGTCCGGCTCATACAACCCGTACGGGGCGAGGAACTGCTCGATCATGTCGCCCTGGCGGTTGTCCTGCCGATACCGCTGCCAGGTCCCGAGCAGTGACGTCGAACCTTGCTCTGCCGTCGGCGGCAGAACGTAGAGGTAGGCCGAGAACGATCCCGGTCCGAAGCGTCGACACAACTCCTGGTAATCAGTCGGCAATGTCGCCCCGAGTTCGGACTCGACGTCGCCCCCGTCGCCGTCGATCGGCTCCTGACGCCATCCGGTCGCGTCAACGATCCGGTCAGTCCAGTTCATTGTCGTTCCTTCGCCAACGTGAGGATCAGGTCGGCGACCAGGGCCGTCCAGCCGGTCTGGTGCCAGGCGCCGAGCCCGGCCCCGTTGTCGCCGTGGAAGTACTCCGGGAAGGCGATCAGGTCCCGCCAGTCCGGGTGGGTCTGGAAGATGCGGCACGCGCCGTAGATCGGCCGCCGGCCCCAGTCGTCCTGCGTGAAGAGCGAGATCAGCCGGGCGGAGAGGTCGTCGGCGATCTCGTCCAGGGTCCTCTTCACTCCGGAGCGGGTCGGGTACTCCACCTGGAGGTCGTCGCCGAAGAAGGCCGCGTAGTCGCGCAGCGCGCTGATCAGCAGGAAGTTCGTCGGCATCCAGATCGGCCCACGCCAGTTCGAGTTGCCGCCGAACAGCCCGCTGGTCGACTCCGCCGGCTCGTATCCGACGGAGAACTCCTGCCCGCCGAGGGTGACCGAGAACGGCTTGTCCAGGTGCGCGCGGGACAGCGTCCGCAGGCCGAAGTCGGACAGGAACTCGTCGGGGTCGAGCATCCGGGCGAGCAGCCGCACCACCTGCTCCGGGCCGACCATGGACAGCAGCCGCTGCTGGCGGCCGTCCGGGCCCAGCCGGCGGGTGCCGATCACCTCGGCGTACTCCGGGCGGTTGGCGAGGAACCAGCGCAGCCGGGCGCCCAGCTCCGGCAGGTGGTGCAGGGTCCGGGCGGTGAGCCGGGTGGTGGCGGCCAACGGCAGCAGCCCGACCACCGACCGGACCTTCAGTGGCACCTTCGTGCCGTCGGCGAGCCGCAGCACGTCGTAGAAGAAGGCGTCCTCGTCGTCCCACAACCCCTGTTCGTACGCGGCGGCGGCGATGTACGCGAAGTGCTCGAAGAACTTCGTGGCGGTGTCCACCCAGGTGCGGTCGTGCTCCGCCAGCACGATCGCCATGTCCAGCATGTTCAGCGCGTACATGGCCATCCAGCCGGTGCCGTCGGACTGCTCCAGCACACCGGCCACCGGCAGCGCCGCCGACCGGTCGAACGGCCCGACGTTGTCCAGCCCGAGGAAGCCACCCTCGAAGACGTTGTTCCCGCCGGTGTCCTTCCGGTTGACCCACCAGGTGAAGTTGAGCAGCAGCTTGTGCATCACCCGGGCCAGGAACTCGTGGTCCCGGCCGCCGTCGATCTCGAACACCTTGAGCGCCGCCCACGCGTGCACCGGCGGGTTCACGTCACCGAACGCCCACTCGTACGCCGGAATCTGCCCGTTGGGGTGCAGGTACCACTCGCGCAGCAGGAGCAGCAGCTGCGCCTTGGCGAAGCCCGGGTCGACCCGGGCGATGCTCACGCAGTGGAAGGCCAGGTCCCAGGCCGCGTACCAGGGGTACTCCCATGGGTCGGGCATGGAGATGACGTCGAAGCTCGTCATGTGCCACCAGGCGCTGTTGCGCCCGTGGCGGCGCCCAGCCGGCGGCGTCGAGCCCGGGTCGCCATCGAGCCACCGCTTGACGTCGAAGTGGTAGAACTGCTTGCCCCACATCAGCCCGGCGATGGCCTGCCGGGCCACCAGCGCCTCGTCGGGCGTGGCGGCCTCCGGGATCACGCCGGCGAAGAAGCGGTTCGCCTCGGCACGCCGCGCCCACACCACCGCCTCGAAGCCGTCGCCGAGATCCGCCCGGGGCGGCGGAGCGGCGGCCGGTGGCGACGCGGTGCGGGTCAGCCGCAGCCGGATCTGCCGCTGCCCGCCGGCCGGCACGTCGAGCACGTAGTGCAGTGCGCCCTTGGTGCCCTCCCCCGCCGGGTTGACCGTGGCGGCGCCGTTGACCACGTGGTCGTTGATGCCGTCCTTCGGATAGCGGGACCGGCCGGGCAGGCCCCAGAGCCGCTCGGCGTTGGTGTCGTTGTCGCAGAGCAGCGGCACCGGGTCGCCGTCGCCCTCCAGCAGCAGCTGGCCGAGCACCCGGTGCTCGCCGACCAGCCGCGAGCCCTCACCCGACAGCCGGGGAATCCGGTCACCGCCGGGCAGACCCCAGGCCCAGGTGTTGCGGAACCACAGGCTGGGCAGCACGTGCAGGGTGGCCGCCCGGTCGCCCCGATTGGCGACGGTCACCACCATGCACAGGTCGGTCGGGGACGCCTTGGCGTAGTCGACGGTCACCGCCCAGTACCGGTCGTCGTCGAAGATGCCGGTGTCCACCAGCTCGTACTCGGTGTCGTCCCGGCCGCGCAGCGCGTTCACCGCGACCAGCTCGTCGTACGGGAAGGCCGCCTGCGGGTAGTGGTAGCGCCAGCGCATCCAGGAGTGCGTCGGCGTGGAGTCCTCGTACCACCAGTACTCCTTGACGTCCTCGCCGTGGTTGCCGCCGTCACCACCGAGGCCGAACATCCGCTCCTTGAGAATCGGATCCTTGCCGTTCCACAGCGCGAGAGCGAACGCAAAGGTCTGCCGGTCGTCGCAGACGCCGGCCATCCCGTCTTCATTCCAGCGGTAGGCTCTGGACCGCGCGTGGTCGTGCGGGAAGTAGTCCCAGGCCGTACCGTGCTCGCTGTAGTCCTCCCGCACCGTCCCCCACGCCCGTTCGGACAGATAGGGACCCCATGCGCGCCAGTCCTGCTCCCCCGAGTCGGCCTGAGCGAGCCGAAGCCGCTCGGCGTCGGGTGGCGAGGCGTCGGAGGACGAACGGTCAGTGATCACGTGCACATCTTTGACGTCGCCGCGGTACTTGACCACAGCGGCCATTCTCGTCGTGGCGTGTTACACCCCGCCGCCGGTGGAGGAAAGTTGATCGACATTCACTTCGGGCCGCAGGTCTGCGGCGAGCTGACCAGCGCGGCCAGCCGGGAGTGGCTGGTGCCCGACGGCGTCGGCGGGTACGCGATGGGCACCGTCGCCGGGCTGCGGACCCGGCGCTACCACGGTCTGCTGGTGGTGCCCGGCGAGACGCCGGCGTCCCGCCGGGTGGGACTGGTCAGCCTCGACCCGGCCGTCACCCTGCCGTCCGGCGCGCGGGTCCGGCTCGGCGCGCACCAGTGGTCCTCCGGCGACGTGGACCCGCGCGGCTTCGAGCTGCTGGAGCGCTTCGACCTGGTCGACGGGCTGCCCCGGTGGCGGTGGCGGATCGGCGCGGTGGTGATCGAGCGGGAGCTGGCGATGCTGCCCGGCCGCTCCTGCGTGGCGGTGGTGCACCGGCTGGTGGCCGGCGGGCCGGTCCGGCTGGAGCTCTCCGCCGCCTGCACCTGGCGTGACGCGCACGGCGAGCGGCGGGCCGACGGGCCGACGCCGCAGGTCGAGGCGGTGGCCGACGGCGCGGTGGTCGAGGGGGCGTACCGGCTGGCCGGGCCGGGCTGGACGCCGGAGGGGCAGTGGTGGCTGGGCGTGCACCACCGCGAGGAGGCGAACCGGGGCCTGCACCCGGACGAGGACCTCTGGTACGCGGGCCGCTTCGCCGGCGAGCTGGAGCGCCCCGGTGACACCGTGTCGGTGCGGGCCTGGGCCGGTCGGCTCAACCACGAACCGCCACCCGCCGCGGAGATCGTGGCGACGGCCCGGCGTCGCAACCGCCAGGTGGTGGCGACGGCGAAGCCGGCGGACCCGGTGGAGGCGACGCTCGCGCTCGCCGCGGACGCGTTCGTGGTGCGTACCGGTGGCACGGCGGTCGACGTGGTCGCCGGGTACCCGTGGTTCGGCGCCTGGTCGCGGGACACGATGATCTCGTACGAGGGGCTGTTCCTCTGCACCGGCCGCGCGGACGAGGGCCGGGAGCTGCTGCGGGCGTACGCGGCGACGCTGTCCGAGGGGATGCTGGCCAACACGGCCGACACCGGGCGGGTGGAGTACAACACCGTCGATGGCACGCTGTGGTTCCTGCACGCGGTGAGCCGGCACGTGACCGTCACCGGTGACACCGACCTCGGCGAGGAGCTGCTGCCCGCGTTGCGCACGGTCATCGACGCGCACCTGGCCGGCACCCGCTACGGCATCGCCGTCGACCCGGCCGACGGGCTGCTCACCCAGGGCGCCCCGGGCACCGCGCTGACCTGGATGGACGCCCGGGTGTACGGGGTGCCGGTCACCCCGCGTACCGGCAAGCCGGTCGAGGTCAACGCGCTGTGGATCAACGGGTTGGCCGGGCTCGCCGAGCTGACCGAGCTGGCTGGTCAGGACGCGGCCGAGCTGTGGCGACGGCACGGGCAGTCCACCGCCTCGTTCCGGGCCCGCTTCCCGGCGCCGAGTGGCTGGCTGCACGACGTGCTGGACGCGCCCGCACCGGCGTACCCGCTGGGCGGGGCGGCCCTGCATGACGACGACTCGCTGCGACCCAACCAGCTGCTGGCCTGGTCACTGCCGTTCGCGCCGCTGGAGCCGGACGAGGCGACGCTGCGCCGGGTCGGGGCCGGGCTGCTCACCCCGCTCGGACCGCGCAGCCTCGCCCCTGATTCGCCGGAGTTCGTGGGCCGGCACCGGGGTGGCCCGGCCGAGCGGGACGGCGGCTACCACCAGGGCACCGTCTGGCCGTGGCTGCTCGGCCCGTACGTGGACGCCTGCCGCCGAGGCAAGATGTCAGTCGATGACGTGTTCGTCGGTATTGAGTCTCATCTGACCGAGTTTGGGCTAGGCTCAGTGAGCGAGACGGCCGATGGCCTCGCGCCGCACGCCGCGACCGGCTGCCCGTTCCAGGCATGGTCGGTGGCCGAGCTGCTGCGGGTGCGCCGAAAAGGCCAGTAGCGCTTTACACGACCGCAACGGCGGTGTCTCCGCTGGTTATCTCGACCCCGGCAGGATGGGTCCGAGATCCAGACGCGACGGCGGGCACCGCTCCGGTGCGGTCGGTGCGCGCCCGGGGACGAACTCAAAGGGGGCCGCATGTCACCCGACGCCCACGTGATCGACATCCACCCCGCCCGGCAGCTGCGGGTGCTGATGCTCTCCTGGGAGTATCCGCCGGTGCTCGTCGGCGGCCTCGGCCGACACGTCCACGCCCTCTCCGTCGCCCTCGCCGCCGCCGGCCACGACGTCACCGTCGTCACCCGCCACGCCGACGGCGCACCCCTGGAGGAATACGCCGACGGCGTCCGCATCCTGCGCGCCCCCGAAGACCCCGTCACCTTCCCCCTGGCCACGAACACCCTCCTGGCCTGGACGATGGCCTTCAACCACACCCTGACGCGCACCGCCCTGCGCGCCACCGAGGCCGGCACCTACGACGTCATCCACGCCCACGACTGGCTCGTCGCCCACACCGCGATGACCCTGCGCGACCACCTCGACATCCCACTGATCAGCACCATCCACGCCACCGAAGCCGGCCGCCACCAAGGCTGGCTACCCGAAGAGATGAACCGCACCATCCACGGCGTCGAACACTGGCTCAGCAACGAATCCACCCGGGTGATCACCTGCTCCGCGTACATGCGCGAACAGGTGACCGCGCTGTTCGACCTTCCGACCAGTCAGGTCGACGTGGTGCCCAACGGGGTCGACGACCGGGCCTGGCGGGCCCGGCCGCGCGCGGTCGCCTCGGCCCGGGCGCGGTTCGCCGCGGGCGGCCCGCTGGTCGGGTACGCCGGCCGGCTGGTCTACGAAAAGGGCGTACAGCACCTGGTGCACGCGGTGCCCCGGCTGCGCGAGCGGCACCCGGGGCTGCGCGTGGTGATCGCCGGCGACGGCCCGTACCGCGCCGAACTGGAGGAGCAGGCCCGCCGGCTGGCCCTCTGCTCGACCGTCCGCTTCACCGGTTTCCTCGACACCACCCAGCTGCCGGCGGTGCTCGGCGCCACCGACGCCACCGTGGTGCCCAGCCTCTACGAGCCGTTCGGCATGGTGGCGCTGGAGGCGGCCGCCGCCGGCGCGCCGCTCGCGGTGGCCCGCACCGGCGGGCTCGCCGAGATCGTCGAGACCGGCGTGACCGGCGTGACGTTCCCGCACAGCGACCCGGACGCGCTCGCCGGCGCGGTGGGCCAACTCCTCGGCGACGAGGTCTTCGCCCGGCGGGTGGCCCGCCGGGCCCGCACCATGGTCGGCGAGCGGTACGGCTGGGCCACCATCGCGGACCGCACCGCCGCCAGCTACACCACCGCCCGACGCGAGTACGGCCCGCTCCAGGCCCGCCGGGCCGCCGCCCAACTGGCGGGCGGACGTACCCGGATCGCCATCCCGGAGGGCAATCTGCTCGCCGCGGCCGACCACGCCGCCTGCTGAGCCGAGGCGGACGACCGATAGGTGACTTCCGATCCGCTGGTTAGGGTGTGTCCCGGACAGCGGCTGAGGAGGAGCGTGCGCAGGTGCTGATCGCCGGTCGGTACCGGCTGCTCGACCTGGTGGGCTGCGGGGGCATGGGCCGGGTGTGGCGGGCCCGCGACGAGATGTTGCACCGGGATGTCGCGGTCAAGGAGGTCGTGCCGCCGAGCTGGCTGGCCGACCACGAGCGGGCCGAGCTGCGCTCGCGCACCCTGCGGGAGGCGCGCGCCGCCGCCCGGCTCAACCATCCGGCCGTGGTCCGGCTCTACGACGTCGTCCCGGTCGAGGGCAGCCCGTGGATCGTGATGGAGTACGTCCCCTCCCGCACCCTCCAGGACGTGCTGGACACCGAGGGGCCCCTCGCGCCGGCCGAGGCGGCCCGGATCGGCCTGGCCCTGCTCGGCGCGCTGCGGGCCGCGCACACGGCCGGAGTGCTGCACCGCGACGTCAAACCGCAGAACGTGCTCGTGGCACACGACGGGCGGGTGATGCTCACCGACTTCGGCCTGGCCACGTTCGATGGCGGCGACGGTGCGATGACCCACCCCGGCATGGTGCTCGGCTCACCGCAGTACGTCGCCCCGGAGCGGGCCGCCGAGGGGGTGTCCACCGTGGCCGCCGACCTGTGGTCGCTCGGGGCCACCCTGCACACCGCCGTGGAGGGCCGCTCCCCGTACGCCCGTAGCACCGCGATGGCGACGCTGAGCGCGCTGGCGGCCGGCCCGCCGGACCCGGCCCCGCACGCCGGGCCGCTCGCGCCGGTGCTTGCCGGGCTACTGCGCCGCGACCCGCGCTACCGCCTCGACCACGAGGCGGCTCACCGGCTGCTCACCGCCGCCGGGGTCGGCACCACGCTGGCAGTCACCGACGACGAGCCGACGGGCACCGCCGGGCGGTCGACCACCGCGCCGCCGCGCGACCGTCCGCCCGACGATGGCGGCCGGGGCGGGCCGTTCGGGCACCGCCCCGACCGGCCGGGCCCACCACCGGGCGGTGGCGCCTTCCCCCCGCCACCGTTTCCGTGTGTCCGCCCGAACGCCGTCGGTGCGCTGGTGCCGGCCACGTCGCCGGCTCCCGGCGAACAGTTCCGGCCGCCGGCCGGCTGGGTCTGGCACGCCGACTCCGCCGGCTTCCGGGTCTCCGTGCCCGCGACCTGGCATTACTCCCGCGACGGCGCGGTGGCCTGCTTCCAGGATCCGGCGACCGGAAGGGCGTTCAGCGTCGCCGAGGGTGGTGCCACCGATCCGCTGGTTCGGCTGACGGCGATCCGCGACGCGGCGGCCGGGTCCGGTGCGCTGCCGGGGTACGACGAGGTCCGGCTTGCCGCGGGCGGCGGAGGGGCGGAGTGGGAGTCCCGGTGGACGGCGCCCTACGGCGCCCGGCTGCACGCCCGACAACACGTCGCCGGCACACCCGCCGGGAGCGACCGCTGGACGCTGGGCTGGATCACCGACGACCGGGACTGGACGGCCGCCGCCGCGGACTGGACGGCAGTACGAACGAGTTTCCGACCACCCCGCTGACCTGCACCGTGTGGTCCCTTCGGCCCGCCGTCCGGCGTGGATCTAGGCCGCTCAGTGGATGAGAAAAGCCGCCCCGGTGGCTATCGTGTAACACGGGGTGACCGAGGGGGAGCGACTGTGCAGCAGTTGCTGATCGCGGGTCGGTACCGGCTGCTCGACCTGGTCGGCACCGGCGGCATGGGCCGGGTGTGGCTGGCCCGCGACGAGATGCTTCACCGCGACGTCGCGGTGAAGGAGGTCGTGCCACCGTCCTGGCTGGCCGAGACTGAGCGGGCCGAGCTGCGACTGCGGACGCTGCGCGAGGCGCGTACGGCGGCCCGGCTCAACCACCCCAACGTGGTCCGCATCTACGACGTGGTGCACGACCGGGAGAGCCCCTGGATCGTGATGGAGTACGTGCCGTCCCGGTCGGTGCAGCAGATCATCAGCGCGGAGGGGCCGCTGAGCCCGCAGCGCACCGCCCGGATCGGACTGGCCGTGCTCGCCGCACTGCGGGCCGCGCACACCGCCGGTGTGCTGCACCGCGATGTGAAGCCGCACAACGTGCTGGTCGCCGACGACGGGCGGGCGGTGCTCACCGATTTCGGGCTGGCCACGTTCGACGGTGGCGACGGGGCGATGACCGGGCCGGGCACGGTGCTCGGCTCGCCGCAGTTCGTCGCCCCGGAGCGCGCCCGCGAAGGGGTGTCGAACCCGCGTACCGACCTGTGGTCGCTGGGCGCGACGCTCTACGCGATGGTCGAGGGGCGCTCGCCGTACGCCCGCTCCAGCGCGATGGCGACGCTCAGCGCGCTGGCCATCGAGCCGCCGGACCCGATGCGCCGGGCCGGGTCGCTGCGCCCCGTGCTGACCGGCCTGTTGCAGCGGGACCCCTGGCGGCGGTTGACCGCCGCCGAGGCGGAGCCGCTGCTGCGGAGCGCGGCCGCGGACGGCGACCAGCGCACCGAGCCGGCCCGCTCCGCGGCGGTGGCGGCGGTACTCAACGCGAGCCGGGCGGCCGTGCCCGCCGTTCCGACCAATTGGCCGTCCCCGCCCGACGACCCGGCGGCGCCCACCGACCGGCCGGCGACCCGACCCGGCGGCCGGCGTCGGCGGCTGCTCGCCCTGAGCGGCGCGGCCACCGCGCTGCTCGCCGCCACCGGCATCGCGTTGGCGCTGGTCAACCACACCGACGGGCGGACGCCCCCATCCGGCGCCGGGGGCGGCGGGACCACCCCCCGGCCGGCCGCGTTCGCCTGCGCGACGCCCCCGCCACCGACGGCCACCCCGGTGCCGTCGGTGCCGCCGCCGGCCGACGCGCGGTACCGGCTGGTGAAGGGCTGGACGTGGCACGACGACCCGGCCGGGTTCCGGATCGCCGCGCCGGTGGGCTGGCTGCGCTGGACCGAGGGGGCGGCGACCTGCTTCCGGGAGTCCGACGGGCCTCGGGTGCTCAGCGTCGAGGCGGGTCCGGCCCGGCCCGACCCGGTGGCGTACTGGAAGGCCGAGGAAGCCCGCCTCACCGGTGGCGACGCGCTACCGGGCTACCGCAAGGTGGACATCTCGGCGCTGGACTTCTTCGAGGGCGGCGCGATCTGGGAGTGCGGCTGGGAGAACGCCGCCGGCGAGCGGGTGCACAGTTTCCGGCTGCTGGCCAACACCTCGGCCGGGCGCGCCTTCACCGTCTCGTGGTTGACAAAAGAGTTCGACTGGCAGGTCAACGCGACATACTTGCCGATGATCCGGCAGAGCTTCACCCCCGCACTCTGACACCGTCCGCTGTGGACCGTCCGGGTGATGCCCCTGCGGCGCCGACGCTGACTACAGTGGCGTAGTTTTGGCGCTCAAGATCCCTGGGGAGGGTGAGCCGAGATGATGGGACCGTCGCACGCGCTGTCCGGCGCGGCGGTATGGCTGGCCGGGTCCTGGGCGCTGGACCAGTTCGCCGACTACCAGCAGTCGCCACTCGCGTTGGCGGTGGGCACCGCGGTGTGCGCCGGTGGCGCGCTCTTTCCCGACCTCGACCTGTCGGGCAAGGTGACCCGCAACCAGGGCGGCGCCACGGTGGCCCGCACCTTCGGGGTCTTCTCGCTCTTCGTCGCCGAGGTGATGGAGAAGATCTCACTCGGGGTCTACTACGCGACGAAGCTCAGCAAGGATCCCCGCCGCAACAACGGGCACCGCACGCTGACCCACACCATCCCGTTCACGCTGCTCGTCGGCTGGGGCACGACCGCGCTCTGCACCGCGTACGGCAAATGGGCGGTGATCACCATCCTCTTCTTCATGTTCGGCCTGGCCCTGCGCGGGCTGTTCGACGAGTGGGCGGAGCGGGCCGGCTGGGTGATCGTGACCCTCGCGTCGGCCGGAGCGGCGTGGTTCACCTTCGTCAACCTCCCGGGCGGGCGCGGGTATCCCCTGATCGGCGTGGCCATGGGGGTGGGCTGCTTCGTGCACATCCTCGGGGACATGATCACCAAAGCCGGGGTGCCGATCCTCTGGCCGATCCCGATCCGCCGACGCATGTGGACGATGATCGGCCTGCCGAACAGCATCGCCCTGCGCACCGGCAGCAAGACCGAGGTGGTCGTGCTGCGCGCCGTTCTGACCGTGGTGTCGGTGCTGGCCACCGCCGGCCTGATCGCCCCGTCGGTGTTGCAACGGTTCAACATCGACGTATGACCGACCCGGCGCCACAGTCACCGCCGGCGGCCGACGAGCGGGTGCCGGAGTTCTGGCGCGCGCTCGGGCTGCCCGGGTTGGCCGACGTGCACGTGCACTTCCTGCCGCCGCGACTGCTGCGCCGGGTGTGGGCGTACTTCGACGCGGCCGGGCCGCTGGTCGGCACGCAGTGGCCGATCCGCTACCGGTGGAGCGACGCGGACCGGGTGGCGCACCTGCGCCGGCTCGGCGTGCGGGCGTTCAGCGCGCTGGCGTACCCACACCGGCCGGGCATGGCGGCGGAGCTGAACCGCTGGACGCTGGAGTTCGCCCACGCCACCCCGGGCTGCCTGCCCTCGGCGACCTTCTTCCCCGAGCCGGACGCCCCCGGGTACGTCGAGGAGGCGCTGACCGCCGGGGCCCGGCTGTTCAAGGTGCACGTGCAGGTCGGCGGGTTCGCGCCGACCGACCCGGCGTTGGAGCGGGTGTGGGGGATGCTTTCCGACGCGGGTGTGCCGGTGGTGGTGCACGCCGGGCACGCCCCGGTGGGAACCACGCACACCGGGCCGGACCCGTTCGCCGCCCTGCTCGCCCGCCACCCCCGACTGACCGCCGTGGTGGCGCATCTCGGCGCCCCCGACTACCGGGCCTTCCTCGACCTCGCCGAGAGGTACGAGCGGGTCCGGCTGGACACCACGATGGCGTTCACCCCGTTCTTCGACCGGTTCGTGCCCTTCCCGGCCGACGATCTGCCCCGGTTGCGCGAGCTGGGGCTGGCCGGCAAGGTGCTGCTGGGCAGCGACTTCCCGAACATCCCCTACCCGTACGCCGACCAGTTGACCGGGCTGGCCCGGCTGGACCTCGGCGACGACTGGCTGCGCGCGGTGTGCTGGGACAGCGCCGCCACCCTGTTCGACCTGCGCTGAGACGCCGCCCGGCGCCCGGCTCCCGCCTCCCGGCTCATGCTCGATCCCTCGGGATGTTGCGCGATCCTGCTGGCCGGCCAAGGTCCTTCCGCCGCCTTTGCTCTGCTTCAACGACCGCAACACCCACTGTCCGGATACCGGACGGCGGGTGTTGCGTGGGGTGAAGCAGAGCAAAGGCGGCCACAGACCACCGGTTGGCCGGGCCGGAGCCGGGAGCCGGAAGCCGGAACGACATCGGCTATTGACGTCGCCGTAACAGGTGGCCTAGCGTCTGTCGAAACGCTTCGTCGAAACGCTTCGACAATCACTCGGGAGCGATCCCACGGCGGGCCGGAGGAGGTGCGCGCGGTGGCCACCATGCACGACGTCGCCCGCCTCGCCCGGGTCTCGGTCAGCACCGTGTCGTACGTGCTCACCGGCACCCGGCCGATCTCTCAGGCCACCCGGGACAAGGTGCTCGCCGCGATGGCCGAGCTCGACTACCAGCCCAACGCGATGGCCCGTGGCCTGGCCAGCCGGCGCAGCCGGATCCTCGGCCTGCTGATGCCGATGGACGAGCGCGGCCTGGGCGCCACCGAGACCGCCTTCGTGACCGGCGCCGCCGCCGCTGCCAGCGCCGCCGGCTACCACCTGGTGCTCTCCCCCGTCGGTGGCGGCGACCTCGACGACCTGCGGCGGCTGGCCAGCCAGCGGATGCTGGACGGGGTCGTGCTGATGGAGGTGCAGCTCGCCGACGAGCGGGTCACCGTCCTCCGCGAGGCCGGCGTCCCGCTGGTGTTGATCGGCCGCACCGGCGACACCAGCGGGCTCTCCTATGTCGACATCGACTTCGAGCAGACCGTGCGGGAAGCCGTCGCCCACCTGGTCGGCCTGGGCCACCGCAGCATCGTCTACGTCAACCACTCGGCAGCCACCCTGGCCAGCGGCTACGGCCCCGCGCTGCGCACCCGGGACGCCTTCGTCGCGGCGATGACCGGACACGGCCTGGAGCCGGTGATGATCCCCGCCGAGGACAGCGCCGCCGGTGGGCGGGCCGCCCTGGCCGCCGCGTTCGCGCAGGCTCCGGAGCTGACCGCCGTGCTGGCCATGAACGAGACCGCGATCTTCGGCATCCTCGGCGAACTGACCGGCCGGGGGCTCTCGGTGCCCGACGACGTCTCGGTCGTCTCGATGGTCACCTCGCCGCAGGTCGCCGAGCTGGCCACTCCGGCGCTGACCGCGATGACCTCGCCCGGTTCGGCGATGGGGCGGATCGCGATCGAGGCGCTGCTGCGTCATCTGGACGGCCCCGGCGACGAGCGCCACCAGCAACTGCTGCCGTGTGCGCTGGAGACCCGGGGATCGACCGCCGTGCCACGACGGCCAGCACCCGACACACCCGGGCGGTCGCCGAGCAACGGGGGCTGACCAGCGAGAACGGCCCGCCGCCGCGCTGCAACGCGACGACGGGCCCAGTGCAGTACCGGCTAGATACTCAACGAGGAGGATAGCAATGCAGCGATTCCGCCGGATCGTCGCCGCGATCGCCCTGGCGGCGACCGCTACGACCACCGTGGCCGCGTGCGGCGGTGGTGACAGCGGGGACGACAGCGGGGCCAAGACCCTCAAGCTCTGGCACTACGAGAGCGCCAACAGCGCCATGGGGGTCGCCTGGGACCGGGCGATCGAGATCTTCAAGGCCGAGCACCCGGGCGTCGAGGTGCGCTTCGAGCGCAAGGCGTTCGAGCAGATCCAGCAGAACGCCGGCATGATCATCAACTCGTCCGAAGGCCCGGACATCATGGAGTACAACAAGGGCAACGCGACCGCCGGCCTGCTCTCCTCCCAGGGCCTGCTCGCCGACCTGAGCGCCGAGGCCGACAAGCGCGGCTGGGCCGGCAAGCTCAGCCCCAGCCTGCAGACCACCGCCCGCTACAGCGACAAGGGTGTGATGGGCTCGGGCAACTGGTTCGGCGTGCCGAACTACGGCGAGTACGTCACGGTCTACTACAACAAGGACCTCTTCGACAGGTACGGCGTGAAGGTGCCGACCAGCATGGCGGAGATGACCGCCGCGATGGACACCTTCGTCGGCAAGGGCGTCGCCCCGCTGGGCATGGCCGGCGCCGAGTACCCTGCCGGTCAGCTCTTCTACCAGCTGGCGCTGGCCAAGGCGGACCGGCAGTTCGTCGACAACTACCAGCTCTACAAGAACCCGGTGGACTTCACGGCCGACCCGCTGAAGTACGGCGCGGACACCTTCGCCGACTGGGTGAAGAAGGGCTACGTCGCGAAGAACTCGGCGAGCCTGAAGGCCGAGGACATGGGCACCGCGTTCATCGGCGGCAAGACCCCCATGATCGTCTCCGGTAGCTGGTGGTACGGCCGGTTCAAGGCCGAGATGAAGGCCAACTGGGACACCTTCCTCTTCCCCGGCAACACCCTGCAGGCCGGCTCGTCCGGCAACCTGTGGGTGGTCCCGGAAACCAGCAAGGCCAAGGGCCTGGCGTACGACTTCATCGACATCACCCTGCGTCCGGAGATCCAGGACCTGATCGGCAACAACGGCGGTGTCCCGGTCGCCGGTGACCCGGCGAAGATCAGCGACCCCAAGGACCGGAAGCTGATCGAGGACTTCAACACGGTCAGCAAGCAGGACGG
The DNA here is from genome assembly GCF_018070045.1 of Micromonospora sp. U21. GTDB lineage: Bacteria > Actinomycetota > Actinomycetes > Mycobacteriales > Micromonosporaceae > Micromonospora. The sequence continues at coordinate 41,414 of NZ_JAGPYK010000024.1, forward strand.
CCTGGCCTTCTACCCGGACTGGCCGGTCCCCGGCTACTACGACGTGCTGGTCTCCGGATTCCAGGGCCTGATCAACGGATCCAAGTCGCCCGACCAGGTACTCGACTCGATCGCCAAGCCGTACGCCGACGGCGTCAAGGAGATCACCGGCAAGTGACGCGGCGAGCGGCGGGCGCGACCGGCACGACCGGGGCGCCCGCCCGCTCCACCGGGAAGGATCTTCCATGGCAGTCTCCGAGACCGTCGCCGCCCCGTACCCGGCAGCGACGCCGACCCAGCCCCCGCCCGGCCGCGGACGTCGCGGCCGCAACGCGGCGTACTGGCTCTACCTGCTCCCCGGAGCGGTGCTCTTCATCCTGGTCATCGGCGCACCGCTGGTCGGCACCGGCTACCTGTCGCTGACCAAGTGGTCCGGAGTCGGCGACCCCACCTGGGTCGGCCTGGACAACTACCAGCAGTTGCTGCACGACGAGGTGTTCTGGGCGTCGTTCCGGAACACCGTCGCGATGCTCATCGCGATGGTGGTGGCACCCACCCTGCTCGGGCTGGTGCTCGCCTCGGTGCTCTTCGACGTCATCGGCCGCCGGTTCCGGCCGCGCACCGCCGCCGCGCTGCGGGCCGCGTTCTACCTCCCGCAGGTGCTGCCCGTCGTGGTGGCCGGCATCGTCTGGGGCTGGATCCTGCGCCCCGACGGCGCGTTCAACAGCCTGCTCGACGCGGTCGGCCTCGGCGCGCTACGCCACGACTGGCTCGGCGACCCGGGCACCGCCCTGCCCAGCGTGATGGCGGTGATGATCTGGGTGCAGATCGGCTACCCGGTGGTCGTCTTCATGGCGGCGCTGCAACGCGTCGACCCCGAGTTGTACGAGGCGGCCGAGGTCGACGGCGCGAACTGGGTCCACCGGTTCCGGGCGATCACCCTCCCGCAGATCCGGCCGGAGACCTTCGTGGTGGCCCTGACCTGCACCATCGCCGCGTTGAAGGTGTTCGGGCCGATCTTCGCCCTGACCCGCGGCGGCCCGGAGAACGCCACCAACGTGCCGTCGTACTTCGCGTACTACACGTTCTTCAAGAAGCTCCAGGTCGGCTACGGCTCCGCGATCTCCACGGTGCTCACACTGATCATCGTCGTGGTGGCGGTGGTCTTCATCTGGATGCAGGCCCGCAGCGAGCGCCGGGACCGGGGGTTCTGAGATGGCCGTCACGCTCATCCCGACCGGGAGCGCGGTGGTGACTCCCCGCCGGAACAAGCCGAGCCGCGACCGGCACCGCCGCGGGGCCGCCCGCTGGGTGGTGCTCGCCCTGGTCACGCTCGCCGCGATCGCCATGCTGGTGCCGTTCGCGTTCATGCTGCTCAACGCGTTCAAGTCGCCGACCGACTACTCCTCGGGCGGGCCGTTGAGCTGGCCGACGGAGTTCTACACCAAGGGTCTGCGGACGTACTGGACCACGGTGAACTTCCCGCTGAAGCTGTGGAACTCGGCGCTCATCGCCGGCTCCGTGGCGGTGCTCGGCGTCGTCGTCTCGCTGCTCAACGCGTACGCGCTCGGCATCGGCCGGGTCCGCGGACGGCTCTGGATCGTGGGGCTCTTCCTGCTGGCCAACATGCTGCCGCAGGAAGCGCTGATCTACCCGCTCTACTACGTGGCCAAGGAGATCGGCCTCTACAACACCCGACTCTCGGTGATCATCATCTTCACCGTGATCCAGAGCGCGTTCGGCACCTACCTGCTCGCCTCGGTGCTGAGCACGTTCCCGCGCTCGCTGCTCGAGGCTGCCTCGCTGGACGGCGCCGGCAAGTGGACCGTGCTGTGGCGGGTGGTCTTCCCCAACCTGCGGCCCACCCTCGCGGTGCTGCTCATCTTCTTCTTCATCTGGACCTGGAACGAGTTCCTGATCCCGCTGGTCATGCTGATCGACAACCAGACGCAGACCATCCCGGTCGCGCTCGCGTCGTTGCAGGGCGACCGCCTGATGGACGCACCGACCACCAACGCCGGCGCGCTGATCAGCCTGGTGCCGGCCATCATCTTCTTCCTCATCTTCCAGCGCACTCTGGCGCGCGGCATCACGGCAGGAGCCGAGAAGTGAAGTTCACCGACGGGTACTGGCAACTGCGCCCCGGCGTCAGCGTGCTGCGCCCCGGCACAGTCGAATCGGTCGAGCCGGACGAACGCGGCTTCACCGTCTTCGCGCCGGCCGGCCAGATCACCGGGCGGGGCGACACCCTCAACCGGCCCGTGGTCACCGTCCGGTTCTTCTCCCCCGCCCCGGGCGTCGTCGGCGTGACCATCGGCCACCACAGCGGCGGGCTGCCCCGCGAGCCCCACTTCGGGCTGGCCACCGACGACGAGCATCCGGTCAGCATCGACATCACCGGGATCAACGCGACACTGACCACCGGCGAGTTGACCGCCCGGGTCGCGCTCATCGACGGGTGGCGGGTCGACTTCCTGCACGGCGACCGGTTGGTCACCGCGTCCACCGGGCGCAGCGTCGGCGTCGTCACCGACGGCGAGGGCCGCCGGCACGTGCACGAGCGGCTCGCCCTCGGCGTCGGCGAGACGGTGTACGGGCTGGGCGAGCGGTTCGGCCCGTTCGTGAAGAACGGCCAGACCGTGGACATCTGGAACGCCGACGGGGGCACCGCCAGCGAGCAGGCGTACAAGAACGTGCCGTTCTACCTCAGCAGCGCCGGCTACGGGGTGTTCGTGGACCACCCGGAGCACGTGTCGTTCGAGGTCGGCTCGGAGGTCGTGACGCAGACCCAGTTCAGCGTCGAGGGGCAGTCGCTCACCTACTACGTCATCGACGGGCCCACCCCGAAGGACGTGCTGCGCCGCTACACCGCGCTGACCGGCCGCCCGGCCCGGGTCCCCGCCTGGTCGTACGGGCTGTGGCTGTCCACGTCGTTCACCACCTCGTACGACGAGAAGACGGTGACGGCGTTCGTCGACGGGATGGCCGAGCGGGACCTGCCGCTGTCGGTGTTCCACTTCGACTGCTTCTGGATGCGCCAGTTCCACTGGGTCGACTTCGTCTGGGACCCGGCGACCTTCCCCGACCCCGAGGGGATGCTGCGCCGGCTGCACGAGCGTGACCTGAAGGTGTGCGTCTGGATCAACCCGTACATCGCGCAGCGCTCGTACCTGTTCGAGGAGGGCCGCGAGGCCGGTTACCTGGTCCGCAACCCGGACGGGTCCGTCTGGCAGTGGGACAAGTGGCAGGCCGGCATGGCGCTGGTCGACTTCACCAACCCGGACGCGGTCCGCTGGTTCACCGGCAAGCTCAAGGCGCTGCTGGACATGGGCGTCGACTGCTTCAAGACCGACTTCGGTGAGCGCATCCCGACCGACGTGGTGTGGCACGACGGCTCGGACCCGCAGCGGATGCACAACTACTACTCGTACCTCTACAACAAGGCGGTGTTCGAGCTGCTGGAGGCCGAACGCGGGGAGGGCGAGGCGGTGCTGTTCGCCCGCTCGGCCACCGCCGGTGGGCAGCAGTTCCCGGTGCACTGGGGCGGCGACTGCGAGTCGACGTTCGTCGCGATGGCCGAGTCGCTGCGCGGCGGTCTGTCCCTGGCGGCGTCCGGCTTCGGCTACTGGAGCCACGACATCGGCGGCTTCGAGGGCACCCCCGACCCAGCCGTGTTCAAGCGGTGGGTCGCCTTCGGGCTGCTCTCCTCGCACTCCCGCCTGCACGGCTCCGGCTCGTACCGGGTGCCGTGGGCGTACGACGACGAGGCGGTCGAGGTGCTGCGGCACTTCACCCGGCTCAAGCTCCGCCTGATGCCGTACCTGGCTGCCGCGGCGCAGGAGGCGCACCGCGACGGCATCCCGATGATGCGGCCGATGATCCTGGAGTTCCCGGACGACCCGGCCGCCGCACACCTGGACCGGCAGTACATGCTCGGTTCCGACGTGCTGGTCGCGCCCGTGCTCAGCGCCGACGGGGAGGTCACCTTCTACGTGCCCGCCGGCACCTGGACGCACCTGGTCACCGGCGCTCAGCTCACCGGCCCGGCGTGGGTCACCGAGAAGCACGAGTTCGACAGCGTGCCGGTGCTCGCCCGACCGGGCGCGATCATCCCGTTCGGGGCGCGCTCGGACCGGCCCGACTACGACTGGGCCGACGGCGTGCAGCTGCGGCTCTACGCACCGGCCGAGGGGCAACGCCAACGGGTACGGATCCCGGCGCCCGGGAACGGGCCCGGTGCGGAGTTCGAGGTGAGCTTCCGCGACGGGGTCGCCACCGCCGAACTGGTGGCGGGCGCCTCGTCGGCGTACCACTGCGTGGTGGCCGGGACGGAGGTGGCGGCGCGATGACCCCACGCACCTTCCCGGAGAGCTTCGTCTGGGGCTCGGCCACGGCGGCGTACCAGATCGAGGGCGCGGCCAGCGAGGATGGCCGCGGACCGTCCATCTGGGACACCTACAGCCACACCCCCGGCCGGACCTACAACGGCGACACCGGTGACGTGGCCGCCGACCACTACCACCGCTGGCAGCAGGACCTGGACCACATCGCCGAGCTGGGCCTGGGCGCGTACCGGTTCTCCATCTCCTGGCCGCGCGTGCAGCCGGGCGGCGCCGGCCGCTTCAACCAGGCCGGCCTGGACTTCTACTCCCGGCTGGTCGACGGCCTGCTGGAACGCGGGGTCCGCCCGGTCGCCACGATGTACCACTGGGACCTGCCGCAGGAACTGGAGGAGGCCGGCGGATGGCCGGTGCGGGAGACCGCGCTGCGCTTCGAGGAGTACGCCGCCGGCATCGTCGCCGCACTCGGCGACCGGGTGCACACCTGGACCACGCTGAACGAGCCGTGGTGCTCGGCGTACCTGGGCTACGCCTCCGGCGTGCACGCGCCGGGGCGTTCCGAACCGGCGGCCGCGCTGGCCGCCGTGCACCACCTCAACCTGGCGCACGGCCTGGCCGGCCGGGTGGTCCGGGAGCTGGCGCCGACCGCCGAGCTCTCGGTGACGCTGAACCTGCACGTCATCCGGGGCGCGTCTGACTCGGCCGCTGACCAGGACGCGGTCCGGCGGATCGACGCGTTGGCGAACCGGGCGTTCCTCGGCCCGATGCTGGACGGGGAATACCCGGCCGACCTGCTGGCCGACACCGCCTCCGTCACCGACTGGTCGTTCGTCCGCGAGGGCGACGAGAAGCTGATCGCGGTGCCGCTGGACGTGCTCGGCGTCAACTACTACTCCAGCACGCTGGTCCGGGCGTGGGACGGGGTGTCGGCCCGCTCCGACGTCGACGGGCACGGCGCGTCGACGTCGACGCCGTGGGTCGCCGCGGAGAACGTCGACTTCCTGCCGCAACCCGGCCCGTACACGGCGATGGGTTGGAACATCGACCCGCCGGCGCTGACCGAGCTGCTGCTGCGCCTCCAGCGTGAATACCCCAGCCGGCCCATGATGATCACCGAGAACGGCGCGGCGTTCGACGATGTGGTGTCGGCCGACGGCCGGATCCACGACGAGCGGCGGATCGACTACCTGCGCCGGCACATCGGCGCGATGGCCGACGCCCGCGCGCAGGGCGCGGATGTGCGCGGCTACTTCGTCTGGTCGTTGCTGGACAACTTCGAGTGGGGCTACGGCTACGACCGTCGCTTCGGCATCATCCGGGTCGACTACGACACCCAGGTGCGCACCTGGAAGGACAGCGCCCACTGGTACCAGCGCCTCGCCGCCACGGGTGAGCTGGACCAGGCGCAGGACTGACACCGACCTACGCGGCGTCGCCGTTACCCGCCCGTCGAGGGCTGGTGGCGGCGACGTCGTTTCGGTGCCATGGTCGCCGCCAGCCGGCGGAACTCCGCGAGGACATTTATCCAAGACGGACGACCGCCGGCCCGGGCATCGTCGTTCCCATGAGCGAGTACGACGTTGCGCAGTCGCAGGGAATGCACGTGGTGCACGACGGTCCGGCGGAGGCGCCGCCGCTGTTGCTGATTCACGGATCGGGGATGTCGGGCGCGTCCTGGAATCCGGTGGTGCCGGCGCTCGCCGGCCACCACCACGTCATCCGGGTGGACCTCCCCGGCTGCGGCCGGTCTCCGGCCTCGCCGTCGTACGAGGTGCCCGACCAGGCGGACCGGGTGGCGGCGGTGCTCGACGACCTCGGCGTCCGGTCCGTCGTCGCACTCGGGCACTCCAGCGGCGGCTACATCGCCACCGCGCTCGCCGAACGACGCCCGGACCTGGTGCGCTCGCTCGCACTGGTCAGCACCGGCCCGAGTCCCGACGCTCTGCTTCCACAGCCGGCCCTGCTCCGGGCCCTGTTGGCTCCGCCGCTCGGTCCGCTTCTCTGGGCGCGGCGATCGGACGCCATGATCCGCAGGGGGATCAGCGTCACCTGCGCGCGTCCGGTCGACGTTCCGGACGATCTGCTCAGCGACGTCCGACACCTCAGATACCGCACGCTGAGGTCGGTGCTGCGCGCTTACGACGCATACATCGAGGAGCGGAGCGTGCCCGAGCGCATTGCCGCTCTCGACGTCCCGGTGCTGGTGGTCTTCGGCGGCGACGACCCCCGCTGGGATCCGTCGTCGGCGCACCGGTACGACACGGTGCCGAAGGCGCGGGTCGAGCTGCTGCCCGGCGTCGGACACGTACCCATGCTGGAAGCGCCCGAGGCAACCAGCAGGCTGCTGCTGGGCTTCACGGCAACGGCCGCGGGCACCCCACCGGCGACCCCGACTGCCTAGACTCGGCAGATGCGGCCGATGGGGACGACCCCGCTCGACTGGTCGTTGGTGGACGTGGTGGTCCCGCGCCCGTCGGCCCGGTTGCCGGGGGTCCGCATGGCCGGGTTCCGGCACCGCGCCTGCGCACCGGTGGACATCGCCATGGTCGCGCACCCGTCGATCACCCTGATCGTCGACCTCAGCGAGGAAACGGGCCTCACCTACGCCGTGGACGGCCAGCACAGAAGTGGCAGCGCCGTCGTCGGCCTGCTTCCCGGTGACCTCCGGGCGACGGGCCGGGGGTTCGGCGAGTGCCTCCAGATCCGGCTGGAGCCGGTCGCCGCGGCCGCCGTGCTCGGCGCGTCGACGGAGATCTGCGGGGCGGTGGTTTCCCTCGACGACGTCTGGGGCCGCGCCGCAGAACGCGCGGAGGCCAGGCTGCGCGCCACCGCGTCGTGGGACGAACGGTTCGCCATCGCCGCGGAGATCCTCGGCCGGCGGCTGGACACCCGTCGACCGGCCGATCCGGAGGTCGCCCACGCCTGGCGGCGGACCCGCACCAGCCGAGGCCGGGTACGGGTCGACAGCCTGGCCGACGAGGTCGGTTGGAGCCGCAAGCGCCTGCTGTCCCGCTTTCGGTCCCAGCTGGGCATCACACCCAAACGCGCCGCCCGCCTGGTGCGGTTCGACTACGCCGTGCACCTGCTCGCCGTAGGTCACTCCGCCGCCACTGCTGCCATCGAGAGCGGCTACGTCGACCAGTCACACCTGCACCGCGACGTGTTGGAGTTCGCCGGGCAGACCCCGACGGCGGTGGCCGCCGCGCCGTGGCTCGCGATCGACGACGTGGCGTGGCCCGCCCCCTCGACCGCCTAGACCCCGACCCGCTGCGGCGGGACGGTCAGGCCGTAGAGCGCCATCAGCTCCGGGGTGTCGACCCGGCTGCCGTCGGCGACCGAGTCGCACGCGATGTCGACGATCTGGTCCTTGTGCGCCAGCAGGTATGGCCGGGCGCCAACGTCGGCGCTGGCCAGGGTGGCGATGCCGGGCCAGTGCCGGCGACCGAAGAGCATCGGGTAGCCGCGCAGCCCGTCGTAGGTGGCGCAGACCAGCACGTCCGGGTACGGCAGTGCGGCCACTCGCCGGACCGCGGCGGTGGTCAGGCCCGGCATGTCGACCGGGACCACCACCACCGCCTCGATCCCCTCGTCGTCCATGGCGGCCAGGCCGGCGCGGATGGACGAGCCGACCCCGGTGCCCCACGCCTTGTTGATGACCACCGTGGCCCTGCCCAGGTCGGCGGTCTCGCGGACCTGGTCGGCGGCGGCGCCCAGTACGACCACGATCTGCTCGCAGCCCGCCTTGGTCATCGTGTCGATCATCTGGTTGACCAGGGGCTTCTCCCCCTGGTGCAGCAGCGCCTCGGGACCACCGATGCGGCGCCCCCCGCCCGCGGCGATGATCATTCCTGCGATCCGGTTCAGCTGCGCCCCCTCCACCGTGGAGCGGACCGGGCACGGCGGTGCCCGGTCCGTCCCGTCCTACGGACACCGGATGCAACGAGTGCGACCGGCCTCGGGTAGCGGGGCAAATAGGAAAATCGTCCGCTATGCCGCGTCGGCGTAGCAGTCGACGATGGACAGATCCAGCGGAAATCGCACCGGAGTGTCGCCGAACAGCAGCGCGGTGGCCCGCTCACCGCTGCGACCGACCGCCTCCGCCACCGCCTCGGCCTGCGCCGCCGGACAGTGCACGACCACCTCGTCGTGCTGAAAGAAGACCAGCTCGGCGTCGGTGCCGGCCAGCTCGGTGCGCAGCGTGGCCAGCAGCGTCGAGGCCCACTCCGCGGCGGTGGCCTGGATGACGAAGTTGCGGGTGAAGCGACCCCGGGACCGCGCGGCACGGGCCCGGGGACTCTGCGGATCAGCCATGCCGTCCGGGTCGCCCGCGACCCCGTCCGGGTCGCCGAACCCGGCTGAACCGGGCGGGCAGGTGCGCCCCAGCCACGAGCGCACCAGCCCGCCCGCCTCACCCGTGCGCGCCGCCGCCTCGACGTAGCCGAACGCCGTCGGGTAGCTGCGCCGCAACACCGCCAGCGCGGGCACCGCCGCCCCGCCGGTCTGCCCGTACATCGCGCCGAGCAGGGCCACCTTGGCCCGCGCCCGATCACCGGCGAAGGCGTCCCGGGCGAGGGCGGCGTACAGGTCACCGGCCCCGCCCGCCGCCGCCAACCGGGCGTCGCCGGACACCGCCGCCAGCACCCGAGGCTCCAACTGGCCGGCATCGGCGACCACCAACCGCCGGCCCGGGTCGGCCACCACCGCCCGGCGGATCACCTTCGGGATCTGCAACGCGCCACCGCCCCGGGTGGCCCAGCGGCCCGAGACCACGCCGCCCGGCACGTACTCCGGCTGGAACCGCCCGTCGCGGACCCACTGCTCACGCCAGGACCAGCCGTGCGCCGTCCAGATCCGGTAGAGCTCCTTGTACTCCAGCACCAGCGGCACCGCCGGATGGTCCACCCCGCGCAGCACCCAGGCCCGGGTGTTCGGCAGCTCCACCCCAACCCGGGCGAACGCCTTCAGCAACTCTGCCGGGGAGTCGGCGTGCAGACGGCGGACGCCGAGCGCGTCGGCGATCCGGGCGGCCAACTCGGCCAGCCGGCGCGGTGGGCCGCCGACCGGGGACGGCTCGCCCAGCAGCTCGGCGAGGACGGCGTCGTGCACCTCGGCCCGCCACGGCAGCCCGGCGACGCCCATCTCCACCGCGATCAGCGCGCCGGCCGACTCGGCGGCCACCAGCAACCGGAACCGACCCGGATGCTCGGCGGCGGCGATCCGGGTGAGCTGGTCGGCGTACACCCGGGTCAGGGCGTCGATCCCCGGGCCCGGCGGGCCGGGCATCGTGTCGAAGAGCGCGCCCTGCCCGTGCCCCGGCGGCGCCGGCGGGCGCGGCGGCGGGTCAGGTGGCACCGGCGCACCGCTGAGCCGGGCCCAGGCGGCGGCGAACGAGCGCGGCTCACCCCAGCGACCGGCGTGGCCGAGCAGCAGCGCCTCGGTCAGCTCCACGTCGTGGCAGCGCTCGACACGCACCCCCGCCCGCAGCAACGCGGGATAGACCGCGCCGGCGGTCGGCCAGACCCAGCGCGGATGCTCCGCGGCCTCCCGCGCGGCCACGGCGCCGGCCAGGTCAGTGACGATCTCCGCCGGACCGGTGGGGTGACCCGCGGCGTCCAGCGGGCGCAGCTCTCCCCCACCCCGCTCGTCCGCCACCACCGCCACCAGCACGCCGGCAATTCTCCCCCGCCCCCCTGACATGAAAGGAAGGGCACCCTATTAACGCCTCCAGTAGAGGAGGGGCCCCTTCTTAACACGCGTGGCGGCAGTACCCGCCCGCGCGGGGTTGGTCGGCGCCCTGGGATTGAGCTGTAACAAGGGGCCCTTCCTCTGCACCAGGCGTTAATAAGGTGCCCTTCCTTACACGGCCGGAAACGGGTCGGTGGGGCGTTGGCGCGGTCGGTAGCGTGGCCGGGTGCCCCCGCAGATTCCGCATTCCGAGCCTGGCACTCCGGACACCGGGGGTCCGATGCGTTACCTCTGGTGGCTGGTCCGCCGCCAGCCCTGGCGGGTGCTGCGCGGCAGCCTGCTCGGGACGGCCTGGATGATCGGGCTGTCGGTCCGGCCCTACCTGATCGCCCGCGCCGTCGACGACGGGCTACGCGCGGGCGACACCCAGGCCCTGGCGCTCTGGGTGGCGGCGATCGTCGTCGCGGGCGTGGGGCTGTCGTACCTGGGCACCATGCGGCACCGCACGATGACCTTCATCCGGGAGGACGCCAAGGCCCGCTCGGCCGCCGTCGTGCTGCGGCAGCTGTCCCGGATCGGCGCGGTGCTGCCGCGTCGGGTCGCCGCCGGCGAGGTGGCCACCATCGGCGGCTCCGACATCGACTGGTCGGCGCAGGTGCTCACGCTGACCGGACCGGGGGTCGGCGCGGTCGTCGCGTACGCGGTCATCGCCGTGTTGCTCTGGTCGATCTCCCCGATGCTCGCGCTCTGCATCCTGGTGGGAGTGCCCGCGGTCGGGCTGGTCGTCGGCCCGCTGCTACGCCGCCTGGAGCGGGCCGAATCGGTCTACCGGAAACAGCAGGGCGCGCTCACCGCCCGATCCGGAGACATCGTGGCCGGGCTACGGGTGCTCGCCGGGGTGGGCGGCCGGGACCTGTTCGCCCGACGGTACGCGGCCAGATCCCGCGACCTGCTCGCCGAGGGCTACCGGGTCGGCGCGGTCAACAGCTGGATCGACGCGGCGACGGTCGCCATCCCCGGACTGTTCCTGGCGGTGGTGGTGTGGCTGACGGCCCGGATGGCGGTGACCGGTGACGTCACCATCGGTGAGCTGGTCGCCGTCTACGGCTACGTGGCGACCCTGATCGTGCCGGTCTGGTTCCTGCTCGAAGGCAGCCACCAACTGATCCGCGGCCGGGTCGCCGCCCGGCGGATCGTCGCCCTGCTCAAGCTGGCCCCGGACGACGTCGGTGGCCCGCGCAGCGCACCGGATCGGCGGGACAGCGTTCCCGACCAGCGCCGCCCGGACGTCGTAGCCGCGCCGGAGCACCCCGCAGACCTGCACGACCCGGCGACCGGGCTGACCGTCCCCGTCGGCCGGCTGACCGGCGTGGCCGCCGACGACCCTTCGGCGGCGCTGGCCCTGGCCGACCGGCTCGGCCGGTACGTGGCCAGCGAGTCCACCTGGGGCGGTGTGCGGCTGACCGGGATAGCCCTGGACGAGGTTCGCGCACGCATCCTGGTCGCCGATCACGACTCGTACCTGTTTCCCGGCACGCTCCGGGACATCCTGCTCTGCCGGACAGAGTCCGACGACGCCCGGTCGAACGACGACGCCCGGTCGAACGACGACGCCCGGCTGAGGGTCGACGACGAGCGGATCAGCGCGGCTCTGCGGGCCGCGTCGGCCGAGGACATCGTCGGTGCGCTGCCGGCCGCGCTGGACACCGTGATCGACGCCCGGGCCCGTACGCTCTCCGGCGGCCAGCGGCAACGGGTACGCCTGGCCCGGGCGCTGCTCGCCGAGCCCGAGGTGCTGATTCTCGTCGACCCGACGTCGGCGGTGGACGCGCACACCGAGGCGCGGATCGCCGAACGGCTACGTGTCGCGCGGGCCGGACGGACGACCGTCGTGCTCGCCACCTCGCCGCTGCTGCTGAGCCGGACCGACCTGGTCGCCCACCTGCGCGAGGGTCGGATCGTCGCCAGCGGCACCCACACCGACCTGCTCGACCAGGACCCCGGCTACCGGCACCTGGTGGCCCGGGACAGCGCCGATCCCGACCTCGATCGACCCGCCGACGCCGAGGGGGCCTATCCGTGAGCCGACTGCCGGTGGCGGACCGCAGGACCGTACGCCGGGCGCTGCGGGACCTGATCGGCCGGCACCGCCGGGCGGTCGGCGTCGTGCTGGCGCTGCACGGCGCCGCCGCGGTCGCCGGGCTCGCCCCGCCGTGGCTGCTGGGCACCATCGTCGACCGGGTCACCGCGGGCGCCGGTGTGGCCACAGTGGACCGGCTGGCGCTGGCGATCGGCGGATGCGTCCTGGTGAGCGCGTTGCTCTCCCGCTACGCGCAGTACGCCGGCCACCGGTTCGGGGAGCGGGCCGTCGCCGACCTGCGCGAGGAGTTCGTCGACCGCACGCTCGGGCTGCCCGTCTCGGTCGTCGAGCGGGCCGGTTCCGGGGACCTGGCCACCCGCAGTTCCGTCGACGTGTCGACGGTCGGCACCACGGTCCGGGACGTGGTGCCCACCATCGTCATCGCCTCGGTGCAACTGGCGCTGCTGTTCGGGGCGGTCTTCCTGCTGCACCCGCTGCTCGGGCTGGCAGCGCTGGCCGGGCTGCCGTCGATCTGGGCGGTGACCCGCTGGTACCTGCGGCGAGCCAGCTCCGCGTACCTCGTTGAGGGCGCGGCGGCCGCGGAGCTGACCGAGACGCTGACCACCACCGCCGAGGGAGCCCGCACCGTCGAGGCGCTGCGGCTGGCCGATGACCGCATCCGGCACGGCACCACCCGCATCACCCGGGTATGGCGGGCCCGGCGGGCAACTCTCGCACTGCGCACCGTGTTCTTCAGCGTGGTGGAGGCCAGCTATCCGCTGCCGGTAGCCATGGTCCTGCTCGTCGGCGGGTATCTGCTCGCTGAGGACATGGTGTCGCTCGGCGCGGTGGTCGCCGCGGCGCTCTACCTCCAGCAGGCGATCGAACCACTGGACCGGCTGCTGCAGTGGACGGAGCAGGCGCAGCGCGGCTTCGCGTCGTTCGCGCGGGTGCTCGGCGTCGGTCTGGTCCCGCCGGAGCCGCCCGGCACGGTGGCCACCTCACGGGGAGAGCGGCTCCTCGTGCGCGGGGCGCGGTTCTCGTACGCCGGGGGGCGCGACGTGCTGCACGGCATCGACCTGGAGGTGCGGCCCGGGGAGCGGCTGGCCGTCGTCGGCCCGTCGGGGGCCGGCAAGTCCACCCTGGCCCGGCTGCTGGCCGGGATCGACGCACCGCGTCACGGCGTCGTCAGCATCGGTGACTGCCCGGTGACCGACCTCGACCCCGCCGAGCGTCGTCGCCGGATCGCCCTGGTCACCCAGGAACACCACGTCTTCATCGGCTCGCTACGCGACAATCTCGCCTTCGCCGCCCCGGACGCTTCCGACGAGCAGATGCGCTCCGCGTTGGTCACGGTGGGCGCCGACTGGTCCGCCGAGCTGCCCGACGGCCTGGACACCGCGCTCGGGGACGGGGCCCGGCAGCTCGGCGCGGCCGAGGCGCAGCAACTGGCATTGGCCCGGTTGGTGCTCGCCGACCCGCACACGCTGATCCTGGACGAGGCGACCGCCGCGCTCGATCCGACGACCGCCCGGCGTACCGAGCAGGCGTTGGCCGCCGTGCTCGTCGGGCGGACCGTCATCGCCATCGCGCACCGGCTCAACACCGCGCACGACGCCGACCGGGTCGCCGTCCTGGCGGACGGCCGGATCACCGAGATCGGCAGTCACGACGAGCTGGTGGCGGCCGACGGGGCGTACGCGGCTCTGTGGCACTCCTGGCACGCCCACGCCGACGAGCGCCCGAGGTGAAAGGAAGGGCACCTTGTGGACGGTGCCCTTCCTTACTTCACGGCGCCGGAGGTGAGGCCGGCCTGGATCTGGCGCTGGAAGATCGCGTACACGATGATCATCGGGAGGATGGCGATGGTCAGCGCGGCGAACAACCCGGACCAGTCCGCCTCGTAGCCGGCGTTCACCGAGATGTCCGCGATGCCCTGGGTGAGCACCCACTTGTCCTTCGCGTTGCTGAGCAGCACCAGGGGAAGTTGGTACTGCGCCCACTGACCGATGATGTTGAAGATCGCGACGCTGATCAGGCCCGGCTTCGCCATCGGCATCATGACCTGGAAGAACAGTCGGGTGTGCCCGCAGCCGTCGATCAGCCCCGCCTCGGCAACCGACGACGGCAGCGTCTTGAAGAACGCGGCCAGGAAGAAGATCGTGAACGGCAGCGAGTACGCGATGTAGACCAGCACCACCCCGGTGTGGGTGTCCAGCAGGCCCAGGTTCTTCACCACGAAGAAGAGTGGCACCAGGGCCAGGAAGACCGGGAAGGCCAACCCGGAGACGAAGAGGTAGTAGATCGCCCGGTTGCCCCAGAACTTGTACCGGGCCAGCACGTACGCCGCCATCGAGCCCAGCAGCATGGTGCCGAAGGTGCTGCATCCGACCACGATCACGCTGTTGATGAAGTACCGACCGACGCGTGCGGTGGTCCAGGCCCGCCCGAAGTTCTCCCAGCGCAGTTCCGCGGGGAGTGTCCATGGGCTGCTGAAGATCTCGGTGGTGTTCTTGAACGCGGCGAGGAACGTCCAGAGGATCGGCACGATCACGATCACCGCCCACACGGCGAGCGCGATGTGCCCCAGGCCGGTGAAGAGCCGTGCCTCCGAGCGGGGGCCCTTCCGCCCCCGCCCACCGGGGGCACCCGGGTCGCCGGTCTTCGGCGGTAGCGCCGCCGGCGTCGGCGGCAGCGTCGACTGCGGGTTCATCAGTACTCCACGCTTTCCCGCTTGGTGAGCCGCAGCGTCAGCGCCGCGAACGTGAGGGTCAGGAAGAAGAGCGCCACACCCATCGCGGAGGCGTAGCCGTACTTCGAGTAGACGAAGGCGTTGCGGTAGATCTCCATGGCCAGGACCGTGGTGGCGCCGTCCGGGCCGCCACCGTCCACGGAAAGCACCGCGACGATGGCGAACGCGTCGAACGCCGCGATGCCCAGGTAGACCCAGGCCACCTGGAGGGTGTCCCAGAGCAGCGGCAGGGTGACCCGGAAGAACAGCGTCACCTTGGTCGCGCCGTCCATCTCGGCGGCCTCGTAGATCTCACCCGGGATGGAGGCCATTCCGGCGGAGAAGAGCACCACGTAGAAGCCGACCGCCTGCCAGACCAGCACCGCGATGATCGACCAGAGGGCCAGGTTCGGCCGGATCAGGAAGAGCACCGGATCGAAGCCGAGCTTCATCAGCACGCCGTTGATCAGACCGGACTCGTTGGGCCGGTAGACCATCTGGAACAGCACCGCGATGATGGCCACCGCCAGGACCTGGGGGAAGAAGAACACCACCCGGTAGAACTTCGCCCCCCAGACCCCCTGGCGTTGCCCGCCGCTGCTCTTGCCGCCCACGTTGAGCAGGAACGAGAAGAACAGGGCGATGGCGATGGTGATCAGCGGCAGGGCAAGCAGCAGTACGCCGTGGTGCTGGACCGCCTTCCAGAAGCTGCCGTCGTCGAGCAGCCTCCGGTAGTTGTCGAAGCCCACCCACTGCGGGGCCGACAGCCCCCGCCAGTTGGTCATCGAGATCTGGAACGCCTGCGCGTACGGCGCGATGACGAAGACCACGTACAGCGTGACCGGGGCGAACAGGAACCCGATCACGAACGGATACTTGCCGTGCCGCATGACCCCTACGCTCCGATCAGCGCTTGAACTTGGTGACGGAGGAATCCTTCTTGATCGCGTCGGCGCGCTTCTGGATCCGCTCCACGAACGCGTCCGCCTTGATCCGGCCGAACATCAGCTCGTTGGTGGCGGTCCGCGCCTCCGTGTCGAGCTCCTTGTACCAGTTGTCGAAGAGCATGTTGAACACGTCCTTGCCGGCTGCCTTCAGCGCGGCCTGGGCGCTGGCCACACCCGGCGGGAACTGGAAACCCTCGCTGCCGGCCGGCACGACCGTGGCCGCACCGACGGTCTCGGTGAAGCCGCGGGCGCCCGCCTTGGAGAGCATCTGGCGCATGTACTCCATGCCACCACGCGGGTTCTTGCTCTTGGACGAGACGAAGTATCCCTCGCCACCGGCCGCGCGGATAGCGGTCGCCGGCAGCTTGTCCGACGCGGTGAGGCCGGGCACCGGCATGAGCTGGTAGGTGAAGCCCGCCGGCGTGTCCTTCTTCTGCTCGTTCTCCAGCCAGTCGCCGGACGGGTAGAAGGCGACCTTGCCCTGGTTCTGCCGCAGCTGCACGTCGGTGTGCTTGAGCCCCTCGAAGCTCTTGTCCGAGTACTTCGCGCCGATCTCGGCCCAGGCTTCCGCGGCCTGCTTGACGGCGTCCTGCTTCCAGGCGCCGTCCTCCAGGTTGTCGATGTTCTTGAGAACGTCGGTGCCGCCGATCTTCGCGGCCTGGGTGAGGATCACGTTCCACTGGTAGTAGGCCGCGTTCGCACCGGCGTAGCCGTACGGGGTGATGCCCTTGGCCTTGATCTGCTCGCAGAGGGCCTTGAACTGCTCCCAGTTGGTGGGTGCGGTCCAGCCGTTGTCCTTGAAGAGCTTGCCGGAGTACCAGATCCCGTAGACCGTCGAGACGTAGTACAGGACGAACGGCTTGCGGCCCCCGTCGGCCGTGTTGAACATGCCCTGCTCGACGACGCCCGGGATGACGGTGTCGCGGACCTTCTTGCTCGCGTCGTCGACCGACGGCGCGTCCCACAGCTCGGTGAGGTCCTGCAGCTGGCCGTCGTTGACGAGCGCACCGAAGTCGAGGAACTTCTCGCCCGAGTTGTTGACGAACTCCGGCGGGTTACCGCCGGCGAACCGCGGCTGCAGCACCGTGGAGACCGCCTGGGTCGCCTGGTGCTTGACCTCGGACTTGGGGAACGCCTTCTTGTAGAGCGGCTCGTGCACGTCGGTGGCGTACTTCTCGCCGTAACCGCCGTTGAAGATGACCACCTCGATCGGGGCGTCCTCCTTGGCGCCCAGCGGGTTGGTCGCGCTCTTGGTGCCGCCGCCGACCTGCTCGTTCTCCTCGTCGCCGCTGCTGGTGGCGCAGGCGCTGAGCAGGCCGATGGCCGGAGTGGCGAGCATGCCCACGGCGGCGGCGCGACGCAGCACCGTGCGGCGGTCGAGTTCGGCCGGGTGCTCGGGGGTAATCGACATCGTCGTCTCTCCTTGTGGAATTCGGGTCAGGCGGTGCGCCGGAGACGCCCGGCGTACCGCGACTCGAGGGCGATGTTGTGCTCGTCCCCGCCGGGGACGTTGGCCGAGAGGTAAATAGGGGGCACCTCTCCGGCCTGGTGGAACCGTCGTACGACCTCCGCGGTCAGCAGCTGCGCCAGCAGCGCAGTGGTGACTGAGGAGACCGCACAGACCGCGCCGCCGCCCTCGAGCGGCAGCAGTGCATCGCCGTACGGCGCGCCGTTGTCCAGCACGACGTCGGCGAGGTCGGCGAGCCGTCGACCGGACGGGTGCCGCGGGGCGACCCGTGCGGTGTGCTCGACCGAGGTGACCGCGATCAACGGGTGACCGCGCTCGGTGACCAGCGCCGCCAGCTCGACCACCGAGCCGTTGATGCCGGATTGGGACGCCACCACGAACACGTCACGCGGCTGGGGCGCCGCGAGCGCGTAGATCTGGTGGGCGATGGAGGGGTCGCGTTCCAGCTTGGGGTCGGCGAGCACGCCCGGCGGGGCGTCGCCGTGCACCACCAGGTCACGCACCGAGAGCCGGTTGGTGGGGACCAACCCCCCGGCCCGGGCGACCAGTTCGGCGGCGAACGCCTCGGAGTGCCCGGCGCCGAACGCCTGGAGCACACCGCCGGCGCGCAGGCTCCCGGCGATCAGGTCGGCCGCCCGGGTGATGCCGTCGGCCTCGGTGTCGAGCAGCCGGTCGAGCACCGGGCGGACCGCGTCCGCGTACCCCTGGGCGCTGATCATGCGAGGGCTCCCTTCGCGGCCTTGTGCCCGTCGACGGCCTGCGCGGTACGCCGGAAGGCCGCGTGCGCGCGGTCGTGGGTGCGCTGGGCGACGGCGATGTAGAGCAGGTCGAGCACCACCAGCTGGGGGTGGCGGGCGGAGAGCGCGTCCGGCCGGAAGGTGGTCGCCTGGCTGGCGGTGAGCAGCACGATGTCGGCCAGCTCGGCCAACGGTGAGCGGGGGAAGCCGGTGAGGGCGATCGTGGTGGCACCCCGACTGCCCGCTTCGGCGAGCATCTCGATCGTCTCCCGGGTCTGGCCGGTGTGCGAGATGCCCAGCGCCACGTCTCCGGTGCGCAGCAGCGCGGCGCTGGCCAGCCCCTCGTGCACGTCGTTCCAGGCCCACGCGGCCACCCCGATGCGGTGCAGGCTGAACTGCATCTCCTCGCCGACCAGCGCGCTGCCGCTGGCGCCGAAGATGTTCACCCTGCTGGCGCCGGCGATCGCCACCGCGGCCCGCTCCACCTCGGCGAGGTCGAGCAGCGCGGCGGTGTCGTGCATGGCCCGGGTGTCGGCGGCCATGATCTGGTCGAGCACCCGGGCCAGCGGGTCGCTCGGCTGGATCTCCCGACCGATGTCGACGGTCCAGCCGGCCGAACGCGCCCGGCCGGTCTCGGAGGCGATGCCCAGCCGCAGGTCGGCGTAGCCCTCGAAGCCCATCGCCCGGCAGAAACGGGTGATCGTCGCCGGTGAGGTGCCGCTGCGCTCGGCCAGTTCCACTATGGTGGATCGGGCGGCGGCCTCCGGGTCGCTCAGCACGTGCTCGGCGACCCGGCGCAGCGCGCCGGTCAGCTCACCGAGCCCGTTGCGGACCCGGGCCAGCACTCCGTCGGAGGCGGACCCGAGCGCGCCCCGCCGGTCGAACGCGTCGGCGTCGACCACCGCGGTCCCCGCGGAGGTGTCCACCTCGTGATCAACCATGCGACGCCTGACCTTTCCGAAAAGCTTGTTAACTGTTAGTGGTAAAAGTTCTTACTAACCGCCCCTCCGTGTCAAGACTGTGGGCGAAGTTTTCAAACTGTTACCTGGCGCACAAGCCGCCGCGCCGGCCAGATCTTGCCCCGCGTGACGGCGCCGACCAGCATGAACGGGGCCCATCGCCGCGCAGCGCAAGGAGGCCGTGCCGATGTCCGACACCGTCGTGGTCGGCCTCGACGTCGGGGGTACGTCCACCCGGGCGACCGTCCTGACCCTCACCGGCGAGCGCCTCGGCACCGGCCGCGCCGGCGGGGGCAACCCCACCAGCCACGGCGCCGAGCGGGCCGCCGCAGAACTGCTGACGGCCCTGCGCGGTGCGCTCGCCGACGTCGACCCGACCCGGGTGGCGGCCGGCACCATCGGGCTGGCCGGCGCCGCCCGGCTGCTCGCCGAACCCGCCGGCCGGCAGGCCTTCGACCAGGCCTGGCGCGACGCCGGGCTGCGCTGCCCGTACGACGTGCACGGCGACGCGCTGGTCGCGTACGCCTCGGGCACCGCGAGCCCGGACGGCACGGTGCTCATAGCCGGCACCGGGGCGATCGCGGCCCGGGTGTGCGCGCTGCGACTGGACCGGGTCGCGGACGGGCACGGCTGGCTGCTCGGCGACGCCGGCTCGGGCTTCTGGCTGGGCCGGGAGGCCGTCCGGCGACTCCTGGCCGACCTGGACTCCGGCCGGGCGCCGGGGCCGCTCGCCGTCGCAGTGCTCACCGAGCTGCTCGGCTCAGCCGAGGTGTCGGCCCGCCCGCGCGACACGGTCGACAGGCTGATCCAGGCGGTCACCCGGCGACCCCCGGTGGAGCTGGCCCGGCTGGCGCCCCTGGTGGTCGCCGCCGCATTGGACGACGAGCCGGTCGCCGCCGGGCTGATCGACGAGGCCGCCGGGCACCTGGCCGAGAGCGCCAACCGGATCCGCCCCCCCGGGGCGGTGTCCCCCGTCGTGCTCGGCGGTGGTCTGCTCACCGGAGACACGCCGCTGGCCACGGCCGTCCGGGCCGAGGTCGGCCGGCGGTGGCCGGACGCGCGGGTCTTCTCCGCTGGCGATGGCGCCGCCGCTGCGGCCTGGCTCGCCGCCCTGTCGCTGCCGGAGGTCACCGATCCGGCCGCCCTGCACGCCCTGCTGGTCCCGCCCACCGCCTGAGGCCTCGCGCTCGCCGGGCCGGATCCCCCTCCCACGGCCCGGCGGCCCGCCCTGAACGGGACGGGCGCGCGGACGGCGCGGGCGCGCGGCGGGTTGGCGAGTGCGCTGGGAGACGCCAGCGCACGACGGTGATCGCGTGCCGGTCAGGCCTCGCGAGCCGGTCGCAGCAGGTGGGCGAGTAGTTCGGGGTCGTGGTACGCCGCGGCGAGCCGCCCGGCCAGCTGGCGCAGGGCGTCGACGTGGTGACTGGTGAGCACGAAGGTCCCGGGGTCGGAAAGGAAGTTCACCAGCTCGGCGACCGCTGGCATCTCGGCGGCCGCGAGCGATTCGGCGAAACCGTTCCAGCCGCAGCCGTCGCCCGCGACGCCAGCGAGCGCGAAGGTCGACGCCACCGGCTGCATGTCGCGGTCGTGCAGCACGAGGTTGTACCGGCACCGGCTTCGCCCGCCGCAGTTGCGCACGGGCGGGTCGTCGTGTTCCACCAGCACGAACGGGGCGAAGGTGCTCTGGTCGATCACCCGCCCGATGCTACGAGCGACGCCGCTTGCGCTGCCCGTGTCATCTGCCACACCCCGGACACCGCCGCGGCTGCCGGTCGCCCGTCGAGTTGCGATCGGAATCGGACGGGCCCGGCAAGGAAAACCGGGCGTCCGTCGCCGGGATCACTTGAGCTGGCCCGCGGTCAGCCCGGTCTGCACCTGTCGCTGGAAGCCCACATACACGGCGAGCACCGGCAGCACGGCGATGCTCAGTCCGGCGAAGAGCCGGGCGTAATCACCGGCGTAGCCCTGGCTGACCGACAGGGCGAAGAGCCCCTGGGCGAGCACCCACTTGGACTCGTCGCCCTGCATCAACACCTGCGGCAACAGGAACTGGTTCCAGTGGCTGAGGAAATTGAAGATCGCCACACTGATCAGTCCCGGACGCGCCATCGGCAGCATCACTCGAAAGAACAGCCGGAAGTGGCCGCAGCCGTCAACCATCGCGGCCTCGGCCACCGAGGTCGGCAGGGTCCGGAAGAACGCGGTCATGAAGAACACCGTGAACGGCAGCGAATAGGCCGCGTACACCAGGATCAGCCCGGTCCAGGTGCCGAAGAGACCGGCGTTGCGGACCACGAAGAAGAGCGGCACCAGGGCGAGGAACACCGGGAACATCAGCCCGCCGACGAAGAGGTAGTAGGCGAACTGCCGGCCTCGGAACTCGTACCGGGCGAAGACGTACGCGGCGGTGGCGCCCATCAGCATGGTGAGGCTCACCGAGCCGGCCACCACCACCAGGCTGTTGAGGAAGTACCGGCCGATGTGCGCGCCGGTCCAGGCCCGCGCCCAGTTGTCCCAGTGCAGCGCCCCGGGCAGCCCCCACGGGTCGGCCAGGATCTCGCCGTTGGTCTTGAACGAGCTGAGAAACATCCACAGCAGCGGCAGTACGGTGAGCAGCCCCCAGAGCAGCAGGAAGCCGTGCGAGAAGACGTTGGCCACGCCGAGTTCCCGGCGGAGGGGGCGGTCCCGGCCGGCGGCCGGCGTCGGCGCGGTGGCGGCGGGAGCGGGCTTGTCCAGTGTGGTCACGAGTACTCGATCCGATCGCGCCGGCCTACCCGCAGCGACAGCACCGCCACCGACAGGGTCAGGAAGAACATCACCACACCGATGGCCGAGGCGTAGCCGAACTTGGTCTCGCTGCCGAAGGCGGTGTCGTACATCCGTACGCCGATCACGTCGGTGGAGAAGTTCGGCCCGCCGTTGGTCATCAGCTGCACGAGGATGAACCCGTCCAGGGCGAAGATGGCCAGGTAGACCCAGGCCACCTGGACGGTGTCCCACAGCAGCGGCAGCGTGACCCGGCGCAGCGTGGTGAACCGGGACGCCCCGTCGAGCAGCACCGCCTCGTAGATCTCCTTGGGCACGGCCGACATGGCCGCGCCGAACAGCACCACGTAGAAGCCGACATTGCTCCAGACCATCACCGCGAGCACGCACCAGAAGGCGGTCGCCGGGTCGCCGAGCCAGGTCGGCGAGGGCAGGCCGAGGGCGTGCAGCGCGCTGGTGAGCAGCCCCTTGTTCGGGTGGTAGACCTCCTTCCAGAGCAGCGCGATGATCACCACGGAGAGCACCTGGGGGAAGAAGTACACCGTGCGGTAGAACGCGCCGCCGCGTACCCCGGTCACCCCGGCGCGGCCCTTGCGCCCGCCCATGGCGAGCATGGTGGCGAAGAAGATCCCCAGCACGATGGTCAGCACCGGCACCAGGGCCAGCAGGATCGCGTTGTTCTGCAACGCGTTCCAGACGTACCCGTCGTGCCACAGGGTCTTGAAGTTCGCCAGGCCGACGGAGTTGGCGTCGGCGGAGTAGCCGAGCCAGTCAGTCGTGGAGATCTGGAACGCCTGGAGGTACGGCGACACGACGAAGACGACGTACAGCAGCACCGGCGGCACCAGGAAGGTGACGATCAGCGGCCACTTGCCATGTCTCACGATGAGGACCTACTTCCGTGGTGCGGCCGGTGGGGGCGGTCCGCCCCCACCGGCCGGGGTGTCACGCAGCCCGCTTGTACTTCTTGACCGTGCTGTCCTGGGCGATCGAGTCGGCGCCCTTCTGGCACTGGTCGAGGAAGTCCGCGGGGCCGATCCGGCCGCTGAAGAACTCGCCGCACGCGGCGTCGACGAGGTTGCGCTCCAGCTTGCGGTAATAGTTGTTGTAGACCCAGTTGAACCCGTTGGTCCCGGACGCGTCGAGGGCCTTGACCACGCTGCTCAGCCCGTACGGCAACTCCACCCCGTCGCTGGCGCCGGCCACCACGGTCAGGCTGGCGACCTTCCGGGTGAAGTCCTGGGCGCCCTTCTTCGACAGCATCGTCCGGAAGTACTCCAGGCCGCCGGCGACGTTGCGGGCCTTGGCCGGCACCATGAACGGCTCGCCGGCGGTGCCGCGGATCGCCTCGAACGGCAGCTTGTCGCCGCTGCCCAGGCTCGGCGTCGGCGCGATGGTCATGTTGAATCCGGCGGGGGTGACGTCCTTCTGCTCGCTCTCCAGCCAGGAGCCACAGGAGATGAAGGCGGCCTTGCCCTGGCACCAGGCGGTCTGCGACTGCTTGTGGTCCAGGCCGGGCGAACCCTCCAGGATGTACTTGTCCTTGACGATCTGGTGCCACGCGTCGGCGGCGGCCTTCATCGCGTCGGACTTCCAGGCGTTCGGCTCCAGGTTGTCGAGCGCGAGGGCCACCGACGGGCCACCGAACTTGATCGCGGTGGAGATCAGCGGCCAGCTCATGTAGCGCGGGTGGATGCCGGCGTACGTCCAGGGGGCGATGCCGGCCGCCTTGATCTGCTTGCAGAGCGCGATGTGCTCGTCCCAGGTCTTGGCGTACTCCCACTTGCGCTCGGTGAAGAGCTTGTTGGAGTGCCAGATGCCGTAGGCGGTGTAGGTGTAGTTGAGCACCAGGAACTTGCCGTCGTACGAGCCGATCTCGACCGCGCCGGGCAGCAGGGTGTCCTTGACCGTCTTGCCGGGGACGTCGAGGCTCGGGGCGGCGAGCAGCTCGCCGAGGTCGGCGAGGGCGTTCTGGCTGACCAGGCCGTTGAAGTCGATCTGGCCGGTGCCGGAGTTGTTGACCACGTCCGGCGGGGAGCCGTCGACGAAACGCGGCTGGAGGGTCTTGCTGATCTCCTGGGTGGCGGAGTGCTTGACTTTCGCCTTCGGGTACTTCTCGGTGTACATGGCCTCGTGGGCCTTGGCGTACTCCTCACCGAACCCACCGCTGAAGATCACCACCTCGAGCGGGGCGTCCTCCTTGACGCCGAGCGGGTTCTGCTCGCTCTTGGTGCCCTTGTAGGCGGCGGTGTCGTCGTTGTCGTCGCCGCCGCCGGTGGCACAGCCGGCCAGCAGGCCGGCGGCGGGGGTGGCCAACAGGCCGGCGGCGGCGCTGCGCCGCAGGATGTCACGCCTGTTCATGATTTCTCCTCGGGTCGGGTCGGGCGGTCGCCGGGTGATGGGGGTGGCGTCCGTCGCATCGAGGCGCTGGGGGATGTTGTGTTGCTTGTCTTCATTTGACACAAAGTCGTTGAAGAATTTCTACGGCAGCGACGCGCGGACTTCAACCCCCGGCGGCCGAACCGTTATCACCACCGGCCAGCACCCGGTCGCATAGCCTGAAGCGATGCGCCGCCTGCGCCAGCTCGCCGAGCGCACCCCGGCAGACCGGGAGCGGTACGTCGACCTGCTGCGGGCGCTCGCCATCACCATGGTCGTACTCGGACACTGGGGCGTCACGGTGATCGAGCGGGACGCCGCCGGCCGGCCCACCGGGCACTCCGCGCTCGGCGACCTGCCGTGGGCGTACCCGCTCACCTGGGTGGCCCAGGTGATGCCGGTCTTCTTCCTGGTCGGCGGCTACGCCAACGCGGCCTCGCTGACCCGGCTGCGCGCCCGGGGTGGCGACGCCGCCGGCTGGCTGGTCGACCGCAGCGCCCGACTGGTCCGCCCCACCAGCGTGCTGGTGCTGGTGCTCAGCGCCGCGGCGGCGGTGGCCCGGCTGCTCGGCGCCGACCCGACCCGGATCCGCGAGGTGGTCTGGTTCGCCACCATCCCGCTCTGGTTCCTGGTCGCCTACCTCGCGGTGGTCGCGCTCACCCCACCGATGTACGCGCTGCACCGCCGCTTCGGCCTCGCCGTCCCGCTGGCGCTGGTCGGATTGGTCGGCCTCGGCGACCTGGGCCGGTTGACCGGGTCGGAGGAGCTTTCGTACGGCAACTACCTCTTCGGCTGGCTGGCCGTACACCAGCTCGGCTTCGCCTGGCACGACACCCGCTCCGCACCGCCCGGCGTGGCCGACGCCGCCGGGCCGTCGGCACCCGACCGCCCGGGGGTACGCCGGCGCCGCCTGCCCACCTCCCGCCGTGCCGGCGTGGTGTTCCTGGCCGCCGGGCTGACCGCGCTGCCGCTGCTCACCGTGCTCGGCCCCTGGCCGGTGTCCATGCTGCACGTGCCCGGCGAGCGGCTGGACAACGCCGCCCCGCCCAGCCTCGCGCTGCTGGCCGTCGCCGCCGCCCAGCTCGGCCTGATCCTGCTGCTGCGCGGCCCGGCGGAGCGCCTGCTGCGCCGCACCGGCCCGTGGCAGCTCGTGATCGGGGTCAACCTGGTGGTGCTGACCGTCTTCCTCTGGCACCTGACCGCCGCCATCCTGCTGATCGGCCTGCTCGACGCGACCGGGACACTGCCCACCCCGGAGGTCGGGACGGCTGCCTGGTGGGCGTGGCGGGTGCCCTGGTTGCTGCTGCTCGCGGTGGTCCTGGCGGTGCTGGTCGCCATCTTCGGGCCGGTGGAGGCGCGCAGCAGCCGGCACCGCACCGGCCGCCGGGCCGGCGGCGGCACCCGGACCCGGATGGTGCTGACCGTGGCCGGCTACGCCGCCGTGGTTGCCGCGCTGCTGATCAACAGCGCGGCACCGGCACGAGCACCGGAGCCGCTCGGCACGCCCGTCCCGGCGCTGCTGGCGTACCTGGCCGGGGCGGGCGTGCTGCGGCTGCTCAGGTCTGGGTGGGGAACCCGAGGTTGACCCCGCCGTGGCGCGGGTCCAGCCACCGGCTGGTGACCACCTTGCCCCGGGTGAAGAAGCGCACCCCGTCCTCCCCGTGCGCGTGCAGGTCGCCGAAGAGCGAGGACTTCCAGCCGCCGAACGAGTGGTACGCCATCGGCACCGGGATCGGCACGTTGATCCCGACCATGCCCACCTCCACCTCGTGCTGGTAGCGGCGGGCCGCACCGCCGTCGTTGGTGAAGATCGCCGTGCCGTTGCCGTACGGGCTGGCGTTGACCAGCTCCACCGCCTCGTCGTACGAGCCGACCCGGACCACACCGAGCACCGGGCCGAAGATCTCGTCCGTGTAGATCGACATCCGCGGGGTCACCCGGTCGAACAGCGTCGGCCCCAGCCAGAAGCCGGCCGGGTCGCCGTCCGGCGTCACGTCCCGCCCGTCCACCACCGGCACCGCGCCGGCGGCCACCCCGGCGTCCACGTAGGCGCGCACCTTCGCCGCGTGCGCGGCGGTGACCAGCGGGCCCATGTCGCAGCCGCGCCGGCCGTCGCCGGTGCGCAGCCCGGCCATCCGGGCGGCGATCCGCTCGACCAGCGCGTCGGCCACCGGCTCCACCGCCACCAGCACCGAGATGGCCATGCACCGCTCCCCCGCCGAGCCGAACCCGGCGTTGACCGCCGCGTCGGCGGCCAGGTCCAGGTCGGCGTCGGGCAGCACCACCATGTGGTTCTTCGCCCCGCCGAGCGCCTGCACCCGCTTGCCCGCGGCGGTGCCGCGCTGGTAGACGTACCGGGCGATCGGAGTGGAGCCGACGAACGACACCGACCGCACCTCCGGGTGGTCCAGCAGCGCGTCCACCGCCTCCTTGTCGCCGTTGACCACGTTCAACACCCCGTCGGGCAGGCCCGCCTCGGCGAACCACTCGGCCAGCAGCAACGCCGCGCTGGGGTCCTTCTCGCTCGGCTTGAGCACCACCGCGTTGCCGCAGGCCACCGCGACGGGCACGAACCACAACGGCACCATCACCGGGAAGTTGAACGGGGAGATCACCGCGACCACCCCGAGTGGCTGCCGGATCGTGTACGAGTCGACCTCGGTCGAGACGTTCTCGCTGAACGCGCCGCGCAGCGCCGAGGGCAGGCCGCAGGCGTACTCGATCACCTCCAGGCCGCGCTGCACCTCCCCGGCCGCGTCGGCGAGCACCTTCCCGTGCTCGGCGGTGATCACCTCGGCGAGCCGGTCCCGGCGGGCGTGCACCAGTTCCCGGAAGGCGAACAGCACCGCCGACCGCTTCGCCAGCGACGCGTCCCGCCAGGCCCGGGCGGCGAGGGCGGCGGCCCGCACCGCGACGTCGACGTCCGCGGCCGAGGCCAGCTCCACCTCGGCGGTACGCCGACCCGTCGCCGGGTCGAACACGTCGCCCCGCCGCTCGGACGTGCCGCCGACCCGCTTGCCGTCGATGAAGTGCCCGATCCGGGTGCTCACGCCACCACCCCCGCCGCCGACCGGATCGCGTCGGTGAGGATCGCCAGACCCTCGCGGGCCTCCTCCTCGGTCAGCGTCAACGGTGGACCCATCCGCAGCACGTTGCCGTACAGGCCGCCCTTGCCGGCGAGCAGGCCACCCTCCCGACACGCCTCGAAGACCCGGTTGGTCAGCGCCGGGTCGGGCTCACTGGTGCCCGGCCGGACGAACTCGACGCCGAGCATCAACCCCTTGCCGCGCACCTCCGCGACGCAGTCCAGCCCACCGACCGAGGCGCGCAGGCCGTCAGCGAGGATCGCGCCGACCCGAGCCGCGTTCGCCTGGAGGTCGTGCGCGATCAGGTAGTCGAGCACCGCGTTGCCGGCCGCCGTGGAGATCGGGTTGCCGCCGAACGTGGAGAAACTGATCGCCGGCACCGACTCCAGCACCTCCGCACGCCCAACCACCCCGGCCAGCGCGAACCCGTTGCCGATGCCCTTGGCGAAGGTGAGCAGGTCGGGGGTCACCCCATGCGCCTGGTAGCCCCAGAAGTGCTCCCCGGTACGCCCCCAGCCGGTCTGCACCTCGTCGGCGATGAACAGGATGCCGTGCTCGTCGAGGACCTTCTTCCAGCCGGCGAAGAGCCCGTCCGGCGGGTGCACGAAACCACCCACCCCCTGGATCGGCTCGGCGATCAGCGCCGCCACGTCGCCGGCGGTCTGGGTGGCCAGCACCTCGCGCAGGTCCTCCACCGCCGCGTCGACCTGCTCCTCGGCGCTCAGCCGGGCGAGCAGGCCGCGCACCCGGTCACCCGAGTGCAGCCAGGCCACCTGGAGCGGGTTGAGCCCGCTGGCCGACCAGTTGCGGTTGCCGGTGACGCCCATCGCCGCGTACGACCGGCCGTGGTAGCTGTTTCGCACGGCCAGGATCTGGTGCGAGCGCCGGTGGTTGGTGGCGACCAGCAGCGCCGCCTCGTTCGCCTCGGTGCCGGAGTTGGTGAAGAACACCCGGGCGTCCGGGATACCGGAGCGCTGCGCGATCTTCTCGGCCAGCTCCACCTGCTGCCGGATCAGGTAGAGCGTCGAGCTGTGCACGATGCCGGTGGCGAGCTGCCGCTCGACCGCCTCCCGGATCTCCGGGATGTCATAGCCGATCATGTTGGTCAGCACCCCACCGAAGAAGTCCAGATACCTGCGGCCCTGGGCGTCGGTGACCCGGCGACCCGAGCCGGAGACCAGCTCGATCGGCTCGGCGTAGTACAGCGGCATCCAGGACGGGAGCACGGCCCGGTGCCGGGCCAGCAGGTCGTCGGTCATCGTGGCAACCCTTCAGCGGCGTTCGTGGATACCGCACGCTCCCACCGGCGGCCGGTGTGGACAACTGCCACTGTGTAGCGCAGGGCGCGTCCGCTCCTGACAGTGCGTCAGACCGGCGACGGACCGGCGGCGGGCAACGCCGCGCGGCGCCGGGCCACACCGCCGCGCGCCGCCACGTGCAGCGCCACGGCCACCAGCGCGAAGGCCACCCAGCCGGCCGCCAGGGCGGCGACCGACGAACCGTCCTGCCACCGGTGGTACGCCGCCAGGAACGCGACCAGCGCCAGGCTGTTGCGGGCGAAGTGCCGGGTGAACGCCACCAGGTCACGGCGGCTCTCGACGGCCACCAGCACCCCGGAGTACGGGAAGGTCACCACCATCGCGCGCAGCAGCTCGCCGAGCAGCCCGGTGAGCGCCGCGCCGAGCAGGATGACCAGCAGCTTGACCGGCGCCGGCAGGCGTCGCGCCGCCGCCGGCGCTGCCCGCAGGTCCGTCGGCGCTGCCCGCAGGTCCGCCGGCGCTGCCCGCAGGTCCGCCGGCGCTGCCCGCAGGTCCGCCGGCGCTGCCCGCAGGTCCGCCGGCGCTGCCCGCAGGTCCGCCGGCGCTGCCCGCAGGTCCGCCGGCGCTGCCCGCGCCGCCTGGCGCCGGCGCATCAGCAGCATCGCCAGCGCCCAGAGCGCCACGGTGCCGGCCAGCGCCGGCGCGAACGGCACCGGCACGGCCAGCAGGCCGGCGCTGAACGCCACGTACCCGGCGATCCCGGCGGCGTCGGCGAGCAGGATCGGCCAGCGCAGCCGATGGTGGGTGACCGCCACGACGACGAAGAACAGGTTGAGGCCGAGCACCCCGAGCAGCTGCGCGCCCTCCACCCGGTGCCCGGTGCTCACCAGGGCCAGCGACATCGGCAGCGGGAGACTGTAGACGAACGCCCGCAGGCGCACCGACCGGATCAGGCTGACCGCCCACACCACCGCCGTCACCAGCAGCACGGCACTCACGGTCATCGGCGGGGCCGCCCTCCGGTCGCGGTCAGTCCAGGAAGGTCGCGGCCTCGACGCAGACCTCGAAGACGTCGGTCAGCCGGGCCAGGTCCGTGGCGTTGACCGAGAACTGGTTCTCGGTGATCTCGCCGTGCGCGCTCATCCCACCCTCCCAGCACGCCGTGCCGTCCCACAGGGTCAGGTTGACGTGCCGGGAGGCCTCCACCACGCCCCACGGCAGCAACCCCACCCGCACACCGGCCCGGTGCTGCGCCCGCACCAGCTCGCTCAGCTCGTCGCTCAGCCCGACGTGCAGGAAGACCCGGGTGATCCGTACGCCCCGGGCCAGCGCCTCGACGTTGGCCGCCCAGTAGTGCCGCCCGATGTCGCCGCGCCACCAGCTCAACTCGCCGCTGGCCCTCGGCATCACATTGGTCACCGCGTCCAGCCGCCGCATGCACTCCCGGGTGGTGCCGAGCAGGTCCTGGCAGTCGTCCCCCGGCCGGATGATCCGCCCGGCGCGCAACTGCTCCGTCTGCACCCGGAACCGTTCGAAGCGGCGCCGGGCCTCCTCGGCGACCCGGGTGCCCGGATGCCGCTCGACGGCCTCGCGGGTGCCGGTGACCACCTCGGGCACCGCGTGCACCAGCCAGGACGGGCCCTCCAGCAACGTTCGCAGGTGGAAGCGGCGCTCGGCGCGGGCCAGCGAGTCCACCAGCAGCGAGACGGTGGTGCCCATCAGCCCGGCGAGCAGTGACTCCACCCCGGTCGCCGCGTTGGTCAGGTCCAACATGACGGAGAGCGAGATCGACAGCAGGATGCCGATCAGCGCCACCGGGTCGGTGTGCGCCAGCAGCCGGACGAACCCACCGGCCGGCCCGACCCGGCCGCCACGTGGTCGGTGGAGCAAATCGGCCATCGAGGTACCTCCCGGGCGCCGGCTGCCGTCAGGGTACGACGGGACGGCAACGACCCCTGTCCCGCCGGCCGGTACGATCCGGCGGTGCCCGAGCTGCCCGTACCGCTGCCGACCAGGGCGCCGGGCGAGCCGGCCGACGGGATGGCCGCCGGCATCACCGCGTGGGTCTGCGCGGACCCGATGCGCCAGCTGGTCGAGCGTTTCGGCGGCAACTGGCCGGACGGCGATCTCACCGACGTGCTCCGATTCCTGGACGAGTTCTCCGCCCGACACTGGGACTTCCGGGGCGGCCGGGAGCGGCCGGACGCCCGGGAGCCGGACCTCGAGCCCGACACCGCCGAGCTGGTGCTCGCCTCAGCGGCCGCGCTCGGCCTGATCCGGCCGGTGCCGCCGGTTCGACCGGCGTACGCCCACCTGGTGGTGCTCGGCGGTCTGGCGCACGCCTGCGTACGCCGGGTCGGATACGCCGCGCACCTGCTGCGCGGCGGCCTGCGGGTGGACGGCGAGGTCGCCGTGCTGGGCAGCTTCCGGCCGCTGACCGACTGGGAACGCCGGACGCTGGCCGACGCCGGCCTGCCGGCCGACGACACCGAGGTGGACGTGCTCGACTCGGCGGTCCGGCGGGTGTTCCAGGTGACCGCCCCGGCGGAGCAGGACGGTGTCGACGCCGGGCACCCGCACCACTCCTGGTCGTCGCGGACCTACCGGCCAGCCGGCCTGCCGCCGGTACGGGTGCTCGCCGCGCCGTCCAGCGATCCGCACCGGCGGCGGGCGCACACCGCCGACACGCAGCGGTTCTGGGCAGGGCACGTCCAGCTCGCCCCGGACGACGAGGTGCTGATGGTCACCGCGCCGATCTACGTGCCGTTCCAACACTGCGACGCGCTACGCACCCTGGCCGTGCCGTACGGCTGCGGTATCGACACCGTCGGGGTGGACCCGGCGCTGGCCGACCTGGCCGTGTTGCCGGAGCAGACCCTCACCCCCGGGCGCTACCTGCAGGAGATCCGCTCGGCGATCCGCTCGATGCGAGCCCTGCACGACCGGCCCGACCCGCGCTGAGCCCGGCCGGGCGCGGTGTCAGGCACCGGCGGTGTCGGCGACGGCCTGGGCGAAGACCTCCGAGCGGTGCTCGAAGTTGCGGAACTGGCCATAGCTGGGGGCGGCCGGTGACAGCAGCACCACGCCGCCGGCCGGGGTGAGCTTACGGGCCAGCCGTACGGCCGCCACCAGGTCGTCGACCACCTCCGTACGCACCCCGGGGAGCCCGTCCAGGGCGGCCACGATCCGGGTACCGCTGTCCGGGATGCCGATCACGGTCAGCTCCCGCTCCGCCAGGTGCTCGGCCAAGGGCGTGTAGTCCAGACCCCGGTCGCTGCCCCCGACGATCACGGTCAACGGCCGGCCGTCGTACGCGTCGATGGCGTGCATGGCCGCGTACGGGCTGGTGGCCAGGGTGTCGTCGACGAACGTCAGCCCGGACGGGTCGGTGATCTCGGTGAGCCGGTGCGCCAGCCCCTGGAACTCGGCGACCGCGACGGCGAGGCGGTCCTTGTCGGCCACCACGTCCACGCCGAGCGCGTCGAGCACGGCGAGCGCGACGCAGAGGTTGCCCTCGTTGTGCCGGCCGACCAGCGGCAGCACGGCGCGTGGGAAGAGCGGCTGGTCGCCGAGGTGGAACCAGGGTGTGCCGTCCGCGCCGGTGGCGACGTTGGTGGTGTCGGGGCGACCGGCACGGACCGCCGGGCGGTCTCCCAGCTCGGCGGCGAGCCGGGGGTCGGCGCCGTTCACCACGATCGTCTCCGGGTCGTGGGCGAGCAGGTTGAGCTTGTCCCGGTAGTACTCCCGCTCCCCGCCGTGCGCGTCCAGGTGCTCGGGGAAGAGCGCGGTGACCACGGCCACCCGGGGCGAGTCGGTGAGGTCGCTGCACTGGTAGCTGGACAGCTCCAGCACGTACAGCTCGGCCTCGGGCAGGTCAAGGGTGGGCACCCCGATGTTGCCGCCGAAGACGTTCGGCCGGCCCATCGCGGTGAGCAGGTGGCTGATCAGGCTGGAGGTGGTGCTCTTGCCCTTGCTGCCGGTGACCCCGACGGTGCGCGCGGCGTGGTCGGCCATCCACAGGGCGGTGCCCTGGGTGACGGTGACGCCGCGCCGGCGCAGCTCGACCAGCCACGGGTGGGTCTGCGGCACGCCTGGCGAGCGGACGACCACGTCGGCGGCGGCCAGCCGCTCGAAGCCCGCCTCGCCGGTGACCAGCGGGGCCGCCTCGGCCAGCGGACCGTCCCACGGCAGCGAGAGGAAGTTGGCGCTGTCGTCGACGGCGACCAGCTCGGCCGGGCCGTGCGCGGCGATCGCGGTCACCGCGGCCCGGCCCTCGCGGCCGGTACCCCAGACGGCGACGGTACGTCCGCGCAGGTCAGACAGGCGCACGGGGCTCTCCTCGGTGGTCGCGGCGGCGGTGGGGCGGGCACGGTCCGGCGCAGCCGGACACGGCCGGACGAACCAGGGCCTAGTATGGCGTGTGCCCAACGAGCAGCTCCGGCGGATGGACGCCTTCACTTTCCCGTCCTACTCGATCGACTTCGCCACTGGCGAGGTGTTGTTCGACTACGCCCTGACCGGCCCGGCCGGCGAGCAGCGGTTCACCGAGGTCATCACCCTTCCGCTGCCGGCGGAGCCGCCGTCGGACGAGACGGTGGCCACCCTCGGCCGGGTGCTGGAGTTGCTGCACCTGGTCGCCGGGGTCAGCTACTACAAGGCCGCCGCGCCGCCCCGGCTGGTGCTGCCGGCGCCGCTGGGCGCGGCCACCGCCGACTACGTCACCGCCGTCTACACCAGGGGCCTGGCGGAGTACGCGTACCGCAACCAGCTACCGCACGTGCTGGAACTGCGCCCGGAGGTGCCGGCCGGTGCGGTGACGCCGGCCCGGGTGTACGACAACTCCGACCGCCGCCCGCTCTCCGCGGTCGGCGGCGGCAAGGACTCCATCGTCAGCCTGGAGGCGCTGCGCCGGGCCGAGCTGGACCCGGTGCCGTTCTCGGTCAACCCGAACCACGTGATCGTCTCGGTCAACGAGGCGTCCGGGCTGACCCCGCTGGCCGCCCGGAGGCGGATCGACCCGGTGCTGTTCGACCTGAACGCGGCCGGCGCGCTGAACGGCCACATCCCGGTCACCGCGATCAACTCGCTGATCGCGGTGGCGACCGCGGTGCTGCACGGGCTCGGCCCGGTGGTGATGTCCAACGAGCGCTCGGCGTCCGACCCGAACCTGGTCTGGAACCGTCACGAGATCAACCACCAGTGGTCCAAGGGCGTCGAAGCGGAGGGGCTGCTGCGCGCGGCGCTGGCCGAGCACGCCGGCCTGACCGAGCCGTACTTCTCGCTGCTGCGCTCGCTGTCCGAGCTGCACATCGCCCGGCTGTTCGCCGAGTTCACCCGGTACGACGACGTGGTGACCAGCTGCAACGCCGCGTTCAAGCTGCGCGACGCGAGCGAGCGCTGGTGCCGCAACTGCCCGAAGTGCCGGTTCGTCTTCCTGGCCATGGCGCCGTTCATGCCGCGGGAGCGGGTCACCCACATCTTCGGCGGCGACCTGCTCGCCGACCCCGAGCAGATCCCCGGCTACCGGGAGCTGCTGGGCGTGGACGGGCACAAGCCGTTCGAGTGCGTGGGTGAGGTCGAGGAGTCGGTGGTGGCTCTGGGCCTGCTCGCCGAGCAGGACCAGTGGCGCGACGCCCCGGTGGTCCGCGCCCTGGTCGACGCCGTTCCGGCAACGGCCTGGTCCGCGGTGGCCACCTCGGACGTCTTCACCCCCGGCGGCCCCAACCACATCCCCCCGACCTACGCCAAAGCCCTGACAACCCTCACCTAACCCCCTCCCCCTCCCCCTCCCGCTCCCACTCCCGCTCCCCGCGCCGCCGCCGCGCCCGCGCTCCCCGCGCCCCGCCGCCGCCCCCACTCCCCGTTGATCTAGGGCGTATCGCTGCTCGGGGAGATCAACTCACGGTGATTTGCCCTAGATCAACGCGGCCGCTGGCGGGAGGGGCGCGGCGGCGGCGCAGGAGGGCACGGGAGGCGGGGGGGGGGTCAGGGGGTGCGGACTGCGTCCAGGGCCAGGAGGGCCACGTGTAGGGAGAGGGAGGCTTCCACGGAGTCGAGGTCGACGTCGAGGATCCGGGCGATCCGGGCCAGGCGCTCGTAGAAGGCCGGTCGGGACAGGTGGGCGGCGGCGGCACCGGCGGACTTGTTGCGCCCCTGCTCCAGGTACGCGCGCAGGGTGTCGAGCAGCCGTTCCCGGGGGTGCCCGGCGTCGTACTCCAGCAGTGCCCCGAGCTCGCGCTCCACGAACGTCTGCAACCGGGGCTCGTCACGCAGCAGGTGCAGCAGGCCGGCCAGGCCGACGTGCGGCAGCCGGAAGATCGGCAGGTCACGCCGGTCCCGGCGGGCTGCTTCGGCGATCTGGCGCGCCTCGACCAGTGACCGTCGCGCCTCCCGCAGGCTGCCCACCCCGGATCCGGCCGCCACGATCACCCCGCTCGGAGCACCGCCGGCGGCCCGGGACGGGTCGGCGCTGGACACCACCCGGGACGCGTCCGCGCCGGACGCCGTCCGGACCGCGCCGGCGTCGAGACGTACCCGGCGCAGCGCGGCGGCGAATGCGGACAGCGCGCGGTCCTCGGCGGCCGGGTCCGGCAGGGCCAGCAGCGCGCCCACCGAGTGGTCGTCGACGGCGCTGGTCAGCGCGGTCAGCTTCGCCTCCCGCAACGCCTGGCCGACCGCCTCGGACAGGTCCCGCAGCCTGGCCGGGCCGGCCTCGGGGCCGCCCTCGCCGGCCGGGTCGTCGGCCCGGTGCCGGACCATCACGCCGACCAGGTGCCGGCGCTCCAGCACCACCCCGAGCGCCCTGGCCCGCAACGCCACCTCATCGACCGGTCGGGAGTGATCGAGCAACGCGGTCAGCAGGGTGCGGTGAATCTGCCGTTCCAGCCCCTCGGCGTCGCGGCGGATCAGCCGGCCCAGCGCGAGGGTGGACGCGGCCCGCTCGATCAGGATGGTGAGCCGGGTCGGCGGCCCGCTGCCGGGGCGAGCGTCGGGCTCCACCGGGTCGGTGCCCCGACGGCTGGGCAGCTCCCCGCCGGCCGGCCAGCGCAGCAGCAGCCGTCCCCAGTCCTGCCCCCGGGCGCCGACGACCGTCACCAGCCAGCCACTGTCGGGGTCGTACGCGGTCCGCCCGGCGGGCCGGATCCGCCGGGAGTGCTGCTCCCAGCCGTCCAGCAGCAGCTCGGCGCTCTCCCCCGCCGGGTCGTACCCCAGCACCTGCCGGGACAGGTTCTCCAGCACCACCGGGCAACCGGACAGCTCGGCGGCCTGCCGGATCACCTCGGCGGCGTCGGCGCCCTCGACCGAGAGGTCGGTGAACCGCTGGTGGATCTCCTCGGTGGCGCGCAGCTCGGTGAGCTGCGCGTCGACGATCAGCGCGTGCACCGCCTCGGTGATCCGCACGAACGGGGTGGCCCGGCGTAGCTCCACCAGGGGCAGGCCGCGCCGCTCGGCGGCGGCGGCCATCACCCGGGGCACCCCGCTGACGTACCGGCGGCCCAGCTCGACGACGAGCCCGGAGACGCCGACGTCGGCCAGGTCGCCGATGAACGCGCGCAGCCCCGCGTCGTCGCCGGGCAGCCCGATGCCGGTGGTGAGCACCAGCTCGCCGCCGCCGAGCAGGGTGGCGATGTCCGGCACCTCGGCGACGTGCACCCAGCGGACCGGCCGGTCCAGCGCGGCGTCCCCGGCCACGACGCGCGGCGCGCCGTGACGGACCGGGTCGAGGGCAAGGACCTCACGGACGGTAGGGAACACGGCCGCCACGCTACCGTCCGTGACGCCGGAACTCGACATGCCGCCGCCGGCGGGCACGGTCACCGGATGGATCTGCTCCGCGTCCATCGGCTGACGAGGGCGTCCCCGCCCTCACCAGGGGTCGTCGCGGCTCAGCTCCCAGCAGGCCACCGCGGTGGCGGCGGCCACGTTGAGTGAGTCGACGCCGCGGCGCATCGGGATGACCACCCGGACGTCGGCGGCGTCCATGGCGGCCCGGGTCAGGCCGGCGCCCTCGGCGCCGAGCAACAGGGCCGAGCGGGCCCGCTGGGTGGCGTCGAGGCGCTGGATCGGCACCGCGTCCGGCGCCGGGGTCATCGCCAGCACGGTGAACCCGGCCGCCCGGACCTCGGCGAACGCGTCCGGCCAGGGATCCAGCTTCGCGTACGGCACGGCGAAGACCTCGCCCATGCTCACCCGGACGCTGCGCCGGTAGAGCGGGTCGGCGCAGCTCGGCGAGAGCAGCACCGCGTCCACGCCGAGGGCCGCCACCGCCCGGAAGATCGCGCCGAGGTTGGTGTGGTTGTTGACGTCCTCCAGCATCACCACCCGGCGCGCGGTGGCGAGCACCTCGGCGGCCGTCGGCAGCGGCCGGCGGTGGAACGACGCCAGCACCCCCCGGTGTACGTGGAAGCCGGTGGCGCGTTCCAGCACGTCCTGCGTCGCCGCGTAGACCGGCGCGTCGCCGGTGTCCAGGTCGGCGAGCTGGTCGATCCGCTTGGCGTCGACGAGGTACGACCGGGCCGGATAGCCGGCGCGCAGCGCCCGGCGCAGCACCAGCTCCCCCTCGGCGATGAACAGGCCGTGCGGTGGCTCCCAACGGGTGCGCAGCTCGACGTCGGTGAGCGCGCGGTAGTCGGCGATCCGGTCGTCATCGGGGTCGGTGATCTGGTGGACGGGCACCCGACGATTCTGCCGGACGCCCGGTCCGCCGCTCCGGGCCGGTGCAGTCCACGTCGCCGGGGTGTTTTGTCCGTAAAGGAAGGGGAATGGCGGGCGGCGTACCGGATCCGACCGGAAGGACCAGCCAGGTGAGCCCAGACCACACCACGCCGGGCGAACCGCTCGCCCTGCCCAAGCACCCGACCGTCGCGGACCACATCGTCGCCCGCCTCTTCAGTTGGGGCGTGCACCGCTACTTCGGCTACCCCGGCGACGGCATCAACGGCCTCACCTCCGCCCTGCAACGCACTGACGAGCGGGCCCAGTTCGTCCAGGTGCGGCACGAGGAGACCGCCGGCTTCGCCGCCTCGGCGCACGTCAAGTACGGCGGCGGGCCGCTGGGTTGCGCGCTGGTGACCAGCGGCCCCGGAGCCATCCACCTGCTCAACGGCCTGTACGACGCCAAACTCGACCACCAGCCGGTGATCGCCCTGGTCGGGCACACCGTGGTCACCGCCGAGGGCGGCGGCTACTACCAGGAGGTCGACCTGCTCGCCCTCTACAAGGACGTGGCCGCTGCGTTCCTGGCCCAACTCGACCACCCGGCACAGGTCCGCCACCTGATCGACCGGGCGTGCCGCACGGCGCTGGCCCGGCGTACCGTCACCGCCCTGGTGCTCCCCGCGGACCTCCAGGGCAAGCCGGCCGTCCCGGACCCGCCGCACGCACACGGCTACTACCAGACCAGCAACGTGCCGAGCAGCACGCCGACCGTGCCGCCCGAGGCGGACCTGCGTCGGGCCGCCGAGGTGCTGCGCGGCGGGGAACGGGTGGCGATGCTGGTGGGGCAGGGCGCGCTCGGCGCGAAGGACGAGGTCCACGAGATCGCCCAGCGGCTCGGCGCCGGGGTGGCCACCGCGCTGCTCGGCTTCACCGCCGTCGACCACCGGGAGCCCTGGGTGACCGGCGCGATCGGGCTGCTCGGCACCCGGCCGAGCTGGCAGCTGATGAGCCGTTGCGACCGGCTGCTGATCGTGGGCAGCAACATGCCGTACTCGGAGTTCTATCCGCCACCCGGACAGGCCCGCGCGGTGCAGATCGACCTGGACGGCACCCAGCTCGGGCTGCGGTACCCGACCGAGGTCAACCTGACCGGCGACGCCGCTCCCACCCTGCGGGCGCTGCTGCGCGAGCTGGGCCCCGGTCCCGGGCCGACCACGTGGCGGGCGGAGATCACCGAGGCCACCTCGGCGTGGCGCCGGGTGCAGCGCGACCTGGCCGAGCAGGACGCCGACCCGGTCAACCCGCAGCTGCTGTTCAGCACGCTCAGCGAGCGGCTGCCCGACGACGCGATGCTCGCCGTGGACTGCGGCACCGCGACCGCCTGGTACGCCCGGCACGTGCAGGTCCGCCCGGGGATGCTGGCCAGCCTCTCCGGCACGCTGCTGTCCATGGGCGGCGCCATGCCGTACGCGCTGAGCGCCAAGTTCGCCCACCCCGACCGGCCCCTCGTCGCGCTGATCGGCGACGGGGCGATGCAGATGAACGGCGTCAACGAGCTGATCACCGTGGCCAAGTACTGGCGGAGCTGGGCCGACCCGCGGTTCGTGGTGCTGGTGCTCAACAACCGGGATCTGGCGTTCGTCAGCTGGGAACAGCGCTCCAGCGAGGGGACGCCGATGTTCCCGGACAGTCAGCAGCTGCCGGACATCGGGTACCACCAGTGGGCCCAGGTGCTCGGGTTGCACGGCGAACTGGTCGACTCCCCCGACCAGGTGCCGGGCCTCTGGGACCGGGCGCTCGCCAGCGACCGGCCGATGGTGATCAATGCACTGGTCGACCCGGCCGAGCTGATGCTGCCACCGCACTTCACCGCCGAGCAGGCGCGCAAGACCGCGGCGGCGGTGCTACGCGGCGACACCGACTGGGCCGGGATCATCCGACGCGGCCTGCCCGCGACCCTCGCCAGCTACCGCCCCCGCCGCCGCGAAAGCTGACCAGCCCGACCTCCGCGATCGTGCACCTGCCGCCCGGGCTTTCCGGGCGCATCGACCACCAGGTGCAGGACCGCGAGCAACGGACGGGGCGGCGGTCAGCCGCGGCGGTCGAGCCAGCGCTGGAGCAGCGACCGGGGGTCGTCCCGGTCGGACCGACGGTCGGGGACGACGGGAGGCCGCTCGACCGGGCGGCGGGGTTCGCCGGCCAGCTCGCGGCTCGGCGCGACGAACGCCTTCTCCGGCTGGCCCTTGACGGCGGTGGCGATGACCCGGGCGACCGCGTCGATCACCTTGGCCTGCACCGCGGAACCCACCGAGTCGGTCGGATCGTCCGGGTTGGCGGCGATGCCGGCGACCGCGACCTGCGGCGTGAAGCCGACGAACGTCTCGGTGGCGTTCTCCTCCGAGCTGCCGGTCTTGCCGGCCACCGGGCGGCCGTCGAGGATGTCGTTCACGGTGGTGGCCGTACCGCCGTTGCACTGCCCGTACGGTGACTGCTGCCCGACCGGGCAGCGGGCGGCGTCGGTCGCGGCGTGGGCCACGTCGGCGTCGAGCACCCGCTTGCAGGACGGCTGCCCGACCGGCACCTTGTCACCGTTCGCGGCGGTCACCGAGACCACCGGCACCGGCGTGCAGTAGGTGCCCTCCGCGGCGACCGTGGCGTACGCGTTGGCCAGGTCCAGCGGAGTGGTGGCGGCCACGCCCAGGGTGAACGAACCCCAGTTGGCGGCGTTGTCCTTGGCGAATGCGGCGTCCGAGTCGGCGCGGAAGGTGATGCCGAGCCGCTGCGCCATCTCCACCACCTTGTCCTGGCCGACCTGCTCGGCCAGCCAGACGAAGTACGTGTTCACCGAACGGCCGAAGCCGTCCCACATCATCCGGTACCCGTCCATCCAGTCCGGGTTGGCGTTGGCCGGGCACCAGTGGCCGTCACAGCTGCCCGGGCCCTCGGCGGCGTACCGGGTCGGCAGCTTGGCGGGCGCGTCGAAGCCGGTGGAGAGGGTACGGCCCGACTCCAGTGCGGCGAGCATCGTGAACAGCTTGAACGTGGAGCCGGCCTGGTACCCGTCGACGCTGGCGCCGCCGGAGATCAGCGGGTTGACGGTGTTCGGGTGGTTGGCCTGCCCGGCGGGGTTGTCGGCCAGGCTGTAGTGCCGGTTGACCGCCATCGCCAGCACCTGCCCGGTGCCCGGCTGCACGGCGGCGATCGGCAGGGCGCGCTTGTTGTCGTACCCGTAGACCTTCGTGGCCTGCTGTTGCGCGGTGGCCTGGACCTTCGGGTCCAGCGAGGTGACCACGGTGTAGCCGCCCGCACGCAGGGCCTGCTCACGCTCCGGCACGGTGGCCCCGAACGCCGGCTGGGTCACCCACCACCGGCGCAGGTAGTCGCAGAAGTAGCCCCAGTCGTCGTGGCCCTGAGCCACGGCGGTGCAGCCGTTGGGCTGCTGGGTCGGGTGCAGGGTCAGCGGCTCCGCCTTGGCCTGCGCGGCCTGCCCGGCAGTGATCGCCCCGGTGGCGACCATCGAGTCCAGCACGTACGACCGGCGGGCCAGCGCCTCGTCCTTGTCGCCGTCGATCGGGCTGTACGCGTCCGGGGACTGCACCAGGCCGGCGAGCAGGGCCGACTCGGCGAGGGTCAACTTCGCCGGCGGCTTTCCGAAGTAGCGCTGGCTGGCCGCCGCGATCCCGTACGCGCCGGAGCCGAAGTAGGCGATGTTCAGGTACCGGTTGAGGATCTCGTCCTTGCCGAGGCTCTGCTCCAGCGCGCCCGCGTACCGGATCTCCTGGATCTTGCGCCCGATGGTGGGATCGGTGGCGGCGGCGCGCTCCTCGGCGGTGCGGGTCGGGTCGGTCTTGAGCACGTTACGGACGTACTGCATGGTCAGCGTCGAGCCGCCCTGCTCGGTGCCGCCACCCTTGACGTTGGCCACCAGCGCCCGGGCCAGGCCGCGCAGGTCGGCGCCGCCGTGGTCGTAGAACCTCCGGTCCTCGGCCGCCACGATCGCCTGCCGCATCACCGGGGCGATCTCCGACAGCGGCACGTCGGTGCGGTTCACGTCGTAGAACGTCGTGATCAGCGTCTTGCCGTCGTTGGCGTAGAGGTAGGAGCGCTGCGGGGTGGCCGGAGTGCGCAGCGCGTCGGGCAACGCGGCGTACGTCCCGATCGCGGAGCGGGTGGCGAACCCGAGCAGCAGGTTGCCCGGCAACGCGGCGACTGCCAGGGCGAGCCCGGCCAGCAAGCCGGCGAGCAGCACGGTGAACAGCCGCGACAGCGGCGAGCGGGAGGCGGCCATGCTCCCCAGGATTGCCATGAAAGCCGCCAACCGACCACCCCCAACCCCGGATTGTCAGCAACTTCACCGCCCCCCACCAGCCAACTCCCACCAACCCCCGCGCCCCGCGCCCCGCGCCCCGCGCCCCGCGCCCCGCGCCCCGCGCCCCGCGCCCCGCGCCGGTGAGCATGAAGTTGTTGCCGGGACACGCCGATACTGAGGGCAATAACTTCATGATTGACGGGGCGGGGCGGGGCGGGGCGCGACGCAGAGCGACCGGAGCGCTCGCCCAGGCGCGGTCCGGGCAGGGCGTCAGGGGGTGGAGAGGCTGGCGCTGGCTGCGTCGCGGGCCGTTTCGCGGGGCATCAGGCGGCCGGATCGGTAGCCGATCCCGATGCCGGCGATCAGCACGAAGATCGCGCCGAACGTCTGCAACGAGCCGATCAGGGCGCCCCCCAAACCGAGCAGCGGCGCGGCGATGATCAGCATGACCCCGTCGCCGAGGCTGAACGTGCCCGAACGGGCCACCGCCCACCCGGTGAGGAACCAGCCCACGCTGTAGAAGGAGGCACCCACCAGGACCAGCGAACGCGCGGTGGCGCCGAAGACCGGCGTCTGCTCGGCGAGCCCGGCGAAGGGCAGCATCAGCACGGTGCCGGCAATGCTGACCAGCAGCCCGGCGGCGGCCACCCGGCGGCTGCGGGTCGCGGCCAGCAGCCCGGTGAGGGCCAGCAGCGCGAGCAGGCCGAGCCAGACCGCGGCCACCCAGCCGATCAGGTACACCGCCCGGCCGTCGGCCGGATACGGGTCGTTGCCCACGCCGCCGTCGCTGGCCATCGCCACCGCGCCGTAGAGGATGGCGTACGCCGGCAGCAGCCACACCGCCGCCCGCGCGAACCGGCGCACCGACCAGGCCCAGCTGGCGTTCGTTGCCGGCCCGGCCGGGGTCGGCTCGCCGACGAACGGCAGTACGCCGAACCCGCCGCCGCTACGGCGGGAGCCCAGCGGGCCGGCCGGATCGTGCGCGCCGGGCACCGGGGCCGAGGACCACATCCGATTCGCCGGATCCTTCATGCGTCACCTCGCTCGTCCACGAGCGGTGCGGGACGCGCCGGGGCGCCCC
Source organism: Micromonospora sp. U21 (assembly GCF_018070045.1). Classification (GTDB taxonomy): domain Bacteria; phylum Actinomycetota; class Actinomycetes; order Mycobacteriales; family Micromonosporaceae; genus Micromonospora. The sequence goes on from NZ_JAGPYK010000024.1 coordinate 83,878, forward strand.
GATTGCCTGGTCACCACCCGTCCTAGGACCGATCGTGGCAGGCGTCGGAGCGCCCCATGAGTCTTTCTCGCATTTACCCGGCCGGACGGCCGGCCTACTGGATCACTCGCGCTCGCGCTGGTCGGTCGGGTCGTTGACCAGGCTGGCCGGGGAGACCGGCTCCGGCGCGGGAAGCCCCTGGGGCCCCTTGCCACCGGTGGCCTGCGCCTCGGCGACGCGTACCTCGTCGTGGATCTGCCGGGCCGCGGCGGCCGCGGCCGCGGCGGCCTCAGCGGCCTCGCGCTCGACCTGGCTCGCGTGGTCGGCCGCCTCGGGCGCGGGCAGGTCCCCCACCATCTGGCTCAGCCCACCGAGCGCGCCACCCATCCCCTCCAGGGCCTTGGTCAGCTCCGCCGGGACGATCCAGACCTTGTTGGCGCTGCCCTGGGCGATCTGGGGCAGGGCCTGCAGGTACTGGTAGGCGAGCACCTTCTGGCTCGGGTTCGCCTGGTGGATCGCGTCGAAGACGGTCCGGATCGCCTTCGCCTGACCCTCCGCCTGCAGGATCCGGGCCTGCCGGTCACCGTCGGCGCGCAGCACCGCGGACTGCTTGTCACCCTCGGCGGTGAGGATCTGCGACTGCTTGTGCCCCTCCGCGGTGAGGATCGCCGCGCGACGGTCCCGCTCGGCGCGCATCTGCTTCTCCATGGAGTCGCGGATGCTGGCCGGCGGCTCGATCGCCTTGATCTCCACCCGGGTCACCTTGATGCCCCAGCGGCCGGTGGTCTCGTCCAGCACGCCGGAGAGGTGCCGGTTGATCTCGTCCCGGCTGGTCAGCGCCCGCTCCAGGTCCAGTGAGCCGATCACGTTACGCAGCGTCGTGACGGTGAGCTGCTCGATGGCCTGCAGGAAGCTGGAGATCTCGTAGGTCGCCCGGACCGCGTCGACCACCTTGAAGTAGAGCACCGTGTCGATCGAGACCACCAGGTTGTCCGAGGTGATCACCGGCTGCGGCGGGAAGCTGACCACCTGCTCCCGCATGTCGACCTTGGTGCGCACCGCGTCGACGAAGGGCACCAGCAGGTTGAGGCCGGGGCTGAGCGTGCGCTTGTACTTACCGAGCCGTTCCACCACGTCCTGGCGTTGCTGCGGCACGATCCGCACCGCCTTGGCCAGGGTCACCACAGCGATCAACGCCACTGCGATCAGCAGTACGCCTATGACCGTCATCCCGTTCACCCTCTCGCTTCCGGCAGCTCGCCGGCGGAAGAAACGTCGTCCTGCCAGACCAGGGCGGTCGCGCCCCGGACCTTTATCACCCGCACCCGTTGACCGGGGTCGTAGGTCTGCGTCGTGTCGTACGCCCGGGCGCTCCACAGTTCGCCGTCGATCTTGACGAGGCCGTGCTCGGCGTCCACCCGCTCCAACACCAACGCCGTGGAACCCTCGATCGCTTCCACGCCGAACGGCTGCTCGCCGCTGTCCAGTGCCGACCGCTGATGCCGCCGGATGACCGGCCGGACCACCACCAGGCTCAACGCCGACACCACCGCGAACACCAGGGCCTGCACCGCCACCGGCGCACCCAGAGCTGCGGCGCCCGCGGCGGCGAACGCGCCGACCCCGAACATGATCAGAAAAAGCGTCGTCGTAAAGACCTCGGCGACAACCAGCAGCACACCCAACACGATCCACACCACGGCGTCCACACCACGATCGTGACACGCAAATGCACGCGCGGCCGCCCCGCGATGATCAGTAGGCTCGGCGAAACCCACCTGGCCCGCCGAAACACCCCACACATCGCTGACCGCCAGAGCCGACGAGCGAGGAGATCCCGTTGATCCTGCTGCCCCAAACCACCCGACAGATCGACGCCCAGGTGGCCCAGGCACAGGCCGACGGCCGCGCCCCGTCGCTGGTGCTCGGCGTGGTCCGCGACGGCACGCTGGCGCACCTGGCCGTCGCCGGTGAGCATCCCCGCCCGGACATCGACCTGCAGTACCGATTGGGCTCGATCAGCAAGACGATGACCGCCACGCTGATCATGCAGTTGCGCGACGCCGGCCGGCTGGCCGTGGACGACCCGCTGGAACGACACCTGCCGGGCACCGGCGTCGGCACGCTCACCCTGCGCCAGCTGCTCGGGCACGCCAGCGGCATGCAGCGTGAACCCGAGGGCGACTGGTGGGAGCGGGCCGCGGGCGGCGACCTGACCACCCTGCTCGCCGCGCTCACCGCCGACAAGATCGCCTACCCACCGCACGCCACGTACCACTACTCCAACCTGGCGTACGGGCTGCTCGGCGGGGTGCTGGAACGGCTCACCGGGATGCCCTGGGCGGACCTGCTCGCCGAGCGGATCCTCACCCCGCTCGGGATGCGCCGCACCACGTACGCGGCCACCGAACCGTTCGCCCGTGGCTACGTCGTCCACCCGTGGCACGACACGCTGCGCGAGGAGCCCCGCACCGACACCGGGGCGATGGCCCCGGCCGGGCAGCTCTGGTCGACGATCGAGGACCTGGGCCGCTGGGCGGCGTTCCTGGCCGACCCGGACCCGTCGGTACTGGCCACCGAGACGCTGACCGAGATGTGTTCCCCCGTGGTGATCAGCGACCTGGAGTCCTGGACCCACGGGCACGGCCTCGGGCTGGAACTCTTCCGGGAAGGCGACCGGGTGTACGTCGGGCACGGCGGCTCGATGCCCGGCTACATCGCCTCGCTGGCCGTGCACCGGCCCACCCGCACCGCCGTGGTGGGCTTCGCCAACTCGTACGGCCTGCGCACCGGGCACCTCGGCACGCTCGGCCGGCGGCTGCTCACCCTGGTGCTGGACGCCGAACCGGCGCCGGTCACCCCGTGGCGGCCGGCCGCAGCCGCACCGCCCGCCGAGCTCGCCGAGCTGACCGGCCGCTGGTGGTGGATGGGCACCGAGATCGAGGTGTCCGCGGACGCCGCCGGCGAGCTGCGCGCCGGCCCGGTTGGCGGCGCGCCGGACCTGCGCTTCGTCGCCGAGGGACCGGACCGCTGGCGGGGCCGCGCCGGCGGACAGGACGGCGAGATCCTCACCGTCCTGCGCGACGAGCACGGCCGGGCGGTCGCCCTGGACATCGCCACCTTCGTCCACACCCGTACCCCCGACCAGGAGCCCTGGCCCGCCACCTCGCTGGTCGGCTAACGGGCAAGATCCGTCCTCCCGGAGCCGGCGGGCTCGGGTGGCGCAGGCGCCGTCTAGGGCGCGGCGCGGCGCGGGTGGGTCAGGCTGGCTCGGTGACGAAGTCGATGAGGCGTTCCATGGCGTTGATCAGAGGGGTCTCCACGTCGGCGAAGCTGTTCACCCGGGACAGGATGTGCCGCCACATGTCGGCCGGCTCGGCCACCCCGAGGGCCGCGCAGACCCCTTCCTTCCACGCCCGCCCCGGCGGAATCACCGGCCACGCCGCGATGCCCAGCGCCGCCGGCTTGACCGCCTGCCAGACGTCCACGTACGGATGCCCGGTCACCAGCACGTACGGCGAGGTCACCCGGGCCACGATCCGGCTCTCCTTGCTGCCCGGCACCAGGTGGTCGACGAGTACGCCGAGTCGCCGGGTCGGGCCGGGGGCGAAGTCGCGCACCTCGGCGTCGAGGGCGTCGATGCCGTCCAGCGGCTCCACGACCACGCCCTCGATCCGCAGGTCGTCGCCCCAGATCCGCTCGACCAGCGCCGCGTCGTGGATGCCCTCCACCCAGATCCGGCTGGCCTTGGCCACCTGGGCGCGGACGTTGTCCACCGCCACCGAGCCGGACGCGGTGCGCCGGCGGGCCGCCGGCACCGGCGCGCGGGTCGGGCGGCGCAGCGTCACCGGGCGACCGTCGAGCAGGAACGCCGCCGGCAGCAGGGGGAAGTTTCGCCGTCGGCCGTGCCGGTCCTCCAGCACCACCGCGCCGGCCTCGAAGCCCACCACCGCCCCGCAGAACCCGGAGTGGGCGTCCTCCACCACGAGATCCGGCTCGGCGTCCACCTCGGGGGTGACCTTCCGCCGCCGCCAGTCGCCCGCCAACACGTCCTCGCCGTATCGCCCCGCCATGTCGATCACGCTAACCCCGCCATCCCCGGCCACCATCCCGACACACCGCCGTGCCGTGCACCCCCGCCCTCCACTCCATCGATCATGGAGTTGTGGTGCCCCCGCGAAACGCCACGAACAAGCCGCGACCGCCCACCACGGCTCCATGATCGACGCGAGTGGAGGGCGGGCCGGGAGTAGGGCGAAGGGGGCACTTCGGGGCAGGCAGGGCGGCCGGAGCGGCAGTCGAGACAGGGCCGGCGGTGACCACGTACCCTTTCGGCATGTCCACCCCCACAGCGGGCGCGGCCACACTCACGCCGCGCCGGTCGAGCCGGTTCGTCGCCTGGGTGCGCGCGTGGCGCGCCGGGTTGGTGCCGTACGACGAGGTCGCCAACGCCATCGCCGGCGACGAGGAGCACCTCGTGGCGGACGCCCCCGGCACCTGGACCGACGTCCCGCTGGGTGCCGCGCTGCCCACCCTGGCCAAGCTCTCGCCGGACGAGATCCGCCTGGTGCTGCCCGCCCCCGGTGACCCTCGGGGGCTGCCCGGCCCCGGCGACTTCGCCGGTGCGGCGCTGGTCGCGGGCGAGGCGGTGGTGGCCGGTGGGCTCGGGTTGATCCCACAGGTCCGGCTGCACACCTCCGGCTCGGGGGACTGTTTCGAGACGGTGCTCTGGCGGGTCTACCCGCTGCCGGCCAACGCGCCCGCCGCCTCACTGTCGCTGCCCGGCGCCGCCGAGGCCGAAGCCGAGCTGGCCGCCGCGCTGGCCGAGACCACCGCCGCGCTGACCCGCCTCGACGTCGCCCAGTGGCGGCCCGAGCTGGCCGGGGCACTGGCCGCGCTGCGCCGCCCGGACGGCGCCACCGACCTGCCACCCGGCTTCGACCCCCGGGCCCGCCGACTCTTCGCCCGCGCCGCGGTGCTCGACCGGGTGCTCGCGCTGGCCGGGCACGCCGCGCCCGGCGGCGCGATCAACAACCACGAGGCGCAGCAGCGCGACGCCGCACTCCGCCCGCTCACCACGGCCTGCCGGCAGGCGCTGGTGGCCGCCTGCAACGCCCCGCTGCGCCCCTGACGGGAGGCGACCATGGTCGAGACCGCGGTCCTTCTGATATTCGCCACCGTCGAGATGCTGTTCTTCGTCTGGATGATCCTGGTGGTACGCCGGCAGCACCGGCGTCTGGCGACGAGCGGCCGGGGCCGGTCGGTCAGATCTCGTCGAGCAGATCCACCACGGAGCTGATGATCCGGGACGGGCGGTACGGGTAACGCTCCGCCTCGGTGCGGCTGCTGATCCCGGTGAGCACCAGGATGGTCTCCAGCCCGGCCTCCAGACCGCAGAGGATGTCGGTGTCCATCCGGTCGCCGATCATCGCGGTGCTCTCGGAGTGCGCGTTGATGGTGTTCAGCGCCGAGCGCATCATCATCGGGTTCGGTTTGCCGACGAAGTACGGCTCCACCCCGGTCGCCTTGGAGATCATGGCGGCGACCGAGCCGGCGGCGGGCAGCGCGCCCTCCATCGACGGGCCGGTGACGTCGGGGTTCGTGCAGATGAACCGGGCCCCGTCGTTGATCAACCGGACCGCCTTGGTGATCGCCTCGAAGCTGTAGGTGCGGGTCTCGCCGAGCACCACGTAGTCCGGGGCGAAGTCGGTGAGCACGTAACCGACCGCGTGCAGCGCCGTGGTCAGCCCGGCCTCCCCGATCACGTACGCGGTGCCGCCCGGCCGCTGGTCGGCGAGGAACTGGCCGGTGGCCAGCGCGGAGGACCAGATCGACTCCTCCGGCACGTCCAGCCCCATCCGGCTCAGCCGGGCGGTCAGGTCACGCGGGGTGTAGATCGAGTTGTTGGTCAGCACCAGAAACGGCTTGCCCGAGGAGCGCAGCCGGTTGATGAACTCCGGCGCGCCGGGCACCGGCTGGCCCTCGTGCACGAGCACGCCGTCCATGTCGGTCAGCCAGCTCTGCACGGGCTTACGGTCCTGCATCGATGATCCTCGGGGTGTCGGTGGGCGGGTGGACGGTCAGGGGCGGCGGGTCGGCACGCAGCACACGGTGGGGCAGGTGTCCCACATCGGCAGCTCGCCCAGGCGGCGGCGCAGCTGCGCGCCGTCCGGGTCGGTCCGCTCGGTGACCAGCTCGCGCACCATGGCCACGAAGCGCGGGTCGGTGCCCGGCGTGTCGGCCCGGGCGAAGTCCAGGCCGAGCTGCTTGGCCGTCTCCAGCGCCTCGGTGTCCAGGTCCCACACCACCTCAAGGTGGTCGGAGACGAACCCGATCGGGCTGACCACCACGCCGGTGGTACCGCCCTGCGCGAGCGCCGCCAGGTGATCGTTGATGTCCGGCTCCAGCCACGGCACCTGCGGCGGGCCCGAGCGGCTCTGCCACACCAGCTCGTACGGCAGGTCGGGGGCGGCGGCCGCGGCCACGAGCCGGGCGGTCTCGTGCAGCTGCGCCTCGTACCGGCCGCCGTGCGGGCCGGCGTTGGCCGCCATGGAGGTGGGGATGGAGTGGGCGGTGAAGACCAGCCGGGTGGTGTCCCGCTTCGCCGGGTCGAGTTGCCCGAGCGCGGCCCGGACCGCGTCGACGTGCGGCTCGACGAAGCCGGGATGGTCCCAGAACTGGCGCAGCTTCTCGATCACCGGGGCGCCCGGGCCGACCGCGGCCCGGGCGGCGGCGATGTCCTCCTGGTACTGCCGGCAGGACGAGTACCCGCCGTACGCGCTGGTGACGAAGGCGAGCGCCCGGGTGACGCCGTCGTCGCGCATCTGGGTCACGGTGTCCGCGAGCAGCGGGTCCCAGTTGCGGTTGCCCCAGTAGACGGGCAGGTCGATGCCGTGTGCGGCGAAGTCGGCGCGGACGGCGGCCAGCAGGTCACGGCACTGCTGGTTGATCGGGGAAACCCCGCCGAAATGCAGGTAGTGCTCGGCGACCTCGGTCAGCCGCTCGGGGGGCACGCCCCGGCCCCGGGTCACGTTCTGCAGGAACGGCACCACGTCCTCGGGCCGCTCCGGCCCGCCGAAGGACACCAGCACCACCGCGTCGTACGCCATGGGTTCCATTCTTGCCCCTCGGCCGGGACTGCCCGCCGACGCCCCCTGGTCCGGGTGATCCCCGGTGTCAAGAAGGGCCCCCTGCTGGACCGCAGGCGTTAACAGGGTGCCCTTCCTTACACGTCAGGCGCCGATGGCGTGGTAGCCGCCGTCGACGTGCACGATCTCGCCGGTGGTGGCCGGGAACCAGTCGGACAGCAGCGCCAGGCAGGCGCGGGCGGCGGGCTCCTGGTCGGTGAGGCTCCAGCCGAGCGGGGCCCGCTCGGTCCAGGCGTCCTCGAACTGGTCGAAGCCGGGGATCGACTTGGCGGCGATGGTGCGCAGCGGCCCGGCGGCGACCAGGTTGCTGCGGATGCCCTGCTTGCCCAGGTGCAGCGCAAGGTAGCGGGACGCGGACTCCAGGCCGGCCTTGGCCACGCCCATCCAGTCGTAGACCGGCCACGCCTTCGTCGCGTCGAAGGTCAGGCCGACCACCGCGCCGCCGGCGGACATCAGCGGCAGCGCCGCCATGGCCAGCGACTTGTACGAGAAGGTGGAGACGTGCAGCGCGGTCGCCACGTCCTCCCAGGGGGCGTCGAGGAAGCCGCCGCCCAGGCAGCTCTGCGGGGCGAACCCGATCGAGTGCACGACGCCGTCGAGCCCGTCGACGTGCTCGCGGACCCGGTCGGCGAGGTTGGCCAGGTGCTCCGTGTTGGTCACGTCCACCTCGATCACCGGCGCGGGCTCGGGCAGCCGCTTGGCGATCCGCTCGACCAGGGAGAGCCGGCCGTAGCCGGTGAGCACGACCTGGGCGCCGTTCTCCTGAGCGAGCTTCGCCACCGAGAAGGCGATCGAGGCGTCGGTGATGACACCGGTGACGAGCAGCCGCTTACCGGCGAGCAGTCCGGACATCCGGGGGTTCCTCCGTACGTTGTCTGTCGAAGAGCGCTGGTCAGTGGCCCATGCCGAGACCACCGTCGACCGGGATCACGGCACCGGAGATGTATCCGGCGGTGTCCCCGGCCAGCCAGGTGACCACCGCGGCGACCTCTTCCGGGCGGGCCATCCGGCCGGCGGGGATGGACTTGCGGATCTCCGCCTTGCGGTCCTCGGACAGGACGGCGGTCATGTCCGTGTCGATGAAGCCGGGCGCCACCACGTTCGCGGTGATGTTGCGGCTGCCCAACTCCCGGGTGATCGAGCGGGCCACGCCGACCAGGCCGGCCTTGCTGGCGGCGTAGTTGACCTGCCCGGCGCCGCCGGCGAGGCCGACCACCGAGGAGATGAAGATCATGCGGCCCCACCTGGCCCGGAGCATCTTGCCGGAGGCGCGCTTGGCGACCCGGAACGCACCGGTGAGGTTGGTGTCCAGCACACCGGTGAACTGCTCCTCGGTCATCCGCAGCAGCAGCGTGTCGGCGGTCATGCCGGCGTTGGAGACCAGCACCTCGACCGGCCCCAGCTCGGCCTCGACGGCGGTGAACGCGGCGTCGATCGAGGCCGCGTCGGTGACGTCCGCCCGTACGCCGAACAGCCCCTCGGGGGCGTCGCCGCTGCGGTGGGTGACCGCCACCCGGTCGCCCTGCTTGGCGAAGGCCTGTGCGATGGCAAGGCCGATTCCCCGGTTGCCCCCGGTCACCAGCACGGTACGGGCCACTGTTCCCCCTTGCGAATGGTCAGCACGGACGCGTCGGAGCCTAGGCGTTACCGGCAGGTAAGCGCTAACGGGAGCCGCGTCACACTGGGGTACGACACCGGGATCAACCCCTGGTGGCACGCCACACAGGGGTGCCGGCCCGTAGCCTCCCGGTGGTGAACCGGCACCCGATCGCCGTGGCCCTGCAGGCCCTGCGGCAGACCCTGCTGGGCCGGGACGCCCCGCCCGGTCGACCGCTGCTGGCCCGCTGGCCCAGGCTGGCCCGATACGCCGCCCCGGTCGGGCTGCTCGCCGCGCTCGGCCTCTTCTGGATCACCCTCACCGTCGAGAGCGACTGGGGCCTGCCGACGCCGATCGCGGTGCTGTTCGCGGCGATGACCGTGGCGCCGCTGCTGGCGCTGCCCCGGCGTCCGCTGCTGGCCTGGCGGCTGACGGTGCTGGCCCTGCTGGTGTGCACGTTCAACGCGCCGGCCGACACGCCCGGCCCATGGACCCCACCGCTGGCGCTCGGGTCGATCGCGGTGGTCGCGGTGGTCGTCGCGCGGGTCGACCGGCCGGTGCTGGCCTGGGTGGTGGCGATCACCACGGTGCCGGTGCTCACCCTGGTCAACCCCGAGAACCGGGCCGCCGTCCTGGCGCTGCTCGGCGCGCTGGCGATCGTCGGTGACCTGATCCGGCGTAACCGGCTGTCCCGGCGTGCGCTGGCCGCGCAGACCGAGCTGAGTGAGCGGGAGCAGGAGCGTCGCGCGGTGCTGGAGGAACGCACCCGGATCGCCCGCGAGCTGCACGACGTGGTGGCCCACCACATGTCGCTGATCGCGGTGCAGGCGGAGACCGCGCCGTACCGGCTGACCGAGGTGCCGGCGCCGGCGGCCGCGGAGTTCGCCGCCATCGCCGGCTCGGCCCGCGACGCGCTGACCGACATGCGGCGGCTGTTGGGGGTGCTGCGCAGCGAGTCGAGCGGGCCGCAGACCGCGCCGCAGCCGGACCTGACCGACCTGGACGCGATGGTGGACGTGGCACGCCGGGCCGGGGTGCCGGTGACCCTGGACGTCGGGCCGGAAGACGGCGGACGGGTGCCCGCGCCGGTCGGGCTGGCCGCGTACCGCATCGTGCAGGAAGGCCTGGCCAACGCGGCCCGACACGCGGCCGGCGCCGCGGTGCGGGTCACCGTCCGCGCCGGTCGGTCCAGTCTGGGGGTACGCGTGCAGAACGCGCCGCCCGACGACGTGCGCGCCCGGCCGGACACCGAGGCGGACGCCGGGCACGGGCTGACCGGCATGCGGGAGCGGGCCACCTCGCTGGGCGGTACGTTCTCCGCCGGGCCGCTGCCCGACGGGGGTTACGCGGTGACGGCCGAGCTGCCGTACGACTCGGAGGGCGGGGACCGATGATCCGGGTTCTGATCGCGGACGACCAGGCGATGGTCCGGCAGGGCTTCGGCGCTCTCCTGGCCGCCCAGCCGGACCTGCTGGTGGTGGGTGACGCCGCCGACGGCGCGCAGGCCGTCGCCGCGACCCGCCGGCTCGACCCGGACGTGGTGCTGATGGACGTGCGGATGCCGGTGCTGGACGGGCTGGCCGCCACCCGCAAGCTGCTCGGCGACCGGTCGGCGCAGCGCCCCCGGGTGCTCATCCTCACCACCTTCGACCTGGACGACTACGTGTACGAGGCGCTGCGCGCCGGGGCCAGCGGCTTCCTGCTCAAGGACGCCCCGGCGGCCGACCTGGTGCAGGCGGTGCGGGTGGTGGCGGCCGGGGACGCGTTGCTCGCCCCGGCGGTCACCCGCCGGCTGATCGCCGAGTTCGCGGCCCGTCCGGACCGTCGCCGGCCCCGCCCCACCGACCTGGCAGCGCTCACCCCTCGGGAGACCGAGGTGCTGCGGTTGATCGCCCGCGGCCGCAACAACGCGGAGATCGCCGGCGACCTGGTGGTGGCCGAGCAGACGGTCAAGACGCACGTCGGGCGGATCCTGGCCAAGCTGGGGCTGCGCGACCGGGCCCAGGCCGTGGTGCTGGCGTACGAGACGGGTCTGGTCGCCGCGGGCGAGTAGCTCCACGGAGCCAGCCCGGGAACGGCTCCCCGGGACGACGCGCGAGCGCCGCCCACCAGCGCACTCTCCCTCCGGATGACATTCCGGAGGGAGGACGTGATGCGACGACGAGGTGCCGGCGGGCTGGCGCTGGCCGCGCTGCTCGGCGTGAACCTGGTTCTGCCGACCCGACCCGAGCCCGTCGCGGCGGCCGGGTTCGTCGAGGCGTACCCGGTCACGGCGGCGGCGATGCGCGCGGCTGGCCCGCCGTACGCGGACTGGCCGGCCGGCGGGCGCCGGTTCCTGACGTTCGACCCGCGCGGCGACGGCCGTGCCGTCGAGGTGCTCGGCGATCTGGCCGACGCGGACCGGATCGCGGTGCTGGTGCCCGGGGTCGGCAGCACGCTGGCCGACTTCGATCGTGGGCTGGGCGGGGTCGCCCGCCGGGCGCCGGCGGAGCAGGCCGGGCAGCTGTACCGGGAGCTGCGGGCGGTCGACCCGGCGGCGCGGGTCGCGGTGCTGGCCTGGCTCGGCTACGACCCACCCGACGGCGTGTTGACCGCCGCCACCGGCGCCAGCGCCCGGCGGGGTGCGGACGGCCTGGCCGCACTGCTGCGGGAGCTGGCCGGGCGCCGCCCCGCCGCGACGATCACCCTGGTGGGGCACAGCTACGGGGCGCTGGTGGTGTCGCTGGCCGCGGCGGACGCCCCGCCGCAGGTTGATGACGTGGTCAGCCTCGGCGGGATCGGCGCCGGAGTGCAGCACGCCGACGAGCTGCGCGGCGGGCAGCGGTTCTGGGCGGCCGAGGCGCCCACCGACTGGATCCGCCGGGTGCCGCCGGTGCGGCTGCCCGGCGTCGGGTACGGCCGCCGCCCGGGCGACCCGACGTTCGGCGCCCGGCCGTTGCCGGTGGGTGGGGTGGCCGGGCACGACGGCTACCTGGTGCCGGGCAGCGCCACGTTGGTCGCGGTGGCGGCGGTCGTGCTGGGCGGCGCCGACGCCGACCGGGCCGGGAACGCCCGGTGAGCCGCGACCGCGCGATCGACGCGCTGCGGGCGTACGCCATCGGCGGGGTGGTGCTCGGGCACTGGCTGGTCACCGGCCTGGTACTGGCCTCCGACGGCGGGCTGAGCCAGGCCAGCCCGCTGACCGCGCTGCCTGATCTGGCGCCGGTGACGTGGGTGTTGCAGACGCTCGGGTTGTTCTTCTTCACCGCCGGGTTCGGCTCGGCCCGGTCGCTGGCGCGCCACCGGGGCGGGCCGGGCTGGCTGGCCCGTCGATTGCGCCGGCTGCTGCTGCCGGCGCTGGCGTTGCTGGGTGCGGGTGCCGCCATGCTGCTCGCCGCCACCGTCGCCGGCATCCCGGACGACACGCTCGCCGTCGCGCTACGGCTCGCGGTCAGTCCGCTGTGGTTCCTGCTGCCGCTGCTGCTCTTCGTCGCGACGACCGGCCCGCTGCGTGCCGCCGTCGCGCGGTGGGGGGTGGTCCGCTGCGTCGCACCGGCGGTGGCCGTGGTGGCGGCTGCCGACCTGGCGGTCCGGCTGCTGCCGACCGGCACCGGCCTGCCGCCGGTCACCGTGCTGGCGGCCTGGGCGGTGCCGTACCTGCTCGGCCTGGCGCACGCCGAGGGGCGGTTGGCCGGCGGGCGGGTGGCGGGCGCGCTGGCCGCCGGCGGCGCCGTCACGCTGGCGGCGCTGCTGGCGCTGGGCTATCCGGTCAGCGCGGTCGGGGTGCCCGGGGCCGGGGTGTCCAACCTGAACCCACCGTCGCTGCTGGCGGTGGCGCTGGCCGTCACCCAGGTCGGGGTGGGGCTGCTCGCCCGGCCAGCGCTGGAACGGCTGCTGGCCCGCCCGTTGCCGGGCCGGGCGGTGACCGAGGTGAACCGGAACGCGGTGCGGATCTACCTGTGGCACCAGCCGGTCCTGGTCGCGGTGACCGCGCTCGTCGCCCGCGGTGGGGTGGCCCTGCCGGGACTGCACACCGCACCGGACTCTCCGGGCTGGGTGCTCGCCCGGTGCTGCTGGCTGCCGCTGTTCGCCGCGGTGCTGGTCACGCTGGTGCGGGCGGGACGCCGGTCGGGGTGGCGACGGCCGGGCGGTGGAGGGGCCGCCGGCCGGTCGGCCGAGTGCGTCCCGTCGGCCGCGCAGGTGTACGATGATCGACGTTCCGGCCCGCCCGACTTCAGGAGGTGATCGCTGTGCGAGATAGCGATCCTCCCAGTCGTGGCCGGGCCGATGGTCAGCCCCGCTGAGCCACGACTCAGTCTGGTGAGCTGACCCCGCTCCGCTCCCCGCCACCCGGCCCACGCCGAGGTGCGCGTGCCGCGCCGTCCGAACCCGGACGGTCGCCGGGAGCCGCCCGGTCACGACTTCGTGTGCGCGTCCCCACCCCCTGCGGTCCGCCCCCGCACGCGGACCGTCCAGCCGCCACCCGGAGCCGTCCATGAGCCGCTACATCGCCCCGCTGGGCTTCACCCTCGCCGCCGTCTGGGTGGCCATCGTCTTCGTGCTCGCCGGCGGCGGGCACTGACCCACCGCTCACGCCCGCCCCGTCACCCGGCCGGCGGGGCGGCGCCCCGGACCAGCCCGGGCACCGCCGGCCTCACAGCATCCGCGACGACCAGAGCAGGCTGAGCGCACCGGCGCAGAGCGCCAGCAGCAGCGCCACCCCGGCGTACCACTGGGTCACCTCGCGCGGCTCGGTGCGGAACCCGATCGAGCTGCCCATGTCCTGGTAGACCTGCTTCAGCTCGCTCACCGAGGCCGCCTCGTAGAAGTAGCCCTCGGTGGTCTCGGCCAGCTCGGCCAGGGCCAGCCGATCCACCGGCACCCGCTGGAGCTGGCCACCGATGTCGACCTGGCCCGTGTCGGTGCCGAAGGCGATGGTGGAGACCGGCACGTTGGCCGCCTGCGCGGCCGCCGCCGCCTCCTCCACCGACCGGCCGGACGTGCGGAACCCGTCGGAGAGCAGCACGATCCGGGCCGGTGGGATGCCCGCCGCGCCGTCGGCCGGCACCGACCGGATCGCCTCCAGGCAGGTGAACACCGCCTCGCCGGTCGCGGTCGCCTCGGCCAGCACCAGGCCCTCGATCGCACTGGTCACCGCCGCCCGGTCCTTGCCCGGTGGCACCAGCACGTTGGCCGCCTTGGCGAACGACACCAGGCCCAGGTTGTAGCTCTCCGGCAACTCGCCGACAAACTGCTTCGCCGCCTCCTGGGCAGCCTCCAGGCGGTTCGGCGCCACGTCGTCGGCCTGCATGGACAGCGACACGTCGATGGCGAGCATCACCGTGGCCCGCTCCAGCGGCTCCTTGGTGTCCACCGCCGGACGGGCCAGCGCGGTGGCCAGCACCAGCAGGCAGAGCAGGAACGCGGTCGCCGGGACGTGCCGGCGCCAGCCCAACCCCTTCGGCGCCACGGTGCGCAGCAGATCCACATTGGTGAAGCGCATCGCGTACGCCCGGCGGTGCAGCTGCCGCCAGAGGTAGAACGCGGCGAGGGCGAGCACCGGCAGCACGGCCAGCAGCCACCACGGTTGCATGAAACGGATCATCGTGTCGTCCCCCGGGTGCGGGCGTGCCGCTGCGCGGCCACGAAACGCACCATGTCCAGCAGCCAGTCTCGGTCGGTACGCAGGCGCAGGTGGGCCGCGCCAGCGCCGCGCAGCGCGGCGGCGATCGTGGCCCGCTGGGCGGCGGCGGCCTCGGCGTAGCGCTGCCGCAGCCGCGGGTCCGCGGTCTGCACCTCGTGCAGCTCGCCGCTCTCCGGGTCGATCACCGGCAGCACACCCACGTCGGGCAGTTCCAGCTCCCGCGGGTCGACCACCTCGATCGCCAGCACGTCGTGCCGGACCCGCAGCTTGCGCATCGGCCGGGTCCACTGCTCGGCCGGCGCGAGGAAGTCCGAAACCACCACGGCCACCCCCCGCCGTCGGGGCGGGCGGTTGAGCATCTCGATCAGGGCGCCCAGGTCACCGCGGCCGGGCTGGATCGCGGTGCCGGCGACGGCGCGCAGCAGGCCCTGCGCCTCCTTGCGGCCGGAGCGGGCCGGCAGGCGGGTGAGCACCCCAGGCCCGGCCGGCGGCGGCCCACCCCGCCAGCGCCGGGCCGGGGCGGACGCGCCGCCGCCGGTGCCGATCACCGCGCCGATCCGGTTGCCGCCGCGCACGGTCAGGTGGGTGATCGCGGCGGCGGCGGCCACCACGACCTCCCGCTTGAGCCACTGCCCGGTGCCGAAGTCCAGGCTCGCCGAGAGGTCCAGCGCCAACCAGGTCTCCAGCTCCCGGTCCGCCACCGTGCGTCGCACGTGCGGCGTCGTGGTCCGTGCGGTGACCGGCCAGTCCATCCGGCGCACGTCGTCGCCGGGGCGGTACTCCCGCGACTCCCCCGCCTCGCTGCCCGGCCCGGGCAACAGGCCGGCGTAGTCGCCCTGGAGCAGACCGTCGAGCTTGCGGGTGACCAGCAACTGGAGCCGGGACAGCACGGCCTCGCTGCGATCGGGGACGGCGGCGGGTCGAGGGGTGGGTGAGGTCACGGCCGCTGCCCGGGCCAGCCGGCGCCCGGCGGCGGGGCGGTCGACGACGGGCTCGCCTGCTGCCGGGGGGCGACCGCCGGAAGCGGGATGGTGGACATCACCCGGTGCACGATGTGGTCGGCCGGCACGTCGTCGGCGAGCGCGTCGTAGCTGAGCACCAGCCGGTGCCGCAGGATGTCCGGGGCGATGTCCTGCACGTCCTGCGGCAGCGCGTAGTCCCGCCCGCGCAGCAGCGCCAGCGCACGGGTGGCCCGCACCAGGCCCAGCGAGGCGCGCGGGCTCGCCCCGTACTGGATCAGCTGGGCGACGTCGGGCATGCCGTGCTCGGCCGGCGCGCGGGTGGCCAGCACCAGCCGGACCGCGTAGTCCACCAGGGCGTTGTGCACGAAGACCTGGTCCGCCTTGCGCTGCAGGGCGATCAGATCGGGCGTGTCGAAGACCGCCGTCGGCTCCGGCGGGGCGACGCCCATCCGGTAGACGATCTCCCGCTCCTCGGCGTCGGTCGGGTAGCCCACCACGATCTTCATGAGGAACCGGTCGCGCTGCGCCTCGGGCAGCGGGTAGACGCCCTCCTGCTCGATCGGGTTCTGGGTGGCCATCACCAGGAACGGGTCGGGCACCCGGTGGCTCTCCCCGCCGATGGACACCTGCCGCTCGCTCATCACCTCCAGCAGCGCCGACTGCACCTTGGCCGGAGCCCGGTTGATCTCGTCGGCGAGCAGGAAGTTGACGAAGACCGGGCCGAGCTCGACGTCGAACTTCTCGCTCGACTGCCGGTAGATCCGGGTGCCCATGATGTCGGCCGGCACCAGGTCCGGGGTGAACTGCACCCGGGCGAAGGACCCGCCGACAACCTTGGCGAGGGTCTCCACGGCCAGGGTCTTGGCCACCCCTGGCACCCCTTCGAGCAGGCAGTGGCCGCGGGCGAGCAGCGCGACGAACATCCGCTCCACCATCCGGTCCTGCCCGACGATGACCCGTTTGATCTCGAACAGCGCCCGCTCCAGCAGGGTGGCGTCCTGCGCGGGTGTGGTCACCGGCGCGGGATCCGCCGGGGCCGCCCCGTTCGGCGTCGGGGCATCGGGCATGGTCGGCTGGGCCACCGGTCCTCCACAGCGTTGGTCGGTCGTCGCGGTTGGTGCGGTATCAAGACTCGCACGCCTTCCTGAGTGTCGAGGTGGGGAGAAGCCGATTTCCGCCGCGCCGTCCCCAGCAGCCGAATTGCCCGTCACGGGGTGGACACGGACCGGCCCGCCGCGTGTACCATTCACCCCGTCGCCGGGCGGCTCCCCCCGTGGCCGCCCGGCGCTCAACCCCTCCGGCCGCCGCCCTAGACTTGCCCGGATGAGCAACCCCTCCCCCGCCGGCGAGGCCCTGACCTGCTCGGCCCGCGGCTGCCGCGCCCCCGCCGTCTGGGCGCTGGAGTGGAACAATCCCCGTCTGCACAACGCCGAGCGGCGCAAGACCTGGCTGGCCTGCGACGAGCACCGGGGCAGCCTCGGCGACTTCCTGGACGCACGCGGCTTCCTGCGTGCCGTCAATCCGGTGCCCGGATCGCCTACCCTCGACATGTGAGCGGGCGCAGCGAGCGAACAACTGGGCACAGCAGAGTGGCGTTTCGCGCCGCTGCCGAGCAGAGCGGGGCGGCAGCGTGAGCGCGCGGAACGGAGCCCATCGGTGAGCGCGGAGGACCGCGTCGACCCACCGGCCTCCCCCGGCCCCGCCTCCCCGTCCACCACACCACCTCCACCGCCCGGCGTTCCGCCGCCGCCCGGCGCGTTCCCGGCGCCCGGCACGCTCGGCCCGGATCCTGCCCCGCCCGACGCGTCATCGCCCGCCCCGCTGCCGCCCGGCGCGCTACCGCCAGCCGGCGGGTACGACGCCGACCCGCGACCGCCCGACCTGCCCCCGCCCGGTCTGCTGCCTCCCGGCCCGTCGCCCGCCGCCGGTCCACCGGGCGCCGCCTCCGGCGTACCCGGCCCCCTGTTGACCGACGGGTCGGTGGGGCGGGGGCCACTGGAGCCCTGGCCGGACACGGTCCGCTGGCAGCGGATCTCCTCCGACCTGATCTGGGTGGAGCTGATCCGGCTGGCCGTGGTGCTCGCCATCGGGCTGGCGGTGACGGCGATCGGCTGGGCATTGAGCGGTCAGGGCCTGTTCGGGCTCGCCCTCGCCGCCGTGCTGGTGTTCGGCGCGTGGCGGGCCGTGGCGATCGTCCGCGCGGTCCGGGCGTGGGGGTACGCCGAGCGGGAGGACGACCTGCTGGTCCGGCACGGGCTGCTCGTCCGGCGGCTCTCCATCGTGCCGTACTCCCGGATGCAGTTCGTCGACGTCAGCGCCGGGCCGCTGGAGCGCGCCTTCAACCTGGCCACCGTGCAGTTGCACACCGCGGCGGCGGCGACCGACGCCCGGGTGCCGGGGCTGCGCCCGGCGGAGGCGTCCCGGCTGCGCGACCGGCTCACCGCGCTCGGCGAGGACCGGGCGGAGGGGCTGTGAGCGCGCGATCGGGCGACCGCCGGCCGCGCCGGAGGCCGGTCCGATGACCGACCGTCCCGCCGAGCCGGGCACCGGACCGCCCCGGCCGCCGGGCGGCGCACCTCCCGCCGGCCCGCCGCCCGGCGATGCGGCGCCGCCCTACCCGCCCGACGGCACGGCGCCGCCCTATGCGGCTGTGCCGCCCGGGGTGCCCCATCGCTGGCCGGCACCGGCGGCGGGTGGCGACGGCGAGCCGCGTCAGCGACTGCATCCGCTCAGCCCGCTGTTGCACGGGGCCAAGTCGCTGGTCGTGGTGATCGCCGGGCTGTCCTGGTCGACGCTCTCCCGGGTCGGCTTCGGCTGGTTCGCGGCCATGGTGGTGGTGCTGGCGCTCGGCGCGACCGTGCTGTCGGTGATCAGCTGGTACAACACCGGCTACCACGTGGTGGGCCGCGAACTGCGGGTGTACGAGGGGCTGCTCTGGCGGCGTACCCGGGCGATTCCCCTGGAGCGGTTGCAGGCCGTGGAGGTGGTCCGGCCGCTGCTCGCCCAGCTCACCGGCCTGGCCGAGCTGCGGCTCGAGGTGGTCGGCGGGGGCAAGACCGAGGCGCCGCTGGCGTACCTCGGGGTGGCCGACGCGGCCCGGCTGCGCGAGCGGCTGCTGGCGCTCGCCAGCCGGGCGTCCCAGCCGCCCGCGCCGGGCCTCGCGGCGCGGGCGGCGGCTCCGGGGACAGCGCCGCCGCCGGTCGCGGCGGGCCGCCCGCTGCACGCGGTACGCAACCAGAGCCTGCTGGTCAGCCAGCTGCTCACCCCGCAGGCGTTCCTGCTCCCGTTCGGCGTGGCCTTCGTCGTGGTGCAGTTCCTCACCGCGGGGTCGTGGTCGTTCCTCGCGGTGGCGAGCACGCTGACCGCGATGGCCGGTGTGCTGCTGCAACCGATCCGCCGGGTCCTCGACGACTGGAACTTCCGGCTGGCCCGCGACGGCGGCACGCTGCGGGTGCACAACGGCCTGCTGGAGACCAGGGCGCAGACCGTGCCGCTGGACCGGGTGCAGACCGTACGGGCCACCTGGCCGCTGCTCTGGCGGATGAAGGGTTGGCTGCGGCTGCGGCTGGAGGTGGCCGGGTACTCCGTCGCGGAGGCCGACGACCGCAACCGGCCGGACCGCCTGCTGCCGGTCGGTGACCTGGCGACCGCGACGATGATCGTCACCGAGGTGCTGCCGGGCGTACGCCTCGACGCGCTGGCGCTGAGCCCACCGCCGCCCCGGGCCCGCTGGCTGCACCCGCTGGGCCGCGGCGCGCTCGGCACCGGCCTGTTCGAGCGGGTCTTCGCCACCCGGTCCGGGCTGCTCACCCGGCAGGTGGCGATCGTGCCGTACGCCCGGATCCAGAGCGTGCGGGTGGTGCAGGGGCCGGCCCAGCGCCGGCTCGGGCTGGCCACCGTCCACGCGGACACCGCGGGCGGGTCGGGCGCGGCGGCCCAGGACCGGGATCTGGCGGAGGCATGGGGCCTGGCGGCCGAGCTGACCGCCCGCGCGCACGCCGCGCGCCGCCCCGGCTGACCGTACCGCCGCCGCCGGCCGACCCCGGCGGCGTCAGCGGTCGGCGGGTACCGCGGGCTGGTCGGAGGTGCCCGTCCCGACCGGCGCGGGCTGCCCGCTGGCCGGCCGATCGGACGTCGGTTCCGGCGGGCCCGCGGTGCCGTCCGGGCCGGTGATCTTCTCCGGCGGTGGCTCCGCGGCGGCCGGGGCGGACCCGGCGCGACGGGCCCGCAGCGCCGCCCACCCGCGCTCGGCCAGGCCGACCACCAGGAAGGTCAGCCCGACGTACATCCAGCCGACCAGCACGTCGATCACGTAGTGCTCACCCGAGTAGACCAGGGTGAAGGTCATCGCCAGCGGGTACGCGAGCAGCAGCGGCCACCAGCGGCGGCGGGTGGTGTGCAGGAAGAAGAGCACCACGAACAGCGCCCACGCGGTGTGCAGCGACGGCATCGCGGCGACCGGGTTCGAGGCGATCTGGCCGGCGTTGAGCACGTTGCCGGCGCCGTGCATGCCGAACGCCTTCCAGCCCCGGGTGGAGATCCGGGCGACCTCGGTGAGCAGGCCGTTCTGCGCCGCCCACCACGGCGGCGCCGCCGGGTAGATGAAGTAGGTGGCCAGGCCGGCGGCGCAGAGGAAGCCCCAGCGCCGCATGTACGCCGCCCAGCGGTGCCGGTCGCGGAGCCAGAGCACCGCGGCGGCGGCCAGCGCCACCACGAAGTGCGAGAAGTACACCCAGCTCGCCGCGATGTCGTACCACTGCAGCTGCGGGTGGTAGAGGTGCTGCTGCAACCAGATGGTGGGCACCTCGCCGCCGGTGACCCAGCCGAACATGAACCGGTCGGCGACGATCAGCTCCATCGCGTGCGGGGTGGCCCCGTTGTCGGCGAACCCCCGGGAGAGGTTGTACGCGGCGAGCAGCAGCACCACCGGCACCCAGTCCCGGGCGAAGCGCAGGTGACTGCGCCACGGCCGGTCGCTGTTCCAGGCGATGGTGCCGGCCCAGATCCACACGAACGCGTACGCGGGGTCGGTGGGCAGCCCGATGCCCAGCCAGGCGGCGACGAAGGCGACCGCCCAGATCGTCATGGCGACGATGCGCCGACGGCCCCCGTCCGGGGACGCGGGCGGGTCGGTCCGGGCGGGGGATTGGGGGTCAGTCACGACGGCCATCGCGGTCAAGGTTAACGACGGGTGCGGCATCGACCGACGGCGACCACCCGAAGGACCGGTCCACAGGTGGGTGGCGGTGCCGGCCGGCGGGTGCGGCCGGTTCGCCGGGCGAGTGCTCGGCGGGCTCGGCGAGCACCTAGACGAGTTGTTCCGAATTCCGGTCAGTGGTCGTAGGCGATCAGTGATCGGGTGACGGGTGCGCTGGTCTTGTTGTTGTGCCAGATCGCGGCGGTCATGGCCAGGAGGCGTTGAGCCACGCGTAC
>NZ_JAGPYK010000025.1 GCF_018070045.1 Micromonospora sp. U21
GGGCAGGCACGGGACTCCATCGGTCACAGAGCGTAGAGAACTCCGATGATCGATGGACCCGTGCCTGTCTACTGCCCGCGGGTACTCGCCTGTCCGAATCTTGGACCTACTGCCGGGCGCTCTAAGCCGCGGCCCGGCGTCTCAGCCGAGGAGGGGTGCGGCCGGGCGCCGTCCCCGGGCACCTTCGGCTACCTGCCGGCCTGACGTAACGCGGTCAGGCCCGGCCACGCCGGTGGACTGGGGCCCCGGGCGGGCCCGGTCCACCTACGCAAGGAAACGTCCCGCGATGCGTCGCCGTGTTGTGCCGATCATTCTGTCGATGCTGGTCGTAGGCGGGCTCGCAGCCTGTGGCGCCGCTGAGCCGACCGGGGAGCGGTGGCAGGCGGCGGCGGCCCCCGCTTCGCCGACGGCCAAAGCCGGCGCCACCACCGCCTCGACCCGCTCCGAAGAACAAGGAGGAGGCGGGCCGGCAGGCGCGGCTCGCGCTCGCCGACCTGTCGAGGTTTCGCCAGGAGACGACCGAGCACACCAGTGAGAACTCCGACGATTGTCAGCCAGGCTGACCGCGACAGCGCGGCAGCACGGCCTGAGGCGGACACGGAATCCGCCGGTGCGACCGATCCTGCAACCCGCCAGGCCATATAGGTCGGATCGGCAACGGCCGCAGCTCAGCATCCTTGCGGCGCAGCAGCTACCGCTGCGGCGACCGGCCGGCGTTCACCGTGGCGGCGGCGAGGCCGTTGGCGACGAGGGTGGCACGTCCGAGCGGCTCCCATGCTCCAGCGTCCGTGTCTCAGCGGGGGCAATGTTGGTGTTCACTGCTTGCACCGCCACGGCGGCGACGAGCAGCCCTCCCGCGGTGACGCACAGCAACCGTACGACAGTCGCCCAGGGCAACTCCCCGGCCGGCATCACCGCGGTCAGGGCGTACCCGATGGTTGCGACGGCGCCCGCGACGGACCAGAACGCCGCTGAGCGGGTACGGACTGGCGGTGGGTCGCCGTGCCAGGCGCGAAGCAGCCGGCGGCGGCCGACCACGACGGCGACGCCGAGCGTGACCAGCGCGCCGACGAGGCTGCTGGGGATATCGGACACCGTCCACCAGGCGACCTCGCTGACCGAATCCCACTCGATGCCGAATACGATGCGCAGCCACGCCACGGTATGCGTGAGGTAGTCCCAGCCGATGTGACTGGCCGCGCCGAGCAGCGCAGATCCGACGGTGATCTGCCACGGGTGGCGCACCGTGGCAAGCACCCCGTAGTCGCGCAGCGCGAACGGGCCGAGGTGGGGCAGGTGGGCGGCGAGGGTCGCGACGGTGGCGCGGACGAGCCACGCGCCGAGCAGCGCCACCGGCAGACACCACCACACCAGCGCGGTGAGCGTATGGCTCTGCCACTCCGGTCCGACCCCGAGGAACGCGTACCTGACGTCGGGTGCGACCGCCCCAGTCGTCAGCGCGACACCGTCGAACCAGCGGGGTCGCCAAAGCTTGAGCGGCAGTACCACACCCGGGTGCGACGGAAAGGTCAGCGGCATCGGCGCATCTTCCCACCTGGTAACTCCGGCGCGGGAGGGAGTGCGAGCTTCCGGTGTAACCCATCCGGCATGGTCGTTGGTGGCGCTGGGATGATGCGGCCTCCGCGAAGATGATCGCGAAAGGCTTCAGGGTGAGCTGCTGCAGCAGCTCACGAAGCGGGTCGGGTCACCCACGTCCCAGGCCCGTTGCCGCCCGCGATTCTATCGATGGGGTCAGGGAGAGGTCGGGGGATTCTGTCCGGAAGCCACTCTGTTAGCCCGCTGCAGGAGGTCATCGGCAATGCTGTCCCAGTCCGGGCCGAAGGCGTGGAGGTCGCTGCCTGCCGCCCGCAGCAGCTCGGCATCCTCGGGCCGTTGAAGGCAGGCCAGCCGGAACGCGAGGTTTCGCGCCCAGACCGGGAGACCCATCCAGTCCTCTTCCAGCATCACCCACAGCATCGCCACGATCTCCTCGGGCGGTGCGAAGGTAACGACCTCGACGTACGCACTAGCGACCCTGGCGCTGTGCCGCTCAGGAAGCAACCGTGCCAACTCGAGCAGGGTCATGCATTCCGGAGCGAAAGGTTGGGTCGCGGCAGCCTGGCTGGATCGCACCCGATTGGCGCTATCGAGCACGGCGCGGAGCCAACGGATGACCGTCACGGGCTGAAGCTAGTCCAGCTGATGTCCCGATCTGTAGCCGTTGTTGGTGCTGCCGGGACGGCTGGATCCGACAGCGGCCCCCTTGCCCGGAGACAACCAGCCGCGATCTCGTGAGCTGGCATGAGACGAGTGCCGAAGGCGCTCGAACTGCGAGCGGCTTCTCAGGGCCGGCGGGTTCCGGGACGATGCCGCAGTCGGCGGAGGGGGGCCGCCGCGACAGGGTCAGGAGGGTGAGCCGGTCGGAGTGGCCGCCGGGTCGTAGTCGGCGTCGGACAGGAAGTAGACGACGCCGCTGGCCGGGTCCAGCCAGTATGAGGCTGACACGAAGGCGCCTTCCTCACCGTCGCGCCAATCCAAGCCCGTCCCGCTACGCCAGTCCGCCGCGGACGGCAGCCATGACGACAGCCGGGAGTCTGGATCGGGGAGTTTCGCGGCGTCGGATGTCGTCAGCAGGGTCAGCCTGGCGACGTCGGCGGGCGCAAGCCGGGCCACGCCCTCCCGCAGCAGGATGAGGTCGCCGATGCTGAAGTCGCAGCGGCCGCTCGTGGTCCACTCCCGCCAGTGGACCTCCAGCACCCGGCCCAGCGGCTGCAGCTCCCGCTCGATTGGCACGGTCTCGGTGTGAACGGATGCGTCAACCGTCACCTCCGACGCTGGGCAGTTGAACGGCCCGGAGCAGCCGGTTTGGGCAATAGTCAGTGTGGCCAGAGCGATGATGCTTACCAGTCGGCGCCTCACAGCCGGATCCGCAGGAGCAGCCCGGGCAGCCAGGAGTGGATCACTCGATGCAGCCTACGGGCGCTGGGCGCTGGGCGGTGACCGTGTCGCGTGGCGGGCCTTATCCCCAGCGTCAAGTGTCCAGCCCCAGCCGCCCACGACCGTCACGCGATTAAGCAGCCGGAGATCGAGGGTGATCCTCCTATGGATCGTCAAGTCTTCGTTAGAGACAGGTAGCCGGGCGGTTCTTGGGGTGCCACGATCGCTCGGTGAGCCGTCGTGATCGGGAGCGCCTGACGAACGTGGAGCGGGCTTTTTTCGTCAACGCGTTCGAGATGGATCTTCTGGCGGGCGTTTTTGGTGACCTCGCCGGGAGCAAGCAGGAGATGCCTCTCCACGAGCTCACCCAGGTCCTGTTGTCGTTGATCGATCGTGGCTGGATTGAAGTGCGTCGGTATGACCGGTGGATCGCCGAGGACGGGCGGGAGGGACTGATGCCGGGGGAGGCTGTCGCGCGGCAGCACCTTCCGCAACTGCTGGCCGACCCGGCGACCTGGGAGTACCCCGAGGGCGCTACCTGGGTGGGAGCGATCACGCTCGTCGAGACGGAGTCTGGGAGCAAGGTCAGTCGTATGCCCCCGGAAGAGATAACTGCGCAGCACGGATGACGTCGATGCGGCGGAGGACGTCGATGATCTGGCGGGCGATGAGGCGTTTGAGGCACCGCATGATCTCTTTTGGTGAACAAGCCTTGTTGGCGTCGGCGGGCGACGTACATGCGCGGGGCTCGTGCCAGCGCATGCGGGACAGGGCGATGGTGTGTAGAGCGGAGTTGGCCCACTGGTCTCCGCCGCGGTTGAGCCGGTGCCGATCGGTGCGTCCGGAGCTGGCGGGAATGGGCGCGATCCCGCAGAGACGGGCGAAGGCGGCGTCGGAACGCAGCCGGTCGGGGTTGTCGCCGGTTGTGGTCAGCAGCTGCCCGGCGGTTTGAACGCCAACTCCGGGCAGCTCCAGCAGGTCGGGCGCGGCGGCGGTGACCAGGACGGATAGTTCGGCGTCGAGTTCACGGGTTTCGGCGCTGAGCTGTTGGTACCGGCGGGCGAGGGCAGGGCAGGGCGGCCTTGGCTGCCTGCCGGGAGTCGGCCAGATCGACGCAGAGGTCGTTGGTGTACTGCTGGTGCGACAGGTCGACTGGTGCGACAAGCGGTGTGCAAAGGACGATCACGATGATCAGTGCCTCAGCCGGAACACCAGCGCGATGTGCTCGTCAGGGTAGACCCTCCCGCGGAGTAGATAACCCAGCGTCCCAGTACGACGGGCTCACCGCGCTGATCGCCGCCGACCTGGCACCTGCGCGTGTGCTGGCCGGGAACCTGCCGGCTGGCGGCCGCCGCCGGCGGTGGCGTCGGGTCGGCCACCCCGACCCCGTCGCACTAGCCTCGGCCGCGCGGTTGCTCGCCGACGCCCCGGAGCGGCTGTTCGCCCACGCCCCCGAGCCGGTCATGGACGCGGCCCTCGTTGCCCCTGCGGCGGACGGGGCCTCCGGCGGGTCAACGCGGCCAGAGTCAGCCGGGGACGCCGTTCAGCAGGCGGGCGACGGTGACGAGGGACCTGGATCGGAGCGGTCCCGGGCGGCGACGCCGGACCGTACCGACCGGCAGTTGGAGCGGTCCGAAGGCACGAGTCAGCTCACCTCGACCACGGATCAGCCCGACGCGCCCCCCGCCTCCGACTGGGCGGCGCTGCACGCGGAACTCGCCCCGCTCCTGCCGGCAGCCGCACCGCGACGAACGCCGCGCAACACAGCAGGCCGGTCGGCCGCCAGCCGGGCAGAGTCGCCGTCGACCACGGACGCGCCAGGCTCCGTCGCGGAGCCGGCCGACACCGCACCACCGGCAACGACCCGCCGCGCGGCACCGACGCCGCGAACCGCGACGGGACGGGCAGGTGTCGCCCGAGTCGCCGACCTGGCGGGCGAGGCGGCGCCGATCGCGGAAGTCACGCGAGAGCTACCCCTGGTGGCCGGGCGTGACCTGCCGGATCTGGTAAACACCGCGGCGAGCCGCACCACACCACCCGTCGCGGCCCCCGAGGCGGTGGAGAAGGCCACCGAGCAACGACCAACGTCGCGACCACGGCAGCGCCGGCGGGACGACGGGGACCCGCGGCCGAGCTCGGAGACCGTCCGGCATCGGTCGAACACCCAGTCGGCCGAGGCCGGTCGGCCCTGACGGAAAGATCCTCAAGGCCTGATCAACAAATACTCCCAGGCCGCGTAGCTGAAACCGAGGAGGTGTGTCCGGCTTCCCCGCGGCGCTTGATCATGAAGTTCGCGCTCCTGCGGTTCAGCCCCCTGGTCGTAGAGAGCCGGCCCGACGCAGCGAAAGGCCCCGCCGGGGTCGCGCCCGCCCAGCCGCACAGCATGTCAACGAGGCCCCGGCAAAGTCCCTGCGGAGGAGGCCGGGAACCGCGCGATGGAACGCGACCCCGGCCCCCGCATTACTCAAAGGCCCAGCTCAAAGCAGGCCGCCGGTCAGGCGCCCAGGAGCCCGCCATCCACGCTGGCCTGCGCGTCGCCGTTGACACCGAGGTCCCCCGCGATGCCGCCGATGCCGTGCACCGTGCCGCCCAGGTCGCCGGTCACGCCACCGACACCGAGCCCGCCGACCGTGCCGTCGAGAGTCCCGCCGAGGTCACCGGTGACGCCGCCAGCCAGGCCGGTCACGCCATGCACCGTGCCGCCCAGGTCGCCGGTCACGCCACCGACACCGAGCCCGCCGACCGTACCGTCGAGAGTCCCGCCGACGTCACCGATCACGCCGCCAGCCAGGCCGGTCACGCCATGCACCGTGCCGCCCAGGTCGCCGGTCACGCCACCGACACCGAGCCCGCCGACCGTGCCGTCGAGAGTCCCGCCGAGGTCACCGGTAACGCCGCCAGCCAGGCCGGTCACGCCATGCACCGTGCCGCCCAGGTCGCCGGTCACGCCACCGACACCGAGCCCGCCGACCGTACCGTCGAGAGTCCCGCCGACGTCACCGATCACGCCGCTGACACCGAGCCCACCGACGGTGCTGTCCAGGGTGCCACCGACGTCACCGGTCACACCGGCTGCCAGGGTGATGGCGCCGTGCGCCGTGCCGCCCAGACCGCCGGTGACTCCGCTGACACCGAGTCCACCGACGGTGTTGTCCAGGGCGCCGGTCACGCCGCTGAGGCTCACGCTGTCGAGGGTGGCGCCCACGTCGCCGGTCACACCGGTGAGGCCGAGGCCGCCCAAGGTGCTGTCGAGGGTGCCGGCCACGCCGCCGAGCGCCAGTCCGTTGACGGTGGCACCCGCGCTAGCTCCGAGGCTGTCTCCGGCCAGAAGGGACGTGACGCCCTGGACAGGAACGTAGTCGGCGACCAGCGGAACAATGTCCTGCACGTCGGCCGGGGTCACGTCGTTGATGCCCGCGCCGTCCAGCGCACCTTGCGGGTCCGCCTCGTACGCCGCCCGGGCGTCGACGTTGGTGAGCAGGCCGAATACGAAGTCCTGCAGGTTCTGCGGCGTCACCATCTCAGCGGTTACGCCCATTTCGGCGGTCGACCCCGCGTTGGCGGTGGACTCCAGACTGGTCGTCGAGTTCGCATCGGCAGTTACCTCCGTGTTGCCGGTCCAATCGGCGGCAAAGGTGGAGTTCACGTCGGCGGTTGAGTTCGTGCGGGCGCTTTCGATCATGTTGCCGGTCCCCTCGATAGGTGTTCTAGGACGTGGTCCAGACAAGATCGCCCGACCCACGATCGACCGTAGGTTGAACAGCGGTATCGGGCATCGGGGGTGCGCCCCAGCCCTGCCTCGCCGGGTTAGGGCATGGGTGGCGTTCGGCGTTAGGGGGTTACCGGGTTCTTGCGCGAAAGCCCCCATCGATAGCCCCAGTGTGGAGATGCGCAGCAGCACGTCGGCGAGCCGGCCTCGCCTCACCGGGTGCCCCGCCTCAGTGCCCGGCGCCTGCCCGGCACGACCACCGCATGGGGGGCTGCGGTGTACCGGGTCTGAACGACATGTTGGCCTCACCTCGCCACCGCGATGTGGCTCCCGCTCCCGAGACCAAGGCCGTCGTCACCGCTGCGCTGGGCGGCAACTGGCATCCGTAACGCGGGCAGCCAAGGCGGCGCTTTCCTCCTGTCGAGGAGTTGATGTTGGAGGTGTTGCCGCGAGCGACATCAGACGGGGGTGTCAGTGAGGGCAAACATGTGGTGGCAGGCGTTCACGGCGGTACTCGCCGCCGTCCGCAAGCGCACGCCAGCGCAGGATGAGGCGCTGCGGGCGGAGCGGGCGCGCGGCGTGGACCGGCTCGGCCGGGAGGTGGTGGCCCGGGATGGCCGCGATGTCGAAGAGTAAGACCACACTCGTCAGCGCTGTCGATGCCGGTGCTGCCAACTCGGAACCGGCGGCCGGGTCAATCGTCCGCTACCTCGATTCGGAGCATCGGGGCCGGCGGCAGGTACGCCCAGTCGGAGATGATGACCACGGCCACCTCACGATTCGTCACCATCCAACTC
This sequence comes from Micromonospora sp. U21, assembly GCF_018070045.1. Lineage (GTDB taxonomy): Bacteria > Actinomycetota > Actinomycetes > Mycobacteriales > Micromonosporaceae > Micromonospora. Next base: position 7,444 of record NZ_JAGPYK010000025.1, read on the forward strand.
ACCGATTCCCACGATCCGCGCACGATGCCCTCCAACCGGTAGCCTCGCCGACGGCTGTAGTCCAGGCACTTCACCACAGCCGGCTCGATGGGATCGATGTCGGCAGGTATCCAGATCACAGCCGTGTCCATGCAGCCCCCTGATCAACTTCTAGGTTCGGCGTCAACCGGACGGCGGGAAACCATCGTGGCTGCCAGCCGCCGCACCGGCATCGTTCACCTGCAGCTTGCGGGTGCGCTGGCGCGCGGACCGCTCTGTCTTATGTGGCCGTGGGGAGTGGTAGGTGCAGCTCGCGGGGGCGATGTCCGGCTGCTCGTCACACCGTCGACCGAAGCGATGGACCCGTACGGAGAGGCCCGGCGCTCACGGTGCCGTTACTCGCGGCTTCCCCCATATCGGCCCTGTCGCCCTGTTGGACGATCTGACTGGCGGGGCAGGTCGCTGCCCCGCTGGCCGACGCCACAGTTGGTGGACTGTGCCGTCGGGGAGTGGGAACGGCTCGCGGGAGATGTAGCCGTGCCGGGCGTAGATGGCAGTCTCGGCGGCAGTCGTCACCTCGGCGTAGGAGGGAAGCGCGAGGCGGTCCATCCGGACCAGGCAGCTGGCAAGCAGGCCCGAAGTGCGGGTGGCGCGCCAGGTGGCTGGCGGGACCGCAAGAAAGGCCAGGTGGTTGTGCGCCTCGGTGGGACGGTGCACCTTGAGGACGCGGTCCAGGCGTCGGAAGCGGTTGAGATGGTCGCCGCAGGCGGCGGCGAGCCGCTGGCGGTAGCTGACTGGCGGCGGGATGGGTCGGTAGCGGTGGAACCAGACGGCGGCGGCGGAGCGGTCAGCGAGCAGGTAGACCTCGCCGAACAGGAGGGCGTGTTCGACCCAGATACGGGCAACGGCGGTGAGCACGGTGCGTCGCTGGTCGTGTTCGGGCACGAGCCAGGCGCCGATCGCCGCATTGTGCAGAGAATCGGCGACGAGGCTGGATACCTGGCCGCTGTCGCACCAACGGGCGCGGACTGTGGGCGGAATACGTCGCATGTGACATCTCCTGTGGATGTGGCGTGGTTGCCCGACGGGAAGCCACCTCCCGTTGGGCAATGGCGTGCGGTCAGGGTCAGGTCGTCCGCCACTGGAGCGGACATGCCGGCACGCGCGTCACGGACCGACGTCGGTGAAGGACAAGGTCATCCCAGGCCCACCCGGTTGCGGACACCCGGGCACCGCCGGTGGCGCCGCCATGAAGGTGCGCTGGGTCCAGACGTGCCCCTGGTCATCTCGGCAGGTCACCACCGTGTCGCCCGGCTGCGGCTGGCAGGAGTGGGGCAACGGTAGAGGTCGCGCTGCTGGTGCCTGTGCTCCCTGCTCCCGGGTCGGCCGTAGCGGCAGGAGGTGACGCCTCAGGCAGGTCTGGTGTCGGGCTGGGGCGATCGTTCGGCGAACGCCTCAGCCCGGGACGAGACGCCACGCTGGGATACGAACTCCGGCGTACACCAGTGGGGTGGGACATCGGCAGCCGCCGCCGTACCAGCGCCTGAGGAAGCCGAGTTGTTCGCACTGCCGGACGCGGCAGGCGTCAGGCCACCGGAGGGAATCCCACCGGTGCGCCCCTGGCCACGACTCACGTCAACGGCAGCCCCTTCGGCCGGCTCGCCGCCGCTCCAACGCTCCACTGACACGTTCCAGCGCAGCGCGGGCGACGCGCCTTGCGAGCGTGCCGGGACCACAGCCGGAGCCGGGACGGAGTGATCTGGACTGCCTGGAGTGATGCCGGGCAGCGCCTCGACGGGCCCAGGCTGCGGTTCGACCGGCTCAGTGGGCTGCTCGACCGGATGCGCCGGCTGACCGAAGATCGGCCGGGTCACCTCGAGTACCGGCGCGAGGGCTGGGCTCAGTGTCTCGACGATGGGCTCAGCCACCGGCCGGATAACCACGCCTACGGGTACGAGTTCTCCCGTCGCGGCGATCCCCTGCACCACCGGCGCCGCCGCATCCACGACCGGACGCGTCACCGGCGCCACGGCGTCGACGACTCTCGCCAGCCCCGTACCGGCCGCGCTGCTCGAAGCGGGACGCAGCGGCGTCACCGCCGGAGACAGACCAATGGGTGGTAGTTGCACGGCAGGGTTGGGCCCCGCGCGGCCAAGGGCGCGTGTGCCGCTTGTCGCTGGGGCCACGGACACCGGCCCGTCTAGTGCCTCGGTTGCGCTCCGGCTGCGTTGAACCGTCACTGACTCGGCGGGTGAGGGTGCGAGGACGCCGTCGATCAGCGCCCCGGCGTCGTCGAGTAGGGGGCCGACGAGGCTCGGGCGAGGATTGTCGACGGCGTAGGCGGGCACCTGCATGACCGCCTCATAGGCGCCCCAGGCGGCAATTAGGCCGCCGAACAGGAGCATCCCGCGCACTGCCGTCTGAGCGAACGGTCGGCCGCGACGCCGCATCAGGGCACCTCCCGGCTCGTCGACAGTCGCCCAGCAACTTCGCTCATTGTGCCCTAGAGCGGTCGGCCGGTCACCTTCCGACATGGGGATCAGTGCAATCCGCTCGAGTACCAGCGCAAGCTCAACAAGGGGCAAGCGTCCCGCCGCGCCCCCGACGGGACGCTTCGCCGACGCTTCTAATCGACGAATCTTCGGTGGGAGGGTCAGCGAGACAGCCCCCGCCGTAAGTCGCTTGGTAGTGATGTGCCGGCAGAGGATCGCTGTGGTCGGTGGATCAGTTGGCGGCGAGTGTGGCCAGGTAGGTGTCCGCGGCGTCAGGTGTCATGAACCAGTTCTGGAAGTCGTTGGGGTCGCAGAAGCCGTTGGCGAACCGGCGGGCGATGGTCGGGTTGGTGGAGGCGGCGCCGAGGATCTGCTGTACGTGCGGGGGTAACGGCTGGAGCATGGCGTTGGTCCAGGTGGTTACGGCCTGTCCGGCGCTTTCCCAGAACCGCTCGAACGTCTGGGTCATCCAGGGTCCGTCGAACGGCTGGTCCCCCCGCTCCAGGATGGACCCGAGGTATGAGTGGGCGCACTTGGCGGCGGTGTTGCTGCCCTGCCCGGTGATGGGGTCGTTGGCGACCACGACGTCGGCCATGCCCAGGACGAGGCCGCCCGAGGGCAGCTCCGCCACGGGATGGCGCACGGTTGGCGTGTATCGACCGGACAGGGTGGCCCGCCCGTCGGTCAGCTCCACGTCGGCGCACCGCTCATAGATCCATGGGGTGTACTGGCGCACGAGCTCGAGGGTCAGCTTGAGATGCTCGGCCGGGTCCCGCCGGTCTTTCCACAGGTCAAGCGGGCCGTCGGGCACGGCTTCCCAGAAGAGGATCTCGCATGGCCCGGACAGGGTCAGCCCGGGGATGACGAAAAGTTCCCCGAGTCCGGGTACCGCGTTGAAGCTGACGTGCGGGACCGGCCACAGCGGGTCCGGTGTCATGCCGTGCACGTAGGCGACGGCGAGTCCTCGCTGGGGTGCGGTGTACACCGACCGCTGCGGGTCGCGGTCGAAGACGCCAACCAGGTCGCCCTTGCCGGCGGCGACGATGGTCAGGTCGTAGCGGCGCAGCTTGGTGAGGCCGTCCAGGTCCGCGGTCGTCACACCCTGGTAGTGCACGGTGCCGCCACGCTGCTCGAACAGTTCCAGCCAGGTGGTCATCTTCAGGCGCTGGTCGGTGCTTTGCGCGTAGCGATCCAGAGGGCCAGAAAAGCGCAGCGCTCGCTCGCCGGGTGGGGCGGACAGGGACAGTTGCAGCCCCTCGATGTGCGGTGTCTGCTCCTGCCAGAGATCCAGCCCGTACTCGCGCTCGGTGTCGAGCGCCGCGGCGAACATCGCCTGGGTGCTCATCACCCAGCCACGGCGGATCTCATCGGGGGTACGGGCCGACATGATGGTCACGTCGTACCCTTCGGCGAGCAGGCTCAGCCCGAGTTGCAGCCCGGACTGCCCGGCCCCCACGATCAGAATCTTCCGCATTGGTGCCTCCAGGTGGTTGAGCTATCGGGCCGCGAGTGCGCCCGGGACCGCGCCGGTGGTGCGTGTCATGGTGTGTTCGACGACTGCCAGCAGGGCCCTGGCGACCGACGACGGGTCACGGGCGTCGCAGGTGATCAGCGGAACCTCGACGGACAGTGTGAGGGCGGCGCGGATGTCCTCTAGCTGGTGCGTCAGCACGCCGTCGAAGAGGTTGACGCAGACCACGAACGGCACGTCGCTGTCTTGCTCGAAGTAGTTGACCGCCGGGAACGATGCCTCCAGGTTCCGGGTGTCGGCCAGCACCAGCGCGCCGACCGCGCCCCGGCACAGGTCGTCCCACATCGGCCAGAACCGTGGCTGCCCGGGTGTGCCGAACAGGTACAGCACGAGGTCGCTGCCGATCGTCAGCCGGCCGAAGTCCATGGCCACGGTCGTGGTCGTCTTGTCGATTCCCGGGTCCAGCCGGTCCACCGTCTCGCTCGCCGCCGTCATCCACGCCTCAGTGTTGATCGGGGGGATCTCGGAGATGGACTGGACACAGGTGGTCTTACCGACGCCGAAGCCGCCGGCGATGACGATCTTCGCCGAGGTCAGCAGGGGGCTGTCAGGCAAGCTGGCGGAGGCCATCGCGCAGTCTCTCCAGGAGGTGAAGATCGAACTGGGTGGTGTAGTGACCGTCGTGGATCTGCAGCCGGTCGGTGGCGGCGAGGTCGTCGACCACGACCCGGGTCACGCCCAGCGACATGCCGCATACCGCCGACAGTTCGGCAACCGATCTGGTTTGCCGGGCCTGCTCGTACAGTGACCGCGCCTCGGGCAGCAGCCCTGATGCGAAGATCGCGTCATAGAACGGCACCGACACCAGGGTGTGCACCAGCAGATGCTGCCGGGTGCGTGCGCGTCCCCCGGTCAACACGTAGGGCCGCACCTTCCAGTAGGTGGTGGGCACTTTCGCTCCCTCGGCTCTGGCCATTCAGCCGGGCGACTGGCTGACGGTGAGGCGGTGCAGATCGTGGCGGACCTGCGGGGTCAGGACGTGCCCGACGGCGCCGACGAACTGCGTCATGTGGTACGAGACGACCCGCAGGTCAGAACCGGCGGCAGCGGCCACGGTCAGCCCCGCGGACTCGCCGACCCGCATGAACATGAGGTGTCCGCGCGGCAGGCGAACAGTCAGATATTCCGACGGACCCAGATCGAGCAGATCGGCGCTGCGGTCGGCCATGCTGAGCAGTCCCGCGGTCAAGGCAGCCAACTGATCGCCCAAGTCACGGGAAACCCCGCGGGAAGCGGCGAGCTGCAGACCGTCGAGGGACACGATCAAAGCGTGGATGACACCGGGCACATCGTCGGCGAACTGGCGCACCAGCCACGCGAAATCCTGGTGCGCGGAGGCCGCCGCCTGTGGTCCGCCGCTGCCGCCGTTCGGGTGGGTCATGGCAGGTGTCCTTCGGTTTTCACGGTTGGTGGTACCTGTGCATCGGTGACGCCGGCGGCGAAAGCAACCGTCTCGTCCGGCCACGTGTCCCGATTTGGCGAGGAGCGGTCCCCCGACGCGGCAACGGTGTTTTCAATCCCGCCATCGGGGCGGCCGTCAGCGCGCACACTCTCCGGTACGCGACGGGGAAGACCACCGCCACTGGCAACCGATTGCACTGCGGCGCGGCGGCCGTTACCGGCCGGCTGGCCGTGTACGAGAGTCAGGCGAGAGGTGGAAGCTTGCGCGCTCGGGTGAGACGCGTCCACCTGCCCCCCTCCTTCACGGGCTCCCCTTTGGACCGAAGGGCGGTGGGCCTCCGGCGCCGCACGTTGGGGATGCGAGGGTGAAGGGGGTGCGGGCGCCATCTCACATAGCAGCGGCGCGGGAACCAGCACGGTCGCGGTCGTGCCGCCCGAGGGTCGGTTTATCAGCGCGACCCGCAGGTGATGGGCGCGGGCCAGGTACGAAACGACGACGAGACCGAGATGCGCTGCCGGGTTTTCCGCGATCGGCGCCGATGGGTTCCCGGCCAGCATGGCGTTCAGCGCAGCGAGCTGGTCGGACCTGACACCGACGCCGGCGTCCTCGACACGAAGCAGAACGCTGCCGTCCTCGGTGATGAACGACGACACGATCACCGGCGAGGTCGGCGGGGAGAAGCGGGTTGCGTTGTCCAGCAGCTCAGTCAGCACCCGAATCACGTCGTCGGCCGCGAACTCTACGACCCCGAGGCCCACCACATGTCCGACACGAATTCGCGCGTAGTACTCGGTAGCCGACGTCGCGGCCCGAATGACATCGACTAAGGCGACCGTCTGCCGGTCGGCGTCCTCGACACGCCGCCCCAACAGGACCTGCAGGTTCTCCGCGTGGCGGCGGATGCGGGTGTTCGCGTGGTCGATGCGGTAGAGCCGCTCGAGCCGCTCGGGATCCTGCTCATCGGCCTCGACAACCTCAAGGTGGCTGCCCATCTGGTAGGCCGACGCCAGAATGCGCAGCGCGAACTGCTCGCAGATCGCGGGCCACAGGGTCTCGACACGCTCCGGTGGTGGCGACGGGTCCGGTGGGGTCGACCCCCGCTTTTGCGGGACCGCCCATTGCGCCACGGTGGGATCCAGCCATCTGGCCAACCGTTGCCGCCACGTCACCGGATGCCCATCCATCGAGTGAGTTGCCACGGCTTGATGTTTCACGATCTATCCGACCAATCGGTTATCTCGTGTTCTGGCATGGTGCAGGAGTCAACCACCGTCTTTCACCGATCGCAACACTTCAGACCCGAGTGGGAGAAATCTTCCTATTCACCTTGCCCTGCCCCGTCCGGTCGGTCACGGCAGGACCATCTCGGCGTCCTGTCGCACCAACGCCATCGTCCTGAGTGCAGCACTACGGTGAAGGGCGCGGCATCGGCTGAAATCGCTACTCCCCGGTATGCCCCACGGTGCTGTCGGTTACTGACGGGGCGGGATCCGGGGGCGTGAGTCCCGCCCGCCATGGGTGTGGCGCACCCCAACCTCCAGAGGAACAAGCGTCGATGGTCCGGGTATCGTTACGGTCCGCCCCGACCAGGATCTACCTGTCGGCGTCAGCAGGTGCCGGCGACGCAGCGCAGCGAAACGAGCCGTGATCAACGGGGGCGCTGCGCGGGGCGGCGTAGTGGGTTAGGCCCAGATCGCTGTCGTCTAACTCGGCCGGCCGGCACGATGTAGAAAGGGGGGTAGCGGCTCCCCGCCCCACACTCCGGAGTGGAAGAACGCCTCAGCCTCTGGCCCAGTAAGAAACCGCACCCCCGGGCTATCTGGCCAGCACGACGACCACCATCGCCAAGCACCCGAGCAGTAGGGTCACTGCGCCGAACACCGCATAGGGCCACCACTCGCCCGAGCGTTGCGGCTGTTGGGGAAGTGGCTGGGTTGGCAGGTTCCAGACGGCAGGTGCGGCAACGCCGTTGCGGCCCGGCCAGCGCGGCGGTGGGATACGAGCTGTCGAATTAGCCATGGGGATATCTCCCGGCGGGCTTCATGGTGCGCTGTTCGGACCAGGTACCGGGCGAGATCGCGGGGGTGGTGGGTCCCGCCCGTTCGTCAGGCCGCGCACCCGACCTTTCCATCATTTACAGGCGTCGCGGAAATGTGGGGCGTTACATCTACCGCCATGCCGATGGCGCATCGCTGGTCGCGGAACGTCACGACGGCCACCGACACTACCCAAGGGTCTCGCTGAGGCACCGCTGGTCGGCTCGGGAGCGGTGACCAGACCGCCATGGAGTACGCGTACGCCGAGCTGCTGCCCGCGGCCGGCGAGCTGGCCGGGGCGGGCAGCGGGGTGCTCAGCCTCGGCCCGGTGGCCCGGTACCTGGCCGACCTCGCTGCCGCGCTCGGTCGGGACGACGAGGCCGCCGTCCATCAGCGATCGGCGCGGGCGGTTGCGGCGCGGGTCCGGGCGGCGGGCTGACCCGGGTTACCGCCCCGGGCCGTGGTGGCCCGGGGCGGCGGAGAGTCAGGCCGTGCGGAGCCAGAAGGTCAGGCCGAGCGACTCGTCGGTGAACGGCTGGGCGTCCGGCCAGGACGGTTCACCGTCGGCGCAGTCGGTCGCCAGCACCTCCTCGGCCACCAGGTCGCGGTGCTCGGCGAGGGCGAGCGCGGTCTTCTCCCGGTCCGTCTGGTACCGCAGCTCGATCCGGTCGGTCACCTCCAGGCCGCTGCTCTTGCGCGCCTCCTGGATCTGCCGGATCGCGTCCCGGGCCACCCCGGCCCGGCGCAGCTCCGGGGTCAGGTGCAGGTCCAGGGCCAGGGTCGCGCTTGCGTCGCTGGCCACCGCCCAGCCCTCCCGCGGCGTCTCCACCACGACCACCTCGTCCGGGCCGAGCGTCACCGACTCGTCGCCGAGGAGAACCGTGGCCGAGCCGGTGTCCCGCAGCGAGTCCCGCAGCGCGGCGGCGTCCGCGGCCGCGATCGCCTTGGCCACCTGCTGTACCCCCTTGCCGAACCGTTTGCCGAGGGTACGGAAGTTGGCCTTGGCGGTGGTGTCCACCAGCGAACCGCCCGCGCCGCCCACCGGCTCGACCGAGCCGACGTTCAGCTCGGCGACGATCTCGGCCAGCAGCTCCGGCGACAGCTCCTCGAACCCGTTGGCGGAGGCCAACGCGCGGGACAGTGGCTGACGGACCTTCATCCCGGAGTCGGCCCGGGCGGCCCGGCCCAGTTCGACCAGCCGGCGGGCGAGCGCCATCTGCCGGGAGAGGGCCGGGTCGATCAGCGACTCGTCGACCTCCGGGTACGCGGCCAGGTGCACCGACTGCGGCAGCGTCGGGGCGACCGGCACGACCATGTCCTGCCAGACCCGCTCGGTGACGAACGGGGTGAGCGGCGCCAGCAGCAGGGTGACGGTGCTGAGTGCCTCGTGCAGGGTGGCGAGCGCCGCCCGGTCGCCCCGCCAGAAGCGCCGCCGGCTGCGCCGGACGTACCAGTTCGACAGATCGTCGATGAAGGTGGCGAGCAACCGTCCCGCCTGGTGCGTGTCGAACGCCGCCATCGCCGCGTCGACCTGCTGGACCAGCGTGTTCAGCTCGGAGAGCACCCACCGGTCCAGCACCGGCCGGTCGGCGGGCGCCGGGTCGGCGGCCGACGGGGTCCAGCCGGCGGTGCGGCCGTAGAGGGACTGGAAGGCGGCCGTGTTCCAGTAGGTCAGCAGGATCTTGCGGACCACCTCCTGGAGCGCCGTGTGCCCGACCCGCCGCGCCGACCAGGGCGAGCCGACGGCGGCCATGAACCAGCGCACCGCGTCCGCGCCGTGCTGGTCCATCAACGGGATCGGCTCCAGGATGTTGCCCAGGTGCTTGGACATCTTCCGGCCGTCCTCGGCCAGGATGTGGCCGAGGCAGACCACGTTCTCGTACGCCGACCGGTCGAAGACCAGCGTGCCGATGGCCATCAGGGTGTAGAACCAGCCGCGCGTCTGGTCGATGGCCTCGGAGATGAACTGGGCCGGGTAGCGCTCGGCGAAGAGCTCGGTGTTGCGGTGCGGGTAGCCGAACTGCGCGAACGGCATGGAACCCGAGTCGTACCAGGCGTCGATGACGTCGGGCACCCGGCGGGCGGTCTCCCCGCAGTGGCAACCGAAGGTGACGTCGTCGATGAACGGCCGGTGCGGATCGAGGTTGCTCAGGTCGGACCCGGTAAGCTCGCCCAGCTCCGCGAGCGAGCCGACGCAGGTCAGGTGCTCGTTCGGGCAGCGCCAGATGGGCAGGGGGGTGCCCCAGTAGCGGCGGCGCGACAGCGCCCAGTCGACGTTGTTGTTGAGCCAGTCGCCGTAGCGGCCGTACTTGACCGTGGCGGGGTGCCAGGTAGTGCGCTCGTTCTCCCGCAGCAGCGCGTCCCGGACGGCGGTGGTCCGCACGTACCAGGACGGCTGGGCGTAGTAGATCAGCGCGGTGTGGCAGCGCCAGCAGTGCGGGTAGGTGTGCTCGTACGGCTGGTTACGGAAGAGCAGGCCCCGGATCTGCAGGTCCTCGATCAGCGGCCGGTCGGCCTCCTTGAAGAACAGCCCGCCGACCAGCGGTACCTCCGGGAAGAACCGGCCGTTGGACTGCACCGGGTTCACCATCGGCAGGCCGTACGCCCGGCTGTTGGCCAGGTCGTCCGCGCCGAAGGCGGGCGCCTGGTGGACCAGCCCGGTGCCGCTGTCCGTGGTGACGTACGACGCGAGGATCACGATGTGCGCGTCGGGGACCTCGACCAGGTCGAACGGCGCTCGGTAGGTCCACCGCTCGAGTTCCTTGCCCTTGAACGACTCGCCGGTCAGCTCCCACCCGTCGCCGAGCGCGTACGCCAGCAGCGGCTCGGCCACCACGAGCTGCTCGTTGCCGTCGCTGGCCACGACGTACCGCACGTCGGGGTGCACCGCGACCGCGACGTTCGACGGCAGGGTCCACGGGGTGGTGGTCCAGACCAGCAGCGCGGCCCGGTCGGCCAGTGGGCCAGAGGTGAGCGGGAAGCGGACGAAGACCGACGGGTCGACGACCGTCTCGTAGCCCTGGGCGACCTCGTGGTCCGACAGGCCGGTCTCGTCCCGCGGGCACCACGGCGCGACCCGGAAGTCCTCGACCAGCAGGCCCTTGTCGAAGATCTGTTTCAACGACCACCAGACGGACTCGATGTACTCCGGGTCCATGGTCCGGTAGGCGTCGTCCGTGTCCACCCAGTAGCCCATGCGCTCGGTGAGCTCGGCGAACGCGTCGGTGTGCCGGGTGACCGACTCGCGGCACCGGGCGTTGAACTCCGCGATGCCGAACTTCTCGATGTCCTGCTTGCCGGAGAAGCCGAGCTCGCGCTCGACGGCCAGCTCCACGGGGAGACCGTGGCAGTCCCAGCCGGCCTTGCGGGCGACGTGGAACCCCTTCATGGTCTTGTAGCGCGGGAAGACGTCCTTGAAGACCCGGGCCTCGATGTGGTGGGCGCCAGGCAAGCCGTTGGCGGTCGGCGGCCCTTCGTAGAACACCCACTCGGGGCGACCCTCGGACTGCTCGAGGCTACGCGCGAAGATGCTGTTGGCGTGCCAGAAGTGCAGGACCTCATGGTCGAGCTCGGGCAGATCGACCTGGGTCGGTACGCTGCGGTACATCGTTCCTCCGTCGGCGCGTGTGGTGAAGCTCCGCCGGAGGGACGAGGCCGTAGGCCCCGCGGTACCACCCTCCTTGGCCGGTCAAGGCCCTCTCGTTCTCCTGTGGTCGGGTCTACTCGGCCTGGCGGCCTTTCTTCCGACGGCTCCGGGGTGATCTTCCCGCCACGCACACCCCCGGGCTTCCACCATCCCCGGATCGCTTCTGGCTGCGTGTGGCGGTACTCGTCCCCATCTGCGCTTTCCGCACGCATCCTATCCCAGCGCATCTGATCACGACCACGGCGTTGCGGACGCCCTGACCCTTGGACTCACCGACAATTTATTTTGTCTTGACAGGAGAATCTGTCGGTGAGAGAGTCAAGCCATGTTCGACATCGCAGTGATCGAGGACCCGGCGGCGGCCGAGGCGTCGCTGGACCCGATGCGCGCCCGGCTGCTGGCCGAGCTCGCAGAGCCGGCCTCGGCGACGATGCTCGCCGCCCGGGTCGGCCTGCCGCGGCAGAAGGTCAACTACCACCTCCGGGCGCTCGAGCAGCACGGCCTGATCGAGCTGGTCGAGGAGCGTCGCAAGGGCAACGTCACCGAGCGGGTCATGCGCGCCACCGCGGCGTCCTACGTGATCTCGCCCGCGGCCCTGGCCGCGGTGCGACCCAACCCGTCGCCGTCGCCGGACCGGCTCTCCGCGCGGTGGCTGCTCGCGGTCGCCGCCCGCCTCGTGCAGGACGTCGGCACGTTGATCACCGGCGCCGACCGGGCGAAGAAGCGGGTGGCGACCTTCACCCTCGACGGCGCCGTCCGGTTCGCCTCGGCGAGCGACCGGGCCGCGTTCGCCGAGGAGTTGGCCGCCGCGGTCACCGCGCTGGTCGGCAAATACCACGACGAGAACGCCCCCGGCGGTCGCGAGCACCGGGTGGTGCTCGCCCTGCACCCCACCGTCAATCCCACCACCGGCACCGAATCCGAGGAGTCCTGACATGACCGCCATGACCAGCCCGACCACTGCCCGGGCCATCGGCACCGTCAGCGCCACCACCCGGCGTCGCCGCCAACGGGCCCTGGGCGTGGGCGTCGCGGTGGCCGCGAACAGCCTGCTCTACCTGGTCGCCCGTACGGCCGGCACGGACTTCACCCTCACCGACCCGGGGGCGACACGGTCGCACCAGCTGATCCTGCCGGAGATCGGGGTCTTCAGCCTGGTCTTCGCGCTGCTCGGCTGGGGTTCTCTCGCGCTGATCGAGCGGTTCTCCCGGCACGCCCGGGTGATCTGGAGCGTACTCGCCGGCGCGGTCCTGCTGGCCTCCTTCATCCCGGTTTTCCTCGAGCACGCCACCACGGACACCCGGGTCATGCTCTGCGTACTGCACGTCGTGGTGGCTGCGGCGCTGCTGCCGATGCTCCGCCAGCCGGCCGGCGCCGCCGCCCGCTGACCCGCGTTCGACCGGACACGCTCACCGCACGTACCTCCCGCCGGCGTCACTACCCGCGCTGCCAGCGACAGAACTGACCCGACGACGACTCGTGAACGACCGAACATCGACGAAAGGCTTTGGATCATGGGACACCACTTCGAGCTCCACAAGGACATCGAGCTGGCCGCCACCCCGGAGCAGGTGTGGGCGGCGATCACCACCGGACCGGGCATCGACTCCTGGTTCATGGGTCGCAGTCAGGTGGAGCCACGCGAGGGCGGGCGGACCAGCCTGACCATGGCCGGCCACGTCGGCGAGGCGACGGTCACCGCCTGGGAGCCCGGGAAGCGGTTCGCGAACCGCACCGAGCCCGGGCCGGACGGCAGTTTCATGGCCATCGAATACCTCATCGAGGGTCGCGAGCAGGGCGGCACGGTGCTGCGGCTGGTCCAGAGCGGCGTGCTCGGCGACAACTGGGAGACCGAGTACGAGGCGATGCAGACCGGCTGGAACATGTACCTGGGCAGCCTGGCCGCCTACCTCGCCCACTTCCCCGGCCAGGCCGGCACCCCGGTCACCGCGTTCCGTCCGGAGGCCGGCCGTCCGGAGCAGGTGTGGGCCGCGGTGGCCGACGCCATCGGCATCGCCGGCCCGATCACCGAGGGGGCCAAGGCCAGGCTCACGATCGACGGCCGGCCGCCGGTCGAGGGAGTCGTCGACCTCGCCGGTCTTCCGACCTACGTCGGCGTCCGCACCGACGACGCGCTCTACCGGTTCCTGCACTCCGGCACCGAGCGGGGCAACGTCCTGGTCCTCGGCCACCACATCTTCACCGCCGATAAGGATTCGTCCCGGACCGAGCAGGCCTGGCAGAACTGGGTGAACACGTTGCCGATCGGCTGACAGCCGAGCCGCAGCACGCACCGGAGAGCGACCGTCTCCCGCGACAGCAGCGGGCGCGGCCGCTTTCGCGTCTCCGACGTCAGCCCCTCCGGTGCGCGCCGCGGTACGTGCGAGAGCTGACCCCGACGACCTGCCGGAAGGCATCTTCCGCACCCGCCTCGATGCAGCCCGGGTGCCCGAATGGTTCTACCGGCGTCACCGCAACGCCGATGAACGCGACTCGCCAATACAGCCGAAGGTCGCCGTCGCCGCCTGGCCGGCTGACGAGACCCCCGGCGCTGACCGATGTGTGCTCCGTCGGTCGCGGCGCAAGCGTCACCCGGGTTGGTGTGTTCGGCTTGATAGCGTGATCGGCATGAGCGAAGCGCCCGGGAGCGACGAGTACGAGGCCGAGCCCAAGCCGGTGCGGGCCTTGCCGGAGGCAACCGTCGCGGGGGACTGGTCCATCCTCGTCGCCATCGCGGCCGCAGTCGCAGGTCTGCTCATTTGGCGTCGACGGAGCCGACGCGGCTAGGGCGTGTCCTGCCGATCTTGTAGTCAGCGCCACCGGTACCGGTGCCTCGTCGAGCCGTGCCTGCTCGAAGACGAGGTCCACGGCGTCGAGCTTGGTCGTGTAGACGGCGCTGATCAGCGCTTCTCGGGTGGCGAATCGGCGGTAGACCGTGCGCCGGTCGACCCCGGCCGTCGACGCGATGGTGCTCATGCTGGTCGCCGGATCCTCGGCGAGCAGGCGAGCACCCGTCTTCAGGACCAGGTCGAGGTTGCGTGCCGCGTCAGCTAGTTCGGGCACCTACCGAACCAGGAGACGTGGGCGCACAACCTGGTCGACGGGGGGGTTGGCCGTGTCCGGCAACAAGATCTACGCGGTCACTGACCAGTTGGCCGAGCCGGAGATGGTGACCTTGCGGATCCGTACGCTGCCGTGACACCCGACGCCCGGCCCGTCACCGACGGGCCGGGCGATCGGCGGTCGGTCACCGCTGGGGCATCGCGGTGAGGGCCCGAGGTCGCTCTCGGCGAAGGTCGCCGCCCTCTCGTAGAACAACAGCGCGGAAGCGTCGGTCTGCTCGACGGAGGTCAGCCGAAGATCGCGGCGTTGGCCCGGGGTGGCGAACAGTCGACCACCGCCGCCGAGCACCGTCGGGAAGACCAGCAGGCGATACTCGTCGACGAGGTCGTGGACCATCAACGTGCGCTGGTACTGCCGATGACGATGACGTCCCGCTCGCGCCGCAGCCGTTGCACCTCTCCGGTCAGCTCGCCCTTGATGACGGCGGAGTTGTTATATGTGCCCACATCGGTCAGTGTTCGGGACGCCACCCATTTCGGCGCCGTGTTCATCTTTCGTCGAGAACTCGTCGGAGCGGCTGGGCCAGAGCTGAGCGAACCGTTGCCAGGTCCTGCGACCCAGGAGTAGCGCACCCGTGTCGAGCCGGGCGCCCAGCTTGAATTTGTCCCCGGCCACTGCGCCGGGGCCGTGGCGAAAGGCCCAGCCTTCGCCCGGCGTCTTGGCCGAGCCGGGTCAGCCGGCATGGCGCCGGTCTCGACGGTGTCGCTCAGCGGGTCTTCTTCGTCGCCCGCTTGCGCGGCGGCGTCAACAACTCGGCTATCGCAGCGATCGCGGACGGTACCAGGCGGTAGTACGCCCAGACGCCGCGCTTCTCGCGCTCGAGCAGGCCGGCCTCGGTGAGGATCCGAAGGTGGTGACTCACGGTCGGCTGGGAGAGCCCGAGCGGCGCGGTGAGGTCGGTGACGGAAGCCTCGCCCTCCGGTGACGACTGGATCAGGCTGAGCAGTCGCAGGCGGGCTGGGTCGGCGAACGCCTTTAGCACTCCCGCGAGCCGCTCGGCGTCGGCGCGCTTGATCGGTTCACCAGCAAGGGGCGAGACGGCAGGCGTCGTAATTTTCGCAGTTCCCACGTCTTGCATCGTTGCAGCAACACCACCGGTAGACCCGACAAACGAGGGCTGGATCACGATGAGTTCCTCGGGAGGCCCCCTTCCCTCCGCTCGAAGCGAGGCCGGCTTCCGGCTACACCGAACCGACGTCAATCGCCTCCCCGTTGGTTCCGGCGTCATGGCCTGTTGCAGGGCTGTCGGGAGGTGCCCGGCGGCCGGGAGGTCGAGCCGGCACGCCGCCCCGTCGTCAACAACCCCACCCATCACGTCCACGCCGTTGACCAGCACCCAGGGCGACGGATAGTCGCCCATCACCTCGGTTACTTGGCCGAGCCCGACGTGGAGCACTCGGTGGCGGTCATTCCGGGCCAGCTCGTTGACCCACCGGGTCAGGTTGCTCTCAGGGCCCCATGGGGACTGGTAGGGCTGCGACTTCTCAAGCGCCTCAATGATGTACGGCGGCAACATAGCGAGGCGTTTTGCTTGGCTGTTGAACTCGGCCGGAGTCGAGCAGACCGGGTACTGGATGCGCTCGGCCTGCGGCGGGGGATTCTGGCCGGTGGTCGCGGAGGCCAGGGCGTAGATCGCGTTGTCGAGCGACGCCCGCAGCGCTGCCAGCCACTCGGAGAAGATCAGGGCCAGCTCGACCGGCGCTGGCTCGCGCATGACTGCCAGGATCTCCAGCGCGCAGGGATCGACGTTCCGGACATCGATGTTCCACGGATGCACCGAGATGTACCTCGCCCAGCACTGAGCGAACTCCTGGCACTTGACCGACACGCGGTCGAGTCGCGCGAACGCGAGATCGTAAAGCTCCTGCACGGGCGCTACGCCAGCTTCTCGAGGAGTAGGTGCAGTCTCTTGGCGCGCCCTCGAGATCTCGCTCGGCGCCTCGTCGCGTGACCTGCCACTGACCGCCAACGTCGAACTCGACGCACCCCCTCCTCGCGCCGCTCACCCCGCTCCTCCACGATCCGCGAGTGGCTACAGCACCCCGAGGCCGGCCCAGCGTTCCTGACGGCAATGGGAGAATTCGGCGACGTCCTCCGGCCGCAGAGCACAGACCCCGAAATGGGCGGACCTGAACGCCTCCTTCCCGGTGGGCAGAGTGCCGATCATGGGCCTGAGCGACACCCTCACTCTCGACAGACACACGGGAGGGCGGTCGGGGTGGGGCCGCTCAGCGGGATTACCGCCGAACTTCGAGTATCAACCGTCGGATCACGCGAAGATGACGCGCATGGGTGCAGGCACGACGACCAGGAACGAACCGCAGCCGGCCGGGGCTTGGCCCCGGCTGCGGTTGGCGGACTGGACGGATACGCGAGAAACACTGCACCTTTGGCTCCAGATCGTGGGCAAGATCCGAATGGCGCACGCGCCAATGGTCAACCACTGGTGGCACGTCACCCTGTACGTCAGCCCGCGAGGGTTGACGACCTCGCCGATCCCCCATGACCTCGGATCCTTCGACATCGAGTTCGACTTCGTCGACCACCACCTGCGCATCCGGGCCAGCGACGGCCGCCGACGCGAGGTGGCACTGGAAGCCAAGCCGGTGGCTGGTTTCTACTCCGAGGTCATGCATGCGTTGAGCGAGCTGAGTATCGGCACGCACATCCATGCCAAGCCCAACGAGGTGGACCCCGCCGTCCCGTTCGCCGAGGACTACCGCCACGCCGCCTATGACCCGCGCGCGGCGCAACTCTTCTGGGGTCAACTTCTGCAGGCCGATCGAGTGATCGGGAAATTCCGGTCCCGCTTCGTCGGCAAGGCAAGTCCGGTGCAGTTCTTCTGGGGCGGAATGGATCTGGCCTGCTCCAGGTTCTCTGGGCGTCCGGCGCCACCACATACCGGCAGCGGTCGTCCCAACTACCCGAGCTGGATAGAGCGCGAGGCATACACGCACGAGCTGGCGAGCTGCGGATTCTGGCCTGGTGGAGGCGAGGAAGGTGCCTTCTACGCTTACGCCTATCCCGAGCCACCCGGCTTTGCTGACCACCCGATACGCCCGGCCGAAGCGTGCTACCACCGGGACCTGGGTGAGTACGTGCTCCCGTATGAGGCCGTGGCCGAAGCAGCCAACCCGGACCACATGCTGACGGGATTTCTGAACACCACCTACGCTGCGGCTGCGGACCTGGGCGGTTGGGACAGGACGGCGTTGGAGGTCGACCCAGATCGAGGGGCAACCAACGCCAGATCGAAGCCCTAGACGGTATGAGCAGCCCGGTTGACCGGGCCGGGGCCTCATTCGCAACCTGACGTGGATTGCCGACGAGGAGTGGGCCCTGTCGGTGGTGCCGACATTTGCGGGAGGCCCCGGTGTTCAGTGAGCGTACGAGTGTTGGTCTGGACGTGCACGCGCGGTCGATCGTGGCCTGCGCTCTGGACACGGTGACCGGGCAGGTGATGCGGCGGCGGCTTGTCCCGTCGGCGGAGGCGGTCCTGGTCTGGCTGCGGGAGGTGCCGGCGCCGTGGACGTGTGGCCCATGACAGCGCAGCTCGCCGACATCATGCAGCCTTGGGTTGATGAGCCCATCGATATCGAGTCGGATTCCTGGTTCGTCAGCTCTGCGCAAGTCACTGCTTGACGCGAGTCATCGGGTCATCGGAGCCAGATGATGGCGGCGATGAGGACCAGGCTGGCTCGGTAGAGGGATGCCCGTTTGGCGTAGCGGGTGGCCAGGTCACGCCACTGCTTGAGCCGGTTGAAGCAGCGTTCCACGACGTTGCGCTCGCGGTAGATCACCGTGTCGAAGGCCGGGGGTCTGCCGCCGGCGCTGCCCTTGGCGGCCCGGCGAGCGACTTGGTCGCTGCGTTCGGGGATGACGTGTCGGATTCCGCGTTGGCGCAGTGCCCGGCGGGTGGAGTCATGCGCGTAGCCCTTGTCCGCGATCAGCACCTCAGGACGCTTGCGGGGCCGGCCGGGCCCGGGCTCGTTGACCCGGATCGCGTCCAGCAGCGCCAGAAGCTGGGGATTGTCGCCAGCCTGACCCCGGGTGAGCAGGATCGACAGCGGCCGTCCGCGGCCGTCGACGGCGAGGTGGATTTTCGTGCTCAGTCCTCCGCGGGACCGGCCGATGGCCTCGCCATCTTGCGCACCAGGTGTCGCCGCACTTGCCGGGGAGCTCTTTTTTCGCGGGCGCCAGCGGCATGCTGGTGCGCCCGCACGATCGACGAGTCGATGCTGATCGTCCACTGCACCGGTGCGCCATCGTTATATACCTGCGCCGCCGCGAGGATCCGATCCCATGTCCCATCGGCCGTCCAACGGCGCAGTCGTTCATGGCAGGTCTTCCACGGCCCGAAGCGTTCTGGCAGGTCACGCCACGGCGCACCTGTGCGCAGCTTCCACAAGATCCCGTTGATGACCTGCCGGTGATCCCGCCACCGCCCGCGCGCACCGCCTGGCTCCGGCAGCAGCGGCGCGATCACCGCCCACGCCTCATCGGTCAGCTCACCACGACGCACCACCGGTACATCGTCAACGATCAACCACTACAAGATCAACAGGACACGCCCTAGACCAGCGCGACGCTCCAGCCGAACAGCCCGTCCTGCAGCCCAGTGAACGGAAAGATCCACTCCGGGTGGGCTGCGGTGATCACCTGCACCCAGGCATCCTGACCGACCCTCCTCAGCAGACAGACACCGGGGTTACGAGACGTCCCTTAGCCTGACTTTTCCTTGAACGGCGACGGGATGATCAGCGGAGCAGGTCGGCCCGGATGATGGTCTGTTCGACCTGGCTGCCCAGCCGCCGTAGATTTTTCACAGAACCTCCTCAGCGATGACGACGGCCGGCCGCATACGCGCGGCCGGCCATCGGTACAAAAAGGGGCGGCGCTACTCCTGTGGCAGGGTCGGCAGCTGCTGTGCGGCGTCGGACCACTCCGCCGTCAGCACCACGGTTCCGCTCTCCTTGGCAGGTGCCGTCGCATGCTTCGGCGTCGAGCTGGTCTTCGTGCCGAGCAGCCGATGGGTCGAGGGGTCGACAATCAACCGCACGGTGGTGCTGTTGTCGCTGTGCTCCACGCCCTGCCCGGAGCGTCCGCTCTCGTCCTTAACGGTGCCGAGGCTGCGTACACCGGGGATGTCGGCGAGGATCCGGAACGCCGCGGCGCGCACCTTCGGCGGGGCCGGCGTGTCCAGCAGCATCCGGCTCAGGAAGCCGAACAGCAGCTGATTGCTCGCGGTGCTGCCGGCGGCGACCCCCATCTCCTTCTGGATCCGGCTGGTCACCCACACCCGCAGCGCGCCCTGCTCGTCCGGCAGTTGCCGGACCTGTTCCAGGCTGAGCTGTCCGAGGTCCTCCAGGTAGCGGGGAGCCTCGGTGTCCCTGGTGAGGGTGCCCTCGCCCGGCCGGGTGGACAGGACCAGCTTGTTCGGGCTGTCGGTGTCGAGGGTCCACTCGGTCGGGGAGCCGGCCGCGCGCCAGGCCTGCTCGTCGGCGGCGCTGTACGGCCGTATGCCGAGCTCCCGGCGGCCGGTCCAGCTGGTCTCCCGCGGGTCGCTGGCGTCCCAGCTCTCGTTAACGCTGCGCCGGAGCATCCAGTACCCGTCAGAGTCGGTGCCGACCCGCTGCGGCCCGAACACGTCGAGCGTCTTGACATGCCAGTACTTGCCCGACTCAGCAGGCGCCTGCTCCGCCCGGGTCGCCGCGGCGAGCAGAATGTCGCGCGCCGTCACCGGCGTCACGCCCCCGATGGCGCTGTCCGCGGCTCCCGGCTGCCCACCGGCCAGCGGCGGGGTGCCGGTCTGCCCGCCCGGCGGTGCCGAGAGCATCGTCACCGCCAGCACCCCCGCCGCGGCCGCCCCGACCAACCCGGTGCCGAGGAAGGACCAGCGCAGCACCGGCCGCGACGCCGTCGACCGGCCGACCACACGATGACCGGACGAGTCCCCGGCCGACGCGGCCGCGACGACCCCGTCCAGCACCCGCCGCCCTACGTCACTGCGTGCCCATCCGGCCGAGTCCGGTCGGCCCTGACGCACCAACTCATCGATATTCATCGAGTCCCTCTCCCACTGTCACTGGATTGCGGATGGTCGACCAGGCTTCGCTTTCGTCCTTGGTGACCCGTTCGTACGCGGCGCGGAACCGGTTGCGGGCACGGTGCAGCCGGACAGCGTAGGTGGGGCGCGAGACGCCGAGCACCCGCGCCGCCTCCGCCGGGGTCAGGTCAAACCAGGCTGCCGTGACCAGCACTTCGCGGTCCCGCGCACCGAGCGCGTCCAGCGCCCGGCGCACCTGGTCGCGCAGCGCGACATCATCGGCGAGCCGATCTGGCCCGTCCTCCGCGACCGTCGACGTGACCACCCGCTCGTCCAGCGCGGCCGCGGCGGCGCCTTGCCGACGGCGGGCCAGCACCACGTTGCGCGCCACGCCGAACAGCCAGCCCCGCTCCTCGCCCGCCCGAACCCTTTCCAGTGACCGCCAGGCCACCAGAAATACCTCACCCACCACGTCCGCAGCGTCTTGCCGACCGACTCTCCAGGTCGCGTACGCGTGGATGTCGTCGGCATGTCGGCGGAACAGCTCGGTCACCCGATCTTCCCGTTCTCGCATTGCACCTCCGCAGCTCTCCTTGTCGCGGGTACTTGTCGACGGCAGGGCCACGGATTACAGAGGCAGGCGAGAAAATTCCAGGAGACCGCTGTGGAGCACAGCAACAATTGGCGCCTGGACCTCACAGCGGTCAGGTAATGGCGGGTTCTCCCTCTGGATGTCGGCAGACAACGTCACCAGAGACGGCAAACCGAGCGCCCACCTCGCATCCCAGCCCGCCGCCTGCTCTGCTATCAGCGATCAGGCAGGCAGACCGCACGAACCTGCTCCGTCACCGTTGCATGGTCGTCGCCCTGGTGCTCGATGACACGCGACCCCACGCTCTCAAGCTTTGACGGTGGTCGGCCTGAGCGGGTCATCTCGGCGCGATAGTCACGCCACTGCTGCCGCAGCTCGTCGTGGCGGGCCCGGCCAGCACCCGGGATAGCCCCAGCTCGTCGCCGGCGCTCAGCTTCAACAGGCAACCGTGGCCGCCGCCTTCGGGGTTGCCTCCCCTTGCGGCTTCCAATTGCTTTCGCACGACCCATGAGGCGGGCACAGCAACGAGGCCGGCGCAGACGAGCGCCACGAGCGCCCACGGCCATTGCCGCGACGGCCTATTCGCTTCGCGGAGTCGGTGCGGTCGCCATCCTGCTGCCCCTCCCCCATGGTCATCTCGCGACCATACGAGAGCCTCGGGTAGCGAGCTTGGCGGCGGCTCAGCCCTCGGCCGGCGTGATCGACACCCAGAGCGTGAAAACGTCCACCAACGCGCCGCTGGCCAGCCAAGGCATCGACGCCGGCAAGAAGACTGTCGGACGCAAGCGCGGCATCGTCACCGACACCCTCGGTCTGCTCCTCGCCGTCATCGTCACCGCGGCCAGCGCCAGCGCCAGCGACAACACGATCAGCATCGACCTACTCGATCAGGCCAAAGCCGCGCATCCCGCCCTGGCCAAGACCTGGGTCAACGCCGGCTTCAAGAACAAGGTCATCGAACACGGCGCCACCCTCGGCATCGACGTCGAGGTCGTCGCCAAAGACCCGCACATCAAAGAATCTCAGTGGTCAAACGCCGATGGGTCATCGAACGCACCCTCGGCTGGATCATGCTCCACCGGCGCCTCGCCCGCGACTACAACGCCCTACCCGACAACCCCGCCAGCATGATCCACATCGCGATGATCGACAACCTCACCAAACGGGTCACCGACGAAACCACCCCAACCTGGCGAGACATCTGAAGATCACATCACTCGCAAAATACGTGAATCAGACGCCCTCTTAGTACAGCCGGAGTCCCGCCAGACCGCCGACTCCTACCATGCGCGACGGGCCATGAGGGCGGACAGGGCGTGCCGATCGGCCCCATACTCGACCGATGCGGCTGTACCTGTCCTCGTTCCGCACCGGGGCGCACCCGGACCGGCTCCTCGCCCTGACGGGCGGCCGGCGTACCGCTCTGATTCCGAACGCCCTCGACGCGCTGCCCACCGGTGTGCGTGACAACGCCCTGCGACGCGACCTCGACGACCTCCACGAGTTGGGCCTCGACGTGGCAACGGTCGACCTGCGCGAACCGGGCGCGGTGGCCCGCCTCGCCGAGCACGACATCATTTGGGTACGCGGCGGAAACGTGTTCGTCCTGCGCCGGGTGCTCGCGGACACCGGGGCCGACTCCGCGCTGCTCGACCTGCTGCATGGCGACGCTTTGGTCTACGGCGGCTACAGCGCCGGCGCCTGCGTGCTGGCAGACGACCTGTCGGGGCTGGCGCGGGTCGACGACCCGGCCGCCGTCGCCGACCCGCTGACGACCGGCCTCGGCCTCCTCGACCGGCCCTTCGTCCCGCATGTACGGTCACCCGGCCATCCAGAAACCAGCCAATGTAACGCCGTGTCGGCCGCGTACGACGCCGCCGGCGAGCCGCACTGGGCACTGCGCGACGGCGAGGTGCTGCTGGTCGACGGCGACCGGACCGAACTGCTGCACTGAGCGAGGAAGAGGGCGGTTCGCCCGCTTTCCCCAACTTCAAGACGTACCGCCGCGATGGTCCTGTTATGTTCACGACCGCACCTGCGGCGCGCGCAGGGGTCCGGGACCCAGCTCACAGCCAGGGTCGGCCGTCACTCGGCGGAGCAGATAACTCGACGGAGGTAGCCGTGACCGTTAAGACCCAGACCTTTCAATTCGGCGTGCCGTGGGAGTCGCTCTCCGGGTACAGCCAGGCGTACCGCGCTGGTGACACGCTCTACGTCTCGGGTCAGCTGTCCCACGACATGTCCGGCAACTTCATCGGCGCCGGCGACTTTGAACTACAGGTGAAGACCACCCTGGCCAACCTGGATCTCGTGCTGAAGCACTTCGGGGCGAGCCGCAAGCAGATCGTCGAAACCAACGTGCTGGTGAGGAACCTGCGCGACAACTTCGACACCTTGGCACGTCTCCACGCCGCGTACGTCGGGGATCATCGACCCGCCAGCACCGTGGTGGGCATCTCCGACCTCGCCCTGCCGGAGCAGCTGGTCGAGCTCGGCGCTGTCGTCCGCCTCGACCTGCCCGCGTAGCCGCCAGGCGGTGGGGACCCGGCCGCCGCACGGCTGGGTCCCTCCGACGCGCCGGCGCTCGCCGACCGTCTCAACAACATGATCGAGCCGCTCGTGGCGATGCCGTACCGCCCTGCGGCGCTCGCACCACAGCTCTGAGGCGTCCGGCCGGGGAGAATCCGCAGTTAAGGGCGCTGGCCGACCCACCTGGGCTGCCTGGTACTTCACTTGGCCAAGAGCTCCGGCCGCACGCACGTCGACGCCGCCGTCACCTTGCTGACCGGGTGTATCGCCGTGATGGTCGTCGCGTTGGCCGGATGAACTCGGCGACCTTCAGGATCCTCACGCGCCGCTCAACGACGGCCCCGCCCCTTCCAAAGGGGCGGGGCCGTTTCGGATATCAGGGCGTTGTCGACAAGGACGTCCAGAGCTGGCAGGTGCTGCAGACCCGACCCGACACCGCGAGAACTGTCCGTCTGCCTGCCATGCAACCGGCAGGTAGCGGCTTGCAGCCGGGCGTGCGCCATGGTGGGCCGGCGGGCGATGGTCAGGTGAGGGTACTGGCCCACCCCATCCCCGGACGGGCGCGGTGTGCCGGCTCTATCGCGACCAAACCGGCTGACCACCGTCGTCATGCCGCCCGATGCGGTCGACGGGGGATCAGCTTCGTGGTGGCCTCTGCGGTGGCCGTTGAGTGATCGTCTCGGGGTGCCAGGGTTTGCCGTCGGGCCGGACGAAGAACAACCCGGTTTCGGGCCAGTCCGAGCCGCTGACCAGTTTCCACCCGTTACGGCGGGCGCGGTAGGCGCACAGCACGGTGACCGTGTCCTCGGCGAGGGGGATGACGCGTTCTCCGGCGCGTGATTTGACTGGCTTGGTGATCGGTTTGTAGCCGACGCTGGTGCGTTGTTCGGTGATGGTGATGGCGGCGGCGTCGAGGTCGACGCCGTAGTCGCGCAGGCCGCACAGCTCGCCACGGCGTAGTCCTCGGTGGGTGGCGAGCAGGAGCAGGGCGTAGAGGACGATGTCGTGGGTTTCGGCGTAGTCGAGGAACGCCCCAGCGTGGGCGGGTGCCCACACCATGACGGGGCTGGGTCGCGCACCGCTCTTGCGCCACCGGTTGACCGCGGTGTCGGTCCAGAGCCGTGGCTTCGGCGAGGCGCCGGAGGGCAGGTCGACGTGCACGGCGGGGTTGTGGTCGAGGAGCCGGCGGTGTTTGCGGATCGCGTCGTTGAGCGCCGCGCGCAGTGTCGCCAGGATCCGCTGTTGGCTGGCAGGCCCCACCGTTCGGACGCCCCTGACACTGTCGCGGACGGCTGGGTCGGTGCTGGCGCGCGCGGCGGTGATCTCGTTGTTGCGCAGGTCAATCTGCGTGAACACGGCCTGGATGTGCGTGGTGGTGAGGTCCTGCAGTGGGATGCGGCCGATGTTGGGGATCCAGTACATGCGGATGTGGTCCTGGTAGCTGCGTACCGTCGCGGGCGACAACCGTGTTCGCGACGTGATCCACCCGGTGAGGTAGTCGCCGACGGTGGTGGCGACGTTGGCGGGTACGCCGGTGCGGATGCGGCGGGCGACGGCGTCTCGCTCGGGCAGCGGTTCGCCGCGCTTGCACGAGTACAGGAGGTCAGCGACCTGGAGGGTAAGGGTCTTGTCCCGGCCGGCGAGGCCGAGCAGCGCGCGGGCGTGGTCGCGTTCGGCGACGGCAGCGTCACGGCTGCCGAAGCCGGTGCGGCGTAGTTGGCGGCGCTTGCCGGTGACGTCGGGTGGAAGTTCGAGTTGGTAGCCCCAGTTGCCGTGGTGGGGGTTCCAGCCGCCGCCGCGTCGGAGTTTGGGGCACTTGGCGCCGAGGCGCTTGCCGTCGTGGACGCATCCGCATCGTTTGCCGACGGATCCGTCAGCCATCATTCGGTCCTTTCGTCGCCGCCGCCGCGTGCGCTACCGGGGGCGGGCATCGGATTGGTCGGTGGTGATCGACGCGTGATTCGCGGGCGGGGTCAAGTCGACGGTTCGGTGGTGGGGTTTGGGTGGGGGCTGTTGGGGTCGACGCCGAGTGCGGTGAGGATGGCGGCGACGGAGACTCGGTAGCGCGACCCGACGCGTAGGACCCGGGCGGGGAAGGTGTCGGTGGCGGCGAGCTGGTAGGCGCGGCTGCGGGACAGGCCGAAGATCTGACCGGCGGTGGTGATGTCGGTGACCGCGCCGAGCGCGCGGATCCGCTCCACCGTCCACACCTGCCCTGCGATGAGCTGTTGTTGGTCGCGGCGGTCGTCCGGGGGTCGTCGGAGTTCATGAGGGCAGTTCTCCTTGTGTGTGGGTTGCGGTGTTGGCGGCGGTGAGCCGGCCGGTAGCGGCGCGGCAACCCGATGGGTGGCCAGGTTCGATTGCGTCGAGGGATGCGTCCGGCATCCGGTGGGTACCTCGAGGCCGTCTCCGACGTATCAGTCGAGCCGGCCGACTTGTCGGTGCCGGTATGCCCGACGGCGAAAGGCTGACCAGGCCAGCGGTCACCGCAGCTGCCAGCGGTGGGGGCACAGGAGCAGCCGCAGTGCGGCGGCGGCTTGCTGCGGCACGACGCCGTTGCCGAGGACTCGCAGCGCGAGGGTGCGCGGCAGGCCCAGCGCGGGGTCGGTGACGTGGCCGTCCTGGAGACCCATCAGCCATTCCACGAACGGCGGGGCGAGGACGGGCTTGCCGTGCCGGCCGGTCTGCGTCGGCTCCGGCGCGGACCGGCCGAGCAGCAGCTCCCACCGGGCCACGGCGGCGGCGTAGACGCCCCACCTGTCCTCATCGAGGTGCCCCAGCCTGTTGGACAGACCGGCAATGGTGGTGCGCAGGTCGGCACCACCGTCGCCGTGCTGGCCGGGTCCATGCCCGTCGGAGGCGCGGGGCGTCGGCAGGGTCTGGGCGGGGACCCGCACTGCCGCGGACGGCAGGGTGAGGTCGCCGTGGGAACCTCGCTGTCCGGGGCAGCCCTTCTCCCCGTCGGTGGCCCGCGGGGTGGGTAGGAGCACCTGCGACAGCGGGGGCCGGAATCCCTTGCCGGCCCGCCGGCCCGGGGTGCCGGTGTCGCTGGCTCGCGGGGTGGGCAGAAGCCGAGCCGCGTCGGTCAGCGTCCCACCGGCGCGCGGGATGGGCGTGATGCGGCCGGCGGTGGCGATGCCCGACGACCGGCTGTCCGCGACCGTGGACGGAGGTAGCAGCCCGTGTGTCGAGCCGGTGGGTTCGATCAGGTCGGGCAGGCCGTACTGGTGGCCGGGGCCTTTGCCGTCACGGGCGCACGGTGTCGGCAACGTCCGCACGCCCCTGAAAGTGTTCCCGGGGAGCGGCCAGCAGGAACAACCGGTCGCGGCGGTGAGCGGCGCCGACGTCGGATGCGCGTAGGCACAGCCAGCTCGTGTCGTACCCGAGCGAGGCCAGATCACTCTCGACGACGTCGAGTCCGCGCCGGAGGAGGGCGGCGACGTTCTCCACGAAGACGAGCGGCGGTCGAAGTACGCGAACGGCGTGGGCGACACAGGTCCAGACGCTGGAGTGCTCGCCCCGGATTCCGGCGCGCTTGCCGGCGTGGGAGATGTCCTGACATGGGAACCCGGCAGTGAGGACGTCGACGGGTTCGATGGTGTTCCAGTCGACGGTGCGGATGTCGCCGAGGTTGCGCACGTCGGGCCAGTGGTGGGCCAGGACGGTGCGGGCGTGCCGGTCGGTCTCTGCGTACCAGCTGAGCTGGCCGCCGAGCACCAGCTCGACGGCCAGGTCGAGTCCGCCGTATCCGGTGCACAGCGATCCGATGCGCGGTCCAGGCGCCAGCCCGGCAGGCTGGCCACTCACTCCACCTCCCGCATCCGGATCACGTCCAGTAGGTCCGTGTTGGCGCCGGGGCGCAGGCAGGGTGTGGCCCATCTGCTCACTGGCGGCCCTCCCGTAGCTCAGTGGGAGGCTGGGTCTTGGCGAACACGAGGACGTCTTCGTGTGCGATGAGGTGCATCGGGGTGCCCGCGGTGCGGGCCCGGCGGACCTGCTGGAGCTGAAAGAAGCTGGGTCGGGCGACGAGGTGCCCGCCGCGGACGGCCGCGAGGAGTGCGACGCACCGGTCGACCGGGGTCAGGCCGGCGCGGATCCCCGCACCGATGACCGCAGACGGCAGGTCGACCAGCTGCCCGTGCTTGCGCCACGGCCGGGCGGTGACCACGACGCCGCCGCCGGGACGCAGAAGGGTGTGGCAGCCGGCCAGGATCTGCGCGAACCCGTCAGCGAGGCCGGTGAGGTCGCGGTAGGCGAGGTTGCCTCGGTCGGTGCCGTCGTTGTAGGCGTTGTCGAACTTCGCCACCCCGTCCGCGCCGGGGCGAACCAGGCCGTGGACGGTCGGCCCGTACGGCGGCGAGGTGACCACGAGGGCCACCTGGCCGGCGAGGGCGGCGGGAACGAGGGACAGGATTCGCGTGGCGTCACCGCGCATCACCGCCGCCCTACCGGTCGCCCCTTGGCCCTGGGCGCGGGTGATGTTGGCGTCGGCGATGTCGGACCAGCGGGACTCGTATTCGACGCCGATCGCGTCGCGGCCGGCGTGGATGGCCTCAACCAGGGTGGTGCCGATGCCGCACATCGGGTCGAGAACCAGGTCCCCCGGGTTGGTGTACGCGGCGACGGCGTGGGCGGCGATCGCCGGCAGCATCCGGGCAGGGTGCTTCACCGATTCGGGCACGTATCGGCCTCGCCGCTGTACCGGCCCGGTGCGCTGGGCGGTAGCCCACACCGACAGGCTCTCTGGCCCGGTCGGGGCCGGGTTTCGTCCGTCGTAATCCCGGTGGCGATCCTCGTGGGCGCGGTGCATGCCGCCAGCGCCCTCCGGCCGGACCGGCTCATCCGGGCCCTGGATGGTGGGGTAATCAGCCACGTCGCTCACCGCCCTCGCGGCTCCGCCGCCGCTGCGGCGGGGTGACCGGTGAAGGGCTGAACACCAGCAGGTCGGCGTGGACGCGGTGGTGCGTGAGCGTCCACTGCTGCCCGACCGTCTCCTCGGCGAGGGCGAGGAGTTCTTCGTCGGTGACGTGGTAGACGAAGGTGTCGGCTTCGGTGTCGGCGGTGACCGCGACGATGTGCTGCAGATACCCCAGCCCGACGTTCGCCGCCGCGGCGGCGAGAGGGCCGAAGTCCGCCGGCGTCGCGATGGTGCCGGCGGGGACCGCGACGATGAGCACGAGGCAGCCGCCGGGGCGCAGCAGCCGGGCGCAGGCGCTCAGCAGACACGCCAGGCGTACCCGGTTCGTGGCCTCGTTGCCGTCGAGGGGCCAGGTGGCGACGAGCAGGCCGGTCGCCTGCGGCGAGCCAGTGGGGTCGGCCGGGTCGGTGAGGTCGTCACCGAACCAGGCGCTCACCTCCGGCACGTCGTCGTCCTGCTGCTGCTCGTCGGACGGGTGGGGTTCGGCAGGTTCGCTGGCCGGACCGATGAGGAGGCTGGGCCCGTCGGTGAACCAGCCAGGGTGGTGCCGGCGCCGCCCAGCGAGGCAGGCGGTGGACAGGGCGTGGTCGTCGGTGCAGTCGACGACCGTGTCGCCGGGCCGGCTGTAGGCGGAAACGAGACGGTAAGCCAAGCGGGCGCCGACCGTGCGGCCTGCGTCGGCGGAGTTTCGGGCGGTGCGCCACACGGTGATCGGCACCGGCGGGTCGCCGGCCACAAGATCGGTCAGGGTCGGGTCGGCGCCGGAGAGGTCCGGGTCGACGGGGCGGGCGGGGGCCTGGTGCTGCGGCGTGTGCTCGCTCATGTGGTGTCGGCTCCGCGCCGCGCGGGCAGTGCGCTGACACCCTCAAACCCGGGTTTGTGTGCTCTGGCGAACGCCCCCCGTTCTCACAACGGCTCACAACCGCTCACAACCAGCGCGAAATGAGGTACTTAGGCCGGATGTATCGCCTCACGACCGTGTGGCTGCCCCGCTTCGCAGCGGAACGGTGTAGCCGATGCGGCGCCAATGGGTCAGGGTGCGCCAGGCGAAGGCGAGCCGCAGGCCCAGGAGGTAGCGCAGCAGCGCGAGCCAGGCCGCTGGTTACGCCGTCCGGTTGTGCAGCAACCATCGGCGCAGCCCGAGCCTTGGCCGGTGGCTGCGTCGACGGCAGGCAGGGATGCGCAGTCGTCGCAGTGTTCACACCGCGCCAGGCTTCAACGCCTTCCTTGACCGCGACCCGGCGATGACGAGCGCGGCGATCGGGTCGGCCCACGACCAGCCCCAGACGGCGTTGAGGACCAGGCCGACGAGCAGCACAGGATCGTCCGGCGCGGAGGAAACGTCGCGGGCGCCACGCTGGGACCGTGGGAGGCCTGGCCGTGGTCCCTGACCGAGCTGATACCCGACGCGGCGCGAGCGGCCACCGCCGGAAATCCCGCGATGCTCCCTGGCAGTTTCCACTGGGCCAGCGCTCCTGACGACGGCGCTTTTCCGCCCTGCCAATCACACGGCTGTCCTAGGTGGCGACGAGCAGCGCCGGGCGGGCATCCCGGGGCAGCCTCCATTTGGCGTTCCGGTCCGTGAAGTCGAAGTTGGACCTGTCGATCACCACGTAGCCGTCCGTGGCGTACACGTGAAAGGACCGGTGAGCACCGGCGGGCAGCTGAACGTGGGACTGAGCCTGCCCCGTGCGCTGGTCAAGTCGTGACAACTCGTCGCGGTCGGTGACGACGTACACGCTGGTCCGGTCCGCGGTGACGTCGCTGACGGTACCGGCGAAGGATCGCTGCCATACGGGGGAGCCATCGAGCCGGGACACGGCGCGGACGGTGTCGCGGACCGAGAGGTACTCAAGCGTCAGGTCACCGACGTCGACAGCGATCCAGTCGTGGTGCCACACCCCGGTTATCGAACCGTCCTGGTGGATGCGCCAGCTTCCGCCGTCGTTGCTGACGTGGAAGCCGTCGCACATGGACTGCGCCACCACACAACCGGAGGGCTCAACGATCCATGATCGGTTCGCAGCGGGCGAGCCTGCCGCGGGTTGCCACGTGGTCAGCTCGCGTCCGGATTCGGCGTCGTACAGTTGCACCTGCTTCGGCCGGTCACACGCCAGGACCACCGCGACCACGGTCGGTCCGGTCCATTTCACTCCGGAGCATTCGGGCAGGTCGACCTGCCACAGCCGCCGCCCGGTCGCGGGTTCGAACGCGTCGAGGGAATGTTCGCCGGAGCTGACGAGCACGGGGGCATGCTGCCGGGTCTCGGTGGCGAACAGCTCAATCAGGCTGTCACCGTAGACGGTCGCGACGCCGGTCGGACCGCCGCTGTAGCTGTCGCCGCCGATGTCCCGCTCGACCGTGGCACGCCACGCGATCGTGCCGGTTCGCCCGTCCACTCCAGCCAGCGCTCCGTCGGACCACTTCACCACGACCATCGGCGCGTTCGCTCCGTGTGCCGGAATCGCGACCACTCCGGTGACGTCCGCCGGAAACCGGTGGTACGACCAGAACGGCGGATGCCCATCCGCCGCGGTCAACGGTTCGGCCCACACATCGTGCTCGGTGGCGAAGACCCGCAACCGCCGTTCGACTATCAACGGTGCCGCACCCAGCGCGGCGACCACCCCGGACCGGGGAGAGGCGACCGCGTCCGGATAACGGGCGGTTGCCGCCGTGTGCCATTCGCCCGGCTTGACCATGAAATAGGTGCCAACCCCGCACCATGCGACGAGCACCAGCACCATGGCCGGCGCCGCCCAGACCCGCCATCGGACAGCACGGCCACGCCGTACCTCGCCAGCCATGCCCCGCCCCCGTGAACGCACACCTGATACTGCCACTTCCGACCGGACAGCCATGACCCGTCGCCGCCGCCCTCGCGGCGCGGGATCCACTTGTCGAACTGCGCCCGCACTAGCTGGACGTGCTGCGGCACGGCCGCTGGCTCCGGCGTCGACCGTTCAGCCGCCAGGCGCCTGATCAGTCGATTGACCACCGGTCATCGTCGCCGGCCGTGTCATGACACCGTCCCCGATGACATCGAGCGGACGCGCCCCGGTGACGGCACTGTCGTCAAAGCGGTCGACGCCGCAATGACATCAACGGTGTCCGGTGTGACATCGCGGTCTGCGACCGTGCCACCGCACGGACGCTAGTCGTTGTGAGCGCTCGTGAGCGGCTGTGAGTGTCATCGCCTGCGGTGTCATCGGCCGTCACGAATCGGGCGGACACCTCGCCCGCTAGGGCGCGGAGAGTCGATGCCATGGCGGGTAGCGGTGTCACAGTGCAGCTCAGGGGCTGTGTCATACACCGCCGTCAACGATCACAGCCGATGCCAGGGATTCGGGTCGGGATCGTGCCATCGATCGGCGCGGCGGTGTCAGGGGCGCCGCAACCTGCGCTGTGAGGGCCTTGTGAGTCGCTCGTGTCGTAATCGGCGCCTGCCTGGTGCCGTGACACCACGACGGCGCCAAACGACGATCTTGTTGCCGTGGGGAGAGTGACATGACCGCCTCTGACATCGACTGGCCCGCCTCGCCGTTGGACGCCGCCGACGCCGCGTTCGCCGCACTGACCTGCGACCCCGCACCAATGACACTCAACCTTGACACGGTCGACCCTGGCACCGGCGTGCCCGGCGATGTCACGACACTGCCGGCGCTACGGGACTGGCTCCTCGCGCACCCGCGCGCTTACTCAACACGCGACGAGGTGTGGAGGGAGTTGATTCGCCGCGCCCGCCTCAACGGGCCGGCGTGGGTGATCGCCGCAGTCGGCATGGCGATGCCGGCGCTGCGCCGCTACGCCAGTCACCTGAGCGCCGGCTACGGCGGCGACCCGGACGACATCGGCGCAGAGGTCCTCACCGGCTTCCTGGCGGCACTGCGCGACCGGGTCGACCTGGCCCGCGACGCCCCCTACGCGGCGCTGTGCCGGGCGGCGTTCCGAGCCGGCTACGCCCTGCGCCAACAAGCCGGCGAGTACACGTCGGTGGACAACGTCGACCACATCCCCGGCCCGCGCACCCCCGCCATGCCCTACGGGCACCCGGATTTGCTCGTCCAACGGGCGGTCGGCCTGGGCATCCTCGACCGGGAGGACGAACAGCCCTACATCGAGATCCGGCTCGGGCGGCGCGCGATCGAACCGGTCGCCGCCCGCCTCGGCATCACCGTCGACGCGTTGCGCATGCGGCTGGGACGCATCGACACCCGCCTCGCCGACGCCCTCGCCAGAGGGCTGCTCACCGGCGTGACCAGCCAGCAGGCGGCTGACGAACTCGCCTATCAAGCCGTGCACCGCTTGGCCACCCGTACTGGCCTTGCCGCGGATAGTCGCCGCACCGTCGATCAAGTGCCGCTATCCCCGGCGGCCGGGCTCGCCGCCTGAGTCACACCCGCGAACCGCGTCAATCCGGTGCCGCTACACGAGAAGCCCGTGAACGTCCTCGCCTATCGCACCCGACCCGCCGGCGAGGACGTTCAACTGTGCGGGCCTGCGCCCGCGTTGGACCCAGTGTCGTCGTACAGGTGAACGTGCCCCGATAGGTACGACCGAACATAAGCAGTGGCCCAAGGTCAAATCCGGCACGGCCGCGCGAGTCGCTCTCTTAGCCACGATCAGCTCGCTGCGGAACGTCACGGCGAGTGGGTCGCCCAGATACGACCATGCCGATGACAGTTCGCGTGCAGGCGGACCAGATCAAGCGGTCACAGCGGTGGAGCAGCCGAGGGATATTCGTCATCCGGGTCAGTTCCAGGGATCGGCGTTCGGATTCTCGCCGAGTGCGCGCTCTCCAGGCACAAGTCTTCGCCGAACAGTTGGTTGCCGTGGGAGGCGGTGCCCCATGCCTCGTCGGCGCAGGCAGCGATTGCGCGCCATGTGTAGCCTTCAGCCCGTCATTGCCTGACTTGCCGCGCGATGTCCGTGGTCAGGGTCGGTCCCCACGCATGCAGCATGCGCCGAATCTACGCTGAGCGTGGGTCCGAGGCGGCGACGGTGCGGGCGGTTCCCGGGGAGAGAAGCGTTGGCAGGTCCGTCTTCGCTGTCTTCGTCGATCGGGCCACCGAGGATCGCTGTTTCGGAACGGTCAGTGCACCGGGCCGAACAGGTGGGTGGCGTATACCAAGGTCTGGAATGGTGTGGGGTCGGGCAGGGCGAGCCTGTCTGGGTGAGGTCCGTCCGGGGTAATGCCGGGCCAGTGCTCGCTCAGCCAGTCCTGCTCGACCTGGTAGAGGCGGTCGAACCGCGACCGTAGGGTGGTGACCAGTCGTGGGATTCGTTCGGAGGTCGGGCCGCTCAGGTGACGGGCCAGGTAGGCGATGGTCAGCAGGACCTGAAACTGCTTGAGACCCGGCGTGATCTGGCGAGGTTGGACTGCTGGTGGCGGCCGATCGAGTTGCCGCCGCAGCTTCGTATGTACCTCGGACCAGGCGCGGTCATCGCCCACACCGGCCAGCCCGATGACGGCGTAGTCTTCGACCGCCTCTGGATTACCGGTCAGATGCACGCTAAGCACATCCGATGCCGCAGCGCCTGCACGCTTGGCGAGTGCGAGCAGCGCGGCGCAGCGCAGATCAACCGAGCGCTGCGGCACGGCCAGCAGATTCCGCAGCGCCGCCACGCCTTCGTCGCCCTGGGCATCACCCAACGCCGCGACCACCGTCACCATGTCAGCGCCACGCAGCGATCCCAGCATCCCGACCAGCCGCGCCTCCCCGGGCGGGCCTTCCACGACCGCGCTTTTGACCGCTGCCTCAAATGATCGGTTAGCCACATTCAGCACGATGACCGACTCGGGCGCTGCTCGTCCAGCACCGTGGCCGAATGCGGGGTACGTGCGCGAGACGCAGTGATCTGCCGAAGCTTCCGTCACGCGGCAAGCGCGAGCCGGCTATTCGTGTCGAGCTGACCTCGCCGCGGGGCGACACTCGCCTAGTCATGATCGACTGTCGGGTTCGATGCGGGCTCCTATACTCGCCCGATGATTGAGGGGTGGTCGGTTGTCCCGAGGCGGGCGGCGGTGGATGCTGCCGGCCCGAAAGTCGAGGTCGTGCATGGTGATGGGATCACCTTCGCGTACGGGACCGATGCTCTGGTCGTGATCGTCGACGCCGGAGACCGGCCCCACGGCAACGCTGTCGACAACGCGAACACACTGGTGCTGCGGGAGCCTTTGCCCAGCGAGGCGACTCAGTGGATACGCTCGAAGAACGAGTCCAATCAGCCGCTTCTGGGCTTTGTCAAGATGGCCGATGGCTGCCTGGCTCTCGGTGAGCTCTACCAAGCCCGCAGCATCTACGGCGGGATGAACCCGTACACCGGGGAACAGGGGTCACTTACATTCGCTGAACTGACCTGGGGCGAGCGGCTTCCCCCCGGCCTGCTGGACAAGGTGCGACCGACGCCGATACCGGAGCTGCCGGCACCCGGTATCGACTGGCTAGACGATGTGCCGCAGGACCTAACCCGGGCACTGCGTTCCTTTGTGACCGCTTGGTACGCCGATCTGCCGGTGCTACCGGCCACACCCCACGCGGCCATGAAACTTCCGGCCCCGTTGCTGGCCTTCCACGACATCGCCGCCGGCCGCGAGGAAATCCTCGGCCGGCAGGACTTCATCGAGCCGCTCGACAGGATCGAGTACCTGGAAGACGAGCCGCTGGTGGCCTTCGCGGCCGAGAATCAGGGCGTCTGGGTGGCGTTGATCGACCCCACCGACGACGATCCGGTCGTTTGGTACGACGGCGGCCCCGAGCGGCTGCGCGAGCGGGAACGCCTCAGCGGCTTCCTGCTCCAGTTCGCCCTCAACGAAGCGGTGAGCACCTCACCGTTCACTGGCTTCGCCACGGTCGCCACGGAGGCGCTGGACCGGTTCGTCGAGGATCTGGTTCCCGTTCCGCTGCAGCCGATGCGTGTACCTGGCGACCCGACGCGCCAATGGGTGGCTCCCGGACTGGTCGCCATGGCCGCCGACTACGGCGAGAGTGGTATCTGGCTGAGCGTCGGCAGCCGGCAACGCTCAGCCCTGCGACCCCTACGCTCTCGCCTCGACTGGGAACAGTTCAGCGGCTAAGCCAGCAAAATTTCCCGGTCCGAGCGCACCTCTCCTGCGGCGGGATGGGCATTTATCGCTGGTCGGCGGTCTACCCAAGACCAAGTGCACACATCTAGCCGCGATCCGCGTGCCACCAGCACACCATCCTGTAACTCTAGAGCCGAGTCGCCGACCGTGATCATTCGCGTATCCAGCGGGATGCCGCCTCGCCGGCGTAGGTCCTAACACCCGTACGCGGGTCACAGCACCATGCATCGCTGTCTAACTTCGGGCATGTTCGGTTGTACCAGGTTGGGCACGTTGACCTGTACGCCGGCACCCCGACCGCCACGACCGGTTCCACCACTGTTCGAGGCCTCATTGAGGCCGGCGCCGGAGCTGTCGCCGCTTGCAACTCGTGCCCTCTCAACTCACGGCAGGCACCGGGTCAGCCGGGAACTCTCGGCGCTCACAGCGGCTCACAGCGGCTCACAGCGCAGCCCTTTCCTGTAAGCCAAAGCCACCGCCCGCGAGCAATCATTTGCCCCGGAATGTCGATTCCACGTCACGGGTCGGGGAAACCCGCTGTGACCCGCGGTGGGAGACGCCTGGATGGCGCTGTGAGCCGCTGTGAGCAGGGACCGCGTTCGTCAGAGCACACAAACGCGGGTTTGAGGGTGCGGAACTCTTCCCGGGCCGGCACGTGCCGGGCACCCGGGAGGTTCCGCCCGCCGCCGGGCCCGGACATCGTCGGGCCGCCGCGAGCTGGACGCCTCGGGTGCCGCGCAGTGCTTGGTGCGCTGACACCTCATCGAACACCGCAACCCGCGAGGGAGGACCAGCTCCTCCCGAGGCCAGCGCGGCTCGCGCGCGTCCCGTTCTCCGCGCCGGGCGGCGGTCCCCTTGACCGCCCGCTAGCGCCCCTGCCGCCCCATCCCTGGTGACGGCGACGGGGCCGGAGGTGACCCACTCATGTCCCGCATCCCGGCACGCCTGCGTGCCCTCACCGACCATCGCACCATCCGCCTCGCCGGCCGGACTGTCGGCGTCGTGGCCCAGGTCGCCCTGTTCCTATCCGTTCCGGCGGCGGCGTTCGCCGACACGGGCGAGCCGGCGGTGAATTCGCTGCCGGTCGTGATCGCAAACCTGCAGACGTGGCTGGTGGGCATCCTCGCCGCCGTTGCCACCCTGTTCCTCGTCCTGGCCGGCGTCTACTGGGCTACCGCCGGGGGTGACCCGGCCCAGGTCGACAGGGCAAAGGGTGCGCTGAAGAACGCCCTGGTCGGTTACGGCCTGGCGGTTCTCGCGCCGGTGCTGCTGCAGGTCGTCCGGGGCATCGTCGGGGGCTGATGCCGTTATGGGTTGGCTGCTCGATCAGATCCTGGACTGGCTGGCGGCGGCGATCCTGGCCTGTCTGGACGCGCTAATCGGGGTGATCAGCAGCGCGCTGCTGGTCACCCCGGATGTCACCGCGCTGCCGCAGGTGCAGGCGTTGACCGGCCGTTCGGTCCTCGTCGTGGACACCGTGTTCGTGCTGGCGTTCGTCGCCGCTGGCGTGCTCACCATGATCGCTGGCGGCAGCGAGGGCTCCCGCTACACCGTCAAAGACCTCATACCCCGGTTGATCGTCGGGTTCGTTGCCGCTCACTTCTCGCAACTGTGGTGCGGCATGCTCATCAACCTCGCCAACGCGCTCACCGCCGCCCTGACCGCCGACGAGGGTGACAGCGATGGAGCGCTGCGAGCGATCAAGGCTCACATCGCCGCCGGGCAGGACAAGACCGCGGTGCTGCTGTTCGTCGTCTGCGTGGCCATCATCGCGGTCCTGCTCGCCAGCACCGCGTTCAGTGTGATCGTCAGGTTCGCCGTCGTGCTGGTGCTGACTGCGTTTGCTCCCCTGGCCCTTGCTTGCCACGCGCTGCCGCAGACCGATCCGATCGCCCGGCTGTGGTGGAAGTCGTACGTTGGCATCCTCGCGGTGCCGGTGGTGCAGGGGTTCACCCTCTATGCCGGGCAGTGGATGCTCACCGACCCGGAGCACCTGCTGCCGGTGTTGGGGCTGCCGGTGGATCCGGGCGGGGTGATCAACCTGTTCGTGGTGATGGTCATGCTGTGGACCACGCTGCGGGTGCCGGCCCTGATGCGCCGCTTCGCTTTCACCAGCGGCGGGGGCGGGGGCGCGAACATGCTCGGCGCGGCGGTGCGGGTGATCGTGGTGCAGCAGGTCACCCGGTCGATACCCGGCCTGGGCCGGATCCGGGCGGTGACCTGATGAGCGGGCGCGACCGGGACGCCGAGCCGGGGCGGGCGCGGATGCCCGCCGACGTCGACGCCCCCGACAAGGTGCTCTACGGGCTGACGTTCCGTCAGCTGGCCATCCTCGCCATCGCCGCCCTCGCCTTCTCCGGTGCCTGGCGGGCCCTGCACGACCTGCTGCCTGCGCCGGCGCTGCTCGGCGCGGGTGTCGTCATGGGTGGGCTGGTGTTCGGCATCGCCGTGGGCCGCCGCGACGGGCTGTCCCTGGACGTGTGGCTACTCGCCGCCGTGCGGCACTCGCGGGCGCCGCTGGCCCTGTCGACCACCGACACGACGTCGAAGACACCGGACTGGGTGCAAGCCCCGAAGAGAATGATGGTGCTGCCGGCGCCGTTGAAGCTGCCCGCCGACGCGATCGCCGACAGCGGGGAGATCCGCCTCGGCAGCGCCCGGGCGGCGATGGTCGCCGCCACCAACGTCAACCTCGCCCTGCGAACCCCGGACGAGCAGGCCGCGCTGGTCGACACGTTCGGCCGGTGGCTCAACTCGCTGTCCACGCCGACGCAGATCGTCGTGTCCGCGCAGCCGGTCGACCTGCGCTCTCACGCGCGGAAGCTGGCGCAGGCGGCGGAGGACCTCCCGCACCCGGCCCTCGCGGACGCGGCGGCCGATCACGCCCGATTCCTCGACGAACTGGCGCGGCGGCGGGATCCGCTGCGGCGGCAGGTCCTCATCGTCACCCGCACCGGCGCCGGGGAGCGGGGTGAGCATGCCGCCCGCCGTCGCGCTGACGACACCGTCCGGGCCCTGTCCGGCCTCGGCGTCGCCACCCGCGCCCTCGACGGGGCCGCGGTGACCGCCGCGATCGCCGCGGCGACCGACCCGTACCGGCCGCCGCGTCCTGGTGGCTTGGCCGCACCCGACACCGTCATCAGCTCACCCCGCCTGGTTGAGCGGGGACCGCGCAGAAAGAAGCGACGGACATGAGGATTCCCAGACAGTCCACCACGACCGGCCCAGCCGCTTCATCCAGCGGGGTGGCGGCCGCGGTCGCACCCGCCTCGGTGGAGGTCACCCCGCGGATGCTGCGGGTCGGCGACGGCTACACCGCCACCCTCGTGGTCACCGGCTACCCGGCCGAGGTCGGCCCCGCCTGGCTGGAGCCGCTGCTGTCCTGGCCGGGCCGGCTCGACCTGGCCCTGCACATCGACCCACTACCGGCGCCGGTCGCGGCATCACGGTTGCGCACCCAGCGGGCCCGGTTCGAATCATCCCGCCGGGCTGACAGCAGGCGGGGCAAGCTGCCCGACCCTGCCGTCGAAGCGGCAGCGGACGACGCGGCTGACCTCGCCGAGCGTCTCGCCCGCGGGGCGGCGAAGCTCTTCCGCGTCGGCCTGTACCTGACCGTGCACGCCCGCAGCGAGGACGAGCTCCTCGAGGCGTGCGCGCAAGTCAAGGCCGCCGCCGCGTCGACCCTGATCGAGGTGCAACCCGCCACGTGGCGGCACCTGGCCGGGTGGACCACCACCCTGCCCCTTGCCACGGACTCGCTGCAGATGCGGCGCACCATGGACACCTCCGCGCTGGCCGCCGCGTTTCCCCTGGCCAGCGCCGACCTGCCCGCGCCGCTGCCCGGCGATCCGCCGACCGACGGCGGAGTTCTCTACGGGGTCAACCCGGACTCCGGGGGCATCGTGTGGTGGGACCGGTGGGCGCAGGAGAACCACAACTCGGTCGTCCTCGCTCGCTCCGGCGCCGGCAAGAGCTACTTCGTCAAACTCGAGATCCTGCGGAACCTGTACCAACGGGTTCAGATCGCCGTCATCGACCCCGAGGACGAGTACCTGCGCCTCGCCGACGCCGTCGGCGGGACCATCGTGCGCCTCGGCCATGCGGGGGTGAAAGTCAACCCCCTCGACCTCCCGGCCGGTGATACCCGCCCGGACGTGCTCACCCGCCGCGGTCTGTTCCTGCACACCCTCACCGCGGTGCTGCTCGGGCAGCAGCCGCCGCCGGCCGAACGCGCCGCGCTGGACCGGGCGATCCTGGCCGTCTACCGGCAGGCCGGCATCACCGCCGACCCGGCCACCCACCACCGCCCGGCCCCGTTGCTGCGCGACCTCGCCGCCACCCTGCAAGCCGACGCGGATCCCGCGGCGCGGCAGCTCGCCTCCCGTCTCGCCCCCTGGGTTGAAGGGTCATTCTCCGACCTGTTCGACGGGCCGACCACCACCCACCCGCAGGGGCACCTCGTCGTGTGGTCGCTGCGGCAGCTGCCCGACGAGCTGCGCACCGTAGGCACGCTGCTCGCCCTCGGCTCCATCTGGCGCGACGTTGACGCCCCCGGCCGGGCCCGCCCGGCCACCCGCCGGCTCGTCGTGGTTGACGAGGCGTGGCTGCTCATGCGCGACGGCGAAGGGGCCCGGTTCCTGTTCCGCATGTCCAAGGCCGCCCGCAAGCGCCACGCCGGGCTGACCGTCATCACCCAGGACGTCGCCGACATCCTGGGCACCGACCTCGGCCAGGCCGTCGTCGCCAATGCCGCCACCCAGGTGCTGCTCAAGCAGGCCCCCCAAGCCATCGACGCCATCGGCGACGCGTTCGGCCTCACCGCCGGGGAACGGCGGCTGCTGCTCGCCGCCCGCACCGGGCAGGGGCTACTCATCTCTGGCACTAACCGCAGCAGCTTTGAGGCCATCTCCTCTGACGCTGAGCACCTGCTGTGCACGACGCGACCAGCGGAGCTGGCCGCCCTCGACGACGAGGAGGAAGACGACCTGTGAGAGCACTAGAGATGACGAGGCTCGCCTCACCGGCACCGGCGCCCAGCCCTTCGGGGCCGGGCGCCGGGTTCGTGGCGCCCCCGGCGGGCCCGGGTCGATGGGTCGTCGACGGCGCGCATTGGGCCACACAGCGGCCGTGGCTGCTCGCCGTGGCGGCCGCCGCCCTGGTCGCCTACGTCGCGGCGCGCAACCTCCTGCAGGTGTGGCGGCACCATCGGCACGCCGACGGCGCGCGGCTGGTCACGATCGCCCCGCCACCTGAAGTCGACCCGCACGGCGCCGCCGCCCTGTGGGCGAACCTCGCCGGAACGCTGACCCCGTCACGGCGGCGAAGGCTGCTCTACGGCAGCCCGCACGTGGCGTGGCAGTACACCTGGACCGGCCGGCAACTGCTCATCTCGGTCTGGGTGCCCGGCACCGTGCCGCCCGGCGCCCTCGAGGCCGCGGTCCGCGCCGCGTGGCCCGGCGCCGCCACCACCACCGACGACACCGCCACCCCGCCCATACCCCTCGACGTACCGGCGGCTGTCGGCGGGCACCTACTGCCCACCGCCGCCGAATGGCTCCCCCTGAACACCGACCACGACAACGACCCGCTACGGGCGCTGATGTCCGCCGGGTCCGGGCTGCGGGCCGACGAGTACGCCTGCGTGCAGGTCCTCGCCCGCCCCGCCACACCCCGACGCGCCCTGCGCGCCCGACGCGCCGCCGCACGGCTGCGCGACGGCAAGACCGCCGTACCGGCGATCAACCCCGCCGCCCCGCTGCTGTGGCTCATCGAGCTGTTCCTGCCGGCGCGCACCGGCGGGGCGAGCCGTCCCGCCCAGCCAGCCGGCCGGCGGGACCCGGGCGTGGAGCGGGACGTGCGGGCGATCCTCGACAAGACCTCGCACCCGCTGTGGCAGACCGCGATCCGCTACGCCATGGCCAAGGACAGCCAGCGCAGCGGCTCCAGCCCGCTGGAACGACTGCGCGGGGTGGCCGACACGATCGCCTCGTCGTTCGCGGTCTACTCCGGTCGCAACCGCCTCACCCACCGCACCCGCATGTCCACGCCCCTGGACGTCCTCGCCGGCCGGCGCCTCGGCTTAGGGTTCCTGACGTCCACGCCCGAGCTGGCGGCGCTTGCGGCGCTCCCCCGCGACCTCGCCGTCCCCGGCCTCGACCGGGCTCGCGCGAAGTCCATGCCCACCCCCGTTGCCGTCCCCAGCGGCGGACGCGGCACGAAGGTCCTCGGCACCGCCGAGATCGGCGGCCACGGCGTCGCCGTGTCCGTGCCGGATGCGCGCTATCACCTGCACGTGATCGGATCCACCGGCTCGGGGAAGACCACGCTACTGGTGAACATGGCCGTCGACGACATCAAAGCCGGCCGCGGCACCGTCGTCATCGACCCGCACGGCGACATGGTCCT
Source organism: Micromonospora sp. U21 (assembly GCF_018070045.1). Classification (GTDB taxonomy): domain Bacteria; phylum Actinomycetota; class Actinomycetes; order Mycobacteriales; family Micromonosporaceae; genus Micromonospora. The sequence goes on from NZ_JAGPYK010000025.1 coordinate 49,230, forward strand.
GGACATCCTCGACCGGCTCCCCGCGAGCGTCGCGGAGCGGGTCGTGCTGTTCGACCCCGACCAGCCCAACCCACCCACGTTGAACCCGCTGTCCGGCGATGACCCAGACCTGGTCGTGGACAACCTCGTGTCAATCTTCGGGAACATTTTCGCCAAGGCCTGGGGGCCGCGGATGGACGACGTGATGCGGGTGGCCTGCCTGACCCTGCTGCGCCACGCCAACGTCACCCTCCAACACATCCCACCCCTGCTCAACAGCGCGCAGTTCCGGTCGGCGATGACGGTCAACCTCGACGACCCAGCCGGCCTGTCCGGGTTTTGGCAGTGGTACGACGAGCTCAACCCCGCCCTGCGCTCCCAGGTCATCGGCCCCGTCCTCGCCCGACTGCGCGCGTTCCTGCTCCGCGACTTCGTCAAGCGCACCATGCGCTACCCGCACTCCAGCTTCGACATGGGCAAGGTCCTCGACGGCGGCGCGCTGCTCGTGCGCATCCCGAAGGGGCAGCTGGGCGAGGACACCAGCAAGCTCCTCGGCTCCCTGGTCCTGGCGCAGGTGTGGCAGGCCGCCACCGCCCGCGCCCGCATCGACCCCGACAAGCGCCGCGACGCCACCCTGATCATCGACGAGGCCCAAAACTTCCTCACCCTCGCCAACTCACTCGACACGATGCTCGCCGAGGCCCGCAAGTACCGGCTGTCCCTGGTCCTGTCCCACCAGGACCTGGCCCAGTTCCCCAAGGACCTCCTCGCGGCGGCGTCGGCGAACGCCCGCAACAAGATCTACTTCTCCTGCGCGCCGGAAGACGCCCGGGTCCTCGCCCGGCACACGCTGCCGGAACTCGACGAGCACGACCTGACCCACCTCGACGCCTACACCGCCGCCGCCCGCCTCGTCGCCGCCGGACGGCAGACACCGGCGTTCACCATGAAGACGCGCCCGCCCAAGCCGATCGTCGGCGAGGCGGCCGTCATCCGGCAGGTCGCCGCAGCAGCCATCACGCCGCAGGACGCCAGCGCCATCGACGCCCTCGTCGACCGTCTCTCCCGCGGCGAGCGGACCGGCACCCGCACCGACGCGGGCAGCGCTGGCGACCACGCCACCACCAAACGCGGCAGCCGCAGGGCCCGTAAAGCCTGACCCCGCCCCGCCGGCCTACCAGGCGATGGCGGTGCCGGGGCGAATCTCGGCCTTCCGTGACGCCTTCCGCTGAGCCTTCACCGCTCCTTCACCACCTCCCACCAGCTCACGTCGCTGACAGGTGCCCGGCTGGGTCTGTCAGCGCAGCACACCGCCCGTGAGTGCCCAACGTCATCGGCGTCGACAGTTCCAGACTCCCTCCCCGTGGGAGGGATCCACTCCTTCTACTTCCTGAGGAGATCCCCTCATGTCCAGCGAATCCTCCACTCCCGCATCTCGTCCGGCCTCCTCCCGTTCCCCCGCCAGCAAGCGGCAGCGCCTGGCCTACCTGCGTCGACTGACCCTGCGCGACCGGCAGCTTCTGGCCTGGCTCGCCGAGCACTACGTGCTGTCCACCGACCAGATCACCCAAGCCCTGTTCCCGTCGGCTCGCTCAGCCCGGCTGCGGCTGGCCACCCTGCACACCATCGACGCCGTGCACCGCTTCGTAGACGTCACCACCGGCGACAACCAGCACCTCTACACCCTCGGCCCGCTCGGCATGCTCGTACACCCCACCACCTACACCGACCCCCAGCGAGCCGACGCCCGACCGCCGCGCAGCAGCATCGAACGCACCGAACGCATCATCGGCAGCCCGAGGCTGCGACACCTGCTCGGCACCAATCAACTCTTCGTCGACCTGCTCGCCTACACCCGCACCGACGCAGGCGCCCGCCTGGTCCGCTGGTGGTCCGAGCAGCACGCCACCACCGCCTACGCCCTCGCCGAGATCCGACCCGACGCCCACGGCATCTGGCAGGTCGGCGGCCGAACCGTCGGGTTCTTCCTCGAGCACGACAACGGCACCGAACCCCTCGCCACCCTCGTGCGCAAGCTGCGCGCGTACGAACGCCTCGCCGAGTTCGGGCCCCGCTACCCGGTCCTGCTGCGCGTGCCGAACCGCCGCCGCGAGGCCAATCTGATCGACGCCCTCGCCGGCGTACCCACCGTCATGCCCATCGCCACTGGTCTGCACGGCGAGCACCCGGCCGGGCCGGCGTGGACCCTCACCGCCGACCCCGGACCCCGCCGCTGGCTGCACGAACTGCCCAGCGACCATGGGCCCCGCAACATCGCCACCAACCCCCACCGCTTTCACGGCGAGGACGACCACTGACATGGGTGTCGCGCAAATCCGTCAGATAGCCGCGGCGTTCACGGCACGTGCCCACGCCGGTTCAAACTCCGACTCCCAGCGCGGACAACCCTTCGGTCTGGAGTGACTCAGCCCGGAAGGGCCGCACCGCCCGGCTCGGCCACGTGTCCCGGCCGCCGCCGCGCCACGTGTCGACCGATCCGCCGCAGGTTCGGGGTTTCGGAGTACAAGGCCGCGTTGATCGCACCCATCGCTACCCCGGGAGCCCGTTGGACCCGGTCGAGGTCCTCGGCCACCCGGGCGATCAGCGCCAATCGGCAGCGCATGTCGAACAGCTCCCGCCGCGAGCACCTCAACGCCGTCTCCAAGCCCTTCACCCGCTCGCGCAGCCACTCCAGCTCGGTCGCCTGCTCCACCTGTTGCCCCTCCTGTCGAGTTGAGGTGGCGACCGTCCGCCGGGTTCGGGTCCTCCACCGCACGGCCGCCATGGGATCACTCTGGGCCACTCGAAAGGGCTGCGCAAGTAGGTAGGCCCAATTCGGCACTGCCGGATCGGCCTACGGTCGCGGTGTGGGTGAGGTCCCGGGGCTACTGGTCGGCCCGCACGAGCTGCAAGAGCTGCTCGGCGTGAGCCGAACCCGTATGCGCCAGCTCGTGCGCTACCCGACCTTCCCCGAGCCGTTCCAACGCCTGCATGGCACCACGGTTTGGCTACGCGCCGACGTTGAGGCGTGGATCGCCGAGCATCGCCCACCTCGCGTCACCGACGGCGACGACGCCGAGTAGCCCGCCCGCCCACATCGGCAGGGCAACCACTCGAAGGCTTCTGGTCTTGGCCATCGTCGTGGTCCCGTCCCGTCTCCGGGCAGCATGGCCTGGGCGAGCTGCTTGACTCGCCGGGCGTCAGCTCCAGCCGGCGGCCCGGTGAAGTCACTACAAGGCGCGTCTGTCAGACAACAAGATCGCCTGTGAGTGCGGTCGGCTCTCACAACGTTCGCGCCCGCGACCCGCGTGTCATGGGTGTTGATCTCTCACAGTGCAGGTCAAGGCCGTTCTCGGGCTGCGGTGCGGCCGGGGAGCGCTGTGAGAACCCGCCGCTACCTTCTTCGGCAACACCCTCACCCCACATATCGCTCCACCCGGTTCGGTCCCACCTCAGGGATCCCTCGCCGCACCTACCCGGTGCGCCGCGCCCACCCGCCTCGGCTGGTCGGCACGCGCACCGCGCGGCGACCCTCCAGGTCGCACCAACCAGCCCGCACCACCTGACCCCAGGATCCTCGACCCGACCCACGCACCCGGTGGGCCGGTCGCCTCTGCGCGCCCCCGGCGCCCCGCAAGAAGGAGGACACTTTATGACCCCAACCGTCAACGGCACCCCGCTGACCCGCCACGGCAGCCGCGTGTCCACCCTCCCCGCCAGGCCGGCCCCCGTCCGGGCGGCCACCACCCACCCAGCCAAGCCGGACCCCGCCCCCGCGACGAGGCGCCCCGTCCCGCGGCCGAGCGTCACGCCAGCCCCGACCATCCACACGATGATCGTGTGCCTGCCCGACGACCTACCCGGTGAGGCGCTCACCGCCCACCAGCTCGACAAGCATTTCGGCGTCCCCGGCACCCTCACCGCCCACTTCTGGGCCGTACCCGGGCTGCGTCTGTGGCAGCGCCACCACATGATCGGCCTGCGCAAGGGCCAACCCGCGCCCTGCGCTGGCGGACCCGTCCGACTGCTCGACCTGCCCGGCATGCGCCACGCCGGCGCCGTCGGCGCCGGCATCCGCCACCAGATCTGGCAGCACGCCGTGCACGGCACCCGACCCGCCACGGGATGGCCCGCCTTCGAGGCGCGGCACCTCGCCGACCCCGACCGGTACCCCTACGACGCCGCCACCGCGGACTTCCACGCCCAACCCCGCGTCAACGCGATGCGCCTGCACGCCGCCACCAACCCCAGCCCGGGGCAACCCGGCATCGGGGAGCTGGAGATGTACCAGGCCGGCCCCCTCGCGTACCAGCACTACAGGGCAGCCACCGCCGTGGTCGGCGACGCGCTGCTGACCGCCGACGGAGGCAAGCTCGCCCCCGTCAGCGACGCCCTTGCCGACCGCGTCACCTATCTCGAGCAGGCCCTGCGCCACCTCGACACCCTCGCACCGCAGCAGCGGCTGATCGCCGTCGCCCTGTAACAGGCCTCTCGCGGACCCGGCCGGGCCAGCGCACCTCGTCCCAGCTGGGGATGCCTGGGGCGCTGTCCGGCTGGCCTGCCCTCTTGGCGCGCCCGCAGATAACTGCAGTCCAACCACGAGGAAGGACCACCGCACGACCTGTCATATCGAGGTCGCCCCGCTGCGCCGCGTGCCGTCCATATGGCCGGCTGCCGCACCGCCCGGCGCCCCGGGCTTGGGGCGCCAACACAGCTCGGCCTGCGACAGGCCGCTCTATTCCTCTTCCCACTCCTTGATCGACAGGAGGCACAGCGATGTGCACCCGACTGTGGTTCCGGCTCGAGGACGTACTGCCCCTGGCAGAACACGCCCTGGCCTGCCCACCGCCTCACCGGCGCTCAAGCCGCCGCCGGTGGATCCAACGGTCCCGCGCACGGCTACCGCCGCGATGACACCGCGCAGATGATGGGCCGCAGCGTCGCCGCCGTACGCGATTTGGAGCGCAGGGCGCTACGCCGCCTGCAATCCGCCCACATCGGCTGAGCATCCATCCACCCCGCAACCCGCCCCGCCGCCGTCGGGCCGCGGGGCTTTGCCATGCCCAGCCAAGACCAGAGGTGCCAGGACTGGCGCTCGCGCCGAGGCGGACCTCGTCCACCAGCGCGCCGTCGCCGAAATGCCTCGCTTGCCGTCGGTGGCCAGCAGACATGCGAGCGCCGCCGGCACGTCCCGAGATCCGGTCCGTGCACTTGATCAAAGCCGCCGTCGAAGCGTGGATGTGCATGGCCCTCAACCACTGGGCCGCTCTCGCCAGGAAGGACGTACGTATGACCGACACGTCGCAGGAGACGCTGCCTGCGCACAGCACGATCAAAGTGCTGGCCGCGCTCGCCGAACTCGGGGTGGCCACCGCTGCGGCGGTAGCCGACCTGGCCGGCCTCGGCTATTCCACGACCACCCCGAAGCTGCGCGCTTGGGAGGAGTCCGGGCAGGCGGAGCGGTTCCGCACCGACGACGGGCGCACGTTGTGGCGGCTGACTGCCGCTGGCCGCGCCGCCACCGCCACCGCCACGTCCCGCGAATCCGGCGGGCGAACTCCTGCCGACCCGGTCCCCCCCGACGTCACCGTCGAGCTAACCCCCGACGAGCGCAGCCAAGATGGTGACGACCTACCGGCCGTCGAACTGGACGATCCGGGAACGTCGATCGACGAGCACACCGAGCCGGCGGCGGTAGGAACCGACCCCGAGGCAGCGACCGTTGAGACCACCACGCCCACTCCCGCTGAAACCGATGGCGCCGGTGAGACGCCGGTCGGCTCGACGCCGGGCCGGGAACCGGCCTGCTCCGACACCGCCGACGCGGCCAGCGCCGAGGCCCGCCCGGCGAAGACCCGACGGGTCGGCGGGTCCCTGCGCGGGGCGATCCTGGACATCCTCGAGGCCCATCCGGACCGGCAGTACAAAACCGGTGAGCTGTGCAAGCTCATCGACACCGCCAATGAAGGCACCGGCGCGGCCAAGGCCAGCCCTGGCGCGGTCGTCAACGCCGCGACGAAGCTCGTCGCCGCCGGCACCGCCATGCAGACCGTCGAGCGCCCGGCCACCTTCCAGCTCGCCCCCGCCAGCGCCGGCCGATAGCCCGCACCCGTCAGGTAGCCCGAGGGCGGGCGTCAAAGTTTGGCCGCTTCACGCCCGCCCCCGGTGCTCCTTCTACTCAAGGAGCGATACGAGTGTCTCCCATCCTGCACGCGATCGTGACCACCGTCGGCGGGATCATCGCCGGCCTCGCCCTCGCCGGCGCCGTGCTGTGGCGCCAGCAGCAAGCCCTCCACGCCGCCCGCTACGACGCCACCCACGACGAGATCACCGGCCTGCCCAACCGGCGGCTCCTGCTCACCCGCCTGCGCGCCGCCCTCACCGAGAACGCGCCGTGCGGGCTGGTGCTGCTCGACCTCGACCGGTTCAAGACCGTCAACGACACCTTCGGCCACGACACCGGCAACGTTCTCCTGGCACAGGTCGGGCGGCTGATCGCCGGCCTGGACGCCCCTGTCGAGGTCGCCGCCCGCCTGTCCGGCGACGAGTTCGCGCTCCTCGTCCGCGGCGACCACGACGACACCGCCGCTTGCGCCCGCGCCGCCTGGCGCGCCATCGGCGCCGCCCCCATCGGCCTGGACAGCGGCGAGATCAGCATCAGCGCCTCCGTCGGCTACGCCCACACCCACCTGAACACGCCACCCCGGCAGCTTCTCGCTGAAGCCGACGAGGCCATGTACCACGCCAAACGCTCCGCCACCGGCGTCTACGGGCATCACCCACTCACCACACCGCCGGCGCGGCGCAGCCGGGACCGGCACCACCGCTGAACCCCGAGCCTCATGCCCTTCAAGGGACCCCACAGCCGCCAGCTGCGGGGTCCCTTCCGTTTCCGCCTCTTCGAGGGAGATGACTGTGCTGTCCTTCCCTGCCGTCCACACCCTGGCCTGCTGCCTCCTGGCCGCCAACGCCGACGCCGAAACGCTCGGCTGGGGTAGCCCCGCGACGCTGCTGCTCATCCACGACCGGTGCCTCGACACCGCCGGAACGGCGCCGCTGCGCGCGATGCGCGGCGTGGAGTTCCCGCTGCACCCCGACGACCTGCTCACCGACCCCGCCGGGCTGCCCGCGCTGCTGCACCGCCTCGCGGCCGGCCTCGACCACCCCGAACCGCCGCGGCCCTACCAGGCCACCCTCGACACCATCATCGGCCTGATCCGCCACACCGAACCCGACGCGCGGCTGCTGGCCTGGGCCGCCCTCTACGACGACATCCTCACCGTCGACCAGAAACCCCGCCAGGTCCGCCGCGTCGACGCCGTCGACACCGACGGCCGCGCCTACCAACTCACCCACTTGCGCGGTGAGGACCACCCGCTGCTGCTCGTCGACGACATCCCGGACCCCGACGACACGCCCGCCACCTTGCCTGGGCTGGCCGCCCTACTCGCCGCCACCGCCCGATTCAGCGGCGACAGCGCCCGCGAGGTCGTCTCATGACCGGCGCACAGTCCGCGCGCGACGCCAACGACGACGATCCCATCTTCACTGCCTGCGGTCCCGACGGAACGTCGCTGCACTGCCGGGTGTGCGGGGCGGTCGACGAGATCGTCCAGGACGAACTTCCCTCGATGGCCGGCTACGGCGAGGACACCTACATCCGCTGCACCCGCTGCGGCTCCGCGGAAACCACCGACCCGATCTTCGGCTGGCACGCCAAACCGGCCCCGTGGCCGCCCGCCGCCGAACAGGAGCAGCCATGACGACCTTCGACATGGCCGTCGCCGGGATCGACGACCAGACGCCCACATTGCCGGGCAACGGCGGCGCCAGGTTTGTGGCCGCACGTCGGTGTGCCGGCAGCACTCCCGCCAACCCGCGGAAAGTCTCCACCAAGGCGGTCGATGACGCGTCCGCGACGGGGAGGATGCGATGAGCGGCCGGCACGCCGACACCCGTGGGCCAGCGAAGTCACCCTGCGGCACCTGCCCCTACCGCCGTGACGTGCCCTCCGGGGTGTGGGACGCCTCCGAGTACGCCAAGCTGCCCGACTACGACGCGCCGACCGCCCTGCAGCCACCCGGGCTGTTCCTCTGTCATCAGGCTGACGGGCGGGTCTGCGCCGGCTGGGCCGGCTGCCACGACGGCGACGAACTCCTCGCCCTGCGTATGGCCGCCTTGCAGGGGATGAGCGCCGACGAGATCGCCAACATCCGCGACTACACATCTGCGGTGCCGCTGTTCGGGTCCGGGAAGGAGGCCGCCGACCACGGCATGGCCCGCATCGACGATCCGGACGCGAAGGCCAGGCGGGCGATCAACCGTCTGGCTCCGAAGGTCGCCGCACGGGGACTGGACACCGCGGTGCAGACGCTGCCCGTGCCGGTGGTGCCCGTCGACGGCGATTGCCTCGCCTGGGCTCCCGCCACCGCCTCCCGGCTGCGGGATCTCGGCTATCGGGCGCGGGTCGTTGACGTGGCCGGTTGGCTGGGCCACCCCGCCGGGGTCATCGCCTTCGTGCACCGCACGGTCTGCGTCACCGACCTCGGCGGCGACCCCGCCGACGGGCGGGTGGTCGACGTGACCGCTCGGCAGTTCGATCCGAGCCTGCCCGCCCGCTGGCTCACCGGATGGTCCGACTATCTCACCGAGCTGGCCGAGGCCACCGGCGTTGACCGCGTCACCGTGTGGCCTGAGCCGCGCACCTGACCGCCGCCGGGCCGCGGAGCTGCCGCACACCCGGCCACAGCACACAACCACCACAACACCGGGCATTACTGGGTGAAGGGCCACGCGACCTGTCGGTTGCGTGGCCCTTCGGCATGCCCGACGCATCCCTGCCACCGCCGCCGCCGGCCGGTTCCCGTCCGGCCCACGTCCCGTCACACCTTGCCACTGGCACGCGCCCTGACCGATCCCGTCGAAGGAGTAACACGTGAGCACCCGCTGCTACGTCGGCACCAGCAACCCCGCCAACTCGCACTTCATGCACGCCCGGTTCGTGCTCTTCGACGGCCACCCCGCCGCCGTCGTGCCCACCCTCGCCCGGATCTGGGCCGGCCACGCCCACCACGACACCCGAGCCCTCACCGCGGCCGTCCTCGCGCACGACTGGGAATACCTCGACGACGCCATCGCCGCCGACACGACCTCCGCGTTCGCCGGGCAGCTCCCGGTCGCCGGGGTCGGCATGACCCTCGCCACCACCACCGGAGGCGTCATCGACGCGCCGGAGCCGGTCAGCGTGTTCCCGCTGTGCCAGGCCGCGCACCTCGACGCGGCGTGGATCTACCTCATCGACCCCGAGACCGCGACCGTCACCGTGCACACCGACGACGGCGAGCCCGTTTCCGCATACCGGCTCGAGACCTGCGCCACCCCCCATCCCCGCAGCGACATCGGAGCGGGAGCCGCCGGCAGGCACAAGCGGGGCGGCAGCCCGCGCTGCCCCCTGCCCTCACCGACCGGGGCACCCCGGTGAGCGCCCGCGCCCTCGCCGCCATCGGCGCCGCCGTGGTCGCCCTGCTCGTGCTCTGTGTCGCTGGAATCGGGGCGCTGTTCACCGGCGGCGGCGCCGCCTCCGCCGCCTGCTACAGCGCGGTCGGCGCCGATGGGGCGCCGCTGCTGCCCACCATGCACCTGACGCCGCCAGCCGGCGGATTCCCCGGTGTCGGCTGGGACGGGGAGCAAATGGCCAATGCGGCGACGGTCGTCGCCGTCGGCGCCGAACGTGGTGTCCCGCCCCGGGGTTGGGTGATCGCCCTGGCCACCGCCATGCAGGAATCCACGCTGCGGAACCTGCCCGGCGGTGACCGCGACTCCGTCGGGTTGTTCCAGCAACGCCCCTCCCAAGGCTGGGGCAGCCCCGCACAGCTGCAGGACCCCCGCAACGCCGCGGGGAAGTTCTACAGCGGGCTGCTCGGCGTCGACGGCTGGCAGGCTGTGCCGCTCACCGACGCCGCCCAAGCGGTGCAGCGCTCCGCCTTTCCCGGCGCCTACGCCAAATGGGAGGACGACGCCATCGCCCTGGTCCGCGTCCTGGCTGGCGGAACCGCCGCCGGGCCGGTCGCGGGCGATCTGGAGCAGGCGATGAGCAACCCGCTGTGCCTGGTCGACGGCGGCGACGGCCAGTTCGGCGGCGAACAAGTGCCACTACCACCCGGGTTCCGGCTGCCGGCGGGCACGCCGCTGCCGGTGGTCACCGCGATTGGCTGGGCTCTGGCGCAGCTCGGCTCCCCGTACACCTTCGGCGGGGACTGCACCGCACCCCACTCCGGCGTCCCCGCCCGGCAGTGCGACTGCTCCTCGCTGATGCAGCAGGCCTACCGCGCCGCCGGCATCCCCATGCCGCGCACCACCGGCGAGCAGGTCCACGCCGGAACCCCGATCACCGACGTCACCGGCCTACGACCAGGGGACCTCGTGTTCATCCCCGGCAGCCGCGGGAGCGCCAGCCGGCCCGGCCACGTCGGCATGTACCTCGGCCAAGACCTCCTGATCCAGGCACCGCACACCGGGGACGTCGTCAAGATCAGCCGACTGGCGGCGTGGAGCAGCCAGACCGTCGCCGTACGCCGGATCGTCGCCTGAACCCCGACCCGGGTCCTCAGGCCGGACAACCCCTTGTCACCTCCGGCTCAGATCGGCCGGAGATTCCCGCACAGTTGATGGAGGTTTCACGTGACCTACCAGCCAGACGAGCGGATCGCGCTCGAACACACCAACGACCCGCACACGCTGCTGCGTCCCGGCGACGAGGGCACCGTGCGCGGGTACGACCCGGACCAGCGGATCGTCACCGTCGACTGGGACAGCGGGTCCCGGCTGGCGATGGTCCTCGACGCCGGCGACCGCATCCGCCGCACCGGCCACGTCGCACCGCCGGACACCGCCTGGCAACAGGCCCTCGACGCCCTGCGCGCCGCGGGCGCCACCGCCGGGAACGAGGCGGCGCAGTGGTGGGCGCAGGATGTCATCGGCGGCCGCGCCCACGGCAACGTGGCCGCGACCGCGCGGCGCATTCTCGGCGCCCTCGACGACGGCGATCCCGAAGTCCTCGACGGGCTTCCGGCCGCGGACCGGTACGCGCAGGCACACGACCGTGACCGGTACGCCGAGGCCGCCCCGGACGGCGCGCCCACCTGGATCGAGCTGACCGGGGGCCGGCGCGACGAGACGCGGTGGGCCTGGTGTGACGGCTTCGACCAGGGGGTCACCGACGAGGTCGCCCGACAGTGCCGGATCCTTCTCAGCCCCACGGGCGATGACCGCGACCTGAGCCACCTGCACCCGAAGCAGGTGCGGATCGGCGGCCCTGGAGTGTTCGCCGGGGACTGGTCGTGGACACCGAACGACGACGGTGAGATGCGGATCCCGGTCGGGTTCATCGGGACGCTGGTCGCCACGTGGAACGGGTGGGCGGTGTTCACCTGCACCCGGCAGGTGGCCGAGGCGATCGTCGCCGACCAGCACGCCGCCCGCGACCGGTACCGGCAGCACCTCGCCGACCAGGGCGTCACCGGCAGCGACCTGGACGATCTCGTGGACGAGTCGAGGGCCCGGATGTGCTTCGACGGTGACGTCATTGACGTCGACGAAAGCCGGGTGCACTCCGACCCGGAGGCGGTGCAGCGCATCGCTCCGAACGCCGACGGCGAGTACATCGTCATGGGCTGGGCGTGGACGTGGATCCCCGTGCACCCCTACGACTGTGACCGCCTCGCCGGCGACATCCCCGACTCGGGCGAGCAGCGGCAGGCTGCGCCAACGGCGCATGACCCCGCGACCAGCCATGACGACCCACAACCACGATCGGAGCACGCGCATGCGCGACGACCTTGAGGACCAGTTCGGCGAGTACGCCCACGAGGAGATCCTGCAAGCCCTGGTGATCCAGCTGCTCACCAGCGACGAGCTGGACCAGCTCTGCGACGACGCCGACCTGCCCCAGCTGACCGACGGCGACGGCCAGCCGGTGAACATCACCTCGGCGCGCACCTACCGCGACGCCGGTGTCCTCACCCTCGACCGCGGTGTGTGGCTGGAACTGTCCGACGGCAGCGTGTTCGGCCTGACCGTGCAGATCTCCCGACGGCCGACCACCGAGGTCACCCTCCGCCGCCGATAACCCCCGCTCGCGTCACCTGCGCCGGCTCGACTTGATCGATCCGGTGCCAGGTGCGTTCATCGTCGTCGCCCACCGCCGGGTGGTGCGCCGGTATCCACCTACCGGCAGCCCTTCGGGCCGCCTCTTGAGCAGTTCCTGGGGATTGCTGGCCGTCCCTGCCACGGGATCGGCCCGCCAATCCCCGTCTCCGCCGCGCGGACACCGCACCACCGCCCGCGCACCCGGAGATGGGTCCGCGGGCCACACCCCTACGACAGGAGACCCCAGCATGAACCCTGCAGCCCCACCCGCCAGCCCCGACGACTCAGTCATGGACGCGACGACCTCCGGTGACCGCCGGCCCGGCTACCTCTACCGGCAGGTCGCCGCCTACCTCGCCAGCCAACCCGACCAGGTGCTCAAGGTCGGTGAGATCACTACAGCGATCGCCGCCCGGTCCTCCGGGGCGGTGTTCGAAGCCCTGAAGAAGATGGCCGCCGCCGGGTACGCCACCCACCACACCGGCCCGCACCGATTCCAGATCACCCAGGCCGGCATCGACGCCGCCGGCACCCTCCCACCCCCGCCGCCCCGCACCCCGCACGGCAGCGGCGGCGGCCGGTCGAGACGACAGCCGGTGCCACGGCCGAACGGGGACCTGTACTTCCCTCGCAAGCTCGCCGGCGCCACCGACGTCGACGTGCTGCGCCGCCTGCGTGAGAAGCGCATCCCCGCGCTGCTCTACGGGCCGCCCGGCACCGGCAAGACCGCCCTCGTCGAAGCCGCCTTCCCCGACCTGCTGACCGTCGCCGGCACCGGCGACACCGTCGTCGAGGACTTCCTCGGCAACTTCATCCCCCTGCCGGACGGCGGCTACGAGTTCGTCTACGGCCCCCTCGTTGCCACGATGCGCGAAGGCCGAGCGCTGCTGGTCGACGACGCGACCCTCATTCCCCCGAAGGTGCTCGCCGTGCTGTACCCGGCCATGGACGGCCGGCGGGTCATCACCATCCCCGGCTACCGCAACGAACGCGTCGAAGCGAGCGACGGGTTCTACGTCATCGCCGGCCACAACCCCGGCGTGCACGGCGCGATCCTCACCGAAGCCCTCGCCTCCCGCTTCGACGTGCACATCGAGGTCACCACCGACTGGGACCTCGCCCGCCACCTCGGCGTCCCCGCCCCCGCCGTGCAAGCGGCCATCACCCTCAACACGGACCTCGCCGCCGGCCGGGTGTCGTGGGCGCCGCAGCTCCGCGAGCTGCTCGGCTTCGCCCGCGTCCGCAAAACCCTCGGCCTGCCGGCGGCGGTGGCCAACCTCGCCGGCCGCGCTCCCGAAGACGACCGGGAGCAGGTGCTCGCCGCTCTGCGGCAGCAGTTCGGCACCGACATCACCGCGCTGACCCTCGGCAAGCAACGCTGAAAGGAGAACCCAATGCCCCACCCCCACACCCACCTGCAGCCCGGCACCACCACACCCGGCGTCGCCGATCCTGCCTGGCAGGACTGGAGCACCGCCTGGACCCGGCACGTCCCGGTCCTGACCGGCCGCACCGACCTGACCGTGACGGTCGCGCCCGGCGCCGGCGGCGGCGCCCCCGCCTGCTTCTACCCCGACGACCGGCGCATCGAAGTCGACGCCACCCACATCGGGGCCCCCGACGTCGCCAACCCCCGCCGCGCCGGCCACAAGAAGCTCGTGCCCACCGCCTACGGGCTGCTTGTGCACGAAGCTGCCCACGCCGCCCACAGCCAGTGGCGCACCCCGCCCGGCACTCCACCGGTGGTGGCCGCCGTCGCCAAGGTCCTCGAAGAGTCGCGTATTGAGTACCGGCAGCGCAGCCGCCGGCGCGCCGACCGGCGGTGGCTTCGCCACACCGTCACCACCCTCCTCGACCCCGGCGACGCGCCCATCGACGACCTGTGGCACGCCGGACACCTGGCCGGACTGCTCCTCGCCCGCGTCGACGCCCGCATCATCACCGCCAAGGACATCCGCGGCGTCCGCGCCGCCGTCACGGCGATCCTCGGCCGCAAATGCCTCCTGCGGCTACGCGAGCTGTGGCGGCGGGCTCACACCGTCGACGACACCGACGCCGACACGATGATCGACCTGGCGTGGCGGTGGTGCCGCATCCTCGGCATCAACCCTGATCAGCAACCAGATACCCCCGTGCCGGATCCGGGTATGTTCGCCGGCCGGCTCGCCCAGGCCCTGACCGACTACCTCGCCCACGCCGCAGGGCTCACCCCCACCGAGTACCGGGCCCGGCAGATAACCGCCCGGTTCTCCGCCCCGGCGACGTGGACCCGACGCGACCCCACCGACGGCGAACGCGCCGCCGCTCGCCACCTCGCCGCCCGGCTGCGCCGCGCCCGCACCCACCACCCCGAACCCGACATCCGGCCCAGCCTCATCCCATCCGGCCGGTTGCGCACCCGTCACGCCATCACCGCCCAGGCGCAGATCGCCGCCGGCACCATCCCCACCGCCACACCCTGGCAACGCCGCGCCACGCTGCCGCCGCCGAAGCCCACCCTGCACCTGGGCGTCATCGTCGACGTGTCCTTCTCCATGCACCCGTACGCGGCGCCGATGTCGTCGGCCGCGTGGATCCTCGCCCACGCGGCCCGCAGCAGCGACGCCATCACGGCCACCATCGCCTTCGGCAGCACCGTGTCCCTGCTCATCGGCCCCCGGCAACGCCCCACCCACGTTCAGGACATCCGCACCTTCGGCGGCAGCGGCACGTTCACCGACGCCGTCAAGCTCGCCGACGAACTGCTGCAGCTACGCCAGCCCGGCAGGCTGCGGATGCTCGCGGTCGTCTCCGACGGCGACCTCGACGACATCCCGGCAGCGCAACGACTCGTCACCACCCTGCACCGCGTCGGCTGTGCCGTGCTGTGGCTTCGCCCCGCCGGCCTGGACGGGCACACCTTCACGGACACCACGACCCTCCTGGTGGCCGACCCGGTGCAGGCCATCGGCCACATTGCCGGCGCCGCCGTCACCGCTCTCGAGCAGGCCTGACAACAGTTCGCTTCACCCGACCTGTCCTGCACTGATGGGCTCCCCTGCCGACGCCGGACGCCGCGGATGACCCCGCGTGCCCCCTCGGCCGGCACGGGATCGGGTTCTTTCCTGCACCGCCTCCAGCCGCTTGCCCGGCTACCCCGCGCAACCCGCGCGCCCAGGGCACGGCCGCACGGCCGTGCCCGGGATCCCCCGCCCCGTACATCTCGGGAGACACCGTGAGCGACAAGCACCGCCTACCGATCACCTCCCCGGCTGACCTGATCACCGCTGTGCCCTACCTGCTCGGCTTCCACCCCACCGACAGCCTGGTCCTCGTCGGCCTCACCGGCCCCACGGTCGCCGTCGCCAGCCGCACCGACCTCCCCAACCCCGCAGATGCGGTCGACTGGGCTGACGAGGTGATGCCTCAGCAGCTGCGCATGCTTCACCACGCCGACGTGACCGCCACGATTGTCATCGGCTACGGCCACGCCACCCAGGTCACCCCAGCCGTTGACACCGTCACATCCCGGCTGCGTGCCGCCGGCTTCGACGTGTTCGACGCGCTGCGGGTCACCGACCGCCGCTACTTCTCCTACCTCTGCCAGAACCCCATCTGCTGCCCCATCGACGGCATGCCCTTCGACCCGGACCGCAGCGACCTCGCCCTGCACGCCATCGTCGCTGGCCACACCACGCTGCCCGACCGGCAGGCGCTGATCGCCAGCATCGCCCCGATCGACGGCCCCGCCCGCGCCGCCGTCACCCGCGCCACCTTCAAGGCCCGGGCACGCCGCCGCGCCCTGGCCGCCCAGGGTGGCCGTGGCACATTGATCCGCGCGGGCGAGGCGATCGTGCGGGAGACATTCACCCGCTACGCGAATGACCAGGTGCTCACCGACGACGAGCTCGCCTGGCTCACTGTGCTGCTGCCCGTCACGGCGATACGCGACGCCGCGTGGCGGGCCACCGACTCCCAGCCGTGGCATGTCGCGCTGTGGAGCGACATCACCCGCCGCGCCCAACCCGACCTCGCCGCCCCACCCGCCAGCCTGCTCGCCTTCGCCGCCTGGCGCAGCGGCGCCGGAGCCTTGGCCTCCGTCGCCGTCGACCGGGCCCTGCATGCGAATGCCACCTACACCCTCGCTCAGCTCATCGACCGGATGCTGCGCGAAGGACTATCCCCGTCCGTGCTCGACGGCTGGCCCGACCAGAGCTTGCCCACCACGCCCTGACACGACTCGCCGCCGCCCATCAACCCCATTGCCTTCGAGGGACACCTATGTCTGACTACCTGGACATCCTGCGACGACTCACCGACGGTGAGGGCTACGCCCTCGACGCCGACGAACTGAACCAAGCCTGCGCGCAGCATCCCGACACCGTGTGCGCGCTGATCTCGGCGGCCGGCACGATCGCTGCCGCCGACGCGCAGATCAGCGCGCTGACCAACGCCGCGGACCTGCTCGGCGGCGTTCACGCCGGCGGCGGCGCCGACACGGTGCTGTCGATGCGCGAGCGCCTCGACCGGGTGGCTGACGCCCTCACCCGCGCCCTCGCTCAACGGGACAAGGCCACCGCCCGCCTACGGCAAGAGCCCCTCACCGCCCTGGGCGCCGGCCTGATCACCCGTCCCAGCGACAGCCCCAACCCGCCCGCTGACTAACGGCCAGCGCACACCCGGTCACGCCGTGACCGCTGCCGCCTAGACACCCACCGGTACTCATCGGCGCTCACGGACCCTCTACCGGCTGCGCCGGCAACTCCCGCGCCCCGCGCCTCATCCCGGCTGTGGGGCGCCTCCATGTCCGCTCACTGAAACCAGAAGAGGAGAACACCGCAGATGACCAGCACGGACATCACACCCCCCGAGCCGGCACTCGAAACCATCCTCCGCACCAGTTGGGAGGCCTTCCACCCCGGCCAGCAGGCGCCACTGGGCTGGCTCACCCACACCACCGCCCAAATCCTGTCCCACCTGCGGCAGGCCCAGACCTGCACCCCGTCCGATAACGCCCACCCCGACGCGCCGAACCGGTTCTACCGCCAGGTACGAGAAGCGCTCGCCGACGCCGTCCACACCAAGCACGTCAGCATCGACGCCGCGAACAGCCTCCTGGAGGTCCTCGACCTGCCGCTACTGCCCCGCCGCTGGCAGGTCCGCCTCACTCTTCCCCTGCTCATCGACGTCACCGCCACCACCCGCGAGGACGCCTTCACCCGCGCCGAGAACACCATCGAAGACGCGCTGGCCGACCTGCCCGCAAGCATCGAGTGGGACGGGCAGGAAGGCTACGAAGCCCTCGGCGGTGACCTCGACGCCGACGAGCCACTCAGATACAACAGGCCGGAACTGGCCGACAGTTTCTCGGTGGCGTCCTACGCAACCGCCGACCCCGCTGATGGCACCGCTCACGGCTGAGCCTCGGCGTCCTTTCGCGGACCGCCGCCGCCACCCGACCCGTCCTGACGCGCAACGAGGCGGCCAACATCGTCTCCGCCGTGCGCGATGCCGCCCGTTCCTTCCCCCGCGGCGTCCCAGTCTCACCGTCCTAGCCGGAACGCCGCCGCTGCTCTCTCCGGGGAGAGAGTGATCTCGTATCCCTCGTGGTAGCACACAGAGGACGTGCCGTCCCTCACCAAACCCACCCTGCCACGAGCCCGGGCCGCGATGCGCGACGGCCGCGGTCCCGCTCTTGCGTTGGCCAGGACCTCTCTGTCGCAAAGGTAGGGGGAAGAAGGCCTGGCACGGCGTCCTCGGTGCCGGAGTTCCGACGGGTGCTCCCCGTGGATTGTCACCGGATTGGCCGACGCAGCCCGTGGCGACTACTCCCCAGTTCACGCCTCCGCCGGTTGCGCTGATCACCATTGCGGTCAGCCCTGCCGGCGGCGGCCGGGTTTGCTCGGAGGCCGCGCGGCGCGGGACGAGGGAATCCGCCCAACGTCACGACGGCGACTTGATCTATCCGGAAAGTCGAGCGTCACTCGTCGCGGCCGCCACCCCGGCGAACCCGACAGCGGGTCCCCACACCGCTGGCCAGGGGTGGCGGCCACCCGAGTCGCACCCCCACCGGAAGGGCAGCAGCTGATGTCGCAGCCGCACCGCCGCGCCGTACCGCACCACGTCACCGACGTCCTGCTATGGCTCCTCGCCACCGACGTCGCCGCCCAACACCTCCCCGACCCCGAACGGCCCGGCCACTGCGCGAACCTGCGCTGCCACGACGAGGCATACCCGTGCCCGCCGACACGCGACGCCCAGCATGCCGACCGGGCCGCGACCCGACCCACGCTGCTCGCCCGCGCCCGAGCGGGTCTCGCACCGGCCGCCGCCGCGGCGGCACGGTTCGCCGGCTGGTTCGGACCCCAACAAAGCCTGGCAACACCACCGCAGCGGCAGACATCGTCACGGCGAGCCGCCTGACCTTAGCCGCGCAACCTGCGACATCCGCCGCCATCGAGCCCCCCGTCCACGCTGCCGATGCGACCAATCGCCGGTCCCCACACCAACCGAGGACTTATGAGATCAAGTTGCTCACCACGATCTACCTGGCCCAACCCCGCCCGGCCTGCGGAAACCCCTCTCGGCACCTCTCGGCGTCAGCGGCCGGGGCTCGACCTCTGAGGACTGGATGAGGACTGAGACGGGCCACGCTTGCGGCCATATGATCCGTGCGGTGGAGCCAGATCTTCAGGACGAACAGCAGCCTTCGTCTCGCGCCAAAGGCGTTCATCGCCGATGTCCGGAATGCCGAGGTCTTGCGCGGCTTTCAGGCATGGTGAAGACCACGGGCATGGGTAAGGGAATGGGAAGCGTTTTCGGGCCCTGCCCCACCTGCGACGGTGTTGGCTACCTCGCCGAGGATGACTTGGCGGATTGATCACGTGCAGAGCTGACCACGTCTCCCTCGGTCAGCACGTCCTCCTGGCCGCCGAGATCCTCGCCGGCCGACGCGTCGGCATCCGCATCGACCCAGCAACGCTGAGCTTCTTCGACCTGACCAGCCGGGAACTACTGCGCACCAGCCCGAACCCCCTCACCCCTACGGGGATGGCACGGCTGAGGGGTGCCCGACCCGCTGGCCCACCCCCGCAACCTGCCGCCGGACCGGTGCAGGTCCAGCGCCGGCCTCCAACAGCGGCGTCGTCATGGTCGTCGGACAGAAAGTCGCCCTCGGCCGGATCCACGCCGGCAAGACCGTCACCATCAACGTCACCGACACCGAACTGGCCATCGCCTGCGACGACGGCACCCGCACCGTCCGACGCACCACCGACCAGCCCATCCGCAACCTGAAAGCCAGCCGACCCCGCAAGGTCGCTGGCCTCACCGTGCACGTAGGCGGCGTCCCGGAGCGCAACCGGTGACGTCTCCCGTCTCGCCGTTCCTGTCAGTCCGCGCTAGCCGTCACCCGGAACCTGCAACCAGCGACCGCTTCCACCTGCTCGAGCAGCGGCGGATGCACCTCGTCAGCGAAATGCTTGGTGATGATGACCTCGATCGGAGGATCGGGCCTGACGTGACAGCCGAGTGCCGGCAGCGTCTCCAGGATCCAGAACTGGATCCGCAATACCTGATCCGCGTCGAGACGAACGGCGGGATCCTCAGCCACGAGACGGATCATCTGGAAACCATGTCACACCAGGCTCGGCGGAAGGACCACAGCCCGAGCCAACGACCTAGGTCACCCGTCAAGCATCTGGTGGGACGGACTGTCAAGCATGTGGTGGGACTAGACAAATCGGCTCGCTGGGCTGGGTGCACTGGGCCAGCGTGGCGTCGTTGTGGGTCTTGCAAAGACGGCTCAGGCTATCTGACCGAGATAGTCCACGAGTGGTGCCTCGTCGCCGATTCCGACCGAGACGCCGCCACCATTGCACTGCGCGGTGCGGTCGAGGAACTGGAGCGGCGTGGTCTCGCCGTTGGGAGCCCTACTTCGACTCCGACTACAACTCCGGCTTCGGAGCTGAGATCGAGATTTGCAAGGGAATTGAGATACCCAAGGTGCCTTCTCTGGAGGCCGCGGCGGCGGTAGCGGAGACATTAGAGAAGAGGGCCGCCGGCACGCTGGAGCCGCCGCCCGCGAAGTCCGATGCAGAACGGAGATCGCGAAAGCGTCATGGGGTCTCCGTGCGGGTGCAATCTACGTGCAGCAGGGGAGGGTCAAGAGCGGTGACAGCGGGACAGTAGCGGTCACCTGTGACATACGGCACGCCCCCAGAAACAGCAGAGCGCCGACCGGCGTTTTCCCTGGTCGGCGCTCCTGGAGCCCGGCGAAAGGCTATGTGGCCCGGGGCGGGGTCGAACCGCCGACCTTCCGATTTTCAGATCTAGACGGCAGTGGCCGCAGGCATTCGGACGGGTCTTGCTTCCTTCCCGCGGCCTCGGCTGCTGACCGCGCGGCCCCTCGGGGCGGTCAGTAACGGCCGAGGTTCTGGCTGGGCGCCATCACGATGCGTGGAGAGGCGTCCGGAGCCAGCCACTCCAGTACCCGGAGCAGGTCGGACTGTGCCAACGAGACACAACCGGCGGTACCGCCGCTCCCCATGACGTGCAGGAAGATGCCGCTGCCGCGGGCCGGGGTGGCTGCCCTCACCGGGATGTTGTAGTTGATGACCGCGAAGTAGTTGTACTGCGGCACGGTCTGCCACAGCGCCTCGCTGTACCCGCCCGGGTTCGTGCCATGGACAAAGCTGTTGTACGTGGACGAGCTGGGATTCTCATCCCAGTAGTCGTCCGCCACAAGCCGGTGGTAGCTGTACTTGACGCCAGGGTTGGCGTGCAGGCCGTACATGGTGGAGCCGATGCCATAGACGCCTGTGGGCGTCGTGGGGACGCCCTCCACATGGCTGTCGCTGAACCCCTTGGTGCCGATCCGCGCGCTCATCACCCCGAGCTTCGGCCGCCACACGCCGTTCACCTTCTCGAACGTCTCAAGGGACGCGACGCTCGTACCGTAGCCGCTGCTGTAGACGACGATGAGCTGGCGGGTGCTGGCCGGAATGGTGTGTAGCCGGGAGGCGATGTTGCTCTCTGCGGCCGGCGTCGCGGCCTTGCTCGTCGGGACGTGCGACGGCGACCGGCTGAGAGACGGCTTCGTGGACCGGCTCGCCGAAGGCGACGGGGACCGGCTAGCCGAAGGCGATGGGGAGGGACTTGCGGAGTCAGTCGGTCCGGGAGCGCCGGTCACCGAGGTATCGACCGGAGCCGACCCGGCGTCCACGGTGCCGTTCCGGCCCGGAGCTGCGCAGGACGTGAGTCCGAGCCCGCCGAGCAGCGCCACCGCGATGGCACCGAACACGGCCCGCCTGAACGGCGTTCGCATTCCTACTCCTCCAATGGTTCTTGATGTCCGCCAGTCGTCTAGCCGGAAGGCGACCGCGACTCGGGGGGGGGCTCTTGCCGCGTAGTTGGTCTGAGGTGTCGCAGGTGCGACCCTCGCGAACGGCGAGGGCCGCGCTGGAGATCAACTGACTCCACTCATCCGGCGTCGTCGGTCTGGCCGGCGTTACATATGAGGCGCGGCGCTCGCCGGATCGAGAGCATCGTCGGCGACGGGGGACGACTCGGGCGAGCTTCCGCCGCCATCGTTGATGTCAACGAGTGATGTCAGTAACTGCTGTGGGCTCCCTGCCCGCTGCTGGTAGAACCGCCGGATGGATCAACTGACCGACCTGCTGGCCGGACTCGACGACCTCCCGTGGGAGTCGCTGCACCACGCGTATGGCCCTGCCGTCGACATACCGGACCAGTTGCGGGCGTTGCGCTCGGCGGAAGTGCCGGTCCGGAGCTGTGCGTTGTCCGAGCTGTTCGGCAACGTCTACCACCAGGGCACACGCTGGGGGGCGAGCTGTCACGTGGTGCCGTTCCTGGTGGCGCTCGCCGACGACCCGGACACCCCGGACCGGGCAGCGGTGGCCGCCTTGCTCCGTTCGGTAGTGCTCGGCGACCGGCGCGACGACGAGCTGCCGTTCGACCCCCGGCGGCACTTCGCCGCCGCCGAGGGGATCACCGACGAACAGGCGGCGCTGATGGAGCGGCATCTGGAGGCCGAAGACCTGTTTGAGCACGAGGAGGCTGCGGAGCTGGCTGACAACGTGGCGGTCCGCTGGGAGGCCGACGCCTTCCATGCTGGAGGCAGGTACACCGATCGGTACGTCCGCTGGCTTACCGATCCGGACCCGCAGCTGGCCGGGTACGCCGCCGAACTACTCGCCTGGTTCGCACCCGACGAGGCCGCGTTGGCCGGGCTGACTGCGGTCCCCGGCGACGAGACCCGCGCCGCCACCCGCCGTGCGAGCGCCAACCTGACCCTCGCCCACTGTCCGGTCGGTTCGGAGCGGATCGACGCTTGGCCGCGTGTCGCTGCGGGTGCGCCGGTTCTCCTGGTGCCGGGTGGGTCTTTCTGCTGGTAGGGGCCGGGGTGAGGGTCAGGTGGGTGGGGGTATCAGGGTGAGGCGTTGCCAGCAGAGTTGGAACGCTTTGGCCCAGGGCCAGATGTCGGGGATGGACAGCGTCTTGCGGCGGGCGTGGGTGGCGAGTTTCGCGGGTAGGTGCAGGAGTCGGTAGCGCAGGGTGTCGGGTTCGGCGTGGGCTAGGTCGGGTTGGTCGTGTAGGCCGAGTAGCCGGGTCCAGGCGTCCAGGTCTGCGGCGATGTTCGCGGCGAGGATCCAGCCCTGGTTGACGGTCCAGTCTTTGGAGGGCAGGTTCCTCAGGCCCATGGCTTTGTTCGTGCGGACGCGGTCTTCGACGCCGGCGTGGGCGCGGTGCAGGGCGTCGAGCCATTGGGGCTGGTGGGAGCCGGGCACGCCATGGATGCGGGTGATGTTGGTGGCGACGATCGCGTATCGCCAGCCGGTGCGTTTCTCCTGGGCGGTGAGGTTCTTCGCGTGCCGGGCCGACGGTTTGGTGCGCCGCACGATCAGGCGTAGCCCGGCGATCCAAGATGCTCATCCTCGCCCTGCTCAAACGCATCCCGGCCATGATCGACAGACTTTGCTTAGACTCTTTGGCTCCTGGAGAACCTTCGACCAGCTCGAAATAGCCACCGCCGAGTGGGTCGACTGGTTCAACCGTCGCCGGCCACAGGAGTACTGCGACGACCTCACACCCGTTGAAGCCGAAGCAGCCCACTACGCTCACCACCAGACCCCGGCGACCGTCGGGGACTCACAATAGAAAGTCTCCGGACTCGTCGGGGCGGTTCAAGCTGAGAGAAAGACAAATCGAGAGCCCCCGCCACGAGTTGGGGGGCTCTCTGCGTGCACCCGGGTCACTTGCGCGGGCAGTTGCGCTTGTCGTGCCCGTGGTAGTCACACACGCTGCACTGCCCAGCATTGGTAGAGACTTCGCACGACCGCTTGTCGTGCCCTTCTTCACCGCACCAAGAGCAAGTGCGGGTCCCGCTCGCGCTCATCTTTGTCCTTATGTTGTCCGTGGCTCGCCACACCGTAGGGAGGCAAACGTAGCTGCGTCTGATCCAGCGTGTTCGCGGAAGTGACTCTATCGCTTGCTGTTCGTGGCCAACAGGTCCGGCGACCCTTTACGGGCTCTTCGAAGTTGAGCGGGGTTCGCGGCTGAAGCCGACCCGAGCGTCAAGGGTGGGGTCGCCGAACTCGGCTAGCACCCGGGCGCCGAGGATGCGGCCCAGGCCGGGTTGGCTGAGGTAGATCTCAGCGTCCGGGTGTTGCCCAAAATGCGGCTCTTGTGACGCTCTCGTGGGTGGGCGCCGTTGCGAAGGAACGGAACTGTCGGATTTGAGAAGAATCGCCGGGCCGGTGCGCCGACCGTGGGTTCGGTCGGCGGAAAGGACAGACCGCTGGACCCCGTGAGGGGCGAAATGAGGAAGTCGCCGCCGCCTTCGGCTGCGGGGCGGATGCGTCCACAGTGTCTGTCAGGCAGACTCGGCCGAGATGTAGCCAGAGGTCCAACGGCAGGCGGACTACGCCGACATGGAGTTGCAGGAGTGGCCTTGACCGAATCGTCGCCAGTTGAACCTCCTGCCGAGCTGCTGGGGGTTCATGTCGGTAGCTACAAGAACCTCCACGACCAATGGCTGAGGTGGTCTGACGGGATTGCCCTTTTCGGGATCAATGGTGCGGGTAAGACCAATTTCCTGGAGGCGTTGGCGATTCTGCTGGGCACGGATCAGACGCTGCTTCTCGCGCACCAACGGCTGGCGGCCGTCGCGCCGAGTGGTCTGGAGCTGGTCGCGAAGGTGTCTGCTGATGAGCTGCCGTGGCCACCCTCATGGGCACTGCCGCTGGCTACTCGTCCTGACTTTGCGCTCCAGTTCCCAGTGCTGTTCCGGGCGCAGCGAGACGCCGCTTGGTGGCATGCGATCGGTGTCGGCGCCGGGCAGACCTTCATGGCAGGCCTGGGCGAACTCGCCCTGCCGGATGACGTCCTCGAGTACCTGCAATCCCAGTTCAACCGCCCCGTGATCCGATACACGCTAACCTCCTTCACCTTTGAGGTCACGGATCGGCTCGAGAATGGTGACCCGAGTGCCATCCGGGTCGAGCGGCGCTTCTCGCGCACGCTGATGGGCTTCTCGCCGCCCGAGGCGGTAACCGGACTCGCCGATGGCCTGCCGGACGTGTTCGCACCCATGCGTTCCGCCTTGACGGTGCCACCGCCCGGTCCGGACGGGTACGCGGACATGTTGGCGCTGCCGGACGTTACGGAGCCTCCGGCGCAGCTTGAATGGTTGCCGCGCGGCCGCCGCAGCGCGGAGGTGAACGAGCATCTACGTTCCCGGATCGAAGCTGCGGTAGAGCCGGTCGAGAGGCTCGCGGAGAGTTTAGCGAGCCTGCCGGTGGCTCCCGGTGAGTTCGATCCCGACGGACAGTGGTGGCCGTATGAGGTGGCGGCACAGGCAGCGTCCACGGAACTGTCCATCACTCTAGGCAACTTCGACGTGAAGCCGACAGGGAACGATGCGGAGTTCTATATCCGTGACACGCGCGGCTCGACGCCCTCGGATATCGGCGTAGTTGGCGACGCCGACGCCCTTGAGAGGTTCTCGGCGGGAGAGCGGCGTTGGGTAGACGAGGCTCTAGCCACCGCTGCCCGCGCCCTGGACCGGTTTGCTGCGAGAGCCTCATGGCAGGCGTCGCTGCTGTACGAGCTCGATGACGCGGACGTGGTCGAGTCACTCGTCACCGTCAGCGAGTCGGTGCAGGGCTTGGTGAAAAGTGCGGGCTTCTGGACGGGCGAGGCGAAGGAACGCCTGCTGAGCGTCTTGGAAGACCAGTTGTTGGTCGCGGCGCGCGACAAGCTGGCGGAGCACGACGACGCATTTCGCCGAAGTCTCATGCAGCAACTAACTGGGCTGGCCAGCCTCCGTCCTCAGACGGTGGTGCGGGTGTTCGACGAACCCGAAAGCCACCTTCACCCGCAGGCACAGCGCAGCATTGCCGGCGCGCTGGACCGGCTCCGCCTACGCGGCGACAACGTGGTCCTGGCATCGCATAGTCCCCATTTCCTGGATCTGCCAGACTGGCAGCTCGTGCACGTCCAACGCACACCGGAGGGGACCACGTTGTCCCCGCTGGTCGCATCCGACCTCGACGCGCGTAAGGCCCTGGCCGGGCAGATGGGACTGACTCGCGGGGAACTGCTCACCCGGGTGTCGTTTCTGCTGGTCGTGGAGGGCGAGCATGATCGCCTCCTGCTGGAGGAACTGTACGGAGCCCGCCTCCAGGATGCGGGCGTGGCGATCGTCCGGATGCACGGAACGAGCAACCTGCTAGCGACCGCGCAGATGGACTTCGTTGAACGTCACCTCGACGTGCCGATCGGCGTCCTCCTCGACTTCGTGCGCCTGGACCGGGTGGGCGACGACCGCATACCCCCAGATCAACTTCACGACGAGGAGCAAGCGCTCCGACATCTACGTCGTGCCTGCCGCAAGAAACGACGCCCGATGCAGTACTTCGGGTTACGCAGGCCGGACATCGTCGCGTACCTCAACGAAGACGCGATACGAGCCGACGAGCCCACGTTCCCGGGCTGGAGGACCGTGATGCGCGAGTTTGACGCGATCAGGCAGCGCCCCAGCTTCAAACCATGGCTCCAGCGCACGTTCGGCGTCGACCTGACACGGACCGATCGGGTGCGCAAGGTCGTCGAGCGCATGGTCCGAAACGGCTATCCCGCCGTTGCAGAGCTCACGCAGGTGGTCGAGGAGGTGGAGCGGACTGCCGCCGAAGGACGGTGGCCGAAATATCCCGCAATCGGATCTGCCTGACTGAGCAGTGCCGACATGGCCTATCCGGAGGCCTGCAACGGCTCTGGCGCCCTGCGGCGCGACATCATGCTCAGGCCATGACGGCAGGTGCCGAGCCATGCGGGTGGCGCTTTATCGGCCGGCGGGGTGGCCAGCTCGCTGCTGGGCCGCAGCGTCATGGAGGTGACCGCTCGGTTGGAGTCCGACCTCGGCAAGTCGCCGGGTGTAGCTGTTGAGCAGGTCATTGACAGCGGCGTGGTCGCCGAGGGCGGCGAGGGCTCGCATCGCCCGGTAGTGAAGGTTCTCGTTGTAGGGGGGTCCACACGGATGCCCGCCTCGAGCACGGACAGGGTGAGCCGCGGGTCAGACTGGCCGGCAGCCACTGCGGCGTAAGCATCGATGACGTGCCGGCGGGCAGCCTCGCGCGGCGGGTCGAGCCACGGCCAGGTGTGTCCGGCCGCGAGGTCGCCGGTGTAGCTGTCGATGACCGCGCGCCATGCGGCAGCCTGGTGAACGGCCGCAATGGCGGCGTGCCGGGCGGCGGCGCGAAACCGCCACAGGTCCACGTCCATGTGGTCGTGGACGAGGCGGTAGCGGTCGTCGCTGTGGTCGATGACGGCCAGACCGCAGGCGGACCTGCGGTGGTACGCAAGTCGCTCAGCGTCGTATACAGCCGGCCAGTGCCGCTCGGATGGGGAACCAGCAGTCCCGAGTCGAACCACCAACAGCCGGGGATTCGTGACCTGGGGAATGACGTGACAGGACGGTTTGCGGTCCAGGACGTCCGCCCTCCTCGGAGACGAGTTCGACAAGATTGCTGCTCGCAAGCAGGGTGTCTCGCTCTCACGCCTAAGGCTGTACGACATCCTCCTGTGGATGGCGATGACACGTCCGCATTGGCCGTGTCTCGTGGAACTTCGGGGAAATCCCTAAACCGTCTGCGAACCTGGTGGAGTCCTCAGATCCGCACGTCTTCTGCGGTCACGGCGGTCGCACCGGAGTCCCCTGCGTCGGCAGTAGGAGCGACCATCCCCGGGACCCCGCCGACGGCAGCCACCGCGTGCCGAAGACGCTCTTGGCTGTCGATCATCCAATCGATGACCTGAGGCCAGTTCCGCTGATCACCGATCTTTGGGCCGATCAGCCGGGCTTCGATGCGGCACCCCTTGTTGTTCGGCAGGTCATCGAAGATCAGCTCACCGCCGAAAGCCGCCACGATTTCGGCCTTGCGGTCGCTGAGCACCTGCCACCGGGCCAGGTTGACCGCCGGATCAGGATGGCCGAAGAACAATTCCGATCTGCACCCGAACAGCGCGTAGGACACGCCCCAGGTCGCGCCCGTTGGCCCGGTCGGCATGGTCCACCAGTTCTGCCCGGGCGCTGACGCGTTCGTCCAGCCCCGCTGCTTGGCCAGCGGCTCGAACGCTGCCCAGAACTGCCGGTAAAGCTCCTGGGTCGGCGTTGGGCCGGTGGTCCCAGCGGATGCCGCCGCCATTGCGCGTTTCTCCCAGTCGTTGGGCTTGACCACCAACTCCAGGAACGGCGCGATCAGACCGGACGGCGCTCCGGCAAGCGTGACGGCGGCCAGCCGGACTCCGAAGAAGCGGATGCCGGGATCGGTGTGAGTGTTGAGCCATTCGAGCGCCGCCCGGTGCTCCTCCCGGAACTGCTCGGCAACCCAGACGATGGTCGTGGGCTTCGTACCTCCCGCGTAGGTGAGGATCTGACCCAGGTGAACGTGGTCAGTCGACCCATACTGGTTCTCGATGATCACGGGGCTTCCGGTGGCCACTTCGCGTCCGATGATGTCGAGCGAGAACTTGCCGACCTTGTACTCCCGGGACTCCAGTTCGATGTCCAGCCCGAGTACCTCGCTGAGCAGGTCACTGTTCTGCAGTAGCCACGGCGTGAAGTGGTGCGGCTCGGCACCGACAGTCACGCCCACCCTTCGGCCGCTGCTGGTACCCCAAGCCCACGCGCCGACCACCAACAGGTCGGCCACCCCCGCCACTGGCGCAATCAGCCACTGGCCCTGCCAGAGCGGGAGAGCCGCCAGGGCGCGCCAGCAGCACTGAGTTGCAACCGCCAGCCCATTGGACTGCTCGCCCGTCGTTCAAAGCCTGGTGTCGAGTACACACTGGATCATAAAGACATGCCAACGCCGGCCAGCAATGGCCTGCACAAGAACTCCGCATCCCGGGTGCGGGATCGAGGGGCAGACTCAGCAGCGCCGCATCCGCTCATGCCGCGATCCGCGCGTTACGCAGCGTCACGCCGAGCTGGCCGGGTGTCGTTCGGGCGTGTCGATGAGCGTGTGAGTGTGCTCAGTAGAGGACGCTGGCCGGCCCAGGGACAATGTTCGGATGAAGTTGCGCCCCGAGCTCTGCCCGGGCTCTTCGAACTTGAGCGGGGTTCGTGGCTGGGGTCGACCCGAACGTGAAGGGCTCGCAGCCCGTCGGTGATCATCTGAGTGTCGAATTCGGATGGTCACAAGTGAAGAGCTGCGAGCATGGTCAACGATACGACCCGGCTGCTGGGCCTGGACGGCTTGGCCGCTGAGCGGGTCGAGGTGGACGCCGCGGGTGTCCCGGTGGTGGACCTGTCCACCGGTTGTGATCAGGCACGATGCTGTCCGCAGTGCGGTCAGCGTGCGCTGAGGGTGAAGCAGTGGACCACGACCCGGCCGCAGGACCTGCCGGTCTCCGGGCGTTCGGTACGGCTGCGCTGGCGCAAGCGCCGCTGGTACTGCCCGACCCCGGCCTGTCCGCGCAAGTCGTTCACTGAGCAGGTAGCGCAGGTCCCGGCCCGATCCAGGCTGACCACCCGGTTACGGCAGGCTGCCGGGGCGGCGGTCGCCGACGCAGGCCGCACGATCGTGCAGGCCGCTTGGGATCACGGCGTCTCGTGGCCTGTCGTCGCCGACGTGTTCACCGCCCACGCGAAGGCGGTGTTGCCGGACGAGCCGGAACCGGTCACAGTGCTCGGGATCGACGAGGTCCGCCGGGGCAAACCCCACTGGAACTGGGATGCCCAGGCAGACTCCTAGACCACGACCGCGGACCGGTGGCACGTCGGCTTCGTCGATCTTTCCGGTGGACAGGGCCTGCTCGCCCAGGTCGAAGGCCGCACCACCGCGGCTGTCGCCGGCTGGCTGAGCGAACGCCCACCAGCCTGGCGTGAGCAGGTCCAAGCTGTAGCGATCGACATGTGCACCGTGTTCAAGGCCGCGATCCGGCAGATACTGCCCCACGCGCTGCTGGTCGTCGACCACTTCCACATCGTGCAACTGGCCAACCGCGCCGTCACCGAGGTCCGCCGCCGCATCACGCTGACTCACCGCGGTCGCCGCGGCCGTGGCAGCGACCCGGAATGGCGCATGCGCAACCGGCTGACCCGCTCCGCCGCCCGCATGCCCGGCAAGCACGTCGACCGCCTCGTCGACACCCTGCAAGCCCTGCCCACCGCGATCGGCGCCCCGATCCTCGCCGCATGGAACGCGAGAGAAGACCTTCTCGACCTGCTCGCGACCGCCCGCACCCGACCCAACCGGGAACACGTCCACCGGCTGCTGCACCGCTTCTACACCCGCTGCGCCGCCTCCGACCTGCCCGAACTGCACCGGCTCGCCACCACGATCGAGACCTGGTGGCCGCAGATCCACGCGTTCCTGACCACCGGAATCACGAACGCCGGCTCCGAAGGCACCAACCGGGTCATCAAGACCGTCGCCCGCGACGCCTACGGCTTCCGAAACCCGGAGAACCAGCGGCTACGCACCCGCACCGCCACCACCCGACGCCACCGCGGACACCTCAACCCCGCTTAACTTCGAAGAGCCCACAGACCACGAGCGACAGCGGGAACGACGTGGCTGACACACCGTCCCACGCCGTTCTCCCCGCCGAGGCGGATCGCGCGATCACATCATGCCGATGCGGACCTCGAAGACGGCATTGGCGAAGAAGGCGTCCTGCTCGGTGAGGCACCGCGGATCGATTGCCCCTACCTGTTCCTCCAATTGTCTGCTCCACTCGACAGATTCCTCGTCGCTACGAGTTTCGGGCAGGTAGCGGAGGAAGAGCGTGAAACGCGAAATGCACTGGGCGAAGGACGCAATGTCGGAGTTCACAAACGACTGGCTGATGGCGGGATGGGAGTTCGACACCCGCCACACCTCACCCGTGCTCAGATTGAGAGCGAAGTCGTTCGAGTAGCTTCCATACAAGCGGAGAAAGCTCTGTCCCGTCTCGGCGACCGAGAACCGGCTCGGCGCAACGAGCTTCATGTAGTCCCTACCGACGGAGCTCGGCAACCCAATCTCCGTCAAGACCTGCTCCGCCTGCGGCGGCAGGCCCAGTCCCGCCAAGTCGGCTTCCGAATAGCGGACGACGCTTTCGGCGCCGAAGGCGCCCACGAGGTCCTCGTAACGCCACAACACACTGACCTCCATCACTTGGTTGCAGGATTCCGTAACCGTGACCTGGACCAACACGTTTTATCCCTATGGCATCGAGGTCTTCCACGAGCCGATCGGACATCACCTCGTCCTCGGCGAATCCGGCCCGGAGCGGGTCGGCCCGGACGTCGACGGCCAGAGTCCCTGGGCTCCACTTCTCGGGTCGAGGGTTCGCGGCACGGCCTGCCGCTGGGAGCAGTTCCAGATCGGGCCGAGCCGGCGGACGGACGGACGGCAGCATCGCCGAGCCAGCGCATTCGGTCGACGTGCCCGTCGCGTTGCGCCTGGACTTCGCCGCAGGTCCGATCTGGTTCGTCGCTGCCATCCCGCAGCTGCCCGACCCGCGGCGCGTCTTCATCCTCGGCGACGAAATCATGGTGATCTTCTCCGGCGAGAAGATGCGCGACATGGGCTTCGACGATCCCGCGTTCCTTGGTACCTCCCAGTGACCAGCCCGACAGTTCGGCCCCAACCGTGCCCATAGGGGCGCCTGATCAAGAGGCTCGGTTGTGTCGCCGCGCCCGACCGGCGGCAGAAGCGGATGCCCCGGCCGGCGGTGCACGTATGAAAGTCAGGGGGTGCGGGCGAGCAGCGCTGTGATCAGCTTGCTGGGCTCGGTGGTGGCCGGACGGTCGCTGACCTGCCCGTCGCCGATCTCGATGACCCGCCAGACTCCGTCGGCGCGTAGGGCAAGGTCCACCGTGATGAACGGCAGGCCCAGTGCGGCGATCATCGGTGCGACCGCGTCAAGGTCCACGTCGAGGGGCGGGAAGTCGTTCGGGGTGTCCGGATGCGAACTGACCGCGACGCAACCGCCGTTGACCCACCAGGTACGCGCCTCGGCGGAGGTGAATCGCTCATAGCGGCGTAGGACGAATCCGCCGACGAAGTCGTCCTCACGCAGGTGCCGCAGGCGGCTTGCCACCTTCCAGGCCGCCTCGCCATCGGCAAGGTCGGGGATGAACGCCGCCTCGCCCCAGTAGTGCTTCATCGACTTGGTGTAGTCGCGCAGGACGGCCGGGCCCGTGCCCAGCTCGACGCGCGCCCGATCGAAATCCGCTCGCATGACGCCCCTGGTCCACACTGACGCGGGGGTGAGCGCCGCCAAGGCGGCATACCAGCCGGGCAGCTCGTGGGCCCGCCGGTACTGCTCGGCGGAGGTTCGCAGTGTCACGCCGCGCCGGGCCAGCGCCTCAGCGAAGGCCGCATACTGCTCACTGCGCAGCACCCAGCCGCGATAGACAGCCTCACCGTCGGCTGGCACCAACGCTACCGCTTGCTCCGCACGATCCGGCCTGGTCAGTGCGTCGTGGTCGACCACAGCCACGTCGAGCCGGGCCTCACGAGCGGCGACCGCCTCCGCCCTGAAGTGCTCGTCGGGACGGCGCGGTCGCAGTGGATCCGCAGGAACCAGCAGCATCACGCCCGTATCGTGCCCGACCCGGCCAGGAACCTCTATGCCATATTCCAGCCGCATCGCGATAGACGGGGAGCGGCATGAGCGGATATCTGGCTCGGAACACTGGTGTCACACTGGCTGGTCTACCCTTCCGCGTGTTGCAGCGGCAGTCGCAAGTGGGCACAGGCGAGCCGCGGCACGTGCGGAAGCGTGCATGTACCGTCTCACCGCTGTGCTGCGCTTGGAGGTCGCAGCGCCAGGTCGTCACGTCTGGCCACGGTTGAAGCCGGAACTTTTTGGCTAGCGCGCGAAGGAGTATTCCCTATCCGGGCGAGCTGGGCTCGTGTTCGGTTGCAGGCAGTTGATCATGCCGTGCGCAGCCGTTTCTCGTGAGGAGCGCGATCTTGACCATTGGTGTCCGATGATCGATGATCCGTCCGGCTATGATCTTGTCGCTCACCTGTCCGGTGGCAGAGTCCGTAGTGGAGCGGGGGAACTCCAATGGCTCAACCAAAGCACGCTCGCGCCTCGTCGATCTTCCAACGCCAGGCATGGCCATCGCGCCCACTGCTGGCCTTGTCCCTCTCGACGGTGCTACTCACGGCCGTCGCGACAGCCGTGATCGTCACCGTCCGCCCCTTCAGCAGCGGCTGTGCGACTCCGCCCAGTTCTGCGCTGGCACGGCAAACGCATTTGGTGCCGGCGGCGCACACCGTGGCCCTTTCTCCGACGCCATCGGCCAGTTCGTCACACGACCCGACCAGAATCTCCGTTCCGGTGACCACGCCCTCAGTAGTGCCGACAACGCGATACCCCAGCGACGTGACGTGGACCCCCGAACGTACTGTGTTGCCCGCGCCAGCGAGTGCCGTCGTGCCGGTATCCGGGGTCGAGACCAAGGTCGGAGATCTCCCGGTGACGCTCACCCCGGTGTCTGCGTCGTCGCCAACCTCGCTACGAGTGACAGTCCTTGGACCGGAAGCCAGGAAATCGACGGGGGCGAAGGGCGCACTGCTGGCACTCTCGTGCGAGGCTGACCTGGCCGAGGCGGCTCAGGTGCACCTGCGGGTCTACTACTGGGGATTCGGCAATGCGTATGGCGGCGACTACGCCAACCGCGTCGGAATGGCGGAGCTACCGGCGTGTGCCCTGACGGACCCGCGTAGTCGCCACTGCCTGAACAGGACCCTGCTGCAGGCGACGAGAAGCGACGGCGCACTGGCCGCCGACATCACCATCCCTGGCGACGGATCCCTGACGCTGGTCTCCGTGGGATAGCCAGTCGCCCAGCCCGGAACATCCGCCGCTACACAAGCACTTCTCGAACACCTAACCGCGAGGTTCCTCTCGCGACTCATGGTAGGCGTTGTCGTGATCACGACCTGGCTCGATTGCTGCCCGACCATCGGACGAACAAGGTCATCAGACTCGATGCCGTTGCTCATGCCGGCTGGTCAAAGGCGATACGGCCGACGGGCTTCGGCTTATCATGCGCTCATCGGCACGTCCGGACGGCAACTGGCCAGCTGGCGTGGCGCGCGACTCGCGGCAAGTCCGGACGTCCGAGCGTCACCTGCGGCTGGGACGAGCTTGTCCTATCCCCGTGCTCCAATCCCGTCATGCATGTCGTTGTCACGGGCGCACTCGTGGAAAACGGTGCGGTCCTGCTGGTATACAGGAGTCCGACCCGCCGGGCATATCCGGATCTCTGGGATTTGCCCGGGGCATGTCGAAGCGGGTGAGTCGGAACTACAAGCCCTCGCGCGTGAGATGCACGAGGAGCTCGGTGTTCACATCGTGGCGGAGTCCGCTTCACGGTTGGGCGACTTGCATGCCGGCCTGAGCCCGACCGGCTGCATCGTCGTGACGAAGCGAGGACGACCGCATCACCGAGCGGTTCGGAAACCCATCGCTGCTCGTCGCTGCCGTCCGGTTGAATCCCCGTCGCTCCCGAAGCCAGGCGTGCACGCTCGTCGGCAAGGTCGTGCCTCGAGCGTCGGCTGTCACTCAACATCCGAGCTCCACGACATCACCCGGCGCTCCACCACCTGGCTACCCCCCTGACCGGTCACCGACATGACCGGCCCCCTGCGGTCACCGATGTCCGCCCGGTCATCGCCGTGTCCGCCGGGCGGTCATCAGGATGACCGCGATGGCCACCCCGATTACCGCCCGGGGCGGCAGTCCACCATGTCCCGCTCGCCACCCTGGAAACGGTGGACCGTGGACGCCACCCAAAACTCATCGAGCTGCGCCTCGGGAAGCAGAGACTCCAGGAGTCGCTGGCTGGATCGAGTGCACCATGCGCGACTTCGTCCCTTGTGCTGGGGGCCGGACGTCGGATTATGTGGAGTCATGTCCTTCGTGTCCTACTACTCGGAGCCGTCCGGGCCTTCGAAGGACTCGGAGCCGTCCGGGCCTTCGAAGCATTCACGCCGTCGCCGGACGTGGCGCCGGCTTGCGGCGCGGTTGCGCGCCTTCCCCAAATGGCGCATCAAGGTTCGCGAGCGCGAGCCACGCGCCGAGGTAGCAGCGTGGTTCGGCAAAACCGCTGCGGGTGAGCTCGTGCAGCGCCTCGCCCAGCCACTGGCCAGCGCCTCGCTGGTCGCTGGCGTCGGCGTGGCAGCCCTGGCCGGCCTACTCATCGGCTCCCTCGTCGACTTGACCGTGGCCCCCGTCCCAGCGCTGGCGACCGTCACCACCGCATTCGTGATCGGCCTGGCGGTCGGCTTCGGCGGCGGTGGCCCGCTCCCCGCCCTCTCCGGCGGCTTGTTCGGTTGGCTGGTCGCGGAGGCCGTCCAATCGAGCGTGAGCGAGTTGGTGAAGCAGCCCGCCAGCCGCGTCGCTGGCGTAGCGATCGGCTGGTGCCTGGCAGCGCTCGCCGGTTGGGTCGCCGGGCGGGTGGCGGCGCTGCTGCCGTGGCCCTGGGTGGTCGCCGCAGCCGGGGTGGCGGTCGTGCTCGGCGTGCGCTGGACGGTGAGCTGCGCCCGCGACCAGCAGTGCGCGGCGGACCTCACCTCGGGCGCCCTGACCGCGATGAAGTGGGGCACCGTCGCGGCCATTTGGCTATTCGCCCTGGTCGTGCTGATCTGGCTGCGGATGCTCCGTGCCGCCCTGGCCTGGGATAGCCGACGGGCCAGGCTGTGGCCATTCGCCCTGCTCTACACCTTCTGGTGGGCGCCGCTGTTGACCGTGGCCGCATTGCGGGCCTTCAACCCGGGCTACCGATTAACCGGCGCGGATCTCGGCGGGTTCTACGTCGCCATGACGCTCCCGCTCCTACTCGAGCCGGCATACCCCGTGATGGGCTACTTGCTGCCGATCGGCCAGCCAGCGGCCAATCTCGCCGTCACCATGCCACAAAGCCGTCAGATTGTTGTACGTAACGCTGGCAGGCGGACGGTGAAGCGGCTCGCCTGCCAGGCCGAACTGGAGTGGCCCAACGGCGAGAGGACCGAGCTGTTCCACAACGTGCCGCCGAAACAGCTGGCGCCCGATGCCTCGTGCACCCTCACCCTCCGCCTGGCCGCAGACAAGCTTCCTCCCGGCACCAAGCCCTACATTGTGCTGACTTGGCGGGAACGTCTGCGGATCCGGCAGATCCGCCAGCCGCTCCACTACCCGAGGAAAGATCCGCTACAGATGCTCTGAGCGCCGGTAAGCACGCTCGCAACCCCTTCGCGCCCGAACGCCAAACTACGCATCCCGCTCACCCGTGATCACATGTCGTAGGCGGTAGCCGGGCGGTGGTGACGTAGAGCGGGAGGTCGCGGTGCTCGGGCAGCTTGAACCAGAGCAGCTGCGGCGGGACGCGAAAGATGCGTGGGGCCGCGGGACACGCTCGGTCAGCCGGAGAGCTGCCGGCGACGACGAGGGTGTGTTGTGTCGCACTCATGTTGGTGCCCGGGTGGCGGATGCCGGGTGAGAGGGGTGCGACCCTACGGTCACGGCATGACCACCACCGCGCCGTCGGGCCAGCCGTTGCGTCGCCAGACTGCCCGGCTCTCGGCCGCCGTCACCTCGACGGCCTGACTGTCGCAACCGATGGCCTCAGCGATACTGGTATGCGTGACCGTGTTGACAACGGGAGCCCCACCGCCTCAAGGATCAAGCCGGTGTAGCGGTCGGTGCACAGCGGCGGACGGATGGACTTCCCCCACCACCGGGACCGACGTTGCGGATCCATCGCCGCGGAGCTTATCGGCGGGATCATCCAGTGCATCCACCGGGCCACACTCAACTCGGCTACTTGTTTCATTGACCTCGGCATACGCCGCGTAGCACGCGGAGCGCGGCATGAGGGTGCACTCGATGTTGGTGCGCCCGGGCCGACGACCAAGGGGTCAATCGGCCATGAGGGGCAGATACGCGCTCGCCTCAGATGCCGCACTAGAGTGGGTCCGCGCCGATCGTCAAGGAGGCTCCAGCCATGGGTACTCACCCCGATGTAGAGGCTCTGCTCAGGCTTGTTCCTGCAGATCATCGAGGCGAAGAGCAGATTGACTGGACGTCAGCCGAAGCGGCGGTGGGCACTAAACTGCCGAGTGACTACATGTCGCTGCTGGACACCTACGGCGTGGGTGACATCGGCCAGTTGATTATCGTGCCGCCGATTCCGATCGATGTCCCCCACTCGGAGTCCTTGCACATCGGCTCCATGAGTCCTCAGCTGCGCATGCTCTGGGAGCAAGACGGTGGCGTGCCGGGCGTCTCCGCCGGTGCCGACGCTATTCTTCCATGGGGATCCGGGTGCAACGCCAACGAAATGGCCTGGCTAATGACGGATTCGGACCCCGACAGGTGGCCGGTGGTGGTGTGGCGTCGCCAGATCAGCTGGGGAAGTTCACCCTGGGCCCTGTTCGAATGCGGCATGGTCAAATTCCTCACCCGGATGATGCTCGCGCAGTTCGATGAGTGCCCGCTCGGCGATACGTCGCTGTGGGGACGGTCTGCGCCATTCGTGAGCTGGCGGGAGCAGCGCCGTCGGCTTGTCGCGGGGCTGGACCCGTTGACCGGCGAGCCAGACCCGTACGCTGACATGTTTCCGATCTCCGACTAGCGCTGACGCCAGCTGTTGCAGCGAGACGTGCGCATCACGCTGACCGCCCAATCGACGCCAGCGTCGTCTGGCAGGTCGTGGCCAGATGGCCTTGATCGAACGCACGGTCATCGGCAGATCCGTGCACCCGCCGGGGTATGCGATCTCATTCAGGGTTCACGCAGAGTGACTTGGCGCTGTGCTGATCTTGCGGCCTCCGCCACGGATTGGCTAGTACGGCAGCCGCCGTTTGGGATCATGGTTGGAGTTCGAGGTTGAGGCGCCGGGTGTAGTGGGCTTGTCGGGCTCGGGCTTGATGGCGGCGGCGCCAGTCTGACCAGCGCAGGCGGTGGGTGAGGTCGCGGATCGGCTTGAGGACGAGGGTGTTGA
>NZ_JAGPYK010000026.1 GCF_018070045.1 Micromonospora sp. U21
GGGAACAACCGGACCTGCACGACGATCTTCACTAGGCGTCCTGGTCGGCGTAGTCCTCTTCGGCGGCCATCGACTTCGGCCACCGCCGCCAGGCAGCCCGGTCCGCTTCGTCTTCGGAGCAGCGAGTCACGGTCGTCAGGTGGGTCACGGCGTCGTCGATGTAGAGCGCAGCCTGATCAACCGTGCCGAGGTCCGGGGCGTCGTAGCCGAGCCGCGCCAGTTCCGCGTCCAGCTCTGCGGCCCGCGCCTCGCTGGCCTGCTGCACACTGCCCGCGTGGCGACGTCGCGCTTCGATCAGCCAGTCCGGCCTGCTCTCACGCAGCGACCGCACGTCCCGTTGGCTCCAGGGGCGGTCAAGTTTCGGCAGGTCCGCGTCGTCGATGCCGAGGACCTTGGCCGCCCAACTCGGCTTCACGACCTCGTCCAGTTTTTCGCAGGCATGACCACACCGTCTCATCTTATCTATGTCACCACCATGAACCCCGGACCCGAATATTCGCAGAGGTAGAAGCGTTGTCTACAACCTGCACCTACATCTTGTCTTCGTCACCAAGTATCGGCGGGACGTCCTCAACGACCCGCGATGCTCATCCACTGCGAACAGGTCATGCCACAGGTCTGCGCCGACCTGGGCGCCGAACTGCGCGAGTTCAACGGCGAGGACGACCACGTCCACCTGCTCGTGCACTACCCGCCCAAACTGCCGATCTCCACACTGGTCAACCGACTCAAGGGCGTCTCAGCGCACTACCTACGCAAGGAGTACACCGACCGGATCAACCGGCACGTCATGCACGGGCACCTATGGTCCCCTTCGTACTTCGCCGCGTCCTGCGGCGGCGCCCCACTAGAAGTGATCAAGGACTACATCAAAGAACAGAAACGTCCCGGTCCGTGACGCGACTCCTCCCAGCCCTGAAGGGCCAGGATTCCTCGCTAATCCAGTTGAGCCGGGTAGCGCACGCATGGGTTCTGGCCCGCACCGATCGCGGCCGATCCTTCGAGATGCTGCTGACCGCACTCGGCACCGACCTCGCGGATCCGGAGCACAGCTCGACGCGGAACGGCATACACCTCGGCGCCACTGCCGGAACGCTGGACATCCTGCAACGCTGCTACACCGGCCTGGAGGCCCGCGGCGACGTGCTCCGGCTCAACCTGCTGCTGCCCGAAGGGCTCGACCGGCTCGACTGCGTGATCCGGTACCGAAACCAGCTGATCTCCCTGCATGTCTACCACGAGCGGTTGCGGATCTCGGCCGCCCCCGGGTCGGGGCAGCCCGTCCCGGTGGCCGTCCGGGGCAGGTCCTTCATGCTCTGCCCCGGTACGATCGTCGCCGTCGCGCTCCACGGCCGCGCCGAGCCCGCGAGTCGACCGGATCAGGGCAGTGCACCGCCCGACGCGGCGGAATCGTGACGAGACCTGGCACGGGCAGCGGGCCGCCCGATGCCGGCGAGATGGCCGTCCCCGGGCGCAGTTGATTCAGGCCGGTGCTCAGCTGTTCTGTGGGAAGCCGAGGTTCACGCCACCGTGGGACGGGTCGAGCCACCGGCTGGTGACGACCTTGGATCTGACGAAGAAGTTCACTCCCTCTGGCCCGTACGCGTGAGCGTCACCGAACAGTGAGTCCTCCAACCCCCGAAGGAGTAGTACGAGACCGGGACCGGGATCGGGACGTTCACCCCGATCATGCCGATCTCGACCTCATTCTGGAACCGGCGAACTGCGCCACCGTCGTTGGTGAAGATCGCCGTACCGTTGCCGTACCGGTTGGCGTTGACGAGTTCGACGGCGGCGCCGTAGCTGGGCAGCCGGAGCACCGAGAGGACCGGTCCGAAGATCTCGTCGGTGTATATGGACATGTCGCTGTCGACATGGTCGAAGAGAGTCGGTCCGAGCCAGAAGCCGGCTTGCTCACCGTCGATCGGGTGGTTCCGCCCGTCGACCACCAGCTGCGCCCCCGCGGACCGACCAGCGTCCAGGTAAGACATCACCCGGTCGCGGTGAGCGCCGGTGACCAGCGGCCCCATCTCGCAGCCCGGGCGACGGCCGTCGCCGACGTGGAGTGCCGCGATCCGTTCGCTGATCTTGCCGACGAGCTCGTCACCGACCGGGTCGACGGCCACGACGACGGAGATGGCCATGCAGCGCTCGCCGGCCGAGCCGAAGCCGGCCGAGACGGCGGCGTCGGCGGCCGAGGTCGAGGTCGGCGTCGGGCAGCACGACCATGTGGCTCTTCGCGCCGCCGAGCGCCACCCGCTTGCCGTTACGGGTGCCCGTTTCGGAGCCGACAAACGAGATAGCCTTGACCGTCGGGTGTTCGAGAATCCGGTCGACCGCCTCCTTGTCGCCGTGCACGACGTTGAGAACGCCGTCCGGCAGCCCGGCCTCCGCGAACAACTCCGCCAGGAAGTTCGACGCGGACGGGTCCTTCTCGCTCGGCTTGAGCACCACCGTGTTGCCGCACGCGATGGCGTTCGGCACGAACCACAGCGGGACCATGGCCGGGAAGTTGAAGGGGGTGATCACCCCGACCACGCCGAGCGGCTGCCGGATGGAGTACACGTCCACCTGGGCCGAGGCGTTCTCGCTGAACCCGCCCTTCAGCAGTTGCGGGATCCCGGAGGCGAACTCGACCGCCTCCAGCGCACGCTGGATCTCCCTCGCGGCGTCGGAGAGCACCTTGCCATGCTCGGCGGTGATGATCTGGGCGAGGTCGGACTTTCGGGCGTTGAGCAGTTCCCGGAAGGAGAACATGACGCTCATCCGCCGGGCGAGGGATGCGCTACGCCATCGGGTGAACGCCTCGTCGGCGGCGGCGACCGCCTCATCGACGACCGAGGCGGTTGCGAAGTCGACCTGTCCGGAGACCTGGCCGGTGGCGGGGTCGTAGTCCGCCCCGACCCTGACGGCACCCGAAACGAGATCCTCGACAAGTACCGGGCGTATCTGCTCGGCCGACCCGACCTCCTCGCCCTCCGCGCCGGCCTGCGCGGACGCCGGCTCGGCTGCTGGTGCGTGCCGGAGCGCTGCCACGCCGAGGTTATCGCCGAACTCGCCGACTCGCTGCCACCGTCGAGCCTTCGGTAGAAAGCCCGGCGGAGATCTGCCTAGCGGACGTGGTCTGCATCGGGCACGGTGTCGAGATAGAGGAAGTCGGTCACGCCGATCACCCCGACGACCTGGCGCACGACCGGCGGCATGTCCCGGCGGGTGGGGTCGTGCACGAGGCGGGGACCGGTGAGGGGCACTCGCCGGCCGCGGGTCTCCAGCTCACAGCCGCCGGCCGCCAGTACGTTTCTCGCCCAGTCGGTGACCCCGTAGGTCAGCGCGGCGACGTAACCGTCGGACGTCCGGAAGATATTGATCGGAGTCCGGTACACCCGACCGGAGCGGCGGCCCCGGTGGATGATGACGCCGAAGCCGGGCAGCCGCCCGGCCAGCGGACCGGTCACGCGGTTGGTGACGACCCAGTTGAACCGCGCCAAGCGTCTGGGTAACACCATGGCCACCATGTTCGCCCAGGTGCGATCGACGCGTCGGCCGGACACTTCGATCGCTGCACTGGTTTTGCTAACCGCCGACCGGGCGGCATGGTGCTGCCAGGATTCCAGAACGCCCACATTCACCCGCCCTCGGCCCGGCGCAACCGGCCACGGGTCTGGCTCAACGACCTCGGGGGCGTCTGCCGACCGGCTCGCCGAGTGCGGCGGCGACAATAGCACGATTAATGCTATTTGGCGGCACATGTGGCGTTGCAAACATAGCAGCACCCGTATGGCCAGCCGGAGAGATGTGAAGCAGCATGTAGACAAAGTTTTAGTGGGGTGGTTCAGGTGGTCAGTACCTGTAAAACAATTCGCAATTTTCGCCAGTTCCCCGTGGAGGCCCAGCGATCGGCGGATGGGGCGGCACAGGAGCGTGAGCGGCGCCTCCAGACGATCACCAAAAAGCGCAGCAGCAAAGCTGCGAAGCTGTCGGCTCACGCAAGCCAGCGGCTGCAGCGCCTGCTAGGAGACGACACCTGGGCGGACTTGAGGCAACTGATGCAGCAGGAACGGCTGACGTTTCGTGACCTGCTCCAGCCGCCCCAAGGGTTGAGGTCGCCCTACGCGAAACTCAACAAAGCCAGGAAACATAAGGCCGACGCATTCCTGCGAAGTCGAGACGTCAGACGCGAGGCCATTGCCGCAATAGCGACGGATTACCACGATTCAATAACCGACGTCTTCACGGTCGACGACAACATCAGCACCGGATTCCACCTCTCGAGCAACCTCGACAAGTGGTTGAGCCTGTCTCCGTTCCACGATCATGCGCTCCCCTGGGGAGTCTTCGAACCCGACGACAGCCAGGACCCGCACCGGTGGGAAGTGTTCCGGCCGCCGTTCTTCGGGTTCAACTTCGGCTTCACCCCGGTGCACAACGACAACTTCGTCG
The DNA here is from genome assembly GCF_018070045.1 of Micromonospora sp. U21. Classification (GTDB taxonomy): domain Bacteria; phylum Actinomycetota; class Actinomycetes; order Mycobacteriales; family Micromonosporaceae; genus Micromonospora. The sequence continues at coordinate 4,441 of NZ_JAGPYK010000026.1, forward strand.
TTGATCGCATCCATACGCTCAACCCGTCGGTCGGCGACGTCGGCATCTCGATCACAATGGACAACAGCGACGCAGGCGACTTCGACTACGCGTCCGGCGACGCGTTCAGCTCGATAGCGTTCGGCTTCGTGCCGCCCACCACCGGCCTGGTCGAGGTCCTCATCGACGCGCAGTGCGTCGAGGCGACGCACCGCCTGGAAACAGAGGACGAATGGGGCTGGTCGAACTCTGGCACAGGCCAGCGGAACTTCCTGATGCTCGACGTCCTGCATCCCAACGTGGCCGAGCCCTCGTATGCCGAGATGTCGGTCTTCCACGAGGAGACCGACGATGACGAGAGCTTCCTGCAGGAGAAGTTGACCCGTGGCGCCCACTACTTCGCGCAACTGTTCAGCGCGGGGCCGGTGCCGGCAGGTCAGTCCGTCGTCGTGTGCGCCGGGACGCGTTCGTTCGACATCAGCGGCACAAACGACGTGTCCATTGACAGCACGTCCGACTTTAGGTGGTTCATCAGCTCGGTAGAGGTACGAGTCTCGCCCTGATCACCAGGGGCCCGATCACGATGGTTGGTCTGGCCGTGACCAAGGGTGCCGGCGGCGCCTGTCGTCAGGCTCAGGCAGAGGCTGCCCGACCCATCTCGGCGAGGATCCCGGTGCCCTGGCCGAGCTCGATCAGGTAGCCGTCCGGATCACGCAGGTAGCACCGGATCTCGACGCCATGGTCCTTCGGCTCGGTCAGGAACTCCCCACCCCGTGACCGCCACTGCTCATAGACCGCCCGGACGTCGGTGACCCGGACGTTCATCGCGCCGCTGAGCGTCCGCGAATCCGGCGGCGCCTGCGCCTGCACATCCGGCTTGTCGTCGGTCGGACCACCCTCGTCGTTGATCACGATGTAGCTGTTGTGGAACCGCAGGATCGCCGGCTGGCGTTCCCGCACCACCGTCGCTCCCAGCACCCGCTGGTAGAACTCCCGTGAACGGTCCACATCCCGCACGATCAGCAGGTGCGTCAGCACCAGCCCAGCCTCGGGCTGGAAGTAGTCGGGCGCCTCGCTCGCCATCACGCCTCCCCCGGGTCCGATCGGCACGGCGTACCCGAGTGCGGCGCTGGCACACCCACCGGCTCGACGATGCCGCGGCCACAACGAGTCACCATGGCCGGGTCGGCTGTTACCGTCGGGTCTGTGCCCGCCGACGAGATCCGGCATCGGGTCCGGTCGGCCAGGGTGGCCCGGTTGGCCACCGTCGCGGCGGATGGGCGTCCCCACCTGGTGCCCGTGTGCTTCGTGCTGCTCGACGAGGTCGTCTACCACGTGGTGGATGAGAAGCCCAAGCGCCACCGGCGGCTACGCCGGCTCGAGAACATTCAGGCGACGGGGCACACCTGCCTGCTGGTCGACGAGTACGACGAGGACTGGTCGCGGCTGTGGTGGGTCCGGCTGGACGGGCACGGCCGGCTGGTGCAGGACCGCGCCGAGGAGGCTACGGCCCGCGCGGCCCTGGCCGACAAGTACCCGCAGTACGTCCAGCGGCCACCAGCCGGACCGGTGGTCGCGATCCGGGTGACCGGCTGGTCGGCGTGGACTGCGGCGGACGCGGCGACCGACCCGGCCGGGTGAGCGCCGGTCAGGGGTGTCAGCGGGTGGGAGCGAGGGCGTCGAGCACCTCGTCGGCCCGGCGCAGCGACGCCTGCGCGTCGGCGCGGGGTGAGCCGATCTCCGGATCGAAGTTGAGGTCCACGAACAGTTCCGTGATGCCGGCTTCGGCAAGCCTGCCGAGATCCGATCGGATCTGCTCGAGCGTGCCGGTGAGCGGCTCGCGATCGGGCGGGCCGGTCGGGCGTACGCGGACCGCGCCGCGGCAGACGAATCGCAGTGAGCCGGGATCGCGGCCGGCCTCCGCAGCGGCGGCCTTGACGGTCGCGACCGCCTCGCCGATGCCCGTCAGGTCCGCCTGGCTGCCACTGACCCAGCCGTCGGCGAGCCGGCCGGCCCGGCGCAGCGCGGCGGGCGCCTGGCCGCCGAGCAGGATCGGCGGGTGTGGCCGCTGCACGGGTTTCGGCTCCAGGCGCGTCGGCGGGACCTGGTAGAACTCGCCGCGATGCTCGGCGACGTCGTCCTGCCAGAGAGCGCGGAGAACGGCGAGGAACTCCTCGGCGCGCTGGCCCCGCCGATGCTTGCTCACCCCCGTCGCCTGGTACTCCTCATCCGCCCAGCCCAGGCCGAGACCCACGTCGAGTCGTCCGCCGGCGAGGATGTCGAGAGTCGCTGTCTGCTTGGCCAGCAGCACCGGAGAGACGAACGGCATGTTGAGCACCGCGACGCCGAGCCGGATCCGCGTGGTGTGGGCCGCCAGGAACGCCAGCGTGGTCAGCGGGTCCTGGACGCCGTGGTAGGTCTCGCTCCAACCGAGGTCAGCGGGGACCAGGAGCCGCTGGAACGTCCAGAGCGAGTGGTATCCGAGCTGCTCGGCGCGGCGGGCGACATGGATCATGTTCTCCGGTGTGGCCCACGAGCCGGAGACGGGCGGGGCGAATCCAACCTCCACCCGCGCACCGTACCCGGATCGGACCAGAGAAGTGGCTAGGTTCAGGCCCCGACGCTGCGGTCCACCGGACGCAGCAGCCGCCGGAAGTCCTTCGGCAGCTCGGATTCCAGGCTCTCAAGGTCTTCCGCGCTCACCGCCTCGCGCAGGGTTGTCAACACGGCGCGGGCAACCTCAGCGGTCCGGTCGCCATCCGTTCCCGCGCGGACCCCCACCTCATTGAGGAACTCCACGAGGTCGAGCTGTTCGGCGAAGTCCACGTCCTTGTGCAGGTACCCCCGCAACTCCTCGGGGACCTGGGAAGCCAGGTGCCGCGCCTCGCCGCCACTGACGCCTTCCCCCAAGGTCGTGAGCGTGGCCCCGACGATCTTTGCCGCCTCCGCCGCCGGCATGCCCGCCCGCTTCCCCACCGATTCGAGAAACTCGGCGTAGTTCACCAGTTCTCCTTCCCGACCAGTTGGTGTGCCTCGCAGCGTCCGTGCGTGCTACGAGCCGAGGTGCTGCCGGCCACCGGCGCCCACCGGTTCGATCACCTGCTGGAACTCCTTCGGCAGCTGGGCCAGCGCGTCCTCGAACTGGTCACGGGAAACAGCCTCACGGAGCGTGGTGAGCACCGCGCCGACCCCGGCAGCGGCGAGCGCACGGTCGATGGCCGGGTGGTCCGCCACCCGCCGCACGAACTCGTCGAGCCCGAACGACTGGGCATGTTCCTGCCTTCTATGCGGTAGGGGTCTGCGCAGGTGATCGTCAAGCCCTCCGGGAAGCTGATACGCAAGGTTCTCAGCCTGGCCGGCACTGATCCGATCTGCCAACGTCTCCAACGTCGCGCGGCTGAGTGTCGCCGCCTGATCGGTCGACACCTTCGCCCGCGTGGCCACTGCGTTGATGAAATCCTGGTATTCCACCTGATTCTCCTTCCAAGCCGGATCGCCGTCGAACCGCCAGTTGCGAGCCCCTGACCTCAATGCGCCGCGATCGCACACTTCACCTCTCGGGTGCCGAGCGAACTGGTACCTCGACAGCCTCCTGGGACGGGGGGTGACCCCGCCTCATCCCCATCGGGCGAATCACCGAGCCGCGCTACGGTGACATCCTCAACATTCCGATGGACGGCACGGGCGGCAGCGCCGGCCCCGCCTGTCGGGCTTGGGCGGGCGAGCAGCAGCAGGCCATCGGCGCAGCTCGCCGCCATCCTCAGCTCGCACAGGTCCGCGTGTGGTCTCCTCGCCCACGGCACCACTGTCGGTATGTCCGGCCAACGGCCGATCTCGGCGGGTGGCCGGCAAATGGCCCGGCGGTGTCCACGGCCGGAATCACCGGCTACGGCCCGATAGACGGTTGTGAAGGTCCGCGTCGCCCAGCATGATCGTTCTGTGGCGCGGTGGCCACCCGGTCGCCGGGAGACTCGGGCAGCCCCTCGGGGTGCTGCCGCGGTGACGACCCAGTGAGGAGGTGACGGGACGATCTCATGCAAGGGGAACTGCAACGCCTCGTCGACGCACTCGCCGCGTACGCGGGCCGCCCGGCGCTGATCGAGGACCGCCGTCAGCGGGTGGTGGTCTACAGCGAGCACACCGGGTTGATGGACGACGTGCGCAAGGCGTCAATCCTGCGCCGGCAGAACACCCCGGAGGTGATGGCGTGGTTCCGGGACGTCGGCGTCATGGACGCCCGTACCGCGGTGCGTACGCAGGCGTCGCGAGAGCTCGACCTGCTGCCGCGGGTCTGCGTGCCGATCCGTCACCAGGACCTGCTGCTGGGGTTCGTGTGGTTCATCGACCCGGACGGCACGATGGCCGACGCGGACATCACCGCCACCGGCCTGATGAGCGAGCTGTCGCTGGCGCTGTACCGGGAGAACCTTCTCGGTGAGCTGGCCTCCCAACGGGAGACCGAGGCGGCGCGGACCCTGCTCTCCGACAGCGACGTCAGCCGGGACCAGTCGCTGCGGACCCTGCGCGAGACCGGCCTGATCGTCGGGGACGGGCGGGTCACCGCGCTTGTCGCGCAGCTGGTGCCGCCGCACGGCGAACTGCCCGACGAGGTTGCCCGGCTGGCCCTGGAGCAGGCGCTGGTCACCACCCGGCGGTGGATCGGCACCCGGGAGGCGCTGCACCTGGTCCGCGACGACCACGGGGTGCTGCTGCTCTGCGGCGAGCGGGGCGCCGGGCGCCCTTCCCCCGAGGTCGTCGCGAAGCTGCTCGACGACAACCTGCGGCAGGCGACCCGCGGGCTCGGCTCGGTGGAGCGCGTCGTGGTCGGGGTCGGGCAGCCGCGGCCCCGGCTGACCGAGGCGATCGCGTCGTACGGGGAAGCGCTGCAGTCGGCCCGGGTGGGCGTGCGGTTGCCGGCGCTCGGCCCGGTGGTGTCGTGGGCGGGGTTGGGCATCTACCGCGTGCTGTCGCGGATGGAGGGTCGGCACCTGGACATCGCCGACGTGCACCCCGGGCTTGATCGGTTGCTGCGGGAGCAGCCGAATCCGGTGTTGCTGCAGACCTTGGAGCGCTATCTGGATCTGGCCGGGAACGCGCACGCCACTGCCAAGCAGCTACGCCTGCACCGCACCACGCTCTACTACCGGCTGCAGCGGATCGAGGAGTTGGCCGACACGGACCTGAAGAACGGAAACGAGCGGCTCTGTCTGCACCTGGCGCTGAAGCTGGGCCGGTTGACCGGCGCCTACCGGCCGCAGGAGTGACGCCGGTGGGCAGGGCGCTACCGCCCCGCCCACCGGGTCCCCAGTTACAAGCCTGCGGCCACGGCCGCCGACCGGCCACCGACGATCGGTAGCTCGATCCGGCTGCGGTCGAAGTGGACGCTGATGTCGGCCCGGTTCTGCTTCGCCCGGCTGCTGTAGCCGGAGTACGAGCCGAGTAGCACGACGCCGACCTGGTTGCCGGCCGCGAAGACGTAGTCCTCGGGGAGCAGCGGCACGTCGACGGAGTTCTTCCTGCCCGGCACCAGCGGCGTGGCCACGGACGGCGACTTCAGGTTGAGGCCGTCCAGGATGCCCTTGGTCACCAGCTCCTGCGGATCGGTGACGACGGTCTTCTCGGTCTGTCGGTAGCAGGCGTCCTCGGCGTGTCCGCCCCAGGTGGCCGAGTCACCCCAGCAGTCCTCGGTGGTCAGCGTCCGGATGCCGTCGCCCGAGGTGCTGAACCGCGGCCGGGTGCCGTAGTCCACCAGCAGGCCGGCGAAGCTGGTGTCCTCGCCGTTCACCGATGCGTTGATCTTGACGATCGGGGTGCCCGAGATGTGCAGTGGCTGGCGCAGCGGTTGGGAGAGCAAGACCAACCGGTTCTCCGTGTTCGCCGCCGGGTCCGACGGGTGCCGGATCGCGTTGGTCTGGCTCATCGACGGGGTGTCCTGGAACGTCCGGGACGCCTTACCCGGCTGCGGGCGGACCGACAGCCCGCCGGCCGCCCCCTCGTCGCCGGGGCGCAGGAACACCTGGGTGCTCCGGACGGCCGGGACCGGCCAGCTGCGGTAGGTCTCCCAGACGTCCGGCGTCCGCTCGATGTCGGCCATCGGCTCGGCCATGATACCGTTCTTCACCCCGTGCAGCCAGAAGTCGAACCACCGGTGCAGGGTGTCCACCCACTCACCCCGCCGGAAGTCGAACGGGTCGATGTGACCGGTGCCGGTCAGCCAGAGCTTGCGCGGCACGTTCTCCTCGGCCAGCGCGTCCCACCACTTGCTGAAGTGGTCCGCGCGGACGTTGTTGTCGTTGATGCCGTGGACCACGAACACACTCGCCCGCACCCGGTCCGCGTGCGGGACGTAGTCCCGCTCGGCCCAGAAGGCGTTGTAGTCGCCGGTGACGTCGTCGCCGTCGACGCCGAGCTGGGTCCGCACCGGCGCACAGTGCTCCCGCCGCTCCGGGTTGGTGACCGTGTTGGAGAGACTGCCGGAGTAGTTGTTCGCCCGGGTGACCAGGCCGTTGCTGCGCGAGTAGTCGTACCAGCTGGAGATCGCCGAGATCGGCACGATGGTGGTGAGCCCTCGCACGCCGCTGGCGGCAGCCGCGTTGGCCAGCGTCCCGTCGTACGACTTGCCGATCATGCCGGTCTTGCCGTTGTGCCAGTCGGCGACGACCCGCTCGCCGGTCGCGTCGGTGCCGGCCCGACGACCGTTGAGCCAGTCGATCGCGGTCGGCGCGCTGACGTTGTCGGCGCGGCCACCGGTGACCGGACAGCCGGTCGAGTTGTTGGTGCCGATCATGTCGAGCAGCACCACCGCGTAGCCGCGCGGGACGAAGTAGTTGTCGTAGAAGAGCGGCCACTGGTCGTTGAGGCCGTCGCCGTCGATGTCAGCCTTGCACTCGCTCTCGTTGCCTCGACACACGGTGGAGTAGTAGGGACTGGCATCCATGATCACCGGCACCCGCAGGCCGGCCTGGCTGGCTTTGGGCCGGATGATGTCCATCGCCACGACGTCGCGGGCGCCGTCGCCATCGGTGTCGACGTCGGAGGTGACGAACACCCGCTCGCGGATCGCGTCGGCATACCCGAACACCGGCTGGGTGACTCCGTGCTGAATGACCGGCCTGACCCGGCCCGCCGTCGGGTTCGCCGTCGCGGTTGCCGCCGGCAGGCCGACGGCGATGGCCGCAACGACCACCACCGACGCTCGCCACCAGCTCCTTGTGGTTCGCATGGTGCTCCTCCCCATCTCCGGCACCGGCCGTGGACCTGGTCGTCCCGGGCGAGGACGACGTGCCGGCGGTGCGGCAGTTGTCTCGCACCCTAGAAACCGATTCACGGATGGTCATCGGACAGATGCGGGAGGTGATCGCCGTCCGGTCCTACGTCTGTCGCATCTCGACAGGCGTAGGACCAGAGAGCGGGTGATTCCAACAGGTGCCCGATGACGCGCCGGCCGCCCGGCCATAGGTTCGCCGCACCACCTCCGCCGGCCGACCCGACCGTCACCCAGGATCACCAGCGGAGCCCATCGGCGGCATCGGAGACGAGCGCGCCAACTAGTCGACGGGCGACGGGAAGGGCGGGATGTGCGGTTCTCGGGTCCAGCCGTGATCCCGCGGTTCATGGGGCGGTTCCTGGTGCCGGCGGCGTTCGCGGCGCTCTTCGCCGCACCACTGTGGTTCATGGTGGTCGGCTCACTACGACCCGCAGGCCTGCCCCCGCCCCGCACCTTCGAGGTACTCCCACCCGAACCGAGCGTGGCCGCGTACGCCCGGCTGCCTGAGCTGATCCCACTGTTCCGATACCTGGCCAACTCCGCGCTGGTCGTCGCGGTCGCCGTGCCGCTGACCGTCATCGTCGCCTCACTGACCGGCTTCGGGCTGCGGCTGTTGACGCCGGCGGCCCGCCGCCGGGCGGTCCTGGGCCTGCTGGCGGTGCTCCTGGTGCCGGTCACCGCGGTGTGGGCCACCCGGTTCGAGCTGTTCCGGCTGGCCGGCGTGGTCGACACGTACGTCCCGTTGCTGGCCCCGGCACTGCTCGCCGGCAGCCCCTTCCTGGTGCTGCTCTACGCGTGGAGCTTCGGCGGCGTACCGGACACCCAGCTCGGGGCGGCCCGGCTGGAGGGCGCCGGTTGGTTGACGATCTGGCGCCGGGTAGCGCTGCCGCAGGTGCGCCCGGCGACGCTGGCCGTCGGCGTGCTCGCCTTCACGCTGCACTGGTCCAACCTGATCGACCCGCTGCTCTACCTGCAGAGCGGTGACCGCTACACATACCCGCTCGGCCTGCAGTTCCTGCGGCTGCTGAACCCGACGGACTGGCCGCTGCTGATGGCCGCCTGCGTTGTCGCGACAGCGCCGTGCGTGGTGGTGTTCCTGCTCGCTCAGCGAATCCTGCTCAACGACGATCCGCTGGCGGCACTGAGATCTGGAGGTCGTAGGTGAGCACGTTCCGCGCTCGACGATGGGTTGCCCTGATCACCGCCGCGCTGTTGCTCGGCTACGCGGCCGGCTGCGGCGCAGGCGACCGCGCGGTCGACCGGCCAGGGATTACGGTCGTGCTCTTCGGCGACGCTGAGGAGATCGCCGGCTACCGCAGCCTCGTCGCCGCCTTCGAGCAGGCCCACCCCGACGTGCCCGTCAACCTCTCCCCCGTCGCCACCCAGGACGATCTGATGGCCCGCCTGACCACCTCGTTCGCTGGCGGGCAGCCACCGGACGTGTTCCTGCTCAACTACCGCCGTTACGGCCAGTTCGCCGCCCAGCAGGCGATCGAGCCGGCGCAGGCGTACCTCGACCGCAGCGAGGCGCTGAAGGAGAGCGACTTCTCCCCGCGGGCACTGGACGCCTTCCGGTTCGACGGCAAGACGCTGACCTGCCTACCGCAGAACATGTCCTCCCTGGTCGTCTACTACAACGCCGACCTGTTCGCGGCGGCCGGCGTGCCACTGCCGAAGGCCGGCTGGACCTGGGACGACTTCCTGGCCGCCGGGCAGGCCCTGACCGGCGACGGAAAGTACGGCGTGGGCGTGGAGCCGTCCCTGCCGCGGCTCGCCCCGTTCGTCTGGTCCAACAGAGGTGAGCTGGTCGACCACCCGGACAAGCCGACCACCCTGACCCTCACCGGTGACCCGGCCAGCCGCGCCGCCGTCGACTGGTTCCTCGACCTGCAACTGAAGCACCACGTCGTGCCGCCGGACGCCGAGGAGCAGAGCGAGTCGAGTGAGGCCCGGTTCCTGCGCGGCACGCTCGGCATGTACCTCAACAGCCGGGTCGCCGTGCCGACGCTGCGCACCATCGACGGCTTCACCTGGGACGCGGCACCGCTGCCGATCGCGCCGGGCGGCGTACCCGCGTCGATCCTGCACAGCGACGCCTACTGCATGAGCGCCGGCCTACCCGACCACGACCAGGCCTGGCGGTTCATCGAGTTCGCGATGGGCGGGCAGGGCCAGCGGATCCTCGCCGGGTCGGGCCGCACGGTGCCGTCCCGGCTCGACGTGGCCAACTCCCCCGACTTCCTCAACCCGCAGCAGCCCCCTCGGTCGTCGCGGGTGTACCTCGACGCCGAGCCGCACCTGCGCGCCACCCCGCGCACCGGCACCTGGTCGCGGGTGGAGCGCGAGGCCGGCGGCCTGCTCGAGGAGGTCTTCTACGGCCGGATCGGACGCGAGGAGGGGCTGCGACAGCTGGAGGAGAAGCTCCGGCCGCTCTTCGCGCTCCCGGTGGGCGCCGGTGGCTGAGCAGGGCGTGATCCGACTCGAATCGCTGACCAAGTCGTACGGGAAGATCATTGCCCTCGACGGCGTCGACCTGGCGGTGCGCGCCGGCGAGATGGTCACCCTGGTCGGCCCGTCCGGCTCCGGCAAGTCGACGATCCTGCGGCTGATCGCCGGGCTGGACCGGCCGGACCGTGGTCGCGTCGTCGTCGACGGGCAGGACGTGGCCCAGGTGCCACCGCACCGCCGCGCGGTGGCAATGGTCTTCCAGGACTACGCGCTCTACCCCCACCTCACCGTCCGCGGCAACCTCCTGTTCGGGCTGCGGGTCCGCCGCGTCCGGCGCGCGGAGGCCGAGGAGCGGGCCCGGGCGGCGGCCGACCGGCTCGGCATCGCGGATCTGCTCGACCGCTACCCCGACGAGACCTCCGGCGGGCAGCGCCAGCGCATCGCCCTGGCCCGCGCGCTGCTACGCGAGCCGACCGTCTATCTGCTCGACGAGCCGCTGGCCAGCCTGGACGCGCCGCTGCGCTTCGCCACCCGCGCCGACCTGCTCACCCTGCACCGCGAACTGGGCACCACCACCATCCACGTCACCCACGACCAGGCCGAGGCGATGACGCTCGGCGACCGGGTCGTCGTCCTCGACCACGGTCGGGTCCGTCAGATCGGCCCGCCGCAGCAGGTCTACGACGAACCCGCGGACACCTTCGTGGCCGGCTTCCTGGGCAGCCCGCCGATGAACCTGGTACGCGGTGGCGGCGTGCTGGGCGGCGCCACCGACGGCATCGTCGGCGTACGCCCGGAGGATCTGCGGATCGACCCCGACGGACCGGTGGCGGCGACCGTCGAGGCGGTGGAGGCGCTCGGCAGCGAGGCCATCCTGCTGACCCGCTGCGACGACGGCACGCGGCTGACCGTCCGCACCGGCCCCCGGCCCGGCGTGTGGCCGGGCGACCAGGTGCGACTGCGCGCCGACCCGGGCCGGGTCCACCGCTTCGACGCCGACACCGGGCGACGCCGGTGAGCACCGGCCGGGTCAGCCGGCCGCTGACCGCGTGGGCGTTCCTCGCGCCGTACGCGGTGGCGGTCGCGCTGCTGATCGCGCTGCCCGCACTGCTCAACCTCGGCTACGCGTTCACCGACCACACCGGACTGACCCGGGACCCGCGGTTCGTCGGCTTGGACAACGCGCGCCGCCTGCTCGCCGACAATTTCCTCGCCGACAGCATCCGGGCCTCCGCGATCCACCTGGCGCTGGCCGTACCGCTGCGGCTGCTGGCCGCCATCGGGCTCGGGCTGCTGCTGGCCGCGCCCCGCCCTGGCGGCCGCTGGTTCCGCGTCGCGGTCTACCTGCCGACCGTCGTACCCGACGTGGCCCTGGCGGTGCTCTTCCTGTGGGTGCTCAACCCGCTCTACGGCCCGCTCAACCAACTGCTCGGGCTCTTCGGCCACCCGGGCATGAACTGGCTCGCCGAGCCCGGCTCCGCGCGGCTGGCGGTGGCGCTGATGCTCGCGTTCCCGATCGGTGAGGGGTTCATCGTCGTGCTCGCCGCCCGACGGATGCTCGACGGACGGCTGTACGAGGCGGCGGCGCTGGAAGGTTGCGGCCCGTTCGGCCAGCTGCGCCGGCTCACGCTGCCGCTGCTCGCGCCGGTGCTGGTGCTACTCGCCGTCCGCGACACGATCCTCACCCTGCAGGTCAACTTCGTGCCGGCGTACGTCCTCACCGACGGCCGGCCCGCCAACGCCACGCTCTACCTGCCGGTCTACATCTTCGACCAGGTCTTCGAGTTCTCCGGCTTCGCCTACGGGGCCATGATCACGAGCGTCCTCATGGTGGTCACCGGGGTCATCATCACCGCGCTGCTGCTGATGGTGCGACGCTGGCGGGTGCTGCGCTGAGCATGACATCCTGCTGCGGTGAGACTCCGGATGTTCGCCGTCGTCGTCACGGTTCCGCTGCTCGTCGCCTGCGGCGGCACGGACGCCGGGCAGCCCACCGACCGGGGGCCGGGAATGCTCGCGAACCTGCCCAGCTGCGACCGAGTGCCACTGGACGCCGACGCCGAGGTTGACAGCCAGGTCACCGGCCTGCTCCTGCCGGAAGGCGCGCGGGTCACCTCGGTGGTCGAGCAGGGCGCCCTGACCACGGTCGCGGCCACCATCCGGATGACCCCGCTGGACGTCCGCGCCCACTACGAGAGCCGTGGCGACATCGACCTGCTGCGCGCCGAGGACGAGGTGTTCGAGGCCGAGGTGCTGATGCGGGCGCAGGAACGACGGACGTACCTGCGGGCCACCGCGCTCTGCGCGGACGGAACGACGCTGACCGCGGTGGTCGGTCCGGACTCGGAAGATGCCGGCCTACCCGAGTTCCAGAGCAACTGACCATCAAACCGCTCTCGACAGCTGTCCTAATCAGCCAGGTCGAATCGCAACAGATGCTGGGTGACGTCGGCCACTCCACTGTCTAGCGTGCGCACTGAAGACCACTTTCCGGTCGCCATGGCGCGTGGACAGGGAGACTGCATGAGACTCACGCTCGCCCGAAGGTACCGCGGCCTCGCGATGACAACGAGCCTGGGGCTGGTCGTCGCGCTCGCGCTGACGGCCTCGTCCGCACCCCGGCCGGTCCAGGAGTCGCTGGCCACCAACTCGCCCACCGGTCCGATGGAGATCCCCGACGAGTGGATGACCGCCCAGCGGATGAGCGACGGCAGCCGGGACCTCTCGGTGGCCAAGTACGCGAAGGCTCGCGGCGAGGCCCACGATCTCAACCTGCGCACCCGCCTCCTCTACCGCGACCTGGCGCAGCGGAAGTGGAACTTCTTCGGGCCCAGCAACATCGGCGGCCGGGTCGTGGACATCGCCGTCGACCCGCAGGTCCCCGACCAGATCTTCATCGCCGCCGCCTCCGGCGGCGTCTGGAAGTCCGACGACGCCGGCGCCACGTTCGAGACGGCCTGGCCGGACGACGGGACGCAGAGCATGGGCGCGGTCGCGATGACCAGCGACGGCGTCCTCTTCGCCGGCACCGGCGAGGCCCAGCCGGGTGGCGGCTCGATCACCTTCGGCGGCGACGGCATCTACCGCTCGAAGGACCGAGGCAAGACGTGGCGGCACGTCGGCCTGAAGGACAGCCACGCCATCGGCCGCTTCGCCATCGACCCGAGCAACGAGGACCGGATCTTCGCCGCCGCCAGCGGCAACCTCTTCGTACCGGGTGGCCAGCGCGGCGTCTACCTCTCGGAGAACGGTGGGAACAGCTGGAAGCAGGTGCTCGCGCCGCCGAACGCCACCACCGGCGCCACCGAGGTCGTCATCGACCCGAGCAACCCGCGCCGGATGTACGCGGCGATGTGGGACCACCTGCGCGAACCACATCAGCGCACCTACGGCGGGCTCGGCTCCAGCCTCTGGCGCTCCGACGACGCCGGCCGCACCTGGTCGCGGATGACCAACGGCCTGCCCACCGACGCCGACCAGGGCCGCTGGGGCATCGCGGTCGCCCCGGACAACCCCCAGCGGCTGTACGCGTACGTCGGCACCGCACTCGGCCCGTTCCGCGCCTTCTACCGCTCTGACGACGGCGGCGACAGCTGGACGCAGACCCCGGTGACCGCCGGTCAGGCATCCCAGTCCACGTTCAGCTGGTGGTTCGGCAAGCTCTTCGTCGACCCCGGCAACTCCGATCACGTCTTCCTCACCGGGGTCAACCTGATGCGCTCGACGAACGGCGCGCAGAGCTTCTCGTCGGTGAGCGGCGTTCACGCCGACCAGCACGCGATGCGCTGGGACCCGAAGGTGCCCGGGCGGGTCTACCTGGGCAACGACGGCGGCCTCTACCGATCCGAGGCGAACGGCGCGAGCGGCTGGGTCAAGGCGACCTACGAGCCCTACACCCAGTTCTACACCGTGGACGTGGCGCAGACCGATCCGGTGTTGAAGGTCGGTGGCGCGCAGGACAACGGCTGCAATCGCGGCTACAACGGCGTCGGTGGCCCATGGAACGCCATCGGCTGCGGTGACGGCCTCCAGGTGGTCATCCACCCGCAGTTCCCGAACATCGTGTTCGGGTGCAGCCAGTACGGCTCCTGCTACCGGTCGGAGAACTCCGGCGGCACTCCCCGCCAGAGCATCGGCACCGGCCAGACGACCTCAGAGCGGCGCAACTGGCTGACCCCGCTGCAGTTCGACCCGAGCGACCCGAACGTCATGTACTACGCCGGGAACATCCTCAACCGCTCGACGGACAACGGCCGCACCTGGACGCCGATCAGCCCGGACCTCACCGGCGGCGGCCCCAACGACCCGAACGGCTACCCGTGGGGCACCATCACCACCGTCGCCGCCGCGCCCACCGACGGCAACAAGCTCTACGTCGGCACCGACGACGGGAGGCTGTGGTGGACCGACGACCTCGGGCAGAACTGGCAGCAGGTCGACCCGGGGCAACTGCCCGGCACCTGGGTCACCCGGGTGGCGGTGAACCCCGCCGACAAGAACATCGCCTACGCCACCTTCTCCGCATTCCGGTCCGGTAGCGACCGGTCGCACGTGATGATGACCCGCGACGGCGGTCGTACCTGGAGCAACATCGGCCAGGGCCTGCCGGACGCGCCGGTGAACTTCGTCGTCCCGACCGCCGACGGCCTGCTGCTGGTCGGCACCGACGTCGGGGTGTTCATGTCGGCGTGGAACGGTGGCGAGTGGGCGGCGCTGGGCACCAACCTGCCGCAGGCGGCCGTCATGTACCTGCGTTACCACGAGCCGAGCCGGCAGCTCACCGCGGCGACCTTCGGGCGGGGCGTCTACGACCTCACCGTGCCCCGCTGCCCCGCAGCGTCGACCAAGCTGCCGCTCAAGCGGACCGGTGTCGGCGTGATCGGCGTGCTCGCCTCCTGCCGAGCGGGCTGATCAACCGGTAGTTCGTCGCGTCTGACGCGGCTCGCAGGCCACCTTCCGGACCCGGGAGGTGGCCTGCTCGTTGACGCGCAACGCAGTCGACACCCGAAGCCCTTCGACTGGTCGGCCAACGCCCACCGACGGTGATCGGCCAGCCCAGCACGAGCCGGCTTCTCCGTGGCTAGTGCTCACCGCCGGCGCTTGTTCAGACTCGGCAGACCGCCGGACGCGGTCCGCACGCTGCCGTCCGGGTTGCTCCGGCCGGGCTTTTGTTGGGCCTCAGTCACCCGGCGCCCGGCCAGGTCGGAGGCACTCAGGTTGACGACGACCCGGTCTGACCGCCGCCAGCTCCGTAGGTGAGCCAGAGCTTGCTGGCTGTCGGCTGCGCCGGTCAACGCACGGATGGCCGGCATAGCCCTGGATGGGTCAGCGAGCAGGAGATGGGCGACATCGGCGGGGCTCAGCCGGTGTTGCGAGGCGTTGGCTACCGGCACGAGGAAGGCGTGGATCTTCCCGTTCCGGGACCACAGCCACACCGGCCGCTTGCCATCGCCGGCTCGCATCACCGGAGTTGTCGACGGGGTAGCTGGTCTGGACGACGGCGTGAACGAGGCCGGCTTGGCCGAGATGTGGGCTTGCAGAGCGGCCGGCGGCTGCACTCGTCGCCGCGACTGTGCCGGGACGTCGACAGTCGGGCAGGACGAGGCCGCCCCTTGCGACGACCTGCCCGCGCCAGATTGCGGCGGCTCGGTCGGGACCGCTTGCCGTTCCCCCACGAACCAGCCGGCGAATTCCCACTGCTCCGGCGTGAACCTGACCGGGATGATCTCGGTCAGGTCTGGTGCCGACGTGTCCCACTGGTCTGCGGTGCTGATCCGCCCGATGGGGCTCACACACCGCACGACGAGGTGCGCGCCTTCCCGTTCGAGTTGCAGACTGAACGGCTGCTGCCGCCCGCCGGTGAAGACGACCGTGCCGAGGAGCGCGCCGTCTCCGGGTTGGTTCCGCTCCCACTCGACCGCGAGGCCGGGCAGTACCACGCGTGCCAGCGCGTTGAAGCGCTTGAGCTGCTCCATGGCGCGCGTCTCGTCCACCGCCAGCGGCCGGTCCTGCCCATCGAGGTGCTCGGGGCGTACGGGAAAGGCGGTCCGGAGCGGTTCGGCCGGCGGCGGGCGGGGCAGCGCAACGATGACGCAGCGGCCGTCTACTACTCGGCCGGGGCCGTCGACCCGGAGGCTGTCAGGTCCGCCCTCGGTCACCTTCAGGCGCCGGTCTTGCTGCTCGCCGGCGAGTACGACGTCGGGCGCCCGCCGAAGCGCGCCGCCGAGTACGCCGGCCTGTTCCCGCGGGCCGAGTTAGCGGTGCAGCCGGGCGCCGGGCACTATCCGTGGCTCGACGATCCGGAGTGGTTCGTGGAGACGATGGCCGGATTCCTGCGTTGAGCGGTGACGGCCGCGGCGCCCAGGAGCGCCGCGGCCGTCCCTACCTGCCGTGATTCGTCAGCTGGTCGGCAGGACCGCCTGGCCCTTGCGGTAGTTCTTGCCGCTGCCGTCCGGGGTGTAGTTGTTCTCGACGTTGCCGGCCGAGTCGACCGAGAACCAGTTGATCCGGGTGCCGGCCGGGATCGTCAGGGTCTCCCCACCCTCGCGGATGCCCGCCGAGCCGTAGAGCGTCGACGAGTACGTCGGCGTAGCGCCGTCGAGGGTGTAGAAGACCGAGGCGGGCTCGGAGACGCCGAAGGTCACGTTCACCATGCCCGGTGTCGAGCTGGGGGCGACGGTGAGGGTGCTCTCCGGGCGGGTCCGGTCCTTGGCGAAGTCCCGGGCTACCCGCATCAGCTCGACCAGGCCATTGGAGAACTCCATCGCCTCGGCGTGCGCCTCCTCCCAGTTCGGTTGGAAGGACGTGCCGACCTCGAAGTTCCAGGCGTAGATGCCGTACTTGTACCAGAGCATGTCGCCGGAGTTGCCCGCCGCCGAGTAGAGCACGTCGGAGATCGGGCCCGTGCGGGCCGGGGTGACCGCCATGTTCCGGTGCTGCTTGATGGCGGTCAGGATCCGCGAGGACGCACCCCAGAAGGCCGACTCCTCGGCCAGCGTCGGCCGCGGCGCCGAGGTCCGGTCCGGCAGGGCGTACGCGCCCGGCGACCACATGAAGTAGTTCCCGGAGGAGTGCAGGTTCATCGAGAACTTGATGTTGGGGCGGGCAGCCAGCCAGTCGACATTGCGGTTCTCCGGCTCGGAGAGCTCGCTCGGCCCGGCGTAGGTGCCGCTGGTGCAGCTGCTCGACGCGCCCGAGTACCCGTCGAAGAGGCTGTACTCGGTGTAGTTGCGGTTGTTGTCGACGCCCCACGAGTCCCGGCCGAGGAAGTCTGCGGCCCCGGTCGACGGGCAGTGGTTGGTCATGTTCTTGCGCTGCGAGTTGAAGTCGTGGAAGGAGTAGTGGCCGCCGTCCGGGTTGACCGACGGGGCGATCCAGATGTCCAGGTTGTTCAGCAGCTGCTTGGTCTGCCCGTCGTGCGCGTAGTTGCGCAGCAACCGCTCGGCGGTTTCGACGGCGACCAGCGGCGGCACCCACTCCCGCGCGTGCTCCTGCGCGTAGGCGAGCACCCCGGGCTTCGAACCGTCCCTAACCTTGCCGATCCGGATCGCGTACACCGGGTGCGGATCGCGGGAGACAGAAGCCGGCGCACTCAGGTCGTCGGTGAGCGGGGTCCGCGCCGCCGGCGCGACCACGCCGTTGCCCGGGCTGCCGCGATAGGTGTACGCCTTGACCAGCGACCCGGCTGCGGCGTTGAGCGCCGCGACGACCTCGGCGGCGGTGCTGGTCACCGCGCCCGCGCCGTCGGTACCGAGGGCCACCCGGATGGCCTTACCGCTCACGGTCACCGCCAGCGCCGCGTTGCCGGCGCCCGGGTTCACCAGCTCCACCGAGATGTCGTTGCCACCCTGGTGCCCCCAGGCCAGGGAGTCCACCGCGACCCGGCTGGCGTTGGCGCTGCCGAGGACGGCCTGGGCGTGCCGCCGGTAGCCGTTGGTCTTGTACGGCAGCTCGACGATCTCGGCCAGGTTGGGGAACTCGGCGGCGAGCTGGTGGATCCGGGCGTACAGCTCGGTCGGGGTGAGGTAGCTGGTGACGAAGTCCTTCTGGTAGCCCGGTCCCTCCGGGCTGGTCTCCGGGGTGGGCAGCCACTCCTGCACCTTGACCTCGGCCACGTCCCCGGTGGGGCTGGTGATCCGGATACGGTCCGGCCGGCTGGTCACCGCCGAGGCACCACGGTGGTAGAGGTAGACGCCGGCGTCGACGAAGCGGGAGATGGTCTGCGTGCCGCCGGAGCCGATCACGGTGCCCGGCCCACTGTCCCGCTCGACGGTGAGCGTGTTGCTGGCCGTCTGGCCCTGCGCCCACTTCGCCTCGACGGAGAGGACCTGGCTGGCACCAGAGGTGTAGTAGTCCGCGCGGATGATCTTGATGTCGGAGACGTCCGGAGCGGTCGGGTCGGCCGCAGCGGCGGCGAACTCCCGGTTCTCGGCGAGGTGCGCGGCGATGGTCGACTCGCGCTCCTCGACGCGGGCCCGGGCGTCCTCGGGGCGATGCAGCACGTCGCCGAGGGTGAAGCCGGCCGCAGTCAGCCGGGCGGCTTCGCTCGGCGTGAGCACCGCGTGCGCGACCACGCCGTTCTCCGAGCGTTCGACATGGTGGTCGAGGTCCACTCCGGTGGCGACCAGCGCGTCCAGCTCCGCGGTGCCGGCGAGCAGCACCTCCACGACGTTCGCCGGCTCACCGGCGACCGGGCCGGAATCGGCCGGCGCGGCGGCGTCGGGCGCGGTCGCCGAGGCCGGACTGACCAGCAGCACGACGGCCATAGCGGCGGCCAGCGCCGCCGGGACCGGGAGACGGCGTCGCCACCGCGCGGGTAGGGATTTCGGCATGGTGATGTCTGCCCTTCTGGCTACTCGGCCTGATGGCCGTAGGAGATGGCCGAGGGGCACGCCCGGGGTACGCGGCTCCATCCGTTGGGTCGCGCGCGGTCGTTGCGGCAACCGAGCGCGCGACACGCTGACAAAGGGAAGGTGACGTCGTCCGGCTCCGTCGCCTCGACAGGACCCGCATCGCCGAATTGCGGAGCGTCGAACG
Source organism: Micromonospora sp. U21 (assembly GCF_018070045.1). Taxonomy (GTDB): domain Bacteria; phylum Actinomycetota; class Actinomycetes; order Mycobacteriales; family Micromonosporaceae; genus Micromonospora. The sequence continues at coordinate 23,171 of NZ_JAGPYK010000026.1, forward strand.
ATGGTGACGGAGGCTCTCCGGTGACAGTTGGTGGACTGAAACAATCCTCAGCTGTCACAGCGTGAACTGTCAATCCTCTGCTGGGCCCGTTGACTCTCGGGCGGTAGTCCTCACCGAACACGCCGAAGAGGTGGGGTAGGTGGGGCGGTCCCGCGCCACGCCCAGCCGGGGCCCGTCGTACCCAGCATCCGCGACAATCCATACGTCCGGACCACCGGACTGCCACTGCCCGGCAGCGATCAGCCGCTGCACCACGTCCCGCAACTGGCCGGCGGTGACCGTGGCAGCACCGGCGCCAGGCGCCAGCCGCCGGGCGTCCAACGGCGCGGTCCACGAGGTGCGCCCGGTCTCCAGGGCGGTGACCAACGAGTACGGCCAGCCCGGAACGCCGATGTGGGTGTCCTTGCCGCGTCCGTAGTTGTGGCACAGCACCCGCTCCGGGCAGGTGTGTGCCTCCGGCCGCAGCCAGCAGGTCACGTCCACCGCCAGGCCGATCCGCCCGTCCGCGGCCCGCGGCAGCGGCACCGCCGCCACTGCGGTCCGCAGCCGCGCGATGTCGATCCGGCCGCGGTTCAACGCCGCGTACAGCGAGCCGTGACCGCGGCGGTGCTCACCCACCAGCGACAATTCCACGAGGGACCGCACCGGCGCGTCCGCGCACAACAGCGCGTCTGTCAGCTCGAACAACGCGTCCTCGCGAGCGGTCAGACAACGGTGGAACGCGCGCCGGAACGTGGCCAGCCGCCCGACCTCGTCGGTCGTCCCGGCATCGTGCACACTGATCACCAGACAGCCCTTGGTTCTCGATCTTCTTCCCTAGACAAGAGGAATGATCGATCAAGGGCTGTCCCCATGATCAGCCGGGGTCGATGCCGCCGCCCAGCAGGTTAAAGATCAAGTTAGTGCTCAGCGCCGGCGGTTGTTCAGACTCGGCAGACCGCCGGACACGGTCCGCACGCTGCCGTCCGGGTTGCTCCGGCCGGGCTTTTGTTGGGCCTCCGTCACCCGCCGCCCGGCCAGGTCGGAGGCACTCAGGTTGACGACGACCCGGTCTGACCGCCGCCAGTTCCGTAGGTGAGCCAGAGCTAGCTGACTGTCGGCGATGCCGGTCAGCGCACGAATCGCCGGCATGGCCCTGGTCACGTCTGCGAGCAGGAGATGGGCGACGTCGGCTGGGCTCAGATTGCGCGGTGAGGCGTTGCCCGCCGAAACGAGAGACCCGTGGATCTCCCCATTCTCAAGCCACAGCCACACCGGCCGCTTGCCATCGCCGGCCCGCATCACCGGAGTTGTCGACGGGGTAACTGGTCTAGACGACGGCGTGGACGAGGCCGGCTTGGCCGAGAGGTGGGCTTGCAGAGCGGCCGGCGGCCGCGCTCGTCGCCGCGACTGTGCCGGGACGTCGACAATTGAGCGAGGCAAGGCCGCCCCTCCCGACGACGTCCCCGCGCCGGATTGCGGCGACTCGGTCGGGACCGCCTGCCGTTCCCCCACGAACCAGCCGGCGAATTCCCACTGCTCCGGCGTGAACCTGACCGGGATGACCTCGGTCAGGTGCGGTGCCGACGGGCCCTGAACGGTGAGTTGCGCGCGTCGCTTCGCATGGTCGGCCGCGGTGAGTGACCCGATGTCGAGGATCGCGGCCAGCGGTATCCGTCTGACGTAGGTCCTCGGCCACGGCAGTAACCGCCAACGCCGGAGGGCAAGGTGCTCCTCCTCGAACCAGGCGTCCCAACGCTGAGCGACCATCCCCGTCACCTCCCGTGCTGCGCACGTTAGCGGCGTGATGATCACGACAGCACTCGGCTCAACGGCCAGTTGAGATGACGGATCATCTGGTTGTGTCAGCGATGCAGGCGGCGCGAGCAGTCGTCATCGTGACGGCCGCGGAGCACCGGGCACCGACTACTGGTGGCGAAGGAACTGCCGGCCCTCTCGGGGACGGTCATCTACGCAGCCGGCGGGCGCAGGGGCCGTCGTGGCGGTCGCGGAGGAGACAGCGCCGGCCGCCAGGTAGTCGCAGGTCGCAGAAGACCCGGTGCCGGAGGAACTGCTGGTCCTCTTCGGAGACGGTGGTCTCCCCCGGGTCAGCCATCGGGAGCACCAGCATCCACCGCCCGATGACCCGGGCCAGGCGTTGTGCGGCAGACAGGTCGCTGGCAACCACGGGCAGGTGGATGACGTACCGCTGGCTCATCTCGTGTTGTCCCGCTCGTTGCGGGCACGGGCCTGGTCGGTCTGCCAGCGGCGCAGCGCGTTTTTGATCCGGACAGTCTCGAGGCGGCTCTCGGCGAGAGCGGCGTAGACGGCGGCCATGTCGACGGCGACCCGGTCGAGGAAGGCGTACACGTCGTCGGGGTTCAGACCGCGACGGCCGAGCCCGGTCGGCGCGAAGCGGCGCTCACGCACCTGCCACGGCAGCAGGCTGGTGTACGCGGTGGAGCGATACGTCGTACCACCGCTCGACGGCCCTGGTCGCTGGTTTCTGGCGTTCATGTCTGCCTGCCTTCCGGATGCGGAGGGGCGAGGGGTGTTCGGGGAAGCACGACGGCCGTTCGGGGGGACCGGCCGGCCGCCGTGCTGTGATCCGCCTGCGACAGTCCGCAGTGGAAGCGCAACGTTCCATACCGCAATTTCGCCGCCGTGCATTGACTTTCTTTGCTGAAACCCGTAGGAGTTGCGGGAGCAGGTAACGCAGTGTTGCGTGGTGGAACCAGGGAGTGTGCGGATGCCCGAAGACATCGGATCGACCGTGCCGCGCCGGCAACTCGGCCGGCTGCTGCGACAGTTCCGCAACGAGGCCGGGGTGACGCTCGACCGCTCTACCTCGACAAGCCCGACGAGTTGGCCGCCTACGACCGCGTCTGGCGAGGGCTGGATGCGCTTGCCCTCGGCGAGGCAGAATCGACTGACATGATCAAGCGGATCGCTGGGGAGATGCGGCATGACTGACCTGACCGGCGCCGTCTGGCGCAAGAGCACCCGCAGCGGCCACAACGGCGGCGACTGCGTCGAGGTCGCCACCAACATCCCCGGCATCGTTGCCGTACGCGACTCCAAGAATATTGAAGGGCCGGCTCTCCGCTTCAAACACCACGCCTGGCTCCTGTTCACCAGTGCCATGAATGCCACTGATTCTTCCACTGGATGACAGGACACACAGCCAAGCGGCGTTCTGACATCATCTTGCCGTGACGGAGCGAGGCGACACAGGCCCAGAAGTGTCGCACCAGAGGCCCACCGGCCGGATTGAGGCCTGGGAACACAACCTTTCCGTGCTATCTGCCGAAGCAGCGGAGATCAAGGCGGCCGGAGGCTGGCGCCGCGGCCCACGGACGATGCTCCAGTTGCTCAGCATCGAGCAGTCAGAACTGAGACTCGTCAAGATACTCGGGTGGCTACTCTCTCCCAACGGACACCATGGTCTAGGAAATTCGGTGGTAGCGGCTCTACTGACACGCGTCGGCATCCCCTATATAGCGAGCGATGTCGTCACCGTCCGGCTGGAGGAGTCTCGCCTCGATCCCATCGACAGCACACGCACTCGCGCAGACCTCGTGCTACGAGTGGGTCGGCTGTGCGTGCTAATCGAAGCCAAGGTGTGGGCCATCGAACAACCTGAACAGTGTGACCGCCTTGCTCGCCTCTGGCGAGACGAGAATCCCGAACTGATCTTCCTGACGCCTTGGGGCAATCCACCCAGCACCGCGACGCGCGCCGACAATTCATGGGTCACGATAAGTTGGGAGGATATTGCCGATATCGTATCTGAAGCTTTGTCCGCGAACAACGTAGATGGGAGCCTCAAGGAAGCGTGCGGGGCGTGGGACTACGTCCAAACTCTCCAGCTATTTCAGAGCGGCCAAAGGAGTTCCGAGGGAATGTCCGATGAGTCAGGACGCTTCTACGCGAGGCACTGGGAACAGCTTGAGGAGTGGGTAGCGATGCGGGCGCAGGCCGTCGCCACGATCGACACCACTATGCGGGTAGCGTTCACCGACTGTCCACCGTTAATCGCGGCCCGGGCCGTGCCGAACTTGGACCTCTCATCGCCCCGTTATCCCACATTTGAGTTGTACCGCGCAAGCTGGCGGTCAATCTCGATCGCGGTGCAGTGGCAGCCTCAGCCAAATGGAGGCAATCCCTGGCCGTACGTGGGAATCCGGACTCATAGCGGCGCGGCCCGGCACAAGCAAATCGCGGATCTGAATGAGGCCCTCCAGCAGGAGATCGGGCGACTGGGCTGGCTGGAGCACAAGCACGGAGATCCCTTCCTGTGCTGGAAGCACATCGTGCCGGCCGACGGTGACCTGTTCAACCTCGGCAATCTGTGTCGCATTGAACTTGAGAATGGCTGGCGCGAGTTGGCCGATCGAATCGATGACCTTTTGAGCGATGATTAGTAGACGCTCGACTCAGACCACACCAATGAACTGACGGCGGGCGTCCCAGCAGGCTCCATAGAAGACGCGTTAGGAATTACCGTTGGGGAGTCGCAGGGCCATTGTCGTTCGTTCCCTCCAGCCTCCATGTCTCAGCAGGCAAAAGTCGCTCAGCTTCGGTGAGGAAGCGGCCCCGGTCAGCCGGAGCGGCGAAGCGGAGGGTGACCCTCCCACCGCTCATGTTCCAAGACTTGGCTGTTGTGCCTCCCCACGCGATTTGTGGGTACTGCCCCGAGTAGCAATGCCGAGCTAGTGTCCTGCGCCGGAAATTCGCCTACAAAATCGGGCGAGTGATTCGAGGATCTCTTCTGCGGTCTTGGTCCAGATGAACGGTCGCGGATGGTTGTTCCAGTCGGTGATCCAGGAGCGGATGTCGGCTTCGAGTGCGTGGACGCTCTTGTGGGTGCCGCCGCGGATCTTCTGGTCGGTGAGGAACCCGAACCAGCGTTCGACCTGGTTGATCCAGGACGAGCCGGTCGGGGTGAAGTGCATGTGCAAGCGTGGGTGTTTGGCGAGCCAGGTCCTGACGGCGGGGGTTTTGTGGGTGCCGTAGTTGTCGCAGACGAGGTGCACGTCGAGGTCGGCCGGGACGGTCTTGTCGATCGTGATCAGGAATTTCTGGAACTCGATCGCGCGGTGTTGGCGGTGTAGTTCGCTGATGACGGTGCCGTCGGCGATGTCGAACGCGGCGAACAGGCTGGTGATGCCGTTGCGGTGGTAGTCGTGGGTTCGCCGCTCAGGCATCCCCGGCATCATCGGCAGGACCGGTTGCGAGCGGTTGAGTGCCTGGATCTGGGATTTCTCGTCTACACAGAGCACGACGGCCCGTTCGGGCGGGTGGTGATAGAGCCCGACGACGTCAACGACCTTTTCGATGAACTGTGGGTCGGTGGACAGCTTGAACGTGTCGGCCCGGTGCGGCTTGAGGCCGAAGTCGCGCCAGATCCGGCCGATCGTCGACTTTGACAGCCCAGACTTCGCGGCCATTGAGGTCCGAGACCAGTGCGTGGCGTTACGCGGTGTCTGCTCAAGGGTGGCGACGACCACCTCTTCGACTTTGTCCAAGGCGATTGACGGGGGCCGGCCGGGACGCTGCTCATCGATCAACCCGTCGAGGCGTTCGACCAGGAACCGACGCCGCCATTTACCCACTGTGGACATATGAACATTCAGAGCTGTCGCCACATCAGTGTTCGAAGCACCTTCCGCGCACGCCAGGATGATCCGCGACCGCATCGCGAAAACCTGTGAAGACTTCGCCCGACGCGACCAGCGGATCAGCGTCCTGCGTTCCTCGTCGGTCAACACCAACGGCGCGGTAGGGCGCCCGGTCCGTGCCATCACCGCACCCTACACCAACTTATCAGGCGAATTTCCGGCGCAGGACACTAGTGCCTCGTCTTTGAACGTTGATCGTGTAATCCGTCGGTTCTGAGGATGTGTCGGGCAGGCTGTCTTCCATCGCTCGTGGTGTGGGAGGTGGTGGTGTGGGCAGGCGTCCGGAGGTGTTCGTCCGGCAGGTGTCGATGCTCGAGGGTCAGCGGTTGCAGCGGATTACCCGGACGGCGAAGGATCCGGTGAAGCTGCGGCGGGCGATCGTGATGTCGGCCCAGGGTCAGCCGGCGCCGGACATCGCTCACCTGCTCGCCGCCAGCGAGGACTACGTCCGTGACGTGATCCACGCGTTCAACGATGGGGGGGTTCGAGGCGCTGGACCCAAAATGGAGCGGGGGCGCACCGAGACGGATCGATGAGCAGACCCGCGACTGGATCTGTGTCATCGCCCGGTGTGACCCCCGTTTCCTTGGCCAGCCCTTTTCCTGCTGGTCGTTGAGCAAGCTGCGGGAGTACCTGATCGCCGCCGGTTACGTCGCCTCGGTCAGTGTCGAGGCGGTCCGACGGATCCTGCACGAACGCGGGGTGTCGTGGCAGGCCACGAAGACCTGCAAGGCCAGCACCGACCCCGACTTCACAACGAAGATGCGCCGGGTCCTGGACCTCTACGACCACCCGCCGCCGGGCGGGCGGGTTCTGTGTGTGGACGAGTTCGGGCCGTTGAATCTGCAACCCCGACCAGGACGTGCGTGGCGACCGGTCGGACAGCCTGTGCGACTACGTGCCACACCTACACCCGTGACCAGGGTGTACGGCACATGATCGCCGCCTTGGACCTGACCACCGGGAAGCTGCACTACCGCATCCGTGACCGGAAACGGTGGCGCGAGCTCCTCAGCTTCCTCAAGACCCTGCGCGCCCGCTGGCCAGGCGAGCATCTCTACCTGATCTGCGACAACTTCTCCCCGCACAAGCATCCCGAGGTCCAAGCGTGGTGCGCGACGAACCAGGTCGACTTGGTGTTCCTGCCGACGTATGCGTCCTGGCTGAACCGGATCGAGGCCGAGTTCGCAGCCGTTAGGTACTTCGCCCTCAACGGCACCGACCATCGCAGCCACGCCGAGCAGGACAGCGCGATCGGCAGCTACATCCGGTGGCGCAACCAACGGGCCCGACCCAAAACCGAATTCGCGATCGGATCCAAGATCCGCCACCCGGATTACCCGTTCAAGGCTGCATGACGAAGCACTAGAGCCCGGAGCATGTGCAGGACGGCCAAGTCGTCCGTCCTTAAAGTGACGCTGTACCTACAAGCAGCGTAGTTCGCAGGAGCCACTGTAGTGCCATCCTTCCTACTGACGATCGGAGACAAACGATAGGAACGGGCTCGGCTGCCCGCTCCACGACACATGCAGCGCCTCCCGTGCCCGAGTGCTCGCGACGAAGAGCAGACACCGTTCCCGGAGCAGGTCACTCTCGTGCTGCAATGAGTCCACCTCGGACGGCGTGACCTCCTTGGCGAACGGCACAGCCCGCGCGGTGACACCGACAACGGCGACGCACCGGAATTCCAAACCCTTCATGGCGTGCATCGTGGCGAGTCGTACCCCGTCGACGTCAGCGCCCGGCTGGTCTCGGACGAGCGCGGACGGAATCCCGGCATCGGCCAGCGCATCGCGCACCGCGTTCAGCGTCAGGTTGAAGCGGGCGCAGACGGCGATCTCGCTGGCCGCCACGCCCTGCTTCAACCACTCCCCCACCCGCTCCACCAGTGCCGCAACCTCATCCTGGCTGGTCGGATACCCGGCAGAGTAGGGCCGATTGCCGTGCAACAGCGATCGGTAGCCGGCGAGGTTGTCGTCACCGTCGCCGCCGAGGTCCTCGACCCGCGAGCCGACCAGCACACCGGTGGACCAGGCGAGGATCTCCTCGGTGCTGCGGTAGTTGACCCGCAGCCGGTTGCTGCGACCGGTGACGGAGATGCCGAGCGCGCTCAGCGAAACTCGAGAGTCATAGATCCGCTGGTGCGGGTCCCCGGTGAGGAAGAGGTCATCCGGGCCGGGTGCCACCGCGGCGCGTAGCACTCGCCACTGTGCGGGGTGCAGGTCCTGCGCCTCGTCGACCACGACGTGGTCGTACCCGTGGGCGGTGCGGTCGGCGCCGTCGAGCAGCTGCGCGGCCCGCGCGCAGATCTGCAGGTGGGTGTTGGTACCGGCGGCCGACACCTCCTTCTGGAACATCTCGACGGCGTCCCACACCCGGTCGCGCTGCCGCAGCCCCAGCGCCGACCCGCGGCCGCGCCGGCTGGTCGCCCGGTATTCCTCCCGGCTCTGCACGTTGTGGGCCAGGATGACGTGGCGGAACTCCTGCGCCAGGAACTGCTCAGTCCAGGGCAGGTTCAGCCTCCGGCACACCCGCCGCCAGACCTGCCGCTCGTCCAGGTCGCCGATCGGGGTCGGCACCCGCCCGGCGAGCGCCCGCACGGCACGGTTCGCGAAGGCGTTCACCGTGGTCACCTCAACCCGCGCCAGCTGATCCTCGTCGTCGAGGAGCAGCGCCAGGTGCTCGCGCAGGGTCGCGGCCAGGGCATTGGTGTACGTGGTGAGCAGCACCCGACTGTCGGGCGTACGCGACAGCAGATGCTTGACGCGGTGCAACGCCACCACCGTCTTGCCCGTGCCCGGCCCACCTGTCACCTGCGCCGACCCGTTGTAGGAGACCCGGTAGGCGACCCGCCGCTGCGACGGGTGGAGGAAGACGCGCCAGGCGGCGAAGGGCTTGTCGAGGATCTCGGCGAGCTCGTCCGGCCGGGTCACCAGGGTGATGCGGTTCTTCGTGTTGGCGATGGCCACCGCCAGGCTCTCACTCGGCTCCGGCGTCGCGTCCGCTGGCCGGCGCTCGGCCACCACGTCGCGGTAGACCTCGTCTGGCGTGAAGCCCTCGGCGAGGTACTGCAGAACCTCGAACTGGTCCTCGGGCAGCAGCGTGCCGAACGCGTCGAGCTGAGCCTTGTCGGTGATCGTGCGGACGGCGCGCAGCACCTGGTCGTCGATGCCGAGGTCACGCAGCACCGTGTTGGAGTGACGGGCGAAGAGCAGCGTCGGCGCCTCCGCCGCCGCCTTCTCCAGCGCCGGGGTGAGCTGTTCGATCGCGACGACGTTGCGCACCTCCAACGCCCGGGTCGCCGTGTTGACCGTGTAGAGCCGCTTCGCGGCCCAGGTGTACGCGTCGTCGTGCGGCACGACGTTGAGCAGCAGGAAGGTGTCGCTGCCGTCGTCGGGCGCCAGCACAACCCCGCGCCAGAAGTCGTTGATCCGGATGGTCCGCATCCGCGGGTCGCGGGCGTTGTTCACCGACTCCAGGTGCAGGCCCTTGTCGGCGTGCAGTTCGGCGATGGTGAGCAGCTGAAACTTGTCCATCGCCTTGCGTACGCCAGCCTTGACCTGCTTTTTTAGGACGTCGAAGCTCTCCCAGAAGCTGTTGGCGAAGGCGAGCTGCGGCACGGGCGGAGCCTCCTGCGTGATCGGTCGGCGCGGCGGATGCGACCCTACCGGCCACGCTATCGGTTTCCGGGCCCACCTGAATCCCATCACTACCGGTAGCTGTCCATAATCCGACAGCGATTCACGATCCCCTTGGATCCGATGAGTCACCAGATCCACACTGATGCATGGCCCGCTCGGACGGTACGCCACATGCAAGCCGTAGCCGCCAGACGTCACCTCGACCGGAGGTGCGTGCGCCCGACGGTTTTCCCCCTTCGTTGCAGCCGTTGCTGGCCCGGATCGCCGATCGCCGGGCCGCCCGCAGCGAAGCGACCCTGCAGGCCGACATTCGACAACTCCTGCTGGCCGGCGACTTCGGCCTCGCTGACTCCCACCTCGACGTCGACCTCGAGGCCCCGGCCGGCGGCGGCAGGCGCATCGACATCGAGGTCGGTTACACCGTCATCGAGGTCAAGCGCCGGCTCCAGAACGGACGTCCGCTGCAGGAGGCCGAGCGGCAGCTCAGCGGCTACGTCCGGTCGCGGAGCCAGGAGAGCAGCCAACGGTACGTCGGCATCCTCACCGACGGCGCCACCTGGCGTGCGTACCAGCTGACCGGCGACTCGCTCACCCTCATCGACAGCCACGTGCTGGCTGCCACCCGCCCCGACGGGTTGGCCCTCTTCTACTGGCTGGAAGGCGTGCTGGCGACGAGCCAACGGGTCCGGCCGACACCCGCCGAGGTGGCCCGCCGCCTCGGCGCGGCGAGCACCTCCCACAAGCTGGATCGCGCCGCGCTCGCCGCACTCTACGAAGAGCACGCGCAGGTCCCGACCGTGAAATTGAAACGGCAGCTCTGGGCGGGGCTGCTGGACAGCGCGCTCGGCACGCAGTTCGTCGACGACCCGGACCTCTTCGTCGAGCACACCCTGCTGATGAACAGCGCGCACATCATCGCGCACCTGGTCGTCGGCATCGATGCCATGGATTTGCAGCCGCAAGACCTCATCACCGGGCAACGGTTCGACCAGGCCCGCATCCTCGGCGTGGTCGAGCACGACTTCTTCGGCTGGACCACGGAGGTGCCCGGCGGCCGCGAGTTCGTCCAGGGGCTCACCCGGCGGCTGGCCCGGTTCGACTGGCTGCGGGCCGACCACGACATCCTGAAGGTGCTCTACGAGTCGATGATCGGCGCCGAGACGCGCAAACGGATGGGCGAGTACTACACGCCGGACTGGCTCGCCGAGCATCTCGTCGACACCGTCGTCACCGATCCACTGCGGCAACGTGTGCTGGATCCCGCCTGCGGCTCCGGCACCTTCCTCTTCCACGCCGTACGCCGGTATCTCGCCGCGGCCGAGGCGGCGGCCGTTCCGCTCGACGCCGCGTTGACGCAGCTCACCAAGCATGTGGTTGGTGTCGACCTGCACCCGGTCGCCGTGGCGCTCGCACGGGTGACCTACCTGCTCGCCATCGGCCACGAGCGGCTGACCGATCAGCGCGACGCCATCACCATCCCGGTCTACCTCGGCGACAGCATGCAGTGGCGGGAACGCCGCGACCTCTTCAGCGAGGAGCACGTGCGGATCAGCGCCGGCTACAACGCGAGCGAGGTCGAGGAGTGGCTCCGGTTCCCGAAGGAGCTGCTCAACGAACCGAGCCGCTTCGACCAGATCGTCGCGGGGCTCGCCAGCATCGCGGCGAAACCGAGAGAGGGGAACGGCCCGCCGTCACTGAACGCGTTCTTTCACCGGATGAAGATCGGGCCAGACGATCAGCCGATGATCCTCAGCACCTTCGAGGCGATGTGCCGGCTGCACGACGAGGGGCGCGACCACATCTGGAGCTACTACCTGCGCAACCTGGCCCGACCGGTCTGGCTGGCCATCGACGACAACCGCATGGACGTCCTGATCGGCAACCCGCCATGGCTCGTCTACCGTCACATGCCTTCGGGCATGCAAGCGATATTCAAGCAACTCTCGCAGGACCGCGGGCTGTGGCGCGGAGGTCAGTTCGCGACACAGCAGGACCTCTCCGGCCTCTTCGTGGCCAGAGCCATCCAGCAGTATCTGTGCGACGGTGGCGCGTTCGCCTTCGTCCTGCCCAACGCCGCTCTCGACGGCAAGCACTACGAGGGCTTCCGCAGCGGGCGGTACAAGGACAAGGTCGAGCCGACGGAGGTTGCCTTCAGCGGCTCCTGGGACCTGCGCCGCCTACGTCCCCACCCCTTTCCGCGGGGCGCCAGCGTCGTCTTCGGCAACAAGGCAGCAACGTACAGCCCGCGCAGCCTTCCATCGATCACTGAGCGGTGGACGGGACACCTCGGCGTCGATGCCAGGAGCTGGAAGCAGGTCGCGCCATCCATCCAACGGGAACTCGTACCCCTGGGGCGGGCGTCCCTCGCCGAGTCTCCGTACAAGCCACACGTGCACAACGGCGCGACGATCTTCCCCCGGATCCTCTTCTTCGTCGAGACGGACTCCGGCGGGCGGCTCGGCCTCGGTGCCGGCCGCCGCTCCGTACGCTCCGCGCGCAGCAACCTTGAGAAAGCCCCGTGGAAGGACCTGCCCGCTCTCGAAGGCGTCGTGGAGGCCGAGTTCATCCGGCGCGTGCTGCTCGGCGAGAGCCTGGTGCCGTACCGGATCCTGCCGGCGAAGGAAGCAGTCCTCCCGCTTGACGGCGACGTGCTGATGGCAGGTCCCGGATCGCGACTCGACTACTACTTCGGCCTCGCCGAGTGGTGGCGACGGGCCGAGGCCATCTGGGAGACGCACCGCAACAGCGCTCGTCTCGCCCTGGCCGAGCAACTGGACTTCCGACACAAGCTCACCACTCAGTTGCCTGCGCCACCGCTACGTCTGGTTTACGGCAAGTCGGGCATGCACGTCGCCGCTGCGATCGTCGACGATCCAGCCGCGATCATCGACCACAAGCTCTACTGGGTCCCAATCGCGACCCGGGAAGAGGGCCTCTTCCTATCCGCAATCCTGAACAGCACCGTGCTGACCGAGCTTGTCCGGCCGATGATGTCTTACGCCAAGGATGAGCGCGACATCGACAAGTACGTGTGGGACCTGCCCATCCCTCGGTACGACAATGCGAACCCGACCCACCGACGACTCTCGGAGTCCGGCCGTGAACAACACCAGACCGTGGCCGGGCTCAGCCTTGTAGAGGGCATGAACTTCGTGACGTTGCGCCGCCGGATCCGCGCCGAACTCACTCGGCACCCCGCCACCTCAGAGATCGAGGCCATCGTCACGGAGATGCTCGGGTAACAGAGTCGGTCGGCCCCTGCTGGTCCTCCTCCGGCCGCAGCGCCGCCACCCTGGCCAGCGCCTGCCGGAATGAGCGACCCTGGTCGTCCGGCCCGATCTCGACGCCTTCGAGCCACACCCACCGGCCGCCGTACCACTCGCTGACGTCCAGCCGGACCCGGACGATCCGCAGCCGGAGCGGCCCGTCGGCATACCGGTAGTCGGACTCGGCAAGCCGGACCACGTCTCCCGGGACGACGCCGACGCGCGGGATGACCGGTACGCGGGTCACCGGCACCGTCGACACCACCCCGACCAAGCCTTGCGCGCATGCCCCCGGACGTTGTCGGGCTTCGGCGGCCAGGGCCGCCCGACGTGCTTGCAGGATCAGCCGGTTGCGGATCTGCGCGGGCGACAGATCAAAGACGTTCATCTCTGGTACGTCCGCAGGCAGCGCATGATGATCGAGTCAGCCCAGGCCGCGCGGGGGCAGGTGCCGTCGGCCCGGCAGTCCTCGCACTTCCTGATCCGCGCGTCCTCGGTGGGATGCCGCCAGTGCAGGTCCACCAGCCGGTTCGCCCGCGCGAGCTGAGCGGGGGTGACGAAGAGGTCGCCGTCTGCCTCCGACCCACCGGGTTCAGTTGGCTCGACACCGAACTGCGTCTCGTCGACCGGTGTGGCGAACCTTCCGCGGTTCCGCTTGCCGGACCGGTCCGAGTCGTAGCGGGTAACCCTCTGGTTCCGCGCCAGGAATGGCGCCGGCCGCTCCTCGGGCCGCTCGTAGACCAACGCGCCGTCGCACCGCGAGGTCACCCGCAGCTCCGGTACGACGTGCTCGACAGCCAGCCGCCGAAAGCGCCCCGGAACGTCCCCGTCCGGCACCGCCTGCCCGGTCAGGTCGAGCACGACCTCCCCGGGCCTCAGGAACCACTTCCATCGCCTGCCCATGTTCCCTCCCGGCGTTGCCTGCCGTGATGACAGGCAGAGTCTACGCCACCTGTAAAGCCTATAAATACAGGATGGGGACGCTTTACTAGCAGCTTCGAGTGAGTGCTTCCCTGATCACATGCCGTACGCCCAGCCACTCTGGCGCCAGATCAGAGACGATCTGCGCGCCAAGATCCGGGCCGGCATCTACCCACCGGGAAGTAAGCTTCCCTCCGCTCGCCTACTCGCCGAGGAGTACGACACGAGCCACATGACGATCAGGCGCGCGCTGGACTCCATGATCGAGCTTGGCGAGCTGGTCGGCCGAATGGGGATCGGCGTCTTCGTCGCCGACACGTCCGAGCAGGAGTCCTAGACCATCACACCTGGGCCGACGATCGAAAGTCTCGCGCGATCGGCTGCCGGCAGAGCCGCACAGACGGAGCCCAGACAACTACCCTTGCCTGGGCTCCGTCACGTCAGCGTTATCTAGCGAGCACGGCCTCGACTCACCTGCTGGACGTCGGAGCTTCCGGTCCGCTGCCGAGGAATGGCCGGGGTCGCCGGATGGCGGAGGCCGTGTCCGGGCGGCGGGGTGAGGGTTGAGGTGTAGTTCTCTCCGTCAACCAGCGGGTTGGCCAGACTGACCCCGGCAGCGGCCATCCGGTCATACTCGGCGAGGATCAACTCCTTGGTTCGATACGTGCCGAACTTCGCCTCGTCCTTGCGCTTGATGATCGGGAACGTCTCCATGATGTAGTCCAAGTCGTCGCGCCCGATGCCATAGAGGTGGAAGAGTAGGGCGTCCAACTCGGCGCGAATAGCCCACCGCCTTTCCACATCCCACACGAAAGGCGCACCCTCGCCGCCAAGGTCGCGGACAAACGGAATGATGTCGTGGGCGGTGTGGGCGAGCTCCAAAATGCGCGTCACTAAGAATTGGCTGTGAACCTTGACGCGGCCGGGAGGAAGCACCGGCAGTTGCTGCGAGATGAAGAAGTTGAGGTGAGTGCCACCCACCTTCAGGCGCGCTGCGAAGTCAAAGACAAGCGACGACAGAACCCCGACCAAGGAGGCCCCGAGGCGGACGTCCTCCGTGTTGAACGTTGTGATGGGGAGATTGTTTCCGACAGCAGCGCGGGGGAAGGCTCCGATAATCGCCGTACGCTCATTAGTAGAGTTCGTGATGTCGCGCCAACCAAGGAGCCAGCCCCGCGTCCAATGCCTGGAAGCGAGCTTCTCATCGACCTCGCGTTCGGCTACCCAATAACGGGGCACAACTACAGCACCCGGATTCTGCTTCTCGTCCAAGGCAAGGTCACGGGTCCCGCCATTTTCATCGAACATAGCCCAGCGGTGGTCGTAGTGGTGGATCATTTTGGCTTCGTAGAGGGGGTGCATTTTGGCGGGCCCCTTGGTGAAGATGTTGCCGATGAGGGTCCAGCCGTCGGATTCAAGCTCCTCCCGGGTGTGAAAGAGGTGTGAATCGCTGGTCATGTTGAAAAGGCCCTGCATGAACGACACGCCCCAAGGGTTGCCGTTCGGGTCGCCCTCCTTGATGAGCACCGGCACTCGCCGGTAGATGCCGAGGGTGATTTCCGCGTCGCGTCGGGAGCGGAAGACGGGGCACGTACCGGTGTTGGGATTGAGCAGGGTGATCTCTTCGGGAGTGAGGCTGAACGCCTTGCCGGCCTCGTCCAACTCGCTCGGGTGGTGGAGGAAGAAGGCGAACTCGGCTGCCGGTTCACGCAGTGCGCGCCCGGCGAGGGACAGGACGCTGAACTTGAATGAGCGATGCACGCCGGGAAATAGCGGTGCCGCGTTTTCGAAGTCGTAGAGTGCCGTGATCGAACCGTTGAGCACCAGATCCTTGAAGAAGAACTGCGTAGTCGCGTCCGTAGCGATTCCGGTCGGGACAATCACGCCCATCCGACCGTAAGGGCCTGTCAATTTGCGAGCCTGCTCTGCAAAGACCGGGTCCGTCTTAATCCGGCCACGCCCACAGAGCGGAAAGACTCCCGAATTTCCGGCAAAATGCCGCACGCCATCGATCTGACGCTTCGCGGCCTCGTATGCCTCGAACAGCAACGGATTCTTAGCGCGCAGCCCATCAATCAGCTTCTTGCGCTTGGCCCCTGCCGCCTCGGCGACCTCAGCGGCTCGCGCGGAGAAAAATTCTTGTTCCTTGAGCTCAAGGTGTTCCCATGGGGGATTGCCGAGGACACAGTCGAAGCCGCCGTCCCAGCCGGTGGCCGGGTCGATGTCGGTGCCGCTCCCCGGCACGTCGAAGACCTCGGGGAACTCCAGGTGCCAGTGAAAGAACCGGTACTGCTCGCGCAGCCGGACGATCTCGTCGTGGGTCGCCCGCGAGGCGGCGGCCGCCGTAGGGTCGCTCAGGGCTCGGAAGACCCCGTGAGTGACGGCCACCGGGACGCCGGCGGTCTTCTTCCACATGAACGCCGCGCACCAGGCGTCGGCGACGTGCAGGGCGCGCGCGTACTCGGCGGAGGTCTTCCAGGTCCGGTATGCGGACGCCTGCTTACGGACGTCACCAAGGTTGTTGGCGGGAGCGGTCGTGATGCGGCGCAGGTCCCGCGCGAAGACGGTGTTGGCGACCTTCGCCCCTGCGTACAGGTCGAAGAGGCTGCCCTGCCCCTGCCGCTGCTTGGCGTTCTGCTTCTCCAGGCCTTTGGCGAATGTCTTGTCGTCGCCCTCGATGGGCTTGAACGCCTCGTCGGGGATGCCGCGCTTGAGCAGCGCTGGCGTGGCCCCAATCAGCGCGTTTCCACGCTTCACGTGGGCGTCGAGGAAGCTGAGCGCCTTGCCCGGCTCCAGGGCTTCCATCCAGAGCGAAACCTTGGCCAGCTCGACGGCCATCGGGTTGAGGTCGACGCCGTAGATGCATTTGGCGACGACCTCGTGCAGCGCGTGGCGGACCGCATCGACTGTCGGCTCGGGGTTGCGTTCGCGGACTGCGGCGACCTGCTTGGCGATCCGGCGGGCCGCCGCGACCAGGAAGTGGCCGGACCCGCAGGCCGGGTCACAGACCGTAAGCGACAGCAACTCGGAGACGATCGCGTCGGACGGGTCGGGCTGGCCGGCAGCGGTGGCGGCCACCTCGCCGCGCTTGACCGCGTCGTCGATCACCGGGTCGAGCGCCGAGTCGAGCAGGCAGTCGATCAGCGAGGACGGGGTGTAGTACGAGCCGGTGGTCTTGCGGGTGTTGCCGGCCAGTGCGACCAGCTCGAAGGTGCGGTCCACGGCACTGTGCTTCGGCACCAGCTCCAGCAGCGATTCGTAGATCGAGCCCAGCTCTTCGGCGTCGAGATTGCGGTAGTCGACCGAGCGCCAACGACGGGACCCACCGTCGCGCACCAGCGACAGGTGCCGGATCGCCAGCAACAGGTACTCGTTCGACAGCGACAGGCCGCGCAGCGGGGCATCAGCGTCGCTGTCGTCGAAGAGGCCACCGAGGCCGGGCAGGCCCAGCTCCGGGCGGCCGTTCTCGTTGCCCAGCGCGTCGAGCACGATCCGCAGCGCCTGGTAGAGGTCGGCGTGCGTGGTGCCCCGGCGGCGTCGGGCCTGCTGTCGCAGCCGCGCGGAGGAGAAGTAGGCGGCGTACCGCTCGCGGGCCTGTTCGTCGGCGTCGGGGTGGTGCAGCGCGTCGCGGTCCTCGGCGACGAAGAGGAAGAGCAGCCGGTAGACCATGCGCAGCAGCGCGTTGTGCAGGGCCTGCGGGTCGACGTTCTCCCGTAGGGCGGCGTTGCCGGGGTGGCGCAGGAAGCCGGTGCCGAGTGCGGTGATCGCGTCCTGGACACCGGCCCGGAGGTTGTCGAGCGCTCGGGTGCCGGCGGCGATCGCCTCGGTGCGCCACTTCTCCAGCCAACCCGTCGACGGGGTGGCGCCCTCGGCGACCTCGAAGCGGGAGACGTGCAGCAGCCGGTACAGCAGCACGAACTCGCTGAACAGCTCGCCGTCGAAGATCGCCTCCAGGTCGAACTCGACGTACGCGGCGGTGGCCATCGCGCTGGAGTCGCGCAGCACCCGTAGCTGCCGGCCGTTGGTGAGCACACCCCAGAGGTGTGCCTCGGACCGGTTCAGGCACTCCTGCACCAGCGACTGCGGCGGCACGGTGCCGGCGCCGCCGGGCCGCTTGTCCAGCGTCGCGTTCCAGGCGGCCAGGTGGATCGGCACGTGGTTCCAGCGATGGCTGATCGGGAAGGTCTTCCCGCCGTCGTCGGAGGTGATGCCGGTGGCACCCAGCGCGGTCAGCCGGCCGAAGCCCAGCTCCGCGAAGAGCGGCTCCAGCCACTGCGTGACCGCCAGGCCCGTCGGGTCGGCGGGCGTCTCCGCCTCCGGCAGAACGGGGAGGCGGTCGCGGAGTTCCTTCCACACCGACTTGAGGTAGTCCCAGTGACGGTCGGCGTCATCGCGGACGGACCGGGAGCCGATAACCCGGTAGTCGGCGGGCTTGGAGCCGCTGACGTCCTTGCCCTCGGAGATTCGGACCAGCATGTCGGCGGGGATCAGGCCACCGATCGTGTGGACGGCGGAGAAGACCTGGTTGCGGGCGGTGGCGGACATCAGGCGTTGCCTCCGGCGGCGAGGGGGGCGGGGGTGGAGGAGGCCGGCAGGTAGACGTAGGCGCCGAGGATGTCGGCGGGCTTCTGCACGGTGACGGTCAGGCCGCGGACGATCTCGCCGGCGGCGCTGCGGACCCGGCGGTGCGAGGCGAGCAGTTCTGCCGCCAGCTCCTCGCCGTACGTCTCAAGGTGGTCGGTGACCTCGGGCAGCGCGTCGAGGATCCGGCTCATCGTGCGCTCGCCGAAGCCCGGGTCGGTGTTCTCGTCGGCGGTGACGTCGAGCAGCCGCAGCGAGTCCTCGGTGGGCAGCCAGGTGGCGTTGGCGGGCGCGCCGGCGAAGGAGAGCAGCCGGGCGTCCTCGGCGACGAGCTGTCGTACCCCGGTCCGGGACGGCAGGGTGAGGTGGAAGCGGTAGCGGACCAGCAGCAGTGTGGTGCGGCTGTCGACGGCCTGGGTGCGGATGACGCCGCAGCGGCGGGCCGGGCGCGCGCCGCTGACCTGGTCGTCGAGGGCGGCGTTCAGGACGTACCCGGCGAGTGCCACCACCGCCGGGTCGGTGCGGACCAGGGCCGCCTCGCCGCGGCCGACGGCCGCGATGGTCTTGAACGGGACGGGACGACCGAGGTCGACTTCCCCGCCCAGCACTGGGGCGAGCGCGTCGCGGAGCCCGGCGGGGGTGCCGCTCACGTCGGCGGTGAAGTCGCCGGATCCACCCGGTTCGTCGCGCAGCACGCCGTCGAGCGCGCGGAGTGACCGTCGGACGAAGTCGCGGATCTCGGCGGCGCGGCCGAGCGTGTCGCGGATCGCGGCGACCTCCTTGGCCACCTCGTCCGGTCGGATGGTGTGCTGGGCGAACCGGGACCGGGACGCCTTCTCCCGCTCGGCGGCGGACTGCCACTGGGTCTCCAGCGCGGCGGCCTTCTTGTCGATCGCCCGGTACTCATCGGCGTCGAAGAGGCTGGCCTGCTCGCCGTCGCGGCCGCGCAGCAGCAGCCACTGCACGATCGCGTCGGTCACTCCGGCCGAGGCGGCGTCCGGGACGGAGACGGAGATGCCGAGGTCCTTGCGGATCTGCCGGTGCTTCGTGATGAGCACCTCGAGGACCTTGCCGTCGATGCCGTTGTCGCTGCCCCAGAGGGTGATGACCCGGACGACGTCGCGCTTCTGGCCGTACCGGTCGACGCGCCCCTCCCGCTGGTCGTGCCGGGTGGGGTTCCAGGCGAGGTCGTAGTGGACGACGGCGTCGAAGTGATGCTGCAGGTTGACGCCCTCGGAGAGGCAGTCGGTGGCGACCAGGATGCGGCGGGCGGCCGGGTCGTCGCCCGCGTCGGTGGCCAGGTCCTCGATGCGTTGGATGCGCTGCTGCGGGGAGAGGGTGCCGGTGACGGCACGCACCACCGTCTTCTTGCCGAGTTTGCCGTCCAGGTGCTCGGCGACGTACTCGGCGGTGGGGATGTAGCGGCAGAAGACGATCGGGTGGTAGCCCTCCTTGAGCAGCTCCTTGAGGTGCTTGACCAGCGCCGCCAGCTTCGTGTCGCCGGCCGGCCCGTCCAGCTCTGCCGCCCGGTCGGCCAACTCGGCGAGCCGCGCGCCCGCGTCGACCTCCACGGCACCGATCTCCGCGCCGGGGGCGACGTCCAGCCCTTCGAGCGCGTCGATGTCGGAGAAGTCGCTGGTCAGCGGGGCGCCGAGCCGGTCGGCCTCCTCGGCGGTGACGGCGGTCGCGGTCGCCGAGCGGGTCCGCAGGGTCTGCGCGGCAGCGCGCGGCGAGGAGACCAGGGAGCGCAGCAGGGCGATCGCCGACCACCAGGCGATCCGGGCCTCCCGCCGGCCCCGGCTGTCCGCGGCGGTCACCCGCTCGCTGGCGTACGCGATGGCGTCGTCGAGCAGTGCCCGGTAGGCCGGGGAGAGCTTGTAGGTCTCGTCCTTGAAGTGCCGGTCGGACGGGAAGGCCGTCTCCTCGGCGAGGCTGTCGTCGGCGAGGCCGTCGTCCTTGGTGAGGTACTGGCGTACGTCGGCGCGCTTGCGGTGCACGAAGTGCTGGGCGAGCATCCGACGGCCCGCCTCCGACCCGAGGTCGACGTTCGCGAGTTCCGGCCGGACCAGGCCGAGGAGGTTGCGGAAGGCGCTCTCCTTGCCGCTGTGCGGGGTCGCGGTCACCAGCAGCAGGTGCCGCTCGGGGTCGGCGGCGACGCGCTGCAGCAGCTCGTAGCGGAGCTGGTTCTGTGCGGAGGTGTTGTCGTCGGTCGCGACGCAGGTGTGGGCCTCGTCGACGATGACCAGGTCTGGGCAGTGGCGGACGAAGTCGTCGCGGTGGCGGGTGGACTTGATGAAGTCCATGGAGACGATCACGTGCGGGTGCTTGTCGAAGAGCGACTGGCCCAGGTCCAGACCGCGCTCCAGCCTGGACACCGTGGATGCGAGCACCAGCTCGGCATCGATGCCGAACTTGGTACGCAGCTCCGCCTGCCACTGCTCGGCCAGGGCAGGCGAGCAGAGCACAGCGAGCTTGCTCGCACTCCCCTGCGCCAGCATCTCGCTGGCGATCAGGCCCGCCTCGACGGTCTTGCCGATACCGACATCGTCTGAGATGAGCATGCGGACGGTTCGCTGCCGCAGGGCCATCAGCAGCGGCACGAGCTGGTAGGCGCGGGGCTCGACGGCGATGCCGGCGAGCGAGCGGAACGGGCCGGCGCCGGACCGGAAGCCGATCCGCAGCGCGGAGCGGAGCAGACCGGCCGCGTACGCGTCACCGAGGTCGGCGGGGGTGGGCGGGGCGAACTCGGCACTCTTGACCGGCTCGAAGGCCGGGAAGACGGCCGCGACGTCGTCGTCTGCGCCCCCGAGGGGGCGTAACACGAGCATGTCGGCGGCGCTTTCGGGCAGTACGACCCAGTCGCGGCCTCGGGCGGAGACCAACGTGCCGGCGCTGAAGGTAGTCATGAGGGGGGTCCTCGCGCGTCGTGATGTTCGGTTGTGGGTGGTGCCAGGGGTGACGGGCTGAGGGTCAGCCGCCGAAGCAGTACCGGTGTTTCGCCGCGATCTCCGACCAGTCGGCGTCGTGCGGGAAGCGGACCACCTCCCAGCCCGCGTCGTGCAGCCGCTCCTCTGCCTCGCGGTCACGGTCGGCGACTGCCGCGTGCTCGTGGACGGGTCCGTCGACGAAGACCGCGACGGTGACGCCGGGCAGGCGGTAGACGTAGTCCGGTCGTGCCAGCGCCGCACTGACGAAGGTCTGCGCCTCGTCGGGCAGGCGCAGGCCGCGCTGCTTGAGCCAGGTGATGAGTTTGGCCTCCAGCGCGGTGTCCGACTGCCCGGTCAGGCGCTGGAGCTGCTCGGTCCGCGACTCGCCCTGCCCGGTCGTCCGCGCCGACGCCCCGACGAACCGCAGCAGCAGGTCACGGATCAGGTGCCGGTTGATCGACTGGTGGTTGAGCTGGTTGCCGTACGTCAGGAGGCACTCGTAGCAACCCCAGGCGCACGGGCGGTCGGGGTGCGGACCGCCCCGGTCGGTGCCGTCCGGGCCGAAGTGACAGATGTCCAGGGCCGCGGTGGCGGCTCGGGCCAGCGCCGTCGGATCCGACTGCATGAGCCGCAGTACGCCGGCGCCGCCCTCGGCCGCCTCGGTGAAGAGCATCCGGTCGCGTGGGCCGTCGTTCGGCGGGAGCAGCTCGGTGGTGAGTTCGGAATCCTCCAGCTCGAAGGCCGCCTCGATGCCGCGCTCCAACGCGTACATCAGGGTGAGCGCGACGTCGTAATCCAGCGGCTCGTCGAGTTTGACGACGAGGATGTTGCGGCGGTCCTCGACGTACGGGATGACCCGCTTCTTGCGGCGCTTCTCGTTGCCGTCGGCGTCGACCACCGGCATTTCGCTGGAGTCGCCGGACGCCTCACCGGCGTCACGTTCGTTCATCCATCGTCCGTCCGCCGGGTCGAGCCAGAAGCCGTCCGGCTCGTCCTGCTTGGCGCGGACGCGGCCGACGTTGGTGATCCGGACGGTCGCCGAGTCTCCGTAGGAGACGGTGGCGAGCTGCTCGTTTCCCTCGGAGACGACGGCGTCCTGCCGGCCCGACCGCGCGCCGTGGTCCTGGAAGCGGTAGGACGTGACCAGCCGGTAGCCGGCCCGTCGCCGCTCCTCCTCGTCCGAGGAGATCCGTTCCCGACGCTTGGTGTAGACGGTGTGCAGGTGCAGCAGCCCGTTGGTGGTCACGTCGAGCTTCTCGTTGCACATCTCGCAGCGGACCGCGCCGCCACGGGTGTCGTGGTGGTAACCGCAGCTGACACACCGCCGAGCCTCGGTCGTCACCACCTCGCCGGCCGCGTCCGGCGGTAACTGGATGCGGGTGACCTGGTAGCGGGCACCCTCGTGGTAGATGAGCGCGCCCGGCCCGAACTCTCGGATCGCAAGAAAACGTGGGCGCTGCAGGTAGTCACCGTCGCCGAACGGGCGACCCGAGGTCGGCACATACGCGGCCAGCGGAAGACGCGGGAACGAGTAGCCCGGCAGGAAGCCCTCGCTTGCGAGATAGCGATAGGGGTTGAAGTCCGAGAGCACCGACCGGCTCTCCACCGTCTCGTTCTTGAGCAGGTTGAGCTGGGTCTCGGCCTCTTTGCGGCGCCCCACGGCGATTTTTCGGTCGCGTTCGGAGAGGGTGTGGTCGAGGACCCGGCGGTTCTGCTCCGCCTGGTCGACGAGTGCCGCGCGGAACAGGTCCCGCCAGCGGTCGAACGCGCGGTTGAACCGCTCCGGTGTGGTCCGGATGGTGTCCTCGATCCAGTTCTCGTCCCACCACGTCGACTGGCCGAAGTCGGGCAGCAGCCCGGCGAACACCGTCCGGGCCGCGGCGACGGCCCTGCCCTGAGCGTGGGTGTCCCGCAATGCCGCCGCGACATGATCCTGCAACCCGAGCGCTGGATCGGGGCGGCGGCTCTCCTCCAGGTAGCTGATGTCAATGATCTCGGGGATCGCCCGGCCCAGCTTGAGGCCCGCCTCTGCCAGCCAGACGGCATGCACGTGCGAGCGCACCAGGTCCTCGTTGGCCAGGTCCAGCCGGGGCGGGGCCACCGCACCGGCCACCATCCGCTCGGAGCGCCGGAAGTAGTACTGGTCGTGGCTGTTGCCGGTGGCGCAGTAGGTGGTGACCAGCGCCGGCTGCCCGGATCGCCCGGCGCGTCCGCTGCGCTGGGCGTAGTTCGCCGGGGTCGGCGGAACGTTGCGCATCATGACGGCGTTGAGCTCGGAGATGTCGACGCCGAGCTCCATCGTCGGCGAGCAGTAGAGCAGCTTCAACTCCGCCTTGCGGAAGGCTTCCTCCCGCCGTTCCCGCTCGACCGGATCGACCTGCGCCGTGTGTTCCCGTGCGGTCAGGCCGGCGAGGGTGCCGGCTGCGGTTTGATACAGGTCACGGAAGAACGTGTTGACCCGAGGGCCGTCGCCGCTGGCGTACGTCCGGGTCAGCGGGTCATGGCTACCGGTCTGACCCGACCCGGCCCGCCAGATGAGGGCCGCTGCCGAAACCTGATAGCCGGTGACGGGCGTGCCGGCCGACCGCCGGAACCGACCCGCGCGTTCGGGCACCTGGGAAACCTCGGTGACCTGACCGCCCCGCTTGAGCACCTCCAGCAGGTCGACGATCATCTCCTGGGCGTCGCTCCAGGACAGATCGGGGAAGTGCACCCTGCGCAGGTACTTTCCGACCTTTCCCCGCCCAGAGAGGAAGAGGTTCGACCGATCCAGGCCCCGCCCCGAGGGCTGGGGGTAAGCCGCTCCGACCTTGGGTCTGTCGCTTCCAGAGAGCAGCCAGGGGTCGATGAGACGTTCCTCGCTGGCCCGCTGGAGCGAGTCGAAGTCGTCGCGGAAGTACTGTACGTCGATTGCCAGTGCTCGACGCATCTCGTCCAGCACCACCCGCATGATCTTGACCCGTTCGTCCGGCTCCGCCGCGCGCAGCTTCTCGTGAGCTGCTGACCAGCGTTCCTGCCTCCCGGCGAGCCAGGCCAGATCCTGATAGTCGATCTTCAGAAGACCGGTCTGCTCCAGGTTGGGCATGGTGATGCGCCAGCCGCGTTCCAGATCGAGATAGAGCCGGAAGGCGATGACGTCTCGGAGGGTCTTCGCCGCCAAGCTGGCCATGGACGGCGCAAGGTCGGCTTCCCTCGCGTAGTCGCCGAGGCTCAGGCCGAGCGCTGCGGTGACACGCTCGGCGAGTTTCTCGTGGTTGACGCCCTCGTCGCCCGCCTCGACGACGGCGCGGTAGAGGGCACCGCGAAGCTGCGTGACCTGCACGAAGTCGTTGAAGTGACCGGCCTGCAGCGAGGCGTCCTGCCGGTTGTCCACGAACGTGAGCAGTTTGCGCGCCTTCTTGCTCAGCGCCTCCGGAGGCGCCTGCATCAGCGACCGGACGATCGAGGCGGAGACCAAGGAGGTGGCCGAGGATCGGCCCTCCTGGTCGAGCGTCGCGAGCTTGGCGAAGTCCTTCCCCCGGGTCTGCTCATAGCTCACACCGCAGTGCAGACAGAAGAGGAACGGAGACGGGATGAATGCCGCCTTGAGATCCCCGTGGCCCTCCCAACCCCGCGGGTTGACCGTGATCGCCTGCGGCAGTCGCTGCCGGTAGGAGCCACGGACCACCTCAGCGCCGCCGGCGTCGGTCTCCAGCCAAGATTCGGGAACCCGCCGGGCCTCGATCGCCTCCTCCTCGGTGGCGGGCCAGGGCCGGTCCGGGTCGATGTAGAGGTATCCGTCGCCGCCCGTACGACCACCGGCCGCAGCGGTGTCCCGGCGCGGCGCGTAGACCACCCTGCCGTCCTTCTCGGACCGCCACACGGTCAGGTATTCCTGACCGCACTCGCGGCAGAAGGCCAGCGGTAGCAGAATCTTGCCGTCCGAACCCGGCAGGACGAGCTGGTACTCGCGAGTGCGGTGCCGGGTGAGTTTGTCCTCAAGAGTGACGTACACCGTGTCGCCCTTGGACAGGAACTGGTGCAGACGGAACGCGAAGAGCGGACGCTCGGTGACTGGATGCCGAGCCTCGGAGCCGGCCTTGAGCGTGGCCCGAATCGCGCCGGCACAGTCGGCGGCGGTCAGGCTGCTCTCCCGAGCCAGCTCCAGCGCGGCCACTTCGATCTTGGCTGGCTTCTGGCGTACGAGCCGGCCAGTTGCGACGTCGGTGGCGAGGCCGAATCGGGTCTCGATCCACTGGGCCAGCGGGTCATTCACTAGGTCCTTGTAGGCGCGGGGTGCGCCCGGCGCCGTGAGCCGCGCTGCGGGGACGGTGTCGGGTGACGCCCCTGTCGCCCGGATCAGGGTCTCCCCAATCACGTTCTGTGCGCTGACCGGAGTACCGAAGAGCGTCGTGGCCACTCGGGCCACCGCCGCCCGCTGCTCGTCAAGGCTCCCCTCGGTCGACATGGTGGCGGAGGTGCCGATGCACTGCAGCTGGTCTGCCTGGCATGCCTCGCGAACCCGGCGGATCAGTAGGGCCACGTCGGCGCCCTGACGGCCACGGTAGGTGTGCAACTCGTCGAAGACGAGGAACTCCAACCCCTGGGCCATCTTGATCAGCGAGCGCCGGTCGTCCGGCCGAGTGAGCATGAGCTCGAGCATTACGTAGTTGGTGAGCAGGATGTCCGGCTTGCTGTCGCGGATTTCCTTGCGCCGCTCGTCGCTCTCCTGCCCGGTGTACCGGGCGTACGTCACAGGCTCATGGCCGGGTCCGTAGCCGTCCTGGAGATATTTGTCGAGCTCCTTGAGCTGGCTGTTGGCCAGCGCGTTCATGGGGTAGACGATGATGGCGCGGACGCGCTTCTCGGCCTTGGACCCCTCCCGCTCGCGCTCCTTGAGCACCTTGTCGACGATCGGCACAATATATGCCAGGGACTTGCCGGACCCGGTGCCGGTGGTAAGGACGTAGGAGGCATCCGACTGCGCCTTCTCGATTGCCTCGCGCTGGTGCCGATGCAGGGTCAGTGGCCGACCGTCGCAGTCCGTGCCGCCCTCCGTCTTGTTCGCCTGGAAGATGCGCGCGCACTCCTGGTGCAGCACACCCTCGTTGACGAGCTCCAGCATGTTGCCGCCGGAGGCGAAGAACGGGTTCAGCGACAGCCAGGGATCGGGCCACTGCGACTTCGCGTCCAGGTCGTGCTCGACGAACTCGGCGATGCGCTCATCGCGGATGGTCGTGCCACCCTCGGTGAAGGCGCGGTACTCCCGGATGAGTTCCCGGTGCACCTCGAAGACGTCCATGCCCGGTGCCGGGCGGGAGAAGGCTTCTGCAGCCGGATCCGCCGGCCGAGTGTGCGCAGCACCGATCGTGTGGCCGGCCTGGAAGTGGCGGACCGGGTTGAAGTCGTCCCAGCCGGGGACCTTGGCCTCCCCCTGCACCAGCGGCAGCAGCACCTCGCGGACAGCGCCCGCGTCCTCCGGCCGATCCGCGGGATCCTTGGCGAGTAGCCGTTCAATGAGTCGTTCGAGACTCCGCGGAACGTCCGAGCGCAACACCCGCACCGGCGGCGGCGGCTCCTCCAGGTGTTTCTGCCCCACCTCGTGGGCCGAGCCGCTGTGAAACGGCGGCACGCCGCTCAGCAACTCGAACAGGACACAGCCCAGGGCGTAAAGGTCGGCGGCCTGGGTGACCGACGACGCCCGGAACTGCTCCGGAGCCATGTAGCGGGCGGTGCCCACCGTTACGCCGGTGCTGGTGAGCCTCTCAGCTTCGTCAGCTTCGATGAGCCTGCCCATGCCGAAGTCCAGGACCTTGACGAGCCCGCCGCGCAGCAGCATTACGTTGGACGGCTTGAGGTCGCGGTGAATGACACCGGCGGCGTGCGCGGCGGTGAGCCCGTCAGCGATCTGGGCGCCCAACGCGGCAACCCACGAGATCGGCAGTTGCGGTTGCTCAGAAATCAGATCGCGCAGCGTCTCCCCGTCGAGGAATTCCATGGCGATGTACGGGAGGCCGGAGGAGTCGACGCCTCCGGAGATTGAGCGCGGAAGGTTCGCGTGGGTAAGGCGGCGCATGATGCGCGCCTCGCGTTCGAATCTCTGGACCGCCTTGTCATCCGCAGTCGAGTCGATGACTGCGCCGGACCGGCTCCGCAGGATCAACTTGACCGCGATGACGCGATCCGGTGAGCCCTCCGACGCCCGCATGTCCTCCGCTCGGTGGACCTCCCCCATGTTTCCCCTGCCGATTGCGTTCAGCAGGCGGAATCGGTCCGCCACCAGTTCCAGGTTCACGGCCACCCCACAGTCCCCATTAGCCGTCTTCGATAGCTCTGCGTCGCTCGGACACGCGCCAGGTCAGCGGCGGCTCCCCGCTCGACCCCTCATCGACTTCCTTTCGTTTTCCTTAAGGCGAGCAGTATGCCCGGCCACCTTCATGACCGTGGTCCGCTAGACGGCCAAGATGATCAACCGAGTTTCAGTGGGTCGGTTCCTTACGGACGATTCATACTTCGCTAGGTTTCGGCGTAGGAGTCGGCGTGTGACGATCTCCGCGCCCGATGACGTGGCCGAGCAACTGGACGCGCTACCCGCCCGTCAGGTTTCCGCCTACGTCACCGAGGCGCTGCGCCGCCGTCGGGTATCCGACGACATGCGGGCCGCCCCGTGGGCGGCCGGGCACGGCGAGTTCCCGTACGACCCGGAGGGCGCGGCGCGGCGGCTGGCGGCCCGCCCGGTAACACCGGAGATGCGCGAGGCGGCGATAGCCCGTGCGGCGGAGCTGCTGGAGCGCCCGGTCGACGAGGTCCGCGCCGACTTCGACCGGCCGAGTGCGGCGTGAGCGCACCGGTCTACGTGCTCGACACCGGCGTCCTGATGGCCTACGCCCAGGGTGTCGACGCCCTCAGTGAAGCGATGGTGGCGGCGGCCGACGCCAATGCGACGGTTGCCGTGCCGCTGGTCTGCCTGCTCGAGGCGTACAGCCTGCTCAACCATACCGAGTACGCGTACCTGTCGATGATGCGTCGCAATCCGGCCGTACGGGTCCTCACACCGGCCCTGCAAGTCGACCGGGCCGACGGCTGTCCGGTCGCCGGGGGCATGGCCCGGCAGGCCGGGCGCCTCGGAGCCGGCCACGCGGCCTTCGTCGCGATCAGCAGCGCTGCCGGCCTCATCACGTCTCGGGCCGATCAGGTGCGGAAGGTGCTCGGCGACGACTGGCCCATCGTCGAGGTCTGACCTCACTGCGGGGCGTCCGGTCTGATCGACCCGCGCGCCAGCCCGTCGGCCGTGAGCTGGGCCAGCTCCGCACCCAGCAAGGCGGCCTGCCTGATCGCTGACTCGAAGGCGTCGAGGCGCCGGAACGCGTCCCCGTGCGCCCGTTGCTCGTCGAGCGACAGCCGCCGCACCTGCGCCCGCCGAATGTCGAACCGCATGGTTCCCGAGAGACTCGACGCCTGCTTCTCGTTCGCTGACGTCCGCAGCTGGCCCGCCAGGAACCACGGGTCCAGCGCCGCCGGGTTGGGTCGCAGCAGGTAGAGGTTGCGCCCCAACAGCGCTCCCTCTGCGGTGACCACCCGCGGGATGAGCTGCCGCGCGATCATCGGCACCACCACGTCCCCCACAGCGAGGGGGATCTCCTGCCCGAACCGGTCGTCGACCCGCCCGGACGCCTCCACCCCGGCGAGCACGTCCGGCACGGTGAGCACCGGCGGCCCATCGGGTGCGGGTATGGATGTGCCGGCGCGGACCGGGCCGATGAGTTGAAGCGCCCCGGTCTTTGCCAGCTCCCCCACCGTGAGGAAGAGGCCGTCTGGCCCGTCGGGCGCGGGTGTGACCTGCGGCAGCAGCGCCGGCAGCTCGCCGACGATGGCGGCCAGGCGTTCCCTGGTGCGTACCAGATGCTCTCCTGAAGCCTCGCCCGCGACGGCCGGTTGTCGGCGCGCGGGGGTGAGGTCGACCTCCTCGTCGAGTAGCTCGATGACCGGGACCGCTCGGGCGAAGCCGGCTTCCTCGACGTCGGCGTCCTGGGCAGTGGCGAAGGCCCGCCACGCGGCCAGCACGCGCGGGGCGGTGTCGGCCAGGTCGCCGCCGGCGGCGTCGATCAGCAGCGCCCGCGCCGGTGGCGGCGCGTCGGCTGCGGCCCGCCGCAGCACCCACAGGTGCAGCGGTACGCCGTGCGGCGCCGCCACCCCCGGCGGGAGCGCGATGACGGCTCGCAGGTGGCCTCGGCGCAGCAGTTCGCCGCGGATCCGTTTGCCGGCGCGCCGGCTGGCCACCGTGGGCGGCATCAGCAGTACGGCGTGCCCGCCCACGCGCAGGTGTGCCAAGGCGTGCTGCGCCCAGGCCAGCTCCGGTTCGGTACGGGGTGTGGTGCCGACGATCCAGCGGGGATCGTGGCCGAGTTCCTCGTCGCCCCAGTTGGTGGCGCCGAACGGCGGGTGGCAGACGACGGCGTCGACGGCGCGGCCGGCGAACGCGTCAGCGCGCAGGGAGTCACCGGGGCAGACCTCGCCGGGTACGTCGTGCAGGGCGAGCCACAGGCCGGCGAGCCGGGCCAGGTCCTCGTCGAGTTCCTGCCCGTACACCGAGGTGCTGCCGGCGCGGACGGCGGCTCGCAGGATGGCGCCGGAGCCGGCGGCCGGGTCGAGCACTGAGCCGCCGCCAACGCTGGCGAGCCCGATCATCAGGTCGGCGAGGTCATCGGGGGTGGCGAAGGGGCGGCCGGGCCCCGGTGCGGAGAACCGCTGCCACAGCTCGTCGAACGCGCCCTGCGGGCGCAGCTCGTCGGCGAGCGCGTCGACGTCGGGCAGCAGCGGCGCGAGCTGTGTGTCGGGGTGGCCGCTGCGGGAGCCGCGCTGACGGGCCAACAGCAGCGCGCCGACGGCCGCGAGCCCGGCGGCTGGGGAGTCGCTGGCCGCGGCGAGGTGTCGCCAGAGCCGGTCGGCGGTGGCGAGCTCCGGGAGCTTGCCCTGGGTGCGTAGCCACTGCTCGACCTGGATCAGGTCGAACTCGGGGCTCGCCGTCGTCCCGCCCACCGGGGCGGGGAAGTCGGCGTGCCGTTTGCGCCAGTTGCTGACCGCAGCGCGACCGACGCCGGCGAGCCGGGCGATCTCCGCTGCCGTGATGGTCGGGTTCTCCTGCACGTCGAAAGTCTCGCACGCCTGTCAAGCACGAGATTGTCTGTTGACACCGCTGTCGGACGATGCTCTTATTGACGCCGCAACGTTCACATCAGGAGGACAACGATGCGCAAGACCACCACTCTCGCTCTGATCGCCACCGGCCTCATCGCCCTGGGCTGCGGCTCCGGCGCCGCCGACACGTCCACGAGCTCCGGCGGCAGCGGCAAGGGCGAGGACGCCCCGGCGAAGACCGCCAAGGTGGGCGAGGCGGCCCGCGACGGCAAGTTCGAGTTCACGGTGAAGTCCGCCAAGTGCGGCGTCGCCAAGGTCGGCAGCGACATGCTCGGCCAGAAGGCGCAGGGCCAGTTTTGCCTGGTCACGGTCAACGTGAAGAACATCGGCAAGGAAGCGCAGATGTTCGACGGCAGCAGCCAGAAGGCGTATGCGGCCGACGGCACCGAGTACTCCGCCGACGGCGGCGCGGCGATCTACGCCAACAAGAACGCCGAGACGTTCCTCAACGACGTCAACCCCGGCAACCAGGTCAGCGGCGTCGTCGTCTTCGACATCCCGAAAAACGTCAAGCTCGCGAAGCTCGAGCTGCACGACTCGCCGTTCTCCGGCGGCGTCGACGTCGCCCTCGGCTGACCTCTCCCCTGTAGCCCGGGGCGGGTCTGAACGATCCGCGCCGGCTGCTCACAGCCCATCTGTTCACATGAGGAGCCCCGTCATGACCGATCCGACCACCCCGAATCCGCCCGACCAGCCGACCGAACTGCCGCAGCCCTCGGTGCCGCCCGTCGGCGGTCCGCCGTCCGCCGCGACTGCCGACACCACGCTCGTCGGCGAGTTCGGCCCTGCCACCCGGGAGAAGCGGTCCCACGTGCGGGCATGGGCTGTCGGTGGCATCGCCCTGGCCATCGCCCTCTGCTGCGGCGGCGCTGTCATCGGCACGGTCGCCGGCGACGAACCGGAGGCGACCGCCGGTGCCAGCAGTTCGCCTGCGATCAGTCCCACGAGCGTGTCGCCGACGACAACGGCTCCCACCACTGCCGCTCCGACCAGCGCGGCCCCTACCAGCGCCAGCCCCAGCCCGACGAAGACGGCCCCGCCGCCTAAGCCGAAGCCGCCGTCGTACAAGACGCTCACTGAGCGGCAGTGGAAGCTGATCGCGAAGGACCCGGACGGTTACCTGGGGAAGACCTACGTGGTCTACGGGCGGGTCACCCAGTTCGACGCGGCCACCGGCGTCGACAGCTTCCGGGCGGACGTCGCTCACCGCCGCATGGCCGACGAGTACGACTACGAGACCAACACCATCTTCAACGGATCCCAGTCGGACCTCGACAACCTCGTCGAGGACGACACCTTCCGCGCCAACGTCACGGTGCTCGGCTCCTACAGCTACGACACCCAGATCGGCGGCGAAACCACCGTTCCGCTGCTCCAGGTCGACTCCATCAAAGTCCTCTGAAACTCCCCTGAGACGTCAGGAGGCGTCGTGCGGCCCGATGAATTCCTCCGCGCCCTGGCGCAACTCCCCCCACCATTGCACGACCGGGCACTCACCCTCCGTCCCTACGCCCGCTCCACCCGCTGCGACGACTGCCAGCGCATCGGTGACGCCGTCCGCCTCGCTCTCACCGCCGCCCACTACGAGGAGCTGACCTCCACCGGCGAACTGCTCGATACCGCCGAGCGCCTCGCTGTCGAGCACACCGAGCACGTCCCGCCGCGCCTGGACCAGCAGCGCGGGCGCGGCCGGGTGATCCGCTGGGCGGAAGCGTCCGCGCCGCTGGTGGCTGCGACCGACGCCAGCTGGAAGGGCCGCGCCGGTGGCCTCGGGTACGTCGTCAGCGACGGCCATTACGGCGTGCTCGGTCGGGGCACCGGCCGGCTCGACCCGACCGGCGCCTCCCGGGTGCTCGTCGACGAACTCCGCGCGGTCGACTACCTGCTGACCGGGTATGACGAGGTGCCGACCGGCATGACCGTGCTGCTGGACAGCCTGACGGCTCTGCGATACCTGCACCGCTGGCAGGCCGGCGATACCGATGCGATGCCCGCCGGCTACAGCCTGCGGGAGCGCCGCTGGTCGGACCAGCCCACCCTGGTCCGGCTCGCCGAGCAGGTGGCCCGCCGCCGCGACCTGACGTTCGCGCATGTCAAGGGGCACAGCGGCCACGCCCTCAACGAGGCCGCCGACGGCCTGTCGCACATGGCCCGCCGCCGGCGAGAGGAGTCGTTCGACCTGCGCCCTCGGGCGCACGCCCTGGTCGACGCGTTCCTGCGCGACTGGCACGCCAACGCCACGCTCTGACCGCTCCGCGGGGTGCCCGGAGCGGCCGACGTTGAACCACTGATTCGTTTGCGACATCAGCTCTACAGCGTCCGACAACCACCACCCTCCCGACCACGCTGCTCGCCCCAGCCGGGCCGATAACGGCCTCCCCACTTCCACCGCTCATCCCGGGCGGGCCGGCGAGTCGTCGGCCCGCGGACACCACACGCCTGGAGATGACCATGACCGACCCCGCGCAGCCCACCACCGCACCCCTGATCGAGCTGATCTTCGACCGACTCGCCGCCGCTGATGACGTACCGACCGAGACCGCCGAGCTGGTCCTCGCCGCGCTGACCAGCGAGGACCACCTGACCGCGGCGCTCGCCGGCACTCCCACCCGTCTCGACCCCCGGTCCCCCACCGGCGACGGTCCAGCGGACCGGATCTGGCTGAAGTCGGTGACCGTTGCCGGCTTCCGCGGCGTCGGTCCGGAACGGACCCTCCGGATCGACCCCGGTCCGGGCCTCACCCTGGTCGTTGGCCGCAACGGCTCCGGCAAGTCCAGCTTCGCCGAGGCCGTCGAACTCGCCCTCACCGGCGACAGCGCCCGATGGGCCGACAAGACGAGCGTCTGGCGTACGGGGTGGCGAAACCTGCACAACCCGGATCCGTGCTGGGTCGGTGTGGAGCTGCGGGTCGATGGGGTGGCCACGCCGACCCGGGTGCACCGCGCCTGGCCGGTCGGCGCCGAGCTGGCCGACGCCGAGGTGACCGTCACCAGCGTCCGGGGCCGGCACACCGGCCTCACCGAGTTGGGTCTGGCCCGCCCGCTGGAGCTGTACCGGCCGTTCCTCACCGCCGCCGAGCTGGGCAAGCTCGCCGCCGGCACGCAGAGCCAGCTCTTCGATGCGCTCTTCGCGATCCTCGGCCTGGACGCGCTCACCGACGCCGACCAGCGTCTGCTGCGCGCCACCCGGCCGCACGACACGACCATCAAGGAGGTACGCGCACAGCGCGCCGCCCTGGCCGACGCGCTCGCCGGGATCACCGACGACCGGGCCCGGCGAACCGTCGCGCTGCTACGCGGCCGCGGCGCGGTCGACCTCGCGGCGGTGACGGCGATCCTCGACGAGCCCGACGAACCGACCACCGACGGGGCGGTGCTGCTCTGCCGGGAACTCGCCGCTCTCGCTCCACCGCCGGTCGACGAGGTGACCCGGCTGGCCGGTCAGCTGCGGGAGGCGGCGGTCGAGGCCCTGCGGTACGACGGCGGCCGGTCCCGGGCCGCGCTGCGCAGCGCCGAACTGCTCCGCCTCGCCCTCGAACATCACGAGGACCAGGGCGACGGGTCGTGCCCGGTCTGCGCCACCGGCACCCTCGACCGCGGATGGCGTACCGCCGCCGCGCAGTCGCTGACCGACCTCCGGCAGCGCAGTGTCGCCGCCCAGACGGCAACGACCCGGCTCACGACTCTGCTGCGGCAGACGCACCACCTGATCGATGACCTCGCGGTGCCCGAGGGTCCCGGGTCGGAGCCGGCGGTCGGGGCGCTGCGCGACGCCGTGGCCGCGCTGCGACGCGTACCCGGGGAGCCGGCCGACCTGGCCCACCACCTGGCCGCGCGGTACCCGGCGGTGGTGACGGCGGCGGACGCGACCCGCGCGTACGCCGAGGCGTTTCTGCGGCAACGCGACACCGGCTGGCGGGCGGCCGCGGCCGAGGTGCGCGAGTGGGTGACCGCCGCCGGCGGGTTGCCGGCGCGGGAGGCCACCCTGACCCGGTTGAAGGCCGCACGCGGCTGGCTGAAGAACGCCGGTACGGAGATCCGCAACGAGCGGGTCGCACCGTTCGCCGGGCACTCCCAGCGGATCTGGGCGCAGCTGCGCCAGGAGAGCAACGTCGAGTTGGGGGCGATGACGCTCGAAGGCGCGAACACCCGCCGGCGGGTGGCCTTCCCGGTCAGCGTCGACGGCGCCGACAACGGCACCGCGCTGGGGGTGATGAGCCAGGGTGAGATGCAGGCGCTCGGGCTGGCCACCTTCCTGCCGCGCAGCTGCGCCCCGGAGAGCCCGTTCCGGTTCATCGTGGTCGACGACCCGGTGCAGAGCATGGACCCGTCGAAGGTGGACGGTCTCGCGCGGGTGCTCGCCGAGCTGGCCGAGCAGCGGCAGGTGGTGGTTTTCACCCACGACACCCGACTGCCCGACGCGGTCACCCGGCTCGGCCTCGGCGACGCCCGCATCGTCGAGGTGCACCGGGCGGAGAAGTCGGTGGTGACGCTGCGGCCCGGCTCCGATCCGGTGACCCGCTACCTGGACGACGCGAACGCGCTGTCGCGCAACAAGGACATCCCCGCCGAGGTACGCGGGCCGGTGGTCGCGGAGCTGTGCCGCTCGGCCATGGAGGCCGCCTGCCACCGGGTGGTCTGGCGGGTACGGGTCGCCCGGGGCGTCCCGCACGACGACATCGAAGCGGCCATCGAGGCCGCGTCGCGCCGGCTGACCACCATCGTCGCGTTGGCACTGTTCGACGACGCCGATCGGGGCGGTGACGTACTCGGCCAGCTGAGCCGTCGGCACGGACGGCGGGCGGTGGACGCGTACGAGGCGTGCCGCAAGGGCGTGCACGGCGCGTACCTGGCGGACCTGCCGGGCCTGGTCGCGGACGCCCGCTTCCTGACCGAGGCGCTGCGGTGACCGCGCCGACGCCGCAGCGCTGCCTGGCGGCGGCCGACCAGTTGCTGCGCGGCACCGGCGTGCTGGGGGGCGTCGCCGTGACCGGCGGTTGGTGGCCTCGGGTCTGCGCCTGCCTGATCCGGCTCGCCCTGGAAGGCGGCATCGACGCCTACTGGCGGCGGGTCAAGCCGACCGTCGCGGCCTGCCGGCAGGGCCGGGCCAAGCAGCTGATGCTGCGCGGACGGCTCGGGCCGGGCACGGAGACCGCCCGGCGGGTGGCGTACGCGTGGGCCACGCTCTCGACCGCCGCCCACCACCACTGCTACGAGCTGGCGCCGACGGCCGCGGAGCTGCGCCGGCTGCACACCGAGGTGAACGCGCTGCTCGCTCGACTCGACCAGCGATGACCAGACCTATTCACTTGCACAGGAGTGACCATGAGCTACCACCCCGGCTATGACCCGCAGCGGCCCGCGTTGCCGGCATCGGCCCCGCCGGCCAGCCCCGGCCCGTACCCGCCGATCGGTTACCCGCCGGCGCACATCGTCGTGCACGGCCCGCCCACCTCCAGCCTGGCCGTGACGTCGCTGGTGTTCGGAATTCTCGGCGTGGTCGGCGGGTGGTGCCTGTTCGGGGTGCCGTGCCTGCTCGCCGTCGTCCTCGGTCACGTCGGCCTGCACGACACCCGCAACAACTCGAAGTCCGGACGCGGCATGGCGGTCGCCGGCCTGGTCCTCGGGTACGTCTTCGTCGCCCCCATGGTCATGCTCACGATGATGGTCTTCTTCGGTGGACTGATCGGCGCGGCGACGCCGTCGACCACCCCCACCCCGTGAGGCGGAACGACAGGCCGCCCCATCCGAAGGCGGTCGGACCGGCGGGTGCGTAACGTGCAGGGGTAACCCCCTGACGCGAAGAGGAGACTTCATGTCCAAGCCACCGCTTCCCGAGGCCGCGGTCGCCATGCTGCAGAAGCCGAACCCGGCCGTCATGACGACCCTTCAGGCGACTGGTCAGCCGGTGTCCGCGGCCACCTGGTACCTGTGGGAGGACGGCCGGATCCTGGTGAACATGGACGCGAGCCGCCGCCGGCTGGAGCACGTCCGGAACGACCCCCGGGTCTCGCTCACCGTCCTGGATGAGGCCGGCTGGTACACGCACGTCAGCATCATCGGGCACGTCGCCGAACTGCGCGCGGACGAGGACCTCGCGGACATCGACCGGTTGTCCGAGCACTACACGGGGAACGCGTACCCACGGCGGGAGCGCGCTCGGGTCAGCGCCCTGATCAAGATCGACCGCTGGCACGGCTGGGGCTCGCTCAAGGACAACAACCAGGTCGGCTGACCAACGCGGCCCGGCCGGCGGCACCGGCGGCCGGGCCAGCGATGCCACGGTCAGGGTTGAACGGTGGTGGCGGCCGGGGCGCGGACGCGGGTCACCAGGTAGCCGAAGGCCGCCGCGGTGAAGAACATGACGATGCCGTAGACCGCCCCGGGGATCGCCATCTGGGTGCTGTCGAGCAGCGCCGGGCTGAGCGCGATCGTGATGGCCAGGGTGCTGTTGTGGATGCCGATCTCGAACCCGGCCGCCGTCGCGGCGCTCCGGTCGACCCCGGCCAAGCGGGGCACGCCGTACCCGATGGCGAGGCTCAGCAGGTTGAACGCGAGCACGGCGAGGCCGACGGAGACGAAGTAGTCGGCGATGTTCTCGCGTTCGCCCAGCACGGCGCCGGCGATCACCGCGACGAGCACGACGACGGACAGGATCCGGACCGGGCGGTTCAGGCGTTCGGCGATCCGGGGCACCCGGGCGCGGATCAGCATGCCGATCGCGACCGGGACGAGCACGATGGCGAAGACCTGCAACACCTTGTCGAACTGCAGGCCGATGCTCCTGCCGTCGGGCAGGAAGTACGCCGCCGACAGGTTGACCAGGATCGGCAGGGTGAACACGGCGAGCACCGAGTTGATGGCGGTCAGGGTGATGTTCAGGGCCACGTGCCCGCCGAAGAGGTGGCTGTAGAGGTTGGCCGTGGTGCCGCCGGGGGAAGCGGCCAGCAGCATCATCCCGACGGCCAGCTCCGGTGCCAGGTCGAAGGCGAGGACCAGGCCGAAGCAGAGTGCCGGCAGCACCAGCACCTGGCACACCAGGGCGATGACGGCGGCCTTCGGGTGCTGGGCCACCCGGCGGAAGTCCGCAATGGTCAGTCCGAGACCCAGGCCGAGCATGATGATCCCGAGGGCGATGGGCAGGCCGATCAGAGTCAGGGCTGAGTCCATGACACAACATCGTTACCACCCGGTAACGACTCCACCATCCCCCATGTGGCCGTACGGCTCTTGACCGTCGACGGTGATCGCCTTAACTTCATCAATCAGATAAGTGTCTTTACTAATTCCGCTCCATTCCTTGTGGGAGTGCCGATGCGACCATTCCGCCACCGCCGCCTGACCGCCGTCGTCGCCCTGGCGACCATGCTGGTCACCGCCGCCCCGCCAACCGCCGCAAGCGCAGGTGAGAAGACCGACCGCCGGGCCGGCTACCACCGGGTCGGCTACTTCACCCAGTGGGGCATCTACGGCCGGGCCTTCCCGGTCAAGAAACTCGACACCTCCGGGGCCGCGAGCCGCCTCACCCACGTCAACTACGCCTTCGGCAACGTCAGCGAGGACGGACGCTGCTATATCGACGGTGGGCCGGGCGAGGGTGACGCGTGGGCCGACTACCAGCGCCCGGTACCGGCCGAGGAGAGCGTCGACGGCGTCGCTGACGCCCCGGGCCAGGCGCTCAACGGCAACTTCGGCCAACTGGCCAAGCTGAAGGCCAAGCACCGCGACCTGAAGGTGCTGATCTCGCTGGGCGGCTGGAGCTGGTCGACGTACTTCTCGAACGCCGCCCTGACCGACGCCTCCCGCAAGGCGTTCGTCGCCTCCTGCATCGACCTCTACCTCAAGGGCAACCTGCCGGGCGGAGACGGCGCCGCGGGCGGGCCGGGTGCCGCCGCCGGCGTCTTCGACGGCATCGACCTCGACTGGGAGTGGCCAAACTGGGCGGGTGAGCCGGGCAACGTCATCCGCCCGGAGGACCGCGAGAACTTCACCAAGCTGCTCGCCGAGTTCCGCCGGCAACTCGACGCGTACGGGTGCACGACCCGCGCGCACTACGCGCTGACCGCCTTCCTGCCGGCCAACCCGGCCACCATGGACGCCGGCTACGAGGGTCGCAAGATCTTCAAGTACCTGGACTTCGCCACCGTGCAGGGGTACGACTTCCACGGCGGCTGGGACGCGGTCACCAACCAGCAGTCCGCGCTGCGCGTACCGGCGGGGGCCCCGGACAACCCGGACTTCTCCGCCGAGGTGGCCATCGACGGCTGGATCGCCCGCGGCGCGCCCCGCGACAAGCTGGTCCTGGGCATCCCGTACTACGGCCGCGGCTGGACCGGCGTCACCGGCGGCGGCAACGGCCTGTTCAAACCCGCCACCGGGCCCGCGCCGGCCACCTTCGAGGCCGGGTACGAGGACTACAAGAAGCTCAAGACCCTGGCCGGCAACGGCTACACCGTGCACCGCGACCTACGCTCCGGGCACGCCTGGCTGTTCGACGGTACGACGTTCTGGACCTACGACGACCCGGCGGTCGTGCTGCAGAAGACGCTCTACATCCGGCGGGCCGGCCTGGCCGGAGCGATGATCTGGTCGCTGGACGGCGACGACGACAACGCCACGTTGACCAAGACGATCGGCCTCGGGCTGACAAACTGGTAGCCGTACCCCGCTCTTGCGGTAGTTCCCCGGCCCGTCGTGGACCTTCATCGGTCCGCGGCGGGCCGGTGGTCCGTGCGACCGCCGGCGATCGGTCGGCTCGGTCTACCCCTGCTCGGATGCCACCGCACGTACCGCGGCCTCGATGAGCGCGGTCACCTCGTCCATGTCCCGAGCCCTGGGCACGTCCA
The DNA here is from genome assembly GCF_018070045.1 of Micromonospora sp. U21. Lineage (GTDB taxonomy): Bacteria > Actinomycetota > Actinomycetes > Mycobacteriales > Micromonosporaceae > Micromonospora. Next base: position 62,189 of record NZ_JAGPYK010000026.1, read on the forward strand.
ACTCCCCCGACCATCCCTCCGGACGCGTGAGCTTCACCGTCACGTCCTCGCGGCGGTGCGTCAACCAGCCGGCGATCGCCTGGACCAGCACCATGACGGCCCCGCCGCTGTCGACCGCCACCAGCAGCACATCCGCGCCCTCCGCCGACGTGTCGTCGGACGGCGTCGTCACCTTTTCGCGAAGCCGGTCCTCGGACCGAAGCCAGGACGCCAGAGAACGCCGAGCATCAGCAGATGGAAGATCCGGGAAGACCGAGAGCGTGATCGTCTCCTGAGAGGCCAGCACCGTCTCCTCCTTCCAGGCGAGACACCCGCACACCGCCATCCTGCCAGCCAGCGCCGCCGCCGGCATCCCACGCAGTCATCAAAGTCGATCAGACCTTGACCGGGGTATCGACGGTTCATAGGCTCCGGCCACTGCGAGGCTTTTCCCGAGAAGGGAAACACGAGACATGGCCCCATCGATGCGTCCGTCCTGGACGGTCCCCACGAGGCGGCTGGCGAGTGCCGCCGCGATCACACTCCTGCTCGGCACGATTCCCCTGCTCAGTGGCACATCCGCCGCGAGCGCCGCCCGGCCCTCCTCCCCCTGCGGCAACGACCCGACGGCGCGTTTGAGCACCGTGCCCGCCCCGGAGACCGTGCTCGGCTTCCCGCTCGGGGTGGGTCAGGAGCGGGTCGTCACCAACGACGAGGTGCGGACGTACCTGGGAGCGGTGGACGGCGCCTCCGACCGGGTCGTCACCGGTGTGATGGCCACCAGCGTGCTCGGTCAGCCGCTGCCGTACGCGGTGGTGTCCAACGAGCGCAACGTCCGGCCGTCCGCGCTGCGCGAGATCGCCGACGATGTCCGGGACCTGCGCGATCCCCGCCGGACCAGCGCGAGGACGGCCGCCCGGACCGCCAAGGACAGCCCGGCCATCGTCTGGGTCACCGCGAACGTGCACGGCGGCGAGAAGAGCGGCACCGACGCGGCGCTCAAGACGCTGTACGAGCTGGCGGCCGGCCTGTCCTGCGCGGTCGAGGAGCGCAACGACAACCTGGTCACCATCATCGTCCCGACGCAGAACCCGGACGGTCGCGACGCGACGCGGCGGCAGAACGAGTTCGGCTTCGACATGAACCGGGACTGGTTCGCCCGCACCCAGCAGGAGACCGACGGCAAGCTCGAACTCCTGCGCCGCTACCCGCCGCAGGTCTTCATCGACGCCCACGAGATGGGTGGCCGCCAGTACTTCTTCCCGCCCAACGCGGACCCGATCCACCATGAGATCGCCGGCGAGGCGGTCGACTGGATCAACCGGATCGGCGAGGCCAACAGGGCCGGCTTCGGCTACAACGGCGCCTGTGAAGACGACGACGCCGTCGAGTGCTACTTCAACTACTCGACCTACGACATGTTCTTCATGGGCTACGGCGACACGGTGCCGACCACCGGCTTCGGCGCGGCCGGCATGACGTACGAGAAGGGCAGCGCCTCGGCGGTGGCCGACCGGGTCCAGCAACAGTTCAACACCCAGTGGGCGACGCTCGGTTGGGCCGCGGCGAACAAGCACGAGGTGCTGACCGACTACTTCGACATCTGGACCGACGCGCTCGCCCAGGGCAGGGCGGGCACGCTGGAGCCGAACGAGGTGGTCCAGCCCACCAACGAGGTCCAGTTCCCGGTGCCCGATATCAAGATCCGCTCGTACTTCCTGCTGCCCGACCGGCAGCTCGCCGACGTCCGCCAGCTCGTCGAGCGGCTGCGCCGGATGGACGTCGAGGTGTACGAGGTGCAGAAGCCGACCCGGGTGCCCACCGCACGGATCTTCGGCGGCCGGACGGCCACCAACGTGACCGTGCCCAAGGGCGCGTACTGGATCCCGATGGACCAGCCGCAGAAGCACTGGATCCAGGCGATCATGGGCGAGGACCCGTACGTCCCCTTCCCCTACTTCTACGACGTGTCGTCCTGGAGCAACCCGCTGCTGATGGGCGTCTCCACCATCTACACCGGCGACAACGTCCGGCCAAAGGCCCAGCTGGTCCGCACGATCTCCGGTGGCCGCAGCGGGCTGGCGTGGCCGTGGGGCTCGTACACGTACCCGCTCGACTCCGCAGCGGCCGCGGAGTTCACCTTCACCCTGCTCGGTCGCGGCGTGCCGCTCGTGCGCAACCTGGAGACCAGCGTGGTGGCCCTACCGGCGACCAAGCTGAGCCGTGCGGTCGACGAGCTGGCCGAATCGTTCGGGGTGACCCTCGCCCCGGGCGGGCGGGCCAGCGGGACCCGACTCGACCTGCCGGACGTGGGGCTGTTCCAGGGCACGGGCATCTCCACCACGTCGGGCTCACACGGCGAGGCCCGGTACGTGCTCGGCAAGCGGTGGGGCCTGGACCTCAAGCCGGTCACCACGGCTGACATCAACGACAACACCGAGGCGTTCACCGGACGCACGGTCCTGCTGGTGCCGGACGGCAGCAGCCCGACCGGCGGCCTCACCGCCGCCGGGCAGGCCAACCTGCGCGACTGGATCGCCCAGGGCCACACCTACATCGGGCTGCGCAACGAGGGCACCCGGGTGGCCCGGGCGGCAGGGCTCACCTCCACCACCGAGAAGACCAAACCGGCCGGGTACCAGGTGATCGGCTCACACCTGCGGGTCGACGTCGACCACGACAGCCCGGTCGCGCTGGGCCGTCCCGCCGAGGACTTCGAGTTCAACAACAGCGACCCGATCCTCAACCCGAGCACCACCGGGACCAACGTGCTCACCTACCCGGCGGGCGACACCTTCTGGGCGAACGGCTACACCGTCGGCGGCGACGCGCTGAAGGGGACGGCGGCGCTGGTCGACGAGCCGACCGGCGCCGGCCGGGCGGTGCTGTTCGCGTTCAACCCGCTCTTCCGGGCGTACAACGAGAATGGTCTGCACCTGGTGGCCAACGCGTTGCTCTACCCGACGGCGGGCGGCGCGACCGGCGCGCCGGACGCCCGGCGCTCGACCGGGATCGACCCGGCGCGGGCCAGTGCCGCCGCCGCGCCGGTGGCGGCGGACCTGGGTGGCGGGTGGCGGCCGATCACCATCGAGGTGGCGGCGGGCGACCTCCCGCGCACCCGGGCCATCGTCGAACGCTTCACCACGGACGCCCGGGCGTCCGCGACGGGCGGTTCAGCGTACGTGGTGATCCCGAACCCGCAGGGACTCCAGGTGGACGAACACCCGTTCGCGAGTGATCTGGTGCGCGCCCTTCTCTACGCCAAGGTGCCGCTGCGGTCGGTGGTGGGCTGACGAATCGCTGCACAGCGAAGCGCCCGCCCCGACGGGGCGGGCGCTTCGGCGCGTTCTGGGGCCGGTTCCGGATGCGCCGGCCCCCGCCCTTCCTCCGGTCGGTGGAGCTGACCTTCGGCAGTGACCCGCAGCCGAGACCCGGCTGGGCTACGGAATGTTGCCCTTGACGACCAGGCCGACCTGGGGGCCGGTAGTGGCGTTCGGAGCCTGTGGAGCTGATGTCGCCAACGATTCAGGTGGGCAGGGCAATCGGGTGAATCCTTGGTGACATCAGCTCCACAGCGTCACCAAGGATGGCACCCTCCGTGGGGACGGCCAGGGAAGCCAATCGGCTCCTGCGCCCGTACCGATCGTCCACGGGGCACGGCCGCCGCGATCCAGCTCGCGGCCCGCGTCAAGCGACGCCGGGACGTGGGGGTGACCCGCATGCTGCTACCTCCATCAGCACCGGGGCATCGCCGGTGCAGAGGTAGCCACGACCGGGTGGGCCGGCGAGGTACTGGCCCCCTTCGAGGGCGATGCTGTGGGCCACAGCGGCCGACCGGTTGCTCGGGGCCAGCACGAGGCGTACCCGGGTAGCGGTTTACGCATGAGCGGCCCCTGAGGGGACACCCCCACATGAGGGTGTGTCTGGAGCCGATCAGGAGCGATGAGAGTGGTGTTGACCTGGGCTGTGAGCGAGTACGGGGGGTCCGTTCGGGGGTCGGGATCAAGGCGGACGGTGAAACGGGGACCGACATCGACACCGTAACGGCGGGTCACACCGCGTCCCGCGTGACGGTGCGCTGAGAGTCTGCGTGAGCCGGGTCGGTGACGGCGTTGGCGGCGCAGGTGATGGTCGTGGTCATGATGCGTGAAGCTCCTCGATCAGGAATGCGGACGGGCTTTCGATGCGGGCCCTCGCTGCTGCGCCCAGACAGCCGCGGCGGGCGACGTCGCGGTGACAGTTCTGTCAGGTTCTGCCAGGTTCTGTCAGGTCGCCGGCTTGCTGCCAGACGAAAGAACTGGTCTGACAGCGGCGACCCGGGCTGACAGAAGACCTCGTGGTTCGGTCACGCGCCTCCATTCCCGGCAGTTCCGGCGCGGTCGGTGGAGTGATCTCGACGCGCACGAGCGCCGAGGCGGTGGCGTTTGACAGCTGATGCCCGTCCAGGCACAGCTGTCCGGCGAGGGCCTTGCGGGATAGCGATGTCCCCTCGACAGTAAGGGCGCGGGCGGCGGTCCGGGCGGCCGGACCGCCGCCACCTGCGGACCGCCGTCGCCGGTTGCCGCCTCGCGGTCCCGGCGGTCCGGGGACCGTCCGGCCCGGTCCGCAGCGGCGGGAACCGCGGCAATGGGGTACCGGACCGTCTCGCTAGGGTCCGAGACGAACGTGTCAGCGACGAGCGCCGGTCGTGGCCCGGTCCGGTCGGGCCCAGCGGTCCGGTCGGGCCCAGCGGTCCGGTCGGGCCCAGCGGTCCGGTCGGACCGAGCGGTCCGGTCGGACCCAGCGGTCCGGTCGGACCCAGCGGTCCGGTAAGGGGTCGGGTCCCAGCCGAGGGCGAGCTTTATCATCGCCAGGAATCGGAGCGCCGGCAGCGCGGCGGCGATCCAGCCGATCACCGACGCCTCGGCCTCCACCACCTGCGGGGCCAGGGACAGCAACACCGCCAACGTCAGCACCGTGGCGGGGAAGCCAACGCTGGTGCCTAGGCGCCGGGTAGCGGCGCAACTCCAAACCGGCGGCGATCGACGTCAACTCCAGCACGACCGCGTCGGCCCAGGCCAGCCAGCCCAGCTGGTCATGCGCCGCCGCGACGTCATGCACATAGGTGAACACCCCCCCCGGCTGGCCGTGCCATGGTGGTCCGGCCGGCCCTGCGAACGGGCCGGCCGGCCACGGTGGCCCTGTCAGCCGCTCGTGCAGAGGATGCCGTTCAGGCTGAACGCGGTGGGCAGCACGTTCGGCCCGCTGTACGCGCCGACGAAGCCGGCGCTCACGCTATCGCCGGCGGCGATCTGCCGGTTGTCGTCGGTGGGGGTGACCCGCACTGCGGTGCCGACCTGCTCCCAGGTGGCGTTCCAGCCGCTGCTCACCTGCTGCCAGGCCGTCGGCCAGGTCCAGGTGAGCGTCCAGCCGTTGAGCGGGCTCGTGCCGCTGTTGGTGATCTCGACACCGCCGATGTAGCCGTTGCCCCAGTCGCCGCTGGTGGTGAAGCGAACGCCGCACGCGCTGGTGGCCGGGCTGCCGGTGGCGAAGGTGAGCGGCGGTGAGGACCAGGACACCCGGCCGGCGGTGTCGCGGGCCAGTACGTTGACGGTGTACCTGTTGCCGGGCACCAGGTTGCCGACCGTGAACGAGGTGGACCTCGTCTCGCCCAACTGCTCGCTGATCGCACCGTTCTGCCGGTACACCTCGTACTTGGCGATCGGGCTGTCACCGGCTGCGGCCGCCGGCCAGGAGATCGTCGCGGTCCGGTCGGTGACGACGCCGGCCGTGGGCTGGCCCGGCGCCGCGGGCCGCCCGGCGGTCGCGCCGGCCGGGCGCAGCACGAGCGTGGTCAGCGAGTACGGCGGCAGTGTCCGGCTGGTCGCGGAGCCGGACTGGCTGGTGGCGATGCCGGTGGCGCCGTTGGTGAGGGTGGACACCGTCGGCGCGGCGGCGGACGGGGTGAACCCGGCGTAGTCGATTTCGACCGGATGCGCCGTGTCGGGGTCCTTGTTCACCAGCAGCACCGCCAGGTCACCGTTGCCCCGGCGAACGGCGTGCGCGGTGACCAGCGGCTGGTCGGTGCCGGCGCGGACGAACTGGTCGCCAGCCTTGGCGAAGACGTTCATCATGGCCAGCCCGTGGTAGGGCGCGAACGGTGTGTTCAGCGGCGGCTCGCACACCGAGCCGTCCTCCGTGCAGGCGCCGCTGGAGAGCACCCCGAAGTCCCCGTAGTCGGTCTGGCCCGCCACCTCCGACACCGTGCCGATGCCGTTGTGCACGTTCCACCACTGCACGGTGAAGACGCCGTTCTCCAGCAGCCCGCTGTAGGCGTCGGCCAGGAAGAGCGCCGCCGGCTGGGTGGTCCGGCCGGCGTCGACGTTCAGCTCGGTGAAGCTGACGCCGATGCGCGCGGCGTTCGGGCCGGCGTACCGGGTGAGCTGCTGCCGGAGCAGGTAGGCCGCGTCGGGGATGTGGCTGGTCCGGGCCAGCGACTCCGCGGCCGTGCCACCCGGGTACCAGTGCACGTCCACGAAGTCGATCTTCGGGCCGGCGATGGAGAGCACCGTCTGGTTCCACGGGCCCGGGTCGGCGCCGGCGGTGATCCCGTCCGGCCAGTTGCCCGGCATCGTCAGCACCGCGCCGACCTTGATGCCCGGGTCGACCGCCTTCATCGCGTCGGCGTACTCGACGACCAGCCTCGCGTACTGTGTCGCGCTCTTGTCCGGGTGGTCGTCCGCCTCCCAGGCCGATCCGTAGTGGCCGTTGCCGTAGTTCTCGTTGCCGACCGTCCAGTATTTCGTGCCGTAGCCCTTGGTCACGTTGGCGTACCGCACCCAGTCGGCGGCCTCGGCCGGGGTGCCGGTGCCGTAGTTCGCGATGATCATCGGTTCGGCGCCGACCCGCTGGACCGCGGCCATGAAGGTGTCGAAGTCGGTCCCCGGTGCGACGTACCCGCCGGGCGCGGTGTGGTCCTGCCAGTGGTAGATGTCGGCGTACGAACCTCCGGGGTACCGCATCATCCGCACGCCGGCGTCGCGCAGCAGGTCCGACGTCGCGGTGCTGCCGAGGTGCTGGTCCCAGATGGCGTGATTGACGCCCAGTGCGGTGTCGGGCACGGTCGCCAACCCGGCGCGCGCGTTCACGGTCACGGCGACCGGGTCGGCTGCCGCGTTGGCGGTCGCGGGGTTGATGCCGGCGAGCGCGCCCACGGCGAGCAACAGGCTCGCCAGGAGAGCCGCGCGACGGGATCGGGCGGGCCGGGCCCTGCGGGTTTTCGGGTACAGCATTTGGCTGGGCTCCTTCGCGGAGAACGACAGTGAGTCGCCCAGCCAGTGACGGGTCGGTCGCATCAGCAGACGCGACGCGGCGGCGGGGCAGACTCCTGGACGGACGGCTCCCGGTGTGCCATCTCTCGTGCCACCGTCCCCCGGGAATCCACCAAGGGATCCCGGCTGCCCATGGACGGGCGTCAGCCCCGCGCGCGCGGCATGTCATCGACGTTCAAGAGTCTCACGGTCGATTCGACGATCTCAAGGGCCGTCACCGTCAGTGGTCCGGAGGCTCCGCGCCCGGGCCGGACGGGGGTGGTGCGCGGGCAGGACGGCTGCCACCATCACGGGCATGCCTGTCGCCCGTCGTACCCTGCTCGGGGCCAGCCTGGCCGCCGCAACCTCCGCCGTCGTCGGCTGCGACGACAGGCGCGGACCGGGCGCGGGGTGGACCGGCCGGGGCGATGCGGCGACCGCGACCGACGCCGCCGGCAACGGGGCGGGGTTCGGCCCATCCGGGAAGCCGTCGGCGGCGTCGCCCGCGGCGGAGTTCGGCACGGCGGAGCCCGGCACGGCGAACCACGGCGCGGCCCCCGGTGGCGGCAGCATCCCGGCGAAACAGGCCCGCTACGTGACCGCGCTGCTCCGGCAGCACCTGCCCGCCACGCCGCAGACCTTCCAGCACAGCGGCTTCCCCGGTGCTGTCGCCCTCGTCCAGGTCAACGGCAAGACGACGGTGCACGCCGCCCTCGGGGAGGCGCTCCGCTACTCGGCCGGCCCGAAACTCCTCCCGGTCGACAAGCGCGTCCCGATGCGCCCCGACTCCATCTTCGACCTCGCCTCGGTCACCAAGGTCTACACCTCCATCCTCCTCCTGCAACAGGTCGACAAGGGGCGCGTCGACCTCGCCGCCCCCGTCCTGGACTACCTGCCCGCCTTCACCGGTGCCGGCAAGGACCGGGTCACCGTCGAGATGCTGCTCACCCACACCAGCGGCCTCCCGGTCGGCGCCAAGGTCACCGGTCTGCCGGACAACGCGGCACGCTGGAACGCCGTGCTCGCCACCCCACTGGTCTCCGGCGCCGTGCCCGGGGACACGTTCCGCTACTCGAGCGTCGGGCTCATGGTCGCCGGCAAGATCGTGGAGAAGGTCACCGGCCAACTCCTCGACCAGGCCCTCAAGTCCACCATCACCGGGCCCCTCGGCCTGCGGGACACCGGCTTCAATCCCAACACCTGGCTGTCCAACGACGCCAAGGCCACCCGCCTGGTCGCCACCGACGCCCGCTCGTCGCGCGGCCTGCTTCGCGGCACCGTCCACGACGACGTCGCCAACCACCTGGGCGGCGTCGCCGGTCACGCCGGCATCTTCGCCAGCGCCACCGACCTGGCCGCCATCGGCGAACTCCTCCTCAACGGCGGCACATACCAGGGCACCCGCATCCTCGCCGCCGCCACCGTTCAACGGATGCTCACCGACCACAACGCCGGAAAGCCCGCCGTCGACCCCGAACGCCCCAACCGCACCGCCGCTCACGGCCTCGGTGTCGTCCTCAACCAACCCTGGTTCATGGGCAGGCTCGCCTCCCCGCGAACCTTCGGCCACACCGGCTTCGCCGGTCCCTCACTCCTGGTCGACCCCAACCGCAAACTCGTCCTTGCGCTGCTCACCAACCGGGCCCACCCCAACTGGAGCTGGGCGGATCCCGACCCGGTACGCGCCGCCGTCGGCGACGTCCTCGCCAAGCTCCTCTGAGAGCCGCCCGCCGCACCGGCGGTCCGGCCGAGCGGGGATAATCTCGCCGCATGCGGGGACGAATCGGTGCGGTCCGACGGTGGTACGGGGAGCGCAGGCGGGCAGTGCGCCGCCACATCCTGCTCGCGCTGGTCGCTGGTGTGGTGCTCGTGATCGGCGGGACCGTGGCCAGCGTGGCGTGGGTTCGCGGTGACGCGGACGGCCACATCTACAGCGAGGCCGGCGTGCCGGACGCGCCGGTCGCCCTGGTCCTCGGCACCAGGGTGGACGCGGACGGCGAGCCGTCACCGTTCCTCGCCGCCCGGCTGGAGATCGCGCGGCGGCTGTTCGACGCGGGCAAGGTTCGGGCGATCCTGGTGTCCGGCGACAACATGGACGCCGACTACAACGAGCCCGGGGCGATGATGCGCTGGCTGGTCGGCCGCGGCGTGCCGGCGCAGCAGGTGGTGCTGGACCACGCCGGCTTCGACACGTACGACTCGTGCGCTCGGGCGGAACGGATCTTCGGGGTGAAGCGCGCGACCGTGGTGACCCAGTCCTTCCACCTGCCCCGCGCCGTGGCTCTGTGCCGGCGCCTCGGCATCGACGCCAGCGGCGTGGGCGACGAGACCGTGAAGCGGTACGGCCGACCGTGGCGGGTCAGCTCCACCCGCGAGTACGGTGCCTGCCTGAAGGCAGCCCTGGACCTGCTCTCCGGCCGGGACCCGGTCCATCTCGGCCGCCGCGAGACCGGCGTCGACGACGCTCTGCGGAAGGGCTGACGACAGCCGCGGGTCCTGGCCTCCGACCGGCGACGCGGAGCCGCGGCCCCGACCGGCGGCCCGTCAGCGGTGCCGGGGTGGCCCGGCGCTGTCGCGTTCGATGAGGTCGGTGGCGAGTTCGACGCGCGGGCTTTCGATCGTCTCGCCGGAGGCGAGCCGCAGCACGGTACGCGCGGCCAGCATGCCCATCTTGGCCAGGGGTTGGCGGACCGTGGTCAGCGGCGGGGAGCACCACTGGACCTCCGGCAGGTCGTCGAAGCCGACCACGCTGATGTCGTCGGGCACCCGTAGGCCGCGTTTGCGGACGGCCTCGTAGGCGCCGAGCGCCATCTGGTCGCTGGCGGCGAAGATGGCGGTCGGCGGGTCGGGCAGGGAGAGCAGTTGGGTACCCGCGGTGTAGCCGGCCTCGTGGTAGAAGTTGCCGGGCCGGATCAGGGCATCGTCGAGGGCGATGCCGGCGGCGCCGAGCGCGGCGCGGTAGCCGTCCAGACGGGCCCGGCTGCACATCAGGTGCGGTGGACCGGCGATGAAGCCGATGCGGCGGTGGCCGAGGCCGAGCAGGTACTGGTTGGCGCTCAGGCTGCCCGCCCAGTTGGTGGCGCCGATGGTGGGTGCCGCCTGCGGGTCGATGCCAGCGGGGTCGATGATGACCACCGGTACGTGGAGCCGGCTCAGCTCGGCCTGCAGCGGTGGGTTCACCATCGAGGTCACGAAGATGACCCCGTCGGTGGAACGGGCGCGCATGTTGTCGAGCCACTGCTTCGCCGAGGAGATGCGCCAGTGGATGGCCGAGACGACGGTGCCGACGCCGCTGCTCATGGCGACGTCCTCCACCCCACGGATGATCTCCACTGCCCACGGGCTGTCCAGGTCGTTGAAGACCAGGTCGATCAGGGCGGCATCGGTCCCCCTCACGGGCGAACGGCGGCGGTAGCCGTGCAGGGTGAGGAGTTGCTCGACCCGTTCGCGGGTCTGGGGTGCGACGTCGGAGCGGCCGTTGATGACCCGGGAGACCGTGGGTACGGAGACACCGGCCAACCGCGCGATCATCGCGATGGTGACGTTTCGACGGTTGTCGGAGCCCACGGTCGGCCCTTCGGCTGGCTGGAGTCTTCAGGTCGGCTCGACGGTTCGACGATGCATGTCCGGAACTTTCGGTGCTTCACCGGTACTGCGAATCGATGGCCGGGACGCTACGAGCTGTTTCCATACTGGTCAAGGTCTCTGTCCAATTGCGAAAAGAGCGGCTAGCGTAGTCAGGGCTTCCACAGCTACCGGTCTCGCAGACCCGGAAGTTTCCGAAAGCCGCCCAGAGGAGCCCTCGTGTCGACCGACACCGCTGCCGCGGCGACCGCTGCCCGGTCGATCCGCAACCCCGTCCTCGCCGGGTTCCACCCGGACCCGTCGATCCTGCGCGTCGGCGACGACTACTACCTGGCCACCTCGACGTTCGAGTGGTACCCGGGGGTTCGCGTACACCATTCGCGCGACCTCGTGCACTGGCGGGCCCTGGACGGGATCATCACCGACCGTCGCCTGCTCGACCTCCGCGGCTGCGGCGACTCCAACGGGGTGTGGGCACCTGACCTGACCTACCACGACGGCGAGTTCCACCTTGTCTACAGCGACGTGGCCAGCTTCGCCAGCGGCTACTGGGACCCGCAGAACTACCTGGTCACCGCGCCTGACATCGCCGGCCCCTGGTCGGATCCGGTACAGCTGCACGGGCGCGGTTTCGATGCCGCGCTGTTCCACGACGACGGCACCACCTGGCTGCTGAGCATGAGCGCGGACTGGCGACCCGGCCGGGACCGCTTCGGCGGCATCGAGATCCAGCAGTACGACCGGGTGGCGCGTGCTCTCGTCGGCCGGCCCCGCCTCCTGTTCACCGGAACCCCGGTCGGGATGACCGAGGGCCCGCACCTCTACCGCCACGACGGCTGGTACTGGCTGATCACCGCGGAGGGTGGCACAAGTTGGGAGCACCAGGTCACCGTGGCGCGGTCACGGGAGCTGTTCGGGCCCTACGAGGTGGACCCGGACGGCCCGCTGCTCACCTCCGTCGGCCGACCCGACCTGCGCCTGCAGAAGGCCGGCCACGGCAGTCTGGTTCGCACGCCGGACGGCGCCTGGTACCTGGCGCACCTGGCCAGCCGCCCCTACTCGCCGCTGGGCAGCTGCGTACTCGGCCGGGAGACCGCGATCCAGCGGGTCGACTGGCCGTCGGGGGGATGGCCTCGGATCCCCGGCGGCGTGCCGGCGGAGGAGGTCACCGCACCCGACCTGCCGGCGCACCCGTGGCCGGCGGAACCCGCCACCGACCATTTCGACGCCCCGGAGCTGGGCCGCTGCTGGTCGACGTTGCGCCGGCCGCCCAGCGCGGACTGGCTCGACCTGCGCTCCCGTCCATCACACCTCCGGATCCACGGCGGGCAGTCGCCGGTGGGCCGGCAGAGCCCCAGTCTGGTCGCGCGGCGGGTCGGGGCGACGCGCTGCTCGCTGGAGACCGTGGTCGAGTTCGACCCGGTCGACCACCGCCAGCTCGCCGGGATCACCGCCTACTACAACACCCTCAACTGGCACCACCTCTACCTGAGCCGCGCCGACGATAAGCGGGTCGCTCTGGAGCTGCTCAGCTCCGACAACGGGCGGCGCACCCCGTACCCGGCACTGACCGTCGACGCCAGCGACGTCGCCCGCGTCGGCCTGCGGGCGACGTTCGACGGGCCGGTCGTGCGCTTCGACTACGACCTTGGCGCCGGTTGGCGCCAGCTTCCGGTGGACCTGGACGCGACCATCCTGTCCGACGAGCACGCCGCACTGATCATCGACGGAGAGCCGGCCGCGTGGGGCTTCACCGGAGCGTTCCTCGGCCTGTGGGTGCAGGACCTCGGCCGCGACGGCGCCCACGCCGACTTCGACCTGGCCACCTACCGGGAGCACTGACCAGCGTCCACCCCACGGCTGCCTGATGCCGCGCATCACAGGAAGCGTGGTTGACCGGCCGGATCCGCGCCGATACCGTCGACCCACTATCTGCGGCGACGCGAGGGAAGCCGGTGTGAATCCGGCGCGGTCGCGCCACTGTGAGCGGTTCCCACCTCAACGGGCGCCGCGAGCCAGGACACTCGGTCGTCCGCAGCCTTGCGATGGGGACGCGTCATCCCCGAGGAGGTTCGCGTACGCATGTCCAGCTCCACTTCCAGCCAGCCGTTGGCGCATCCCGCCAACACCGTCCGTCTGATGTGGACGACCCTGGCCGCCGTCGCCGTGCTCTCCCTGCTGGTCTATCTCGTCGCCTTCGACCAGGGGGCGGTGTCGCGCAGCGGCATGTACCTGCACGAGCTGATGCACGACGGCCGGCACCTGCTCGGTGTCCCGTGCCACTGAACGCCGCCCCCGTACCCACGTTCGTCACCGTTCTCCTGCGCGGCCTGCTCGCCGGCCTGGTCGCCGGCCTGCTCGCCGGGACGTTCGCCTTCGTTGCCGGCGAACCACACGTCGAGGCGGCCATCGCGATCGAGGAGGCCGCGGCGCACGCCGATCCCGCCGCCGGCGGGCACCATCACGAAGACGCGCTGGTGAGCAGGAACGGCCAGCGTGGCGGCCTGTTCCCTGCCACGGGCCTGTTCGGCGCGGCGATGGGTGGCCTGCTGGCCACCGCGTACGTCCTGCTCTGCCGTCGGCGGCGGGCGTACGACGACGGCCGGTCGGGCCTGCTGCTGGCCGGCGCCGCGCTGCTCGGCGTGGTGATCGTGCCCTTCGTCAAGTACCCGGCGAACCCACCGGCTGTCGGTGACCCGGCCACCATCGACCAGCGCACCGGCACCTACCTGCTGATGGTGGCGCTCGGCCTGGTGGCCGTCTGGGCCGGCTCGCTGGGTTACCGGTCGGTCGGCGGCGCGGCACCACAGTGGCTCCGCGCCACTGCCGCCGTCGGCGGGTTCCTGCTGGTCACCGTCGTGGCCTACGTGGTGTTGCCGTCCTTTCAGGAGGTCCCGGACGACTTCCCCGCAACCCTGCTGTGGAACTTCCGGCTCGCCTCACTCGGCACCCAGGTGGTGCTCTGGGCCGGGATCGGGCTGCTGTTCGCCGCCCTGATGAACAACGACGGGCGCCGCCGGGCCGCCACCGCAACCCCCAGCACGTGACCACGACCCGCCTGCGGCTGATCGCCCACGGGTACACGGCCGCACTACGGCGGGCGAGGTTCGGCGGGGCAAACGAGGGCCTGGACGAGGGCGGCCGGCGGGCCGCCCTCGCCCTCGCCTCCGCCGAGCCGGACCGGCGAGAGCCGCTGGTCCCCTGCCTGTCCAGTCCCGCACCGGCGGCCATCGAGACCGCGGACGCCCTCGGGCTGTCGCCCACCGCCGAAACCGCGCTGGCCGACTGCGACTACGGCGACTGGACCGGACGGTCGCTGGAGGAGGTCGGCGTCGAACAGCCCCAGGCGCTGCGCACCTGGCTGTCCAGTGCGGACGCGGCACCGCACGGGGGCGAGTCGGTCCTGGCGCTGCGGAACCGGGTCGGTCAATGGCTGGACGCGCAGCGGGGGCGCGGCGAGCGGATCGTCGCCGTCACCCACCCGATGGTGATCCGGGTCGCGGTCGTCCACGCGCTCGGCCTGCCGATGGCGGTGTTCCGGCAACTGGACGTCGAGCCGTTGGCGATGGTGCGGCTCACCGGTCACGGGTCACGGTGGCAACTACGACTGGGCGCACCACCGGCCGACTGAGACGGATACCGCCCGGTGGAGGTCAGGCCTCCTCCCGGCGGGCCGGTGGTCGTCGGGACAACCACGGCGCGAGGCGGGTCCAGGCCCGATCCGTTCGCCGCGGCGCCGGTCCGGCGCGCTGGAGCAGGCCACGGGCGACCAGCTCGACGGTGAGGACGACGGCGACGGCCTCGACGGCGAGGAGCCCGACGAGCACGACCAGCTGCGTCACACCGGCGGCGAGGGGGCTCGCCCCACCGAGCAGCACCCCGACGAACGCACCCGGCAAGGTCACCAGGCCCACCGTCCGGGTCTGGTCGAGAGCCGGGACCAACGCCTGTCCGGCCGCCGGACGGCACACCAGCAGCACGGCGTCCCGTGGCAGCAGGCCCAGCGCCAGGCCGGCCTCCACCTCACCGCGCCGGCTGGTCAGCTCGTCCAGCGCGCGGCGGCCGGCCAACGAGGTGGCGGTCATCGCCCCGCCGATCAGGATCCCCGCGACCGGAATGATCGCGATGCCACGCGGCGGCACCAGACCCGCCAGCAGCAGGCCCAGCACCACCAGCATGCTGCCCGTGACGATCGGCGCGCCGGCCCACCACCCCTGCCCGCCGCCGGTGATGCGCCGGCCGGAGGTGCCCGCCGCCACCACGCACATCAGGACGACGAACGCGGCCGTGGCCCAGAGCGACGACACGATGGCCGCGATGAGCAGCGACACGGCGCCCAACTGGATCGCGGCACGGACGGCGGCGACCATGACCTCTCGACCGTGACCCAGCTTTCCCACGGTCACGACGACCGCCGCCACGAGGGTCAGGACCACCAGCGCCACGGCGAGCTTCGGGCCGACCACCAGCATCGTCGAGGACATGAGATCAGTTTCCCGCCGCGTTGACCCGGACGCGTCCCCAGGTCCCCGCCCGGCGGGTCAGTGCGCGACGGCGACCGGGTCTGGTTCGCGTGAGCGACGGTCGGCGGCGAGGCTGACACCGGCCAGGACCAGCCCGAGGACCGCCAGGGCCAGGCCCACCCGGGCGGGTGCGAGATAACCGAGCCCGGCGGCGATGGCGACGCTGCCCAGCGCAGCGCCCAGACTGTTCGCGATGTTCATGGCCGACTGGTTGACCGCGGCACCCATCAGCTGGGCTCCAGGGGCGACGGTGATCAGGCGCGCCTGCAGGACCGGGCCCAGATAGAGGCTGGTCGCGCCGACCAGGAACGCACCCACGAACAGGCCGGTGCGGGTCGACGCGACGAGGCTGAACACGGCGATGCTCGCGATCATCGCGACGAAGCCGATGATCATGCTCCGGCGCAGGTCCCGGTCCGCGAGCCAGCCTCCCAGGGCGTTGCCGACGGTCATGCCGAGGCCCACCGCCACCAGCGCCCACGGCACAGCCGCGGCCGAGAGGCCGGCGACGTCGGTGGTGACCGGCGCGATGTAGGAGTCGACCGCGAAGAACCCGGCGAAGCCGACCGCCCCCGTCGCCGCGACCAGCCAGACCTGCGAGGTCCGCAGCGCCCTCAGTTCGGCGGCCGGCGAGCCGTCCGCCGCCGCGGCGACCTCCGGGACGACCGCCAGCACCGCCACCAGGGTGAGCAGGAAGACGCCGGCGATGACCAGGTAGGCGGTACGCCAGCCGGCCGCCTGCCCGAGCCGGGTGATCAGCGGTACGCCCACCACGTTGGCCGCGGTCAGGCCGCTGAGCACGGTGGCGAAGCCGCGCGCCTCCTTACCCGGACCCATCAGGGCCGCCGCGAGCAGGCCGGCCGCACCGAAGTACGCACCGTGCGGCAGCGCCGCGACGAACCGCGCCACCAGCACCAGGCCGAACGTCGGGGCGATCGCGGACGCGACCGTGCCGACGGCGAAGAGGACGAGCAGCCCGAGGACGAGCTTCTTGCGGGGTACGCGCGCGCTCAGGGCGGCGATCAGGGGCGCGCCGACGACCACGCCGAGCGCGTAGGCGGTGATCATCCAGCCGGCCCGGGCCACCGCGCCCGACGATGACTGGGCGTACTGCTCGGGAAGCAGGCCGCGCGCGATCTCGGGCAGCAGGCCCATCGCCACGAACTCGGTCAGGCCGACCGCGACGCCACCCAGGGCCAGGGCGACGACCGCGGCCACGCGTCGACCTCTGCTCAATCCGTGCACGGAGCGAATTTAGCAACAGCGTTGCGTAATAGGGTGGTGAGATGACTCGCACCACAGCCGACGTGACGTTCCTGCGCGGCTACAACCAGGCGCTCGTCATGGCGGTGGGACGTACCGCGCGGACGTTCGAACGGTCCACCGTCGTCAAGGCCACCGGCCTGACCCCGCAGGCTGTCTCCAAGGTCATCGCCCGCCTGGTCGCCGACGGCCTGATCCGCTCCGCCGGTGTCCGCCGCGCGTCCATCGGCAAGCCCGCGGTGGTCTACGAACTGGTCCCCGACAGCCGGTACGCCATCGGCGCCCACGTCGCCAGACGCACTCTGCGGCTGGTCCTGGTCGACCTGGCCGGCACCGTGCGGCACTCGGCGGTCAGCCCGCTACCCAGCGACTTCACCCCGGAACAGCTTCTGCACACCCTGAAGTCGGGTATCGACGCCATCACCAGCGGCAACGACCTCCGCGCTCGACTGACCGGCGTCGGGCTCGGCATGATCGGCCCGCTGGACCACGAGCACGGCCTGGTGCGCGACGCGCACGGTCTGCGGCACTGGCACGACGTACCGCTGCGCGAGCTCGCTGAGGCGCACCTGGGCCTGCCGGTGCATCTCGACAAGGACGTCGCGGCGGGGATCACGGCCGAGGCGTGGCGTCATGGCGGGACGTTCGGCGACGCCGCGCTCATCATGGTCGAGTCGGGCATCGGCGGCGGCTTCTGGCTGGGCGGCACCGCTCACCGGGGCGCACACACCAACGCCGGGGAGTTCGGCCACACCGTTGTCGATCTGGACGGGCCCCTCTGCGTCTGCGGACGCCACGGCTGCCTGGAGATCGTCCACAACCAGGCCGCCGACGCGGGAGACATCCCCCGCGCGGCCCGCGTCCTGGCGATCGGCGTCGTCAACCTGCTCCAGACACTCGACCTCGCCCACGTGGTGCTGGCGGGGGCGGATCTCCTGCGGCACGCGGACATCTACCTCGCCGCGGTCGAGCAGGCCGTCCAGGCGGACACGCGGCGCAGGGACTGGCTCAGCACGGACGTCGCCCTGTCGAGCCTCGGCGCGGACGCGATCGCCGCGGGCGCCGCCATGCAGGTCCTCGACGAGCACTACGGCATCCCGGATCTTGCCCCCCTCGGGGCTCAAATCGACCACTCCCCCGGCACGCGACTGCTGGCCCGCGCTGGCGTCGCCGTCGCACCTCCGGCCGACGAGACCGGAGCATCGCCGCTCGACGGCGACGCGGAAGAGCCGTCGTCCCGCGTACCGCAGCCCGCCGCGGCAGGGCCGCGCGGCGGCGGCCGCGGGCGACCGCCGCTCGGTCAGCGCGAGTAGTACTCGACGACGAGCTGTTCGTCGCAGACGACCGGAACCTCCGGCCGCAGCGGAACCCGGGTCAGGCGAGCGGTCAGACCGGTCAGACTGACCTCCAGGTACGGCGCGGGACGCTCCGGGGCATGCGCCCCGGCAGCCGCGACGACGAACGGAGCCTTGCCCCGGCTGCGCCCCGCCACGGCGATGACGTCACCGGGCTGCAGCCGCGCGGACGGTCGGTCCAGCCGACGACCGTTGACCGTGACGTGCTGGTGGGTGACGACCTGGCGGGCCTGGTAGATGGTCCGGGCGAAACCGGCCCGCAGGACCAGCGCGTCCAGCCGGCACTCGAGGTCGACGATCAGCTCCTCACCGGTCTTGCCCGGCCGCCGCACGGCCCGGTCGAACGCGCGCCGCAGCTGGCCCTCGTGCAGGTCGTACTGCGCCTTGAGTCGCTGCTTCTCCAACAACCGGACCTTGTAGTCGCTGGTGGTGCGGCGGGCCCGACCGTGCTGGCCGGGCGGGAACGGGCGGCGTTCGAAGTAGCGCACACATTTCGGGGTCAGTGCGATGCCCAGAGCACGGGAACGCTTGACCTTGGGGCGGGCCTGATTCATCCTTCACCTCTCAAGTAAGGCAAGCCTAACCTTATTAGGAGGTGATCGCGTTGAGCAACCCCTCGACCAGCACGACGGACTCCACCGACGACGCAGCGGTCCGGCTCCGATCGATGCTTGTCGCCGCCCACTCCCTCACCCTGCACATCCCGGGCCACGAGGCGCACGTCGCCGGGCGGCACACGGTGACGGGTGACGGACGGGTGCGAGTCGACCTACCGGCCGAGTGCCGCCTGGCGCAGCGCCTCGCGCACCAGCGGGAGACGGTGGCGATGATCGAGGTGACCGACCTGGCACCCACCCCGGTACGCAACCGGGTCCGGGGGCGCGGCACGCTCACCGGCTGGCTGGCTCCCACCGCAGGCGACACCCCCGGGTACGACAGCAGCGACGACGACCTCGTGGCGGTCCTCGATCTCGCCACCGCCGAGGTGACCACCGCCGAGGGCACCGCCTCCATCGATCCGGCCGCGTTCGCTCTCGCCCAGCCCGATCCGCTGGCCGCCGCCGAAGCCGACCTGTTGTGCCACCTCGACCACCACCACCCGCACACCGTCGAACGGCTGTGCCGACTGATACCCGCCCACCAGCTGCGGGGTGTTCGCCAGGTCCGGCCGCTGCGCCTGGACCGGCACGGTGTCGTGCTCCGACTGGAGCTGCACACCGGTGACCGGGACATCCGGCTGAGCTTCCGCTCGACGCTGCGCCATCCGGATCAACTCGGCGACCAGATCGACGCACTGCTCACGGAATCTCGGAGCTGCCGGGCCCGACGTGCCCGCGGGTGACAGTGCCAGCGGAGCCGGCAACCGTGCCGTCGCACCAGCAGGACCGGCGGATGCGGGCCGACATCGAGCGGCGGCCGATCGGCTGATCCCTGCTAGGAAGCCACCGGTGCCGTCCAGGCCGGGTCGCGGCCGGTGAGCCCGACGACCCGGTCGAGCAGCGCGGCATCGGCCGACACCACGATCGACGGCCCGAACAGGCCCGGGGTGCCCTCGCTGCTCGCCTGCTGCGACACCAGACCATGGACCCACTCGACGGTCCGCGGGTCGACGTCGTACGCCTGACCGGTCGCCCGGGCGAGATCCCAGCCGTGCACGAGCACCTCGTTCAGCGCGAACAGGCCCATGACCTCAGCCGGCAGCACGACCCCGCCGGCCGCGGCCTCACCCGTCCACGCGCTCGGTACGCGCCACGCGGCGGCCAGTTGGTCGAGCTGCGCGGGCAGAATCGTGCGCCACCCAGGGTCCAGACTGGCCATCGTGGACTCGCCGGGGCCGCCCGGCGCAGCGTCGGGAGCCTTCTCCGCGGCCATCCGGAACGCGATCGTGAGCCCGACGAGATGATCGAGCAGGTCGCCGACGACCCATCCCGCACACGGGGTGGGAGAGGTGAGCTGGTCATCGGTCACCCCGTGCACGAGCGACGTCAACGCGCGGGACGCCGGCTCGAAGTCCGGGGTGGCGGTGGTGATGTCGGGCATCGCGCTACTCCTTCGGGACGAATCGTCCGCACGCTAGTCGGTGGGTCCGACACGACCGCGCAATCCCTCCAGCTCACAAGGGCGCACTGTCCGGTGGCGAGCGTCGCTCATGCTGAAAGAGTGATTCGCTTCGTCTTGAACATGCTGTGGCTCATCTTCGGCGGTGGCATCGTGCTGGCGGTCGGTTACGGCATCGCCGCGCTGATCTGCTTCGTCCTGGTCATCACCATCCCGTTCGGGGTCGCGTCGCTGCGTCTGGCCGTCTACTCGTTGTGGCCGTTCGGCCGCACGCTGGTGCCCAAGCCGGGCGCGGGTGTCGCCTCCGGGCTGGCCAACGTCCTGTGGGTGGTGCTGGCGGGCTGGTGGCTCGCCCTGTCCCACATCGTCGCCGGCATCGCCCTCTGCGTCACGATCATCGGGATCCCGTTCGGTATCGCCAACTTCAAGCTCGTCCCGGCCGCGTTCTGGCCCCTCGGGCGCGAGGTCGTCGACGCCCCGTGAGGTCAGCTCAGCCCGGTCCGGCCGGGCATCGTCGACAGTGGACGCGCGGGTACCATGCTGGTCGTACCGCAGCGGTGGACTACCGTCCGACGAACCTTCCGATAGGAGCCTGGCATGGCCGGCCCGGATGCCGAACTCGCA
This sequence comes from Micromonospora sp. U21, assembly GCF_018070045.1. Classification (GTDB taxonomy): domain Bacteria; phylum Actinomycetota; class Actinomycetes; order Mycobacteriales; family Micromonosporaceae; genus Micromonospora. Next base: position 82,865 of record NZ_JAGPYK010000026.1, read on the forward strand.
GCGAAGCTTGAGCCCGACGTGCCGCACGCGGCGCGGATCTGGAACTACTGGATGGGCGGCAAGGACAACTTCCAGGCCGACCGGGCGGCCGGCGACGCCGTGGCCGAGGTCTACCCGGAGATCGTCGTCATGGCGCAGCAGTCCCGCCGGTTCCTGGTGCGGGCCGTGCGCCATCTGGCCGCCGAGGCGGGCATCCGGCAGTTCCTGGACATCGGCACCGGCCTGCCCACCATGCAGAACACCCACGCGGTCGCCCAGGGGATCGCGCCCGAGTCGCGGATCGTCTACGTCGACAACGACCCGATGGTTCTCGTGCACGCCCGGGCACTGCTGGCCAGCACGACCTCGGAGGGCGTCACCACCTACGTGCCCGCCGACTACCACGACCCGGAGAAGATTCTCGCCGAGGCCGCGCAGACGCTGGACTTCGACCAGCCCATCGCCGTGATGTACATGGGCGTGATGGGCTACGAGCCCGACCTGGCGGTGGTGCGCTCGATCGTCGGGCGGACGATGGACGCGACCGCGTCCGGCAGCCACCTGGTCCTGTGGGACGGCACCAACACCAGCCCGGCGGTGGTGTCCGGCGCCGAGCGGCTGGCGGAGAACGGCGGCGTTCCGTACATCCTGCGCAGCCCCGAGGATCTCGCCAGTTGCTTCGCGGGGCTGACGATGGTCGAGCCCGGCCTGGTGCCGATCCCCCTGTGGCGTCCGGACGACGCCGACGCCAAGGGGATCGACGCGTACGGCGCCGTGGCCCGCAAGCCCTGACCAGCGGGGCCCGAGAGCGCCGACGACCCGGCTGATCGGTTTCCAGAAACGCGGCCGGCCCGATCGGGCCGGCCGCGTTTCGGCGTTGCGCTGGCGGTGCCAGCGGCAGCCGATCTTGTCGGAGGGCGCGGTTAGCGTGTGCTCACTGTCGCCGCGCCGGCCACGTCGGGCCGGTCGCTGACCCCTCGGAGGCCCCCATGCCGCAGGAGACGACCTACCTCGAACTGTCCGAAGTGGACGGTGCGCACAAGTTCTACGAGGTCGCTGTCGATGACGCCACGCTGACCGTGCGATACGGCCGGATCGGCGACCAGGGGCAGGTCAAGGCAAGCGCCTACGCGGACAACGCCCGGGCGAGGGCGGCCGCGGCCAAGAAGATCGGGGAGAAGGTCCGCAAGGGGTACGCTCCGGCGGTTCCCGGCATCCGCCAGAAGCGCAGTGTCTCCCGGCGGCAGATCGTCAGCACCCGCTCCACGGCCCGCACCGCCCCGGTGCTCTGGCGCTACGACTCCGGTGCCCCCGCCTTCGGCATCTTCGTCGACGAGCAGCACTGCATGGTGGGCAACGAGCACGGCGTGATCACCACCCTCGGCCACGACGCCCAGGTGCGCAGTCAGGTTCGACTCCCCGACGGGGTGAAGTGCATCGTCGCCGACGACGCCTGGGTCTACGCGGGCTGCGACGACGGCAACGTCTACGACCTCTCCGGCAAGGTGCCCCGGGTGGCGTACGCGATCGCCCCCGAGATCGACATCTACTGGTTGGACATCCACGACGGCGTCCTGGGCGTCTCCGACGCCGACGGCGGGATCGCCGCCATCGACCACGAGGACGAGTTCCTCTGGCGCCGGCCCGGGCGGGGCCGCTCCGCCTGGATGGTGCGCTGCGACACCGACGCGCTCTACCACGGCCATTCCCAGGGGGTGACCGGCTACGACTGGCGTACCGGCCGGGAGCTCTGGCACACCAGGACCGGTTCGGTGCTCTTCGGATGGCAGGAGCGCGGCAGCGTGTTCGCCGGGACGGGCACCCGTGAGGTGGTGCGGCTGGCCAAGGACGGCCGGGTCGAACGCAGCTACCGATGCGACGCGCCGGTCTTCTCCTGCGCTACGGCCGAGGGCGGCCGGTTCGTGTTCGCCGGCGACAGCCAGTCCTCGATCTACTGCTTCGACGCGGCCGGCACCCGGCTGTGGAAGCTCGGCACCGGCTGTGGCTCGGCGTACTCCATGCAGTACCACGGCGATCGGCTCTACGTCGTCACCACCGGCGGCCATCTGGCCTGCATCGACGCCAGCGAGCCGGCGATCCGGGCGGCCCAGAGCGGGGACGTGCCGGACGTGCTGGACGTCAAGGCGCCCCGCCAGGCACCGCGGACCGTGGAGCCGACGGTGGTCGAGGTGACCAGCGACGCCGGAGCGGGCGTGGTGGTGCAGTGCCTGACCGATCGCGGACGGATGCGAGTCCAGGTGGTTTCCGACGGCTACCGGCGCGACTGGTCGGTGCAGTTCCCCAAGGGCATCCGCGAGCCGGGTGCCCGCTACCTGGTGACCGAGGTCCGCGAGTCGGGCCGCGGGGGGTTCTACCGGGCGTACGGCGACATCCGCCGGCTGCGCTGAGCGGCCGTCCGGACCGGGCGGTAGCCGCAGGGGGCCGGGCGCTCGTGCGTCGCCCGGCTCCCGCGGGTCTGGCGTTGATCAGGATTCGAACCCGTTCACCACCTCAGGTCGTTCGCTGGTACTCCTCCCAGGACAGCTTGGGCGTGACGACCGGTCCGTCGTCGGCGCCCCGGTTGGCGAGCCCGTTGAGACCCAGGTAGTAGTCCCCAGCCTGGTGCTGCGCGGCGGCCGACTGGTCGGTGTCCGCCAGCGCGATCGCGTGGATGTGGTACGGCCAGTCACCCTGCGACGGCGTGCGCAGCCACGCCGCGAAGCCCACCCGGCGCAACTGCCGGACCACGGTGGTGCGGTAGGTGGTGGACAGGCCGCTCACCGAGAGGTCCAACGCGCCGCCGCCGTCGTGCGTGCCGGCCGAACTCGAGTTGCCGGAGCTGTACGAGCCCTGCGTGATTGACAACTGCGTGCCGAGCAGCCGCTCCGCCTCCAGCAGCATGGCCCTGGTGCGCGTGTTCACGGTGACACCGCGCAGGGCCACCGTGCTGCCCGGCGAGAGCGGGAGGGTCACCGTGTACCGCTGGTCTCCGAGCAGGCGCAGCGAGGTCAGCCCGGGCAGGCCGGTGGCGTCCAGCCCCGAATACCCCAGTGACCGCTGGTACGCGGCGTACGCCGCGACGGTGCTGGTGCCGAAATGGCCGTCGACGTAGGTGGCGGACAGCAGGCCCCGGGCCTGCAACGCTCGCTCCACCTGGAGCACGCTGTCCTTGCTGCCCGCGGTGATCGCGCTGTCGGCGCGCCGCGGGTCGATCTGCGCGGCCTTGATCAGCGCCTCCATGTTGACCTGAGGCAGGGCGGCGGCGGGCGCAGCCTGGGCGGGCTGGGCGGCCTGCCCCGCCGCGACCAGCGACGCCGTCGCGGCGGCCGCGGTGACCAGCAGATGTCTCCGAGTGGGCACTGATCCTCCATGACGATGATCGGGTACAACACGGACGACGAAAAGTTTCTATACGTCGATGGATAGTGTCAGAAATCTTCTCAGACCGAAAGCCTCCGGACCGCGGTGCACGATCTACCCCGCCCCCGCCCCCGCCCCCGGCAGCAGCAACTAGTACGGCAGCCGCCGTTTGAGATGTTGCTGGTGGGGGCCGGTTAGACGAGGTGCGGCCACCGCGTGATCGTCTGTATGTTGTGGACAAACTTTCAGATCTGGCGGTGGCCGCGTGCCACAGCGTAAACCCTGCCCGGTGGGGGCAGGTCCTGGCCGGGGTGTGCGATGCGTTCGCGGGTCGGTTCGGTCGGGTCGAGCCGCGTCGGGC
>NZ_JAGPYK010000027.1 GCF_018070045.1 Micromonospora sp. U21
AGGGAAGGCATGTCCAAGAAAGAGATCATCCGCTGCCTCAAGCGCTACGTCGCCCGCGAGCTCTACCAGCTCATCACAGCAAACGATCTTCAACTCGCGGCTTGACATCTATAGGAGCATCTTTGCCAGGGCCCTGGGCCGTAACCGTGCAGCTTGACCTGCTTCGACAGCCCGCACGGCTTAGAAAATGTGGACACGGGCGGAAGCTGCTCGGCAGTGAGCTGGCTTTACCTGCGCCGCCACGCTGGCTGTCACGTCCAGTAGTTAACCGCCGTTGACCGCCGTCGCCCATCCCAACGGGCACGCAACGGCACGGCGACCGAGAGATTATGGGATCAAAATGCCCGCCCCGCCGACCTTCGCGCGTGGGGGTCTAGCAGCGGAAATGCTCTCGACATCTCACACTGCTCCCCCGCTGTCCGTCGACCTCTTGCGGACTAGATGCGGACCGCTCCAGGTTCGTCCGTCCGGCAACTGCCGGCGCAGGGCCGCTACGTCACAGCTCGCGTTCGCGCAATGGCGGCTACTCACGCCTTACGAGGCGGTTCAGGCCACGCTCTGTCCCAGCTTGCCCAAATGTCAACCTCGTCAGCCGACTCCAGACCCATTGCCAACAGCAGAGAGATGACAGCGACCAGGCGGGTGAAAACCACAACCGAGGAGCCGTACAAGCCCTCCCCTATGGCCCGATGACCAGACCCCCAGCAAGATCGCGGCCTGCGGCGTGAAGGGCCTCGGCGTACTCCGGCTCTGTTAGCCCGAACGTGACTTCATCACACGGAACGGAGAGCGCAACGGGCACCGGATTAAGGTCGAGCTGGACCCCCGGAGAGTCGGTAGCACGCGCCATGAGCAAGCCATACGAGGACCGGTGCCCCAGACGGCCCCGGTACTCGACGCCGACGACGTCAACCTCGGCCGGCATCGGACCGTCGCCACCAGCCCACGCGGTCAGGCTGGAAAACTCCCGCCGCCGAAACTCCCTCAGCATGGGCCGCACCGTAGCGGGATGCCGTAAGCCTGGCGGCCTTGGGATTAGAAGAAGGTCGCGGATGGTTGGTCCGACGGTCACACCCCCGGTCAGCCCGTCCGTGGTTGTCGGGCGTCGTCGGCGGCTGCGGCTTTCCTTGGCTGTACCGATGGCTGTACGACCAGCCGCAGCCGGTCCGCACGTGTTCCTCGTGCGCGGCGCAACGGCCCGCGAGCGCCATCACCGCGGACGGGCCGGTCTGCGCCGCGTGCTACCGGGCACCGGCCCGCCGCTGTGGTCGGTGCGGCCAGCACCGCCCCGTCGCCCGGCGAGCCGGCGGCGGCAGTCCGGACCTGTGTTACGGCTGCTATCAGGGGCAGGAGGTGGCCTGCTCGGTCTGCGGGCGGGTACGACCCTGCCACCGAGCGGGCTCTGGACGTCCGATCTGCAATGCTGCCGACCGCGTCCGCCGAGGACCTGCTTCCGCTGCGGCCGCAGCCGCCCGGTTCAGGCGGAATGGCCAGCCGGTCCCGTCTGCGTTGGCTGCTACGAGTACGTCCGTCGGCATCCCGCCGAATGCCGCACCTGCCACCAGGTCCGGCCGCTGATCGCCCGGAACGGCGAAGGCGGATCAGTCTGTGGGCCCTGCGTCGGGGTCGACCTGACCGACACCTGCCGGGACTGCGGTCGAGCGGAGAGATCCACTGCGACCGGCGCTGCTTCCACTGTGTCCTGGCCGAACGCCTCACCGACCTGCTCACCGGACCCGATGGTCAGGTCGCCGAGCAACTCCGTCCGCTGCAGGAAGCGCTGACCGGGGTCGGCAACCCCGCGACGGTCCTCGGCTGGCTCGCCAAGAGCCGTTCGGCGAAGCTCCTGCGCGAGTTCGCCATCACCACCGCGCCCCTCACCCACGACATCCTTGACCAACAGCCACAGACCCAGCCCCTGCACTACATCCGCGAAGTCCTCGTCACCACCGGCGTCCTCCCGCCCCGCGAAGAACATCTCGAACGGCTCGGCCCCTGGCTTGACCGGATCCTCGCCGGCAAGCCCAGCCATCACGTCCGAACCGTCAAGCCGTTCGCCCAGTGGTTCGTCATCCGCCGCGCCCGCCGCTCCGCCACTCGCAACGGGGACTACCGCCGCGGCAGCGCCGATCACGCACGCGCCCGGATCCTGACCGCGTTGGAACTGCTCAGTTGGCTCGACCAGCGCGATCTGACCCTGGACACACTCACGCAACCCCGTCCTCGACCGGTGGCTGGAGGAGGGTGCGACCACACGTCGCTCGGTCCGCTACTTCCTGGCCTGGGCCCACGACCGCGGATTGGTCACCGGGCTCGATGTCCCGATGGCCGCCAGGACGGCACCGGCGATCCTCCTCGAGGAAGACGACCGCGCCGCCCAACTGCGTCGCTGCTTCACCGACGAGACTCTTCCCCTGGATCTGCGCGTTGCCGGAGCCCTGATCCTGCTGCTCGCGCTGCCGCTGACCCGGGTGCTCCACCTACGCGGCGCTGACCTCCTACGCGATCCCGACCACACTCACCTCCTGATCGACGGCCACCAACTCCGCCTACCACCCCGCCTCGCCGATCTGATCCACCGGCTTCAGAACCACGCAGGCGTCCGATCCACCCTGACTCGGATCAACACGTCCCCGGGCTGGCTGTTCCCCGGGCAGATCGCGACCCGGCCAGCCCACGACAACGCCATCGCCACACGGCTAAAACGCGCCGGCATCAACACCTTCGCGGGACGCAACGCAGCCCGGCTCGCACTCGCCGCCGAACTTCCCGCCTCCGTCCTGGCTGACCTGACCGGTCTGCACATCACCACCGCCGTGCGATGGACGGCCTGGGCCAAGCGTGACTGGGCGCAGTTCGTGGCTACACGCGGCGACGACAGCTCCAACGAACCCCACCGGCCTGACGGCCACGACATCCTGGAGAGGGAGCATGAACTTCCAGCACTTCGACCTCGGTCAGCTCAAGCGCGGCGCCACCGTCGTCGTCCAGCTCCGTGGGAACGCCGCGAACGTGCGCTTGATGGACTCAAGCAACTTCTCCAGCTACAAGAACGGCCGTGCGCATCGCTACGCCGGAGGCCTCGTGACCAAGTCGCCTGTCCGGCTCCCAATCCCACGCGACGGCCGCTGGCACGTGACGATCGACATGGCGGGCCTGCGCGGATCAGTGCGGGCCACCGTGTCCGTCGAGCCGCCGCCGCTTCCGAGACTGCGCAGCAGCAGTACGACCGCCCCGCTGAGTCAGATCCGCCACGAAGCACCACCCTCCCTCGACGCCGACGACTCCCGGGTCTGGGATGTCTTCATCTCGCACGCCAGCGAGGACAAACCAGCGGTCGTCACTCCACTCGCCGAGCACCTGCGAGAGCTGGGTGTGACCGTCTGGCTCGACGCGTTCGAACTGCGCATCGGCGACAGCCTCCGCCGCAAGATCGATGCCGGCTTAGCCCGCAGCCGATTCGGCATCGTAGTGCTTTCCCAGTCCTTCTTCCGAAAAGGCTGGCCCCAGTACGAACTTGACGGTCTCATCACCATGCAGGTCTCCGGCAAACAGAGCCTGCTGCCCATCTGGCACGAGATCACCAAGGACGAAGTGATGAGCCAGAGCCCATCCCTCGCAGACAAGATCGCCCGCAGTACTGCTCAGTACACCATCGAGGAGATCGCCACCGAGATCGCCGACGTCGTCCGGCCTGACCTCGACGCGGGTGCGGCCTGAGGAATACCGCACGCTACGAATAAGTGTTCTCCGCCAGTACACCCCGAGGCCAAGCCGGCCATCTGCCGCGGCTTCGCCGACCGCTACCGGACTCAGGCACTACAACTCATCGAACGGCTCTTCGGCTTCGTCGAGGTCGATCCGCCGGACACCAGCGAGAGGACAGTCGTGTGACGTTATAGCTCGTGCGCAAGTACACCGGCCATGACGTCACCGGCGCCGTGACCGCCGCCGCCGAGATGGAGCAGCTCTACAGCGAACTGAAGCCGCCGCTCCGGCGGTGTCGCCGCCTGGGCAGGGTGGTGCCGTTGCACCAGCAGCATGTGCTCGTTGAGCGGATCCGCGTCGGCCTGGTAGCAGGCCTGCTGCAAGATCTGTCGGTAGCGCGTAACTATCGCCGGCTGGTCGCGGCGCCGTAGCCGGCGACGCTTAACGTGGCCGCCCGCCCGTTAGTTGCCAGTTGCGGCGGTGCCGGAGTGGATCTGTGGGCTGCTTGGAGTCTGCGCCGGGGTGCGGTATGTCTTGACAGCCCGCTCGGGCCAGAACCCCAACAGCGTCTTCATTTGGCCGACCTGCCGGACGGCGCCGACGGCGGATACGATCCCGCAGTTGTAGTCGACCCTTACCGTGACTTTGGTGTCGTCTGGGTAGCCAAGGATGACTTGATATTGATCATGACCCGCGAGCGTGCAAGCGTTGCTTTCAAGGTCGGCCGGGTCGAGCGTGTTCAGGTAATCGGCCAGACCGTCCATCTTGTCAGCGGCTAACGGGATCGGTTGACGCAGTGGGTACTGGTCTCCGGTACGCGGAAATGAGTACACGCACAGCAGCGCCGTCGAGCTTCCCTCGGGCACGAGGTCACCGTAGCGGCTGGCCTTGGTGGGTGCGTTGTTCACGAATGTGGCAGGACAGGTGGGCGGGCCGGGCTGCTTCACGGCCGCGGTGTCATCCTCGGCCCCACACGCCGCCAGCAAAACGATAAGCCCTGGGATGACTCCCATCCGGACGATCAGCGATAATCCATGAAAACTGGCTGGCATACCGCCCCTTTGATTTCGAGTAATAGCGCTGCTCGGGCGCCCAACTTAAAGTTGGGCGCCCGAGGTGGTGCCGGTGGTTACGATATCACTGAGTCAGCGGGGTTGCGGCCAACGGGCCGCCAACGACCTGGTCCAAATCCGCGAAGTACAAATAATAAGGGGCGTTACCCCCCGCCGTGACAGTTCCCTTGGCCCGCACGCCATCTCCGTCGAGCGAGAAGACGGGACCACCGCTGTCCCCGTTCTGACCGGCCGCGAGGTGGTTGATCTGTTCCACCAGACCCAAATCGCTCATATATGTGAGCTCGCCATCGGAGTCCACACCCTTGATCGTGTACTCTCCGCCTTGGGTCTTAAGGCCGCAGATGGTACCGCTCCTTGACCCCGATTGGCAAAGCAATTCATTGACCGCCCGGTAACCCCAGCTATGCACGGGCTTTCTGATTGTGGTGTTGACCCCGCCATCGTAGATCCAGGCCTCTCCGGGGGCGTCGATTAGCAGGACATCATGTTCCCAGTCCTCTTGATAGACCGGGCCGATCTGCTCAAAGTAGGTATCGCCGTCAAAGTGGCCGTTGAAGGCCACGTCCGGTGCCGTCATACAATGCGCTGCGGTGAGCATGTACGTCCGCGAATTCTTCGCCACGGTGAACCCGGTCGTGCACCAATCCGACCTTTTCTCTAGGTCGCGCCAAGTTTCGAACTGTGCGCCCCCACTCCACGGCGAAAAGTCGCTCTCCCGGCTCAGCGGGTTGATGGGTGCCGTCGCGGTGGTCATCTTTACCGGCACGCCCAAGTTCAGGCCGCCCACCAAGCTGTCCGCGTCTTTACTGGTCAGGCCCTTGTTGGCCAGCTTGGCCCGCATCTTCTCGGCGGTTGCGGTGGGCATGCGCTCCACGTGCAACCCAGACCCGTCGTCCCGCGTTCCGATCGCCTGGATGGTGCTGTGCTCCCGCTTATCCGCAGCCTCCAGTTGTGCCTGCGCCCGATGCAGTTCAGCGCGTGAGAAGGCAGCCATCTTTACCGTCACGGGCCCAATCCGGCGGGCGTCGGCAACCGCGCTGGCCATGGCGGCCGGCAGTGAACCTTTGTAATACAACGTGACGCCGTCTCCCTCGTACGCCACGCCAGCGTAACCTGAAGTCTTTGGCAGCTTCATAGCGGCCTCGAGTAGAGCTTGCGCCGCTGGGTGCAGCTTCTCCTGCCGACGCATTTCGGCGAGCAGTTCCGGGCTCTGGTTGTCGGTCAGTTGCGGGTCGTTGGCCGCTGGTGCGGGCGGATCCGCCTGCACAGCCCCAGGCGCGATCGATAACGCCAGTAGCAATGCGCTGAAGGCTATTGCGAACCGTCGACGAGATCGGCTTCGTGTCATTGCTCTCCTCACGCTGACGTCGGAAGCAATCAAAGCATCCGACTCCGCTTCGTTCTTAGGCTTGACACCCGGAAACTGGGGTGGCGCACGGCCGAATATCCGCCGCAATCACACGACAGAGAGTAGAAACGCCAATGCATGGTGGCACATTGGGCTCGATTGCTAAATCGGTTTACCCCCGTGTTCCGATGTGAGGACAACGACGCCGAATGTCCTGACTCGAAGCTAGTCGATCATCTCATTAGTGTCAATGCATCGTGTAACCGTGTCGTCTCCGGTACGCCCAGAGCTCAACGCCGCTGTTGCCGCCGGTAGTCGGGCGGCGATCGCGGCCAGCAGCGCGGGCCTGTTGCTTTTTCGGTGAGCACGTAGTCCGTGCCCCGGTCCTGCGCAGGTAGGCGGCGATGTCACCGCTGGGTCGTTGGGCGAAAGTCACTTCCGGTATCCGGAAAATTCACCTCTGGCAGATGGGCAAAGTGACTTCCGGTACTACCGAATGCGACCCGCGATACCGGAAGTGACTTACGTCACCCGGGCTGGTCACTAGTCGTCCAGCCAAGCCGCCGGAACGCCTTACACCGGTCCCCGCCCAACTGCTCACACGGCACGGCACGGCGCCGGCGGCCACCTGACGCTCGCTTCACTGAGTCAGGCGCGACACCTCGCCCCGGGCCCTTCAACGTCCGGGGCGGCGGGCAGAAGCACATCCGGGCGAGGTTGAACATCACCGGTCCGTGGTTCTGCACGACGCAGGTGCCCTGGGGATTGAACAGCTTGCCGCAGCCGACTCAGGGAACTTGCAGCCGTGCGGCCCGGGGACCGGCAGCGACTGCCAGTCCGCCGGGATCAGGAGTTGGTACTCGTCGGCCATGCGTCGGTGCGCCACCCCGAACGTGACCCGCTCGGCCATGCCTAAGCCAACCATGGCCTTCTACGCGGAACAGAGGGGTCAAGTTTGAGCCGGCGTTGACAGTTGTCATGGCGGCCGCGTCCCGCCGCCAGTTCGGCAAGACCTTGTGGAAGGCCCGCAAGGGCAAGGAGGTTTCGTACGTATGCCGCGCGCACCTGGCACACAAGGCCGGATCGCTCCGCCTCGAAGCCTCGCAGGGGGCAACGCGGAGGCCGGATCGATCGTTACGATGCCTCCCTCAATCACTGGGGAGGATGAATGGAAGACATCGACGTGCCTGTCGCCTGGGCGAGCACCCACGGACACACGCTGCCCGGCGTCTGCGCCCGCCACGGCGAGCCGGCCGAGGAGATCCACCACCCCAGGTTCGGCCGGACGTCGCCTGGCTGGACACTGATCGCGGCAGTCACCTCGCTGGTATTGGCGTTTCTCCTCGGCGTGGCGGTGGCGCCCATGCTCGCACCCTTACCAGTCGTCGCGTTCGTCGCCATCGTCATAAACATGCGGTCAATCCAGGTCGCCTGGCCCTACTGCGCGCGGTGCGTGCTCCTCCACCACCGGGTGAAGGTCCTCGGCCGCGTGGCGGGCGCGCTCACACTGCTGGGCACGTTCGCAGCCGTATCGCGCATGCGTGCCAACGGCGTGGACGGCACCATGCTATGGGTGACGGCCGCGTTGCTGCTCGCCGCACTGGTCATGGCCCTGGTGATGGCGGCGTTCTCCTGGCAACGGCTCGCCGGGGCGCAGGTGTCGCGGGACCAGCTCTCCGTACGGGTAAAGGCGCACCCACGGTTCGCCGCCGAGGTCCGGGAGCGGCTCGCGGCAGAGCGGGCAGCCGCTGGCCACATTCGGTAGGTGAAGCGGGTGACGGGAATCGAACCCGCACTGCCAGCTGACCCGAAAGTGGGCTCCCCAGCCGACGGCCAGAGTGACAAACTGCAGGTAACAGCTATGGCCCGCCATGCTCCCACCCCGCGCCACGGCTTTGATTGCGGGCCTCGGGCGGTTGGCGTGTCCATTTTCCCGCATGTGCGGCGCCCCGAAGAGACCCAGGAACAGCTTGGGAATTATCGATCTGGGGCTGCCCTCCTGGCTTGGCGGCCCGCTCTCTCGGCGGTCTCTCGTGGCCTCGGCTGGCCCATGCTGTCCTCGCCCAATGGCGCGCTAATGGCACGGCGGGTGCTCGCTGCGATCGCCGGCCGAGCGATCGCCGACCCCTGCGTTGCAAAGATCAAGACTGCTGTCGGCGGGCGTCGACTACTGCCGCTGATCTGCTCGATCTGTTGCATCGCCGTCGGGCCGTCGAAATCTGCCACCACGAACTGGCACGTGTTGCTGGACAGCAGCGGGTACAGCCCCATGAACACGTCACCGACGAGATGCGCGGCGACGACCTCCGGCGTGCGGGGCAAGTACGCGACGCCGCGCCGATCCATGCCCTTTCGCCACCCGCCGGCAACTGCGGGCATCCACCCGGCAGCGCCGGTGCGGGCGTTCTCCCATCGCACGGCGTACACGTCGACGCGGGCCCGGAACCAATCGGCGAACAGCGCCAGCTTGTCCCCCACCGGCGAGGCCATCGTGACCAACCCTGGCGCAGCGACCGACGCGGACAGCTGCTCCGGCACCGGACTCGTGTCCTGACCGCGCAGTTCCAGCAGGCGCGACAGCCGGGCGTTCTCCGCTCGCAACCGCTCCACCTCGCGGCGAAGGCCGACGAATTCGTCCACGGAACCCACCGGACCATCCTCGGGTATCGGGCTTCGAACACCCCGGGGCGGATCCGCTATTCTCCGCCGATGGCATCGGAGCGGGATGCGGCGATCGAAGAGGCCACCGTCGACGCGTACAACGACGACGAACAGCTCACCGGCCTGTTCACCATGATCGAAGAGCATCTGGCGGTGCCATTCACCACCACCGTCCTCGGCATGGAGGTAATTATGCAGAAGGTCGACCTCACCGCCGACAGCATCGTCGCGGTCTGCGCCCGGGGCCGCCACCGGCAGAGGATCGACCTGCTCGACCTGCCGCTGCCCACCCCTGCACCGGATGGCGCCGCCTGGATCGACGCCTACCGGCACTGGGCGGGGCGGTAAGCCGCGGTGAGCGAGTACCAGTACTACGAGTTCACCGCCGTCGACCGGCCCCTCACGACCCGAGAGCAGGCCGAACTGCGCTCGCTGTCCACCCGGGCCGACATCACCGCCACCAGCTTCGTCAACGCCTACGAGTGGGGCAACTTCAAAGGCGACCCAGACAAGCTGATGGAGCGGTACTTCGACGCGCACCTGTACCTCGCGAACTGGGGCACCCGCCAGCTCATGCTGCGGTTGCCGAAGCACGTGCTCGACCCCGCCACCGTCGCCGACTACTGCGTGGGCGACGGCGCGTTCGCCTGGACCACCGGCAGGCACGTCATCGTCCGCCTCAACCGGGAGGACGAGGACGGTACCGATGAGTGGGACCTCGACGGTCACGGCCTGCTCGCCTCGATCATCCCGGTCCGGGCCGGCCTCGCCGCCGGCGACCTGCGCCTGCTGTACATGGGTTGGCTGCGCTGCGTGCAGTCCCTAGAGCTCGCCGACGACGAGCCCGAGCCGCCCGTCCCGGCCGGGCTGGGCACGCTCGACGCGCCCCTCACCGCGATCGCCGAGTTCCTGTGCATGGACCGTGATCTGCTCACGGCCGCGGCGGCCGGATCGACACAGACCGCAGCCGACGAACCGACCGCCGCGCAGCTCCGCACCTGGGTCCTCCAACTGCCCACCCGAGACAAAGACGCCATCCTGACCGACCTGATCACGGGCAGCGACGGTCACCTGCGCAGTCGGCTGCAGCGCCGGTACCGCGACGCGCATCCGACGGACGCGGCCACCACGAAGGCCCCACGCACCGCCGGGGAACTGCTCGCCACCGCCGCAGACCTCCGCGCCGAGCGGGAGCGCCGAGACGCCGAGCAGCGCGAACACGACCGGGCCCGCCGGGAACGGTTCGCGGTGGCCGCCCGGCAGCGGCACCTCGACACCCTCACCGTTGACCAGCCGAACGCCTGGCAGCAGGTGAGCGAGCTCATCTCCACGAAGAGGCCGCGCGAGTACGACACAGCCGTACAACTCCTCGTCGACCTACGCGACCTCGGCGAACGCGACGGCAACACCACGCCGTTCCGGCAGCGGCTGGCCGAGCTACGAACGGCGCACGCGCGCAAGCCCAGCCTGCTCGAACGCCTCGAACTGGCAGGCCTCGATGCGTGAACACGTCCGGCCGACCGCCGCGCAGGCCCAGATCAACCTGCACACTGTGCTGCAACTCGTGGCGGCCGGTCGACTGCGGTGCAGCCAAACGACCCGCCGACCAGCCGCCGCGACCGTCGCCGCAATCGCCGAAGTGCTCGACGACGGCGACTTCTACCCCGACGAGCCGATCGCGGCGTTCGCATGGCCACTGCTCCTGCAAGCCGGCGGACTGGCCGAACTCGCCAGCGGCCGGCTTCAACTCACCGACCGCGGACGCGCCGCCCTGGCCAAACCGGCCGCCGCGACGATCCGGCAGCTCTGGCGATCCTGGATCACCACCACCGTGCTCGACGAGCTCACGCGGGTCGACGAGATCAAAGGCCAGCGCGCCGCGAACGTCCTCACCTCGGTCAAGACCCGCCGCAAAGCCGTCGCCACCGCCCTCGCCGGCTGCCCACGCGACGAGTGGATCGCCGTCGACGACCTGTTCGCCACCATGCGCCGCAAACGGGAGACCTCTCCAACCATCGCCCGCAGCGAACGCGCACTGTGGAAGCTGTACCTCGTCGACCCCCAGTACGGCAGCCTCGGCTACAGCGGATTCGCCGACTGGCCGATCCTCGAAGGCCGGTACACCCTCGCCGTGGTGTTCGAGTACGCCGCGACCCTCGGCCTCATCGACATCGACTACACCGACCCGGCCGGCGCCCGCACTGACTACCACGACAACTGGGGCTCCGACGACCTCGACTGCCTCAGCCGCTACGACGGACTGCTCGCCATCCGACTCAACCCGCTCGGCGCCCACGCACTCGGGCTGACCGGCAACTACCAGCCACCCGCCAGCACCACGGCGCCGGAACGGACCCTGAAGGTCCTGCCAACCCTCGACATCGTCGCCGTCGGCGACCCCACCGCCGCCGACCGGCTCATCCTTGACGCCCACGCCGAACACACCAGCGACCGGGTCTGGACCGTGCGCGCCAACACGCTGCTCGCCGCAGTCGACACCGGCCGGCAGCTAGGCCATTTCGTCGCCTTCCTGACAGATCGTGCAACGCACGACCTGCCGGCAGCGCTCGCCGTCCTCGTCGATGACGTGACCACCCGGGCGACGAGGATCCGCGACGGCGGCCTCGTCCGCCTCGTCGAATGTGCCGACGCACCACTCGCGGCCCTCATCGCCCGCGACCCGAAACTCCGCACCCTGTGTACCCTCGTCGGCGACCACCATCTCGCCGTACCCGTCGAACACGAAAAGCAGTTCCGCCGCACGCTGCGCACCCTCGGACACACCATCGCCACCCCAACGGGATGAACCAGGCCGCGGCGGCCCAGCAACCACTTACTCGCAGGGCAGACCGCATCGGCTGGGGGACTCGTGCATGCCGAGCCCGTCCTCGCCGCGGCCATCCCCTCCCGCGCTGCTGCGGGCGCCCGCACTGGCCGTCCTCGGCCTGCTCGCCGCCCTGTTCCCTGCTGCTGGTCCAGCTACACCTGACCCGGGAGCGCCGCCGGGAGGTCCGCGACACCGCCCACGCCGAACGCTCGCACTCGAAGCCGAAACCACCGCCTGGCGGTGGCACCTGTAGATCCCGGCCAGCCGTCCCACACCCGTCTGCGCTCGGCCGTCACCTCGATGCACGCCGGGAACTCAAGGAGTCCGATGTGCGGTGACCGCACGTCGCTGGCGGCGGCCATGCGGGCTGACGATTCCACGGCTGGCATTGCCGCGGCCATCATGGTCCACCCCGCCCTCGCCGCATGCACAGACTCCCTTGATCAAGTCCCGCAACCAATCACACCTCACGCGCGGCGGCAGATGAGATGAGTGTCCCCCGACAGCCTGACGCGCTATCGGTAGTCGATTGGCGTGTCGAGCGGGTCAGAGATCGGTGATCCTTCCGTCGTCGGCGAAGGCCCCCACCGCGGCTAGGAACTCCTCGAGGAAGTTGCGTAGGTCTTCGCCGACGACCGTGATGCCGCGTTCGGTGCCGTGATAGATGCCGACCTCGTAGACGGCCTCCTGCAACCGGTAAACCGGGCCGCCGTCCGTGGTTGCCAAGGCGTAGAGGTCGCCGCCTCCGTTGCTGCCGAAGACCACGTTGTCGACGTCCTCCGCAAACGGCTCGCTGATCCGGTCGGCACGCCCGTCGTCGTGATACAGGTTGCCGATCACACTGTCCGGAGGGTGCAGAAAGTAGCCGTTGGTGATGTCCGACAGCGACAGCGGCCCGACAAATCGGTACAGGGCAAAAAGCTCATCCGGTACCCACGGCATGCGCTCGTGCAGCGCGGCCAGTTCCGCCGCGGAGGACGGCGGCCCACACGATGATCACCCGCCTCGAACGGGTACTTCGACACGACGTCCCTCAGCGCCCGCACGGCGGCCGCCTCGACCTGCGCCGCCCGAGCAGTCAGCCACTCCTCGTTCAATCCCAATGTCGCCTCATCCACTCGTCCGCTTCGCGTCGATCAGCCCGGCCGCCCTCATCGCGGCAAATGCGCGCAATCGACCCAACCGCGTCGTCCGACTCGTACCACGTCCGCGTTGCCCGCGAGTGCGAAGGCGCCGCTTCCAGGGGGTTACGGTCGGGATCCGGTCGCTACCGTGGTCGCGGCGGCAGCCAGCAGATTCCTGAGCCGGGTGTGCGGGAAGTGCTCACCGGCCTCCGCCGACGGTGTTACCCGTGTGCTGTAGAAGTCGGCATCGTGGTCGTCGTCTTGTTCGGCCCACAGGTTGCCTGCCTCGTCGCGGTGCCACACCACCTTTTGGCCGCGGAAGTCGGCGCGTTCGAGCCAGTCGGCGCCACTGGGCCAGTAGCCGTCCCAGCCCTTGGGCCGCAGTGTGGCGTACGCCGCGTCGACGCCGGCTACGGCGCGGTCCACGTCGTCGTCCTCGAAGACCGCGGCGAACCGGCATAGCAGGGCCATCGGCGCCCCGGGGTGGGACAGCTGCGGATCCGGCACGGCGACTGCCCGGCAGATCAGATCGAGCTCCGACCAGCGCAGCGCGTACGGGTGCCAGTGCGCCAAATCGTCCCAGCCCAGCTCGGCAGGCTCGGCGGAGCCAGGTCCGGTGATGCCCAGCTCGTACGAGCCGAGCCGGGTGTCAACGTCGAGCAGGACGAGGTGGCCGCCGCCGACGTCGAAGGCGACGTTGAGCGCCGTTTCCTGTTCGTCATCGTCGTCCTCGTCCTCGTCGAGCAGCTCTTCAAGGGCGCCGAGCCGATCGGCGCCGGGGCCGTCCTCTGCGGCGAAGGTGTACCGCGCCCAGAACGCCGGATCGTGCAGAGATTCGCGCAGGGATACTGGAATGCCCACCCCACGATCATCGCCTGCCGACGCGGCACTCCGTTAAGCCGGGTCGGCTGCCTTTGATCGAGCGCGCCCGGACATGCTTCCCTACGCACGCTCATCGGCTACTTATCTACTGGTGCTACGACCGCAGCCCGGCCAGGCTTGGTCGAGGTGACCGGCGGGGTGGCTCTCTCATCGGCTGCCCACTGCGGTTTGGTGTGGCTCTCATCTGGCGTGCCTCCTGCCGGTCACCGTGGCGCGGAGAGGCTCAAGAGGGGTCGGCGTGCCCTGACATTGGTGCCCGACCGGCACATGTGTGTCGTGCGTACCGACCAGATCGTCTACCTGGTGCCCGAAGCGGTCACCCGCCTCGACCCGCGAGCACCGCTGAGCTGGATCTCCGGTCCGTCGGCGACCAGCGACATCGAGTTCGACCGGGTCGAGGGGGTACACGGCCCACGGCGGGTGGGCGACGATGTGGCGGTGGCACCGTAGTCGCGCCATGTCGCCCAGCCAGCCATACGTTGCCGGCCACCACACCCTGTTCGGCCGGACGTCAACACCGAGAATCATCGACAACCATTTCTGCCGATCCGGCCGGCTGCCTGCGTCGGTCGGCGCAGAGATGGTCGGACTACTGGTGCGGGAGGGGTTGACCACCATGGAGTCGTTCGGCAGCCGGCGTACGGCGCGCACTGAGCACCAACGGCAGTGCCGGGTACGGAGGGTAGATCCCCCGTACCCGGTACGCCCTCCGCTTACAGCTCGCGAACCCTGACGTCGCGGATCTCGATCAGGTCGTTGGTGCCGTGGTTCTGCAACCCGATGAACCCGCTGAGGAACTGCCGCAGGTCCGTGGGCGGGTCGCCCTGGCGGGACGACGCCTTGCCCGGGGTGTTGTCGAACTCGTTGATCACCACACCGTTCCGGATGATCGTGTAGTGCTGGCCGACCACCCGGATCTCGTAGTCGTTCCACTGGCCCTTCGGGGTCGCCCCCGCCTGGTCCAGCCCGTTCGGGTCGAAGTTGTAGATCGAACCGGTCTTCTGCGGTTCACCGGTGGGTCCGTCGTAGATCTGGATCTCGTGACCGCAGTAGATGGCGACCCACGCCTCCGAGCTCCGGGCCGAGCCGAACGTGCCGCAGCTGCCCTCCGGCCGCTCGGCCAGCGGCATCCTCGGGTCCGGGAACCGGACGAAGGCGCCGCTGTTGGCGTAGACGCTGCCGGCGGAGACGTCCCGGAACTGCATCCGCAGGGAGAAGTCGGCGAACTCGTCCTTGGCGTACCAGAGCATGCCCAGCCCGCCGGAGCTGCGGATCGACCCGTCCGGCCGGAGCGCGAACGATCCGCCCGGTGCCTGTCGCCAGTCGGCGAGGGAACCCGCCGTCCCGTCGAAGATGGGCTGGTAGCCGGCGACCTTGCCGATCTCCGACTGCGCCGCCGCCCGGTTCAGCGTCGTCGCCTCACGGTTGTCGACGACGCCGTCCGCCCGCAGGTCGTTGACCACGTCGTTGACGTGGCTGACGAACTGGCCGTGGTTGGACCACATCCGCTCGTCGTCGATCAGGTCGTTGATGGTGCAGCCGCCGCCGGCCTGGTGGTTGGCCACGCCGGTGTCGGTGTCGAGCATCCGCACCGTCTGCCGGCCGTCGGGCGCGGCGCACCCGACGACGACCTGGACCGTGCCGGTGGCGACCTCGCCGTTGGCGTAGGTGACCTTCACCGTCGCCTGGTAGGTGCCGTAGTCCGCGTACGTGTGGGTGGGCTTCGCCTCGTGTGACGGCGCGCTGCCGTCACCGAAGTTCCACTCCCACTTCAGACCGCCGGTCCGGGCACTGGAGAAGGCGATCGTCTTCGGGTTGCTCTGCGACACCGCCCGCGCCGTAGCGTCGTTCGGGTTCGGCGTCGCCGGGCCGCCCTGGTAGGCGATCCGGATCAGTTTCTGGTTGGGGTGCAGGCTGAAGAACCCGCCGGCGTAGTCAAGCATGTACAGCGCACCGTCGGGCCCGAACTTGGCGTCCATCCAGGACTGGAGCTGGGTGGTGCCGCTGCCCGAACGGATGATGCTGCGCAGGTCCTCGGCGAAGGCCGGCGGCCCGTGGCTGTCGACCTTGCTCGGGTCGACGGTGACCGCGATCCGGTTGTTGGCGTTGGACTGGTCACCGATGAACCACTTGTTGTCCCAGTATGCCGGCCACGCCACGCCGCTGGCGGTGTCGACGTTCTCCCGCTGGTAGGTCGGGCCATCCATGATGGCCTGCCCGCCGCCCTTGAGGTACGGCTGGGTGAAGGTCTCCTGACCCGCCTGGTACGTCGGCAGTCCGCTCCCGTCGGTGCGCTTCGGGTAGACCGGCCCACCGCCCTGCGGCGAGTACCAGATCATGTTGTCCCGCGCCGGCGGGATGTTGACAAGACCGGTGTTGCGAGGGGATTCGTTCTTCAGGTTGTTGCAGTCGTACCAGCCGGTCAGCACGGTGGCGTCGGCGTTGCTGCGGTCCCGGTAGGGCTGCCGGTTGCCCATGCAGTACGGCCAGCCCTGGTTGCCAGAGGAGGTGATGATGGTCGCCGTCTCGTACTTGGCCGGGCCGAGGTTCGGGTCCGGGCCACCGGCGTCCGGGCCGACCCACGCCGCGGTGAGCCAGTCGTTGACCGGGTCCCAGGCGATCCGCGCGATGTTGCGGACGCCCATCACGTAGATCTCCGGGCGGGTCTTGCCGCCGCCCTGCTCCTCGCCGGTGAACAGGTTGCCGGCCGGCACGGTGTACGTACCGTCGGGCTCCGGGTGGATGCGGAGGATCTTGCCGTTCAGGTCGTTGGTGTTGCCGGAGGTACGCCGGGCGTCCTGGAACGACACGCCCTTGTACTCCTGCGTCCAGTTGTTGCCGGCGTAGCCGTTGGAGCCGCCGGAGGAGTTGCTGTCCCCGCTACCGATGTAGAGGTTGCCGGACTCGTCGAAGGTCATCCCGCCGCCCGCGTGGCAGCAGCTGTGAATCTGCGTATCCCAGTGCAGCAGGTCCTTGCGGGTGCCCTGGTCGAGGGACTGCTTCGCCGCGTCGTAGGTGAACCGGGAGACGGTCCGCTGGCCGATCCGCCGGTCCCGGTCGATCGACTCGTGCGGCATCCAGTAGGCGTACACCCAGCCGTTCTGGGCGAACTTCGGGTCCAGAGTGATGCCGACCAGGCCCTCCTCGTTCTTGACCAGCTCGCTGCCGCTGCCCCGGTTGCCCATCACGGCGAGGGTGGTCAGCAGTTTGACCTGCTTGGTCTTCGGGTCCCACTGGTGGATCGTGCCGCAGCCGAGGCCGACCTTCGGGTCGTCCCAGTTGACGACCGGCCCGGACGCGCAGGCCGCCTTGCCGATGTAGAACACCTTGCCGTCCGGCGCGACGGTCAGGCCGTGCGGCTCGCCGATCTGGTCGAGCTGCCCGGGCTGGTTGGTGGTGGTGAGCCGCTCGATGCGGTAGTTCGACGCGATGGTCGCCTGGCAGTCGCCGCGCACCATGCCGGTGGTCCACTGGATGGCGCCGACCAGGTGGCTCTGGAACTTCGTGTCGCTCGTCCAGCTGGCCTCGGTGCGACCCATCCCGGTGTAGAAGGACCGGCCGCCGTCGTAGTCATGACACCAGGAGATCGGGTGGAACGCGCCGTTGCCGCTCAGCCCCGGGTTGTAGGTCCCCTCCTCGACCTGGGCTAGGGTGTGCACCCGGCCGGTCGGGCTCGGGTCCCAGTTGATCCACTGGTCGGAGCGGGTCAAGGTCAGCGGCTGCCCCTTGTTCGCCGGGTGCTGACGGTCGGTGAAGTCCACCACGGCCTGCTGCACCGTGGTGTCCGGGGCCGGTCCGGCGTCCGGGCCGATCAGCCACAGCTCGGCGAGCTGGATCAACGGCTCGCCGCCGTTGGCCGTGATGTTCAGCCGGTAGTGCTGGTACGCCGTGGTGTTGGTGAAGCTGTACTGCTTGGTCTGGAACCGCTGGGGGAAGGACTCCCCGCTGCGCGTGTCCAGGTCCGTCCAGGTGGTGCCGTCCTGGGAGCCCTGCAGGGTCCAGTTCTTCGGGTCCCGGCCGGGGAAGTCGTTGGCCGAGGTCAGCGCGTAGCGGCTCACCACGACCGGCTTCGCCAGCTTTGCCGCGAGCCAGCCGGTCGGGTTGAAGGTGAGCCACTTGGTGCCGGTCGACCCGTCGATCGCCTTCGCGGCGGTCTCGTTCGGCGCGTTCTCGGCGCTCGCGGTGGCGGAGACGGGCTTCTCGGCGTTCGGCAGGCTGGCGGCCGGCCGGGTGCCGATCAGGCCGGTGAACCAGGCCGAGCTGGGCTGCGCGCGGGCGGCGTCGTGCACACCGACGAACCCGCCGCCACCCTTGACGTACGCCTGGAACGCAGCCTCTTGGGCGTCGTTGAGCGTCACCCCGTTGGCGGAGAGGAACACCAAGCCCCGGTACCGGGACAGGTTGCCGAATGTGAAGACACCGGGGTCACTGGAGTCGTCGACGGAGAAGCCGTGGTCCGCGCCGAGGCTCCGGATTGCGGTGACGGCCCGGTTGACCGGGTCGTCCTGCTGGGCCACCGGACCGTGGAACACCAGCACCTTGACCGCCGCGGCGGCCTCGGCGGCCGCGGCCTTGACCGGGGTCGGGCTCGCGGCCTGGGCGGGCAGACCCAGCACGCCGAGGGCCAGCGCGGCGCTCGACGCGAGGGCACCGGCGCGGCGCATGGCCCGCCGTCGGGCAGGCGGTGGTGGGGTGGCCGTCGAGTCGGACCGTAGCCGTCGTCCGACCCAGCGGGATAACCGGAAATGGCGTCCTTGAGCCATCTCGACTCCTCTTCAGGTTGGGATATGGCGGACATGCGCTGCCGAGCGGTCGTGCCGGGATCGACCGGACACCGGTGCGTGGGACCACCGGCGACGCCCGGACGGGTTGGGGGTGGGTGCGGGACATTGCGGCGGACTGGTGGATGGCTGGGGAGCCCGCCGTGGGCGCGGGGTCACGCCGGTGGCTGCTGGTCCGCCGACAGACCAGCAGCCCCCGGCCCGGTCACCGGCGCGGTGGCGCCGGTGCTCAGTTGTGCTGGTGTTCGCCGGTGTCGGTGGCGGCACCGGTGCCGGCGGCGGTCGCCGGGTGGGAGTGGTCGTGGCCCGGGGGCATCGCCCCGGACTCGTCCAGGACGTGCAGCATCGTCGACATGCCGCCGTCGGAGTGGAACTGCATGTGGCAGTGCAGCATCCAGTGCCCCGGCCCGACGGAGTCGCCCGCCGCCACCTGGAACCCGAACGAGTCGCCCGGCCCGAGCGGCTTGTTGTCGATGACCGGGACGCTGTCGGCGAACGGTTCCCCGTTGCTCACCAGGCCGGTCCGGGTGTCCGCCCAGGAATGCCCGTGCAGGTGGAAGGTGTGCATGTCATTGCCGATCCCGACGACGATGAACTCCACCTTCTCCCCCTTGCGGGCGACCAGGCAGGTCGGGCCGGGCTGCGGGTTCTGCGCGTCGCAGGTGTCGGTGGCCGCGCCGCGGCGCAGGTTGATGCTCTGCCGGTCACCGAAGACCACGGTGTACGTGCGGTCGGGCTTCGGGTCGCCGGGTCGGCGCACCACCAGCCCGCCGAAGAGTCCCGCGCCGAGGCCCTGGGTGCCGTGCGGGCCGCCCACCACGTGATCGTGGTACCACCAGTAGCCGGCCGTGCCCGGCGAGCCGGTCTTCCTGTTGCGCTGCTGGGCGAACCAGGTGTACGTGCGTGACTCGCCGGGCGGGACGAACGAGCTGCTCTGCACGGTGCCGTCGGAGAGCTGGGTGTACTTGACCCCGTGCACGTGCAGCGACACACCCAGCGGGTGCGCCGGGTCGGTGCGCAGCTGCTCCAGCGTCGCGGCGGGCACCAGGTTGTGCAGGGTGATGGCGAGGCACTCCCCCTCCATCATCTCCATGGTCGGCCCCGGGTAGGAGGCGGTCTGCGGGCTGGTGCCGTAGCCGAGCCGGATCTGGGTGCCGTCCCTGGGTAACTCCACCGCGTAGAGCTGCATGCTGCGGTCCGGCTTGACGCAGCCCTCCGGCCGCTCGGCCGAGAGCACGCCGGTGCCGGCGATCGCCAGGCCGCCCGCGCCGACCAGGGTCAGCAGCACGGTCGCCGCCACCACCAACAGCCGGCGGGTGCTCGACCGCGGGCGGCGGGGGTCGGCCGAGTGGCCCTCCTCAGCCGCCGCTGCGCCCTCGGGCGGCGGAGCGTCCTCGGTGAGCCGCCAGGCCGTCACCGCTCACCCCGCAGGTCGACCATCCGCTGGTAGCTGCGCTCGGCGGCGCCCAGCGAGCCGGGCGGGTTGGGCTGCACGTTCGGCCCTGTGTCCTGCTCCCACAGGTAGGTGAACCGTCCGCCCCCGTCGAGCTCTGTGAAGAACTCTGCGAACGGGATCACCCCGGCGCCGAACTCCACGTCCAGGTACGAGTTGCCCTGCTGCGGGTCGGGCAGTGGGACGCCGTCCTTGACGTGGAACAGCGGGTAGCGGTGCGGGTGGGCGTTGACGTAGTCGACCGGGCGGAAGCCCGGGTACTTCCGCGCCCCGCCGTACGCCCACAGGATGTCCATCTCCAGGAACACGTACCGCGGGTCGGTGAGCTCCAGGAACAGGTCGTAGAGCCGCACGTCGGGCCGGTCGGTCGCGAAGCTGAATTCGATGGTGTGGTTGTGCTGGTAGAGCTTGATCCCGCGGGCCGCGGCGGCGGCGCCCCACGCGTTGAACTCCGCCGCGGCCGCCTGGTAGCCGGCGATGGTGCGGTTGCCGGTCGGCGCGGACGCGGTGCCGATCGCCGACATGCCGAGCGTCTCGGCGGCGTCCAGCTCCCACTCCAGGTTGGTGCGGAAGTCACCCAGCCCACGGTGGCTGCCCGCCGCCTTCAGCCCGTTGTCGTCGAGCAGCTGCCGGATCTGCTCCGGAGTGATCGGGCCGACGTTGCCCTGGGTGTAGCCGGCGAACTCCACCTCCCGGTAGCCGATGCGGGACAGCTCCTCGAAGACCGCCGCGAAGCCGAGCTGGGCGATCTTGTCGCGGACGCTGTAGAGCTGGATGCCCAGATGCCCCTGCGGGATCAGACGGCCGCTCGATTCGCTCGCCGCGACGGCCGGCAGCGCGCCGGCGAGGCTCGCCGCGCCGACCGCGACGGTGGATCCGGCGAGGCCGCGGAGCAGCGCCCGACGGTCGATCCTGTTCTTCGCCATGGTGGTGTGGTCCTTTCGCTCGGTCAGCAGCAGCTGGTGGAGGCGGACGGCGTCCCGTCCGGGCAGCACGGGCTCAGTGGCGCGATCCGGACGTTGCGGAAGCTGACGACATCGGCGGTGCCGTGGTTCTGCAGGCCGATGTAGCCGCGGGCGCTCTGCCGTCCGGCCCCGCCCGGGTCATCCGCGCGGGGCGGGCTGAACACGGCTTCCGGGGTGTTGACGTACTCGTTGATCAGCTCACCGTTGCGGTAGACCGAGTAGTGCTGCCCCACCACCCGGATCTCGTAGTCGTTCCAGGTGCCCTTCGGGGTGACCCGCGCGCCGGCCAGGTCGACCCGGTCGAACCCGTACACCGACCCGCTCTTGTACTGGTCGCCGTCGGGCCGGTCGTAGATCTGCAGTTCGTGGCCGTACTTGATGGCCACCCACTCGGGCCGGGACTCGGCCGGGTGCCCGTGCACGTCCGGGAAGCGGACGAAGACCCCGCTGTTGGCGCGACCTTCGCCGGGCGCGTCGTCGCGCCACTGCAGCTTCAGCGAGAAGTCCCCGTACGTCGCCGTGGGCAGCCAGAGCATGCCGAGGCCGGCGACCGGGCGACTGGTGATCGACCCGTCGGCGTCGCGGGTGAAGCCGCCCGCCCCGACGTGCTCCCACCGGTTGAACGACGCCGCCGAGGTGTCCAGCAGCGGCTGGTAGCCGCTCTTGTCGTCCGACTTGCCGACGCCCGAGCGGGCGGCGGCGCTGGCCAGGCGGCCGTGCTCCTTGTGGTCGATCACGCCCAGGTGGTGCAGGTGCTCGGCGACATCGGTGACGTGCTTGACGAACTGGCCGTGGTTCGGCCAGGCCCGCTCGTCCTGGATGGCGTTGTTGATCGTGCAGGCGTCCGCGACCACCCGGTTGGGTACGCCGCTGTCCACCGTGCCGAGCCAGACCGTCGGCCGGGTGTCCGGCACCGGGCAGGCGGCAGGACCGCTGGCGACCACGGTGAAGGTGACCGACGCGGCGCCCGAGGTGTTGCCGGCCTTGTCGGTGGCCCGGTAGCTGAGCGTGTGCGCGCCCGGCTGGTCGACGGTGACCGGCGCCGAGTACCGGGCGTACGTGCCACCGTCG
Organism: Micromonospora sp. U21; assembly: GCF_018070045.1. Taxonomy (GTDB): domain Bacteria; phylum Actinomycetota; class Actinomycetes; order Mycobacteriales; family Micromonosporaceae; genus Micromonospora. The sequence goes on from NZ_JAGPYK010000027.1 coordinate 21,897, forward strand.
AGGGCGTACTCGATCCGGTCGACGCCCGAGCCCGCGTCCGCGGCGGTGAGGGTGACGGTGGCGCTGCCGAGGTAGGCGCCGGTGTCGTCCTGCTGGCCGGAGAGCGTGGCGGTGGCGGTGGGCGGGGTGGTGTCCGGGGCCGGCGGGTCGACCACGGTGAACGACACCGACTGCGCGGCCGAGGTGTTGCCGGCCTTGTCGGTGGCCCGGTAACTGACCGTGTGCTGGCCGACCTGGTTGACGGTGACCGGCGCCGGGTAGCCGGCGTACGGCTGCCCGTCGAGGGAGTACTCGATCCGGTCCACGCCGCTGCCCTCGTCGGTGGCCGAGATGGTGACCGTGGCGGACCCGACGTACGCCCCGGCGCTGTTCCGCTCGCCGGTCACCGCGGCGGTCGCGGTGGGCGGCGTGGTGTCCTGCGCCGGCGGCTCCACCACCGTGAACGACACCGACTGCGCGGCCGAGGTGTTCCCTGCCTTGTCCGTCGCCCGGTAGCTCACCGTGTGCTGGCCCGGCTGATTCACGCTCACCGGCGCCGAGTAGGCGGCGTACGCGCCGCCGTCGAGGGCGTACTCGATCCGGTCGACGCCCGACTCGGTGTCGGTGGCCGACAAGGTCACCGTCGCCGACCCCACGTACGCGCCGGCGTCGTTCCGCTGGCCGGTCACGCCGGCCGAGGCGGTGGGCGGGGTGGTGTCCGGCGCGGGCGGCCGCACCACGGTGAACGACACCGACTGCGCGGCCGAGGTGTTGCCCGCCTTGTCGGTGGCCCGGTAACTCAGCGTGTGCTGACCCGGCTGGCTCACGGTGACCGGCGCCGAGTAGCCGGCGTACGGCCCGCCGTCCAGGGAGTACTCGACCCGGTCGACGCCCGACTCGGTGTCGGTGGCCGACAGGGTCACCGTCGCCGAGCCCACGTACGCCCCGCTGTCGTCGCGCTCACCGGTGAGCGCGGCCGAGGCGGTGGGTGGGGTGGTGTCCGGTTTCGGGGGTTCGACCACGGTGAACGACATCGACTGCGCGGCCGAGGTGTTCCCCGCCTTGTCGGTGGCCCGGTAACTCACCGTGTGCTGACCCGGCTGGCTCACCGTGACCGGCGCCGAGTAGCCGGCGTACGCGCCGCCGTCCAGGGAGTACTCGACCCGGTCGACACCGGACTCGGTGTCGACGGCGGTGAGGGTGACGGTGGCGGTGCCGACGTACGCGCCGGTGCCGTCGCGCTGGCCGGTGACCGCGGCGGCCACGGTCGGCGGGGTGGTGTCCGGGGCCGGCGGCTCCACCACTGTGAACGACACCGACTGCGGGGTCGAGGTGTTGCCGGCCTGGTCGGTGGCCCGGTAGGTCAGCGTGTGCAAGCCCGGCTGGTTCACGGTGACCGGCGCCGAGTAGGTGCCGTAGGTCCCGCCGTCCAGGGAGTACTCGACCCGGCTCACTCCCGATCCGCTGTCGGTCGCCGACAGCGTCACCGTCGCCGCGCCCAGGTAGGCGCCGTTGCCGTCGCGCTCACCGGTGACCGCGGCCGCCACGGTCGGCGGGGTGGTGTCCGAGTTGCCACCGGTGACGACCAGGAGCCCGTTCATTCCGCCATGGCCGGGGATCGCGCAGAAGTAGCGGTAGGTGCCCGGGGAGAGGACCACGTCGACGGTCCACCGGCCGCCGTTGGCGTCCGTCGGATCGGCCAGGATGTTCACGTCGACGTCGCTGTTGTACGCCGGGTTGCCGGTGTCGAACGTCAGGGTGTGCTGCATGCCGGTGGTGTTGCCGGTCGCGTCGCTGTTCTCGAAGACCAGCGTCGTCGGCCCGGCGACCGCGGTGGCCGGGGCGGAGCGGTACGCGAGGAAGTTGTCACCGGCGGTCCAGGTGAGCACCTGGGCCTGCAACTGGCGCGGCGGCGACGGCGCGACGGCGGTGGTCGACGGTTGCAGGTCGACCGGGCGCGCGCTCGCCGGCACCGCCACCAGCCCGGCGGTCACCCACACCAGGGCGGCCGTGGTGACGGCCGCGATCGATTTCCGCAACCGGCCGGCCGGGAGCCGGCCGGGAGGTGGGTATCCGTTCATCAATGCCTCTCTCCCAGGTTCGAGGCGTGCGCCGGCAGGGCAGACGTCCCCCGTCGGTGCCAGATCACCTCTTGTCGAGATATGTCGCCCGAGCGGCGAACCGCGTGGCCCCCTCCTGGCCGCACGGGATCCCCGGCCGGGGCGGATGCCACGGCCGTCCGGTGTGGATGGACTCGGTCCTGGTCCGCGGGCGAGCCGGATCGCACGCGTCGTCGGACGGCGTTCAGCGTGGAGCTGATGGGGTGAGGGTTGCGCCTCGGAGCTGAGGAGGCGTCATCGAGTAGGGACGAACATCGGTCAAACCCACAGCATCTGCGGGCCACGGGTCGTACCGCTGACCCGGGGTGCCATCCCTGGTCGAGTCGGTCGCCGCCGGACGTGTTGCGCCGCCTGGGGCCATCGATCGAGACTCACCGCGCCGCCGGTTAATCTCGATGAAACATATTGATGGTTACGGACACTACTAAGTTGGTCTCGCCCTGTCCAGAGCTTTCGTCGCCCTCTGCTCTACTTTTCTCTGAAACGACGAAAGTCAGTAGCGTTGCCGACCACAAGTGCGTTACATCAGGTCAGACATCCATATCGAACGATGAATTGGTGGGAGGGTCAGGTGGCCGCTGTTGCATTGCCGGATGGTGGACGCGTTGAACCCGTGTCGGCCCCCGTGGTCAGATCGCTTGGGCGAGTTCGGTGAACGCGGCGGCGACCCGCAGAGCGGGCGGGGTGTCGATGGCGAGTCCGTAGTGTCCGCGGCGCAGGTTCTGCATGAACGCGTGGCCGGCGATGATCACTTGTGCTGTCTTGTCTGTTCGTAGCCCGCGCATCGGTCTCAACCGGTGTTTAAGCTGGCTGTGATCAGCCTCGATCGGGTTATTGGCGTACTGCTCGACGTGGTGCCAGGCGGACGGGATCAGCTCATCCAGCACACCGGGGTAGACCGGCGCGGCCTCGGTGACGACCTCGCTGGGTGTCACCTTCAATGTCGACAGCGCCCGGCGAAAGAACCTGCGGGCCGCTTCGGCGTCCCGGCGGGCCGAGACCAGCACGTCGATGACATGCCCGTCCTGGTCGACCACCCGGTACACGTACCGCCACAAGCGTTGACCTTCACGTACGTCTCATCGACGAACCAGCGGTCACCTGGCGAGTGGCGAGTCAACTACCCGCCCATGAATGGGCGGGCTTGCAGATCAACCCCGCTGCTGGGTGCAACGAGGTGCCGCGTGTGGGCGATTGACTGCTCCCCAGCCGTCCACACCGCGCTGGGCGATGTTGACGGCCGCATTCCGATCGGCGTGGGCAACGACCCCGCACGACCGGCAGATGAAGGTGGCCTGGTCGGGCCGGTTCCGCTTGTCCCGGTGACCACACTGCGCACACGTCTGCGAGGTGTACGCCGGGTCGACCTGGACAAGAGCGACACCGGCCCGGCGAGCCTTGTAGGTCAGGAAAGAGCCGAGCTGGGCGAACGCCCACGAATGCACCGCGGCCCGTTGGGGCTTGCGCAGCCGTACCCTCTGCCGGATCCCCGTCAACTGCTCGACGGCGACCCCGCGCGAGGTGCGTGCGGCCTCGGCCACGATGCTTTTCGAGATCACATGGTTGGTGTCGGTGGCATGCCGCGCTTCCTTGCGCTTGCGCCGGGCCAGCAGGCGCCGCGCGGACTTGGTGCCCTTGGCTTGCAGACGGGCGCGCAGTCGTAGCTGCCGCCGCCGGTAGCGGTTCAGCTTCTCCCCGGCGTACACCCGCCCGTCGGAGTCGGTGGCGATGTTCACCACGCCGAGATCTACGCCAAGGAACCCCTGCGGGTCGACCGGATCAGCTTCGGCAACCTCGACAGTGGCGCACAGAAACCACGTGCCGTCGCGGTGCACGAGGTCGGATTCCCCGACCGGCAACTCGGCCACGGCCTTGAGCTGCTCGGGCGAACCGGTGTAGGCGACACCCTTGCACCGTCCGTCGATCGTCCAGATCGACACGGTGCGCGAGTCGGACTGCCACGACAGCATCCTGGCGTCGTACGGCTGCGCGGCGTCCCACCGGAATCGGACCGGCGTCGCCTCGACCCGCCGCCGGCGCTGCGACCCTGGCTTGCCGTAGTTACCGGCCGTGATGTTGGCGTGCAGCGTGGTGTAGGCGTCGGCGACCTTCTTGATGACGTGCTGCGCGGCCTGCGCCCCGAGCCGGTAGTCGGTCCTGATGCCGTGGTATGCGTGCCGGCGCAGGTCGTAGTTGCGGTAGCAGTCGATGTCGCGGGCCATCCGCGCCACATCGGACGCCGCCTCGTTGCAGGCGCGCAGAGTCGCCGTCAGCGCGGACGCCTGCTCCGACGTCGGCAGCAGCTTCACCTGCACGACCAGCTTCACCAGCCCATCGTATCATTTGGTCCATGTCACCTCGATGGACCCCCGACCCAAACGTGCGCAGGGGTCGCAGTGTCGTCCACAATCTTCACGCGCACTTGGTCTTCACCACCAAGTACCGACGCGGCGCCCTCACCGATCCGATCCTCACCCGCTGCCAGCAGGTCATGGCCCAGGTGTGCGAAGACTTCGGCGCGCAGCTGCGCGAGTTCAACGGCGAAGACGACCACGTCCACCTGCTCGTGCACTACCCGCCAGCCGTGGCTCTGTCGAAGTTGGTCAACTCGCTCAAGGGTGTCTCGGCCCGGTATCTGCGTCAGGAGTTCTCGTCCCACCTCAGTCAGTATCTGTGGGGCGGTCACCTGTGGTCGCCGTCGTACTTCGCCGCCTCGTGCGGCGGTGCCCCACTAGGTGTGGTCAAGGAGTACATCGAGAACCAGAAGCGTCCAGGTCCGTGACGGCGTTCCTCCCGGCCGTAAACGGCCGGGGATCCCGCCTTATTCACTGCTGAAGGGGGCGGCGTCGGCCAGCAGTGGGGTGAACCGCTGCACCCACCGGTAGGCGGTGACGTGATCGACCTCCACGCCACGCTCGACCAGCAGCTCCTCAACGTCGCGATACGACAGGTTGAAGCGTAGATACCAGCGAACCGCGACCACGATCACCTCCGGTGGGAACCGGAACCCGGCGAACGCGGACGTCGGAGGCAGCCATGGTCCAGGTCGGGTCGATGACTTCACTGCTCAAGCCTGCCTCGATCTTGCCGACGTTCAATGCAACAGAGCCCACTGATCCACCCATTGGCGATCTTGATGCCCGCGGACCCGCGCCGCGCGGCGAGGTCGGCGACCGGTGCCGGCAGCGCGTCCAGGTTGGGTGGCCGTTGCTGGCGGCCCTGATGCGGGCGGTGCTCGTTGTAATGCGCGGTGTACTCGCCCAGAATGGCCAGCAGGTGCCGTTGTCCGTAGATGAGCATCCGATCCAGGCACTCGCGGCGTACGGTGCGCACCCAGCGCTCGGCGAACGCGTTGGCCCGTGGGGCCTGCGGCGGTGTGCGGACGATTTCGACGTTTTCGCTGGTGAAGACGGTGTCGATGGCGTATGTGTACTTGGTGTCGCGGTCTCGGATCAGGAACCTGAACAGGCCGATTCGCTCGCCGAGATCGATGACGAGGTTGCGGGCCTGCTGGGCGACCCACTCGCCGGTGGGATGGGTGGTGGCGCCGAGGATGTGCACCCGCCGGGTGGCGACTTCCATCAGGAACAGCACGTAGATGCGGGTCAGCCCGATGGTGTCGACGTGCAGAAAGTCGCAGGCCAGGATGCCTTTCGCCTGGGTGGTGAGGAACTGGGTCTAGGTGGGGCCGGCCCGACGCGGCGCCGGGTCGATACCGGCGGTGTGCAGGATCGTCCACACCGTTCTGGCGGCGATCGGGTAGCCCAGCCCGACCAGCTCGCCCTGGATCCGGCGATGGCCCCAGCTCGGGTTCTCGGCCGCCAGCCGCAGCACCAGGGCGCGGACCTCCGCCGCGATGGGCGGACGGCCGAGTCTCGCTCGGGGATAGGTCCATCGTCGGGCGACCAGGTCGCGATGCCAGCGCAGCAGCGTGGCAGGGGTGACGACGAACGCCGGCCAACGTGGCCGCGGCAGCAGCCGGGACAGAGCCGCCAGCACGGCGCGGTCGGCGGGTTCCAGATCGAGGCGGGTGACCTGGCGACGCAGCACAGCGACCTGATGGCGCAACACCAGGATCTCCACATCCTTGGCCCGGTCGCCGCGCATCCCCTGGATCAACAGCTGCAGGACCTGGCGCAGTATCAGGTACCCAAACGACAGGATCATGACCGCGAGCATGCCGCCAATGCCTGGCTGGACGTCGTACAAAACCGCACGTCAACCCAGGTGACCGAGTTTCCGAGCGGTACAGGCTCGCCGCCGTGGACCAGGCGGTCGCGTTCGGCGAGGCCGGTCTCCAGGACCACCTCCATGCGCTCCAGCAACTCGTTGTGCGTGGCGGGCAGCAGTGCGCGATGGAAGCTCAGGTCGGCGGTTACGGCGGCGGCCGGATTGCCGTTCGCGGCGGCCATCTCCGCTAGCGACCTCACGGCAGCGGGCCTGCCAGTGCAGTGGGCCGGGGACCACGACGCGGAACTGTTCGTCCTGCGCCGCGACTGACCCGATCCCATTTCTGGACACGGGTGCCCGAGCACCTGATCCGATCGCTGACCGCCGCCGCCCCACGTCTGTGGCCGCCGGCGACGGGACCCAGAATCCTCGCCAAGCCTGTTGACCCCGCACTCGACGCCGCTCGGACCAGGCCCGGCGCCAAGCAGGTGCGATGGATCGAAGGGACGTCCCAGGCGCTCCCGCACCGGCCGTTCGACACGGCGGTGGCCGCCGTTCACCGCCGCGACATGAGCTTCACCCGCCACTAAACATTCCTGGCGGAAGATTCATCAGCCCGGCGCGCTGCGCTTCCGGACGGAGGATCAGCTAGACGCCTGGCTGCGAGCCGCGGGATCCGGCGTCGAACGCACTACGGCGGATGGACCAGGCAGCAGCCCATAGGCCAGGGCGACGGCGAGTTCCTCCTCCTCGCGCGGAGGCAAACCCGGTAACGACAGTCGCACCCAGGTGAACCGTCACCTGGGTGCGACTGTCCCCGTTCAGCAGGTGGCGTTCAGGCCGGCCCAGTTCGTGCGGTCGTTGTAGCCGCCGTCGCCCGCGTCGCCGACCAGCAGGTCGAGCACCCGGACGCCGGTCAGGTCGACGTCGACCTGGCGGATGTCGTCGCGGGTCAGCACACCGCTGTCGAACAGGACCCGGCCGTCGCCGATCACTTGGAAGGTCGAGGTCGCGCCCCCAGGTCCGACGTTGCGGACCGCGTCGTCCAGGCCGACGGTCGCGGTCAGCCCGCTGCACTTGTCGCCGACGTAGTAGCGGACCGTGGACGGCGACGCCACCCCGATGCCGGTCGGGTACACCTGGCCGAGCATGCTGATCGGCGACCCGCCGCCGACGCTGCGATCGATGGTCGGGCTCATCCAGCCGCTGGTGGCGCTGATCCACTGGTGGTGCGACAGTATGACCTCGCCGTCCGGTGGCGCCGGCGCGACCACCACCGCCGAGACCGTCGCCTGCCGCAACCGTCCGTGCCCGATCACGTCGTACGAGGTGGTGGCGGTCAGCACGGCATCGCCGGGAGCGGCAGCGGCCGGGAGGGTCACCGCGAAGGCGAAGGTGGCGGAGTCGCCGCGGGCCAGCAGGATCGGCGCGCGGCTGAGGGGGCGGACCGTCCAGGCGGCCGGCGCCGCCAACGTCACTTGCGGCGCGAGTACCGGCAGCACACCGTCATTGCGTACGGTGACCTCGACGCGCGCCTCGTCACCACCGGCGACCACCGGCGCCGTGCCCTCTGGCATCGGGTCACCACCGACCTGCGTCACCAGCGGGAGGCCGGCGGTCACGTGTGGGACACCCGGTAGGCCGCGGGCCGGGCCGACCCGGAACAGTGCCGCGCCGTGGGCCGCAACGGCGGCGCTGATGGTGCCGGCGCTCTCGGTGACCTGGTCGGTCCACGCGTTCTTGAGGGTGAACCGCGCCCCGGAGAGGCCGACCGACGACGCCTTCGTGGTGAGGATCTTCGGGCTGTCGCCCCGGTTCAGCAGCACCACGGCCCGATCGCCGTTCGCCAGCCGCTTCACCCACGTCTCGGTCGTGCCGGCGGGGCCGACCCGGACGGCCTGAACGACGGCAGGGTCCTGGTTGATCGCCAACACGTCGGGGTCGGTGAGGATGTCCACAGAGGTCTGACTGAGCGTGCGGGCGTCGCTGCCGATCACCAGCGGCGCGGCGGCCGCAGACCAGAGCGTCATCTGCGTACGGAATTCCTCGTCGGTCATCCCGAGCTGCGGGCCGAGGTAGTCCGGGTCGTTGAAGTGACCAGGCCCGGCGACCTCGGGGTGCCGCGCGTTCGCGTCATAGTTGCGCAGCACGTCCTTGAACTTGATGTCCCCGACGAAGCCCACGTCGGTATAGGTCCGCCAGGACTGCGCGATAGCCGGAGCGTAGGTCCAGGAGTACGTCGACTGCTGCTCCTTCGGGTAGTTGCCCCAGTCGGGCGAGGTCACCGGATTGCACAGGTTGAAGAGGATCGGCCGTCCACTGGTGTTGTTCCGCAACGCCTGCGCGAACTCGGTGAACACGGTCTTCGGGTCGAGGTCTGCGGCGATCCCGCAGAGGAAATCCACCTTCACCGCGTCGAACTCCCAGACGGCGAACTGGTCCGCGTCGCGCTGGTAGTAGCCGCCGCTGCCGAGTCCGCACTTCCCGGGGATGTACGGTCCGGCGTCGGTGTAGATGCCGGCCTTCAGGCCCCTGGCGTGGATGTAGCGCGCGAGCTCAGCCATCCCACTCGGGAAATGGTCGGGGTTGGCCACCAGTTGGCCGGCCGAGTTGCGTGGGGTCGGCGCCGCCCAGTTGCCGTCAATCCAGACGTACTGGTAGCCGGCATCGCGCAGGCCGCTGCTGACCAGGTAGTCGGCTGTTGACTTGACCTCGGCCTCGGTCGGATCGCCACCCAGGCCGAAGTATGTGTTCCAGCCCATGTACGGCGTCGGGCTCAGCACCTGCTGAGGTGCTGGCGCCGTGACGGCGGCAGTGCCGGCCGCTGGGCCGGCGTGGGCCGGTGTCGGCACGATCAGCAGACCGGCCGTGAGGGCGAGCAGGGCTGTGAGCACATGTCGTTTCACATCGGATTCCTTTGCTGCCGGGATGGGCGGACGCCACGACGGGCTACTTGCCAGCCTTCTTCTCGTTCTGGACCTGCTTGTACTCCGGCTTGACCTCACTCCAGCGCCTGGGCTTGTTGCGCACCGGCGTGGGAGTCCGGAGCAGCACCGCGCGTTTCGGGGGCGGTGCCGAGGAGCACGTCGGTCGTCCCGCTCACGTCGGCCCGCTGGAGGCCCCGCTCGAGGTGTCCGACGTGGAGGTGGCACAACCGCCGACGTACGTCGCGGCGCACCGCACCCCGGGACTTGTGAGGCACCCCACGATGGGCTGCCAGACCAGTCATGTCCGCACTCCTGAGGTTCGTTTCGAAGATCTTGCATCCCGTTAGAGCTATGTGTCAATGTTAATTCGTAAATTATGAGTTCTAGAGTGCTCAGGGCCGTCCACATCCGACCCGAGCCCCCCACCAGACCAGGCACCGAGACCGGACACCGTAGAGCGACGAGCGCGCCGATTGGCCACGGTCGACGACGCCATATCCCTGTTGCGGCAACCCGGTCCAGCCACTGACGCCTCACCATGACCGGGACGACGTCAGCGGACGCCTGACCTGCGGCACGAGGGCACCCGCACGGCGTCGCGGCGACGATTGATCCATCCAGAAGTCGCGCCTCACTCGTCGCTTGTGAAGATCCAGTAGTGGCATTCGGCACCTGCCCGAGTCAAGGAGTCCAACAGCGGCGTGCTAGGGCGCGGTGCCGGCCGCCCAGTGGCAGCCACCGGCGGCGCATCTGCCAGTCGGAGCGGGCGGTGCATGAGGCACGACCAGTTGCCGATGTCCCCGAGGTGGGCCGGGTCGAGGCCGTCGCGGCCGGCGTGCCGTACGACGGTGTTGTGGTCGAACTCGGCGTTGTAGGCCAGCACGGTACGGCCGGCGGTGACCTGCAGCAGCTTCGGCACGACCTCAGCGAGGGGCGGCGCGTCGGCCAGCTCGTCGTCGGTGATGCCGTGCACCCACCGGGCCTCCGGCTCGGCTTCGCACCCGGGGGCGACCAGGGTGTCCAGCAGCGGCTCCCCGGTGCACGCGTCCACCACGGCGGTCTCTACCAGGTAGCCGGCCAGGCCAGTGGTCTCCGAGTCCAAGATCACGGCGGCGCCGGGCTCGCGCATCGCGCGGGCCCACCGGACCGCCGCGCCGGCCTCGGTGCACATCGCGATCTGGTGGCGGTACTCGCGCAGGTATGGGTGCGTGGCGATTGCCTGCTTCACCTCAGCCGGGGTGGGCGCACCGTCAACGCGTTCCCAGTCGATTTCCCACCGGCCGGCGCCGCGGTGCCACCACGCCCAGACCTCGATGCCGTGCCGGTCGCCCAGCTCGGCCACCCACCGGCGGACGAAGGCGGCGCGGTCGACCGGGCGGCGGGCCAGCCGGCGCAGCGGCGACGGCTCGCCCGGTTCACCGCCCGCACGGCTTCCCAGTCGATGCTGGGGTGAAGGTGGGCGCCGCGGTCGTGACCATCGGTCCCGCCGCCCGGTCCCCTGGTTCAAGATCCGGACGGCTCACCTGCCGGCGCAAGACCGCGACCTGATGACGCAGCACAAGGATCTCGACCTCTTTGGACCGTTCGCCGCGCAGGCCGAGCACGATCAACTGCATGATCTGGCACAGGAACAGGTACCCACACGACAGGATCACGGTCGCCAGCATGGCCATCAACCCACGCCCGGCGTCGCACAAACCCGCACGTCAACGCCCCGTGACCGAGTTCTCGAACGGTACAGGCATGGGCCGCCCGCGCCGCCGGCCGACCGTGGGTCGATCATGGGCCGGCGGCGCGGGCTGGGCCCGGACGGTGGATGGACCGCGTGGGCTGGCAGGCTATGCGGGCCCTATCGGTTTTGGAAGATCAGGATCGTGACGCCGTCGCCGACCGCTCGCGCTTCGGCCAGGCGCAGTGTCTTCTTGTCGCTCGTGTTAACGAACAGCCGCTTGCCGGCACCCAGGACGACCGGCGAAACGATCAGCCGCAGCTCGTCAACGAGGTCATGCTCGATGAGCGTCTGCACCAAGGTGGCGCTGCCATGGACGATGTCACCGTCCACGGCCTGCCGCAGCCTCGCCACCTCGGTCGGTGCGTCGCCGGCCAGCACGGGGGTGTTGTTCCATTGTGGATTTCGCAGGGTCGTTGAGACGACGTACTTGGGCATGGTGTTGAGCAGGTCGGCGAATTCGTGCTTCTGCGGCGGCCATGCCTGGGCGAACTCCTCGTACGTGACCTTGCCGAGCAGCAGCGCCGCCGAGTTCTTGGCCTCCTCGAACTTGAAGACCATGCCCTCCTCGCCGGAGCTGGTCTCCATGCTCCAGCCGCCGTGCTTGAATCCCTCCGACCCTCCCGGGTCTTCGATTACCCCGTCGATCGAGATGAACTCGGTGACGACGATCCTGCCCATTGCTCCCCCTTGGATACGTTTTGCGGTTCGGTGTTGACCGCGAAGGCAGGTTCAGGCTGCCCGCGGCGGGTGACCGGGCGAGCACCAGGCGGGCACCGGGCGAGCACCGCGGGCAGCAGCCGCCATGGTGGATGGCGGGCCGGTGGGCGGATCGCGACAATGCTGGGATGAAGTTCGGCATCCTGGGCCCGACGCAGGTCGACCGCGGCGACGGCCAGCTGCTGGCGGTTGGCGGACCCGGGCTTCGGGCGCTGGTGGCCCTGCTTCTGACCGCGGGCGGTGAGATCGTCACGATCGAGCGCCTGGTCGACGGGTTGTACGGCGCGGAGCCGCCCGCCGGCGCGGTCAACGCACTGCGATCGCAGGTGGCCCGACTGCGCCGGCTGCTCGGCGACGTGGTGGTGTCACACCCGGCCGGTTACCGCCTCGCGGTCGACGCCGACGATGTCGACGCGCACCGGTTCGAGCGGTTGGCCGATGCCGGCCGCAGGGCCCTCGACCAGGGTGACCATGCGCGGGCGGCGGGGCTTTTGGGCGAGGCGCTGCGGCTGTGGCGCGGCCCTGCCCTGGCCGACGTCGGTGCCGCACCGTTCGCGGCGGCCCGGGCCGCACGGCTGGAAGAGTTGCGGATCGCCGCGGCGGAGGACCGGATCGAAGCAGCGCTGCCGGACAGCAACCTCGGCCCGGTGGTGGCCGAGCTGCGTGAGCTGGTGGCCACCAATCCACTGCGGGAACGCCTCTACGCCCTGCTCATGAGGGCGCTGGCGGGGGCCGGGCGGCAGGGAGAGGCGTTGACCGTCTTCGAGCAGGCTCGGCGCACGCTCGCCGACGAGCTGGGAAGTGACCGTCCGCCGAGCTGACCGCCGTTCACCTGGCCGTTCTGCGCGGTCACCTCCCAGATCGGCGCGCTGCGGCGCGGACGGGCGCCCCGGAGGGCACCCACCGGTCGGCCATCCCCCGGATGCTGCCCGCCACCATCGCGGACTTTGCCGGGCGCCTCGATCACCTCGGCGCCATCCGCCGCGCGGTGGAGGCGACGGACGGCGGCGACAGTCGTCTCGCCGTCCCGGTCGTGATCATCTCTGGGCGCGCCGGCGTGGGGAAGACAATCTTGGCAGTGCATGCCGCCCACGGCTTGGTGGACCGCTTTCCGGACGGCCAGCTGTTCGCGAACGTCCACGCGGCCACCGCTCATCCGGTCCGGCCGGCACAGATCCTGCAGCGTTTTCTGCGCATGCTCGGCGTGCACGGCGCGTTGATCCCGGACGGCGTCGACGAGCGGGCGGAGATGTTCCGCAACCTGCTGGCCGACCGGCGTGTCCTGATCGTCCTGGACGACGTCGACGGCGAAGACAGCGTTGTCCCGCTGATTCCCGGCGGCCGCTCATGCGCGGTCATGCTGACCTGCCGGCGGCGGCTGCCCGGGCTCGCCGGGGCCACCGGCGTCGGCCTTGGACGGTTCGATCCTGGGCAGTCGCTCGAGCTGCTGTCCCGCATCATCGGCAGCGATCGGGTACGCCAGGAGGCCGACCACACCCGCAGCCTGGCCGACCTGTGCGGGCATCTGCCTCTGGCGTTGCGGATCGCGGGCGCGCGGCTGGCTGCGCGACCGCATTGGAGCATTCGCCAGATGTCCGACCGCCTCGCCGACGAGGAGCGCAGGCTCGACGAGCTCATCCACGGCGGGATGGCTGTTCGCGCCGGCGTCAGGCTGATCCACGACGCCCTCAGCCCGCCGGCGCGGCGGCTCTTCCGACTGCTGGCCACCGTCGACGCACACGTCTTCGCCAGCTGGACCGCTGCGGCGTTGTTAGACCGACCACTGGACGAGGCTCAGGACTGCCTGGACGAGCTGGTCGACGCACACCTGGTAGAAACCGTCGGGACCGGCCGCGGCCTGCACAGCCACTACCGCTTCCACGACCTGATCCGCGGCTTCGCCCGCCAGCGGCTGGCCGCCGACGAACCGGCCGCGCAACGATCCGCCGCTCTCGCCCGGGCCCTCGACGCCGTGCTGTGCCTCAGCCGCGCCGCCGCGGCGCCCGACGCGCACGATCCGATGCAGCTCTCCGACCGGTCACCGACCTGGTCACCACCCGCGGAGCTGGTGGACGAGGTGACGGCTGACCCGAACCTGTGGTTCGAACGCGAACACGTGCTGATCACCGCCGCTGTCCACCAGGCCGCGCGGATACGGCTGCCAGACCTCTGCTGGGCCCTTGCCATAGCCATCCGGCAGTTCCTCATCCTCCGCGCCTACAAGGACGACGCGCTCGCCGTGCTCACCGCCGCGCTGCACGCCGCCCGCCAGGCAGCCGACCGCAAACGCGAGGCGGCGGTGCTGCTCGAGCTCGGTACCCACGCCTCCGGGCTGCGCAGCCACGACGACGCCGAGCGGCACCTGGCCGCGGCAGAAATTATCCTTCAGCAGCTTCACGACGAACGGGGCGTCGCCGTCGCGATCCGGGGGCGGGCGTTCGTGTACTACGGCCAAGGCCGGACGGCCGAGGCGGTCCCTCTGCTGCGGCGGGCCCTGGCCACCACCCGGTCCCTTCGCTTCGACAGCGAGACCGCCTACATCCTGCAGGTACTTGCCGGCATCAGCCTCCTGCACGACGACGTCCCCGTGGCCGACCGGTTGCTGGCCGAAGCGATCCACCACGCCCGCGCATCGGGCAACCCGAGGATCGTGGCTCAGGCCCTGCACCGGACCGGCCAGGCGCAGCTGCAAGCAGGTGAAGTGGGCCTGGCCGCCGACACGCTGGCCGAGGCGCTAGCCCTCGCCCGGGGCGCGGGCGATGTCGCCGGCGAGGCGCACATCCTGACCGGCCTCGGCTCCACTAGGCTGCGTGAGGGTTCGTCAGCGGCGGCCCACGACGTCCTCTCGCAGGCGCGTGACCTCGCGCGTACGGCTCACGACGCGCTCGCGGAAGCTCACGCGCTGTGCGGTCTGGGTGAGGTAGCACTCGACCAAGACCGCGCCGAGCAGTCCGTGATGCTCCTCCAGCAGGCGGTTGCCCTGTTCCGCGCGGTAGGCAGCCGAATCCACGCCGCACACGCCCTCGCCAGGCTCGGCGACGCCTTACAAGCCGCAGGGCACATCGAAGCCGCGCGCGAATCGTGGGACGAAGCCATGCTGCTCACCGAGCACATGGACCCCGCCGTATCCGCCGGACTACGCGCAAAGATCCCCGCCCCGCCCCGCGGGTTACCGTGACACCCTCGGCGAGCCCGGACCTTCCCGTGCCCATCGAGTTTGCGACGCCTCGTCCCCGCACTCGGCGACGGCGCCGGCTTGCAAAAGGCCGCGGGTGATGGTCGCGTCGTAGCCGGTGCGGCCCGACAGCACCCGGGCGGTAACGCGCACACGTTGGCGCAACACGTGGTCGACTCGGCGGCCACGGCCCTGCGCACGTGGGCGTCCGCGCGGGCGGTGCACGCCTGCCTGCCGCCTGCGACCGCTCGATCACCGCGGCCGAGCTCCGCCTGGTCGAGGTTGACCAACTTCGGGTAGGTCTCGAACCTCGACATGGTTGTGCTCGCATAGGTGTCTCACAAATCTGATGAGGTGCCGGGCTGCGCTGCCGCTACCCGCCCGCGCGCCGATCATGCTCAGGCCGCCCGCCGGTTGCTGCCGAGCCCTCCGCTGCCAGCGCGGGGCGGTGCCCCATGCCAGACAGGACATCCGTTCCCACGCCTGGGGTATACCCGAATGTCGGAACCGCGCGGCGGCGCGCGCCATACCGAGTCACACCGCGCGGCTTGAAGACGGCCAGCACCGTCATGGCGAGCAACACCAGCAGCCCGCCGGCGGCATGCACCACCAGCGACGCGCGGGCCTCGCTCCACAACCTGTTCGGGAAGCCGGTGCCCACAGCGACGTCGGCGAGCGCGCCGGTCGGCGCCACCTGCAACAGCAACACCCCCGTCGCCGCAAGAGTCACCACCAACTTCACCACCACCCACCAGTGCCGCACCAATCCCCACGGGCTAACCCACGACGACACCAGCCCAGTGACCACCGACGCAACCGCGAACGGCACCACCACCAACCGTGCCACCAGGTCCAATGCGACATAACAGGCCCGCACCAGCGCGACATCTCGACCGCCCACCGCAACGACCGCGAGGACGAGAAACACCACGACCGCGCCGAACCAGCCCACCGAGGCGGCCACATGCGCGGTCAGCGCCGCCTTGCGCGCGCCCGGCCAAACCTTCACCACCTGCCCGCCAACGCCTGCTCCGCGGTCGCGGGCAGGCCACCCGGCACGTGCCGGCCCGGGCCATGATGCCCGCCCCACCCCGTCAACTGGACGATCACGAACAGGGCCAGCAGAACCAGCCCCACCACCGCGAGCACGACCACCCAACGCGGCATACCCGACCGACTCCCATCGCCGCTCGACCTGTCCGCCATCCGCCTCTCCCGCCTCTCCGAAGCCGAACCGCCCGCCCGACTTTTTCGATACATCATGTCTTGGTTGCAAGACAGCATGTCACGCTATCGTCGGTGCGTATAGTTGGGTCGTGCCAAAGCTGTGGAACGACACGATTGAGGCGCACCGCGCCGCGGTACGTGACGCGGTGCTGGATGCCGCCGCAGCATTGATCGCTGAGCACGGGCTGACCGCGCTGACCATGTCCCGCATCGCCGGGAACACCGGCATCGGGCGGGCCACCCTCTACAAGTACTTCCCCGATGTCGAGGCGGTCCTGCTCGCCTGGCACGAACGCCAGGTCCACCAGCACCTCACGCGCCTGATCGAGGTCCGCGACAACGCAAGCGACCCGACAGCGCGGCTGCACGCCGTCCTGCACGCCTACGCGCGGATGTCACGCCACACTCACGACAGCACCGTCGCGGCAGAACTGCACCGCACCGAACACGTCAACGCCGCCCACCGGCAACTACGCGAACTCCTGAGCGAAGTGATCGCCGACGCAGTCCAGGCCAGAACCGTCCGCGACGACATCACCCCCGACGAACTCGCCGCCTTCGCCCTGCACGCCCTAGCCGCGGCCAACATCCTCACCGCAGACGGTGCCGCTGATCGGCTCGTCACGCTCACCATCGACGGGATGCAGTCCACGCCCTGAACCGAGCGCGGCGTTAAGCCCCCGCGGCGATTCAAGGACGCCGGCCACCGGACGGTCGTGCCCAGCAGTACCAGGTAGACGGCGGGACCAAACCTCGCGTTACCAAGCGACAGAAGGAGCACTGCCAGAACGCCATAGCCCCAGTACTGCCACAGCTTCGACTTGCTACGCGACGCCATGAGCGTACCGACATGGATGCAGAACGTGAACGTCTTACCTTCGTCGCCGATCCGACAGCGTCCTGCCCCCAGCCATCCCTCGGCCTTCGTCCGCACACCGTGTAGTGGGTGGGGCCTGCCCGGTCAAGGTGGAGCACCCTACGGCTGAACGACCTTGACCGGGCAGGCACTGCCCGCTCGGCTCTGCCCGGACGGAGGCTGTCGGGATGGCACTTACCATCCCGGAGTGCCTGAGCACCCCACCGGAGGCACGCCCTGGTCGTCACCTTCACATTGAAGCCCCGGATCTGCCAACACCCATGGCGACCCGGGGCTTCGTCGTATGTCGCGCCGCCGGCGGGCTGGAACCGACTCGCTGGCGGCCGAAGGCCAGAGGCCCGGCGGCGGGCCACCAGCCCGGCCCAGGTTCGGCGGTGCGAGCGGCCTGCGAAGCGGGCCGCCTTGATCACAAACGAACGGCGTGGTGTCCGGTCTCAGGACCTGCGTGACGGATCGGTATCAGGACCTGGCTGACACCCCCCTGTAGAACGCCGCCACTCGACCCAGGCCATGGCAGCACATCCGCATCCACCAGAGCCCGCAGCGTGGTACTGCTTCAAAGCGACAATGACGGCAGAAGCGGGCGAACCTATGGCGACCAGTAGGGCGGGCGGGCTGCTGCGGAGACCCGGGCAGCCGCAGCAGGCAACGTTCCTGGACTTGTTCTTCGACCTGGTGTTCGTCCTCGCGCTCTTCCGGCTCACGCAGGGGCTGCTGCAGAATCTGACGTGGATCGGCACCTTCCAGACGCTGGTGTTGCTGCTGGCCCTGTGGTGGGTCTGGTCCCGCGTTGCGGGGACAACCGACAGGTTCGATCCGCAACGACCGCCGATACAGCTGCTGGTCATCGCGTCCATGCTTGGCGTCCTGGTGATGGCCGCCGCGACGCCGGAGGCGTTCGGCAAGCGAGGCCTATTCTTCGCGGGCGCGTACGTCGCCATTCGGATTGGCGCCAGCGTCGTCCTCGTGCTCCTGCTGCGCGGCCACCAGGCGCAGCGCGCCTTCCTGCGGCAATTCTTCTGGTACGGCGTGTCCGCCGTGCCATGGATCGCGGGAGCCATCGCGCACGATACGGCGCGTCTGGCGCTGTGGACGCTGGCGGTGGCCATCGACTACACGGCGACCGCACTCCGCTTGCCCACACCGGGGTTGGGTCGCCTTGCGCGATCGGAGCTTGCGATCCTGGGCGAGCACTTGGCCGAGCGCTTCCGGCAGTTCTTCATCATTGCGCTCGGCGAGTTGATCCTGGTCACGGGTCTGGCGTTCGGCACCACTGGCTTCGGGGCCGAGCACAGCGTTGCAGCCTTGGTGTATTTCACTACCACCGTGCTGTTGTGGCGAATCTATATCTACCGCGCTGGGCAGCTGCTGTCGGAAGCCATCGCGGCCGCCCCCGATCCGCTCCGCCTCAGCATCTCGGCAACCTACTCCCACCCGATCATGGTGGCCGGCATCGTCATCACCGCCAACTGCGTCGATCACGTCCTCGCCCACCCGTTCGGACACGCAGAGCCGATCTGGATCGCCATGATCCTCGGCGGGCCCGCGCTGTTCCTGGCCGGGCGCGGCATCTTCGAGTACGCGGTCTTCGCCCGCGTGTCCCGCAACCGGCTGATCGGTGTCCTGGTCCTCGCCGCCATCTCACCGGCGATGATCCGGACGCCGCCGCTGGTGATCGCCATCGCCGCTGCTCTCGTCCTGGCCGCGATCGCCCTATCCGATACAGCCCGCGCCCGAGGACACCCACCCGAACCGCCGTCACCGCCCCGCTAGCCGGAAGTGTCACCCACGTTCCGAGACTCCTCTGTCACGAACGTCCTGAGACCTGACTGGGTGTTTTGATCGTTCCCGCTACGTATTGCTGCTTTCGTGGGCCTGGTTGGCGAGGCGTCGGCAGGGCCGAATTATCACCACTGGGATCAGGTTCACCTGATTTATGCCGATGCGAGATGCCCTGCTTTGATCCGCGGATCGTGTCTGGTTCACAAAGTTCGGAAATCAGCGGGCCTCAAGTGCGATCCAGTCTGACGTCCTTAGTAGACAGGGTGTATGGCCGAACGACCTGCCTACCCTTCCGACCTTTCCGACGCCCGCTGGGCACTGATTGCACCACGACTGGACGCCTGGCGCCAGGCTCGCACTGATGCTGGCGTCGGAGGACGCAAACCCACCTACGACCTGCGAGAGATCTTCGACGCGATCCTCTACGTCAACCGCACCGGCATCACGTGGCGCTATCTGCCGCATGACTTCCCGCCCTGGCAGACCGTCTACGGCTACTTCACCGCCTGGACAGGCGATGGCATCTTCACCCAGCTCAACTACGAGCTCACCGGCCTGGCTCGCGCCAAGGCTGGACGCGCCGCTCAGCCCTCGGCCGGCGTGATCGACACCCAGAGCGTGAAAACCTCCACCAACGCGCCACTGGCCAGCCAGGGCATCGACGCCGGCAAGAAGATCGTCGGACGCAAGCGCGGCATCGTCACCGACACCCTCGGTCTGCTCCTCGCCGTCATCGTCACCGCGACCAGCGCCAGCGCCAGCGACAACGCGATCGGCATCGACCTCCTCGACCAGGCCAAAGCCGCGCATCCCGCCCTGGCCAAGACCTGAGTCGACGCCGGCTTCAAGAACAAGGTCATCGAACACGGCGCCACCCTCGGCA
Organism: Micromonospora sp. U21; assembly: GCF_018070045.1. Lineage (GTDB taxonomy): Bacteria > Actinomycetota > Actinomycetes > Mycobacteriales > Micromonosporaceae > Micromonospora. Next base: position 41,486 of record NZ_JAGPYK010000027.1, read on the forward strand.
TCGACGTCGAGGTCGTCGCCAAAGACCCGCACATCAAAGGATTCTCAGTGGTCAAACGCCGATGGGTCATCGAACGCACCCTCGGCTTGGATCATGCTGCACCGGCGCCTCGCCCGTGACTACGAAGCCCTACCCGACAACTCTGCCAGCATGATCCGCCTCGCGATGATCGACAACCTCACCAAACGGGTCCCCGACGAAACCACCCCAACCTGGCGAGACACCTCAAGATCACATCACTCGCAAAATACGTGAATCAGACGCCCTCTAAGACCGCTGCCGCGCCGACCAGCTGGCAGAACCCTGCCCGGCACACCGCGGACCCGGCGCAGTGCCGGCGACGGGTCGAAAGGGCCACGCGCCGCGCCGCCCACGCGTCGGTTTCCTGCACACCGACTGCCCGACACGCAGATCCGTGCTGGCGGGCTTGACGTCGTCCACCTCGCCGCGAAACCGAGTGCCGGAGCACGCCACGCGCGCCCCGGCACCGGTCGGGAGCCGGCCGGCACCGGCTCGCCGTCATCTCCTCACAGGTGGGCTCGCAGGTAGGTGCCGGCCGCAAGCAACTGGGTGCGTGCCTGCTCGTCGGCGACGGTACGGGCGAACGTCGCGAACCGGTCGAGTGCGGCTTCGGCCGGCGGCTTCTGCCCGGCCTTCGCCATGCGCTCGGCCACCTTGAGCTGGCTCTTCAGGGCAGCCTCCCGGTGGGGCAGGATCAGCCCCTCCGCGCGGTACCGGTCGATGAGTGCCTCGGTGTTCGCAAACGTCGCGAACACCTCGAACGACGCCGTCGACTCGACTTCATTGCCCGCCTTGTCGGTCGCGACCGCGGTTACCTGGTGGGTGCCGGCGGTCGGCGCGACCGCCGCCGTGACCGGTTCGCCGTCGAGCCGTACGACGACAGACGCGACGCCAGATGCTGGGTCCTTCGCCGATGCGGAGATCGGCAACATCTTGCCCAGCTGGTAGGAGCCGCCGTCCGTCACCCCGTCGAACGACACCACGGGTGCCGTCGAGTCGACCCGCAGCGTCACGGCTGACTCCGGCGAGGTGTTGCCCGCCTCGTCGACGGCCCGGAACCGCAGCTCGTGCGTGCCGTCCGCGGTCACCTTCACCGGTTCCCGGTAGTCGGCCCACTCGCCGTCGCCGACGGCGTAGGAGATGCCGACCGGGCCGGTGCGGTTGTCCGTCCCGGTGGCCGACACGGTGACCGGCGAGACGTACCAGCCGTCCTCGCCGTTCGGCGCGGCCGGGTCGACCGTCACCGACACCGTTGGCGGCGTGGTGTCGACCACCCGGAAGTAGTCGAACGCCACCGTCACCGGCGACACCTGCTCCGGGCCGAGCGCGAGCAGACCGACCGACGTCATCGCGGCGTCGTTGGTCACCGGGTCACCCAGCGAGGTCCAGTTGACCCCGCCGTCGCTGATCTCGGCCGAGTAGGCGTTCCCGGTCCGCTTCAGCCGCAGGTCGTACCAGCCGCTCTCGGTCGCCTCGGCGACGTCGATCGACAGGTTGCCGCCGTTGCCGAACTCCCCGTTGCGCTCGGAGACCAGTTCGGCCCGTAGATCGGTCGGCGAGCCACTGGCGTTCGTCGCCACCACGTCGAACTTCACGTAGTTGTCGTCATCGGCATACACCAGGAACCCGGCCAGCTGCCAACGGTGCAGCATCGTCGGCGTCAACCGGGTCTGGATCGTCCAGTCGCCATCGGGCAGGTCCTGGAGGATGAAGTTGCGCGGCGCTTGCGTGTTGCCGCCGTTGATGTCGCCCGACTGCGTCTCGATGCGCAGCTGGCCGTCGGTCACCGCGGCCTTTGACGAGTCGTAGCGCACCACGGCGTCCCACCGGCAGCCGTCGAGCGCGTCGCCGTCGAACTCGTCGGTCGGCCCGCGCACGCCGTCGTCGGTCGAGTCGGGTGTGACGGTGAAGTGGTCGAACACCGCGTCGACCGCGGTGGCCGCCGTGTCGCCGGCGGCCATCAGGCCGATCGTGGCGCTCGGAATCACCGTAGCTTCGCCGGCCATCGCGGTCCAGGTGCTGCCGTCGGTCGAGTACGCGGCGGTCAGCTTCGACCCGTCGCTGACCAACCGCAGGTGGACGGCCTCCGGGAAGTCGGCGGGCACCTCCACGGTGGCATGCCATCTGCGGGTGCCTGCCGATTCCGTCTGGAACTCGAGGATCCGACCGCCGGACGAGTTACGGGTGAAAGCCACCTTCACGTAGTCGTTGTCGCTGCCGTGCATCAGCAACCCGGCGCGCTGCCACTCCCGGCTGTGTTCGATCGCCACCTTCGTCTCGACCGTCCAGGCACCGGCCCGTGCCGGCTGGCCGACGTAGCTGATCGGGCCGGTCGTATCCTCGTTGATGTCACCGTTGGTCACCGGCAGCGCCAGGGCTCCCTCCGCTACCCGCACCGGCATGTTCGGCGCGTTGCGCACCACCGTCCAGCGGGTGGTGGCGAGCGCCGTGCCGTCGAAGGTGTCCGAGCCCTTGACGACGCACCCCGGTCCCGGCTCGGGCTCGGGATCCGGCCCGGGATGAATCACCTCGTCCACCAGGCTGAACCCGGAGAACTCCGCCTCGCTGGTGGCCGACATGCTGTGTGCGGTCACCGCGAGCCCGATGTCCTGCGGGCTCACCGCGCCGGGCAGCGTCACCGGGTCGCCGACCCCGGTGAAGGTCACGCCGTCCTTGCTCCAGTAGCCGTAGTACTGGTTGCCGTCGCGCACGATCCGCACCCATGCCGGGTAGTTCGTGGTGCTGACGCCGGTGCTGGCGTCAAGCTGCCCGTTGCCGTCGGTGTCGCGCAGCCACTCGAAGCCGAGTCCGGCCCGCATCGTCATCGCCGCGTAGCCGGGCGAGGTGCCGGGCTGGGTGACGTCGTTGCGGACGATGAGCCCGGCCTTGGCGGAGGGGTTGGAGTTGGTCTGCCGTTCGATCTTCACCGTGGCGGTCCACTGGTTGCCGGCGGCGGCCGGGAGGTACACCGAGCCGTACTGGTCGGTGCCCTGCCACATGTTCCCGCCGCCGGAGTTGATCACCCAGGTGTCGGTGTCCGGCCGGTCGTACGTGGCGTTGGTGTTGCTGAAGGTCTGCCAGTCGCCGTACAGGTCGCCGACCTCCACCTCGACGATGCGGGAGGTGCTGCTGGTGCCCATGTCGTTGGTGGCGACCGCGGTCAGCCGGTAGCGCTGCTCGGTCGTGGCATTCCAGGTGAGCGCGTACGGCGCCGTGGTGTCGGTGCCGATCGAGGTGTCGCCGGCGAAGAACTCGACCTTCGTGATCGTGTTCTCCGCGTCGCTCGCGTCGGCGGTGACCTGGATCGCCCCAGGCTCCAGTTCGTCATCCGGAGTCGGGGCGGTCACCGTGACCTTCGGCTTGCTCGTCGGTGAGACGCCCTTGCCGTCGGCCTCGATGAAGTTCAGCCGCCGCTCCCCCGCGCCGGGGAACACCGCGTACAGGACGAACGTCTCGCCCGGGTCGGTGACGGCGACCGGTACGTCCACGTAGCCGCCGGCGGTGGTCGCCGGCACCTGGGCGGCGCCAAGAAGGGCGCCGTCGGGTGCGCCGCGGCGCAGCTCGACGGTGCCCGCGCCGGCCGCGCTGACGCGCAGGACCAGCTTGTCGACGCCGCGCAGGTTCACCGGGTCGTACGACGCCCAGGCACCGTTCTGGCCGGTGATGGCGTTGGCGTGGCCCTCCACGTCCCGCGACGGCGCCACGGTGACGCCCTGGGAGGCCTCGAAGAACTCCGCCTCCCGCTGCTTCGAGAAGAGCAGGGTGGTGTCCGACCCGGTGAGCGGCGGGATGCCGCCGGGGCCGCCGGAGTCGGTGTAGCGGCCGTCGAGGGCGTAGAAGACGTTCATGTCGTCGCTGTGCCCGCCGCCCAGCGAGGCGGCCACCGTGCCGGTCCGCCCGTGCAGCGGTTCGGCGGGGTGGGCGTGCTCGTCGTGGCCGAGCGCCGGTTGGATGACCACGTCGGCGTCGTCGATCTGGGTGTCCTCGGCGTCGGTGACCTTCAGGTTCCAGCTGATCTCATCACCGAAGTCGAAGAACGCGCCGGTCGGCGGCAGCTCGAAACGCACCTCGGGCCGCTTATTGCCGGCCGTGATCGGCACCGTCGTGGTGCCGGTCTTGCCGTGCGGGTCGGTCACCGTGAGCCGCGGGTTGTAGACGCCGTTGTCGGTGTACGTGTGGGTCGGCGCCCGGTCAGTCGAGTCGACCGTGCCGTTGCCGTCGAAGTCCCACGCGTACGTCAGCGGCTCACCCTCCGGGTCGGACGACGGCCCACCGTCAAAGCGCACCTCAATTGGCGCGGGCCCGGAGTCCGGCGTGGCCGTGACCTTCGCCTCGGGCGAGCGCGAGCCGGAGATGTAGTCGATGCGGTACAGGCCCGAGTTGGGGTTGTCGCGGCCGAAGCCGCCACCCCAGTCGAGCACGTACAGGGAGCCCTCGGGGCCGAACTTCGAGTCGATCGGCGCGAGGAACTGCTCCTGCGGCAGGAACGGGTTGACCTTCTCCACGTTCCCGTTGTCGGTCGGGATGATCGAGTACATCTTGTTGCGAGACCACTCGTAGAAGAACGGCTTGCCGTCGTAGTACGCCGGGAACTTCGTGTCCGACTCCAGCTCCGGGTCGTACTGGTAGAACGGCCCGCCCATCGGCGCGAGGCCACCGCCCTGCGGGATGACCGACGGCACCGAGGACCGCTGGTAGCCGTACCACATCTTGGCCGGCTTCGCCGCCGGCAACTGCGCGAGGCCGGTGTTGCGGATCGAGTCGTTGACCGGGTTGGCGCAGTCGAAGTACGCGCCCACCGTGACCGGGTTGGTGCGGTAGTCGACGTCCCGGAACGGTTCGTTGTTGCCCATGCACAGCGGCCAGCCGTAGAAGCCGGGCTCGGTGATGAGGTTCCACTCGGCGATGCCCGCGGGACCGCGGTCGGGGTTGTCGCTGCCGTTGTCCGGTGAGTAGTCGGCCATGCCCAGGGCACCGGTCTGCGGGTCGATCGAGAATCGGAATGGGTTGCGGAAGCCCATCGCGTAGATCTCCAGGCGAGTCTTCTCGGTGCCCGGCGGGAACATGTTGCCCTCGGGGATGGTGTAGGTGCCGTCCGGCTCCGGGTGGATCCGCAGGATCTTGCCGCGCAGGTCGTTGGTGTTGGCCGAGGTTTCCCGCGCGTCGTGGAAGGTGCCGTCCCGCTCAGACAGGGGCGCGTAGCCGCCGGACGGCTCGGAGTGCGGGTTCACGTCGTCGCCCACGCCGAGGTACAGGTTGCCGTCGAGGCCGAAGTCCAAGCCGCCGCCGGTGTGCCCTGGCTCGTCGGGCAGCCGTCGCGCGGGCACCTCCAGCAGCACCTTCTCGCTGGCCCGGTCGATTTGGGAGCCCTCGCCGACGGTCAGCCGGGACAGCCGGTTGACGAAGTTGGCCGGGTTCGTGTCGTCGCTACTTGCCGGCGAGTAGTAGATGTAGAGATGGCCGTTTTCCGCGAAGTTCGGGTCGAGCGCGATGCCCAGCAGGCCGTCTTCGCCGCCGGAGTACACCGGGATGGTGATGGCGGTCGACGTGGTCCGGGTACGCGGGTCGTATACCCGAATCTCGCCGCGGACGAGCTCGGTGTAGAACGCCCGGCCGTCCGGCGCGACGTCCATGGCGTACGGGGCGCTGGTGTTCTGGTCCAGCGGCACGCGCTCAAACTTGTCCCACGTCGTCCCGCCGCAGTCACCCTGAACCGTGCCGGCCGCCCACTTCACACCGCCGGTGATGTGCTGCACGAGCTGCGCCTCGCCGGTGTAGTGCGCGCCGAAGTGGCCCATGCCGGTCATCCAGGCGCGGCCGCCGTCGTACGGCTTGCACCAGGAGATCGGGTGGTCGTAGCCCATGGCGTTGCCGCCCGGGTCGTACGTTGTCTCGTCCATCGTGGCGAGCACGTGTGCATCGCCGCGGACGTTGAGCGCGTAGTTGTACCACTCGTCGGCGCGCTGCCAGCGCTGCGGCAGGTGACTGGTCGACGGGTGGGCGTGGTCCTCGACGCGGACGGTGCCTGGCAGGCCGGGGCTGCTGCCGGTGGCGGCGTGGCCGGGCATCAGCGTGCCGATCATGCTGTCCCACCACGCGTAGTTCCCGCGCATGTCGGTCGCGTTATGGATGGAGACGATGCCGTGGCCGGCCTGCATGTACCGCTCCATGGCCGCCTTCTGGTCGGCGGTCCACGGGTCTCCGGAGGCCTGGAACATCACCAGAGCGTCGAAGTGCGCGAGGTCCTCGTCGTTGAAGATCGACGAGTCCTCGGTGTGCTCGGAGGTGATGCCGGCGTCGGCGAAGGCGGCCTGCAGGACGGGAACGCCCTGCTCGATCGCCTCGGTGTGCCGGAACTGGGTGGTCTTGGTGAAGATCAGCACGTGGGCATCGCCGTGGGCGCCCGGGTGGGCAGCCGCCGGCGCCGGGTTGATCATGGACATCGCGAGCGCGGCGGCGATCGACATCGCGAGTAGCCGTCCCCATCGGGGACGCCGGGTCACGTTCATGGGGTGCGGAACCTCCTGGGACGCGCGAGGAACTGATGCTGTCGTGACCAGGCGGCGTGCCGGCGCCGTCGGGCTGTACGGAGCGCGGGTTTGTCGGATCTACGGCATCACCGCCCGCAGGAACGTCAGGCCGTCCACGGCGATCGCGTCCTGGCTGTCGGCGAGCGGTCGCCAGATGGAGGCGGCGGTGGCGATCGTTGCGTTCTCCGCGGTGAACGACTCGATGCACAGCGGGCCGGTGTAGCCGGTCTCGTCGATCGCGGCGATGATGGCCGGCCAGTCCAGGTGGTCGGTGCCGGGTGTGCCCCGGTCGTTGCCGCAGACCTGGACATGTGCCACTCGGCCGGCGGCCGCGCGGATCGCCGCCCGGATGTCGGTCTCCTCGATGTTCTGGTGGTAGAGGTCGAGCGCGACCCCGCAGTGCGGCAGGTCGCCGATCGCCTCGACGGTCTGGCCGACGGTGTTGAGCAAGCTTGTCTCGTAGCGGTTGAGCGGCTCGACGCCCACCGTGACCCCGGCCGCACCGGCGTGCACGACGACCGGGGCGAGGTTCTCCCGCAGCTGAGCGTAGGCCGCGGCCCGCTCGGCCGGGGACAGCCGCCAGGTGCGGCCGACCGACGTGTACGCCGGTCCGGCGATCACCGGTGAGCCGACCGTCGCGGCGACGTCCACCACCGTGCGCAAGTAGTCCTGGGTGGACCGGACGGTGGCCTCGTCCGCCGCGACGAGTTCACGGCCGGGTGGCATGACGAGGCAGACGGTGGCACCGAGGCCGTGGTCGGCGAGCACCTGGGCGGCCTGCTTCGGGTCCCAGTCCCCCGGGTTCTCGACGGGGAGTTCGAGCACGTCGAAGCCCCACCCCGCGACCTTGGCCGCGAGGGCGGCCAAGGCCGCGTCGGTCAGCGGCGAGGTCCACACCCAGGTGTTGACCCCGAGCGGACGTCCGGTCACTTCCACGGCCCTGGGTAGCCCGGCATACCCTCGCAGCCGCACATCGCGTAGTGCAGCGGCGGCATGTCCTGCTTGACGTACTCCCGGACGTTGTCGCTGGTGATCCGCGGCTGCGGCAGCACCCACTCCTTCGGCACCTGCTCGCCCTTGAGGATCTTCACGGCGGCGACGACGGGGGTACGCCACTGGTAGGTGGGGTAGGTCGGCGCGATCGCGTTCAGGCCCTCGTCGACCCAGAGCCGCAGGAAGTCCTGCTGGTCCTCACCGACGATGGCGGGCACGTCGACGCCGGCGTCCTGGAACGCCTCGGCCGCGGCGACGGCAGTCGCGCCGGCGTCCATCCACACACCGTCGATCTTCCCTTCACGCTGGATGTAGTCGGACACGATGCTCTTGGTCTTGGCTGCGTCACCGTCGGTGAACTCCACCCCGACCACGTCGAGTTCGGTGCCACCGAAGATCTCGTTGGCGGCCGCCCACCGCTGCTCGAGCACGTCCACGCCGGGCAGGATGCGCAGGGCGAGGATCTTGCCGCCGGGCTTGACCTTCTCCTTGAGAAACTCGGCGCCGTCGGCGCCGAAGGCGAACCCGCCGATGGGATGGATGAAGGTGACCGGGCAGGTGGTGTTGACGCCCCGGTCGAACACGATCACGGGTACGCCGGTGCCGCACGCCTGCTCGACGGCGGGCGTCAGGGTGGCGGTGGTGTTCGGCGAGATGATGATCGCGGAGCAGTTGCGACCGGACAGCGACTGAATGTCGCTGACCTGCTTGTCGTCCTTGGCCTCCGCGTCCAACACGACGAAGTCGGTGATCTCCGGGTGCAGCTTCACCTCCTGCTGCATGGTCTTGAAGCCCACCTGCCGCCACGGGTTGTTCACGGCGGCGTTGGAGAAGCAGAGGGTGTATTTCCCGCCCGGCTTGGCGAACTTCGCCGTGTCGGCCATCTGCGGCTCGAGCATCTGCTCCCACGGCTTGCCGTTCGGGCCCTGCGGTGTGGCGTTACGGAAGGCGAGCTGACGGTCGTACTCGGCCTGGTCGAAGAACTCCGACTTGGGGCTGTCGGAGCTGGGTGATCCGCCGCTCGAGGGCTCGTCGGGCAGATCGCTCGAACAGCCGGCGAGGGCGAGCATCCCCGCCGCGGCCACCAGGGCCCATCTTCTCGTCATTGTCTTCGATCTCCTTACCAGTCGAGGGGACGTCAGGAGGAAACGGGTTGCACGCTGTTTCGGTGTTTCGGCCACAGCCGCAGCCGTTGCCGCAGGCCACCGCCGAGAGCGGCGTACGCGACGGCGGCGATGATGATCACGCCCTGGACGGCCGACTCGAGGGCGCCGCTCACGCCGAGCAGGTTCAGCAGCGTGAAGAGCGCCTCCAGGGAGAGCGCGCCGGCGGCGGCCGCGACGACCGACCCGCGCCCGCCGCCGAGGAGTACGCCACCCAGCACGACCGCGGTGATCGCACGGAATTCCAGGCCCTCGCCGACCTGCGCCGAGACGCCGGCGAAGCCACCGAACAGGATCGCGGCGATCGCGGCGAGCAGGCCGGACAGGACGAACGCGAGCAACCGGAGCCGGTCGACCTGACCGCCGGAGAGCCGTACGGCGGCGTCGTTGTCGCCGACCGCCACCAACGCCCGGCCGGTGCCGCTGCGCATGAACAGCGCCGCGGCAACCAGAATGGCCAGCAGGATCAGCACCGACCAGGGGACCTCGCCGAGCACCGGAACGTCCAAGGCGCCCCGCCCGAACGTCCGGAAGCCTGTGGACAGCGCACCCCGGGGAGCGCCGCCGGTCCACAGGAAGGTCGCGCCGTCGAGCACGAGCAGCATGCCGAGGGTGACGATGAACGACGGCACCAGGAGCTTCGTCGTGACGAGCCCGTTGACCAGGCCGACCAACAGGCCGAACCCCAGCACGACGAGGATCACCCACGTCGTCGCGGACTCGCTGCCGTCGATGAGGCGGGCCGCGATGACCACCCCGGCGGTCACCAGGGCGCCGACCGACAGGTCGAACCCGCCGGAGACGATGACGAAGTACTGCCCGATCGCGAGGATCATCAGCGGCGCAGCCCGCTTGAGCAGCGCCAGGTAGCCGGCGGGCCCGTCGTAGGCCGGGCCGGCGATGGCCAGACCGACGAGCAGCAGGAGCAGGACGACGAGCACCGGCGCGGTGCCCTCGGCCAGGCGTGGACGCCAGGTCACGTGAACCTCCGGCGGGCGCGATCGGCCATCATGCGACGGGCGTAGAGCGCGACCGCGGTCACGAGGACGACACCGCGCACCACGTTCTTGAAGAACGGGTCGACCTCGAGGTCGTCGAAGATCGTGTCCAGGGTGGCCAGGATGAGGACGCCGCCGAGGGTGCCGACGACGCCGCCCCGGCCGCCGGCGAGCAGCGTTCCGCCGAGCACGACGGCGGCGATCGACTCCAGGTCGTAGCCGGCGTCGGTGCCGACGTACGGGGCGCCCGATCCGAGTCGACTGGCGAGGTAGATCCCGGTGAGGCCGGCGGCGACCGAGCACAGCACGTGCGCGGTGATGACGACCCGGCGGGTCGGCACTCCGGAGAGTCGGGCCACCTCCGTGTCACCACCGACGGCGTAGATGTGGTAGCCGGGACGGGTCCGCGTCAGGTACCACCAGGCGAGCGCGACCACGGCCAGCATGAGCAGCGCCGCGACCGGCACCGGCCCGATCCGGTCGTAGCCGAGGTGCTGGAAGCCGCGGGGAACGTCGCCGGCCGGGCCGGTGTAGGTGTTCTCGAGGTAGCCCCGCAGGATCAGCGCCACGCCGAGTGTGGCGATGAACGCGTTGGCCCTCAGGACCGTGATGATCAGACCGTTGACCAGACCGACGCCGGCGGCTACGGCGAGCGCGAGCAGCACGCCGGGCAGGACCATGCTCTCCCGCCCGGCCATCGTCTCCGCCGCGAGCAGCGAGGTGAGGCCGATCAGGTAGGCGACGGACAGATCGAGGGATCCGGTGAGGATCACCATTGTCTGGCCGACGGCGACGACGCCGAGCGCGGTGGCCCGGGTGAGGATGTTGAGGATGCCGGCTTGGTCGAGCAGGACCTCGCCCCGCAGCCCGACGAGGACACTGCCGACGACGAGCAGCGTGACGAGCGCGAGGTAGACGATGACGACCGGGGTGAACCGCCGGCGCACCGCCGGCCTGACGGCGCTCTGCCGGGCCGGGGAGATGTTCTCCTGAAGCGTGCTCATGCCACCTCACCGACCCGGTGTCCGGTGGCGAGCGCCATCACCGCGCCCTCGCTCGCTCCGGCGGGCAGCTCACCGGCCGGCCCGCCGTCGTGCATGACGAGGATCCGGTCACTCATGCCGATCAGCTCGGGAAGCTCCGAGGAGATCATCAGCACGGCCACGCCCCGCCTCGCGAGATCGCGCAGCAACTCGTGCACGGCCCGCTTCGCGCCGACGTCGATGCCACGCGTCGGCTCGTCGACGACGAGCACCCCCGGATCGACGGCCAGCCACTTGGCGAGAACCACCTTCTGCTGGTTGCCGCCGGACAGGAAGCGCACCTCCTGGTGCTCGCCGCGGGCCACCACGGCCACCATGTCCAGCAGCCCCGGCAGGTCCGACCGGGCGCGCGACCGCGCGCCGCGCAGCGCGGCACGGCGCACCAGCAACGTGTTGTCCCGTACAGACTGGCGAAGCGCCAGCCCATCGCCCTTGCGGTCCTCGGTGACCAGCGCGATCCCGAGGCGTACGGCGGTGCGCGGCCGGGTCACCCGCCGCGGCGTACCGTCCACCTCCATCACCCCGCGCGTGAACGGCTCGACACCGAAAACCGCACGGGCGACAGCGGAGCGACCGGACCCCTGCAACCCCGCCAGCCCGACGATCTCCCCGGCGCGTACCTCGATGGTCAGGTCGCGGACCCGGTCGTTGCCGGCGCCGCGTAACGCGAGGCGCACCGGCCCGAGGTCGTCCGGGGTGGCCCGGTCCGGGTAGTACTCGCCCAGGTCGCGCCCCACCATGTGCCGGACGAGGTTCTCCGAGGTCAGCTCCCCCGTCGGGGCGCAGGTGACGAACCGGCCGTCCTTGAGCACGGTGATCCGGTCGGAGAGGTCGAAGACCTCGCGCATGCGATGCGAGACGTAGAGGATGGCGATGCCGCGCTCGCGCAGCCGGCGCACCAGGTCATAGAGCAGCGCGACCTCGTGATCGGCGAGCGCGGCGGTCGGCTCGTCCATGCCCAGCACCCGGGCGTTCGTCGACAACGCCTTGACGATCTCGACGACCTGCCGCTGGGCGACCGACAGCGACGACACCGCGTCATCCGGATCGATCCCGTCCTCGCCGAGCCAGTCCAGCAGCTCGCGGGTGTCGGCCACCATGCGCCGCCGGTCGACCTGCATCCTGCGCACGGGCTCGCGGCCGAGGTAGACGTTCTCGGCGACGCTGCGGTGCGGCAGCAGGGTGAACTCCTGGTGGATGATCGCGATGCCGGCCCGCTGCGCGTCGCTGGGGCCGGCGAAGGACACCGCTGCGCCGTCGACCTCGATGGTGCCGCCGTCCGGCCGATGCACCCCGGCCAGCACCTTGAGCAGCGTGGACTTGCCCGCGCCGTTCTCGCCCATCACCGCGTGCACCTCCCCGCCGCGCAGCTCCAGGTCCACGCCGTGCAGCACCGATACGCCGAGGAAGGACTTGTTGATCCCGGTCAACCGCACGTTCGTCGTGGCGCGGGCGGTCATGTCGGCACCTCGGTCCAGGCGCCGTCCGCAGCCGCGGAGGCCAGCACCGCATCGGTGATGCGGGTGGCGCGCAGACCGTCGGTGAACGTGGGCAGGCCGTCGGGAACGTCCTCGCCGCGCACCGCCCGGTAGGTGTCGGCGACGAACGCGTCGAAGCAGTCCTGGTAGCCCTGGGCGTGCCCGGCGGGCAGCCGGACGTAGCGGGCGGCGGAGGGGTGCAACGTCGCGGGATCACGCAGTAACGTCTGGCCGCCCGCACGCCGGCCGATCCACAGCCGCTCCGGATCCTCCTGGTCGAAGCCGAAACTCGCCTCGGTGCCGGAGAGCTCCAGGTGCAGCCGGTTCTTACGGCCCGCGGCGACCTGCGACACCACCAGCGTGCCCAGCGTGCCCGCGGCGGTGGTGAACTGCACGGCGGCAAGGTCCTCGGTCGGGGCGCCGGCGTGGCGTGCGCGCTCGTGCACGACGGCGGTGCGGGCGGACAGGCGGGCGATCCGATCGCCGGCCACGAATTCGAACAGGTCGCACCAGTGCGAGCCGATGTCCGCGAACGCCCGCGACGGCCCGCCGAGCGCCGCGTCGATCCGCCAGTCGTCGTCGGATGGGCGGGACAGCCAGTCCTGCAGGTAGCTGCCGGTGACGCTGGCGAGGTGGCCGGCCTCACCGGCGGCAAGCCGCGCCCGCAACTCACGCACCAACGGGTGGAAGCGGTAGACGAACGGCACCGTGGCAACCCGAGCTCCGGCCGCCTGCACCAGCGCTGCGGCCTCTACGCTCCCGGTGGCGAGCGGTTTCTCGCAGACGACGTGCACGCCGGCGGAGAGCGCGGCGGCGACGACGAGGGCGTGCGACGCGTTGGGCGTACACACGTGGAGCACGTCGATCTGGGCATTGTCGAGCAGGGTCGCCAGGTCCGGATAGCCCTCGTCGGCGCCGACGGCGCGAGCCGCGGCGGCGGCGCCGTCGGAGCGTGACGCCACTGCGGCGACGACACGTGCCCCGGCACGCCGGGCCGCCTCCGCGTGCACCTGCCCCATGAATCCGGCGCCGACAACCGCCACGCGCACTGTCTGCTGATTGGATTCGAGCTCATCGGGTGTCGCTGCCAGGTCGGCCATAGACATGCGTCGACCGTAGCGACGACTTTTGCACTAGTCAACCAAAAGTCACGCCACCATTGCGGATAGTTAGACGGTTGATGACGAAAGCCCGGACCGACGGAGCACCACGTGGTTGAGGATGGACCGGGCCCGGGCCCAACGCCCTTGCCCCCACGCAGCTCGCGACGAGTTGGAAGCTGCCGGCGGCGCCGACTACCGCTACCGCGTCGCCGTGGAAGGCAACGACCGCGCCGCATCGACGTCGCCATCTCCTCCCGCCAGGCCCATCACCCGCATCAGCTCATGGCGGTTCTGACCCGAGCCCACCGGCGATCCGGTCTTCGGCCACGATCTACTTCAAGCACAGAGGGGTCTGTGGATATCTAACGGCCCTGTCTCACATTCGGTGGTGACGGGGGGCGAGGTCGACCACAAGTCCATGATCGTCGTTCATGGCGACCTACAGCTCACGCCCAGATGACCCCCGTCAGCCCGGCTGGGCCGCATTGACGGACATCACCCGCCCAGGCTCGGACCGAGCACCCCCGGGCCTGCCCGGGTGCGCAAGCTCCTCAGAACCGGTCCCGGGTTCCGAGGAGGGAGTTGTGTGCGGCGCGGCGCCACGGCGCGAGTTCAGTGTCGATCTCGGCCCAACGGATGTCATCGACGCAGAGAGCTCCGTCGACGCCAGGCAGGGCCTCGATCAGCCGCATCCGCTGGTCTTCGCCCGGGTGGGTACTCCACAGGTCGGTGGTTCGCCGGCTGAGCTGACGGGCCAGCGGCAGGTGGGCGGCCACGCGTTCCCGGGCTTCGGCAGCCATCGCCTCCAACTCTTCACCGTCGATGCGCGGCGCCAGATGCCACAAGTCCTGCCAGATCCGGCCGGCGAGCAGGACCGTCTCGGAGGATCGGAGGAAGGGCGCGCTGCCAGCGACCCGGCGGGCGACCAGATCGGCCCGGTACTCGGCGCGGCGGCTGTCGGGCATCGCCACGCTGTCGACGAGCAGCTGCGCGGTCGCGCCGGCGACATTGGCCAGAGCGACGATTCCATGCACGATCATCCCGAGCAGGACGACCGTCCCCCTCCCCTGCTCGGCCAGCGAGTCAGCCGCGCGAACGGCCCGCCGCCAGGGATTTCGCCCACCGGTGGCCGCTACTGCCCGGGTGCCGAAAGTCCTCGCCAGGAGCGTCCTCCGTACCCGAAGTGGATCGCCGTTGGCGAGGTGACCCAGTTCGTGGGCCAGAAGCGAAGCCCGAGCCGGCCGCGGCAGCATCACCCACAGGGGGATCCCGATGACGAGCACCGACCGCTGGCGCCAACCCAGCCGGGCGACACCAGCGTTGAGGCTCAGGTCTGCACAGATCACGTCCGGAACCGGTGTCCCGGCGGCATCGGCGACCTCCCGCACCAGACGGTGCAACTGCGGGGCCTCGCGCTCGGTGATCACGCCATACTTGGGCACCCGCCCGAACGACGGCTTGACCAGCAGCAGGACGAGCACAGCGGGGATCGCCAGGGCCAGCCGGACCCCCGGCGGCAGGCCGCTGGCCACGACGAGCCAGACCAGGTAGCCCACCGCCGCCACCCCCAGCAGGGCCAGCACCACGGAGACCGCCAACAGCCAGACCTCACCCGACGACGTCCCAACGGGGCGGGCCTCCGGGTCGGCCAGCAACTGCTCATGCGTCGCCCGATCGATTTCCAGCCCCCGCCGGAACCCCCACCGACCGATCATCCTGGTGCCGCGCCAGGGAGCCAGGGCCGGGTCGTACACGTCCAGGTTCCACCGACAGGCAGGGCACCAGGAGAGCGCCCTCGCCTCCAGCAGGATCAGGTCGTGGGCACAGGCCGGACATCTGCTTGGCGTCGTCGTCTTCGTCGGCACGAGGGTGGAGTGTAGATCTCAGTGACAGGCGTGCGTGCCCGGGCTCGGGCGCCCCTGAGCGCTCGTTAGCTGTAGGGATCCTTTGATGACGCAGCTGATGAGTGGTTTGCCGCCGAGGGCAGAGTGGCCGAAGCCGGCCGCAATCGAGCAGGTCCTCGGCCCCACCGTCCACGGCGAACATCGAGCATCCGCTGGATCGCCATCGAGCCACAGCACAACGGCCGGTACGCGGTGATGGTCTACCTCAACTGGAACATCGACGGTGAGCACTTCGGCGATCTGCTGGAGTTCCCGCCGCTGGAAACCGTCGACGTTGACCCAGAGGTCGCCCAGTGCCTTGATCATGATCCGGTGCACGATGGGGGCTGTCTCGCTAACGGTGTTTCCGGCGATCTTGGTTAGTAGGTTTCAGCGGCTGGGAAGCGGTCGCTGAAGGTGGTGGCGAAGGGGTTCAACGCGGGTTTCCAGCGCATCGTCCATCGGGTTCTGCCGTCTCCGGTGGGGTCCAGGGACCGGGTCACCAGATACAGACACTTCAACGCGGCCTGCTCGTCGGGGAAGTGGCCGCGGGCCTTGACCGCCCGCCGGAAACGGGCGTTCAACGATTCGATCGCGTTCGTGGAGCAGATGACTTTGCGGATCTCCACGTCGTAGTGGAGGAAGGGGATGAATTCCGCCCAGGCATCGTCCCACAGGCGGATCACCGCCGCGCCGACGACCTCGCCGACGCGCCCGGCGCCTACTGGCCTGTGGAGAACAACGACGACCGATACATCGACTGGTCTGATTTTGAGTACGAGCGTGGTCGCCCGCGACGCAGGCCGGGCACTGCCCACATGCGCAGACGAATTGCGCGGTGACCCGGTCGCCGCGCCGCCAGCCGCGTACGCCGGCGTCGACCTCCGTGACGACGCCGGCGAACTCGTGGCCGGGCACGTGTGGCAGGCGGATGTCGGGATCGTGTCCCTGCCAGCCCTGCCAGTCACTGCGACACAACCCGGTCGCCTCGACGCGGATGACCGCGCCCCCAGACGGTGGGACAGGGTCCGGGACGTCCCGGACCTCGGGTCGGGCACCGAACTCGTCGAAGATCACTGCACGCATGAACCGCATCCTCACACGCCGACGCCATGGTCAGCGGACGTCATCGGCCGGGCGACGGAGCCTGCCGGCAGAGCCGGCGATACTCGGCGGTCACCACGGCGAGCAGGAAGAGGTCCACCGCGAGCGCGGAGAGCGCCCCGAACTGGTTGACGGTGAAACTGAAGATCTGCCCGAACAGCAGGTCCACCAGGAGCGCGAGCTTGAACAGCCGGAAGGCCCGCACCCGGTCGCGAGGCAGCAGCGACGCCCCACGGATGCTGAGCACCACGGTGATCAGCGCCGAGGCCGAGACCCCGAGCACCGCGCGCCATTCCCGCTGGTCGTCGAGCTGGCCGGTGACCGCGTCCAGAAAGACGTTCCCCACGACCACGAACGGCTCGCCGACCAGATAGAGCACCACCAGCGCCACCACCCACCGGTGGGTGGCCACCCAGACCACGGCCCGGCGGGCCCACCTGAGCCACGGCTGCCAGAACCGGGAGCCGGGTGGCTCGCGTCGAGGCACCGCGTCGAGCAGCCGGGCCACCCCCTCCTCGACGTCCGGACCGCACCCACGGACCAGCCGGGCGACCGCCGCGCGACGATCATCGGTGAGGCCGGTGCGGAGCCCACCAACCACCCCGTACAGGGCGTTCGCCGTACGCTCGGGGCCGGAGAGCCGGACCCGCCCCCGGAGGGCCTGGGTGATCACCACCAGCAGGGCGAAGGCGCCGTAGATGATGCTGGCGGCCGGGGCGTAGAAGTAGTCGGTCCCGGCGGTGACGAACTTGCCCACCTCGTCGATGAACAGCCCGAACCCGATCCCGCCCAGAACCGCGCCGAGGCTCCGCGCCGCGCTACCGAGGAAGACCAGCGCGACCCCCAGGCCGGCGGTCATCAGGACACCACCCCAGAGCACGTGCGCGATGTGCAGCCCACCGCCGCCCAGTTGCGGATAGCCGGCCGCCTGGAGAAAGGCGCGGGTGACCAGCACCGTGACCACGCCGGAGAGGACGAACGCCTGCAGGTACGACGGCGCCTCCAGCGCCCGGAGCGGCCTCGACCAGCGGGACGGACGGGCGGGCATGGTCCCGACGCTAGCGGTGCTGTCCGTCACCCCGGGCCGGTTCCGCCGGAGTTGGGAAGGCCGCCGGCCTCGGCACCACTGCCTCTAACTGCCCCCGGCGAACTTGCCGGAAGGTGACCGAGTACCGCAGCTCCGGCACCGGCGGGATACTGTGCTGCCAGCTGGAGCGGGCGGCCCCGGACAGCACGTACGCCGACCGTGGCGCCAGCCCCACCTCGTACACCCGGCGTTTCTCGGCCGTGCCGCGTTGAAAGCGCATCAAACAGGCGGAGCCCAGCGACAGGCCGACCACGGTCGGCCCGAAAACCGGCGCGTCCCGGTGCCAACCGATGACCGAGCCGGGTGGATAGCGGGTGACCAGGGCCTCGGCCAGGCTCGTCTCCGCCACCCCGGCAAGGTCGGCGCACCGCCGCCGCACCTCCTGCAGTGCGACCGGCATCGGTTCGGCCTCGGTGAGCTGGAACGATCCGAAGTCGTAGTCGACGCCGAAGGACCGCACCGTGCGGCGGGCGGTCTGGCCGTGCATCCGGATCTCGCGGAAGTCGAGCGCCGCCACGGTGGCCAGCAACGACCGTTCCTCGTCGCTGCTGACCACGTCCGGCTGGTAGGTCAGACCAGCGGGTCGCTCGTGGATATCCCGCATCCGTCCCATCGGCTGCGCCCCCGGTGATGTGCGTGCATGATGGCGACTGCTCTGCTGGCCGTTCCCATCGTCGCAATCCGCACGACCGGACAGGCGGGATTCGACCCATCGGGTCGGCACCTGGCGACGATCGGGCGGGGCGGCCTGATCGCCGTTGCTCCGCACCCGATCCCACGCCACCAACAGGAACGCGGGGTCGATGACGAGGTTGAACAGGTCATCGGGCCGCGGCCACTGAGAACCCCCACTCCTGATTTCCGGCCCGTTTCCGAACCGGTGGAGATGCCTCTGCCACGGGAGGTGCCCCAGGATCTCGGCATGATCGGTCCTTCGGCACGAGCACCTGAGTTATCCACAGATGAGTCGCCATGCTTGATGCCGCGAGCTGCACCCTGCTGAAGTAACCCGGAGGGACAACGCCACGTCCCATCGATCAGCTGAAGGATGGAGGGCAGCCATGACCAGGGGCGGGCACGGCCGAACGCATCGCGTGGCAACGCCGGCGCCACTGCGCTACCTCGCTAGCGTCACTGGCGCCGGCGTCGCGGCGGCCGCACTCATCGCGGCAGCCGGGTTGCCGACCGCCGCCAGGCTTCCGGTGGGTCACTGATGCCCGCGGTGGACGCATGGCTCATCGGCGGACCCGCCGATGGCCGGATCACCCCCATCGAGGTCGACGAGCACGGGTGCCTTCCGCAGGCCGTTCTCCTGCTGCAGGCCGGCGCGTACCTCGGCGCCCGTGACCATCCCAGTCAGCCTGTGCAGCGCCGCTATCTCCGTTGTGACGGCGAGGACGACCCGCCGACATTCCGGTACGACGGGTCCGTCCCCCACGGCCAGTGACCTCCTCAAGGGCGAGCAGTAGGCCCAGGTGAAGGGTGGCGACCCCGCACCCACCTGTGATCGAACACTTGTACAATGCGCTGGTGGGGGACGTGGCGGGACGCTGGTGGAACGGCATCTGGGGGCGTTTGGGCCGCCGGGATGTGTGGCTGACCCGTGAGGTCCGGTGGCAGGTCGTCGCCCGCGCTGGCGACAGCGAGAACGGCCGGGTGCTGCGTTGGGAGTTCGACACCGAGGCGGACGCCGTGGCGATGGTCAAGCGCCTCCTCGCCGCTGACGCGGGCGGTCAGTGGCGCAAGCAAGCCGGCGACGGCACATCGTCTCCGCCACAGCAGGCATAGTCCGGTCGGCGGTGCGTCCCGAAGGACGCCCCGCCGGCCGAGGGGCTGTGTCAGGAACTGCAGGTGTTGAGCATGCCCTGCAGCGCCGACTTTTCGGATGACTGCAGCTTGAGGCTCCAGCTGTACTTCACCGTTATCCACATCTTGCTGTAGGTGCACCGGTACGACGACAGGGACGGCTGCCAGGTCGACGGGTCCTGGTCGCCCTTTGACTGGTTGACGTTGTCCGTCACCGCGATCAGTTGCGGACGGGTGAGGTCGTTGGCGAAGCTCTGCCGGCGGCTGGTCGTCCAGGAGTTGGCGCCGGAGCGCCACGCCTCCGCGAGGGGCACGACGTGGTCGATGTCGACGTCGGAGGCGGCCGTCCACGTCGCGCCGTCGTACGGGCTGTACCAGCGGCCCGAGGTCGCCGCGCAGGAGCTGTTGACGACGACGGAGGTGCCATCGCGCTTGAGGACCTGCTCGCGGGTGTTGCAGCTACCGCTGATGGTGATCCAGTGCGGGAACAGGTCACGTGAGTAGCCGCTGGTGGAGCCCTGGGCCGCCACGGTCAGGGCGTTGAGCTGAGACTGGGCTGTCGCCTTCGACGGGATCCCGGGCGGTGTGGCCGACGCCGGCTGCGCGCTGACGCCGACCAGTCCGGCGCCTGCGAGCGCGGCGAGGACGACTGCGGCGGCGTGGCGCGTGACGCGTGGGAAACGGGCTGAGACTTGGGTTACCCGCATGGGGGCCTCCTCGGCACTGGGTGGACGGCAACCGTCTCTGACGATCATGGCCATCGAAGGGCGTGTTTGTGAAGGGGTGAGGAAGCATCCACGAAGCTTCGAAGCGTTTCGCTGGCGTGCGGGCACGAGCTGGGCGCATCCGGAGGACCTCGTTCTGCTTCTCGTTCTGCTACCGCCATCGAGCGTTCGGCATCTTCCAGCGCCATCCCGGTGCGTCCCTCAACCATGGGAGAGGAGGTGAGCGAAATTCGGGTTCGATGTCGTGGGTCGGTCCTGCGGTGACTCCAGCCCGCCGGCGTGCCGGCGCCACCACCGAAGGGCTGCGTCCGCCGCTCACGCCGATGCTGGCGAAAGCCGTCGACGCTGTCCCTGAGGCATCGGACCTGGCCTACGAGCCGAAGTGGGACGGTTGGCGGGCACTGGCCTTCCGCCGGCCCGACGGCGTATACCTGCAGTCCCGAGCCGGCCGGGACGTCACCACGTACTTTCCCGACATCACCCGAGCCGTCGCCGAAGCCGTCGAGCCGGGCGCGGTTCTCGACGGCGAACTGGTGGTGTGGGAAGGCGAGCGAACCAACTTCGCCCACCTGCAGCGACGGATCACCGCCGGCGCGCAGCTCCCCGACATCGCCCAACGCCACCCCGCGCACTACGTCGTCTTCGACCTGCTCAGCGCACCACCAGGCCGACCACTACTGGACCGGCCCCTGCACGAGCGACGCGCCCTACTCACACAACTGCTCGCCGACGCACCCGCCCAACTCACCCTGTCCCCACAGACCACCGACCCCGACCAGGCCGCCGAATGGTTGACCACCTGGACCGCCGCGGGCATTGAGGGCGTCGTGATCAAACGCCTCGACGGGCGTTACGAGCCGGGCCGACGTGGCTGGCAGAAAGTCCGGGCCTACCGCACCACCGAAGCCATCATCGGCGGCGCCACCCCCAGCATCGACAGCCCTGAGACCCTCCTGCTGGGTCGCTGCGACCAGCACGGACGGCTCCGCTACACCGGCCGAACCAGCTCCCTACGGCCGGCACAGCGTGCCGACCTGGCGGCCCTGCTCACGCCCGTCGGCCCAGAGGGGTCACACCCGTGGCCGCAGCCTCTCCCCGCCGCGTGGACGGGGCAACTCGACCGGCCCCAACCTCTCCCGTATAGCCCCGTGCTCCCCACCATCGTTGCGGAAATCGACGTCGACACCGCCTACGAACATCACCGATGGCGACACCACGTCCGCTACCGACGCCCCCGCCTCGACCTCACCCCCGCCGACGTGCCACCGGCCAACGGTCAACATTGAGGCCCGGCGCGAGGACGCGCCGCCCCCGCATGTCGCAGCAGACGAAGGCCCTTCCAGATTCGCAGCCCTCACCTGCGGCAGGCTGACCGCACATACCACCAGTTGCCCCGAAACCACGTAGCGTCGCTTCGAGTGGACGTGTTGCTGCGCGGCGGGCCGGGTGACGGCCACGTGGTCCGCGGCGGCGGGGAGAACGTCCTGTGGCAGGCGTGCCTGTACGAGGTCACATCCGAGGTAGCACTCGGTCAAGGACGTGATCTGCGGGTGTACCGACACCGCCCCGATTGCTGTGAGCGGCACCGGCGAGGGTCCCAGGACAAGTGTGAGTGATGCCGCGACCACCGGGTGGTAATGACCCTTCCGCAGTCGCCAACTACTGGAGTGCTCCAGCCCGAGCCCGGCCACCCGAAATCGAAGATCAATCAACCGACCCTCGACCTGACGCATCTCCCCCATCAGAGATCCCTGTCCGGTGCAAAGCGTGCGGGTGCGACCCTTCGGTCAGCGAGCGTTCCGGAGGAGCCGGGCAGGCGCACATTCACCGCCAGGCCCACACCTACGCAGATGAGAGGTCGCCATCCAGGCGCTGTCCTATGCGGGCATCGCGAGCAGTGCGGGCACGACAGCGATTGGCATGCCGAGTGGCCGTGTTGGGGCTGGTGGTCTTCGCTGCGGCGGGCTGGCAGTGCCGTCGGGTGCAGGCTCCCGCTGAGGCGGTGACGCCGCCGGCCCAGGCGCAGGTGTCCGGGCGTTAGAGGCGGCGGATGAGGCGCCGTCGATGCTGCTGGCCCACAGGTCGCGCAAGCAGTGCTGGTCACGGGCCAGCCAGGGCTCCGGCTTAACCCTGGCCCCTTAGTCGCCGGGGGGAGTCACCAGCGCACCCTTGGGCAGGGAGGTCAGCACTCGACGCTGGCCGGTGGCCGGGTCAGCGGCGACCAGTTCATCGCCGCCCGCAGTCAAACGTTGCAGGAGGACCTCGGCGCCGGCGAGACCGAGGAAGTACTCACCCTCGCCACCCTGGGGCGCCACGAGGTCGATCCGGCCGGCCGGGCGGCCGGAGCGCAGATCAACCCCGACCAACGTCATCGGGGGCACCGTCCGCGCCCCATGCGGCTTGCCAGCCGGGACGGCCTCCTGCGGGGTCACCAGAGCCCACACCGCTGGCGGATCGCCACCGCCGCGCACGTTCGGGGCGAGCGCGTTGCGGATGTCGCCAGGGCCTGCCTGATGGGTGGTAGCCAGCGACACCGTGCGGGCGGCGCGACCGTCGACGTCCTGAATGGCGATGGTGAGCTGGCGGCGCGGGCGGGCGTACGGGCCGCTGTTGAACTCCGCCGTGGCCAGTTCACGCCCGTCCAGGAATGCCAGCATCCGCCGGTGCGGCGTCCCGCGTAACGCCAGCGGGCGCAGCTCCCCGCCGGCCAGGGTGAACGCCGCGTACGCCTCGCCTTCGCCGGAGGGTTGCTCGAGCAGCAACGCCCGTCCGTCGGTCGACCACTGCCGCACCTCGTACCCGGGCGGGACGGCCCGCTCGGTGATCCCGGTGAGGTCGCGGATCCACCACTGCCCGTCTCGGCGGTGGACGAACCACCGCCCGTCCGGGGAGAGCCCCTGACTGAAGCCCACGATGGGTTGCAGCCCGAGGCCGAATTGTTCACCGGAGGCGGTCACCAGGTACATCGGCCGCTGGAGGAACCCGCCGTTCGCCACGTCCAGGCTATCCGGGTCGTTGGTCTGGTAAAGCAGGGCTCCCCGTCCCACGGCCCGGTCAGTAGGCAGGGCGGTCGGGGTGGCCGGCGGCAGCAGCCGGCCGGGCAGCCCGGCGAAGAGTTCCCGGACCGTGACCGGAGAGGCGACCTTGGCGAATGCCGGTGACCGGGTGTCGCTCGTCCGCCAGTGCGTAACCCCGGCAACCCCGCCAACCAGCACCCCGACCAACGCGACCGCCAACCACCCCCGACGTCGGTACGGTCCCGGCGGTGCAACGGGTACCGGTCCCGGTGCCGTGGATTCCATCGTCGTGCCCCCCGATCCGGGCGTCCTGCCCGCGCACAGCACACGGGAGATGCACTCGACCGTCAACGGTCCGATCGAACCCGACGCCCGATCGGGGCCCAATTGTGATCTTGGAACATCTCGGTCCTCCGCGAGCGCCTCACGCAGCCGGGCGGCGAACTCCACCGGGTCCTGCACGCAGCCGATGTGACCGCCGGGGAACATCGTCGGCGCGACACCTACCGCGTCGGCTCCAACGGCCAGTGCCCAGTGCTGCGGTCGCAGAGCTCACCCCCTGAGACAGCGGGTACATAAGGACCGTTATGACGCGGCCACTAGTTATGTCCCACAACCGCACTGTGCCATCGACCACGCGAACCGGTCCTGGTCCTTGACCAGCAGCGGTTCCGTCAGCGCGGCCCGCGCCTACGCGTTACGCACGACCAGCCGGGGCGAGGGGGCCGCGTCCGGCGGGGCGCGACCCCCTCAATGTCGGCTAGCGGCCCAGTGCGCCCGGCAGTGCCGCCGCGTCCACCGTGGTCGACGGACCGTGGTAGATCGCGTTGAAGAGCAGTTTGCTCGGGTCGCGAGACCAGGTACGGAAGGTCGGCTCGCTGCCGAACGTCACGATCAGCCCCTCCCCCACCTGGTGCTTGACGATGTTGGCCTTGCCGTTGAGGTGCTCCCCGCCGATGAGCCAGCCGCTCTGCAACTGGTCGCCGGAGGTGGGGAACGAGGAGACCACGTCGCCACCGGTAACGTTGTACGCCTGGTCGTCCTCACCGAACCACACCGCCGTGTCCGGGCGCATCCCCCAGGCCACAGGGTCCGAGGTGTCGAATCGCTGGCTGAGGATGCTGCCTGGTGAGAAGAACTCATGCTCGTCGGACGGAAGCGCCGGGGTGATCGGCAGCGAGGCGAGCTGGCTCGCCGTCGCGACGGAGTCGCCGATCGCCAGGAGCGTCCCGCCGTCGTCGACGAACTTGCGCAGCTCGGCCCAGCCGGCCTCGCCAACGCCGTACGCCCAGGACCACTCGGCCGGGTAACGGTCCCGGTTCAGGCCCGAGACGATGTCAGTCCGGCTGATCCCCGCCGGCAGGACGATCGTGTCGAACTTCGCGTTGAGGTCGCCGGTGAAGTCGTCGGCCACGACCTCGCTGAAGCCGATGCCGTACTGCTCGAACAGCCACTTCATCCAGCCGCCGGGGATGTTGTTGGCGCCGCGGAAGAGGCCGACCCGGGTGTTGTCCTTGAGCCGCTCCGCCGCCACCCGCGGCGCCTGGCCGACCCCAAACACGGGGATGCCGGTCTTCCGGGAGACATCCTGCAGGGCCGTCCGGGCCGCCTTGCTCGGCTCGACGATCACGGTGCCCGGGGCGTAGGTGCGCCCGCCGGCCGAGAACTCGGCGCTGGCCCGGAAGGTCCGCGCACCGGCCTTCTGCAGCGCGGCGATCATCATCGTGGCGCCGTAGGACTCGGGGCCGACCAGGTATGCGCCGCCCGCTCCCGGGTCGCCCGGGAAAGCCGGGTTGGCCGGCTGCACCTTCTTCACCTGGGTGGTCGCGGCGGTGAAGGGCTTCGCAGCGCTGTCGACCTGGACGCCCAGAAGCATCGGCAGGGTCTGCGCCGTCACGTCGTAGGGGCTCTGCGGCGGGCCACCCGGATACTCCCGCAGGTCGGGGTAGTCCTGCGCCTCCAGCAACGTCTTGGCGAACCGGCCGTAAGGCTGCGCGTACCGGATGACCCAGGAGCCGGCGGCGTACTGCTTGCCGTTCGCGGTGAAGGCGGAGGTCGCCTGCTCGATCTCGACATCGCCGGTCTGCAGCGTCTTCAGCAGTTCGTACGTAGCGAACGGATCCCGCTGGCCGGCCGGAACCACGTAGCCGAACGGCTTGTCGGCGCTCGGGTCGACCGCGTTGCGCTGGGTGCGGTAGAAGTTGTAGAGCCACTCGGTTTTGTACTTCGCAACGTTGCTCAGCGCGCCGAAGACCGACGTATCGAGGTAGTCCACGATCTGCGCCAGCGTCCAGGTGGACTGGTCGTACGGTTCGATGAAGTTGGTGTCCGGCTCCTGCGGGCCGATCGGGCCACCGTCGCTGCTCCGGTAGGGGTAGGCGAGGTCCTGCGCGCTGGCCGCCTCGACCAGGATGCGCGGCGCGCCGTGGTAGGTCATGTACTGGCGCGACGGCGTCCAGTAGTCGTAGGTCGATCCCCAGTTGACGCCCTTCTTGCCCTCGGCGGTCAGGCTCCGTGAAATCTCCATGCCGAGGGAGTTGGTCTGCTGGACGGTGATGGGGTCGATGTTCGGGTCGTTCGGCGACAGGTACGGCGGGACGAAGATCCGGCCACGAGCGTTACCCATCTGGTGCAGGTTCTGGACGACCTGCGGCTTCCATTCGTTCTGCAGGGTGACGCTGATCTGCGTCTCGGGCTGCGTGAACATGAACCAGTCACGGTTGTCGTCGTGCCCGATGTATTTCTGGTAGAGGTCGGGATAGGTGCGGGCGTAGTTCGTTCCGGCGGTTTCGTTGAAGTAGTCGCCCACCCACTTCGTGCCGTCTGGGCTCTGCGCCGGAATGATGAGCAGCACCACGTTGTTGAGAATTTCTGAAACCGTGGCCGACTTTTCGTCGGCGAGCCGGTGGAGAATGTTCGGGATGACCTGCGCGGTGCCTACCTCGGTCGAGTGAATCGCGGCTTCCAGCAGGAAGACCGGCTTGCTCTGCGCGGCGAGCTTCTTGGCTTCCGCCTCGCTCAGACCGCGCGGATCGGCCAGTCGCTGGTTGATCTTCTTAATCCGGTCAAGGTTCTTGAGGTTGTCGCGCGAACTGACCGTGAGGAGCGGGAAGGGTCGCCCCGACGCCGTCTTGCCGATGTCCTGGTAGAGGACCTTGTCGGACCGGTCCGCGACGAGCTTGTAGTACTTCACGAGGTCGTCCCAGCGGGCCAGCTTGCCCTCGGCGCCGAGAGGGAAGCCGAAGAACTGCTCCGGGCTGGTGATGCGCGGAGCGGCGTTGGCGGCCGAATTCAGAACGAGACTGCTACTCAAGGGCAGGGTCAATGCAAAGAGAGCGGCTGCGGGCAGCAGGGCTCTCCTTTTCCAGGTACGCACAGACATTCTCCTTGTGCTCGCTGCCATGCTGAACGCGTGTCGAATTCCGGGCAGCGTCAGTCGCTCCGAAAACCGACCAGTCTCCACCTCCCTTTCAAGAATATAAATATCAGAATGTGTAAGGCCGAGTCAACGTCTTGAGCATTACTTGAGGTTCGGCGTCGCCGGCCGCCCGCTCGCCCGGAGGTCGACCGACCCGGTCGCTGGGCGACGGTCCATGCTCCGGGTGGCCACCATGCACGGCGGCCACCCGGGGGTTGACTGGCGTCCGGTGCGATATCGCGAGACCTTGGACCTCCAGCGAGGAGGTCACCGCCACGTACTACATCGCCAAGCCCGCCCAAGCCCCGGACGTCTCGGACATCCTCGAGCGACTCGGCGCCGACCACGGGAGGCGGCAACGTCCCACACCCGCCTTGCCCAAGGATGCGCATGGATGACAAACCTGGTTGCCGACCCCGGCAAATGGGGGGTTTTCGGGGGGCGGTTCCAAACCCCATAGACAAAATTGAAGACCTGACCAGCGTTTCCGCTGGTCAGGGCTTTTGTCTGTCGGGACGGCCGGATTCGAACCGGCGACCCCTTGACCCTCAGTAGTCCGTGGTCCAGCGGCGTGCTCAAGCACGTACTCCCAGGTCGCTGCCAGCTTACTCACCCGAGTAAAGGGATCCGGCGACGCCAAGGGCGCATTCGAGCAGGAGACGCGTGGTCAGTAGTGCACCGTCGACATGAACGCGCGTCCCTCGCCGGGCCACGAGCACATCCGGCATGATGCCGCAGTTTCCGGCCCGCCTTGCCGCTCGCTCGCCACGCTACGCGCCCGGTCGTACGCACCGGACTCGACCGAACCGGTCGAGTCGTCGGATACCGGACAAGGCAGTGCGGATGGTTGACCTGCCCTGCGACCCTGACCACTCCCCGACATCGGTCGCGTGTTCGCCCGATTACTTTGGTCAGTTCTACAGTGGAGGCACGTCACGGACGGGGCAGGCCCCGTCCCACCACGGTCGCCCACACGCCGTCGGGCAGCCCGGGCCGGCCAGAAAGGATCGTGCATGGCGAAGGAGACGGTGCGCGCCTCCGACGCGCCCGCCCAGCTGGGTGCGCGGCCCGTCCGCCGCGGCCGGCTCCCGGACCCGCTACGCAGCACCCCGGCACTGATCGTGCTGCACGGCGTCGTGCTGATCCTGACCCTGCTCGTCACCGCCGTGGTCGCCGTGAGATCCGCCGGCCCGGCCGGGAACCTGGGCGAGCGCGCCGCCGGTGTCGCCGTGACCACCAGCAGCACCGCCAGCGAGATCTACCAGGGGCTGGCCGACGCCGATGTCGCCGCGAGCGCCGTCTTCCTGCTACCCCCAGTTGGGGACCAGCATGAGAAGCTGCGAACCGACTACGGCACGGCCGTGCACACCGTCGAACGGCAACTTACCGACGCGATGGGCGGGGCCGTCAACGACCCCGACCGGCTGAACCGGCTGGCCGCGATCGGCTCCCGGCTGACCGTCTACCGGGGAGTGGTCTGCACGGCCCTGGCCACCGCCGGCGGGGACGCCGCCCCCACCGGCACCGACTCGGCCGCCTCGCCAGCCTGCCCGGCGGCACCGCCGGAGAACATCGTCGCGGCCGACGATCCCCGGTCGGCCGCCCGCGCGGTGCTCGCCTCGGCGTACGCCCGCGAAGCGTCCCACTACATGTCCACCGAACTGCTCACCGAGGCCCAGCGACTCTGGGACGACGACACCCGGCGGCTGCTGCACGCCCGGGCCGACGCCCGGCCCTGGATGGCGGCCTCGATGCTGGTGCCCCTGGCGCTGCTCAGCGCCCTCGTCGCCACCCAACTCTGGTTGCGTCGCCGGACCCGGCGGCGGTTGAACGTCGGGCTGCTGCTCGCCTCGGGCGCCACCGTGGCCGTGTTGGCCATGCTGGTCGCCTCGTGGTGGCACTGGCCGGCCGCCGACGACCAGTTCGGCGACCTGGAAACGGCGATCGCGGCGCAGAACACCAGCCAGCAGCACCTGGGCGACCTGCTCGCCGGGCGCGCCGACCTGTACCTGGCCCTCGGGGCCAGCGTCGACCCGGCGGCGCACCAGGCCGACTTCTACGCCCGAGGGATCTGTCCCGACCCGCAGGTCCTGACCTCGTCGCTCGACTGCCCGGCCATTATCGAGGTCTGGACCGCCCGACAGAGCAAATCCCAGGACGCGTTCAGCAGCGCCATCAGAACGGTGCTCCGGGGCGGGTCGATCGGCCAGTCCTTCGAAGAGGAAAAGACAGTTCGCAAGGCGGCCCTGAACGCCGACGGCGTCCGCGCGGACGAAGCGCTGGCGCAACTACCCGCGGCCCCCCGCCAGCTCGGCGGCGCGGCCGCCTGGGTCACCCTGCTCGCCGGGGCCGGCGTGGTCGCCGGCCTGCGCCAGCGCTACCTGGAGTATCAGTGAACACCCGCGACGGAGGTCAAGTGGCGATTTCCTCGACCGCCCGAGCGCTGCTCGCCAGCGTACTGCTGGCGACCCTGGCCGGGTGCACCCCACCGATGGCGACCACGCCCGCGCCGCCGGCCCGCCCTCCGGGGGCGCAGACCGTCACTCCCTCCGGGGAGGCAACCTCAATCTGTCCGGTACGGCGCAGCCTCCCGCCCAGCGCAAACCCACCGGGGCGGATCCTGGCCCGTGGGGACAAGCAGAAGCTGATCGCGGGGGTCGACCCGTCCGACGCGACCATGAGCCACTGGAACTCGGCGACCCAGAAGTTCGAGGGCTTCAACATCGACCTGCTGGTGGAGGTGGCCCGGGCGCTCTGGCCGGAGGGCAACCCCCGCGACCGGATCGAGTTCCGGGTCGTCCCGCCCGGCCAGGGCTCTTTCGAGATGCTCAACCGCGGCGAGATCGACCTGATCGCCACCTCGCTCACCGCGTCCTGCGAACGCGCCAAGGAGGTGCTCTTTTCCAACGACTACCTCGACTCCGGGCAGACGGTGCTGGTTCGGAAACGCGACGGCGGGCCGGAGTTCGCCGGCGTGGAACAGCTCGGCGGGAAGCGGGTCTGCGCAGCCAACAACACCACCTCGCTGGCCGCCATCCGGCGCTACCAGACGGCCGGCGGACAGCGGCTGGTGCCGGTGGCGACAGAGCACTCCATCGACTGCCTGGTGATGCTGCGTCAGGGCCAGGTCGACGGGGTCAGCACCGACGAAAACATCCTGCACGGCTTTGCCCAGATGGCCCCCGACACCATGCTGGTCACCGAGCCGCCCCGCCCGGACCGGCAGTTCTGCACGTACAACCTCAGCGACGACTGCCGCTGGTTCACCGACGAGCCACACGCCTTCGCGTTCCGCCTGAACGACCGGGAGGTGGCCGCCTTCGTCAACCACGTCCTCGCCCTGCCCAGCACCCGGCAGGCGTGGCTGACAGCACACGCCAGATGGCTCGCCGGCCATCCGGACGCGGGGCGGGATCCGGACACCGGCGCGCGGACGCCGATGATCCCCTCGCCCGGCGAACCGGTCACCTCCTGGCCACCGCCGCATCCGTCCGCCGCCCCGACGGGCTGAGGAGGCCGACGAATGCTGACCGTCCAGGACCGGCTGCGGGCCTTCCACACCGCCCACGCCCGCGTCTGCGAGCTGATGGAGGACATGGAACGCGCGGTCGCCGGCCGGTTTCCGCCGACCGACAGCCGACCCGCCGCGCGGTCGGCCCGGGAGCATCTGCTGCGGCTGAACTGCCTGACGCTGGCGCTCGTGCAGCGGAAGGAGGCCCTGGCTCGGCTCGACCCGACGCAGCCCGAGGATGAGGCGGCGCTGGTCCAACTGCTCGCCGCGCCCTGCCCGGTCCGGTTCACCGGCGCGACCGGTGACCAGGTCCGGGTCGAGGAGCTGAGGGTGACCCGGATTGTGCAGGACGCCGCCGACCATGCCGACCGGATCCGCACGCTCGTCGCGGCCTCTGTCGGCGAGCAGCCGGCGTCGGATGACCCGTACCGGCTGGCCGAGCGTGGGCTCCGGGTCCGGTCGTCGCTGGACCGGCTACGCCGGCTCGCGGCGGAGGCAGCCTCCGAGGGGCTTTGCGGCGCCACCGACCCGATCGCCCCGCTCGCCGCCGACGGGCTGCTCGGCCGGCTCGCCGCCGCCGACCCGGGCCACCGGCCCGACACCGACGCCGAGGCTCTGGGCGAAGCCCTCGACCGGGACCTGGAGCGGGTTGATGCGGTCCGGCGCGGCCTGCGCAGCCGGTGCCACCGGGAGCTGAGCGGACGGCTGGACGCATACCGGCAGAAGGCCGCCGACGAGGGCCGGGCCGAACATCCCGAACTGGAAAAGTCCTACCGGGACGCGGTGGCCGGGCTGCTCCCCCGGTCGTTCGAGGTAGCCGCCGCGAGCCGGGCGGTACGCGCCTACCAACAGGCCGTGAACGGAGGAGCCCGATGACGGTGACCAGCCACGGCTGCGCCGAACGCCACTGCCCCGGCGAGGTGGACGCGGACGGGTTCTGCCGGCTGTGGGGGCACGAGTGCCCTGGCCTTGACGCGGCCCCGGTGACACGGTTCGTGCCCCGTCCGGCGACGCCGTCGTCCCAGGCCTGGGAGGAACCGGTGCAGCTCCCGGCGGCCCGCCCCCGGGACCCGCTGACCGCCGTGCTCGCCGAGCCGGTCGTGCCGGAGCACTCCCGAATCTGCGCAAGCACCACCTGCCACACCCGGCTGCCCCGGATCAGCGGCCATTGCCCGAACTGCGGCACCCGCTACTCGTTCACCCCACCGCTGGCCGTCGGCGACGTGCGGGCCGCGCGTTACGAAATCGCCGGGTGCCTCGGCAACGGCGGGGTGGGGTGGGTGTTCCTCGCCCGCGACCAAGACATGGACGGCGCCTGGCGGGTGCTCAAGGGACAGCGCAACCCGGAGGATCGGGAGGCTGGCGCGGCGTTCGTCGCCGAACGGCAGGCGCTGATCGCGCTGAACCACCCGCGCATCGTCACCATCACCCACGCGCTGCGCCCCGAGGCGCACCACGATACCGGCTACCTGGTGATGGAGTACGTCAACGGCGGCACCCTGGAGGAGGCACGCAGCACGGCGGGCCCGGGCGGACGGGCCGCTGCCCTCGACCCGACTCAGGCCCTCGGGTACGGGGTGCAGATCCTCGACGCGTTCGACTACCTGCACGACCAGGGCTGGCTCTACTGCGACCTCAAACCGGAGAACGTGATGCGGGTCGGCGGCGGAGTCGGCGACGACGCGATCAAGCTGGTCGACTTCGGCGCCTCCCGGAAGATCGACAACCGGGTGAGCCCGGCCTGGGGTACCGAGGGATTCACCGCCCCCGAGGTCAGGCGGCTCGGCGCGGCCGGGCCCAGCGTCCGCTCTGACATCTACACTGTCGGGCGGACCCTCGCCGCGTTGACCCTGGTCGCCCAGTCGGCGAGGGTGTCCCGGGTCGCCGCCGGGTCGGAATTGCTGCGGCTGCCCACGCCGGCCCGGCTCGACCCGTTCCTGCGTCTGCTCGCCCGGGCCACCGCGACCGACCCGGCCGACCGGTTCGCCTCAGCCGCACAGATGCGTGAACAGGCCCTGGGCGTACGCCGGCAGCTCGAATCGGCCGCCGACCGCGAGTCCCGGCCCAGCCGTTCCGCCCTCTTCAGCCCCTCGACGTGCGCGTTCGCCCTACATACCGAGGGCACGGTGGACCTGGTGGAGGTGCTGCTCGGCCTGCCGGTGCCGTTGGTTGACGGCGCCGACCCCGCAGCCGGCTTCCTCGCCTCGCTCGGCTCCGCCGAGCCCGACGAACTCATTGAACTGCTGGCCACCGCGCCCGAACGGACCGCGCAGGTGGTCTACCGGGAGGTGCGCGCTCACCTCGCCGCCGGCCGGGGGGTCGAGGCGGACGCGCTGCTGGCTGACGTCCCCACTGACCAGCGCGACTGGGCACTGTGGTGGCACCGGGGCCTGGTGGCCCTGGTCAAGGAGGAAACCGACGTCGCCCTGCACTGGTTCCAGCAGGTGTACAACTGGCTGCCCGGCGAGGTCTCCACCCGGCTGGCGTACGCGGTCGCCTGCGAACTCGCCGACAACCCGGATGCCGCCGCCGACCACTACCGGGGCGTGTGGGACACCGACCGGGGGGTGCTGGCGGCGGCGTTCGGACTGGCCCGATGCCGGCTGGCCACGGCCGATCCGCGCGGGGCCGCCGACGCCTTGCTGAGCGTGCCGGAATCCTCCCGCGCCTGCACCGAGGCGGTCGCCTGCGCGGTGCGCATCCTGCTCGACGCGCCAGACGACGGGCGTCGGCTGGCCACCGCCCTGGAGGCGGCCGAGATCGTGGACAAGCTGCCGCCGTTCGCCGAGCGCGAGACGGTCGAGTCGCACATCCTTCGGATCGCGCTCAGCTGCGACCTGGCCGGCTCCGACCATGCCGGACGGCTGCTGTTCGGGCAGCCACTCGACGACACCAGCCTTCGCCGCGCCTTTGAGCGTAGGTGCCGCTCCCGCGCCCGGCGCACCGCCGACCGGCGGGACCGGGTCGCGCTGGTCGACCTGGCCAACGCGTACCGGCCGGTGACCTGGTGGTGACTGCGGTCGACGGCCCCGACGGAAGGAAAGCGCCGATGAAACCCGCTGACGGCCCGCCGCTCGCGGTCACCGCGCACTACCGCGAATTCGTGCCGGCGGACGGCGCGGTGCTCGACGTGATCGCTACCGTGAACGGCCCGGAACCGGCCGGGAACGTAGGCCACGAAGGACTGGCCGAGGTCATCCTGCTGGACACGTCGGGCTCGATGGGCGCGCCGCAGGCCAAGATGCACGCCGCCCTGCGGGCCAGCATCGCCGCGATCGACGCCCTGCCCGACGGGGTCGCCTTCGCGGTGGTCGCCGGCACCGGCACCGCCACCATGGTCTTCCCGGAGGAGGTGCGGCTGGCGGTCGCCGACGGACGCAACCGGGCCGCCGCCCGCCATGCGCTGCAGTCCGTCTCGCCGCACGGCGGCACCGCCATCGGCTCCTGGCTGCTGCTGGCCCGGCAACTGCTGGCGACCCGGCCGGACGCAATCGGGCACGCCATCCTGCTCACCGACGGCCGAAACGAGTCCCAGCACCCCGACAACCTGCGGGCCGCGGTCCAGGAGTGCGAGGGGTACCTCACCATCGACTGCCGGGCGATCGGCTCGGCCGACGGCGTGCACGACTGGGACGCGGCCGAACTGCTCGGCATCGCCGAGGCGCTGGGCGCCAACCCGGTGGTCCCGGTGGAGGACCTCGCCGGCCTCGGCGACGAGTTCCGGACGGTTCTGGCCCGAGCGATGGCCCGACGGGTGGCGAACGCGCGACTACGGATCCGCACCACCGAGCTGGCCCGGGTCCGGTACGTCAAGCAGGTGCACCCGGCCATCGCCGACCTCACCAAGCGCGGCGAGCCGGCCGGCGAGTTGACCACCGGGTACCCGATCGGCGCCTGGAGCCCGCAGGACCGCCGGGACTACCACCTCGGCTTGGAGGTGGACCCGCTCGCCGCCGGCACCCGACGGCGCATCGGCTGGCTCAGCGTCGACACCGACACCGGCGGAGCCCCGGTCGAGGTACCGCTGACCGTGGAGTGGACCGACGACGTGCTGCGCCACTCGGAGATCCACCCCAGCGTCGCCTTCTACACGGTGCAGCAGGACTACGCGGTGGCGTTTCACAACGGCCTCGCAGCGGCCCGTGAGGACCGGGTCACCGAGGCCGAGGATCAGCTCGGCCGGGCGGTGGCACTCGCCCACGCCGCTGGCAAGGACGCCGACGTGCGGCGGATCGCCCGGATCGTGGACGTGCACGACGCCGCGGCCGGTCTGGTCCGGCTGAAGGTGGGCGTCGACTGGCGGCTGGCTGAGTCGTCCCGGGTGGTGGTGCACACCACCACCCGGTGGGGCGCGGCCGCCGACGAGCGCCGCCCACCCGCACCGGCGGCCCGGGTCGCACCCTGGTCGCACTGCGGCGAGCGGCAGATCGGGGCGTACTGCCAGGTTTGCGGGGCCGCGCACGGCACCGGCGCAGCGGCGCCGGAGCGCCGATGACCCTGGATGTCTGGGACAAGGTCGCCAGCGTGGTGAGCGGCAGCCTGGCGCTGGTCGCCGCCGCAGTCGCCGTCCGCCAGCACCTGCGCGACCGGGGCCGACAGGGCTGGTGGTCGACGCTGACCCGGCTGTGGGAGCGGGAGACCGACGCCGGGATCGT
The DNA here is from genome assembly GCF_018070045.1 of Micromonospora sp. U21. GTDB lineage: Bacteria > Actinomycetota > Actinomycetes > Mycobacteriales > Micromonosporaceae > Micromonospora. Next base: position 76,021 of record NZ_JAGPYK010000027.1, read on the forward strand.
CCACCCGCACCGCTTCGGCGCGCAGGTACCCCCGCTCTCCGAGGTGTACGTGCCCCGGCGGGCGGTGCCCCGGCTGGGCCGGGCCGAGGAAGCCGTCGACGCGGCACAGCTGTTCACCGGCGCGCGGAACGTGCTGCTGGTCGGCGAGCCGGGCAGCGGAAAGACCGCGCTGATCGCGTACGAGAGCGCCCGGTCCGCCGAGCGCTGGCTCCGCTCCCGGGGCCGCCGGCGGCGTCGGCCCCTCGACCCGGTCCTGGTGCGTCTGCCGGCCGCCGCGCTGGTCCACCACGCGCTGCCCGACGCGCTGCGCGACGCGTACGGCGAGCCACCGCTGGATTTCCGCCGGCCGCCGGCACCCGGCGTGCACTGGCTGATCTGCGTGGACCGGGTGGACGCCGTCGCCGACCCGGGCGACCGGGGCAACGTGCTCAACCGGCTCGCCGAGGCTGGCCGCTCCTCGGCGACGGACGCCTCGCCGTGCCGGATCCTGGTCACCACCCGGCCACTGGACGCCGACGAGCTGGCCACGCTCGGGGAGGACTATCGGGCGTACCACCTCGCGCCGTTCACCCGCGCCGACGTCACCGCGCTGGCCGGCCGGTGGTTCCCGGACCACGGCGAGGCCAAGGGCTTCCTCACCTGGACGCACGCCCAGCGGATCACCGACCCGGTGCGCAACCCGCTGGTCGCCACCGTCGCCGCCCTGGTCTGGCGCAACCGGCGGGCAGCCCCGGTCGGCCGGCCCGGCCCGGCGGCGCTGTTCGAGGACTTCGTGCGGGCCCTGCTGCAAAGCGGCCGGGGCAGCCTCGACGCCACCTGCCGGGCGCTGCGCGACCACCCGCCGCAGGGCCCGGCGGTCGCCGACTGGCTCGCCGGGCGGCACACCGAACTGGTCGAGGTCGCCGCCACGGCGGCGGTGGCCGGCGCGGACCCGGTCGCCGAGGTGGCGAAGTGGTCGGCGGAGCACGCGCCCTACCCGCCGGCCCAGCATCTCGACAACTGGCCGCAGCAGATCCGGGACCTGCTACTCGCCACCGACCTCTTCCGCGCTGACCGGAACGCCCTGGTCTCGGTCTGGCCCAGCCTGATCGACCACCTGGCGGCCGGGCCGCTGACCCGGCAGTGGAGCCCGGACGCCTGGATGGCTCTGATGAACACCACCAGCACGCGGTTTGTGGGGGTGCAGGTGATCCAGCGGTTGGAGGCGCCAGACGCGCTGCTGCGCGACCGGCTGACGGAGCCGAGCTGGGCCGCCGCCGTCGGGCATCTGCTGGTCAGCACCGACGCGGTCCGAGGCGCCGACGACCCCGCGCTACGGACCGACGTACTGGCGGCGCTGCTGAAGCACTGGGCCGCCGACCCGGCCGGCGACAGCAGCCGGTCCTACCTGTCGCTGTTGCACACCCTGGCCATGAACCAAGCCGACCGGGACCTGCTGTTCAAGATCGGCACAGACGGGAACCGGCCCACGGCCATACGCCTGGCCGTCACGCGCTTCTTCCTCGCCGACGGCCACCCATAGTCGACCGCACGGCCCGGGGACGGCGTACGGCCGCCCTCACCGGATGAATTCAGCCGAGGCGGCGGTCCACCGCGATGTCACGGACGATCGCCTGTCTACTGGTTGCCGCAGGGCCAAGTACCGCGCAAAGCAGCCAGTACCAGCGAGGAAGAGCACGAAGCCGCCTGGCACACCCACCAGACCCGACAGAACGAAACCGTTTAGCCTCAGCCAACCGGCACCAACTAACCAACCCTCCGGTAAACCGAGGGAACCTCAACGTCACAGCTCGCTGAATACGGACTGTGCGACTTCGATCAACGGCACGGCTGTCGGCCTCGCCGCGTCGTCCATTCGCCGCCACCTGATGTCGACCATGAGGTTGTAGTCATAGGCGACGAGCCGGGGGACCGGCTCACCGCACGGACACGCCGTCGCCGTACCGGAGCTGGCGCGAAGCACCGGCCGCCGCCGCCCGGGCTGTCTCCGGGCTGGGGGCGGCCAGGGCCGCCTCGGCGATCTGGCGGCACTCGTCCAGGGTGTGCGCGGCCAGGGACTCGCGCACGCCGGGATGCTGCGGGGCGCCATGGACAGGCTGGTGATGCCCGGCCTGCCAGTACCAGGGCGAAATCGGGATCCGCCGCGGACTCTCCACACACGCCAACTGGCTTGCCCGCCTCGACGCCGGCTGCCGCGCAGGAGGCGAGAAGTGCGATCAGCGCGGGCTGCCACGGGTCGAGCTGGTCGGCGAGGTCGCCGCACATGCGGTCAGCGGCGAACGTGTACTGGCTGAGATCGTTGGTGCCGACGCTGAGGAAGTCCACGTGGCGCAGCACCTGGCTGGCGCGCCGGGCCGCGGCCGGCACCTCGATCATCACGCCGGCGGTTGGCAGGCCGTGCTGCAAGCAGTGGTCGCTTCTTGTCACTGGTTGTCAACGTCAGGCGGGGGTTTTCGGGGGTAAACGGGGGCAGGCCAAGAGGACAGCGCGGGGTCCCACCGCGTCCCACTCCCCCACCATCGGGGGCGTCCCGTCACTAAAAACAGCGTGCGCCCACCCGTCGCGACTCGCCTACCGCAGGCAAGGGGTTCGTGTCGGTGGATCAACACAAACCGATTCCCAACGCGGATTGCGCCTGGTCGGCGCTATTCCGCTCGTCTGAAATCACCCCAGCCTGACGGGTTCCGAGCTGGCTGCCCGGGACCCGTCCTGGAACGTGGGCTTCCTACGCCGCCAATGAGTTCCGCAGCCTGGACAGCGGCGACCAGTACCACCGCGGAGCGACTGGATGACGTTCCCGTCCGCTCGACATCCGGCTGTCCGAGGATCGGCCTCGGCCTGGGGCCACCAGCGGCGGGCCAGGTCGCCGGGCTCAGGTTTGGCGAGTGGCGGGCCGCGTGACGCGGATTTGGTTTGTGCGGTTGGATCCAGGGCATCGCCGTGTGTCCTGGGAGTGCTGCCGTGAGTCCATATGATCAGTTTGCTGGCCTTGACCTGCCGACCCTTCAGATGTTGGAGGCGGCGTTGGCGCTGGGTGGCCTGGTCACCGAGGCGGAGGTGTCGGCGTTGGTCGGCGCCGACGCGATGCCGTACCTGCAGTGTGCCGCCGATGCGGGGATTGTCGCGCGGCTGCGGGGCCGGCTTGCGGTGAACGACGTCCTGCGAGAGGTCTTCGCCCGTCCGCTGGGTGTCGGCCCGTCGGCTGGGCAGCTCGCCGCCGTGTTGAGCGTCGATGATCTGAAGGTGGTGGCGAGCAACCTGGGGCTGCCTACGAAGGGCCGCAAGGCGGACCTGCTGGAGGCAGTGGCGGAGTTCTTCCTTGACACGGACAACGTGCACGCTCTGGTCAAGCGGATGCCGGCCGCGACGCGGACGGTGTTGGAGGAGGCTGACCGCGACGGCGGACGGATCCGTCGCTACGGCGGCAGCGGTGTCGCATCCCGTGGCCGGTATTCGAGCCGCTATCGGCAGGTGCATCCGCTGAACTGGGCCGAGGAGCACGGGCTGGTCTACCGCGTGACTTGGGAGGACTATCAGCTGGCAGGCCAGGTCGCGCTCAGTTTGCGAGGATCGGCCTACGGGGCTCCGTTCCAGCCGCAGGAGCCGCCGGTTGCCTGGCATACGCCGGGTCCCGCGGCAGTGCGCCGCGACGCCCAGGCGCAGGGCATCGCCGTGGTCAGGCTGTTGTCGGCGCTGCTGGACGGGGCGGGACGTGAGCCGCTGGCCACGGTCAAGGCCGGCGGCGTCGGCGTGCGCGAGCTGACCCGGACGGCGAAGACGCTGGGCGTGACGGTTCCGACCGTGCGGCTGCTACTGGCGGTCGCCGAGGAGGCCTCGCTGGCCGACCTCGACGAACGCGTGATCCCGACGGGCGCGTACGATCGCTGGCTCAAGCTTGGTCTGGACCGGCGGCTCGCGGTGATGCTCAAGGCATGGCGCGAGCTGGACTATCTGCCGTCGACGCAGACGGGGCCGTGGGTTCCGGAGCACCGCCAAAGCTGGTCTGTACAAGCCCGGATGGCCGCGTTGCGGGCGTTGGGTGACCGGGCGACGACGGACCTCGAGCAGACGGCGCAGTGGATCTGGTGGCGGCAGCCGCTGACCTTCGGCGGCACCACAACCGTGCGCGGCCTGCTGGGCGAGGCCGCAACCTTGGGGGCTCTCGGCGCGGGCGCTGTCAGCCCGGCGGGACAGGCGCTGCTGGCCGGCACGGACATCGCCGAGGCCGTCGGCGACCTGGGTGAGGTCGCCCGCACCGCCAGGCTGCAGGCCGACCTGACCGCGGTCGTGGCAGGAACACCGAACCCAGAGCTAGCTGAACTCCTCGGTGCGACCGCCGTCGTCGAGTCCCGCGGCATAGCCACCACCTGGCGCTTCAGCCCAGCTACGGTACGCAGCGCGTACGACGCAGGCTGGACCGAACAGCGCCTGACCAAAGCCCTGACGAAGATCGCCGAAGGCGGACTGCCGCAACCACTGGTCTACCTGCTCGCCGACATCGCCCGCCAACACGGGTCGGTACGGATCGCGCCCGTGGCCAGCACCCTGGTCAGCGACGACACCGCGCTGCTGGCGCAGATCTGCGCCGACAAACGGCTAGACAAGCTCAACCTGCGTCTACTCGCCCCGACCGTGCTGGCCAGCCAAGCCACCACCGCCGACACGATGGCCGCCCTGCGCAAAGCCGGCTACGCGCCCCGCCAGCAGAACCCCGACGGCCACGACGTCATCGAGAAGACCCGCCGCCACCGCGCCTGACGGGCTGGAGAGCAACATGCTGATCGTCCACGCGACCAAGAAAGTTCCTCGATCACACCAACCCGCCCCGGGCTGTCCAAGGAGATCACGACACGACCCTGCTCGGACCGTGGTATGCCACCGCGCTGTTCTGGCGACCCCGGCTGGCACTGCTGGTAAACGAGCGAACCCTGCTACCGGTCCTGCTGCCGCTGGCACCAGCGCGCAGCCTTCCCGCCCGCGTCCCCGACGAAATCGCGACGGTGCTCGACGCCCACCAGGTGCCCAAGACCTTCATCGCCGACGAGCTACGACACATGCAGGACTACCGCTTCGCCACGACGACCAACCGCAGCGTCGTCGGGATCATGAACGAGTTCACCAAGCTCGCCGGGATCTACACCGACGACTCAGCCCACCCCAACCTCGTCACACTGTCGCTGCGGCTGGCCACGACGCGCGGCCTCCTGTACGCCAAGAACGTCAGCCCTGATCGCGAACTGACGGCGCTGGTACGCTCCATCGCCGAAGCCGAGGCCGCCGGTGCCACGTAGGCCGCCGAGAGAGCGAAGAGGCGCCTTGCACATCACGGGCGCCGCTTCACATCAACCACCGCTCATTCCTGAGCCGGGGGCGGGCTTAGTACTCCAGCCGAGCCTGTCTCGCTAAGGGTGTTTCCGGCGATCTTGGTTAGTAGGTTTCAGCGGCTGGGAAGCGGTCGCTGAAGGTGATGGCGAAGGCGTTCAACGCGGGTTTCCAGCGCATCGTCCATCGGGTTCTGCCTGCTCCGGTGGGGTCCAGGGACCTGGTTACCAGGTACAGACACTTCAACGCGGCCTGCTCGTTGGGGAAGTGGCCGCGTGCCTTGACCGCCCTGCGGTAGCGGGCGTTGAGCGATTCGATGGCGTTGGTGGAGCAGATGACGGTGCGGATTTCCAGGTCGTAGTCGAGGAACGGGATGAACTCTGCCCAGGCGTTGTCCCACAGCCGGATCACCGCCGGATACCGCCCGCCCCACTTCTCGGCCAGGTCGTCGAACGCCGCCCTGGCCGTGGTGGCGTTGACGGCGGTGTAGATCGGTTTGATGTCGCGCTTCAACTCGTCCCAGTACTTGCGTGAGGTGAGCCGGAACGTGTTGCGGATCAGATGGATGATGCAGGTCTGCACGATCGTGCGGGGCCACACGTTCGTCACCACCTCCGGCAGGCCCTTGAGGCCGTCGCAGACGAGGAAGAACACATCCTTCACACCCCGGTTGCGCAGGTCGGTCAGCACGCTCATCCAGAACTTCGCGCCCTCACCACCGGCGCCGGCCCACAACCCGAGGATGTCCTTCTCACCGTCGAGGGTCACCCCGATCGCCGCATAGAACGGCCGGTTCGCGACCTGCCCATCGCGTACCTTGACCACGATCGCGTCGATGAACACCGCCGCGTAAATCTCGTCCAGGGGTCGGTGGGACCAGTCGGTCATCTCCTCGATCACCTTCTCGGTGATCCGCGAGATCGTCTCCTTCGACACCGACGCCCCGTAGATCTCGGCGAAGTGCGCCGAGATCTCCCCGGTCGTCAAACCCTTGGCATACAACGACAACACCACCTCGTCGACCCCCGACAAGCGACGCTGCCGCTTCTTGACGATCTGGGGCTCGAAGGTGCCCGCCCGGTCCCGCGGCACGTCGATCTGCACCGGCCCCGACGCGTCAGTCAGCACCGTCTTCGACCGGCTACCGTTGCGGATGTTGCCCGCGCCGGCGCCGGCCAGGTCATGTTTCTCATAGCCGAGGTGTTCGGTGATCTCCTCGTTGAGCGCGGTCTCCAGGACCGTCTTGGTCAACTGCCTGAGCAGCCCGTCCGGGCCGGTCAGCGACAGCCCTTGTTCCTTAGCTGCCCGGACCAGCTCGACAGCGGCCTTCGCCTCCGCCGACGGCTCTGCCCGCTTCTTACGTCCGGTCTGATCATTCTGTGTCGCGGTCATCACGGCACCCTCCTCACCAGGCACAACGCCCGGCAGGTCAGGCCGGAAACACCTCTAGATCCACAGACCCCGCCCTCCGCGGGTTCAAATCCCGCCGCCACACGGGCTCGGCCTGGTGCCTGGCGTGTACGGGTGATGCTCGCGCTCAAGGCGTCGCCTGAAGTCCCGGGCCGCCGCGGGAGACTTGGCGGTATCGGGTGTGTTCGGGCATGCCGGGCAGTTGAATGGGTCAAATGGGCGGCCGGGTTGCGAGGAGACGGCGGCCCGCGGGTCGGGCGGTGGGTTTGCTGCGGCGGAGCGGCAGCATGCAGCAGGCGACGTTCGTGGAGTTGTTCTTCGATCTGGCGGTGGTGTTCGCGCTCGACCGTGTGGTCGCGGGGTCGTTACCCGGTTTCTTGAACGACGACCCGGCGCAGCGGTGGGACAATGCCGTCCGGACGGCATTGCTGTTCATACCGGTGATGTACCTGTGGACCACCACCGCGTACCTCACCGGCCGGTTCGAGCCACACCGCGCGGGCACCCAAGTGATGCTGCTTTTCAGCACCTTCGCCATGATGATCATGGGGACGGCTGTACCGGGGGCGTTCGCCGGTGAAGGTCTGGTGTTCGCGGTGGTGTTCGTGACGGTGCGGATGGCGCGCCCGGCCGTGATCTCACTGGGTCTGGGGTCGCACCGGTTGCGCCGGTTGTACTGGCGGGTAACGGCGTGGTTATGCCTGGCCGGGGTGTTTTGGGTAGGCGGTGGGATGGCCGGCGGCGCCGCCCAGCTGGTGTGGTGGGCGGTTGCGGCGGTGGTGGATCTGGGATCGGCCGCGTTGGGCTGGCCAGCGCCCGGGCTGGGTCGGCATCGGAACAACATCTGGCAGGTCGCCGGGCACCACCTGGCGGACCGGAACGCACAGCTGTTGATGATCGCCCTCGGCGAGACCATCCTCGCCGTCGGGATCAGCTATAGCACCCACCCGCACGGCCTCTACGAGACTGCTGGCCTGGTGATCGCTTTCGCCACCACGACGCTGCTGTGGCGGGTGTACTTCCAAAAGGCCGGTGAGCTGCTGCCCAAGGCCCTCGACGCGGCAGGCGATCCCGCGGGGTGGGGTCGACGAGTCGCGTTCGCGCATGCGGTGATGGTGCTGGGCATCGTCACCACCGCAATCGGACACGAGATCGTGCAGCACAGCCACACCCAGGTGACACACCCATCGTGGCTGGCGACAATCCTGGGCGGGCCGGCACTGTTCCTCGTCGGCCGGGCTCGCCTGGAGCATCTGGTGTTCGCCCGCGTCTCGCGGCGCAGGATCGTCGGCGTCGCCCTGCTGGCCGCGGCGGCCCCGCTGATGGGGCGGGTGTCGCCGCTGGCCACCGCGACCACCGCCGCCGCAGTGCTGCTGCTCATTGCCCTGCTGGACTGGCGCAACGCGGCGGGCAAGCCACCGGAGGTCCCGTCGCCGCCCGGCTGACCGTCACCGCAAGCAAGAGCGGGGCATCGACGGCGGATGGAAGGTTTGCCGCGTCGATGCCATGCCACTTTGTGGAGCCGCGCTCGTTTCACTCATCGTTTCATTCAGGGCTGTTCGCGGGCGTCTGGCGTCGTTCGACGGACGGCTATCCCAGCAGCTCAAGTACGGACTACCCAGACCTGCTAGTCCTCGCCGATATCGGAACGTGTCAAGGGATTGAGGCCAACGGGAGTTAAGCGGCTTGCAGCTCCGGCTGGTCTTCCTGGTCAGGCCGGTTGATCCAGACATGGTCGGGTAGATCGAGGATTCTGGGTAGGGGCCGGG
>NZ_JAGPYK010000028.1 GCF_018070045.1 Micromonospora sp. U21
GCGGCGGCCGGCCGCCGGCCGGTCGGGGTGCCTGAGGTCGGGGTGCCTGAGGTCGGGGTGCCTGAGGTCGGTGGGCCGGCGGGTGCGCCGGGGGGGACCGCCGCCGGGCGGGACCGGGTCGGGCCGGCTGGCGCGCCGGACGTCGGGCGGGGCCCGGGTGGGCCCGCCGGGTCACCGCCGACCGGCCGGGCGGCGGTGGGTGGCGCGGGTGGCGGCCCGGCGGCGCGGGGGCCGGTGCCGGGCACCGGTACCGCGCCGCGACGCGGCGGCTGGCCGGGGACGGCGGCACCGCCAGCGGGCCGGGGGCGGTCGGTGGCTGGCCGCTCGTCCGGCCGGCGGCCCGGCGGCGGCGGCGCCTCGCCCGGCCACGGTCCGTCCACCGGCCGGCGCCCGGCCACGCCGTCCGTGTCGCCACGGCGTGCGCCGGGCGACGCCGGGACGTCCGGCGGCACCGGCGCGCCCCCGCGCGGCCCGACGGGCTCGGCCGGGGCGCCGTCGGGGCCCAGCTCGCCGCGCTGCTGCTTGGCCGAGCGCAGGTCGTCGATCCAGCCGAACTCCTCGCCGGGTACCGGCGCCTCCGGCTCGGCCTCGGCCCGGCCTCGACCCCAGCGGCGCCCCTTGGCGCGGGAATCGCGCCGCTCGTCCGGGCCCTCGTCCGGGCGGTCCGCACCACGCGACTTCACTGTTGACCCTCTCCTGCGGCGTTCGTGCCGCTGTCCTGCATCGTGCCGGGACCACCCGCGCCCGTCGTCGGGCGACCGTTCCCGTCGGCAAGCGCCGACGCGGTCTGCGCCGTTACGGGCGACCCGGCCGACGGGTCCTCCGGGCGGGCGGCCGGAGCCGGCAGCCCACGCACGATCCGGCGCAGCAACGGCAACCGGGTGGCCACCGAGCGCTCCGCCCCGTGCGGGCTGGGTCGGTAGTAGTCGGTGCCCACCAGGTCGTCCGGAACGTACTGCTGGGTGACCACGCCGCGCTGGTCGTCGTGCGGGTAGCGGTAGCCGGTCCCGTGGCCCAGCCCTCGCGCGCCGGCGTAGTGCGCGTCGCGCAGCCCACGCGGCACCGGGCCGCCCCGGCCGGCCCGCACGTCGGCGATGGCAGCGCCGATGGCGGTGGTCGCCGAGTTCGACTTGGGCGCGGTGGCCAGGTGGATAACCGCCTGGGCCAGGTTGAGCTGCGCTTCCGGCAGCCCGACGTACTCGACCGCGTGCGCGGCGGCGGTGGCCACGCCCAACGCGGCCGGATCTGCCATGCCCACGTCCTCGCTGGCGAAGATGACCAGCCGGCGGGCGATGAACCGGGCGTCCTCCCCGGCGACCAGCATCCGGGCCAGCCAGTGCACCGCGGCATCGACGTCCGAGCCGCGCATGCTCTTGATGAAGGCGCTGACCACGTCGTAGTGGGCGTCGCCGTCGCGGTCGTAGCGCACCGCCGCCACGTCCACCGCCTGCTCGGCGGTGGCGAGGTCGATCCGCCCGGCGCCGAGCGCCGTGGCGGAGGCCGCCGCCGCCTCCAGCGCGGTCAACGCCTTGCGGACGTCACCGGCGGCGAGCCGGACCAGGTGGTCCTCCGCCTCGGTGGCGAGGGTGAGCGCGCCGCCCAGGCCGCGCTCGTCGGCGACGGCACGGCGCAGCAGCCCGCGCACCGCGTCGTCGTCCAGCGGTTGCAGGGTGAGCAGCACGCACCGCGACAGCAGAGGGGAGATCACCGAGAAGTACGGGTTCTCGGTGGTCGCGGCCAGCAGCGTGACCGTACGGTCCTCGACGGCGGCGAGCAGCGAATCCTGCTGGGTCTTGCTGAACCGGTGCACCTCGTCGATGAAGAGCACGGTCTGCGGGCCGCCCGAGCGGCGCTGGCGGCGGGCCGTCTCGATCACGGCACGGACGTCCTTGACCCCGGCGGAGAGCGCCGACATGGCGACGAACCGGCGGTCGGTGGCCCCGGCCACCAGGTGCGCGATGGTCGTCTTGCCGCTGCCCGGCGGTCCCCAGAGGATCACCGACATCGGCGCGCCACCGGAGACCAGCTGCCGCAGCGGCGCGCCGGGGGCGAGCAGGTGGTCCTGCCCGACCAGCTCGTCAAGGTTCGCCGGGCGCATCCGGACGGGCAGGGGCGAATCGTCCGCTACCGGAGTGAAGCCGTCGGCACCGGCGGGACCGGCGGGCGCGCTGCGCGGCCCGGCGGGTGCACCGAGGGAGAAGAGGGCGTCGGACTCCATCACGAAGACAGTACCGGGCCGGGCCCGCGACGCCGGAATCGCGCCGCGAGCCGGGCAATCGATGATCGGTTCCGGTCAGCCACGACCAGGGCGCCGGCCCCGGTACCAGCGACCGCCGCCACCGCCGCGCGGGCCGCTGCCCACGCCGGCCAGGTAGAGCGACAGCAGCAGCAGCCCGATGAGCACGAGGGTGTTCCAGTTGAACAGGTCCGGCGCTCCGAAGTTCGTGTCGAGCAGATCGATCAACAGGGCGAAGCCAAAGACGATGGCCGCGAGAATGGCGAGCATGTCGGTCCTCCGGTGGGGGTTCCCAGTAGGTCGGCGCGTGATGTACCCAATCGGTCGGACCGCCAATCTCCATCGTGGATCCGAGCACCCGGGCATGGCCCGGCGCGTCCACCGGTCCCCCGGCTCCTAGGCTGAAGGCCATGATCATCGACGACCAGGTGCTCCAGGACCGGGCCGCCATCCTCGCCGCCGCCGGTCATCACCCGTACGCCCGGCACGCGCTCTGGCGTGGGGCGCCGGCACGCGGCTACCGGCGCGACGGCGCGGTGCTGTGGTTGTTACCGCCCGGGCCGGGACCGGCTGGCGGCGCGATCGGCCCGGCCGGACCGGCACTCGAGATCTCTGCCGCGCTGGCCGCCGACGGGGTGCTGCGCCCGGAGCAGTGGCTGCACCTGCCCCGGCATGACCCGGCGCCGTTGGCGGGCCGGCTGGCGGTGAGCCGGCACGACGACTGGGACTTCCACTGGACCGGCGCGCCGCCGTCGGCCCAGCCCGACGAGCAGCGGGTGGTACGCCTCAGCGAGGCCGACCACCCGGCGCTGGAGGCGCTGATCGACGAGGCGTTCCCGAGCACCACCTCCCGCCCCGGCGACCCGCGGGTGGTGGACTGGTACGGCATCCGGGCCGGCGGCCGGCTGGTGGCGTGCGGAGCGGACCGCAGCCGGGGCGACATCGGCTTCCTCGCCGGCCTGACCGTCGCTCCCGACCAGCGGGGTCGGGGGCTGGGCGCGGCGCTGACCGCCGGGATGACGCGGACGCTGCTGACCCGCTACGACACCGTCGGGCTGGGCGTCTACCCGGACAACGTCGGGGCGGTGCGGCTCTACCGCCGACTCGGCTTCACCAACACCCTCCAGCTCAGCTCGCTACGCCTCGCCTGAGGTGTAAGGAAGGGACCCTTGTTATCGCCTCGTGTCGAGGAAGGGCCCCTTCCTAACGCCCGGCTCCATGTGGCTCCGCGGGTGTGGGGACCGCGGGCGGGTCGATGGGCAGGTCGACGGGTCGGCGGCCGGCGCGCCAGGCGGGCAGGTAGAGCGGGGCGGCGACGGCCAGTACCACCGCGCCGACCACCATGGCGGTGCCGACGCTGGTGGCGGCGGCGAGCGCGGTCAGAACCACCCCGCCGAGCGCGCCGGCCGGCTGCGCCATCATCGAGTTCAGCGAGAGCACGCTGGTCCGGTACGGGCCGTCGACCTGCCGGTGCAGCAGCCCACTGTGCAGCGGGTTGGACGCGCCGTGCACCGCGTAGCAGGCCAGGTAGGCCACGAGCACCCCGACGGGTCCGGCGAACAGCCCCATCCCGACCACCGTGACGCCCTGCAGGATGCGCAGCAGGGCGGCGCCCGGCGCGGCGCCGGGCCAGCGCAGCAGCAGCGGGGTCAGCGCCGCGCCGGCCGCCGACGCGATCCAGGCGGCCGAGTTGGCCGGCCCGAGCAGCGCGGCGGCGCGCTCCGGGTTGCCGATCACCTCGGCGAGCCGGACCGGCAGCAGCGACTCGAAGGTGACCATGCCGAAGCCCCAGAACAGCTCCACGGCCACCAGGGCGAGCAGCACCCGGGAGCGGCGCAGCAGCCCGACCGCCTGGCCGATCATCCGGGGCGCCTGGACCACCGAGGCGCGCAGCGCCGCCGCTCCGGTGGCCGGCCGCTGCTCCACCAGCAGGACGAACAGCGCGACCAGCGCCGCAGCCTGGGCCACGATGGCGGCCAGCACGGGCACCGTGAGGGCGGTGACCGGCCCGATCGGGCCGAGGGCGACCAGGGCGCCGCCGAGCAGCGCGCCGGCGCCGATGGCCAACCCGGCGACGGTACCGGCGTGGCCGAGCCCGCGCTCGTACTCCGCCTCGGGGTCGGCGGCCATGGTGGCGTCGACGTACCAGGACTCCAGTGGGCCGCTGTCCAGCGCCCGGTAGATCCCCTGCAACGCCCAGACCGCGAAGAACAGCACGAACGAGTTGGCCACCGCGAACAGGGACAGCGAGATGAGGTTGAGCGCTCCGGCGGCGAGCAGCACCGGCCGGCGGCCGAGGGCGTCGGCGAGGCCGCCGGTGGGCAGCTCCAGCGCCAGCACCAGCAGCCCCTGCGCGGTGCCGACCAGGCCGATCTGCGGCAGCGACAGGCCGCGCTCCTGCATCAGCAGGATCATCACCGGGATCATCAGACCGGTGGGCAGCCAGCGCAGACCGTAGAGCGTGAGGTAGCGACGCCGGACCTGGCGTACGGTCAGCGCGCTCACCGGTACTCCTCCCGCAACGGGTAGGTGGCCAAGAAGACCTGCACCGGGCGGGCCTGCGGGTCGGCGGAGTCGACGGGGTCGGCCTCGCGGTGGTACCGCTCCAGGACCTGCCACACCTCCGCCTTGAGCTCCTCGAGCCGGGCCGGCGGGAGGGTCATGAAGATGTCGCTCATGCCGAAGGCGTCCCGCCAGGCGGGGGACCACTCGTGCTGGGTGGCGAACCAGCGTTCGGCGTGCTCGACGAGGTGCCGCACCTGGTCGCCCTGAATCCACTCGATGGCGGCCCGGGCGTCGGGGTCGTCGTCGAAGTCGGTCGGTTCAAAGTTGGTGATGTCGTGCGCGGCCTGCCACCAGCGCTGCCGTCCGGTGCCCCGGTCGGGATCCTCGACGACCAGCCCGACCTCGGCGAGCTGGCGCAGGTGGTAGCTGGTCGCGCCGGTGTTGGTGCCGAGCATCTCCGCCAGTGTGGTGGCGGTGGCAGGGCCCTTGACCCGCAGAGCCCCGACCAGTCGCATCCGGAGCGGGTGCGCGAGCACCCGGACCTGCCGCTTGTCGATCCGCACCTCGCGTGGCACCGGCCGCGGTGCCTCTCCGTCAACTGCCATGGCTGCACACTATCTCTGCACACTTCCTATGCACAAGGGTTGTGCATAGGAAGTGTGCATGCGCTCAGCGGGCCAGGAGCTCGCCCACCCCACGCAACCGGGTACGCAGCAGGCCAGCGGCACGGCTGCAGTCCAGGCGTACGTCGCCGGGGCCCGCCAGCCCGGCGGCGGCGCTGGTGGTGGTCGTCAGCCCGGTCGCGTCGAGGCCGAACCGCTCGGCGACCAGCAGGCCCAGCTCGGCCCGGCTGACCGCGTCCGCGCCGGCCACGTTGAGCGGCCCGGCGTACGTGCCGTCGACCAGCTCCAGCACGGCGTCGGCCAGGTCGGTGACGTCGACCGGACAGCGGATCATGTCGGTGAACAGGGTGACTCGCCCGGCGAGCGCGTCCCGGCAGAGCTGGATCTGCTTGCTGCCCTCGCCCAGGATCAGCGAGGTACGCACCAGCGCCGCGCCGGGGTCGACCGCCCGCACGGCGGTCTCGGCCGCGGCCTTCGCCGCCCCGTACGCGTTCACGGGGGTGGGTGGCTCGTCGTCGGCGTAGGGCGTCGGGCGGCCGCCGTGCAACGCGTCGCTGGACACGTGCACCAGCCGGGCGCCCACCTCGGCGGCGGCGACCGCCACGTGCGCGGCCCCGTCGGCGGTGACTCGCCAGTCGTCGTACCGGTAGGGGGTGCTGACCACGGCGTCCGGCCGCACCTGCGTGACCAGCGCGCGCACGGCGGCCCGGTCGGTCACATCCAGCCGCCGCACTTCGACACCCGGCGCCGTGATGTCGCCGGAGTGGCACGTGCCCACCACCGACCACCCGGCGCCCACCGTCCGCCGACACACCTCCCCGCCCAGAAACCCACTGGCCCCCACCACGAGCACCCGCATGCCACCCACTCCCCAACTGACGATCAAGAGGTTCGCGTCATCCCGACTGGCGATGATGACGCAAACCTCCTGATCAACCAAGCATCTGGAGGTGGTCGGTCAGACCGGGTCGGCCACTGGAGCGGCCGGGCCGGCGGTGCCGGTGTGCGCGGTGGCCGGGGGCTTCGGCTTGGCGTCGATGCCGGCCTCGGTCCGCTGCTGGGCGGTGATCGGTGTCGGCGCGCCGGTCAGCGGGTCGAAGCCGCCACGGGTCTTCGGGAACGCGATCACCTCGCGGATGGAGTCCGCGCCGGCGAGCAGCATGCAGACCCGGTCCCAGCCGAACGCGATGCCGCCGTGCGGCGGGGCGCCGTACTTGAACGCCTCCAGCAGGAAGCCGAACTTGTCCTGCGCCTCTTCGGGGGTGATGCCGAGCAGGTCGAAGACCCGCTTCTGCACGTCGCCCCGGTGGATACGGATCGACCCGCCGCCGATCTCGTTGCCGTTGCAGACGATGTCGTACGCGTACGCCAGCGCCCGGTCCGGTGCCTCCTCGAACCGGTCCACCCACTCGGCGTTGGGCGAGGTGAACGGGTGGTGCACCGCCGTCCAACCACCCTCGTCGGTGCGTTCGAACATCGGCGCGTCGACCACCCAGCAGAACGCCCACGCGCTCTCGTCGATCAGCCCGGCCCGCTTGGCGATCTCGACCCGGGCCGCGCCGAGCAGCTCCTGCGCCTCCCGGGTGGTGGCGCTGGCGGCGAAGAAGACCGCGTCGCCCGGCTTGGCGCCGACCGCGTCGGCGAGCCCACCCAGGTGCTCGGCGGAGAGGTTCTTCGCCACCGGGCCCCTCGCCTCGCCGGTCTCGGCGTCCAGCACCACGTAGGCCAGGCCCCGCGCGCCACGCGCCTTGGCCCAGTCCTGCCAGCCGTCCAGCTCCTTGCGGCTCTGCGCCGCGCCGCCGGGCATCACCACCGCGCCGACGTAGCCGCCCGCGTCGATCGCACCGGCGAAGACCCGGAACTCGGTGCCGCGCAGGTAGTCGGTCAGCTCGGTTAGCTCGACGCCGTAGCGCAGGTCCGGCTTGTCGGACCCGTAGCGGGCCATCGCGTCGTGCCAGGTGATCCGCGGGATCGGCCGGCGGATCTCGTGCCCCGCCAGGTCCTTCCAGAGCGTCGAGACGATCGCCTCGCCGAGGTCGATCACGTCGTCCTCGGTCACGAAGGACATCTCGATGTCGAGCTGGGTGAACTCCGGCTGCCGGTCGGCGCGGAAGTCCTCGTCCCGGTAGCAGCGGGCGATCTGGTAGTACCGCTCCATGCCGCCGACCATCAGCAGCTGCTTGAACAGCTGCGGCGACTGCGGCAGCGCGTACCAGCTGCCGGGCTGGAGCCGGACCGGCACCAGGAAGTCGCGGGCGCCCTCGGGCGTCGACCGGGTCAGCGTCGGCGTCTCGATCTCCAGGAAGTCCCGCTCGTGCAGCACACCCCGGGCGAGCTGGCTGGCGCGCGAGCGCAGCCGCAGCGCGTTCGCCGGGCCGCTGCGGCGCAGGTCCAGGTAGCGGTACTTGAGCCGGATGTCGTCACCGGCCTCGATCTGGTCGTCCACCGGCAGCGGCAGCGGCGCCGCCTCGGAGAGCACCTCCAGCTCGGCGGCGGTCACCTCGACCTCGCCGGTGGGCAGCTCCGGGTTCTCGTTGCCGGCCGGCCGGCGGGTCACCTCACCGGTGACCTTCACGCAGAACTCGTTGCGCAGCGCGTGCGCGTCCTCCTCGCGGAACACCACCTGGACCACGCCGGAGCCATCGCGCAGGTCGACGAAGATGACGCCGCCGTGGTCGCGCCGGCGGGCCACCCACCCGGCGAGCGTCACCGTCGAGCCGGCGTCCGCGGCGCGCAGGCTTCCGGCATTGTGGGTACGGATCACGGCTGGCAACTCCTCATCGTGGAACAGTCCTCACCGGCATTCTGTCAGGGGCGGCAGTCGTTGTTCCGGGGCACCCGGCAGGCCGGGGCGATCCATCGGCGGGCAGCGCGGCGAACTCCGGTTCGCGGGCCGCCGGTCCGGTTAACGTGGCCGAATGCGCGCCGTACCGAACTGGGCCGTCGCCACGGCGGTGGCCGCACCCGTGCTGCTGGTGACCGGATGGACGGTCGCGGGTGCCCGGCAGCCGGACGGCTACGACCCGGTCCGGGACACGATCAGCGAGCTGGCCGGGCACGAAGCGACCGACGCCTGGATCATGATCGCCTGTCTGGTGCTGCTCGGCGGCTGCTACCTGGCGATCGCCGCCGTGCTGCACGCTGCCGGGCTGCCCAGCCGCTTCCTGCTCGCCGTCGGCGGCGTGGCCACCATCGCGCTGGTCGCCTTTCCGCGGCCGACGGTCGGCGGTTCCCTCAGCCACGGCATCGTGGCGACCGTGGCCGTCCTCGCCCTGGCGCTCTGGCCGGCCGGTTCGGCGCTGTGGCTGCCGCGCGGCCCGGACGCCGCGCATCCGGCCGCGCCGGAGCCGCCGTGGGCGTTCCGCCGGGCGGTGGGGCTGAGCACCACCGTCGTGCTGCTCGCCCTCTTCGGTTGGTTCGCGTTCGAGGTCACCGGCGGGTCCCGGACCGGGCTGGCCGAGCGCGTGACGGCGCTGGCCGTCGCGCTCTGGCCGCTGCTGGCGGTCCTCTCCGCCCGTCGGGCGAATCTCGCGTGGGTGGCCGCTGGCGCCCTGTCCCTCGGTCCGGGTGGTCCGGCGGCAGGTGTCGTAGCCTCGGATCCCCTTCGACCAGCTCAAGGGCCTGATCCGCTCACCTGAGCCAGCTCCCGGCGCGTTCCGGAGAGTGGTGGCGGCCCACGGTGCCCGAACGCGCGACGCGGGTCGCCGGAGGACTCCGGCGACCCGCGGGCGGTGGATCGATCAGAAGACGCTGACGCCGTAGCGGCTCAGGGCCTCGGTGACCGGCTGGAAGTAGGTGGTGCCGCCGGTGCTGCAGTTGCCGCTACCACCGGAGGTCAGGCCCAGCGCGGTGCCGCCGCTGAACAGCGAGCCGCCGCTGTCGCCCGGCTCGGCGCAGACGTTGGTGCGGATCAGGCCGGAGACCGAGCCCTCGGCGTAGTTCACCGTGGCGTTGGTCGCGTTCACCGAGCCGGAGCGCAGGCCGGTGGTGCTGCCGGAGCGCTGTACCGACTGGCCGACGGAGGCGTTGCCGGCGCCGGTGATGTCCCGGTAGCTGCCGTTGTAGAGGTAGACGTTGCCAGGGTGCGACACGCTGCTCGTGTAGCGGACGATGCCGTAGTCGTTGCCCGGGAAGCTGGTGCCGGCGCGCGAGCCGAGCACGGAGGTCTGACCCGAGTTCGAGTACCAGCTCGACGAGATGTTGGTGCAGTGCCCGGCGGTCAGGAAGTAGTAGGTGCTGCCGCTGCGCACGTTGAAGCCGAGCGAGCAGCGCCCGCCACCGCCGGCGTAGATGGCCTGGCCACCGGAGATGCGGGTGCTCAGCACACCGGCCTCGGCCTCGACCCGGACCGCGCCGTTGGCCCGCGCGGCGGCGGCCTTGACCCGCTCCAGCTTGGCACCGGTGACGGTGCTGTCCACGGAGACGACGACCTGGTTGGTGACCGGGTCGCTCCACCACGCGGTGCCCGGGATCTTGGCGGAGCGCTCCAGGTCCGCGGTGGCCCGGTTGAGCTCGGCGGCGCCACGGGTGACGTACCGGACGGTGGCGCCGGCGTTGCTGGCCTTGCGGGCGGCGGCCGCGTCGGTCACGGTGACGACGGACTTGCCGCTGGCGTCGATGTACGAGCCGGCGGAGCGGTCGCCGAGCTGCGCGGAGAGGGCGGCGGCGGCATCGGGCGAGGCGGCGGGGGCGGCCTGGGCGGGCGCGCCGATGAGCGAGCCGACAACCAGGGTTCCGGCCACGGCGACAGTTGCCGCAACACGGAGTGAGGACCTCGTGGGTCGCATGTAACAAACCTCCTGGGCGGGGGAACGGGTGTCGCCGGGGGTGGCGAACCCGAGGGGGCAACCCGGCCGATCTGGGGAAGCCGGCCAAGTGAACTGAAGTATTCACATGCATAAGATCATTCGCAAGACCCTGGTTTCGCCCGGATTCGCCGATCTTCACCGGCCACCTGGCCGCAACACCCCTGACACGCTGGCGGACGCACACCGTCACACCGGATCACCGCCGGATCCCTTCCGGACACCACCTGCCGCCGGACGCCCGCGGCGCGGCAACGGGCGGCGGGGCGTGCGGGCGGCGGGGCGTGCGGGCGGTGGGCGGCGTCAGGGGATACGGCGGCGGGCGCCGGGGCCGGGCCGGGGCACGACGTCGCGGTGCTGGCCCACCTCGTGCCCGTCCGCGCAGCGCAGCGCGACGCGTACCTCCGCGCCGCAGTCCCGGTGACCCACGCTCAGCGGCGAGCCCTCCGGATCGGCGAGGTGGCGGTCGCCCCACCCGAGCACGGCGACCAGGACCGGCCACAGGTCCAGACCCTTCTCCGTCAGCCGGTACTCGTGGCGCAGCCGGCTGCCCGGCTCCCGGTACGGCTCGCGGCGCAGCACGCCCTGCTCCACCAGGGTGGCCAGCCGGTTGGTCAGCACCTGACGCGGGATCCCGGTGCGCACCCGCATGTCGTCGAAGCGGCGTACGCCGTTGAACACCTCGCGGAGCACCACGAGGGTCCACCGCTCACCGAGGATCGCCATCGCGCGGGCGATGGTGCAGTTCTCCACCGACCAGTCCAGTGCCGCGGGTCTCATCCGCCCAGGCTAGGTCTGATTGACAGACTCAGCAACGTGCTGCGAGGCTGCGTCCATGACACAGACGCAGGAGCCGACGCGCAGCCGTACCTTCACCTGGTCGGACCCGGCGGCCAACGCGGCGCAGGTCGGTCGGCGCCCCGGCCTCGACCTGCTCCGGGCGATGATCGCCGGGGAGCTGGCGGCGCCACCGGTCATGCATCTGATGGACATGGTCCGGATGGAGGCCGACGAGGGTCGGGTCACGGTCGATCTGGTCCCGCAGGAGTTCCACTACAACCCGCTGGGCACCGTCCACGGTGGTGTCATCTCCACCCTGCTGGACACCGCCGCCGGCTGCGCGGTGCACACCACGTTGCCCGCCGGTGTCGGCTACACCTCGCTGGACCTGAGCGTGAAGTTCCTCCGCCCGGTCACCGTCGCGAGCGGAATCCTGCGCTGCGAGGGCACCGTGCTCCAGCGTGGCCGCCGCACCGCCCTGGCCGAGGCCCGCCTCACGGACGCCGACTCGCGTCTCATCGCCCACGCCACCAGCACCTGCCTCCTCTTCCCCCTCGACCCCCCAGCCTGACCCCGCACAGGTTCATCACGAGGTTGACGGGCGATCTGAAGATCAGAGAACCCACCAACCCCATGATCAACGAGGGCGAGCGTGGGGGTGGCGCAGGTGGGGTGGGTTCAGCGCAGCGCCAGGCGGGCGGCGCGGGCGTCGCGCTTCTCCTCGAAGCGGGCGGCGGCACGCTCCAGGGTGTCGAGCTGGGCGACCAGCTGCTCGCGGGCGGCCTCGCCGTCGGCGTTCAGGCCGGTCACGTTGAACACGTCCCACTGTCGCAGCACCGGCATCAGCACCTCGTCGCGGTGCTGGCGCAGGTCGTAGATGCCGGCCAGGGCGATCGCCACCGACTTGCGGGCGAAGCCCTCGATGCCGTTGCCCGGCATCTGGAAGTCGGCCACCACGTCGGCGACCGCCCGCATGGCCTGGCTCGGGGCCAGCTCGAACGCGGCGGCGAGCAGGTTGCGGTAGAAGACCATGTGCAGGTTCTCGTCGGCGGCCACCCGGGCGAGCAGCGCCTCGCAGGCGGGGTCGCCGGTGGCCTTGCCGGTGTTGCGGTGCGAGATCCGGGTGGCCAGCTCCTGGAACGAGACGTACGCCAGCGAGTGCAGCACCTCGTCCCCGTGCGCGTTCTCGTAGCCCTCAGACATGTGCGTCATCCGGGCCCGCTCCAGCGCCACCGGGTCGACCGCCCGGGTGACCGTCAGGTAGTCGCGGATCGCCGTGCCGTGCCGGCCCTCCTCCGCGGTCCACCGGTGCACCCAGGTGCCCCACGCGCCGTCCCGGCCGAACAGGGTGGCGATCTCGTGGTGGTACGAGGGCAGGTTGTCCTCGGTCAGCAGGTTGACGATCAGCGCCGTGCGGGCCACGTCGGGGATGGTGGAGTCGGTCGGCGACCACGCCTCGCCGCCGAGCGGCCCGTCGAAGGTGCGCCCTTCGCTCCACGGCACGTACTCGTGCGGGAACCACTCCTTCGCCAGCGAGAGGTGGCGGTCCAGGTTGCGCGCGACAACCGGCTCCAACTCGACGAGCAGTGCGGTCTGACTCAGCGTGGTGCTCACGGTCACGAGAAACTCCCTACGGTGGCGTAACTTACGCTACCGTAGGTCCCCGCGGCCGTACGCGCCAGTAGAGCGCTCAGCCAACCGCCGGTTTCAGGTCCTGCCGGGGCGGCATCCACTCCCCCGCACTGGCCGTGACCTGCTCGCCGGAGCGGATGTCCTTCACCTCGTCCGGCGCCTCGTCGGCACCAGGAAACCAGACGTACGGAATGCCGCGCCGCTCGGCGTAGCGGATCTGCTTGCCGAACTTCGCCGCGCTCGGCGACACCTCGGTCGGCACCCCACGCCCCCGCAGCGCCTCGGCCACCCGGTTGCTGGCCGCGCGCCGCTCCTCGCTGGTCACCGCGACCAGCACGGCGGTCGGCACCTCGCGGGAGATCGACAGCTCGCCCGCGCCGAAGAGCAGGCCGAGCAGCCGGGTCACGCCGATCGAGATCCCCACCCCCGGGTACGAGGTGGCGCCGGCACTGGCCAGGTTGTCGTACCGGCCGCCGGAGCAGATCGAGCCGAACCGCTCGTAGCCGCGCAGCTGGGTCTCGTAGACCGTGCCGGTGTAGTAATCCAGGCCCCGGGCGATGCGCAGGTCCGCCACGCAGAGGCCGGGCGCGTGCTCGGCGGCCGTCTCCACCACCCGGACCAGCTCCTCGATGCCCTCGGTCAGCAGCGGGTCGTCGACCCCGAGCGCGCGCACCGCGTCGGCGAACGAGGCGTCCGGAGCGGAGATCTCGGCCAGCGCCAGGCAGGCCTTGGCCTGTGCCTCGCTCGCCCCGGCGGTCTGCGCCAGCAGCTCGGCCACCTTCGCCGGACCGATCTTGTCGAGCTTGTCCACCGCGCGCAGCACCGCCTCCGGATCGGTCAGCCCGATGCCCCGGTAGAAGCCCTCGCAGATCTTGCGGTTGTTGACCTGGATCGTCACCGGCGGGATCGGCAGCGCGCGCAGCGCGTCCCCGATCACCAGCGGCATCTCCGCCTCGTGGTGCGGGGCCAGAGTGTCCCGGTCGACGATGTCGATGTCGGCCTGGACGAACTCCCGGTAGCGCCCCTCCTGCGGCCGCTCACCCCGCCACACCTTCTGGATCTGGTAGCGGCGGAACGGGAAGGCCAGCTTGCCGGCGTTCTCCAGCACGTACCGGGCGAACGGCACGGTCAGGTCGAAGTGCAGGCCGAGCTGGTCGTCGCTGCTCGCGCCCTCGGCATCGGCGTGCAGCCGCCGGATCACGTAGACCTCCTTCGAGGTCTCGCCCTTGCGCAGCAGCTGGTCCAGCGGCTCCACCGCGCGCGTCTCCAGCGGGGCGAAACCGTACAGCTCGAAGGTGGCCCGGATCCGGTCGAGCACGAACTGCTCGACCATCCGCTGGCCGGGGGTCCACTCCGGGAAGCCGGAGATGGGCGTGGGCTTGCTCATCGGAGTACTCCTTGCGGTCCCGCGTCACGGCGCGGTGCGGTCGTGGGTCCGCGCGCGGCGCGGACTGTTCTAGAGGCCCCGGGTGGGCGCCGTCGGCCGGCCGCCGCCGACCTGCGCCACCTCGATCAGGTACGGGTTGCTGGCGCGCTCACGGCCGATGGTGGTGCTGGGGCCGTGGCCGGGCAGCACGACGGTGTCGTCGGCCAGCGGGAGGATCTTGTCGCGCAGGCTGGTGAGCATCGCCGGCATGCTGCCGCCGGGCAGGTCGGTGCGGCCGATCGAGCCGGCGAAGAGCACGTCGCCGGAGAGGCACAGCTCGTCGGCCTCCCAGCCCGACCCGGCACCGGGCAGCCGGAACAGCACCGACCCGCCGGTATGGCCCGGGGCATGGTCGACGGCGATCTCCAGACCGGCCAGCGCGAGGGTGGCGCCGTCGGTCAGCTCCGCCACGTCCTCCGGCTCGGTGTAGCTCAACCGGCCGCCGAAGAGCGAGGTCAGGTCGGTCGAGAGACCCTTGGCGGGGTCGGCCAGCATCTCCCGGTCGCCGGGGTGGACGTACGCGGTGATGCCGCGGGCACCGCAGACCGGCGCGACCGAGAAGGTGTGGTCGAGGTGGCCGTGGGTGAGCAGCACGGCGGCCGGGTGCAGGCGGTGCTCGGCGAGCAGGGCGTCGAGCTGGTCGAGCACCCCGATGCCGGGGTCGACCACCACGCACTGCTCCCCCGGCGCCGTGGCCACCACGTAGCAGTTGGTGCCGAAGGCGTCCGCGGGAAAGCCGGCCACGAGCACGGGCGCTGTCCTTCCGTCGAGCTGTCGTCCTGCCCAGCAGCCTAACCGGCGGGACGAGCGGGTTTGCCGCGTCCGTCCCACCTGCCCCGCCGGGCACAGTGACATCGCCCGATAAGGGCTGCTGGCGGTGGGGTGGACCTCGTACACCACATTCCCAGTCGCTAGCCGTACACTCTGGCGGGCGTGTGGCGCGGCACACGTGACGCCCGGACGGGCCGGGACGCCCGGCCGCCGGCGACGACCAGGTAGAGGAAAGGGGAGCACGGGTGGCTTCCAGCAGGGACCGGCAGCGCAAACTGGCGCGGGCCAAGCTCGACCGGCAGTTGGCCCGCCGGGCCGCTACCGTGCGGCGCCGTCGGCAGATCCAGGCCGGCGTCGGCGCCTTCCTGGTCCTCGCGGTGATCGTGGCCGGCTCGGCGTGGGCGCTGGGCGCGTTCGACTCCGACCCGAAGCAGAACACGGCAGCGGAGGACACCTGCCTCTGGACGCCGCAGGACGCGACGGCCAACACCAACCTCAAGGACGTCGGCAAACCGGAGACGAAGGGCCTGCCCACCGACGGCACCCGGGCGATGACCGTGACCACCAACCAGGGCGCGCCGATCACCGCCGAGCTGAGCCTGACCAACTCCCCGTGTGCCGCGGCGAGCATCGCCCACCTGGCGAGCCGGTCGTTCTACGACAACACCAAGTGCCACGAGATCACCGCCGACGGCGCCCTGCGCTGCGGCGACCCCAGCGGCACCGGCCTCGGTGGGCCCACCTACTCGTTCTACGACGAGGACGTGCCGACCGTGCCGTCGGCGTCGCCGTCGGCCAGTCCGGCGCCCGGCCAGCCGCCCACGTACCCGAAGGGGACCGTGGCGATGATCTCCAACCCGCCGGGCAGCAACGGCAGCCAGTTCCTGATCTTCTTCAAGGACTTCACCACCACCGACCCGAAGTACCCGGTGATCGGCCGGGTGACCGGCGGGCTCGACGTGGTGGAGAAGATCGGTGCCCTGCCGACCGTGGACAATGGGACGGGGGCCAAGGTCAAGCCCAAGACCGACGTGGTGATCCAGAGCCTCACCGTTGGTGAGCCGGTCACCGCCGCGGCACCGTCGCCGTCGGCCTCCGGAGCCCCGGCCAGCAGCCCGAGCGCCGGCTGACCGGTGGCCCCCACCCCACCCGAGCGGCACCCAGCAGCAGACAGCCAGGAGGATCCAGGCGTGACGTCCACCAGAGAGCGGCAGCGCGCGGCGGCACGCGCCCGGCTCGAGAAGGAGATGGCCGAGCGCGCGGCCAAGGCCCGCAAGCGCCGGCAGACGCAGGCGATCATCGGCGCGGCCGCCGCGCTGGTGCTTGTGGTCGCCGGCACCGTCTGGCTGGCGATGAGCCTCGGCGGCGACGACGACGAGACCGACACCGCCGCCCAGGCGCCCGGCGCGTCCGAGTGCGTCTACAACGAGCTGCCCGCCGACCAGCGGAGCCCGCAGATCAAGGACGTCGGGCTGCCGAGCAACCAGCAGTCCGGCACCGGTGTGCAGACCATGACGATCACCACCAACCTCGGCCCGATCACGGCCAAGGTCGACCGGTCGCTGGTGCCGTGCACGGCGGGCAGCTTCACCCACCTCGCGGAGAAGAACTTCTTCGACAACACCAAGTGCCACCGCATGGTGACCGAGGGCATCAAGGTGCTGCAGTGCGGTGACCCGAGCGCCACCGGCAAGGGCTGGCGCGACAGCGACGGCACGGGCGGCCCGACCTACCGGCTGCCCGAGGAGAACCTGCCCACCGACAAGCGCCCGCCGTACCCGGAGGGCGTCATCGCGATGGCCAACTCGGGCCAGCCGGGCAGCACCGGCAGCCAGTTCTTCATCGTCTACGGCGACTCGCCGCTGGACCCCGCGTACACCGTGCTGGGCACCATCACCGGTGGCCTGGACCTCGTCAAGGACGTGGCCGCGGCCGGCGACGACGGGGCGTTCGCCCCGCAGCCCGGCGGTGGCCACCCGAAGAAGGAGGTCGTGATCACCGACCTCACGATGAGCGCGCCGCAGGGCTGACGCCCGAGGAGACGACGAAGCGCCCGCCGGCTGAGCCGGCGGGCGCTTTTCGTGTGTCCGGGGACGGGGTACGCGCCGCGGGCGGTCAGGCGCCGGAGGTGACCCGGTAGGCGTCGAAGACGCCGTCGACCTTGCGGACCGTGGCCAGCAGGTGGCCCAGGTGCTTCGGGTCGGCCATCTCGAAGCTGAACCGGCTCACCGCCACCCGGTCCCGGGTGGTGGTGACGGTGGCGGAGAGGATGTTGACCCGCTCGTCGGAGAGCACCCGGGTGACGTCGGCCAGCAGCTTGTGCCGGTCCAGAGCCTCCACCTGGATGGCCACCAGGAACGTCGAGGCGGAGGTCAGCTTCCAGCTCACCTCGACCACCCGCTCGCTCTGGGCACGCAGGTCCTCGGCGTTGGCGCAGTCGTCGCGGTGCACGCTCACCCCACCGGAGCGGGTGACGAAGCCGAACACCGAATCCGGCGGCACCGGGGTGCAGCAGCGGGCCAGCTTGATCCAGACGTCGCTGACGCCCCGGACCACCACGCCGGGATCGCTGCTGCTCTGCCGGCTGCGCGGCGGCCGGGTGGCGACGGCGGTCTCGGCGATGTCCTCCGCCGCGCCCTCCTCGCCGCCGTACGCGGCCATCAGCTTCTGCACCACCGACTGCGCGGAGACCTGGCTGTCGCCGACCGCCGCGTAGAGCGAGGCCACGTCGGCCAGGTGCAGATCGCGGGCGATCGACATCAGCGCGTCCGAGGTGAGCATCCGCTGCAACGGCATGCCCTGCTTGCGCATCGCCTTGACGATCGCGTCCTTGCCGGCCTCGATCGCCTCCTCGCGCCGCTCCTTGTTGAAGTACTGCCGGATCTTCGTGCGCGCCCGCGGGCTCTTGACGAAGCCCAGCCAGTCCTGTGTGGGGCCGGCCGTCTCGGACTTCGACGTGAAGATCTCGATCACGTCGCCGTTGGACAGCGTCGACTCCAGCGGCACCAGCTTGCCGTTGACCCGCGCGCCGATGCACTTGTGCCCCACCTCGGTGTGCACCGCGTACGAGAAGTCCACCGGCGTCGACCCGGTCGGCAGCGGGATGACGTCACCCTTCGGGGTGAAGACGTACACCTCCTGGCTGGACAGGTCGAAGCGCAGCGCGTCCAGGAACTCGCTCGGGTCGGCCGCCTCACGCTGCCAGTCCAGCAACTGCCGCAGCCAGGTCATCTCGTCGATGTGCGCCGGCGGGCCGACGATCTGAGTGCCCTTGTGCTCCTTGTACTTCCAGTGCGCGGCGATGCCGAACTCCGCGGTGCGGTGCATCGCGTAGGTGCGGATCTGCATCTCCACCGGCTTGCCGGTGGGCCCGATGACCGTCGTGTGCAACGACTGGTACATGTTGAACTTGGGCATGGCGATGTAGTCCTTGAACCGACCCGGCACCGGCTGCCAGTTGGCGTGGATCACGCCCAGCGCGGCGTAGCAGTCCCGAACCGTGTCGACCAGGATGCGCACACCGACCAGGTCGTAGATGTCGTTGAAGTCGCGACCCCGCACGATCATCTTCTGGTAGATCGAGTAGAGGTGCTTCGGCCGGCCGGTGGTCTCCGCCTTGATCTTGGCGGCCTTGAGGTCGGTCTGCACCTTCTGCGTCACCTGCCGCAGCAGCGCCTCGCGCTGCGGCTGGTGCTCGCCGATCAGCCGGTTGATCTCCTCGTAGCGCTTCGGGAACAGCGTGCCGAAGGAGAGATCCTCCAGCTCCCACTTAATCGTGTTCATACCCAGCCGGTGGGCCAGCGGGGCCAGGATCTCCAGCGTCTCCTTGGCCTTCTGCTCCTGCTTGGGGCGGGGCAGGAAGGTCAGGGTGCGCATGTTGTGCAGCCGGTCGGCCAGCTTGATCACCAGCACCCGCGGGTCCTTGGCCATGGCCACGACCATCTTGCGGATCGTCTCGGCCTTGGCCGCGTCGCCAAGCTTGACCTTGTCCAGCTTGGTGACGCCGTCGACCAGCAGGGCGACCTCGCCGCCGAAGTCGGCGCGCATCTGGTCGAGGGTGTACTCGGTGTCCTCGATGGTGTCGTGCAGCAGCGCGGCGACCAGCGTGGTGGTGTCCATCCCCAGGTTGCCCAGGATCGTGGCCACCGCCAGCGGGTGGGTGATGTACGGGTCGCCGGACTTGCGGTACTGGCCGGAGTGCCACCGCGCGGCCGTGTCGAAGGCGCGCTGGAGCAGCCGGGCGTCGGCCTTGGGGTGGTTGTCACGGTGGCTCGCGATGAGCGGCTCCAGCACCTCGCTGACCTGCGAGGTCTGCCACGGTGCGTTGAACCGCGCGAGCCGGGCCCGGACCCGCCGGCCGGTGGGCGCGTTGGACAGCCCGAAGCCGCCGCTCGGCAGCGGGTCGAGGCCGGCGTCGGTCGGGAACGGGACCACGACCCCGTCGGCGCCGGGGGCCGCCTCAGCGTCCGACGCCGCGCCGGTCGGACGCGCCGCGCCTTCGGCCGGAGCCTTGCCGGAACCGTTGCCGGCGCCCGTCACCCTGGTCGGCGCGTTACCGTTCCGCTCCGTCACCGAGCCGTCAGCGTCGCCTGTCGGGTACACCGTGCCCTCCACCGGAGGGACGACATCGTGGGACACCGGCCTCCTCACCGCTCGCCGGAACACACCAGCCGTACGTCGGCCGGCCTGGTCTCGCGCCGCCGGACGGCGTACCGCCGGCGTCAGCAAAGGGCAATGCTACCCGCACGGACGGTCCCCTGCCGCTCCACCGGACGGTCGGCGCCCGGTCCGCCCGACGGGTCGGGGCTCAAACGGTCAGCAGGGCATGGACGGGACGCGGGGCCAGCCGCTCCCGGGCACCGAGGAAGGCGAGCTCCAGCAGCACGGTGAAACCGGTGACGGTCCCCCCGGCCCGCTCGACCAGGTCCAGCGTCGCCTCGGCGGTGCCGCCGGTGGCCAGCACGTCGTCGACCACCAGCACCCGGTGCCCGGCGGTGAAGGCGTCCTCGTGCACTTCCAGGGTGGCCTCGCCGTACTCCAGGGCGTAGGAGACCGACTGGGCCGGGCGGGGCAGCTTGCCGGCCTTGCGTACCGGCACCACGCCCACCCCGGCCGCGTACGCGACGGCCGCCGCGACGACGAACCCGCGTGCCTCGATGCCGACCACGACGTCGAAGCTGTCCCGCCCGTGGTACGCGACGATCCCGTCGGTCACCTCGCGGAACGCCTTACCGTCGGCGAACAGCGGCATCAGGTCCTTGAACATGACACCGGGCTGGGGGAAGTCCGGCACGTCCAGCACCCGGCTGGCCACCAGCCGGGCGGCCTCCGGGCCGCTGTCCCCGCGCGCCGATGTGCTGTGGGTCTCCGTCA
This sequence comes from Micromonospora sp. U21, assembly GCF_018070045.1. Lineage (GTDB taxonomy): Bacteria > Actinomycetota > Actinomycetes > Mycobacteriales > Micromonosporaceae > Micromonospora. The sequence continues at coordinate 20,152 of NZ_JAGPYK010000028.1, forward strand.
CGGCTGTTCCGCTTCCTTCCAACGACGACGGCGTCCGGCATGCTCGGACAGCATGCCGGACGCCGTTCGGGTGTTTCCTCCCGGGTCCGCCCCGGGGGCCGCTCAGCGCCGCTTGGCGCCACCCGGCCGGTTACCGCCACCACCGGGGCGACCGCCCCGGGCGCCGGTCGGCCGCTTACCCGCCGGACGGGCGCCCACCTTGGGGGCGGCGCCGGCCAGCGCGGCGGAGTCCGGGTCGACCGGGGTGTCCGCACCGTCGGCCTGGGCCGCGCTCGGGGCACCCTTCGGCGTGGCCTCGCCACGGGACAGCGCGCCCCGGCGGGCCAGCACCCGCTTGTTGTGGGCCTGGATCCGCGGGTCGTAGTTCTTCAGCAGCGCCAGCAGCGGCGTGGCCACCAGGATCGAGGTCAGGAACGCCACCGCCATACCGACGAACAGCACCAGGCCGAGGTCCTTCAGCGTGCCGGCGCCGAGCAGGCCGGCGCCGATGAAGAGCAGACCACCGACGGGCAGCAGGGCGACCACCGAGGTGTTCAGCGACCGCATCAGGCTCTGGTTGACGGCCAGGTTGGCCGCCTCGCCGTACGTCTGGTTGTTGTTGGCGGTGATGCCCCGGGTGTTCTCCTGAACCTTGTCGAAGACCACCACCACGTCGTAGAGCGCGAAGCCCAGGATCGTGAGGAAACCGATGATCGTCGACGGGGTGACCTCGAAGCCGACCAGCGAGTAGATGCCGGCGGTGAGGATCAGGTTCATGAACAGCGAGGAGACCGCGGCGACGGCCATCCGCCACTCGAAGCGCAGGACCAGGTAGACCATCACCAGCGCGATGAAGATGACCAGGCCGAGGACGGCCCGCTCGGTCACCTGGCTGCCCCACGCCTCGCTGACCTGGTTGCCGCTGATCTGATTGGCGTCGATGCCGAGGTCCTCGGCGATCTGGGCCTTGACCGCGTTGGCCTGGTCAGCGCTCAGCTGACCGGTGCGCAGCTCGTAGGAGTCGCCACCGGGACCACCGACCTTCTGTGCGGTGGCCACCTCGATGCCGGTGTTCTCAGCGGCGAGGGCCGAGTTGACCTCCTCCTCGGCCTGCTCGAGGGTGCCGACGCTGGCCGGCACCTGGAACGAGTTGCCGCCGGCGAACTCGATGCCGAGGCTGAACCCACGAATCGAGAAGCTGAGGATGGCGATCAACACCAGGACTCCGGCGACGCCGAACCAGAGCTTGCGCCGGCCGACGACGTTGAGACCGGCCTCGCCGTTGTAGAGGCGGCTCGCCAGACCGTTTTCAGCCATCTCAGGCCTCCTTGGCGCGCGGGTTGCGGGGCTGAGTCTGCTGGGTGCGGGCCGGAAGCGCCCGGCCCAGACCGCTGACCCGCGGGGACAGGAACGCCCGGGTCCGGGCGAACATCGTCATGATCGGGTGCCGGAAGAGGAAGACCACCACCAGGTCCAGCACGGTGGCCAGGCCGAGCGCGAACGCGAAGCCCTTGACCGTGCCGACCGAGACCACGTAGAGCACCACCGCGGAGAGCAGGGTGATCGCGTTGGCCGAGATGATCGTCCGGCGGGCCCGGATCCAGGCACGGGGCACCGCGCTACGCGGGCTGCGGCCCTCCCGGATCTCGTCCTTCAACCGTTCGAAGTAGATGACGAACGAGTCCGCCGCCACACCGAGCGAGACGATCATGCCGGCGATGCCGGCGAGGGTGAGCGTGAAGCCGATCTGCCGGCCGAGCACCACCAGCGCGCCGAAGACCAGCAGCGCGGACAGGATCAGGCTCAGGAAGATCACCGAGCCGAGCAGCCGGTAGTAGAAGAACGCGTAGATGATGACCAGCAGCATGCCGATGCCGGCCGCGAGCAGACCGGCGCGCAGGTGGCTGGCACCCAGCGTGGCGGTGACGTTCTGCTGCTCCTGCTGCTCGAAGGTCACCGGCAGCGCGCCGTAGCGCAGCTGGCTGGCGAGCGCGCTGGCGTCCTTCTGGTTGAAGTTGCCGGTGATCTGGGAGTTGCCGGTCAGCACGCCCTGGATCTCCGGGGAGGAGACGATCTCGTTGTCCAGCACGACGGCCACCCGGCACTTGCCGTCCTGACCCAGCGCGGTCGCGTCGCAGGCCTGGCCCTCGTTGTTGAACGCCTCACGGGTGAGGCCGGTCCACTTGCCCTGGCCGTCGCCGGTGAAGTCCAGGCTGACCACCCAGGCGTTGGTCTGGTCGAGCACCGCGTCGGCGTCGGACACGTCGGTGCCCAGCACCTTGGCCTGGTCGAGCAGGTACTTGGAGGCGCCGTCCTCGCAGGAGACGACCTGCTGCTTCGGGTCGGAGATCGACGCCGGTGGGCGCTTGTCGAGCTGCGCGCAGCCGATCGTCGGCACGTTGAACTGCATCTGCGCCGGCAGCACCGCCACCTCCTGCGGCGACAGCGTGCCGAACGGCTTGAGCTTGTCGGCCAGCGACGGATCGGCGGTCAGGTCCGCCTGGGCCTGCAGTCCGCTGGCGGCCTGCCAGGCGGGAGCGCCGACCTTCTGCTCGACGGCCTTGCGCTGCTCCTCGATGCTGGCCGGCACCGGCTCCTCGCTGGCGCTCGGCGACGGCGCCGCGGCACTCGGCGAGGCCGAGGCCGAGGGGGTCGGCGTGGCGCTGGCGCTGGGCGATGCCGGGGCCATCCCGCCCTGCCCACCGCTCGGCGACGTGGTCACCTTCGGCGCGGCGCTGCCCGACGGGGTCGGCGACGCGCTACCGGACGGGGTCGGGCTGGCACTGCCCGAGGGGGCCGGCGTGGCCGCCGGCGGCGGCACCGCGACCGTTCCGCTGCCGTCTGCGGCCTTGAGCACCTTGCGGAAACGCAGCTCGGCCGCGCTGCCCACGTCGGTGAGGTCCCGGTTTTCACCGGGCAGGGAGATGACGATGTTCCGGTTGCCCTCGGTGACCACCTCGGCCTCGGCAACGCCGAACGCGTTGACCCGGCTCTCGATGATCTGGCGGGCCTCCTCGAGGTTCTCCGCCGTCGGGGGCTGGCCGTCGAGGCTGTTGGTCGCCTCCAGCGTCACCCGGGTGCCGCCGATCAGGTCCAGGCCGAGCCGGGGCTCGAGCCGGTCCTTCAAGCTGCCGCTGGCGCCGGAGAAGAACACCAGAAGATAGAGGACGACGAAGATGAACCCGAGCACGGCGAGCTGCCGCCCGGGGCGCATCTGTCCCTGAGGTGGTGCCACGGTTGTCCTGTCTCCCTGTACGGTCGCGCCGCTGCGCGCGGCGGCGGCGGGTGTCGGGCCGGGGGTCCCGGCCGACGGGTCTGACCTGGGCCGGCGAGGGGCCGACACGATGGCCGGACGCGCCGGCGCGGGACGCCGACGGTCACGGGGACGTGCCGACGCCCGGCGTCGACCCAACTATCCAGTTTTCACGTCACGTCCGCTGCCCCGTCGGGTGCGGCGGCCCCGGGGGCCGTGGGCCGGCCGTACGCCGAACCCACCACTCCCGGGAGGGAGGGTCACTCCTTGACGGTGTCCGCGTCCTCGGTGACCGGCTCGCTCGGCAGCTCCGCGCGGGTGACCACCCGGGCGATGGCCGGCCGCGCGTAGCGGGTCTGGACACCCGGGGCGACCTCGATCAGGACGGTGTCGTCCTCGATGCCGGTGACGGTGCCGTAGAGCCCGCCGATGGTCACAACCTCGTCGCCGGGGCCGAGGTTGGACTGCATCGCCGCCGCCTCGCGGCGGCGCTTCTGCTGGGGCCGGATCATCATGAAGTACATGACACCGAAGAGCAGGGCGATCATCAGGATCGGCGTGAAGCTGCCGGCCCCGCCACCCGCTGCTGCGTAAAGCACGGTTACTGACCTTCCCATTGGCCACCTGCCCGGCACATGGGGTGCCGGAGCGGAGGCGGATTCTCACGTCCTGTACAGATCGCGGCGAAGTCTAATCCCTGCACCTGAGAACACCGAATGCGGTGCAGATCACGTTCACATCACGGCTGATCGGCGTCCAACGAGAACAGATCGGGCGCCGGTGGGACATCCACCCCAAATGTACCATTCGGCGGCGTTCGGCCCAGATGCCGCCAGGCGGCCTCGGTGGCCACCCGGCCGCGCGGGGTACGGGCCAGCAGGCCGGCGCGGACCAGGAACGGCTCGCAGACCTCCTCGACCGTGTCCGGCTGCTCCCCCACCGCCACGGCAAGGGTGGACAGCCCCACCGGGCCACCCTTGAACGAGTCGACCAGCGCGGTCAGCACCGCCCGGTCCAACCGGTCCAGGCCGAGCGCGTCCACGTCGTACACGGTCAGCGCGGCGCGGGCCGTGCCCAGGTTGACCACGCCCTCGGCCCGCACCTCCGCGTAGTCGCGGACCCGGCGCAGCAACCGGTTGGCGATCCGCGGGGTGCCCCGGGACCGGCCGGCGATCTCCGCCGCGCCCTCGGCGGTGATCGGCACACCGAGAATCCGCGCCGAGCGGTGCAACAGCGTCTCCAGATCCGCCGGGGCGTAGAAGTCCAGGTGCGCGACGAAGCCGAACCGGTCCCGCATCGGCCCGGTCAGCAGACCCGACCGCGTGGTCGCCCCGACCAGGGTGAACGGCTCGACGTCCAACGGGATGGCGGTGGCGCCCGGCCCCTTGCCGACCACCACGTCGACCCGGAAGTCCTCCATCGCGCTGTAGAGCAGCTCCTCCGCTGGCCGCGCGATCCGATGGATCTCGTCGATGAACAGCACGTCACCCTCGGCGAGACTGGTCAGGATCGCCGCCAGATCGCCGGAGCGCTCGATCGCCGGGCCGCTGGTCACCCGGATGCCCGCGCCCAGCTCCGCGGCGACGATGTTGGCCAGGCTGGTCTTGCCCAGCCCGGGCGGGCCGGAGAGCAGGATGTGGTCCGGCGGCGAGCCCCGCCGCATGGCGCCCTGCAACAACAGGTCGAGCTGATCGCGGACCCGGTCCTGGGCGATGAACTCGGCCAGCCGCCTGGGCCGCACCGTGGCCTCGGCGTCCCGGTCGGCGTCACTGACGTACGCCGAGACGAGCCCTTCGGTCTCGCTCACAGCGCCATCCTCATTCGCGACTGCGGGGCTCGCAAACCCGGCTCACTCCTCGCGCTCATCGGGTACGGCCCAGCAGGCGGATGGCCTGCCTGAGGAGGACCGGCACGGGCGGGGTCTCGCCGTCGACGGTCTCCGCCACCGCGGCCACCGCCTGGTCGGCCTGTCCGGCCGTCCAGCCCAGCCCGACCAGCGCCTGGCGGACCTGCTCGGGCCAGCTGCCGCCGGTCACCCCGGCCGCGCCGTCGGCGCCGATCGGCACCGGGCCGATCCGGTCGCGCAGCTCCAGCACCAGCCGCTCGGCGCCCTTCTTGCCGATCCCGGGCACCCGGGTCAGCGCGGCGGTGTCGGCGTTGGCGATCGCCTTGCGCACCGCGTCCGGGGTGTGCACGGCCAGCACCGCCTGGGCCAGCCGCGGGCCGACCCCGCTGGCGGTCTGGAGCAGCTCGAACAGCGCCTTGGCGTCGTCGTCGGCGAAGCCGTAGAGGGTCAGCGAATCCTCCCGGACGACCAGGCTGGTGGCAAGCCGGGCGCTCTGGCCGACCCGCAGCTCGGCGAGCGTCCCGGGGGCGCAGTGCACGGCCAGGCCGACCCCGCCGACCTCGATCACGGCCTGGTCCGGACCTGTCGCGGTCACCGTGCCGCGCACGCTGGCGATCATCGAGCCCCTCCTCGTCGTGCCCGGTCGGCCGCCGCGGCCAGCTTGGAGCGGGTCCCGCCGCGCCACACGTGGCAGATGGCCAGGGCGAGCGCGTCGGCGGCGTCGGCCGGCTTCGGCGGCTCGGCCAGCCGCAGCAGCCGGGTCACCATGGCCGTCATCTGCGCCTTGTCGGCCTGACCGGAGCCGGTCACCGCCGCCTTCACCTCGCTCGGGGTGTACGTCTGCACCGGCAGCCCGGCGCGCGCCCCGGCCAGCACGGCGATGCCGCTGGCCTGCGCGGTGCCCATCACCGTGCGGACGTTGTGCTGGCTGAACACCCGCTCGACGGCGACGCTCTCCGGTTGGTGTTCGGCGACCAGGTCGGTCAGCGACCGGTCCAGGTGCAGCAACCGCAGCGACAGATCGTCGGCCGGGTCGGTGTAGACCACGTAGTAGGCGATCAGGGTGCAGGGCCGCCCCGGCACGCCCTCGACCACGCCCACCCCGCACCGGGTGAGCCCCGGGTCGACACCGAGAACCCGCACGCCGCCCCCTCCCACCCGTCAGCAGTACGTGTGTTCGACACCTTACTGCCCGCCCTCCCACCCGCCCCAACAGACACGCCAGCCCCTGTCGATCATGGAGTTGTGATGGGTCACAGAGGCCGCGAAAGCCCGCTGATCGGGCACCACGACTCCATGATCGACGAGAGCGGCCGGGGGACCTGCCTCGCGCGGGGGGCCACACAGACTTGGTGTGGGATATGTGTTGCCGGAACATGTGCCCGGGGCCACACAGCTCGTAACTTCTTGCGCCATGACGGCAGAACCCGTGGCGGTCCCCCACGTCGTACAGGTCGACCTCGCCGGTCGGACCGCCCTGGTCACCGGGGGCGGCAGCGGCATCGGGCGGGCGTGCGCCCTGCGGCTGGGCGCGGCCGGCGCCAAGGTGCTCGTGCTGGACCGCAACCTGGAGGCGGCCAAGGCGGTGGCCGCCGAGGCCGGTGGCCGGGCCGAGGGTGTGGACCTGGCCGACGCCGTCGCGGTGGACCGCCTCGACGTGGACGTGGACATCGTGGTGAACAACGCCGGGCTCCAGCACGTGGCGCCGGTGCAGGACTTTCCCGTGGAGCGATTCGAGTACATCCAGCGGGTGATGGTCGAGGCGCCGTTCCTGATCATCCGCCGCGCGCTGCCGCACATGTACGCGCGTGGTTGGGGCCGGATCGTCAACATCTCCTCGGTGCACGGGCTGCGGGCGTCGCCGTACAAGGCGGCCTACGTCTCGGCGAAGCACGCGCTGGAGGGGTTGTCGAAGGTGGTGGCGCTGGAGGGTGCGGCGCACGGCGTGACCGCCAACTGCATCAACCCGGCGTACGTGCGCACCGCGCTGGTGGAGAGCCAGATCGCCGACCAGGCGGCCAGCCACGGCATCGGCGAGGCCGAGGTGATCGAGAAGATCATGCTGGCCCGGGCCGCGATCAAGCGGTTGATCGAACCGGAGGAGGTGGCGGAGCTGTTGGCGTACCTCTGTTCGCCGCCGGCGGCCTTCATCACCGGCGCGTCGATCGCGCTCGACGGGGGCTGGACGGCCAACTAGTGGGGCTGAGCACAATGTCGACCATGTCGTCGCCGGTGGAGTTCCTGGAACTGCTCGCCCGCGAGGCCGCGGCGGTCGAGTTCGAGGGACCGCTGGTGGCCGCGCGGGCTGCCGGGCTGCCCGCCGACCGGCTGGCCGAGCTGGAGCAGGCGAAGACGGTGGCGCTGCGGGTCCGCGCGCTGCTGGAGCGCCGGCGCCGCCGGGAGACTGAGCTGTCCGGCCTGTACGACACGGTCAGCGACCTGGCCGGGCTGCGCGACCTGGACGACGTGCTGCGGGCGATCGTGCACCGGGCCCGCAACCTGCTCGGCGCCGACGTGGCCTACATGACGCTCAACGACGACGAGCGCGGCGACACCTACATGCGGGTGACCGACGGGTCGGTCTCGGCCCGCTTCCAGCGACTGCGGCTGCCGATGGGCGCCGGCCTCGGCGGCCTGGTGGCCCAGTCCGGCGCGCCGTACGTCACCGCCAACTACGGCGAGGACGAGCGCTTCCACCACACCGGCGAGATCGACGCCGGGGTCGGCGAGGAGGGCCTGGTGGCGATCCTCGGGGTGCCGCTGCGGCTCGGCTCCACCTCGATCGGGGTGCTCTACTCGGCCAACCGCTCGGCCCGGCCGTTCGCCCGGGAGGAGGTGGCGCTGCTGGTCTCCCTCGCCGCGCACGCAGCCGTGGCGATCGACACCGCCCGGCTGCTGGCCGAGACCCGCTCGGCGCTGGCCGAGCTGTCGGCGGCGAACACCACCATCCGGGCGCACAGCAGCTCGGTGGAGCGGGCCGCGGCGGCGCACGACCGGATGACCGCGCTGGTGCTGCGCGGCGGCGGGGTGGAGGACGTGGCGGCCGCGGTGACCGAGGTGCTGGACGGCGCGCTTTTGGCGCTGGACGCCGAGGGGCGGCTGCTGGCCCGCGTCGGCGAGATCGACGAGCCGGACCGGGCGGACATCGTCGAGGCGGTGGCCGCGTCCCGGACGGAGGGGCGCAGCGTGCGCCGGGGCCCGCTCTGGTACGCGGCGGTGGTGGCGGGCGCGGAGAACCTGGGCGCCCTGGTGCTGCGCCCGGACGACGAGCTGGTCGACGCCGACCAGCGGATTCTGGAGCGGGCCGCGCTGGTGACCGCTCTGCTGCTGTTGTTCCGGCGCACGGTCGCGGAGGCGGAGGGTCGGGTTCGCGGCGAGCTGCTGGACGACCTGATCGCCCGGCCGCTGCGGGACACCGACGCGCTGCGCAGCCGCGCCCGCCGCCTCGGGGTGGATCTGGACGCCCCGCACGTGCTGGTGGCGGTGGGCGACGACGCGATCGCGGCCACCGGGTCGGCCCGGCAGCGGGTGCTCTCCTGGGCCACCACGTACGCCTCGGCGCGGGGTGGGCTGGCGGCGGCGCGCGACGGTCGGGTGGTGCTGATGCTGCCCGGGCGGGACGCCGGCGGCAGTGCCCGCTCGGTGGCCCGGGACCTGTCCCGGGTGACCGGCCGGCCGGTGACCGCCGGGGCGAGCGGCCCGTCGGCCGGGCCGGCGACGCTGGCCGGCACGTTCCACGAGGCGGACCGCTGCCTCACCGCGCTGGGCGCGCTGGGCCGCTCCGGCCAGGGGGCGAGCACGGCGGAGCTGGGCTTCGTCGGGTTGCTGCTGGGCACGGTCGGTGACCGGGGCGAGAAGGACGTGGCCCAGTTCCTCACCGCCACCGTCGGGCCGGTGCTCGACTACGACGCCCGGCGGGGCACGGCGCTGGTGAAGACGCTGGAGGCGTACTTCGGGGTGGGCGGCAGCCTGGCCCGCGCCGCCGAGCAGCTGCACGTGCACGTCAACACGGTGACCCAGCGGTTGGAGCGGGTCGGGCAGCTGCTCGGCGCCGACTGGCAGAAGCCCGAGCGGGCGCTGGAGGTGCAGCTGGCACTGCGCCTGCACCGGCTGCGCGCGCCGGCCGGCTGACCACCGGCCGCCCACCCCCACCGCGTCGATCTAGGGCAGATCGCCGCTCCTTGATCTCCAACAACAACGATATTTCCTAGATCGACGCGATTGGGGGCGGGCGGCGGGCGGGCGGGGGCGGGTCAGGGGGTCTGGATGCCTGCCAGGACGGTGTCGACGACCTGCCCCGGCAGGGTCTGCTCGTCCAGCACCGGGTTCCATTGCAGCACCCGCTGGATCAGCATCGGCCCGGTCAGGAGCGCCATCGTCACCTCCAGGTCGATGTCCGGCCGGAGCAGGCCCTCGCTGATGCCGCGCCGCAACACCTCGCGCATCAGCTGCCGGCGCGGGGCGATGATGTTCTGGTAGAGCTGGAACTGGTCGGGGCTGCGGTTCACCGCGGGCACCAGGCAGGGCATGATCTTCGCGGCCCGCGGGTCGACGTTCTTCCCGATCGCGCCGACGAGCAGTACCAGGTCATCGCGGACGGAGTGCCCCTCCGGCTGCGGCAGGATGCCCTTGAGCCGGCGCAGCGCGTCCAGCAGCAGTGCGTCCTTGCCGGCCCAGCGGCGGTAGATGGTGGCCTTGCCGACCCCGGCGCGGGCGGCGATCGCCTCGATCGAGAGCGCCTCGATGGTGCTGCCCTCGGCGAGCAGGTCGAGGGTGGCCTCGACGATCGCCTCATCGGCGCGGAGGCTCCGCGGTCGCCCGGGCGACCGCGGAGCATCGGCAGTGGACGTCATGTCGGACATTGTCCCCGAACCTAGGCCGTCCCGGCCAACTCGGGCTCGGCGACCGGCGCCGCCGGCGCGTCCGCCACGGCCTCCCGGCCGGGCATCCAGCGCAGCACCACCAGGATGCCGAGCGCGGCGACCACCGCGGAGAGCGCCGCCGCCCAGTGCATGGCGGTGACGAAGGCGTCGTTGGCCGCCGAGATCAGCGCCGGCCCCGCCGGGCCGAGCTGCCCGGCCGCCGCGTACGCCCCGGAGATCGACTCGTTGGCCGCGTCACGGGCCTGCGCGGGAAGGCCGGTCAACGCGCCGTCCACGTCGGCCCGGTAGACCGCGGAGAGCACCGAGCCGAGGACCGCCACGCCGAGCGCACCGGCAACCTGGCGGACGGTGTTGCTGACCGCGGAGCCCACGCCGGCCTTCTCGCGGGGCAGCGCCGACATGATCGACTCGGTTGCCGGCGGCATGATGTTGGCCATTCCGACGCCCTGGAAGAAGAAGACGACCAGCACGACCCAGATCGGGGTGGACGCGCCGATGAAAGCGAAGGCGGCCAGTGCCCCCGCGGTCAGCGCCAGCCCGACGGTCGCGACCGCCCGGCCGCCGTAGCGGCGGACCATGGCGGCGCTGCGGGGCGCGAAGATCAGCTGGGCGCCGGCGAAGGGCAGGAAGAGCAGGCCGGTCTGCAGCGGGCTGTAGTCGCGTACCAGTTGCAGGTAGAACGAGCTGAAGAACATCACGCCCATCGCGGCGAAGAACACCAGGCCGACGATGGCCACCGGCGCGGCGAACCGGGGCAGGCGGAACAGCCGGACGTCCAGCGACGGGTGGTCGCTGCGCCGCTCGTGCTGCACGAACCAGGCCAGCACCGCCAGGCCGACCAGGATCGAGCCCCAGGCCACCGGTCGGCCGAAGCCGTGCTCGCCGCCGTCGATGATGCCGTAGGAGAGGGCGACCAGGCCGACCACGGAGAGCAGGACGCCGAGCACGTCGACCCGGCCCGGGCGCGGGTCGCGCGATTCGGGGACCAGCAGGGCGACCAGGACCACGCCGGCGACGACCACCGGCACGTTGATCAGGAAGACCGAGCCCCACCAGAAGTGCTCCAGCAGCGCGCCGCCGAGGATCGGGCCGATCGCCACCGCGAGCCCGACCGCCCCGGCCCAGACGCCGATGGCGCGGCCACGCTCACGCGGGTCGAAGACGTTGGAGATGATCGACAGCGTCACCGGCATGATGGCCGCGCCGCCGACCCCCATCAGGGCGCGGGCCGCGATCAGCTGGGCGGGGCTCTGGGCGTACGCGGAGAGCAGCGACGCCAGGCCGAACAGCGCCAGCCCGATCATCAGGAAGCGCTTGCGGCCGGCGCGGTCGCCGAGCACCCCGAAGGTGAACAGCAGCCCGGCGAAGACCAGCGTGTAGGAGTTGATGGCCCACTCCAGCTGGCCCTGGCTGGCGCCGAGGCCGTGCACCGGGTCGGCCAGCGTACGCAGGGCGACGTTGAGGATCGTGTTGTCGAGGACGACGACGAGGAGGCTGATCACCAGCACCCCCAGGATCGCCCACCTCCTCGGATGTCCGGTGTTGTCGTGCAGCTCCATGCGCCGGTTCTCCCCCCGGTTCACCCGCAGCGCAATACGATACGGGCCAGACTCGTAACTGCGGACAGACTACGACCGGCATTAACGATACGGAACCGATCCGTATCGTATGTGGTCGGCGTCACGCCCATTCGGGCGCCCACTTCCGCCATCCGCGGTCGGCATCAGAACCGGCGGCGGCACTCGCTGCCGCCTTTGCTCTGCTTCAACCCGCGCAACGGTTGTGGGCCGTGAGTGTTGCGTCGGTTGAAGCAGAGCAAAGGGTGGGGGCTGACCATCGGCTCCTTCGCTGGCGAGCGTGACGCAATCAGCCTGGTCGCGGGGCGGCCAGGCAGGCGGCCACGGCGGCCGGCAGCGTGCGCAGGTGGGCCGCCGGCGCGGTGAGCGGCTCGATCCAGCCGGGCCCGGCGCCGTACACCCGCAGCAGCGGGAAGTCCCGGGCGAAGCGCACCAGGCGGTACGCGCGGCCGGTGACGGGCGTCTGCGACCAGAGCACGACGATGCTCGGGCGGGCCCGGTACACCGCGCTGGTCAGCGCGGCCCACGGCAGCGCTGGGCCGAGATGCAGGCACCCATGACCCTGCTCGCGCAGCGCGGCGGCGAGCGCGTCAAGGCCGAGGCAGTGCGCCTCCCGCTCGGCGCCGGCCAGCAGCACCCCGCCGGTTCGCAGCGACCGCCCCGGCTCCCGCCGGTACACGTCCAGCCCGACCCGCACGCCCACACAGAGAGCGTGCTCGACGGCGATCTCGCCGGCGCCCCCCGTCAGCCGGGCCAGCAGCGGCTGGCAGACCTGCTCCCAGAGCGCCGGCACACCCCACTCTCCGGCCAGCTCCAGCATCATCGTGGCGACACGGTTGCCGTCCAGGTCCTCGGCCGCCAGCGAGACCAGCTTGTGCGCGATCTCCACGGCCTCCGCCGGCATCGGATCGGTCAGCACCAGACGTACCCCCGGGTAGTTTTCCCTACCCCGGGGTACGCCACGAGGGCGCGCGGCGGATGCGCCCGCGCGGAGATTTACCGGCGGCGCGCCACCAGCCGGCGGGCCAGCGCGGCGGCGCTGCCCCAGATGCCGCGCCGGAACAACACCACGACCAGGACGAAGATGCCGCCGGTGACCAGGCCGATCGCCTCGAACCCGGAGAACGAGAGCCAGTCCTCCAGCCGGACCACGATCCCGGCGCCGAGCACGCCACCCCAGAGGGTGCCGATCCCGCCGAGCACCACCACGATGACCGCCTTGCCGGAGGTGGTCCAGTGCAGCACGTCCAACGAGACGAACCGGTGGCCGACCGCGAACAGCCCGCCGCCGAGACCGGCGATGAACCCGGAGAGCACGAACGCGGTGAGCTTGTAGCGGTGCACCGGGTAGCCCAGCGCTCGGGCCCGGGCCGGGTTGTCCCGGATGCCGACCAGCACCCGGCCGAACGGCGAGTGCACGATCCGCCAGGCGGCGGCCAGCCCGAGCAGCACGATCGGCAGGATCGCGTAGTAGAAGTAGTAGTCGTCGGTGAGGTCCCAGCCGAACAGCTCGCGGGGCACCCCCTGCAGGCCGTTCTCGCCCTGCGTCACCGAGCGCCACTCGTTGGCGACGTAGTAGACCATCTGCGCGAAGGCCAGCGTCACCATGGCGAAGTAGATGCCGGTCCGCTTGACCGCCAGGTAGCCGATCGGCACCGCCAGCACGGCCGCGGCCAGCGCCCCGGCCAGCACCGCGAGCGGGAACGGCAGGCCGGCGTGGATCGCCACCAACCCGGTGACGTACGCCGAGGTGCCCCAGAACGCGGCGTGCCCGAACGACATCAGCCCGGTGAAGCCGAGCAGCAGGTCCACCGCGACGGCGAACAGCGCCCAGCAGAGGATGTCCACCGCAACCGCCGGATAGAGGCCGTTGGGCAGCCAGGCCGCGGCGGCCAGCCCGACGGCGAGCAGCGCGTACCGAACCCAACCGGGGGCACGGGCCACGGCGACCAGCCCGGACGGCGGCGTGGCTCGGGGTACGTCGGCCGGGGTGTCCACGGTGCTGGTCATGCCGGCGCCTCCTCACGACCGAACAGGCCGGCCGGGCGCCAGAGCAGCACGACGGCCATCACGATGAAGACGATCGTCTGCGACACGATCGGGAAGTTGGACAGGTAAGCCTCGCCCCACGCCTGGACCAGGCCGATGCCGAAGCCGGCGGCGACCGAGCCGAAGATCGAGCCCAGCCCGCCGATCACCACCACCGCGAAGACCACGATGATCAGGTCCGCGCCCATCAGCGGGTTGACCGCGCGCATCGGCGCGGCCAGCACACCGGCCAGCCCGGCCAGCCCGATGCCGAAGCCGAAGACCGGGGTCACCCAGCGTCCGACGTCGATACCGAACGCCCGGGTCAGGTCGGGCCGCTCGGTGGCGGCGCGGACCACCATGCCGATCCGGGTCCGGGTGAGCACCCACCACACGGCAACGCAGAGCAGCAGCGCGAAACCGAGGATGAACACCCGGTAGGTCGGGAAGTCGAAGAGTCCGAAGTTCACCGTCCCGCTCAACAGCGACGGGGTGGCGTACGGGCTGGACTGCACGCCGTAGCGCAACTTCACCAGGTCCTGCAGGATCAGCGTCAGGCCGAAGGTGAGCAGGAAGTTGTAGAGCGGGTCGAGCCGGGTCAACCGGTGGATCACCGCGCGTTCCAGCGCCATGCCCAGCAGACCCAGCCCCACCGGCATGATCACCAGGGCCGCCCAGAACGGCACGCCCGCCTCGGTGAGCAGTACGTACGCGCCGAACGCGCCGAGCATGTAGAACGCGCCGTGGGCGAAGTTGACCACCCGCAGCATGCCGAAGATGACCGCGAGCCCGAGGGCGAGCAGGGCGTAGAACGCCCCGCTCACCAACCCGTTGAACGTGTTCTGCGCGAATCCGCTCACAGCGTCACACGCTCACAGCTTGCAGTCAGCGGAAGGCGCGCGGAACGCCAGTCCGCGGCGGGGATCGTCTTGAGCACCTTGACGTAGTCCCACGGCTCGGTCACCTCGGACTGCGGCTTCACCTGGGCCAGGTACGCGTCGTGCACCACCCGGTGGTCCTCGGCGCGGATCTTGCCGTTGCGCAGGAAGACGTCCTCGACCGTCTTGCCCTCCAGGCCCTTGACGACGGCGTCCGCGTCGTCGGTGCCGGCCGCCTGCACCGCCTCCAGGTACTGCAAGGCGGCGGAGTAGTTGGCCGCGTGCGCGAACGTCGGCCGGGTGCCGGCCTTCTGCTGGAACCGGTCGGCGAACTCCCGGTTCTTCGCGTCGAAGTTCCAGTACCAGGCGTCGGTGTAGGTGGTACCGGCCAGCGCGGCCGGGGTGAGCGAGTGGATGTCGGTGAGGAACATCAGCCCCACCGCCAGGCCGACGCCCTTGTCGCGCAGCTTGAACTCGTTGTACTGCTTCACCACGTTGACCAGCTCCGCGCCGGCCTGCATCGTGCCGAGCACGTCCGGCTTCGGGGTCAGCGTCGGCGCCTTGAGCAGGAAGGTGGAGAAGTCGCCGCTGGTGTTCGGGAACGGCGCGCCGTCCTTGCCGACGACCTTCCCGCCGGCCGCCGTGATCGCGGTGGAGAAGCTCTTCTCCATGTCCTGACCGAAGGCGTAGTTCGGGTACAGGATGTACCAGTTCTTGCCGATCTGCTCGGTCGTGGTCTTCCCGGTGCCATTGGCCAGCATGTACGTGTCGTAGGCGTAGTGGAAGGTGTACTTGTTGCAGCTCTTGCCGGTCAGGTCGGTGGTCGCCGCCCCGATGTTGAAGTAGAGCTTCTTCTTCTCCTTCGCCACGTCGGCGACCTTCAACGCCGCCGACGAGGTGGGCACGTCCAGGATCAGGTCGACGCCCTTGCGGTCGTACATCTCCTGGGCCTTGGAGTTGGCCACGTCCGGCTTGTTCTGGTGATCGGCGGTCTCCACGGTGATGTCCTTGGTCACCGCCTTGTCGCCGTACTTGGCGGTGAAGTCGGCGATGGCCATCTCCACCGCCGTGACCGAGTTCTTCCCGGACAGCTCCGAATACGCCCCGGACTGGTCGTTGAGCACGCCCAGCACGATCTTGTCGCCGGTCAGCTTCTGGTCGCCGCCCGACTGGGGTCCACCGCCGCCGCAACCGGCGACCAGCACCACCGCGGCCGACGCCGCGGCCACACCCACCGTCCTGCGCATGCTCACTCCATCCATTCCGCGCCTCATCGCGCGGGTCGTCGTTGAGACAATTCAGATCCCGAGGTACGCCAGCAGCTCGCGTTCCCGCGAGCGCACCTCGGAGTTGTCCATCGCCTCGGCGACGCGTCCCTCGGCCAGCAGGTAGTGCCGGTCGGCGACGCCGGTGGCGAAGTGCAGGTTCTGTTCGACCAGCAGCACGGTCACCCCGTGCCGCTTGGCTTCCCGCAGCAGGTCACCGACCTGCTGCACCAACAGTGGAGAGAGCCCCTCGGTGGGCTCGTCACAGAGCAGCAGCCGGGCGCCCATCCGCAGCACCCGGGCCAGCGCGAGCATCTGCTGCTCACCGCCGGAGAGCATGGTGGCCGCGGAGTCGCGCCGGGAGTAGAGGGCTGGGAACGCCTCGTACACGCGCTCCAGCGACCACGGGTCCGGGCCGACCCGGGGCGGCAGGGTGAGGTTCTCGGTCACGGTCAGCGTGGCGTAGCTGCCCCGGTCGTCGGGCACCCAGCCCAGCCCGAGCCGGGCACGCCGGTGCGCCGGCAGCTTCCCGACGTCCCGCCCGTCCAACTCGACCGTGCCGCGCTGGCCGGAGTGCAGCCCCATCACGCAGCGCAGCAGGGTGGACTTGCCGGCGCCGTTGCGCCCGACCAGGGTGACCACCTCGCCGGCGGCGACCTCCAGGCTGACGTCCCGCAGCACCTGCGCCTCGCCGTACCAGGCGGACAGGTTCTCAATGCGCAGCATCAGCGGCTCCCAGGTAGGCGGTGATCACGCGCTCGTCCGCGCGGACCTGCTCGTACGGGCCTTCGACGAGGACCTTGCCGGCCTGGAGCACGGTGACGGTGTCGGCGAGCCGGCCGACCACGCTCATGTTGTGCTCGACCATCACCACGGTCCGGCCCTGGCGGACCCGGCTGATCAGCTCGACGGTGCGGTCGACGTCCTCCAGCCCCATCCCGGCGGTCGGCTCGTCGAGCAGCAGCACCTTCGGGTCCAGCGCCAGGGCGATGGCCAGCTCCAGGGCCCGCTTGCGGCCGTACGCCAGCGCCTCGGAGGGGGCGTCCGCCAGCTCGGCCAGCCCCACCATGGCCAGCAGTTCGTCGGCCCGCTCGGTGTAACGGCCCATCAGCTTCGCCGAGCGCCAGAACCGCCAGCCCAGCCCGCTGGACGACTGGAGGGCCAGCGCGACGTGCTCACGGGCGGACAGCTGCGGAAAGAGGCTGGTGATCTGGAACGAGCGGGCCACGCCGAGCCGGGCGACCTGCTCCGGTGGCAGCCCGGTGACATCCCGCCCGGCCAGCTCGATCCGCCCGCCGCTGGGCCGCAGGAAACCGGTGAGCAGGTTGAACAGGGTGGTCTTGCCGGCGCCGTTGGGGCCGACCAGCGCGTGCACACTCTCCGGCGCGACGTCGAGATCGACGTCGTCGACCGCCCGGAAGCCCCGGAAGTCTCGGGTCAGCCCACGGGCCGACAGGAGCGCTTGCCCGGTCATCGCCTCATCCTCCGCAGGGTCGCGGCGACGTCCGATCGGTGACCGCGGTCACAGGGCCGTCGCGTGGAGGAAACCTACGGCCGGCCCTGCGAGTCGAGCCATGTCGATGGCATCCATATTCAGCCGGCAGGAGACGTGTGCGGACCCCACTCCCCGACGTAACCGACTTGACCGAGCCCCCTAATTTAATGATCCACACAGCCCATCGAAAGGCCCCCAACCCATGCCTGTCGGCTTCACCATGGCGATCGTCTTCGCCGTCGCCCTGGCGGTCTGCGCCGTCCTGGCGCTCGTCGCCCCGAGAAGCGCGGTGAAGCGCACGGCCGCCCTCGCGGCGCTCGGCTGCCTCGCCGTCACGCTGCTGATCGGCGTCGCCTCCAGCGCCCACTCCGTACCGATCCGCTCGGTCGGCA
The DNA here is from genome assembly GCF_018070045.1 of Micromonospora sp. U21. Taxonomy (GTDB): domain Bacteria; phylum Actinomycetota; class Actinomycetes; order Mycobacteriales; family Micromonosporaceae; genus Micromonospora. The sequence continues at coordinate 37,748 of NZ_JAGPYK010000028.1, forward strand.
TCGTCACCAGCTTCGGCAAGCCCACCGGTGAGGTGACCGGCTCGGGCCTGAAGTGGGTGGCGCCCTGGCAGAAGGTCGGCGAGTGGGACGCGGGCCGGCAGAAGTACGACCACATCGGCGGCAACAACTGCGTGCGGGTCCGCACCGGCACGCTCGCCGACGCCTGCGTCGAGGTGCTCATCGAGTGGCAGGTCAAGCCGGAGAACGCGCCGAAGCAGTTCATGGACTACAAGGGAGACTTCACCAGCTTCCGTGGCCAGCGGGTGGGCGTGCAGCTCGACAGCGCGGTCAACGACGCGTTCGCCGCGTACAACCCGCTGGAGAAGATCGACGCCCAGACCGGTGACCTCAACGTCGACCTGAAGCCCTTCGCGACGAACATCAAGACCAGCGCGGACACCCGGCTCGCCGCCGACGTGGACATCCTCTCGGTGACCATCACCCGGGTGAACCACGACGAGAAGACCGAGGGCAACATCCGGGCCTTCCAGGACAAGCTCGCTCAGACTCGCAACCTGGAGCAGGACCGCAAGAACGCCGAGATCTCCAAGCAGATCACCGAGACCAACGCGAAGGTCGACAAGGTGACCCGCTGCCTGGAGATCGCCGAGAAGAACGGCGCCAACCCGGGGCTGTGCATCAACCCGGGCATCGTCACCGGCAAGTGACCGGGACCGGCCCACCCGCTCCGGGTGGGGCCGGGTCACCGACGGCTCCTCGACGGCTACGCCGCGCTGATCAAACGACCGTCGCCGGCCGACCCGCGGCTCAGTCCGGGAAGCTGACCACCCAGCGGGCGCCCTCGCCCCGGGCCAGCCGGTCGAACGCGGCCGGCGCCTCGTCGAGGGTGACCACCCCGCTGACCAGCGGTGACAGGTCCAGCGTGCCGTCGAGTGCGGCCCGGGCCAGCTCGGGCACCTCCCGGTCCGGGTCGGACGAGCCGTACACCGAGGAGCGCAGCGTACGCGCGGAGTGGAAGATGTCCAACGCGCCGAAGCTGACCATGTCGTCCTTCGCGCCCATGCCGACCACGGTCACCGCTCCCCCGCGCCGGGTGAGCCGCCAGGCAGCGCGGATGGTGGCGGCGCGGCCGACGCACTCGAAGGCGTGGTCGACGCCCCGGCTCTCGGTGCGCGCCCGTACCTCCTTGGAGAGCCGATCGTCGGAGAGCAGGAAGTCGGTCGCGCCGGCGGCGAGCGCCAGGTCCCGCTTCGCCTCGGCGACGTCGACGGCGAGGATCGGCGTGGCGCCGGCCCGGCGGGCGGCGGTGAGCACGGCGAGCCCGACCCCACCGAGCCCGATCACCGCCACGGACTCGCCGGTGGCCACCCGGGCGGTGTTGCGGACCGCGCCGGCGCCGGTGAGCACCGCACAGCCGAGCAGGGCGGCCCGCTCGGGGGGCAGCCCGGCGGGGATCGGGATGACGGCGCTCTCGGGCACCACGACCGCCTCGGCGAGCGCGCCGAGGCCGAGGGTCAGGTGCAGCGGGACACCGTCGTCGGTCTCGCCCCGCGGCATCGTCGGGGCGGTGGTGTCGGCGCAGAGCCACGGCTCGTCGTGCTGACACCACCAGCAGGTCCGGCAGGCCGGCGCCCAGTTGAGCACCACCGGAGTGCCGACCGCCACCCGGACGCCCGGCCCGGTCTCGGCCACCACGCCGGTCGCCTCGTGCCCGAGCACCAGCGGAAACCTCGCGGCGAGTGTGCCGTTCACCATGGACAGATCGGAATGGCAGACGCCGGCCGCCCGGATCGTCACCCGTAGCTCGCCGGGGCCGGGCGCGGGCAGGCGTACCCGCTCGACCCGCAGGTCGGCGCCGGACCCGCGCGCGACCAGCGCGCGGACGGTGACCGGCACGGCCGCCGGCTCGGTGCCGCCCGCCGGCGCGGCCGTCGGCTCAGCGCCGCTCACCGCTGGATCGCCTTCAGCTCGCAGAACTCGGCCAGCCCGTGCACGCCCAGCTCCCGGCCGAGGCCGGACTGCTTGTAGCCGCCGAACGGGGCGAGCGGGTTGAACGGGGCGCCGTTGATGTCGACGGCGCCGGTACGCAGCCGCCGGGCCACCGCGAGCGCCGCGTCGGTGTCGGCGGACCACACCGCGCCGGCCAGCCCGTACTTCGAGTTGTTGGCGATGGCCACCGCCTCGTCGGTGTCGGCGAACGGGATGACGGCGAGCACCGGCCCGAAGACCTCCTGCTGGGCGAGCGCGCTGTCCGGGTGCACGTCGGCGAAGACGGTCGGGGCGACGAAGTGGCCCTGGGCGGGCACCGGGGCGTCCGGGCCACCGGCGACCAGCCGGGCGCCGTCGGCGAGAGCCCGGTCGACGTGGCCGCGGACCCGCTCGGCCTGGGCCGCGGAGACCAGGGGGCCGAGCCGGGTGGCCGGGTCGAATGGGTCGCCGAGGCGGTAGCCGGCCACCGCCGTGGCGATCAGGTCGAGCGCCTCGGCGTACCGGTCGCGGTGCACCAGCATCCGGGTCCACGCGGTGCAGGTCTGGCCGGAGTTGAGCAGGGCGTTGCCGACGCCGACCTTGACCGCGGTGGCCAGGTCGGCGTCGGGGAGGATCACGTTGGCGGACTTGCCGCCCAACTCCAGCGCGACGCGGGCGATCCGGTCGGCGGCGAGGCGCATGATCCGCGCACCGGTGGCGGTGGAGCCGGTGAACGAGACCAGGTCGACGTCGGGGTGCCCGGCGAGCGCCTCGCCGACCACCGGGCCGGTGCCGGGGACCAGGTTGAGCACACCCGGCGGCAGCCCGGCCTCGGTGACCGCGTCGAAGAGCAGGTACGCGGTCAGCGGGGTCAGCTCGCTGGGCTTGAGCACCACCGTGCAGCCGGCGGCCAGCGCGGGGGCCAGCTTCGCCATCACCTGGTGCAGCGGGTAGTTCCACGGGGTGATGGCGCCGACGACGCCGATCGGCTCGCGGACGACGAGGGAGTTGCCGATGCTCTCCTCGACCGGTGGTCGCGCGGCGAGCGCGACGTGGTCGCGCAGCACGGTCAGTGGTAGCCCGACCTGCACCCGGGTGGCGAGCTTGAGCGGGGCACCCAACTCCACGGCGATGGTGCGGGCGAGGTCGTCGGCGCGCGCGGCGAGCGCGATGTGCAGCCGGTCCAGGCACGCGGAACGCTCGGCCGGGGCGGCGGCCGACCAGCCGGGGAAGGCGGCACGGGCCGCGGCCACGGCCCGGTCCACATCCGTCGGGGTGCCGGCGGGCACCTGCCCGATCAGCTCACCGGTGCTCGGGCTCTCCACATCGATCACGTCGCCGCCGGTGGACCGGGTCCACTCGCCGGCGATGTGCAGGTGGCGCCGGAGGCGCAGGGCGTCGGGCAGCAGCCGCGACGGCGGGGCGGCGAGGTCCATGTCGTCCCTTCGGGGGTGGGCGATGGGCGATGAAACTAGCGCTGGGAGTTTCGACGCTACCCGCTGGGCCGGACGGACTCCACCGGGTCGAGGGTGCCGACGGTGCGGGCGTACTCGGCGGCCAGGCCGTGCAGCAGGGCGTCCAGGCCGAGGGCGAACGCGCCCTCGTCCACGCTCTGCTGGTGCTCGGCGAGCCGGTGGGCCTGGCGCAGGTGCGGGTAGTGCGCGGCGTACAGCTCGGGATCCTCGACGAAGCCGCGGGCGAACGACCCGAGCGCCGACCCGGCCACGAAGTAGCGCAGCGCCGCGCCGATGTGGGTGGCCCGAGCCGGCGGCCAGCCGGCGCGCACCAGCCCGCCGTAGACCGCGTCGGCCATGGCCAGCGCGGCCGGCCGCCGCCCGGGCCCCTGGGCCAGGTACGGCACGATGTTCGGGTGCGCGGTGAGCGCCCGCCGGTACGACCAGGCCCAGTCGCGCAGCGCGGCGGCCCAGTCCCGGCTGGCGAAGCCACCGGTGTCGACGGCGGCGGTGACCGTGTCGGCGACCGCGTCCAGGATCTCGTCCTTGGTGGCGAAGTGGTTGTAGAGCGAGGGGCCGCGCACGCCCAGCTCGGCGGCGAGCCGGCGGGTGGAGAACGCCGGCAGGCCCTCGGCGTCGATCACCGCGGTGGCGGTCTCGACGATGAGCTGCCGGGTGAGCCGGGGCTGGCGTGGTCGGGGCACTGCGCTCCTCGCGGTCTCGGCCGTGGGGTCTGGACGCGGCAAAACTTACACCGCTAGTTTAAGGGTGACCGGCAGCACCGACGCCAGGAGGACCACCGTGGACTTTTCGCTGACCGACGAGGAGCGGGCGGTGCGGGACACCGTCCGGTCGTTCATCCGCCGCGAGGTGATGCCGCTGGAGGCGGAGGTGCTCCGGCGGGAGCGGGCGCACCAGCCGGGCCTGGACCACTCCGAGCTGCGCGAGCTGCAACTCAAGGCGCGCAAGTTCGGTTTCTGGGGCCTGGCCACGCCGGAGGAGTACGGCGGGATGGACCTGCCGGCCGTGCTCCAGTCGCTGATCTGGACCGAACTGGGCCACACGTTCGTACCGTTCCGCTTCGGCGGCGAGGCGGACAACATCCTGTTCCACGCCACCGAGGAGCAGAAGCGGGAGTTCCTCATCCCGACCATCGAGGGCGAGCGGCGCTCCTGCTTCGCGATCACCGAGCCGGGGGCCGGCTCGGACGCGGCGAACATCCGGCTGTCGGCCCGCCGCGACGGCGACGACTGGATCCTCGACGGCGAGAAGACGTTCATCACCGGTGGCAACGACGCCGACTTCGCCATCGTGGTGGCGGTGACCGACCGGGAGAAGGGCGCCCGCAACGGCGGCGCCACCGCGTTCCTGGTCGACCGGTCGATGGGCTGGCGCTCGGAGTTCATCCAGACCATGGGCGAGGGCGGGCCCGCGTCGCTGATCTTCGATGACGTCCGCGTGCCGCACCGCAACATCCTCGGCGAGATCGGGCAGGGCTTCACGCTGGGCATGGAGTGGATCGGCAAGGGCCGCTACACCATTCCGTCGCATGCCATCGGCATCGCCGAGCGGGTCCTGCAGATGGCGATCGACCACGCCAACACCCGGGAGACGTTCGGCTCGAAGATCGGCACCAACCAGGCCATCCAGTGGATGATCGCCGACTCGGAGACCGAGCTGGAGGCGGCCCGCTGGCTCGTGTTGAAGTCGGCGTGGACGGTCGACCAGGGCATGGATCCCCGGCACGCATCGTCGATGGGCAAGCTCTACGGCGCCGGCATGGTCAACCGGGTGGTCGACCGGGTGCTCCAGATCCACGGCGGCATGGGCTACACCCGTGAGCTGCCCATCGAGCGCTGGTACCGGCAGGTCCGGCTCTACCGGATCTTCGAGGGCACCGACGAGATGCAGCGCCTGATCATCTCGCGGGACCTGCTGCGCGGGTACACGAAAATCGGCGGCCACCTCGCCTGAGCCGCAGTGTCCGCCTCCTGACTGACGTGCAACGGGACAGGGCCGCCGAACGTGTTTCCGGCACAACCCGCCCGCCCAGCCAGAGGGGATGCGCATGTTCCTACGATTCAGGGCCGCTGCGATGGCGATGGTCGTCGCCACGATCGGCACTGTCGCCATCTCGGTCGCACCAGCGTCCGCCAGCGTGAGCCAGGGGTACGTCGCGGGCTCGGGCACCTGGACCGACGACTGGGGGGACGAGGGCCCCATCTCCGCGTCGACGCGCTCGTACAGCAACGTGGTCGCCATGTGGCAGACGATCCTGAAGGCCGAGGGCTACCTCGCCGCCTCCGGCGTCGACTGCCGGTTCGGGCCGGCGACGACGGCCGCCACCAAGCGGTGGCAGCGCGACCGAGGTCTGGTCAGCGACGGCGTCGTCGGTCCCAAAACCTTCGCCAAGGCGGCCACCCGCCTCCGCCTCTACGAGGGCGAGAGATGGTTCTACTACGACGGGCTCGGCACCAACTTCGCCTACTTCGGCCGGCGCGCGGACGGCAGGTGGGACATCCCCGCCGGGCCCGACCTGGAGTGGGGAATGCTCTCCTACACCTCCGCGAACCTGAGCGTCTGTTCCTGACCACCACGGCGATCGCGGGCCGGCCGTGACCCCGCAGGGCACGGCCGGCCGGTCCGGCTCACCGGTGCTTCGGTGGGCCGCCCGTTGGCGGGCTCAGCCGGCCAACGCCGTGAGGGCGCCGTCCACGTCGGCCTCGGTCGAGTAGACGTGGAACGAGGCCCGGACCCGGCCCGCGCGTACCGCCGCCCGGATGCCGGCCGCCGACAGTCTCCGCTCCGCGTCGGGCACGTCGACGGTAACGATGGCGCTCTCCCCCGGCGGCCGGCCCAGCCCGGTCAGGAACCGGTTGGCCAGCGCCACGTCGTGCGCCTGGATCGCCGGCACGCCGATCTCGGCGACCAGCTCCAGTGCGGGCGCCGCACCGACCCAGCTGAACCAGGCCGGTGAGATGTCGAACCGGCGGGCGTCGTCGGCCAGCCGCAGCGGCGGGCCGTAGTAGGAAGCGTGCGGGTCGCGGCCCGCGTACCAGCCGGCGGCGTCCGGGCGCAGCCGGTCGCGCAACACCGGAGCCAGATACGCGTACGCGCAGCCGCGCGGCCCCATCACCCACTTGTAGCCACTCACCACCACCACGTCGGCCAGGCTCCCGTCGAACGGCAGCCAGCCGCACGCCTGGCTCGCGTCCACCACGACCAACGCGCCGTGTGCGCGGGCCGAGGCCACGATCTCGTCGTACGCCGCGACGGTGCCATCGGCCGACTGCACGAGGCTGAACGCGACCAGGTCGGTGTCGGCGTCGATCGCGTCGGCCAGTCTGTCCGCCGGCACGGTGCGCACCGTGACGCCCCGCTCCTCCTGGGCCAGCCAGGGGAAGAGGTTCGAGGTGAACTCGATCTCGGGAACCACCACGGTCGACCCGGCCGGCAGCGCCGCCGCGACCGGCGCCAGCATCTGCGAGGCGGTCGCGCCGACCGCCACGTCCTCGCCCGGCACCCCGATCAGGCCGGCGAACGCGGTTCGGGCGCGCTGCACCGAGTCACCCCAGCCCTCCCACGACGTGCGGCCGACCCGCCAGGCGGCGAGGGCGTCCTGCATCGCCGTCCAGGCCGGCTCGGGCGGCAGCCCGTAGGAGGCGGTGTTCAACCAGCCGGGCTCCGGCTGCCAGAGCTTCTGCGCCTGCTCGATCTCCATGATTCCGACGCTAGGCCGGACGGTCGGGGATGGGCACGACCAATCGGCGACCGGCGGCCTGCGGCGCATGGCCGAGTCACCTGGCGGCCGCGCGCGGGCGGGCTGGTCCCTGACGAGCGTGATGACTCAGAGGTATAAAGATGACTCTCAGGTATACCGCTCACGAGCATCCTGCCGGGCCGAGCCCCACACGATCGAGGCTTTCCGACGCCACCGGCCCGCCCGAGCGACTCGTCACGACTTCCCGCCTCGACTAGACGCGTCACCACCACCGGGCGGGCGGATCCGGGCGAGGCTGTCGGCGAGGCCGGCGAGCCACCGGTCGACCTCCACCAGATGCCGGATCGAGGACCGGGAGCCGACCTCGCCCAGCAACGGGCGGACGCGGTCGAGTTCGTCGACGCAGTTGGTAGGCACGGGCACCGGGCCTGACGGCCGGCCGTGCGCGACCTCGTCGGCGAGGTCGTCGTACCCCGATCGCAGTTGACCTGCGGAGTCGCGCAGCAACGCCGCCGCCGCGGGCCAGCCGGCGAGGCAGCCGGGTGGGTTGCGGCGCAGCAGCGACTCGGCGGCGGGCACCGCGCGGTGCCCGGTGGCCAGGACGGCGTCCCAGTCCACGCGCCGGTTCGGCGGATCGGGCCGCTCGGAGTGGTACTGGCAGTAGGACGAGTCGACGAGGGTCGTGCTCCTGCGGACCCGGTCGAGCGCACGATCGGGCGGGGGGCCGCCGAGCACCGCCTGGACGGTCTGCTCCACCACCTCCGCGCAGGCCGCGAGGTAGCGGGCGGCGTTGCGCCGCAGGTCGCGGCTCGCGCCGTGCGGCCACATCGCCACTCCGGCGAGCACGCCGATCACGGCGCCGAGCACGACGTCGACCAGGCGTGCCTCGGCGAGTCGCCATCCTTCGGGGGCGAGCTGAGCGAAGACGAACGTCAGCAGCACCGTGAACAACGCCTGCTGCCAGACCGGCCCCAGCAGGCGACCGACGCCGAAGGCCAGCATCAGCGTGAACGGCAACGCGATGGCGTAGACGATCGGCTCCTGTACGACGAGCATCAGCCCACCACTGACGACGGCGCCGGCGATCGTGCCCAGCACGGCGGGTCGCAGCTCCGTGCGGGTGTTCGCCGCCGAGGTGCGCAGGACGGTGAGGGTCGCCAGGAGCACCCAGAAGCCGTGGGTGAGCTGCAACAGCCCGGCGGCCACCCGGGCGACGGCCAGCGCCACGGCCAGCCGCAGCGAGCTGTGCAGGTGGGCCGAGCGGGGCGCCAGGTGGGCGCGGAACTGCCGCCAGTACAGCGTCCATGGGCCGTGCCGCGCGTACTCGAACAGCCCCGAGTAGGCATCCTCGCCGTCGAGCCGCGACCCGTTGGCCACCCGGGTACCGACGGCGAGGACACGCACCTGGGCGGCGAGGGCCAGCGCGGTCGCGTCCCGGCACAACCGGGGTACGTCCGGCGCGGCGCGGCCGTCGCCCTCTCCAACGGGGTACGCCACTTCGGCCCGTCCGATCGCGGCGTCCAGGTCGCCGAGGTCGACCGGCGGCGCATCCGCCGACAGGCTCCGGCCGGCGGCACGGGTCGCTACGGCGCACGAGCGCAGCAGCCGCGCCGCGGCCAGGTCCGGAATCGGCTCCGGCGGAGCGTCCGCCGCCAACCGCTCCGCCTCGGCGAGCATTTCCCGTAACGCGGCCGCGCAGATTCGCAGCGCCCGGTCCGGAGCGCCCGCCGCGGTGGGTGCCCACGCCGGAGGATTGCGGCCCAACGCGAGCCCGGCCACCGCGTCGTACGCCCGCTCGCGCCAAGTGTCCCGACCACCGGTCGGGTGGGTCAGCGCGTCCGCCGTGGCGTCGAGGAACGCCGCGACGCCGTCCGCCGCCTTTGCGAGTCGTTGCCGGCAGGTGACCGGCACCGGATCCGGCCAGAGGAACACCTCGGCAACCGCGAGCAGCACGACGGCGAGCGTGACCCCCGCCAGCCGCTCCGGCAGGGTGTCCGGCTGGTACGGCGGAAAGGACGCCAGGATGTAGAAGAGCTGGAACGTGCTGGCCAGCCCCACCAGGCGCGGATTGCCGACCCCGGCGAACGCCACGACGAACCCGATGACCAACATGCCGCCGGCGGCCGCCCAGGTGCTCCAGGCCAGCAGCGAGCCCGCGGCGATCAGGGCCCAGACCGCCGGCAGCGACGTGACGAGGATCCGTGCCCGCTGGGGAGCAGGGCCGGGCAGCTGCGCGAACGACCCGGCGGCGACCACGCCGAACAGACCGTACGTGGCGAGCTTCGGACTGTCCGCGCCGTAGCGGCAGGCGTAGAAGACAGTGGAGGCGACGAGGGTCAGCCGTGCCGCGCGCCGCAGGACGACATCCCCCGGGTCACGGCCGCGAAGCCGGCCCAGGAGGCTGGTTCCGAGCACGCCTGCTCCCCCGGGTCCGTCGCAGCACCCTCCCCGGTACACCATTCTTCACCGAGGGGTCCGGTGGCGGCGGCTTTCGCGACGAACAGCCCGCAGTCAACGCTCAGCTGGCCCGCCACTTCTGGTTGGCGTTCCACGGGCCTGCCACACGGGGCCCATTCCGCGTTGTCCGAGCGGACGCACCAGCCGGTAGCGTTCGGCAACCAACTGTCGAGGGCGTCGGGCATGACAGGAAGGCACCCGGCGATCATTACGTGCCCAATTTTGCTATGAATATCGAATGGATTCGCATTCTGCGGAGACCTGGGACGCGTGGGTCCCGGTCCGCCCGGAGCCCCTGCCAGGCGGCCAGACCAGGCCGGTCCTGGGGCTGAGCGTCCTGTGCCTGCTGGCAATGCTGACCGCCTGTACGCCCCCACGCGATTCACGCCAACCGCCCGGGCCGCCGGTCGAAGGCGCCGCCCCGTCGACGCGTGACAACAGTGCCGGGCCACCGTGCACGCCGTCGGTCGAGGCGATGCCGGAACTACCGACGGGTTATCGATTAGTGGGAGAAGACGTAGCCGTGCCGGACAGGGCGATGCTGTCGGTCGGGGAATCCGGAGAAGCCGATCCAGCGGCTCGGCTATTCGCCAAATGGGGGCTCGTCATCCGCGCCGGCGCGGTCGTCGACCTTCAGGTGGCACCGGGATGGGAAGACGACGCGCGGATCGGGTGGGGTGCGCCCACCACGCCGGCGACGACCGCCCAGGTGCACGCCTGCGCGCCGAACGATCGACAAGCCCAATGGATGGCCTTCGTCGGGGGCACCTGGGTCGCGAAAGCGACCTGCCTACCGCTCATCGTCCGGTCGAGTGGGGGGCAGGACCACGTCAACCTCGGTATCGGTCGCCCCTGCGACGAGACTAAAACGCCGTAGTCCCAGGCAGTCTGGCGCCATCGGCGAATGCCAGAGCGGGAACGACCACGACGCTCCGAAGCCGTGGTGCGCACTCTGGCAGGATGTTGCGGTGCCCGTCACCCCTCACCTCGTGACGTCCTTCCGGATACCGTCGAACGCCCCTCGCGTACCCGATATGGCCAGCACCGCCGACACTCCCGACGTCCAGCGGTGGCCGCAGCGCCGGCTCATCGTGATCCGCCGGGACGATGAACTGTCGGCATACGACCTCGAACGGCTCCTCGGCGGTGACGACACCCCCATCGCGCGGTTCCCGGCGCCATGGCCGCGTCGGGCAGGCGGGGTGGATGCCGTGAGCCCCACCCTCGATCTGGCGGTCTTCAGCGGTCAGCACGCGCTGCACGCGGTCGATCAGACCGGCGCGCTGCGCTGGAGGCTGCGGCACGCGTGCTGGGTCCCGCACTGCTTGTCACTCCACAATTCCTACGAGGAGTACGCGGGCACCGGCGAGCACCGCTATCCCGATCGGGGCTCGTGCTCGATCAGCGCGGACGGCTCGACGGTCTGGGCCCACGTACGCACGCCTCTACCGGATGACGACGAGCCGGAGTACGACGAGGAGTGGCTCGTGATCGACGCCATCGATGGTCGCATCCTGGGACGCGCCTCGACCGGCACCGCAGCCGCCGGCTCCCACCACGTTCCCCACCCCGACCCCGGCCAGATGGGCATCAGCATCGGCGAGGGCCAGGACGGTGTCCCGCTGCGGTGGGGCCGGTGGGACGGCGTCCGACTCACCGTCACCTCGATCGGGGATGACGACCGCTCCCTCATCGACGTCAGCCCATCCGGACAACTGTTGCTCACGGTCGCCCACCATCAGGGAGACCTGGCGATCCACCGGCTTCCCGACGGGGCGGTACTGCACGAGGTTGCCGCCGACCAGCTTCAGCCCCACTCGCAACAACCGTCGGACACCGCGGAGGAGCCCTACTGGGACTACCAGTGCGGCTTCGTCGACGAGCGCACGGTGATCGCGAGAGCCGACGAGAACGACGAGGAGTACGGTCGCCCGCAGCATTGGCTCATCGACGTGGCGCGGGGTGACGTGCTCGGTCGGGTCGAATACCCGATGCCCATTTCGGAGAGCCCGATGGCGCTCGGCGACGGCACCTGGCTCACCTGCGGCGAGGACCCGTTCCAGCTCCTGCTGTGGAGTCTCCCCCCGGTGGATCGCGTCTCGTCTACCGCGACCAACCACTCAGCCGTGCTGGAGTGACCGCTTCGGCGTGAACCTTTGGGGGGCGGCCGTCCTCCGATTTGATACGAGGTCAGATGACCTGCTGACGCCTTTCGGCTCGGCTGGGTTGGCACGGCTGGTGCACTTCGCTGATGTGCTTCTGGCGTCAGACGAGGCGTTGGATTCGGACCTTGGCCCGCTCGTTTCGCAGGTGGCCGTGCTTGTGTTGGCGGACCTGCTCGTCCCAGACCTCCTGGTCGTAGTCCGGGTCCGGCGGGATCCACTTGTGAGAGCCGTCGCTGTAGTGGAACTTCTCGTCGCCCGGCCGCAGGATGCTCATCGAGTCCAGCCGAGGAATCGGTAATGCAGGTGGCCAGCGGGAACGTGGGCCAGGTCCTGGGCGGCGTCGACGAGATGGGCGGCCAGGTAGAGAGCTAGTGACACCGGGGCGCGGTCGTACTCGGCTCGCAGCTCTCGGCGCCGGGTCTGGCATGGCCACTCCCCCACACAGCCGCCGCACGTCCAGGCCGGCTTGATCGGGCGGTGAGTGGTCACTGCGGGCCGTCCTGGCTGGGCCAGTGGCCGCGGTTGATCGGGATGCGGTGACGGCTCCGGCATGGCAGATCGCCTCCGCAGCGGCAGATATGCCGCCAGTGCCGCCAAGACCAGATGGGCCAAATCGAAGGAAGCACCGCCACCTCTTTGTGCCGCAGCAATCTGGAGGCGTGGATGTCCGAACGCGGGGGACGCGCCGAACATCCACGCCGGCGAGGACGGCCCACAGCGCCAACCGAGGGAATCGACCTCCTCGGCAACCTCCCACAGGTACCGTTGGGTAGTCAAGGGCTGACGTAGGTGGTCTACTCGTGTTGCCAACCGAGGAGAACCACGTGCCACCGCGTTACCGCTACGAGCAGATTGCCGACGACCTCGCCGAACGCATCGCGTCAGGCGAGTTCCAGCCCGGCTCCAAGCTGCCCAGTCGGCGAGAGTTGATCGAGCACTACGGGGTCACCGAGCCGGTAATCGACCGTGCCATGCAGGTGCTACGGATCAAGGGGATGACCGAGACCCTGCCCGGGGTGGGAGTCTTCGTCGCCGAGTAGCGACCACCCCATCTGCCGAGAAGAAGAGGGACTCCATGGCGACCCGCCTACCCAAGGTTTGCCTCTTCTGCCAGTCCACCAGCAACATCACGGCGGAACACGTGCTGCCCGAGAGTTGGCGCAAGGTATTCGGGGCATCCCTCTTCGACAGAACAGACTCCGGCTGGCTCATCAATAGCGACGGCAAGAGAACCGAAGTTGAGAAAACAGTCAAGGCGAAACCGTTCGGCAGAAAAGTTCGCGAGGTCTGCGGAAGTTGCAATAACGGATGGATGAGCCGACTCGAAGAAGCGGCCGGCCCCACTATTCACGACATGGCCAGGGGCACCGAACGGGTCATTGCAAGACAAGAACTAGCACACGTCGGGCGCTGGGCTAGCAAAACAGCCATCATCATCGAAGCGTTGAGCAAGATGCGAAAAGGGTCCAGCCAGGATCAGCGCGATGCTTTGCGAGCCTCAATCACCCCGCCTAGGCTTGACGTCTGGGCATTCCCCTACACCAACGGCGATACCATCAGTTACCACCCAACCTGCGAAGGACCAATTCTGGAAGACGGGACTCTCCGCACGTATTGGATCACCAGCATCGAACTCTTTCAAGTCCACATACTTGTGTTGCATTTTACAGAAGGGCTAGAAGTGACGTTTCGCAACGTCGACCTAATAAGCCCCCTGGGAGAGCCAATCCAGAATGCTAGATACGGCTTAGCGTGGCCCCCAGTGTCCTCATCCATGGGCACACCTCCAATGGTGAGGCATCGGTACGTCCAGCAGTACCTTGAGGCAAGCGTCATGAGATAGAGGAGCTGCGGCGCGCACCGCTCCACCTACCGCTAATGGCTGAAAGCAACAGACATGTATCCCCGACCGTGTCATTGGCTGGCCGCACGGCACCCTCGGCCGCTGACCCCGGCACCCTGCGAGCGCCCAGACTGCACTAGTCGCAGCGGCTGGCCTCAGCTCTCGTCGGCTCCCGTAACTGGAAGGTCGAGATAGGCCAGCAGCCGCAGTGCTCCGGCAAGGTGTTGTAGGTCGTGCCAGAGCACCGGCACGTCGTCCGCCGCACGGCGCAGCAGCGCTCGCAGCTCCGCGATGTCGTCGCTGCTCTGCCCGACGTCGATCCCCGGTGCCGGGTCGGCACTCACCTCGAACGAGGTCCGCAGGTCGACGTTCCAGTAGGCATCGACGCCGACGTCCGACAGACCAATCTCCGGCCCGAACCGCTCTTCCACTGCGTCCAGCAGCATCTCGCACGCCTGGCGCAAGTCTTGGACCCTCAGCATGTCCGTCACAGTCACCACCCTCCCGGTAGCGCCCGCACACAGTAACCGCGACTGCTGCACGACAGCAGAATGGCCACCTCCCGTTTCCGGGAAGTGGCCTTTCACCTGCCTGGGCGCCACCCAGGACCAACCCGGTGTCCTTTTCTATGCACCGGGGTCGCGCCTGCGCTCGGCCAACGCGACCCCCGAGAGTTTGCTATTCGCGAGGTCAGACCGGCACACTAGCCGGCTCGTCGGCAGCCCGCCGTGACTCCGGCTCGTCCGCGTCGTCGTGCTCGTCGAGCATCGTCGCCTCGTCGAACGGGTCGTCGCCGCGCAGCACTCCCACCGCCCGGTCCCGGTCGAACTCCCCGGTCCACGTCCCCACCAGCACCGTCGCAACCGCGTTACCGGCGAAGTTCGTCAACGCCCGCGCCTCCGACATGAACCGGTCGATGCCCACGATCAGCCCGACCCCGTCAACGAGATCCGGCCGGTGCGACTGAAGCCCACCAGCCAACGTCGCCAGCCCGGCGCCGGTAACCCCCGCAGCACCCTTGGAAGCGATGATCATGAAGAGCAGCAGCGACACCTGCTCGCCGATCGACAGCGGCTTGCCCAGCGCATCGGCGATGAACAGCGACGCCATCGTCAGGTAGATCGCCGTCCCGTCCAGGTTGAACGAGTACCCGGTCGGCACCGTGATGCCCACGACCGGCTTGCTCACCCCGAAGTGCTCCATCTTCGCGATCAGGCGCGGCAGCGCCGACTCCGACGACGACGTCGACAGGATCAGCAGGAACTCGCGGCCGAGGTACCGCAGCAGCGAGAAGATCGAGATCCGGGCGATGAACCAGAGCAGGGCGCCGAGGATCACCAGCACGAAGATCAGGCAGGTCGCGTAGAAGCCGACCATGATCTGCGCGAGGCTCTTGAGCGCGTCGACGCCGGTCGCGCCGACCACGGCGGCCATGGCACCGAATGCGCCGATCGGCGCCAACCACATGATCATGGCGAGCACCTTGAAGACCACCCGCTGGATGAC
Source organism: Micromonospora sp. U21 (assembly GCF_018070045.1). GTDB lineage: Bacteria > Actinomycetota > Actinomycetes > Mycobacteriales > Micromonosporaceae > Micromonospora. The sequence continues at coordinate 52,823 of NZ_JAGPYK010000028.1, forward strand.
GCCGATGGCGCTCAGCACCGACTCACCGCGCCGGCCCATGGCCTGCACGGCGAAGCCGACCAGCAGCGCGACCAGCAGCGTCTGGAGCACCTCGCCCTCGGTGAGCGCGGAGAGCAGCGTGGTTGGGATGATCCCGAGCAGGAAGTCCGCCGTCCCGCCGGCCTCGTCGCCCGCGGCGGCCTTGCCCGCGCCGGCGAGGTCCTGACCCAGGTTCAGGCCGGAGCCGGGGTGGATGAGGTTGCCGACCACCAGGCCGATGGCGAGCGCGACGGTCGACATGGTGAGGAAGTAGCCGAGCGCGAGTCCGCCGACCTTGCCGACCTTCGCGGCCTGCCGGACGGAGCCGACGCCCAGCACGATCGTGCAGAAGATGACCGGGCTGATCATCATCTTGATCAGGTTGACGAAGCCCGTGCCGATCGGCTTCAGTTCCTTGCCGAATTCGGGGGCGACCAGGCCGACCACGATGCCGGCCAGCACGGCCACGATGACGGCCAGGTAGAGGTAACGGGTACGGTCCCGACGGGCCGGCGGCGCCGGTGTGGTGGTGGATGCGGTGGAGTCCATCCCGACAATGTGAAGCGCGTCTCAACCGTTGACAGCCTTGCGGTCATTCTGTTCACCGCGAACGCACCAACGACCGCGGCACGACGAGGAGGTGGTGGAGGTGTTCCGCCGCCAGTGGAGCATCGCGGGGCAACTGTTCGCCCTCCAGGCGGTGGTGGTGACGCTGCTCGTGCTGGCCGGCGCGGCGGGCGCCGTCTGGCTGGCCCGCAGCGACGCCCGGCAGGCGGCGCAGGAGGAGGTGCTGGCGGTCGCGCAGACCGTGGCCCGCTCCCCCGACGTCCGCGCGGCCCTCGCGACCGCCGACCCGGCCGGCGCCCTCCAGCCGTACGCCGAGTCGACCCGGCTGGCGACGGGCACCGACTTCGTGGTGGTGATGGCCCCGGACCGCACCCGCTTCTCGCATCCGACCCGGGAGCTGATCGGGCAGCCGTTCGTCGGAGAGATCGAGCCGGCGCTGGCCGGCCAACCGTTCACCATCACCAACGTCGGCACGCTCGGCGAGTCGGTGCGCGCGGTGGTGCCGGTGTACGACGACCAGCGCCGGATCGTCGGTCTGGTGTCGGTGGGCATCACCACCTCGGCGATCAACCGCAAGCTGCTCGGCCAGTTGCCGGTGCTGCTGGGCGTCGCCGCGCCGGCGCTCGCCCTCGCCGCGACCGGCTCCTGGCTGTTGAGTCGCCGGCTGCGCCGCCAGACGCACGGCCTCGGGCCGGCCCAGATGACGCGGATGTACGAGTACTACGACGCGGTCCTGCACTCGGTGCGTGAGGGCCTCGTCGTGCTGACCACCGACCGCCGGGTGGCATTGATCAACGACGAGGGCCGTCGGCTGCTCGGGCTCGACCCGGACGCGCCGGTGATCGACCAGCCGGTGGCTGGGATCGACCTGCCGCCGGCGGTGGCCGAGTTGCTCGGCTCCGGGCGGGACGCCCTCGACGAGCCGGTCCTGGCCGGTGACCGGGTGCTGGTGGCCAACCAGCGGATCACCCGCTTCGAGGGCGCCGTGCTCGGCACGGTGCTGACCCTGCGCGATCAGACCGAGCTGCGCACCCTGGCCAGCGAGCTGGACTCGGTCCGCGCGCTGACCGAGGCGTTGCAGGCGCAGACCCACGAGTCGGCCAACCGGCTGCACACCGTGCTGACCCTGGTGGAGCTGGGCCGCCCCGACGAGGCGGTCCGCCTCGGCACCCGGGACCTCGCGCTGGCTCAGCAGCTGACCGACCGGGTGGTCGGCGCGGTGACCGAGCCGGCGCTGGCCGCGCTGCTGCTGGGCAAGTCGACGCAGGCCAGTGAGCGCGGGGTGGACCTGGTGATCGAGCCGGACTGCCGGCTCGACGACAGCCCGCTGCCGACCAACGACCTGCTCACCGTGGTCGGCAACCTGGTCGACAACGCCCTCGAAGCGGTGGCCGGCACGCCGGCGCCCCGCCGGGTGCGGGTCTTCGTCGGCACGGTCGACGACGAGCTGGTGGTGCGGGTCGCCGACAGCGGCCCCGGGCTGGCGCCAGACCGGGTGGCGGACGCGTTCCGGCGCGGCTGGTCCACCAAGAGCACCGGCCGTGGGCTCGGCCTGGCCCTGATCGGCCAGGTGATCCACCGGCACGGTGGCCGATCCGAGGTGGGCCGCTCGGACGACGGCGGCAGCCTGTTCACCGTCCGGCTGCCGGTCGGAGTGCGCCGATGACCGACATCCGGGTGCTGGTCGTGGAGGACGAGCCGCTGCTGGCGGAGGCGCACGCGGCGTACACCGAGCGGGTTCCCGGCTTTGTGGTGGTCGGGGTGGCGCACACCGCCCGGGCGGCGATGGCGGCGCTGCGCGCCAACGACGGCGGCGACGTGGACCTGGTGCTGCTCGACTTCCGGCTACCGGACCTGCACGGCCTGGACGTCTGCCGGGCGCTGCGCGCGGCCGGCAGCAGCGTCGACGTACTCGCGGTGACCTCGGCGCGGGACCTGGCGGTGGTGCGCACCGCGGTCTCCCTCGGCGTGACCCATTACCTGCTCAAGCCGTTCACCTTCGCCGCGTTCCGCGACAAGCTGGAACGCTACGCCGACTACCGCGCGCAGGCGCTCGCCGATGGTGAGGTGGCCGCCCAGCACGAGGTGGACCGGATGTTCGCCACCCTGCGCGGTGCGGCCGGGCACAGCCTGCCCAAGGGGCTCGACGCGCAGACCCTCAACCGGGTACGCGCCGCCCTCAGCGACGGGACCCGCGCGGAGGTGGGGCTCTCCGCGACCGAGGTGAGCGCGCGTACCGGCATCTCCCGGGTGACGGCCCGCCGCTACCTGGAGTACCTGGTGACCGTCGACCGGGCCGCCCGCCGGCCCCGCTACGGCACACCCGGCCGCCCGGAGGTCGAGTACCGGCCACGGTGAGCGCAGCGTCGCCCCGCCGCGCGGGCATGTCTGTCTTTCGAGCGTTATACCTGTGAGTCATAGCTATGACTCACAGGTATAACGCTCAAGCGCGGCCGGCCAACGACTCCGGGAACCCGGTGGCGGGGCGAAGATCGGTTGTTAGACTTTGCGGAGTTGGGTGTCAGCGGTTGACGAGGGAGACCAGACATGGCGGGTGACGACGACATCTCCGGGTGATACCGGATGTCTCAGGCCATCGTTCGGCGCGCGTCTGCGCGGCCGCCGTGGCCATGTCGTCGTTCCACCGGTCCCCGTTTTCGTCGGGCGGCTCCGGCGCGCCCACCCCACCCTTTGAGGTCACTCGCATGTCTGATGCGTTCATTGTCTGCTCGAACCTGTCCTTCTCCTGGCCGGATGACACCCCGGTCTTCTCGGAGCTGTCCTTCACCGTCCCCGGCGGCCGCACCGGTCTGGTTGCGCCCAACGGCGCCGGCAAGAGCACGCTGCTGCGGCTGATCGCCGGGGAGCTGACGCCCAGCGGCGGCAGCGTCACCGTCGACGGGGTGCTCGGTTACCTCCCGCAGACCCTGCCGCTGGTCGGCGACGTGACCGTGGCCGAGGTGTTGGGCGTCGCCGAGCGGATTGCGGCGCTGCACGCCATCGAGGCCGGCGACGCCAGCGAGGAGCACTTCGCGACCATCGGCGACGACTGGGACATCGAGGAGCGCACCCGCGCCGAACTGGACCGCCTCGGCCTGGGCGAGCTGACGCTCGACCGACGGCTGCACACCCTCAGCGGAGGCCAGGTGGTCTCTCTCGGCCTGGCCGCGCAGCTGCTCCGGCGCCCCGACGTGCTGCTGCTCGACGAGCCGACCAACAACCTGGACCTGGAGGCCCGGCACAAGCTGTACGACGTGCTGTCCGAGTGGACCGGCTGCCTGCTGCTGGTCAGCCACGACCGGGAACTGCTGGACCGGATGGACCGCATCGCCGAGCTGGATCGCGGCGAGATCCGCTGGTATGGCGGCAACTTCACCGCGTACACCGAGGCGGTGCAGGCGGCGCGGGAGGTGGCCGAGAGCAACATCCGCAACGCCGAGCAGGAGGTCAAGCGGGAGAAGCGGGAGATGCAGCAGGCCCGCGAGCGCGCGGACCGGCGGGCCAGCAACGCCAGCCGCAACCTGAAGAACGCCGGCCTGCCGAAGATCTTCGCCGGCACCATGAAACGGGGCGCCCAGGAGGCCGCCGGGAAGGCCCGCGAGACACACTCGGCCCGGGTCGGCCAGGCCCAGGCCCGGCTCGACGAGGCCGGACGGGCGCTGCGCGAGGAGGACCGGATCGTCGTGGACCTGCCGGACACCACCGTCCCGGCCGGCCGCACGGTCTTCACCGGGAAGGGGATGCGGGCCCGCTTCGACGACCGGGAGGTGTTCGCCGGCGACGGCGCCGACCTGGTGATCCGGGGGCCGGAGCGGATCGCGCTCACCGGGCCCAACGGCGCCGGCAAGTCGACCCTGCTGCGCCTCATCGACGGCGACCTGGAACCGGCCGGTGGCGAGATCCGGCGGGCCGACGGCCGGATCGCGTACCTGTCGCAGCGGCTGGACCTGCTGGACCTCGACCGTACGGTGGCGGAGAACTTCGCCGCGTACGCGCCGAGCCTGCCGGACGCGCAGCGGATGAACCTGCTCGCCCGGTTCCTGTTCCGGGGCGCCCGGGTGCACCTGCCGGTCGGGGTGCTCTCCGGCGGCGAGCGGCTGCGCGCCACCCTGGCCTGCGTGCTCTGCGCCGACCCGGCGCCGCAACTGCTGCTGCTCGACGAGCCGACCAACAACCTGGACCTGGTCAGCGTCGCCCAGCTGGAGAGCGCGCTGAGCGCGTACCAGGGCGCGTTCGTGGTGGTCAGCCACGACGAGCGGTTCCTCGCCGAGATCGGCGTGCAGCGCTGGCTGCGGCTGGCCGACGGCCAGCTGTGGGAGATCGCGGCCCCCGACCGGGGCTGAGCCCCAGCGGCGTCCCCGGCCCGGTCAGCTCACGTTGGCCGGGCCGAGGACGCTCTTCAGGTCACCCATCAGCGCGGTGGTCGCCGCCACCCGGAACGGACCCAGCCGCAGGGTGGTGGTGCGGCCGCCGTTGAGGAGCTTGACGTGCACCTCGGTGTCGCCGGGGTGCAGCACCAGGGTCTCCTTGAGCCGCTCCACCAGCGGCGGCGTGCACCGGTGCACCGGGATGGTGAGGGTGACCGGCTTGTTGGTGGCGCTGGTGCTGACGTCCGGCATGGACATGTCCATCGCCATGATCCGTGGGGTGTCGTCGCGGCGGTCCACCCGCCCCTTGACCACCACGATGGCGTCCTCGGCGATGTACTGCCCGATCACCTCGTAGGTGTTGGGGAAGAACAGCGTCTCCACCCCGCCGGCCAGGTCCTCCAGTGTCGCCGAGGCCCAGGCCCGGCCCTGCTTGGTGACCCGGCGCTGCACCCCGGAGAGGATGCCGGCGAGGGTGACCACCGCGCCGTCGGGCACCGCGCCGTCCTCGGCCAGCGCGGCGATGGTGGTGTCGGCCGCCGCGCCGAGGATGTGCTCCAGGCCGAACAGCGGGTGGTCGGAGACGTACAGGCCGAGCATCTCGCGCTCGAAGGCCAGCTTGTCCCGCTTCTCCCACTCGCTGTCGCCGATGACCGGCATCACCGTCGTGCTGCCGGTGTCGGCGTCACCGAAGCCCGCGCCGAAGAGGTCGTACTGGCCGACCGCCTCCTTGCGCTTGACGTCGGCGTACGCGTCGATGGCGTCGGCGTGCACCGCGAGCAGGCCCTTGCGCGGGTGCCCGAGCGAGTCAAAGGCACCCGCCTTGATCAGCGATTCGATCGTCTTCTTGTTGCAGACCACCGCGTCCACCTTGGACAGGAAGTCGTAGAAGTCGGCGTAGTCGCCCTTCTCCGCCCGGCAGCGCATGATCGAGGCGACCACGTTCGCGCCGACGTTACGCACCGCGGCCAGGCCGAAGCGGATGTCCGTGCCGACCGGGGTGAACGGCCCGGCCGAGGTGTTCACGTCCGGTGGCAGCACCTGGATGCGCATCCGGCGACACTCGGACAGATAGAGGGCCATCTTGTCCTTGTCGTCGCCGACGCTGGTCAGCAGTCCCGCCATGTACTCGGCCGGGTAGTGCGCCTTGAGGTACGCGGTCCAGTAGGAGACCAGGCCGTACGCGGCGGAGTGCGCCTTGTTGAAGGCGTACCCGGCGAACGGCACCAAGACGTCCCAGACGGCCTGGATCGCCTCGTCGGAGTAGCCGCGCTCGCGGCAGCCGTCCCGGAACGGGATGAACTCCTTGTCGAGGATCTCCTTCTTCTTCTTGCCCATCGCCCGGCGCAGCAGGTCTGCCTGACCGAGGGTGTAGCCGGCGAGGATCTGCGCCGCGCGCTGCACCTGCTCCTGATAGACGATCAGACCGTGGGTGGGCGCCAGGATCTCCCGCAGCGGCTCCTCCAGCTCCGGGTGGATCGGCGTGATCTCCTGGAGGCCGTTCTTGCGCAGCGCGTAGTTGGTGTGCGAGTCGACACCCATCGGGCCGGGCCGGTACAGCGCCAGGACGGCGGAGATGTCCTCGAAGTTGTCCGGCTTCATCAACCGCAGCAGCGAGCGCATCGGGCCGCCGTCGAGCTGGAACACACCGAGCGTGTCACCGCGGGCCAGCAGCTCGTAGGCAGCCTTGTCGTCCAACGGCAGGGCCAGCAGGTCGAGCTTCTTGCCGTGGTTGAGCTCGATGTTCTTGACCGCGTCGTCGATGATCGTCAGGTTGCGCAGGCCGAGGAAGTCCATCTTCAGCAGCCCGAGCGACTCACACGTCGGGTAGTCGAACTGCGTGATGATCGCCCCGTCGGCGTCGCGCCGCATCAACGGAATGTGCTCGATGATCGGCTCGGCGGACATGATGACGCCGGCGGCGTGCACACCGGTCTGCCGGATCAGCCCCTCGATTCCCTTGGCCGTGTCGATCACCTTGCGCACGTCCGGATCGGACTCGTACAGGCCACGGATCTCGCCGGCCTCGGCGTAGCGGGAGTGCTTCGGGTCGAAGATGCCGGTGAGCGGGATGTCCTTGCCCATCACGGCCGGCGGCATCGCCTTGGTGATCCGGTCGCCGACCGCGTACGGGAAACCGAGCACCCGGGCCGAGTCCTTGATCGCGGCCTTCGCCTTGATCGTGCCGAAGGTGGCGATCTGGGCGACCTTGTCGTCACCCCACTTGTCGGTGACGTACTTGATCACCTCACCGCGCCGGCGCTCGTCGAAGTCGATGTCGACATCGGGCATCGAGACCCGCTCGGGGTTGAGGAACCGCTCGAAGATCAGGCCGTGCTGGATCGGATCCAGGTCGGTGATGCCCAGCGCGTACGCGACGAGCGAGCCGGCGGCCGACCCTCGGCCCGGACCCACCGCGATGCCCTGGTTCTTCGCCCACTGGATGAAGTCGGCGACCACGAGGAAGTACGACGGGAAGCCCATCTGGTTGATGACGCCCAGCTCGTACTCGGCCTGGACGACGTGCCCCTCCGGAATGCCGCCCGGGTAGCGGCGGGCCAGCCCGGCGAAGGTCTCCTTGCGGAACCAGGACTCCTCGGTCTCCCCCTCCGGGACCGGGAAGCGCGGCATCAGGTTGTGGAACTCGAACATCCCGGTCGGGTCGACCTTCTCGGCGACCAGCAGGGTGTTGCGGCAGCCCTGCTGCCACAGCTCCGAGGAGTCGACCGCGCGCATCTGGTCGGCGCTCTTGATGAAGTAGCCGCCGCCCTCGAAGCGGAACCGGTTCGGGTCGTCGATGTTGCTGCCGGTCTGCACGCAGAGCAGCACGTCGTGCGCGGTGGCCTGCGCCTCGTGCGTGTAGTGCGAGTCGTTGGTGACCACCGGCGGGATGTCGAGCTTGCGGGCGATCTCGGTGAGACCCTCGCGGACCCGACTCTCGATGGAGAGGCCGTGGTCCATGATCTCCAGGAAATAGTTGTCCTTGCCGAAGATGTCCTGGTAGCTGGCGGCGACCTTGAGCGCCTCGTCGAACTGGCCCAGCCGCAGCCGGGTCTGCACCGCGCCGGACGGGCAGCCGGTGGTGGCCATGATGCCCTCGGCGTGCTCGGCGATCAGCTCCATGTCCATCCGGGGCCACTTGACGTAGTGCCCCTCCATGGACGCGCGCGAGTTGAGGGTGAACAGGTTCTTCAGGCCCTGCGCGTTCTTGGCCCACATGGTCTTGTGGGTGATCGCGCCGTTACCGGAGATGTCGTCGCTCTTCTGCTCCGGCCGACCCCACTTGACCCGCGCCTTGTGATAGCGCGACTCGGGCGCCACGTACGCCTCGACGCCCAGGATCGGCGTGATCCCGGCTGCCATCGCCTGGTTGTAGAAGTCGTTCGCGCCGTGCATGTTGCCGTGGTCGGTGATCGCCACCGCCGACATGCCCAGCCGGTTGGCCTCGGCGAACAGGTCCTTGAGCCGGGCCGCCCCGTCGAGCATCGAGTACTCGGTGTGCACATGCAGATGCGCGAACGAATCAGCCATGCGTGGCGCCCCCCGGCGATGTGGATCTTGGTGGTCGGAGCCGACCGGGACCTACCCTACCGAGGTGATCTCGGCGGCTCCACCGTCCGCGCCGAGGGTGGCCCTCGTCTCCCCCAGGCACGAGGATGCGCCTAGGCTCGGAGGATGGCGAGGTACTACGACGTGCACCCGCAGAACCCGCAACCCCGGATCATCGGCCAGGTCGCCGACCTGATCCGCGGTGGTGGGCTGGTCGCCTACCCAACGGATTCCTGCTACGCGCTCGGCATTCAACTGGGCAACCAGGACGGCCTGGACCGGATCCGCCAGATCCGCAACCTCGACGATCGGCACCACTTCACGCTGGTCTGCCGGGACTTCGCTCAGCTCGGCCAGTTCGTCCAGATCAGCAACTCGGTCTTTCGCCTGGTGAAGGCGTCCACCCCGGGCAGCTACACCTTCATCCTGCCGGCCACCCGGGAGGTGCCCCGCCGGATGCTGCACCCCAAGAAGCGCACGGTCGGCGTCCGTGTGCCCCGGCACACCGTCACCCAGGCGCTCCTGACCGAGCTGGGCGAGCCGCTGGTGTCGAGCACCCTGGCCCTGCCCGGCGAGGACGAGCCGATGACCCAGGGGTGGGAGATCAAGGAACGGCTCGACCACCTGCTCGACGCGGTGGTCGACGCGGGCGACTGCGGCAAGGAACCGACGACGGTGGTCGACCTGTCCGGGCCCGAGCCGGAGATCCTGCGCCGGGGCGCCGGGGACCCGTCCCGCTTCGAGTAGCGCACGGCCGAGACCCGTCGACTCGGTGGCGTCACCGGGACGGAACGGTCGGAGTCGGCTGCCGGACTCGACCGCGCCGACTGGCGCCATCGACCGTACGCTCGGAGAACGGCACGGCGGAGCATTGGACATCCCGGCATGCCCCTCGGAGACGAAGTCGACACCCTGGCCCGGTCCGCCGCGCACGGCGACCGGGTGGCGTTGGACGCCCTGCTGGTCGCGGTGCGGCCGGAGGTGCTCCGGCTTTGCGCCCGGTTCCTGCCGAACCGGGAGGACGCCGAAGAGGCCTGCCAGGACACGCTGCTGGCCGTGGCGCGCGGCATCACCCGGTTCGAGGAGCGCTCCTCGTTCCACACCTGGCTGCACCGGCTGAGCGCCAACCGGGCCCGGTCGACCTACCGGGCCCTGCGCCGGCGCTGGCTGCTGGAGGCGGGAGACGTGCCGCTGCCAGACCGGGCCGACCCCCGGCGGACCAGCGTCGTCGCCGGCACCCGCCTGGACCTGCTCGACGCGCTCGACGCGGTGCGACCCGACCTCGCCGAGGTGGTGACGTTGCGGGACGTCCTCGGGCTCAGCTACCAGGAGATCGCCACCCTGCTGGAGGTGCCGGAGGGCACGGTGAAGTCCCGGCTGCACCTCGCCCGGCGGGAGATCCGGCAACGGCTCGGCGACGCTTCGAGCTGAGCCCCGCCATGCATCCCGCCGCGATCCGCCGACTCACCATCACCGTCGCCGCCGCCCTCACCCTGACCGTCGCGGTCGCCGCCTGCGGCGGCGGGCCGGTGTCGCCGCTGCCCGTCCAGCCGCCCGGCACGTCCGGCTCGACGCCGACGCCGAGCGCGACCCCCACCGCCACCATCTCGCCGTCGCGTGTGCCGCCGACCACCGGGCGCCCGGTTCCGGCACCGCCCGCACCGACCAGGACCCGGGGCACGCCGCCCCGACCGACCCCGTCGTCGACCGCGCCGACCACGAGCTGCCACGGCGCCGTTCGCTACGACCTGCCGCTGGCCGAGACCGAGCTCGAGCTACTGCGCTCGCTCTGCTTCGCCACCGGCGCGGTGCTGCGGATCCAGGGCATCGGCCCGGGTCTGGTCACCGTGGACCGCCCCGAGATGGTCTCGCAGCAGTACGAGGCCGGGGTGGTGGACATCCGGTTCGTCCGCGCTGGCACCGTCGCCGTCACGATCCCCCAGGAGGACCGGGCGCACACCATCACCGTGGTGGTCCGCTAGCCAACCGGTTCGCGGGTGGGCCCGGTCGGGGATGGTGTCACGGTGTCGCCGGAGCCGGAGCGGGACGGTGCCGTGCCCGGACGAACTCGGCGGCCGCGACCGCCAGCAGCACCAGAGCGACGGCGACGCCCAGCGCCAGACCGGGCAGGTGCGCCGCGGGCGGCGCCAGGGCGATTGTCGCGACGACACCGATGACGTGGGACAGCGGGACCCGCCCGTATACCTCGTGTTCCAGGACCGCCCGACCGAGAAGGAAGAGCCCGGCGCCACCCAGGATGAGCACGGTCATCGGGGCGCCGGGCCGCTCGCCCGGCTGCACGATGATCCGTTCGACGCCGGCGGCCGTGCTCACCACCCCGGCCACCATCAACCAGTGGGCGTACGGGTTGGTCTGCACCAGCCGGGACCGGTGCGGTGACGCCTCAATGGCGTCGCGGAGGGTCGCCCCCGCTCCCTGGGCGTAGCTCCACCAGAGCACCACGGCCGTCAGGAACGCGATGCCGAAGGCGCCGATCCGACCGGGCGTGAAGGGCTGGTGGCTCAGGCTGAGGACGCTGACCAGGACGAGTTCGCCCAGGGTGAGGATGTAGATCTGCTGGTACCGCTCGGCGAGGTGCTCCGGCGCCATCTGGTACTGCGGCAGGGGCGCCCGACCGGGGATGGGGAAGCGGAAGCCGAACGCGATGTAGTCCACGGCCAGCGCGGCGAGCCACACGACGAGTCGCCACCCGGGGTCGGTGACGAGGCCGCCGACCACCCAGAGGGTCCCCGAGCCGAGGTTCCAGACCAGGGCGCGCAGGGAGCGTTCCTGCCCCTGCCGACCGCGCAGGGATCGGATGAGCACCAGCCCCCGACCCAGGTTGATAGCGGCCCAGGTCCCACCGAAGATCAGTCCGTGGTCACGGAACGCTGTCGGCAGCGCGGCGGACATCAGCATGACGCCGAACATGATGCCCAGGATCAGGTAGGGGATCGGCCGCTTGCGCGGACTGTAGGTGTCGGTGATCAACGTCGTGGTCACCCACACCGCCCACAGCGTCGACAGGGCGAGCAACGCCTGGCCGATGCCGCTCCAGGTCTGCTCGGCCGCCATCTTCTGCGACGTCAGGGTCAGGCTGGCGATGAAGGCGAGGTCGAAGAACAGCTCCAGCAGGTCCGCACGCTGCGGCCCCTGCGCCGTGCGGGTCAGCGGCCGGCGCGGACCGCCCGTCACCGGCATCCGCTCGGCTTCTCGTCGAGCCGGCGGCCCGCGACCAGGGCCTGACAGCGCTTCTCCGCCACGGTGACAGCTTCACACCCGGGGGACCGCCATCGGGCGCGTTCGCCCGCACCGCGACGGCCCGCTACCGCACCCGTACCCCCGCGAGCAGGGTGTCCACGAAGTCGGGTCCACCGTTGACCGGTGGCACGATCTGCACGTACACCAGAGCGGCTAGGCCGGGATGCAGCCCGGCCGACTCGACGATCTGCGGCCGGCCCCGGTCGCAGCGGTACCCCAGCACGGTCCACTCGACGCCCGCCTGCCGGGTGGTGCGGGCCGGCGCGGACGTGCAGTCCCCGTGCGTACGCTCGGCCAGGAACCCGGCCGGCGTGGTGCGCGCCGCCGTGGCGGCGGAGAGGCCGACGAAGGCACCGGGCAGCCGGGGGTCGGCGGCCCACCGGCGGGGCTGCGGCGACATCACCAGCGCCGGTTCCGGGTCGCCGTTGGCACCGTACTGGCCGGCCCAGCTCGCCCCGGTGGCCGACCAGCCGGCCGGCAACGCCACGGTCAGCGGCCCGGTGCTGTACGTCCCGGCGGCCGGCCGCCCGGACCCGTTGCCACCGGCCTCGGCGCCCGCCCCACCCACCGCGGCGACAGCCACGACGGCCGCCCCGGCCAGCCGCAACCGGTACGAGCGGCGGCCCGCCGGTCGGGGTGACGACGGCTGCCGCGCGGGGCGGGCCGCCCGGGCCAGCGCGGCGTGCAGGGCCGCCGCGTCCGGGTAGCGGTCGGCCGGGTGGCGCGCCGTGGCCCGGGCGAGCACCGCCGCGACCGCCGACGGCACGCCTTCCCGCAGCCGGATCGGGGCGGCGCGGCGGGCCGGGTCGGGGCCGGCGGGGCCGCCGCTCGGCGCGTCGGCGGCCAGCAGGCGGATCCCGAGCCGGCCGAGCCCGTACACGTCGGCGCGGGTGTCGATCACCGCGCCCGGGTCGTCCTGCTCCGGCGCCATGTAACCGGGTGTGCCCGCGCGGGCGGTCAGCCCGGAGGCGGCGGCGAGCGCCTTGGCGAGGCCGAGGTCGGCGATCAGCACCTGTTCGGCGCCGGTGCCATCCGCGTCGGCGGACCGGAAGAGGATGTTGCCTGGGGTGAGGTCGCGGTGCACGACGCCGTGCCGGTGCAGCACGGCGACGCCCGCGCAGATCTCGCCGAGCAGCCGCAGCGCCGTCGGTCCGGGGACCGGGCCGGCGGCCAGGCGGTCCCGCAAACTTCCCCCGTCCGCCCAGGCCAGCACCGCGTACGGCCGGCCGTCGGGCAACTCACCGACGGCGTGCACCCGGACCAGCCGCTCGTGCTCCAGCCGGCGCAGCAGTCGGGCCTCGTCGCGGAAGCGTTCCCGGACCCGCAGGTCGTGGCTCCAGTTCTCGGCCAGCACCTTGATCGCCACGTGCGCGTCGAGCGCCCGGTCGTAGCCCAGCCAGACCGTCGCGAACGACCCGACGCCCAGCAGCCGCTCGATGGTGTAGGGCCCGATCCGCAGTGGAGCCGTCACCGCGTCACCCCCGGCCAGCGCCGTCGGTTGGCGTCTCACTTCACAGTAGACCGGGCCGGTCGGAAACCCGACGAACGGCCGGCCCCGCGGCGGTGACTAACAGGGCAGGAGACCCACCACCCAAGGAGCGAACCATGAACCGTCCCTCGATCCTCATCGCCACCGGCGCGCTGGCGCTCAGCACGCTGGTTCCGGTGACCGTCGCTGGCCCGGCAGCGGCGGCACCCCTGACCGGCGGCACCGTGCCCGGCCCGGCGCACCGCACGTCACTCGTCACCTCCGCAACCGTCGGGCCGGACGGCGGGCACAGCCACCCGCGGGTGCTCAGCGTCCGCGGCGCCGGTGCGTACCGGATCGGGGCCAGCCTCGCGACGCTCACCGCAGCCGGGCGCATCGACTGGGTCGCGCCAGGCTGCGCCGGGGTGGTGCACGCCGGCGCGACCGGTTCCTGGGCCGGCGTGATCCTGCTGGCCTTCCGCGACGGGCGGCTGGTGGAGGTCGGTACGGCCACCGCGCCGCCCCGGTCCCCCGCCGGGGCCACGGTCGGCATGTCCTTCGCCGAGTTGGAGGCGATCTACGGCCGGCGGGGCTCGCTGATCCGCAACGACGCGGGGGACGCCGAGGCGTACCTGGTGCGCGTCGGCTCGCGGGTGGAGCTGTTCACCGGGCACCCGATCCGCCCCGGCGTGGGCTACTTCCAGGTCGGGCCGGCCACCTTCGTCGAGCGGAACTTCCGCCAGGGCTCGTCCTGCTGATGTCGCGTCCGTGCTGCGGGGCGTCCGGCGCTCGCCGGGCGCCCCGCAGCACGTGCCGGCCGGCCGCCAACCGGTTCACGGGCGGGCACGATGTTGTGGGCTGGACAACACTGTGTGGCACACAGTATGGTGTGACACATGGTTAGCGAGGACGTTCTACGGACGCACCTACAGGAGCTGCGTCGAGGCACCGTCGTGGTGGCCAGCCTGGTCGCGTTGCGCCGACCGGACTACGGCTACGCACTGCTGCAACGGCTCACCGACCACGGCTTCCCGGTGGACGCCAACACGCTCTACCCGCTGCTGCGCCGGCTGGAGGACCAGGGCCTGCTGACCAGCGAGTGGAACACCGAAGAGAGCCGACCACGCAAGTTCTACCGGACCAGCGACGAGGGCGAGTCGATGCTGAGCCGGCTGCTCGACGACCTCGCTGCCGTGCAGACCTCCATCACCGGGCTGATCCAAGGAGTGGACCGATGAACACCCTGACCGACCGCTATCTCGCCGCCACCCTGCGCTCGGTGCCCACCCAGCGCTGGGACGAGATCGCCACCGAGCTGCGGGCTTCGATCCAGGACATGATCGACGACCGGGCCGGCGGCGGCCAGGACGCCGACACCGCCGAGCGCGAGGTGCTCACCGAGCTGGGCAACCCCGACCTGCTGGCCGCCCGGTACGCCGACCGCCGGCTGCAGCTCATCGGCCCGACCTACTACCTGGTCTGGCTGCGGCTGCTGAAGCTGCTGCTCAGCTTCATCCCGGCGATCGTCGGCACGGTGGTCGCGGTCATCGACGCCGCGGACGGCAAGGGCTTCGGGGCGATCGGGACGGGCATCGCCACCGCCATCCAGGTGGCCGTGCAGATCGCGTTCTGGCTCACCCTGACCTTCGCCCTCATCGAACGATTCCAACCCACCATGGACCTGCCAAACTGGACCGTCGACCAGCTTCCCGACGTCCCCGCGCACCGGGACATCTCCCTCGCCGACACCATCGCGTCGGTGGCCATGCTGGTGCTGACCATCGGATACCTGCCCTTCCAGCACTACCGGTCCTGGGTCGAGGACGACGCCGGTGACAACATCCCGATCCTCGACCCGGCGCTCTGGTCCTTCTGGCTGCCGGCGCTGATCGCGGTGCTGCTGGCCAGCGTGGTGTTCGAGATCGTCAAGTTCCGGGTCGGGCGCTGGAACTGGACCCTCTTCGGGGTGAAGGCCCTGCTCAACCTGGCGTTCGCGGTGCCGGTGGTGTGGCTGGCGCTCACCGACCGGCTGCTCAACCCGGCCCTGGGCGAGCGCCTGAGCTGGCTGACGGAAGGGGACAACCGGAACACCCTCGGCGCTGCCATCGCGCTGGGCGCGGCCGTGGTCCTGGTCTGGGACCTGATCGACACCGCCATCAAGACCCGCCGTCAGGCGGCATGAACAGCAGCCGACCAGGCGGCCCGGTGCGAACCCCGCGCCGGGCCGCCGCCCGTGCGCCGTACCACGTCACACCGGACGGCCCGGCACGCGGCCGTGGCGGCCGGCGTGGCCGGCGTGGCATCGTTCCGGGATGACCGTGGCACAGCGTGACGAATGGCGCCGCCCGGGTCCGACACCGGAGCAGCGCCGAATCGATCTCTGGATCGGGCTGGGGGTGACCCTCCTGGCGCTGGTCAGCCTCACCCTGGCCCGCAGCACCGGGGCGTTCATGCTGGGCCCGCCGCCGTCCTGGCCGGAACAGTTGCTCTGGACCGTCGCGGTGACCCTGCCGCTGATCTGGCGGCGGCGCTGGCCGGCCGCGACTCTGCTGGTCGTCGCGGTGGCGTTCATCGCCGCGCAGGCACGATCGGCCCCGGAGACCCAGTTCTCCTCCTGGGCCTTGTTCTGCGCCCTCTACACCGTCGGCGCCTGGGGGCAGGACCATCAACTGGCCCGCCGGCTGCGGATCGGCGTGATCGCCACGATGTTCGCCTGGCTGGGGATCTACTACGCGGTGACCATCGATCACATCCCGCCCGATGCCTTCGCCGACGCGGTCGGCCCGGTGCCACCGGTACTCGCCGCGATGGTCACCGGCGCACTGGTCAATGTGCTGGTCTTCGGATTCGCGTACTTCTTCGGCGAGACCGCCTGGGTGGCCGCGCGGCGCGAGCATGAGCTGCGCACCCAGGCCGAGGACCTGCGCCGGTCGCAGGCCGAGTCCCGGGAGCGGGCGGTGCTCGGCGAACGGGTCCGGATCGCCCGGGAATTGCACGACGTGGTCGCCCACCACGTGTCGGTGATGGGGGTACAGGCGTCCGCCTGCCGCCGGGTGTGGGACCGCGACCCGGGCAAGGCCCGCACGGCGCTGACCGCCATCGAGCAGAGCGCCCGCACAGCCGTGGACGAGCTGCGCCGAATGCTCGGCGTGCTGCGGACCTCTGCCGGCGCAGACGCCGAGCCGCCGGCGGCCGGCGGCGTCGAACGGATCGGTGAGCTGGTCGAGCGAGCCCGGGCCGCGGGACTGACGGCCACCCTCGGGGTGTACGGCGGCCCGGTTGCGCTGCCCGAATCGGTCTCCCAGGCGGCCTACCGGGTGACGCAGGAAGCGGTGACGAACACGCTGAAGCACGCCGGAGCGGACCTGCTGGACGTGCGGGTCCGGTACCTGGCCTGGGAGATGGAGGTCGACGTGACCGACGACGGACGGGCGGGCGGCATGACCAACGCCCTGGGGCTGGGTCTGATCGGGATGCGCGAACGGGTCACCGCGCACAACGGCGACCTGGAGGCTGGGCCGCGTGTCGGCGGTGGCTGGCGGGTACGCGCCCGCTTCCCGCTGGCGGCGTCGGCGGACCCGCCGGTCGGCACGCAGCGGAAGCCGAGCGACGGGCACCAGCTGGCAGCCGACGTGGAGCGTTCGGCATGAGCACCGCACCAACCCACGAGGCACCGGACGCCGGCCGGCCGGTCCGGGTGCTGCTCGCCGACGACCAGCACCTCGTCCGCACCGGCTTCCGGGTCATCCTCGAGGTGGAGGACGACATCGAGGTGGTGGGCGAGGCCGCGGACGGCACGCGCGCCGTGACCATGGCCCGGGCCACCCAGCCCGACGTGGTGCTGATGGACGTGGAGATGCCCGGAATGGACGGGCTGGAGGCCACCCGTCTGATCACCGGCGAGGGGCCGGGGGCACCCGCGGTGCTGATCCTCACCACCTTCGACCGCGACGACTACCTGTTCGCGGCGCTGCGGGCCGGTGCCAGCGGCTTCCTGCTCAAGAACGGCACTCCGGAGGAGCTGGTCGAGGCGATCCGGGTGCTGGCCAGGGGCGACGGCCTGCTCGCCCCGGAGATCACCCGCCGGGTGATCTCCACCTTCGCCCGCCCCGGCGATCCGACGGGCGCCGGCCGCAGCGGGCCGGACGCCGACGCCGCCCTGGGCGAGCTGACCCCGCGCGAACGGGAGGCGCTGGTGCTGCTCGCCGCCGGGGCGAGCAACGCGGAGATCGCGGCGGCCATGCACCTGGGTGAGGCGACGGTGAAGACGCACGTGAGCCGGGTGCTGGCCAAGCTCGGTCTGCGCGACCGGGTGCAGGCGGTCGTCTTCGCGTACGAGAACGGGGTGGTCCGCCCCGGCGGCTGACCGGTCTCCGCCGCTAGGTGGACCTGCCGACTCAGCCGTCGGGCGGACGGCGGACCGACGCGTTCGATCTAGCGTGGGTGCGTGACCAGAACGCTCCGCCTGAACGGCGTCGACCGCAGCTTCGGCGACCGGCAGGTGCTCAAGAACGTGTCCTTCGAGGTGGCCGCCGGCCGGATGACCGGCTTCGTCGGCGCCAACGGCGCCGGCAAGACCACCACCATGCGGATCATCCTGGGCGTGCTCGCCCCGGACGCCGGCGAGGTGAGCTGGGGCGGCGCGCCGCTGACCCGGCAGGACCGGCAGCGGTTCGGCTACATGCCCGAGGAACGCGGCCTCTACCCCAAGATGTCCGTACGGGAGCAGGTGACCTACCTGGGCCGGTTGCACGGCCTGGACGCCACCGACGCCCGGCGCGCCACCGACACGCTGCTGGAGCGGGTCGGGCTGGGCGAGCGCGGCGACGACCTGCTGGAGACGCTGTCGCTGGGCAACCAGCAGCGCGCCCAGATCGCGGCCGCGCTGGTGCACGACCCGGAGGTGCTGGTGCTCGACGAGCCGTTCTCCGGCCTCGACCCGCTGGCCGTGGACACCGTCGTCGCCGTGCTGCGGGAACGCGCCGCCGCCGGGGTGCCGGTGCTCTTCTCCAGCCACCAGCTGGACGTGGTGGAGCGGCTCTGCGACGACCTGGTGATCATCGGCGACGGGGTGATCCGCGCCGCCGGCAGCCGGAAGCAGCTGCGCGACTCGTACACCGTGCCCCGCTTCGAGCTGGTGGTGGCGACTGACGCCGGCTGGGTGCGTGACGAGCCGGGGGTGTCCCTCGTCGAGCTGGACGGCGCGCGAGCGGTGTTCGACCTGCCGGCCGGCGCCGACGAACAGCCGGTGCTGCACGCGGCCCTCGCCCGAGGCCCGGTCCGCGCCTTCCGCCCGGTCAGCCCCTCGCTCACCGAGATCTTCCGAGAGGTCACCCAGTGAACGTCACCCAGGCCACCCGGCTGGTCGCCGCCCGCGAGATCCGGGTCAAGCTCCGCGACCGCACCTTCCTGTTCGGCACGCTCTTCTTCCTGCTGATCGCTGCGGCGGGCACCATCCTGCCGCCCCTGCTCTCCGGCGGGCCGCAGAGCGTCGCGGTCACCCAGGAGGCCGCCGGTCCGCTGCGGGCCGCCGGCCTCGAGGTCCGGGTGGTGCCCGACGACCGCGCCGCCGAGCAGGCCGTCCGCGACGGCGACGTGGACGCCGCGGTGGTCTCCGGTCCGGCGGTGCTCGCCATGGACGAGGCCCCCGACGACGTGGTGCGGGCACTGAGCACCGCCCCGCCCGTGCGACTGCTGGACCCGGACGCGGTCGACCCGGTGGTGGCGTTCCTGGTGCCGTTCGTCTTCGCGTTCGTCTTCTTCCTCACGTCGCAGACCTTCGGCATGCAGATCGCGCAGAGTGTCACCGAGGAGAAGCAGACCCGGATCGTGGAGATCCTGGTCGCGGCGGTACCGGTACGGGCGCTGCTGGCCGGCAAGGTGATCGCCGGTGGCATCCTGGCGCTCGGGCAGATCGCGTTGATCGCCGTGGTGGCCGTCGCCGGTATGCGGTTCGGCGACAGCGGCGGCCTGCTCACCCTGCTCGCCCCGGCGATCGGCTGGTTCGTGCCGTTCTTCCTGCTCGGATTCGTGCTGCTGGCCGCCATGTGGGCGGCGGCCGGCGCCCTGGTCAACCGGCAGGAGGACATTGCCGCTGTGTCGACGCCGGTGCAGCTCGCCGTCATGCTGCCGTTCTTCGCGGTGATCTTCCTCAACGACAACGCCGCGGCCATGCGGCTGCTGTCCTACCTGCCGTTCTCGTCGCCCACGGCGATGCCTCTGCGGCTGTTCACCGGGGACGCCGCCGTCTGGGAGCCGTTCGTCTCGCTGGCCATCCTTCTGGTCACCGCCGGCGCCTTCGTGGTCGCCGGGGCGCGGATCTACGAGGGGTCGCTGCTGCGGACCAACGGGCGCACCTCGGTGCGCGCCGCCTGGCGGGAGCGGGAAACCATCGGCTGACCGCTGACGGCCCGCGCGGGTGCCGTTCGTCCTCAGTGGACGGGCGGCACCTCGTCCCAGCCGACGGGCAACCGGGGCGCCGACCAGGACGGGTCGGGCCGCCACGCCGCCCAGGCCGGGTCCCACCAGCGCTGCCCCGCGTCGAGCAGGGCGGCGATGCGGTCACCCTCGCACCGGATGGCGTCGGCCATGCCCGGGTAGCGCCCCTCGACGAGGCGCTGCGCGAAGATCTCCACGTCCTTCCAGACGTACCGGTCGGCGTCCGCGCCCCACCACAGGTCCAGCTCGTGGTCCAGGGTGTCCACCCCGATCGGGGTACGCCGCAGCGGATCCTGGAGGTTGAAGTACCAGCCGGCGAAGTCGCGCTCCGACCCCGTCCAGAAGACGTCGATCGAGTGCGCCTCGCCGGGGCGGTGCAGCATCAGCTTGCCGTGCCCCCGCCAGGCGCGGTGCCCGGCGGCCTCCCACGGGTGTCGCCCACACGGGAAGGCGCCCCTCTCCGGGAAACCGAACTCGGACCCCGGCGGGAGGTAGAGGGCGAGCAGGTCGGGCGAGTCCTCGACGCAGATCGTCGGGCAGCCGAACCAGACCTCACCGAGCAGGACCTCACGTCGGACGACCACGTCGCCCGGCGCGAACCGGTGTGCCGTCTCCCCCACGGACCAATCCCCTCGCTCGACCAACGACCCGCCCGGAAGCGTAGAGACACACCACCGGAACGTCTCGTCAACGCTCCGGCAGCCGGACGGCGATGCCGAGTCGGGGGTCTGACAGAGCGATCCGACGGGACCACCCCGCGTGCCCGCCTGCCCTAGGATCCATGGAAACCGGTCGAAGGGTGGTCGGATGACGGAGGGATTCGAGGCCGTCCTGGCGCAGGCCCGGCAGGCGTTACAGGCGGTGCGGTCGGGTGCGAGCGCAGGGGACGAGCCAGCCGCCGAGGGCACCGGCACCGCCTGCGACGGGCTGATCCAGATCACCGCCCAGGGCGGACGGCTGGCCGAGGTGACCATCAACCCCCGTGCTCTGCGGCTGCCCGCCGAGGATCTCGCCGAGGGCTTCCGCGAGGCGGCCAACGCGGCACTCGCCGACCTGGACGCGAAGTCCGCTCCGGAGTCGCCACCGATCACCGACCCGGCCGCCCTGTCCCAGCAGCTGGAACGCCTGCAGGAGCAGAGCGCTCAGCAGATGGCCCGCTACACCCGGTCCATCGAGGAGACCCTCGGCCGGATGCGGGAACGGGGGTAGGCGATGACCGGCTTCACGGTCGATCCCGAGTCGCTGCGCGGCAGCGCCGGCTCACTCGACCAGGTGGTGGACCGGCTGGCGGACGCCCTCACCGAGTTCGAGGGCACCGTCCAGGCGCTCGGCGAACCGTGGGGCGCGGACGACATCGGCACCCTGATCGGCGAGCTGTACCACGGCATCCACGACCTTGCGATGGGCTGCTTCGAGGGCAACGGCGAGGTCCTCGGGCAGTTCGCCGAGGGCCTGCACACCATGGCCGACACCTTCGACGAGGTCGAACAGGAGATCGACGCCGGCCTGCGCCGGATCGGCCAGCTGCTGGGTGAGGGCTGACCGATGGGCCTGCAACTGCCCGGAGAGCTGGTCTCCCTGCTCGGCATGCTCGGCTACAGCTGGCCGGAGGCCGACGAGGAAAAGCTGTTCGAGCTGGGCCAGCACTGGCTGGGGCTGGCGGCGACCGTTCAGGGGGTCGGCGACGAGGCGCAGCGCACCGGTGAGGCGGTGTGGACGGTCAACAGCGGCCAGGCCGTGAGTGCGTTCCAGGCCAGGTGGGGCGGTGCGGAGGCGCCGGTGACCAACCTGGCCGACGGCGTCACCGCCGCCCAGGGAGTGGCCGTCGGGCTCTTCGTCGCAGCCGGGGTGATTCTCACCCTGAAGATCAGCGTCATCGTGCAGCTGGTGATCCTGGCGGTGCAGATCGCGCAGGCGATCGCCACCGCGGTCGCCACGTTCGGCGCTTCGCTCCTCGAGATCCCCATCTTCAAGATGATCACCTCGCTGATCATCGACCAGCTGCTCGACCTCGCCGTCGGGGCGTTGCTGAATGGGTAAGGGCAAGCTACGCCGGCTGAGACGGCAGGGGCGGGGCGGCTTCGCCCGGGGCATGTTCGGCCCACTCGGGGACCTGCTGCGCCCCGGCCAGGACCTGACCAACCTCGACCTGCCGCGCAACAAACTGCGCTATCCCGGTGCCACGCCCTTCCCGGTCCGGTCGCTGCGCGGCGTCTCCATCGGGTCGCTGCGCCGGCAACGGCCCCGCAACTGGACCGAGACCCCAACCCGCAACAACGAGGGCTTCATCTGGAAGGACGAGAACGGCGTCGAGCGGCTCAGGTTCATGCGACCCACCGGCGACAATCCGAGCGCCAGCCAGTGGAGCCGCCAGGCCAACGGCTACCTTCGCTGGCAGTCCTCCCAGTCGGGCGACAGCCCGACGGATAACCTCTTCCTCGACCAGGACGGCAACCTGGTCGACAAGAGCGATCCGCTGTTCGCCGAGAAGACCCACATCGTGTACGAAGGCCCGTATCCATGATCCATGAAGGAGACCCGGTGGAGCCGATGCGCGACCCTCGGGCGGCGCTCAACCACATCATGGAGGCGCTCGTCTTCAGCTACCGCTACGACCTGGAGGAGCGGACCTTCGTCCTCGTCACCGAGTTTCCGCTGAAGTCCCCGGGCAGCGTCCGCGAGTTCGCCGCGTTCGTCTTCGCGACCGTCGACTTCGAGCGCCTGGCCGGCGACCTTGCGCCCTACCAGCGGTTCCACGAGGCGTACAGCGGTGTCGGCCCCGGCGGCATGGTGGTGCAGGACGTCCAGCAGCGGGACATCGGGCCGGACCGGCACCGGTTGGAACTGTGGTTCGGCGACAACTTCGGCGGCGTGGCGGTCGTCTACGGCCAACTCCGCGGCTTCACCCGCGGATCGACGGCCGAGCAGGTGGGGCCACGCCAGTGGGTCTATCGCGACTCGCGCACCAAGGAGCGGTTCGACCTGGACTTCCCGTTCCCGAGCCTGGTCGGCCCGGCGACCTGACCGTGAAGGGGCGACTCCCGCCGGACGATCAACCGGTCCGGCGGGAATCAGCGCCAGTCCTACCGCGTCAGGCGTCCACCGCGGCCATCACGTCGTCGCTGACGTCGAAGTTCGCGTAGACGTTCTGCACGTCGTCGCAGTCCTCCAGGACGTCGATCAGCTTGAAGATCTTGCGCGCGCCCTCCTCGTCCAGCGGGATGTTCATGCTGGGGATGAGGGAGGACTCGGCCGACTCGTACTCGATGCCGGCGTCCTGCAGCGCCGTGCGGACGGCGATCAGGTCGGTCGGCTCGGAGACCACCTCGTACGCCTCGCCGAGGTCGTTGACCTCTTCGGCGCCGGCGTCGAGGACGGCCATCATCACGTCGTCCTCGCTGGTGCCCTCCTTGGGGAGGATCACCACGCCCTTGCGGGAGAACATGTACGACACCGAGCCGGCGTCGGCGAGCGAGCCGCCGTTGCGGGTCAGCGCGGTGCGCACCTCGGTCGCCGCCCGGTTGCGGTTGTCGGTGAGGCACTCGATCAGCATCGCCACGCCGTTCGGGCCGTACCCCTCGTACATGATCGTCTGCCAGTCGGCGCCGCCGGCCTCCAGGCCGGAGCCGCGCTTGACCGCGCGGTCGATGTTGTCGTTCGGCACCGAGCTCTTCTTGGCCTTCTGGATGGCGTCGTAGAGCGTCGGGTTACCGGAGGGGTCGCCGCCGCCGGTCCGTGCGGCCACCTCGACGTTCTTGATCAGCTTGGCGAACATCTTGCCGCGCTTGGCGTCGATGACGGCCTTCTTGTGCTTGGTCGTCGCCCACTTTGAGTGGCCGGACATCTCCTACCTCCGTCTGTCATTCCACGCCTGCGTCGACTGCCGCACCGATTCCGCGCCGCATCCGGCGATCCGGTGGCCGGTCGGCTCCGCGGGAGATGCCGCGCCGGGCGACGGCCCTGCCGAACCGCGGCAATCTTACCGAGGTCACACCCGGGCGTGTCACACCCGGCACCCGCTCGGGGCGCCGCGGGGGCAGCCGGGCCACCCAGAAGACAACGACCGAGGGCCGGGAAACATGCCCCGCCGCATCGTGCGGGGCGACGGGCCCACGCTCAGGCGGCCCGCACCAGCTCCACGAAGTACGCGTGCACGCGCAGGTCACCGGTCAACTCAGGGTGGAACGAGGTGGCCAGGAGGTTGCCCTGCCGGACCGCCACGATCCGGTCGGCGGCCGGGCCACCGGTCACCTTCCCGATCACCTCGACACCGCCACCGACCCGCTCCACCCACGGGGCGCGGATGAACACCGCATGGAACGACTCGCCCGGAACCCCGCTGATCTCCACGGGCGCCTCGAACGAGTCGACCTGCCGGCCGAACGCGTTGCGCCGCACCGTCATGTCGATGCCGGCGAAGCCACGTTGGTCGGGACGGCCGTCCAGCACCTCGGTGGCCAGCATGATCATGCCGGCACAGGACCCGTAGACGGGCATGCCGCCGGCGATCCGCTTGTCGATCGGCTCGCGCATCTCGAAGATGTCGGCGAGCTTGCTGATCGTGGTGGACTCGCCCCCGGGAATGACCAGCCCGTCGACCGCGTCCAGCTCAGCCGGGCGGCGGACCGGGCGGGCGTCCGCGCCCGCCGCGGCGAGCGCCGCCACGTGCTCGCGGACGTCGCCCTGCAGCGCGAGCACACCGATCACCGGCGCCATGTCCCACCCCCCAAGTCCCTCTCGCTGTCAGGAAGGGTCCCTTCCTCTACCGCAGGCGTTAAGAAGGTGCCCTTCCTTCGTCACCAGCCGCGCTCGGCCAGGCGGTGCGGCTGCGGGATCTCGTCGACGTTGATGCCGACCATCGCCTCGCCGAGGCCGCGGGAGACCTTGGCCAGCACGTCCGGGTCGTCGTGGAAGGTGGTGGCCTTGACGATCGCGGCGGCCCGCTGAGCCGGGTTGCCGGCCTTGAAGATGCCGGAGCCGACGAAGACGCCCTCCGCGCCGAGCTGCATCATCATCGCGGCGTCGGCCGGGGTGGCGATCCCGCCGGCGGTGAACAGCACCACCGGCAGCTTGCCGCTCTCGGCGACCTCCTTGACCAGCTCGTACGGGGCCTGGAGCTCCTTGGCCGCGACGTACAGCTCGTCGGTTGGCAGCGAGGACAGCCGGCGGATCTCCTGCCGGATCTTCCGCATGTGGGTGGTGGCGTTGGAGACGTCACCGGTGCCGGCCTCACCCTTGGAGCGGATCATGGCCGCGCCCTCGGTGATCCGGCGCAACGCCTCGCCGAGGTTGGTCGCACCGCAGACGAAGGGGACCGTGAAGGCCCACTTGTCGATGTGGTTGGCGTAGTCGGCCGGGGTCAGCACCTCGGACTCGTCGACGTAGTCCACGCCCAGCGACTGAAGGATCTGCGCCTCCACGAAGTGGCCGATGCGGGCCTTGGCCATCACCGGGATGGAAACCGCCTCGATGATCCCGTCGATCATGTCGGGGTCGCTCATCCGGGACACCCCGCCCTGCGCGCGGATGTCGGCGGGCACCCGCTCCAGCGCCATCACCGCGACAGCGCCGGCATCCTCGGCGATCTTGGCCTGCTCGGCGTTGACCACATCCATGATCACGCCACCCTTGAGCATCTCGGCCATGCCACGCTTGACACGGGCGGTGCCGACGACAGGGGTGGTACCGGTGTTCGGGGCGGTGGTTTCGGGCACGGGTCAGCGCTCCTTGGACGTGCTCTGGGGGTGGCAGCGAAAATGCTACGCCGGAGCCAACGCCGCACCGACAGCCAATCAGACCCCCGGTGGCCTGCACTGTGGCCCCCGTCACCGGCCGGGCGGAGTGGCCGGACGCGGCGTCCGGTCAGCTCGCGGGCACGTCCGCGGGGACCGTCAGGGTCGGGTCGTCGATGTCGAAGTACCGCGGCCACTCGTGGCCCCGCCCCATCCGCAACAACCGCACCAACGGACGGCTCCGAGCCGACCGGGCGTCACGCACGAGGTCGGTGTGCACCTGCCGGGACAGCGCGAGCCGGCGACTGGCGGCGATGACCGCCGCACAGTCCGGATCGGCCGGGTCCAGCTGCACCCCGCGCAGCTGCCGGGTCAGGTCGTTCTCCGCCGCCTCCCGCTCATCGGGAGGGGCGTCCAGGGCGATCCGGGCCGCCGCGTACAGCTCGACGCCGAAGCGCCGCTCGGCCAGCACGGCGGCGGCCGCCGCCCGGCGCAGCAGGTGGGCGTCGAGGGCCCGGGCCGCCAGGGCCGCGCGGCCCTGCAGCCGCTCGACCCGGCCGGCGGTCCAGATGAGGTACGCCGCGACCAGCCCCACGACCAGGCTCGCGGCCACCACCCACCACATGTGCGGCATCGTAGTGCTGCTCCGTTTCCGTCCGTCCGGGCACGGCCACGCCGGTCGCCCCGGTCACCGCCCGCACCATCCGTCACACCGGCTCAGCCCAGTCCCACCCATTCCTGGTCGATGACCCGCCCGTCGGTTGCCTCGATCGCCGCTGCGTATACCTCCAGAACACGGCGCGCAACCACCGGCCAGTCGAAATTCGCCACGACCTGATCACCGCAGGCGCTCAGCTCGGCCCGACCGGCCGGGTCGTCCAGCAGGTCGGCCAGCGCGTCGCGCAGCCTCGCCGGGTCGCCGGTGGGGAAGAGCCGCCCGGCCCGCCCGCCGTCGAGCACCCGCCGGAACGCGTCCAGGTCGCTCGCCACCACCGTGGTGCCGGCCGCCAGCGCCTCGGTGAGGATCATGCCGAACGACTCGCCGCCGGTGTTCGGCGCCACGTAGAGGTGCACACTGCGCAGCATTCGCGCCTTGTCCGGCTCGGAGACCAGGCCGAGGAAGGTCACCCGCTCGCGCAGCGCGGCCGGGAACTGGTCGTACAGGTCATCGCGGTCGCCGGGGCCGGCGACCAGCAGCCGCAGCTCGGGGCGGGTGGCGGCCAGCTCCACGAAGGCGTCCCGCAACACCGGGAAGCCCTTGCGCGCCTCGGTGAACCGGCCCAGGAAGCCCAGGGCGCCGCCCGTACCCGGGGTGCACTCCCCCGGCCAGCCGGGCAACGGCTCCGCATCGGCGAACTTGGCCACCGCCACCCCGTTGGGGATCTCCACCGCGCCGCCGTCCATGTGCTCGACCTGCACCTTGCGGGCCAGGGCGCTGACCGCGATCCGGGCGGTGATCCGCTCCAGCACGATCTGGAGCACACCCTGCGCGGCGGCCAGCACCCGCGAGCGGGTCATCGCGGTGTGGAAGGTGGCCACCACCGGACCGCGAGCGGACAGCACCGCCAGCAACGACAGGCTCAGCGTGAGCGGCTCGTGCACGTGCAGGACGTCGAAGTCGCCGTTGGTGATCCAGCGCCGGACCCGGGCGGTGGAGACCGGGCCGAACGCGATCCGGGCCACCGAGCCGTTGTACGGCAGCGGCACGGCCCGGCCGGCGGAGACCACGTACTCCGGCAGCGGAGAGTCCTCGTCAGCCGGGGCGAGCACGCTGACCTGGTGGCCGAGCGCGATCAGCGCCTCAGCGAGGTCCATCACGTGGTTCTGCACCCCGCCGGGGACGTCGAAGGAGTACGGGCACACGATGCCGATCCGCATGCGTCAGCGCCCCTCGTCCGAGACTGTGGGGCTCCGCCTCACCGTGCACCCACCCCCTCAGGCCTGACCGGCGGCCGGCGAGGGCAGCGCCGCGCCGCCCCCCGTCCCGCGCTGGTCCAGCCACATCCGCTGCAACATGTGCCAGTCTTCCGGATGCCGGGCGATACCCGCCGCCAGACGGTCGGCGATCATCTGGGTCAGCGACCGGACCCGCTGGTCCAGCGGCCCCGTCTCGGGCCCGGGCACCGGCAGCGGGCCGGCGAGCGAGGCGCACGCCGCGTCCGGTTCGTACCAGAGTGACGCCACGTAGAGGGGCGCTCCGGTGTGCAACGCGAGCAGTGCCGGCCCGGCCGGCATCCGGGTTTTGCCGCCGAAGAAGTCCACCTCCACCCCGCGGGCGGAGAGGTCCCGGTCGGCCAGCAGCGGCACCACCGCGCCGGCGCGTACCCGGTCCAGCAGCACGTCGAACGCCGGTCGCGACCCACCGTGGGTGGGCAGGATCTCCATGCCCAGGCCCTCCCGGAAGGCCACGAACCGCTCGTAGACGCCCTCCGGCTTGAGCCGCTCGGCGACGGTGGTGATCGGCCAGCCGGTGGCCGCCACCCAGGCGCCGGCGGCGTCCCAGTTGCCGGCGTGCGGCAGCGCCACCACCGCGCCCCGGCCGGCGGCGACGTCGGCGGCGAGCAGTTCGGCGCCGTCGAGCCGGAAGCCGGAGAGGATCTGCGCCCGGCTCAGCGCGGGCAGCCGGAACGCCTCCATCCAGTACCGGGCGTACGAGCGCAGCCCACGCTTCACCAGCTCGTCCAGCTCGGCGTCGGGCAGGTCCGGGCCGACCACCCGGCGCAGGTTCGCGCGCAGTCGGGCCGTACCTCCGCCACCGCGGCGGTGAGCGCGGTCCGCGCCCGCCTGGAACGCCGCGGCCACCAGCGGCCGAGGCAGCGCGCGCAGCACCCGCCAGCCGGCGACGTAGCCCAGCTCGGTGAGGTTCACGCGACCCGGCCGCCGGTCGTCCCGCGCCGGGTCGCCGGCGCGCCGCCCGCGCTCACGCCGGCACGCCGCGGTGCCGCGTGGTCCGCTGCGCTCACGCCTGGCCGTCCGGCCGGAGCTGTTGGGCCTGGCGGTAGACGTGCGCCATCCGCTGCCCCACCGTGAAGATCGACACTGCGGCGAGCAGCCAGAGCGCGATCTCCAGCGCCGGGTCGACGCCGACGCCGGTGAGGATTCCGCCGACCCCGACGATCAGCAGCCGCTCGGTGCGTTCGGCGATACCGACGTTGCAGGTCATGCCCAGCCCCTCGGCGCGGGCCTTGACGTACGAGACCAGCGCGCCGGCGGCCAGGCAGAGCAGCGCGGCGGCCACCCCGGAATGGTTGTTCTGGGTGGCCAGCCAGTACGCGACCGCGCCGAAGACGGCGCTGTCCGCGACCCGGTCCATGCTCGAGTCGAGGAACGCGCCGAACCGGGTGGAGCCACCGCTCATCCGGGCCATCGTGCCGTCGAGCAGGTCCGTGAGCGCGAACACGGTCACGATCAACGCGCCCGCGACCAGATGGCCGCGGGCACCGAAGCCGAGCGCACCGATGAGCACACCGACGGTGCCCGCAACGGTGACGGCATTGGGGGTGACGCCCGCACGGAGCAGGGCGCGTGCGATCGGCTCGACGACGCGGGTCATCCCCGCGCGGGCCGACACTTGGAAGATCTTCGCCATGGCGGTCCCCACGATAACGGTCCGCCCAGCTCCGGCGATACGGCCGGTCCCATCGACCCGCCCGGGGGAGGCTTGTGCCTACCCGGCAACGGGTGTGAGATCGAGCCAGGAGGTGAGGCAGCTCACCCGCCCGCCCGTCCCGTTCCCGCTGTGCAGCAGACCACCGGAGGATATCGCCGCGCACTCGCCCCGGGCCGCTTCCCGTCGCGCGGCGGTCGCCACCAATCACCGGCTGAGGGAGGTGCGCCCCATGGCGCAGAAGAGTCAGGAGAAGGGTCCCGCCGGCGGCACGCCGGTGGTGACCGAACCCGACAGGGTTCGCAACGTGGTCCTCGTCGGGCACTCCGGAGCGGGCAAGACAACCCTGGTCGAGGCGTTGCTCGCCGCCACCGGGACGATCGGCCGGGCCGGCAACGTGGTCGACGGCACCACGGTCAGCGACCACGACCCGGCGGCCGTGCGCCAGCAGCGCTCGGTGAGCCTGTCCTGCGCGCCCCTGCTGCACAACGGCATCAAAGTCAACCTCCTGGACACTCCCGGGTACGCCGACTTCGTCGGCGAGCTGCGCGCCGGGCTGCGGGCCGCCGACGCCGCGCTCTTCGTCGTCTCCGCGGCGGGCGGGATGGACGCGGCCACCGTGGCGCTGTGGGAGGAGTGCGCGGCGGTCGACATGCCGCGTGCGGTCGCGGTGGCCCGGCTGGACCAGCCGCGCGCCGACTTCGACGAGGCGGTGGCGCTCTGCCAGCGGGTCTTCGGCGACAACGTGATGCCGCTGTACCTGCCGATGCTCGGTGACGACGGGGTCTCCACCGTCGGCCTGCTCGGCCTGATCACCCGCCGGGTCTTCGACTACACCGCCGGCCTGCCCGCCGACGTGCGCGAGCCGGACGCGGAGCACCTGCCGGCCATCGTCGAGTCCCGCAACGAGCTGATCGAGGGGGTCATCGCCGAGAGCGAGGACGAGACGCTGATGGACCGCTACCTCGGTGGCGAGGAGGTCGGCACCGAGGTGCTCATCGAAGACCTGGAGAAGGCGGTCGCCCGAGGTCACTTCTACCCGGTCGTGCCGGTCTGCGCGGAGACCGGGGTCGGGTTGGACGCACTGCTGGAGGTGCTGACCGCCGCGTTCCCGTCGCCGCTGGAGCACGAGGTGCCGCCGGTGGCCGGGGTGGACGGCTCGCCGCGACCGCCGCTGACCTGCGACCCGACCGGGCCACTGGTCGCCGAGGTGGTCAAGACCACCGTCGACCGCCACGTCGGGCGGGTCTCGCTGGTCCGGGTCTTCTCCGGCACGCTGCGCCCCGACCAGACCGTGCACGTCTCCGGGCACGGCATGGCCGAACGGGGCCACCCCGACCACGACGCCGACGAGCGGGTCGGGCACATCTACACGCCGCTGGGCGCCACCCTGCGCGAGGTGCCACTCTGCGTGGCCGGTGACATCTGCGCGATCACCAAGTCCGGCAGCGCTGAGACCGGCGACACCGTCTCGGCCAAGGACGACCCGCTGCTGATCGCGCCGTGGGAGATGCCGGAGCCGCTCCTGCCGGTGGCGATCGTCGCCCGGAGCCGCGCCGACGAGGACGCGCTGGCCCGCAACCTGGCCCGGCTGGTCGCCGGCGACCCCACGCTGCGGCTGGAGCGCAACCCGGAGACCCACCAGCTGGTGCTCTGGTGCATGGGCGAGGCGCACGCGGACGTGGTGCTCGACCGGCTGCGCGCCGGTGGCGTGGAGCTGGACACCGAGCCGGTCCGGGTGTCGCTGCGCGAGACGCTGACCGTGCCCGCGAAGGGGCACGGCCGGCACGTCAAGCAGTCCGGCGGCCACGGCCAGTACGCGGTCTGCGACATCGAGGTGGAGCCGCTGCCCCGGGGCGGCGGGTTCGAGTTCGTCAACCGGGTGGTTGGCGGCGCGGTGCCGCACAACTACATCCCGTCGGTGGAGAAGGGCGTCCGCGCCCAGTTGGAGCGCGGCCTGGTCGCCGGCCATCCGGTGGTGGACCTGCGGGTGACCCTGGTCGACGGAAAGGCGCACAGCGTCGACTCCTCCGACGCGGCCTTCCAGACCGCCGGCGCGCTGGCGTTGCGCGACGCCGCTGAACGCGGCCAGCCGGCGCTGCTGGAGCCGATCGACGAGGTGACCATCCGGGTGTCGGACGGCTCGGTGGGCGCGGTGATGGGCGACCTGTCCGGCCGGCGCGGCCGGGTGCTCGGCACCGAGCCGGACCCGGACGCCGAGGGCCGCACCCTGGTCCGCGCCGAGGTGCCGGCCGCCGAACTGCTCCGCTACGCCGTCGAGCTGCGCTCGATGACCGCCGGCACGGGCACGTTCCGCCGCCACTTCGTCCGCCACGACCCGATGCCCACCCACCTGGCCGACCAAACACGCAAGGAACACACCCCATAACCCCAGCCCCCACCCCTCCCGCCC
>NZ_JAGPYK010000029.1 GCF_018070045.1 Micromonospora sp. U21
GTGGGTGGGTGGTTAGTCGCGTGTGGGGGTTTCGGCTGCGGTGCGGAGGTTGGGGGCGCTGGCCGGCTCCGCGATGCCGCCGGGCGACTCCGTGAAGCCGGCGTCGTGCGCGGTCTCCGCGGCGATCGCCGGCTGGTCGGCCGGCATGACGTCGGGCATCTTGGGTACGACGATCACCGCCGTCCCGTACGCGCAGATCTCCATCCACATCTCGCCACAGTCCCGGCTGTCGAACCGCATGCCGATCACCGCGTTGGCGCCGAGCCGCAGGGCCTCCTCGCCGAGCCGGGCCACCGAGTCGGTGCGCCACCGGGTCAGGTTGTCCGGGGCCATCGGGTCGTACGCGCCACCGCGCAGGTTCTTGACCCCCTCGCGGTACGGGTTGCGCGTCCTGGCCATCGATGACACCACCTCACCGAGAATCTGGCGGATCTCGTAGCCGGGCAGTTGCTCCGTCGTCACGACCAGCACGATTCCGATGCTGTCAGGAGCGGCGTGACCCGATCGTGTGCATTGTTCACCTGATCGGATGCTGCAAAACGACGCGGCGCGGACGGCCGGCGCAGCGCCTGCCATCCGCGCCGCGCGGGGCGCTAACCGTCAGACACCGGCCACCGAGGTGATCCAGGCCCGGTTGTACGCGACGCTGCCGTAGTTCTGGATGCTGGAGCCGTCGGCCGTCGAGGCCACCCCGACCTGCCGGCCGTTGTAGAACTGCGGGCCGCCCGAGTCACCCCGCCAGGCGTTGCCGTTGATCCTGGTGCTGCGGATCGCCTGGCCGCCGTACGCGTCGGTGGCGCTGTTGCTGGTCACCCGCACGGTTGCGGTCTTGAGCTGGCTGGACGCCGAGCAGCCGCTGTAGCAGGTCATGCCCCAGCCGTAGATCGAGTTGGTCGAGCCGATCGGCGGGTTGCTGCTGGCCAGGCTCACCGTCGAGGTGCTGACGGTGCTGGAGAGCCGCATCAGGGCCAGGTCGCTGCGGGTGTAGGTGGCGCTGACGGTGCGGGTGACCCCGCCCGAGGCGCGGTAGACGCTGCCGACGCGGACCGACATGGTGCCGCTGATGCAGTGCCGGGCGGTGAGCACCCACTGCGGGGCGATCACGCTGCCGGAGCAGGTGAACGAGCCGTTGCTGAGCACCGCCGCGGCCCAGGGGGCGGAGGAGACGGTGTTGCCGCCGATGATGGGTTGCGGGCCGGCCGGGGCGGCGGCCGCGCCGGACGCGGCGCCGAGGACGCCGACCAGCGCGGCGCCGAGCAGGGCGAGCAGGGGACGGATGCGCATCGGGTGGACTCCTTGGACGGGGCGGACCCGGGGTCGCCGGGTGCGGGAGGGCGACAGCGGGGGTTCCCGCCATCGCTGACATCGAACTGTGTCGATGTACAGTAGGACCCACGGCGGCTGTTTTCAAGGATCCGATCGAGGTTAACCAATGTAACGATTCGGCGACCCTCAGCGCCGTATATGCCCTGGTGAGGCCGCGTGTCCCGCGTGGTGACCCGTCCCGGCCACCGGTTGTGTTGAGCACTGCCTGAACTGCACCCGGCCGGTGCGTCCGCGGCGGTATCTGCCAGGTACGCTGGCTGCGCTCGCCCGTTGTGGGTCGGCACCCAACTGCGTACACAGTCAGGAGTGCCCAGTGCCTCGCGTCGTCGTCGACGTCATGCTCAAGCCCGAGATCCTCGATCCTCAGGGCCAGGCCGTCGCAAACGCGCTGCCCCGGCTCGGCGTCAGCGACGTCGCCTCGGTTCGGATCGGCAGGCGGATCGAGATCGAGTTCACCGGTGAACCGGACCTGGACCGGGCCCGGGAAATTGCCGACAAACTGCTCGCCAACCCGGTCATCGAGGACTTCACCGTCCGCCTGGTCGAGGCCGACGAGACCGCGGACGCCCGCTCGTGACCGCCCGGGTCGGTGTGGTCACCTTCCCCGGCTCGCTCGACGACGGGGACGCGGCTCGAGCCGTCCGGATCGCCGGGGCCGAGCCGGTCCGGCTCTGGCACGGTGACCCGGACCTGCACGGGGTGGACGCGGTCGTGCTGCCCGGCGGCTTCTCCTACGGTGACTACCTGCGCTGCGGCGCCATCGCCCGGTTCGCGCCGGTGATGGAGACGATCGTGGACGCCGCCCAGGGCGGTCTGCCGGTGCTCGGCATCTGCAACGGCTTCCAGATTCTCTGCGAGGCGCACCTGCTGCCCGGCGCGCTCACCCGCAACCAGCACCTGCACTTCCGCAACCGGGACCAGATCCTGCGCATCGAGTCGGCCGGCACCGCGTGGACCAACGCGTTCCAGCCCGGCCAGGAGGTGCTCATCCCGGTGAAGAACGGTGAGGGCTGCTACGTCGCCGACACCGCGACGCTGGATCAGCTCGAAGCCGAGGGCCGGGTGGTCGCCCGCTACGTCGGCGGCAACCCGAACGGGTCGCAGCGCGACATCGCCGCGATCACCAACCCCGCCGGCAACGTGGTCGGCATCATGCCGCACCCCGAGCACGCGGTGGAGGCGCTCACCGGCCCCTCGCTGGACGGCCTCGGCTTCTTCACCTCGGTCCTCAAGCACCTGGTGGGGGCGCCGGCGTGACCGGCGGCACGATCATCGGTCAGCTCAACCGCCGGTCGGGCGGGCACGAGCGCAGCGAGGAGAGGTCATGACCACCCATCCGGACCCGGTACGGGACACACCGGAGGCGTACTCCGCCCCGGCGCAGCCGACCGAGCCGCGCCCGGCGCAGCCCGCCGCCCCGGCGACCGCTCCCGCACAGCCGGCCGCCGTCGACTGGACCGAGGGTGTGGACACCGTGCCGCGCGCCGGTGGCACCCCGGGAGAGCTCCAGCCGTACACCGAGCTGGGGCTCCGCGACGACGAGTACGACCGCATCCGGCAGATCCTCGGCCGTCGGCCCACTCAGTCCGAGCTGGCGATGTACTCGATCATGTGGAGCGAGCACTGCTCCTACAAGTCGAGCAAGGTGCACCTGCGCCAGTTCGGTGAGAAGGCGCCGCACAGCGACCGGCTGCTCGCCGGCATCGGCCAGAACGCCGGCGTGGTGCAGATCTCCGACGAGCTGGCGGTGACCTTCAAGGTCGAGTCGCACAACCACCCGAGCTTCGTCGAGCCGTACCAGGGCGCGGCGACCGGCGTCGGTGGCATCGTCCGGGACATCCTCGCCATGGGCGCCCGCCCGGTCGCCGTGATGGACCCGCTGCGCTTCGGCGCCGCGGACCACCCGGACACCGCCCGGGTCCTCACCGGCGTGGTCGCCGGCGTGGGTGGCTACGGCAACTGCCTCGGCCTGCCCAACATCGGTGGCGAGCTGGTCTTCGACCCCTCCTACCAGGGCAACCCGCTGCTCAACGCGCTCTGCCTGGGCGTGCTGCCGGTCAACCGGTTGCAGAACAAGGCCGCCGCCGGCCCCGGCAACGTGGTCGTGCTGATGGGCGCCAAGACCGGTCGGGACGGCATCGGCGGTGTCTCGGTGCTGGCCAGCGCCACCTTCGACGAGGGCAGCGAGCAGCGTCGCCCCGCTGTGCAGGTCGGCGACCCGTTCACCGAGAAGCTGCTGATCGAGGCGTGCCTGGAGCTGTACGACGGCCAGCTGGTCGTCGGCATCCAGGACCTCGGCGGCGCCGGGCTGACCTGCGCGCTCACCGAGACCGCCGCCGCAGCCGGCACCGGCATGCGGGTCTTGCTGGAGCGGGTGCCGCTGCGTGAGCCGTCGATGGACCCGCACGAGATCCTGGCCAGCGAGTCCCAGGAGCGCATGCTGCTGGTCGTCGAGCCGGACAAGCTCGACGCGGTGCTCAAGACCGCCGAGAAGTGGGGCGTGCTCGCCACCGCGATCGGCGAGGTCACCGCGCCGGAGCCGGACGGCAGCCCCGGCCGGTTGCTGATCACCTGGCAGGACCACCTGGTCGTCGACGTGCCGCCGGGTTCGCTGGTCGACGACGGCCCGGTCTACGCCCGGCCGATGCGTGAGCCGGCCGACCTGATCCTGCTCCAGGCCGACCGGGCCGAGACGCTTCCCCGTCCGGCCGACCCGGAGGCGCTGCGGGAGACCGTGCTGCGCATGATCGCGTCGCCCAACCTGGCCGACAAGACCTGGGTCACCGAGCAGTACGACCGCTACGTGCTGGGCAACACCGTGCTCGCCCAGCCGGAGGACGGCGGCGTGATCCGGATCGACGAGCGGACCGGGCTCGGCGTGGCCTTGTCCGTGGACGGCAACGGCCGGTACGCCCGGCTCGACCCGTACAACGGCACCAAGCTGGCACTGGCCGAGGCGTACCGGAACGTGGCGGTGACCGGCGCGAAGCCGATCGCCGTGACCAACTGCCTCAACTTCGGCTCCCCGGAGGACCCGGGCGTGATGTGGCAGTTCGCCGAGGCCGTACGCGGCCTGGCGGACGGCTGCCTGGAGCTGGGCATCCCGGTCACCGGCGGCAACGTCAGCTTCTACAACCAGACCGGTGCGGCGGCCATCCACCCGACCCCGGTGGTCGGCGTGCTGGGCGTGCTGGACAACGTCGCCGACCGGGTCCCGATGGGCTTCGTCCCGCGGGCCGGTGGCGACCACGACCAGCTCTACCTGCTCGGTGAGACCAACGTCGAGCTGTCCGGCTCGGAGTGGGCGTGGGTGACGCACGAGCACCTCGGCGGCATCCCGCCGCAGGTCGACCTTGCCCGGGAGAAGGCGCTGGCCGACCTGCTGGCCGAGGCCGCCAGGGTCGGTCACCTCACCTCGGCGCACGACCTCTCCGACGGTGGCCTCGCCCAGAGCCTGGTCGAGTCCTGCCTGCGTCGCGGCGTCGGCGCCCGGATCGCGGTGCCGGAGCACTTCGCCGGCGGCTCGATGCCGTTCGTCTACCTGTTCAGCGAGTCGGCCGCACGGGCGCTGGTGTCGGTGCCGCGCGGTCACGACAAGGCGTTCGCGGCGCTCTGCGCCGAGCGGGGGGTGCCGTTCGAGCTGATCGGCGTCACCGACCCGTCCGGCGGCGCGCTGGAGGTGCACGGCCAGTTCCGTATCGGCCTGGACGAGCTGCGCGCCGCGCACACCGAGACGTTGCCGCGCCTCTTCGGCGGCGCCGCCGCCGTCGAGGTGCCCGCACCGGCGGCTGGCGTGGCGGGGGCCGTCGAGGCCGTGGCGCTGCCGGTCGCGCAGGCCGAGCCGGTTGATGTGGCGGCGGTCGTCTCCGAGCCGATCGCGTCGGCCGGTCCGGTCCCGCAGACCGGTGCCGTCGAGCCGGTCGCCGAGGCACCGGCGAGCCCGGTCGAGTACACCGGGTCGGCTGGGCCCGGCGGGTCGTCCGAGACTGACTCCGGTGTCACCGAGCCGTCGCCTGACGAGCGCTGAGGCGTTGACGGCCGCCGTCTACGGCCAACCCGGCTCGGGTGCCCGGTTCGACTGGGGGCTGACCGGGGCGGCCGAGCTCGGTCGGGTCTGCGCGGCGCTGGTGGTGGTGGACGTGCTCTCGTTCACCACCTCGGTGGAGGTGGCGGTCGGGCGCGGCATGCGGGTGCACCCGTTCCCGTGGGGTGAGCAGGCCGCCGAGTACGCGCTGCGGGTCGGCGCGGTGGCCGCGGTGGGCCGTCGGCGGGTGACAGCGGAGCATCCGTGGTCGCTCTCGCCCGCCGCGCTGAGCACCGCGCCGGTGGTGGCGGACCTGGTGCTGCCCTCGCCGAACGGCTCGGCGATCAGCGCCGCCGCCAGCGCCACCGGGCTACCGGTGGTCGCGGCGTGCCTGCGCAACGCCCGCGCCGTCGGGCGTTGGCTGCGCCGCCAGGGGTACGGCACGACGGACGCCCCGATCGGCGTGATCGCGTCGGGGGAGCGGTGGCCGGACGGCTCGCTGCGCCCGTCGGTGGAGGATCAGCTCGGCGCGGCCAGCGTGCTCGACGCCCTCTCCGGTGTGCCGGGTGGGCTCTCCGTGGAGGCGGCCATGGCGCTCGCCGCGCTGGCCAGCACCCCCGACGTGCCCGCAGCGGTGCGGGGTAGCGTCTCCGGCCGGGAACTGACCGAGGGCGGCTTCGCCGAGGACGTCGACGTCGCGGTCCGGCTCGGCGTGTCGGACGTCGTCCCGGTGCTCCGCCACGGCGTCTTCTCCGCAGCCTGACCGACGCGGGTGCGTGCCGTCCCGCCGTGATCAACGCCGGGCGCCGGCCCGCTGTCTGATCAACTCCACTTTCGTGAAGCCGGGGCTTCCAGGTCCGGAGGACACCCCGACTTCAGTGACCACGAGTGGACCTTGCAGCAACGGAACGGCCGCCCGGATCTCCGGGCGGCCGTTCCGTGTGCCGTGAGTGCGTGCCGGGTCAGTCGTCCAGCCAGTCGAGGCGTCGACCGCCCCGCTCGGTCGGCGGCGGGCTGTCCGCCGGCCGGGCCCGTCCGGCCTGCTGGCCGTAGCCGCCCTGGTCGTAGCCCCGGTCGTCGTAGCCGCCGCCGCGCTGCGGTGGGGGCTCCTGGCCATAGCCGCCCTGGTCGTACCCGCCGGCCTGCTGGCCGTAGCCGCCCTGGTCGTACCCCCGGTCGTCGTAGCCGCCGCCGCGCTGCGGTGGGGGCTCCTGGCCGTAACCGCCCTGGTCGTACCCGCCGGCCTGCTGGCCGTAGCCGCCCTGGTCGTAGCCCCCGGCCTGCTGGCCGTAGCCACCGGTCGGCTCCGCCGCGCGACCGCCGTACGGGGCGGGGTCGGGCTGACCGTAGCCCTGGCCCTGCTCCGGCTGGTAGACGCCGGTGGCGTACGGATCGGCCGGAGCGGGGTACTGCGCGCTGTCGCCGGTGTACCGACCGGTCGGCTCGTCGAAGCGCTCGCCGTAGCCCGCGCCGCCAGCGGGAGCCGGCGGGTAGCCGGCCGCACCGGCCGGTGCCGTGTAGTCGCGGCTGCCGTAGCCGCCGCCGGAGGAGGGCGCGCTGCCGTAGCCGCCACCGGAGGCCGGTGCGCCGCCATAGCCCGCACCGGAACCGGGCGCGGCACCGTACCCGTCACCGGAACCGGGCGCGGCACCGTAGCCGTCACCGGCCGCGCCGGCGCCGTAGCCACCCTCGGGAGTCACCGCCGTGCCGTAGCCGCCGCCCGAGGCGGGGGCGTTGCCGTAGCCGCCGGCGCCGTACCCGCCCGATGCCGGCTCGTCGCCGTAGCCGGTGCCGCCCCAGCTCTGCTGGCCCGCCGCGCCGTACGGCTGTGCTGGCGCGCCGTACGGGTCCGGTGGAACATCGTCGACCACCGGGCGGTGCATCATCGTCGGCGCCTCGCTCAGCGCCGTGCCGCCGACCATCGTCGGGTCGGGTGCGCCGAGGGGCCGGTTGACCACCCGGGTCTGGTCGTCGGCCCCGCGGAACCCGCCGCGCGCCGCCGGCACCGCGCCGGCACCCGCCGGGTCGTCGTCCTCGTCGTCGTTCTCCTTGCGCCTCATCCAGAGCAGCACGATCGTGCCGACACCCGCGGCGACGAGCAGACCACCGAGCAGGATGATCAGGTACGAGCTGAAGCCGCCGCCGTCGTCCTCGTTGGAGGCGTTGGCCGGGGCACCCGCGCTGGCTTCCTCGGTGGGCTCCTCCTCGGTGCCCTCCTCGACCGGTTCCTCGCTGGGGGTGGCCTCGGCGCTGGCGGACGGGGTGGGGCTCGGCGTCACCTCGACCTTGAGGGCAAGGCTGATCCGCTGGCCCGAGACAGACTGCCCGGCGCTTGCGTTGACGGTCTTCCGGCCGAGGACGTTGTCGAAGCTGGCGCCCAACTCGAGCCTTCCGGGCGCGATCGGGTTGCCGGTGGTGCCGGTGAAGCGGAAGTTGCCGCTGCCGTCGCTGGTGGTGTCGTGGCGCTTACCCCCGCTGTCCAGGAGCATCACCACAGCGTTCGGCACAGCGTCGCCGTTGGCCTGCACGATCACCTTGCCGGAGACCGACTTCACGGTCTGCGTCTGCGGCGGAGGCGGAGGCGCTGCTTTGGCTGTGAGGTTGACCGTCGTCGAACCCTGTCCGTTTCCGAGCCCAGCGCTGGCCCTGACTGTGATGCGGGCGGACCCGTTCGACGCATCGTCTGCCAACTTGAACTTGGCGGTGTAGGTGCGGCTTTCGGTCACGTTTCCTTGTGAGCAGCCATCGATGCACTGGAGCTTCGAATTGCTGGAGCTGACGGTAACGTCGGCGGGCACAGCTGGGTCATCGAAGTTGAGCGTGTAGCTCACTGTCGTCTCCCCGCCGGCTTCGACGGTGCCTGGGGAAGCCGAGACGTTGGTCACGCGGGGCGCGGCCATTGCTGGTGTGGCGGGGACGGCGAGCAGAGCGCTGGCAACCAGCGCTACGACCACACCGGCCCGCTGCTTCCAGGCACGTCGGTGTGTTGACACGTCCACCGCCTTCCGGACTGACTTCCCTTGACCGACGGGGCGCCGGGCCGGGGATCATCACGGTACGAATACGCCGTCGGCAACTATGCCTTGTCTGACTGGATCGGCGCGACCCAGGGCCAGCGTCGGGTGTTCTGCCTGCGGGTCGTATCGTCCCGTCGTGTCCTCTCCGTACAGTAAGTCCACCGCCGTTGCGGCGGCATTGTCGGCGCTCGACGAGGGGCGTACGCCCGAAAGGCCGGTACTCCGGGAGGCGGTCCGGTCGCTGTTGGCCGGCCTCGCGGAGCGCGCCCCCGGCCGATCGGTGGAGGTGCGCGTCCCACCATACGGTGCGATCCAGTGCGTTCCCGGCCCTCGACACACCAGGGGAAACCCGCCAAACGTGGTCGAGATGGCCCCGGACACCTGGCTGGCGCTGGCCACCGGGCGAATTGGTTGGGCCGAGGCGGTCACCGAGGGTCGTATCCAGGTGAGCGGGGTCCGGGCGGACCTCTCGGCTTATCTGCCCCTCTAGCTGCCCCGATGTCCGGCCCTCCGTGACGTTCGGCAGGGAAACCGTGACTTTCTGTATTGACGACGATTCGCGTACACTGTCAGGCGACGACAGTGGTCCCGGCAGAGGAGTGTGGATCCGCCCGTGATCCCCGCCAGGCCGGTCCAGACCAGCATGAGGGAGCGGTAGTGCCCCGAGGCGACGGCCGGCTGAGCCACGACCTTGACCCCCAACGACCCGGCCCCCAGGACGCCTGCGGCGTCTTCGGCGTCTGGGCCCCCGGTGAAGAGGTCGCCAACCTGACCTACTTCGGTCTCTACGCACTGCAGCACCGTGGCCAGGAGGCGGCGGGCATCGCGGTGAGCGACGGCTCCGGTGTGGTGGTCTACAAGGACCTCGGCCTGGTGGCCCAGGTCTTCGACGAGCCCACCCTGGCCAGCCTGCGTGGCCACCTGGCGATCGGGCACGCCCGCTACTCCACGACCGGCGCCTCGAACTGGGAGAACGCCCAGCCGACGATCCGGTCGACGAGTTCCGGCACGACCATCGCGCTGGCCCACAACGGCAACCTGGTCAACACCACCGAGCTTGAGAAGGAGGTCGCCGAGCGCGGCCTCGTCGCGGACGGCTCGACGAACGACACCTCGCTGGTGACCATGCTGCTGGCCAGCCGTCCGGACCTGTCGGTCGAGGCGGCCGCACTGGAGGTGCTGCCGCAGTTGCGCGGCGCGTTCAGCTTCGTCTTCATGGACGAGTCGACGCTCTACGCGGCCCGTGACCCGCACGGCGTACGCCCGCTGATGCTGGGCCGGTTGGAGCGCGGCTGGGTGGTGGCCAGCGAGACCGCCGCGTTGGACATCGTCGGCGCCAGTGTGGTGCGCGAGGTCGAGCCCGGCGAGCTGATCGCGATCGACGAGGACGGGCTGCGTTCGACCCGGTTCGCGTCGCCGGAGCCGAAGGGTTGTCTCTTCGAGTACGTCTACATCGCCCGCCCGGACGCCACGATCGCCGGGCGCAACGTGCACTCGGCGCGGGTGCAGATCGGCCGGCAGTTGGCCAAGGAGCACCCGGTCGAGGCCGACCTGGTGATCCCGGTGCCCGAGTCGGGCACCCCAGCAGCGATCGGCTACGCCGAGGCGTCCGGCATCACCTACGGCGCCGGCCTGATGAAGAACCCGTACGTGGGGCGCACCTTCATCCAGCCGTCGCAGACCCTGCGCCAGCTCGGCATCCGGCTGAAGCTCAACCCGCTGCGCGAGAACGTCCGGGGCAAGCGGCTGGTGGTGGTGGACGACTCGATCGTCCGCGGCAACACCCAGCGGGCCATCGTGCGGATGCTGCGGGAGGCGGGGGCGCTGGAGGTGCACGTCCGGATCTCCTCCCCGCCGGTCAGCTGGCCGTG
Organism: Micromonospora sp. U21; assembly: GCF_018070045.1. GTDB lineage: Bacteria > Actinomycetota > Actinomycetes > Mycobacteriales > Micromonosporaceae > Micromonospora. Next base: position 10,239 of record NZ_JAGPYK010000029.1, read on the forward strand.
CTTCTACGGCATCGACTTCGCCACCCGCGCGGAGCTGCTGGCCAACGGGTTGGACAACGACGGCATCCGGCGTTCCATCGGTGCCGACACGTTGGGTTACGTTTCGCTTCCCGGCCTGATCGCCGCGACCGAGCAGCCGAAGACCCGGCTGTGCCGTGCGTGCTTCGATGGGGAGTACCCGATCGAGCTGCCGGCTGGCAACCTGATCGGCAAGCACGTGCTCGAAGGGGTGGGCCGACGGGTCGCCAACTCGGCACCGGAGGCCCCGCACACCAACGGCCCGCTCGTCGCCACTCCGGGTGGCGTGACCGCAAACCGCCCGTAGCAACAAACTGGCGCGGCCCGGCCACCGCCGGCGCGGCACCGAGAACCACAAAGGGGAGAACCGTGACGCACGTGTCCGAGCGCAGCGGCGCAGGAAGCAGCCCGACCGGCGCCGGCGGCGACCGCCAGCTCTGGACGGCCGGTGCCGGCCGTCAGGCGCGCAAACGCTCGGTCTCGTACGCCGACGCCGGGGTCTCCATCGACGCGGGCGACCGCGCGGTGGAGCTGCTCAAGTCGAAGGTGCGCCAGACCCGTCGCCCCGAGGTGCTGGGCGACCTGGGCGGCTTCGCGGGCCTGTTCCGGCTGGACACGACGAAGTACAAGAACCCGATCCTGGCCTCCTCCACGGACGGGGTGGGCACCAAGCTGGTGATCGCCCAGCAGATGGACATCCACGACACGGTCGGCATCGACCTGGTCGCGATGGTCGTCGACGACCTGGTGGCCTGCGGTGCCGAGCCGCTCTTCCTGCTGGACTACATCGCCACCGGCGAGGTCGTACCGGACAAGGTCGCCGAGATCGGCGCGGGCATCGCCGACGGTTGCCGGTACGCCGGCTGCGCGCTGCTGGGCGGGGAGACCGCCGAGCACCCCGGCGTGCTCCGCCCCGACGAGTACGACATCTCGGCGACCGGCGTCGGCGTGGTCGAGGAGAGCGACATCCTCCGCCCCGACCGGGTCGAGGTGGGCGACGTGGTGATCGCCATGCGCTCGTCCGGCCTGCACTCCAACGGCTACTCGCTGGTCCGTCACGTGCTGCTCGGCGCGGCCCGGATGCGGCTGGACATCGTGATCGACGACTTCGGTCGGCAGCGGACCCTGGGTGAGGAGCTGCTCACCCCGACCAAGATCTACGCCAAGGACTGCCTCAAGCTGATCGCCGAGGCCGAGGTGCGGGCGCTGGCCCACGTCACCGGTGGTGGCATCCCGGGCAACTTGGTCCGGGTGCTGCCGGAGCACGTCGACGCGGTGGTCAACCGGTCCACCTGGAAGCCGCAGCCGGTCTTCGACCTGATCCAGTCGAAGGGCCGGATCGACGACCCGGAGATGGAGTCGACCTTCAACATGGGTGTCGGCATGTTCGCGATCGTCTCGGCCGAGGACGCCGACCGGGCGCTGGCCACGCTGACCGGCCGTGGCGTCGAGGCGTGGCAGGCCGGCGAGATCATCGAGGGCACCGGCAACGTGCAGATGGTCGGCCAGCACACCCGCGGATGATCACGCTCTGGTGATCGTACGGGCACCTGATCAGGGCTTCACCCGAGTGGCCAATGCCGCCTAGCCTGAAGGGCACCCTCAGGCTAGGCGGAGGAGGGCGATGGCTGCTCGGGGACAGTCGTTCAGCGGGATGCGTGGTCTGGCCACGGTCCCGTCGTACGTCGTCATGCAGCCCACCACCCTCTGTAACCTCGACTGCGCGTACTGCTACCTGCCGTTCCGCGCCGCCGACCGGCGGATGCCGGTGCCGGTGGCCGAGGCGGTGGCGGCGGCGGTCAACCCGTGGGCGGCGGCCGGCCGGTTCTCCGTGGTCTGGCACGGCGGAGAGCCGCTGGCGGCCGGTCGGGAGTGGCTCGCCAACCTGATCGCCCCGTTCGGGCCTGAGGTTGAGCACCACGTGCAGACCAACGCCACGCTGATCGACGACGACTGGTGCGACTTCTTCGTCGAGCATGACGTGCGGGTGAGCGTGAGCGTGGACGGGCCCCGGGAGCGCAACGGCGACCGGGTCAACCGGGGCGGCCAGCCCGCGTACGACCGGATCATGCGCGGGGTGGACACGTTGCGCCGACACGGCCTGCCGTTCTCCGCGCTGGCCGTGGTGTCCCGGCCGGAGCCGGGGCTCGCCGCCGAGCTGTACGACTACTTCCTCGGCCTGGGCTGCGACGTGCTGGGCATCAACATCGAGGAGACCGAGGGAGTCAACACCCGGGACAATCGCCACGACCCGGCGGCGGTGACCACGTTCTGGGCGGAGCTGGTGGCGGTCTGGCGCCGGGATCCCCGGATCCACCTGCGCGAGATCGAGTGGTCGCTGCGCTACGCCGCGGCGGTGCTCGACGACTCGGCGGACGCGGTGCTGCCCCGTCGGCTGGACCCGATCCCGACCATCGGGCACGACGGCTCGGTGACCGTGCTCTCCCCGGAACTCGCCGGCTTCACCGACCCCCGCTACGGCGATTTCAGCAGCGGTAACGTGCTGACCACCCCGTTGGCTGAGATCCTCACCGGCGCCGGGGCGACCCCGTGGGTGGGCGAGTTCCTGGCCGGGGTGGAGGCGTGTCGGGCGTCCTGCCCGTACTTCGGCTTCTGCGGCGGTGGTCATGCCGCCAACCGTTACTTCGAGTTGGGGCGTTTCGACGGTACGGAGACCGAGCACTGCCGCAACAGCAAGATCCGCCTATTGGAGGGAGTGTTGGAGCATGCCCGAGACCACCAGTCACCGGCGGCCTGAACGCGGAGCGGATGACGCTCCGGACGGAGTCGCCGACCGGGTGCGGGAGGTGGCCCCAGGGCTCGTCGCGCTCCTGCAGGAGGCCGAGGACGCGCGGCGGCTGCGGGCGGAGGTGCCGGGCGGGGGCGGCACCAGCGCCGTGTGCGCCTGGAACCACTTCGAGAACATCCCGACCTTCTACAACTGGAACAACCGACCGCGCTGAGGGCGACCGCAGTCAGGGGCCTGTCGAACGGCCGGAGTCGTCTCCGGCCGCGCCAGGCCCCTGACCGTCGCTACTGGTACCGCTCTCGACGGGCAGATGCATGAGCACGCGGGGGTCACCGCGTGCTCAGCTGCGTCGAGAGGTCAGCGGGTCGGACGGATCCAGGGATCCGGGTCGTCGTCCGCGTGATCCTCATCATCGTCGTCGACGAACTCTTTAGAGTCGTCGTCGAAGTGGTGCTCAGACTTACCAGCACCCGCCAGTTCACGCTGCAAGGCGGTGAGGTCGGTGTTCGGGGAGTGGTACTTCAACTCCCGGGCCACCTTCGTCTGCTTGGCCTTAGCACGGCCGCGCCCCATGGCTCGACCCCCTCGCACAGAATGCGGGGCAGCCCGAAGGCGGGCCCCGATGACGTCAGGCATCTCTCGTGGCTCTTACGGTACATGGGGATGCCATCGTTCGGCACCTCGGGTTACCGTCAGCCGGCTCTGCGAGTCGCGGCGATCCGGCCGTCACCCAGTGTACCTGGTAAGGAGCGGAACCGAGAGCGCCCGTGACACCGGACAAAACACCCCAACTTGACCTGGCTTCAGCCTACCGACCGTGGACCGGCGGGGGGCCCGGAGGCGGATCCGGTGGGTCCGCCTCCGGGAACGCTCAGCGCAGGTGGATCGTGCGCAGGCGGCCGACCTCGGCCATCCGGCGCTCCGCCAGCCGGTCCGCGGCCACCGCCGGCGGCACGCCCTCGGCATCGGCCAGGTGCAGGATCTGACGGGTGGTGTCGTAGATCCGGGTGGCCCGGAGCTTCGCCCGGTCGAAGTTGAAGCCCTCGATCTCGTCCGCGACCTGGATCACGCCGCCGGCGTTGACCACGTAGTCCGGGGTGTACAGGATGCCCCGGTCGGCCAGCAGCTTCTCGATGCCCGGGTGGGCGAGCTGGTTGTTCGCCGCCCCGGCGACCACCTTGGCCCGCAGCACCGGCACGGTGTCGTCGTTCAAGGCGCCACCCAGCGCGCACGGGGCGTACACGTCGATGTCCGCGGCGACCAGCGCGGCGGCGTCGTCCACCAGGGTGACCTGCGGGTGGTTGGTGCGTGCCCACTCCAGCGCCTTCGGGTTGACGTCGGTGGCCACCACCTCGGCGCCGTCCTCCAGCAGGTGCCCGGTCAGGTACTTGCCGACCTTGCCCAGGCCGGCCACGCCGACCCGGCGGCCGCGCAGGCTCGGGGTGCCCCACACGTGCTCGGCGGCGGCCCGCATGCCCTGGAAGACGCCCCAGGCGGTCAGGATCGACGAGTCACCCGCACCGCCGTGCTCGACGCTGCGGCCGGTCACGTAGCGGGTCTCGCGGGCCACGACGTCCATGTCCGCCACGTAGGTGCCGACGTCACAGGCGGTGTAGTAGCGACCGGCCAGCGACTCCACGAAGCGGCCGTACGCGCGCAGCAGCGCCTCGGTCTTGATCTGCTCGGGGTCGCCCCAGATCACCGCCTTGCCGCCGCCCAGGTCGAGCCCGGCGAGAGCGTTCTTGTACGCCATCCCGCGGGACAGGTCGAGCACGTCGGCGAGCGCCGCGTCCTCGTTGGCGTACGGGTAGAAGCGGGTGCCGCCCAGCGCCGGCCCCAGCGCGGTGGAGTAGATCCCGATGATCGCCTTCAGGCCGCTCTGCTTGTCCTGGCAGAACACGATCTGTTCGTGACCGGTCGATACCGGGTCGTCGGTGCTCGCGAATACGCCCATGGCTTGCTCCTGGAGTGGTGTGCGCCCTTGTGGGACGCGGACCTGGGTGGACCCCGGCGGGGATGCTGCCGGTGTGGTCGAGCCTAGTATCGGCCGCCGTGGCGTCGCCCGACGCGCCGCCGCCGTCTCACGTTGCGGCGCGCGTGGTCCGGCCGCTGACCGCGTCCGGGGGCGGTTCGTGGGAGGATCGCGCCGTGCCGTCGCTCTTCGCTTCTTACCTGCGCGTGTACGAACCGCTGACCGCCTTCGACCGGGACCGCCAGAGCTACTGGCGCCGCTACGTCTCCGAGGGGCGGGCGGTGGCCCCGGTGGAGGGTCCCGGCCGGCAGCGGACGGCGGTGATCGAGGCGCTGGGGGCGGGCTGGACGCGGTTGCCGGACCCGCCGGAGGAGGCGTACGTCCTGGAGACGGACGACAGCCTGCTGGTCTGCCCATGGAACCTGCGGATCCGGGTCGCTGAGGCGGCGCTCAGCGCCCGGGACGGGGTGCCCTCGGTGCTCGCCGACGCCTTCGTGCCGCCGGTGCTGGCGGGGCAGGCCAGGGCTGTGGTGGACGACTGGCGCAGCGGCGCCCGGGTGCTGGAGCACGGCGTGCCCCGGGTGCACGAGCAGATCGCCACCTGGGGTGTGCCGCTGCGCTGGTTCGTGCTCTTCGAGCCGGCGGAGCGGGACCTGGTCACCCAACCGGGCCGCCGGGCGCTGCGCTACCGCACCGAGATCTCGAAGGCCCGCCGCCGCTCGTCGCGGGCGCTCTCGGTGCTGCGCAAGTCGGTGGGCGAGGCGCCGATCACGGAGGCGGTGGAGGAGGCGGCCCGCTGGCTGGAGGAGTTCCACCCGCGCTCGGTGGTGGAGCTGGACTACGGCGGCCTGGTCGACCTGCTCTCCGACGAGACGCTGGCCGCGGACGACTCCCCTGAGCTGGTCGCCGGCGGTCTCGCCGGGCTGTCCCGTGGTGAGGCCGAAGAGGCGTCCGCCGCGTACGACAAGCTGGTGGCACGGTGGCGCGCGGTGCAGCTGCTGGAGCGGTGCAACTGAGGCAAATCGCCCGCAGAGCGCTCCCAAGGCGAGGTGTGCTCGTAGTTGACGCATCACGAACCGTGATCATGAGTCCTAATAAGGTACTTTCTGCCGTGTAAAAGTCGTAAAAATCGGGCATGGTTCATCCGTCCGTCTAGGGACCTTCATCCGTTCGGCCCATGTCGGACATCGGGGACTAGCCGGACCATGGGAGACGCGTCGGCCGGCGGGACCCCGGCCGATGTCTATACATGTGGAGGAGTGACCGATGGCATCGCGAACGCACGAACCAGAGCCGCTACTCACGCCGGCCGAGGTGGCGTCGATGTTCCGTGTCGACCCGAAGACGGTGACCCGGTGGGCCAAGGCTGGCAAGCTCAGCGCCATCCGCACGTTGGGTGGTCACCGTCGATACCGCGAGTCGGAGGTCAGGGCGCTGTTGCAGGGCCAGATCCCGCAGCAGCGGCAGGGCGACTGAGCGCAGGTTTTCCGGTCAGGGGCGGTGGATCGCGATCCGCCGCCCCTTTCCATGTCCGGCCGGCGTCACCCACGCCAGCCGGGCCTCAGGCCACGTCCGGCCTCAGCCCTGCCCCTCGGCAAGGGTCACCCGGATGCCGACCGTGCCACCCGCACCCCGGCGCAGCCGGCTGCCGAGCAGGCTCAGTCGGCCGATCAGCCGGTACTTGTGCTTGAGCAGGTCGCGCACCCGGCCGGTGTCGCCGCCACCGTAGATCGTCGCGTGGGCGGGCACCTCCGGCCCGTGCGGCCGGCCCCGCACGTCGCACGGCGCCACGGTCACGTCGCCGTTGCGGCGGATCCGCTTCACCTTGCCGGAGTCGGCCCGGGTCCAGACCGCCAACGCCTCGCCGTCGCGTACCGACCAGACGGGGGTCGGCACCGCCCGACCGTCCTTGCGGAAGGTCGTGAGCAGGATGTACTTCTCGGCCGACAGCCGGTCCAGCGTGGTCACGCCGCCAGGATACGACCGCTGCGGCCTGCTGAGTGGCCGGATAGCGTGACGTCATGACGGGGGAGCCTCAAACCGGTGACGTGATCGGCGAACTGCTGCGGGACACGCTCGCCGTGGCCACCGGGGTGGGCCCCCGACCGCTGGTCGGCGGGCGGCTGCCCCGGCCGGTCATCGAGATCATTGAGCGGGACGACGGGTTGATCAATGGTGCGCCGGCCGCGCACTACCTGGACGGGCCTGCCGACTGGCAGCCGTACGACCACCGGGCGGTGGACCGGGTCCGGGGCGAGACGCTGGACGTCGGCACCGGTGCCGGCCGGATCGCGCTGCTGCTCCAGGAGCGCGGCGTACCGGTCACCGGGCTGGACACCTCGGCGGGCGCGCTGGCGGTGAGCCGGCGCCGCGGGGTCCGGCAACTGGTGCACGGCACCGTGGACACGCACGTCGCCGACGGCCGGCGGTACGACACGTTCCTGCTCCTCGGCAACAACCTGGGGCTGTTCGAGGGACGGGAGCGGGCACCGAAGTTCCTGGCCGCGCTCGCCGCGCTGGCCCGGCCGGGGGCGCAGATCATCGCGCACGGCACCGACCCGTACGGCACCCGCGACCCGCTGCACACCGGCTACCACGAGCGCAACCGCCGGCGGGGCCGGCTCGGCGGCCAGCTCCGGCTCCGCCTGCGCTACCGGGAGCTGGGCACCGAGTGGTTCGACTACCTGGTCTGCTCGGCGGACGAGTTCGGCGCGCTGGTGCAGGGCAGCGGCTGGCGGCTGACCGATGTGGACGACCGGGACGCTCCCTACTACCTGGCCACCCTGCGCCTCGCGAACTGACCGGCCGCCCGGCCTGCCGGCTGTAAGGAAGGGCCCCTTGTTATCGCCAGGCGATAACAAGGGGCCCTTCCTTACAGCTCAGACCTGGACGGTCGGGGGGAGTTGTTCGGGCGGGAGGCCGCCGTCGCCATCGACCACCTCGTCGGGGGTGCCGTCCTCGTCGATGTCGACCATGGTGATGTCCACCTTGCCGTCACCGTTGGTGTCGAACTGGAACAGGTCGGCCTTGCCGTCGCCGTCGGTGTCGACAACCCACACGTCGGTCTGGCCGTCGTTGTTGGTGTCGGCGCGCAGCAGTTCGACCCGCTCGTCTCCCCGGGTCTCCACGGTCTCCCCGTCAGTGCTGCCCGGGTCGGTGACGCTCTCCGGTGCCTGGCTCATGTCGACTGGTCCTTCCCTCGGTTGACGGGCCGTCAGTACCCGATCCCGCGCTCCCCCACGCATGGGCCGGCTCCCGTGCTGAATAGGGTCGCACCATGAGCGAGCGGACCAGGCGGATCACCCGGACCGGCGTGGCGGGGACCCCGCGCGCCGCCGGGCGGGACAGGGAGGCGTGATGAGCGATCGTTTCGTGGTCGTCGGTGCGGGCACGATGGGACTCGGCATCGCGTACGTGGCGGCCGGGGCCGGGCACGCCGTCGAGCTGGTCGAGGTGGACCCCGAACGGGGCGCGACCGCGCTGAACCGGCTCGCTGAGCTGTGGGAGCGGGGCGTGCAGCGCGGGAAACTGAGCGCCGACGACGCCGCGGCGAACCGTCAGCGCGTGACGCTGCGCCCGACTCTCGCCGAGGTCGCCCCCTCCCCGGAGGTGATCGTGGAGGCGGTGCCGGAGCGGCTCGACCTGAAGCGGGCGGTGCTGCGTGACGCCGCCGCGCTGCGCCCGGCGCTGCTGGGCAGCAACACCTCCAGCATCGCCATCGGTGACCTGGCCGCGGGGCTGGACCGGCCCGACCGCTTCCTCGGTCTGCACTTCTTCAACCCGGTCTGGGCGATGGCGCTGCTGGAGATCGTGGTCGGCCCGGCCACCGCCGAGGAGACCACCGCCGCGGCCGTCGCGCTGGCCGTCCGGCTGGGCAAGGACCCCGTCGTGGTACGCGACCTGCCCGGCTTCGCCACCTCACGGCTCGGGGTCACCCTCGGCCTGGAGGCGATCCGGATGGTCGCCGACGGGGTGGCCAGCCCGGCCGACATCGACAAGGCGATGGTGCTGGGCTACCGGCACCCGATCGGGCCGCTGGAGCTGACCGACCTCGTCGGCCTGGACGTGCGGCTGGACATCGCCCGCACCCTCCAGGCCGCGTACGGGGATCGCTTCGCACCGCCGCCGTTGCTGGTGGAGATGGTGGCTGCCGGACGGCTGGGCAAGAAGTCCGGGCACGGTTTCTACCGGTGGGACGGCGGTGCCAAGCAGTGAGCGGGGGGCTGCGGATCGAGGAGCGGCCGGACCGGCTGGTGGTCACCCTGGACCGGCCGGAGAAGCGCAACGCCATCGACGCCGACCTGATCGCCGAGCTGCACCAGGTCTGTGCCGAGTTGGAGGCGCGCCCCCGGCTGCTGCTGCTCACCGGGGGCGCGGCGGGCATCTTCGCCGGTGGCGCCGACATCGGTCAGCTCCGGGAGCGGGGTCGCACCGACGCCCTGGCCGCGATCAACTCGGCAGCCTTCGCCCGGATCAGGGCGTTGCCGATGCCGAGCGTGGCGGCCGTGGACGGTCCGGCGTTGGGCGGTGGCGCGGAACTGGCGTACGCCTGCGATCTGCGGGTGTGCACGACGCGGGCGGTCTTCGGCCAGCCGGAGGTCCGGTTGGGCATCCTGGCCGGCGCCGGCGCGACCCACCGGCTGCCCGCGCTGATCGGCGAGGCCCGGGCCAAGGAACTGCTCTTCACCGGCCGGCGGGTGGATGCCGCGGAGGCGCTGCGGATCGGTCTGGTGAACCGGGTGGTGGACGAGCCCGGTGAGCTGCTGGCGGTGGCGCACGGGCTGCTGGACGAGATGGCCCAGGGCTCGTCGCTGGCGCTGCGGCTGACCAAGCTGGCGGTGGACGCGCCGGCCGCCGCGCACCCGCAACTCGACCTGGTCAGCCAGGCGGTGCTCTTCGAGGACGAGGAGAAACACCGCCGGATGACCGAGTTCCTGGAGCGCCGCCGGCCCCGGTGACCCCGAACCGAAACGGCCGCACCGGCGATGCCGGTGCGGCCGTCGAGGTCTGCGGTCGGTGCTCAGTGCCGGATCTGCACCCCGATGTCGGCGAGCGCCCGGATGACCTGGGCGGACTCGCTGAAGCCGATGATCAGTACGGCGTCCGCGCCGAAGTCCTTGATCTCCTTCGCGCCACCGCTGAAGTCGACCGGGGGAGCCTTGGCATCGGCCGGCGGCTCGTAGGTGAGCAGCTTGATGCGGTCGTCGGCGATGCCGGCCTTCTGCAGCTCGTCACGGACGGTGGCCTGGAGGCCCTCACCGTAGGAGTCCTTACGGGCGACAATGGAGATCTTCTGCGACCCGTCACGCAGGATCACGTCGGCCAGCGCCCGGCCCTGGAGGCTGTCCGGCGGCGCGGTCCGGAAGTAGAGGCCCTTGTCCTCCACCTCGGTCAGGCCGGCGTCCGTGTTGGACGGCGAGAAGAGGATCTTTCCGGCCTTCACCACGTCCGGCAGCACCTCGCGGGAGATGCCCGAGCCGCCGGCACCGATGATCAGGCTGACGTCGTCCGTCACGTGCTTGGCCACGGTCGCCTTGGCCACCGCCGGGCTCGTGCCGTCGTCGCCGTCCTTCCAGACCACCGGCTTGCCCAGCGCGCCGCCCGCGGCGTTGATCTCGTTGATCGCCAGCGTGGCGCCAGCGGCCATCGGCGGGTAGGCCAGCGCCAGGTCACCGGTCTTCGGGAGCAGCCCGCCCACGATCAACGGCTCCTGATCGTCCTTGTCGCCGCCCGCGGGCTGCTTTTTCGGCTTCGGCGGCGCCTTGGTGCTCGCCGCCGACTCGGTGCCCGCCCCGACGAACTCGGTCTTGCCGTCGTTGATCTGCTGTCCGTCGAAGGTCAGCGTGGCGTAGCTCGCGGTGGCCGGCTCGCCCTCGTCGGTGAAGCCCGCCCGGGTGAGCGACACGCTGCGGTACTCGATGTCCTGCCCGGCGCGGGCCAGCGCCAGGCACGTCGCCGGGTCCTCGCAGCGCTGACCGTTGTTGGTCACGCCGACGATCTGCTTCGCGATGGCCGCCGGGTCGTTGCTCCCGGCCAGCTGGGCGGCGAGCACCCCGATCACCACAGCGTCGTACGTCTCCGCGGCGTAGAGGTAGTCCGTCAGCGCCGGATCGACGGACCGTAGCCGGCTCTTGAAGTCCTCCGGCAGTGGGGTGAGCGGCGTGGTTCCCTTCATCCCGTCGACGAGATTGGCACGTTCCTTCAACTCCGCAGGGTAGGAGTTGAGCATGTTGCCGTCCGTGCCATAGAGGCGCACCTGTTGGGCGCTTTTCTCCTCGGCCTTGTCATTCCCGCAGGCGCTTGTGGCAAGCAGGATCGTCGCGCAGGCGGCCAGTGAGGCCACCCGCGAGCGGCGTGATACGAGCATGGTCGTCCTTCCTCCGGCGAAGGTCCGCTGCGCACATTAGCGTGCCGGGGGCGGCGGCGGGACCGTGGAGGTAGCGAAATGCGCAGGTCGCCCGCGTTGAACACGGAGAGTGACGTTCGGCCGGGGCCTTGACCGCCCGTCCTACTGTGCGCTGGGTGACCGACCTACCACAGCAGACGTTCGATGACGCGGCCGCCGTGCTCCGTTCGGCGCTCGCCGGGGATGGCGACGCGGTGGTGGGGACGTTCGACGCGGTCGTCGACCGCGCCGGCCTGAGCGGCGCCTACGGGGTCGCCTGTTGCCTGGCCGCCGCGATGCTCGGTGATGCGCCGCCCGGTAGCGGCTGCGCCCTGGACTTCCCCGGGATCGACCAGGCGGACTACGACACCCGCTGGGTGGCACGCTTCGTCAGCGCGTACGCCAACCGGGACGTGCCGACCGGGGAGGCGCTGTTCGGCGCGGCGGACGCCGACGGGCTGCTCCCCGACTGCCTGCTCACCCTCGCCGGGTCGACGATCGCCACCCTGCGCAGCAGGGCCGGCTGACGGTGCAGCCCCGTCGAGACGCCCGTCGGCCCGGACGTCGCACCGGGCGGGTCACTCAGAACGCGTGGTACGCGACCAGCGGCTCGTACTCGTAGCGCAGGTTGTCGAAGCGGACCCGGAAGTTGACCCCGTCGCGGACTTGGTCGCCACCACGACCCAGCCGGAGTTGGCCGGTAGGTAGGTCCAGTAGTTGCAGGCGCCCGTCTTGTCGACGAATATCACGCACGCCTCGGTGCCGTAGGCGCTGGCGTTGCGTACGTTGATGTCGCGGCAGCGACTCGTGGTGCGGTACGTGCCGGCCTGGCCGCCGTAGCCGCCGGTCTGGAAGTAGGACCGGACGGCCCCGCCGTAGCAGGTGGCGAGCGGGGCGGAGAGGTTCACGTCGGGGGGTGGCCTGCGCGGCCCCGGCGGGCGCGCCGACCCGTGCCGGACTGTGGATGTGATAGCTCTGGGGGCATGTCCGAGGCGATGCTGAGCAAGGTGCGAAAACTGCTGGCCCAGGCCGAGGACCCGGCCTGCACGCCCGCGGAGTCCGCCGCGTTCACCGCCAAGGCGACCGAGTTGATCGCCCGCTACGGAGTGGACCGGGCGCTGCTCGCGGCCCGGGACCCGGCCACCGATCCGGTCGGCGACCGCGTGGTGGACATCGTCGCTCCGTACGCCCGGGACAAGGTCGGCCTGCTCGCCGCGGTCGCCGAACCGTTGCGCTGCCGCTGCGTACGCCGCCGGCAGGGCAACGGGTTCGCGCTGCACCTGTTCGGCTTCGCCAGCGACCTGGAACGGGTCGACCTGCTCTTCACCTCGCTGCTCGTGCAGGCGGCGCACGGCCTGGCCGGCACGGCGGTGCCGGCCGGCGAGCATCCGGCCGCCTTCCGCCGGTCCTGGCTCGCCGGGTTCGCGCAGGTGATCGGGGGACGGCTCTGGGCTGCCGAGACGGCGGCGGCCAACGGCTCGGGCACGCCGTCGGTGGCGCTCGTGCTGGCCGACCGCTCCGACCGGGTGCAGCGGCGACTCGCCGAGCAGTACCCCCGGCTGCGCACCGCGCCGCCGCGTCGGCTGGCCGGCACCGGCTTCGGGTCCGGGGCGGAGGCCGGGCACCGCGCGGACCTGGGCGGCCGGGACCTCGGCGGCGGCACGGCCACGGAACGACAACTCGGCCGCTGAGCCACCGCAGTGTGGGCCGGTCGGTCAGGCGGGGGTGGTGGGATCGCGGCGCGACACGGTGGCGAGGTAGCGGGTGAGCAGCTCGTGCCACCCGGCGGTGAGCGCCTTGCGGTACCCCTCGGCCGCTTCGCCGTGCCGGTCGAAGTGCCGGTGCTCCAGCTCGACCCGGGTGCGCTCGGGGCCGTCGGGGAGGAACAGCACCTCCACCTCGCTGGCCCGGGCCGGGTCCGGCACCGGCACCCGGTCCGGGCCGATCTGCCAGACGAAGACGAGTCGGCGCGGTGGGTCCCAGGTGAGCACCCGGCCCCAGTCGGCGCGAAAGCCGTACGGGCCGATCTCGTAGAGCATGCCGCCGGCCCGCGGCTCCATGCCCAGCTCAGCCAGGGTCTCCGGGCCGGACCAGGTGTATTCGGTGACCCACCACTCAGTCAGGTCGTCGGTGAAAACCGCGAACGCGTGCTCGGCGGAACCCGGGACGAGGAGGGTGCACCGTAAGGAGAACCGTTCCAGGTCCTGCCGGATGTCGGCCGGATCAGCCATCCCCTGTCCCATAGGCCCGGACCATACCGGCTGATGCCCGGGTGTGCAGCTTCGCGAGGTGCCCGGTTCCGGACAGTGGGTCGTCGGGCCGTCACGGACGGGATGCCCCGCGGGAAAGCGGGTAACCGCGCCGGACGGCCCGGACGAGCCGGGCGGGAGTGCGGCGGAGCGGGAGAGCATGAGCGAGAGCGCGCAGCAGGGGAAGCCGGACCGGGACGTCGAGCGGCCGGACCGGGCCGAAGGCGGTGGAGACCCGGACGTCCTGCTCGACATTCCGAGAGTCTCGGTCGACTCGATCCGGCTGGCCGTGGACGGGCTGGACGCCGACCTGTCGCTGCGGGCACGGCTGGCCAACCTGCTCCAGCTCGACGCCGGCGTACGGGTGCACCTGCAGGGCGTCGAGCTGGACATCAACGGGGTGCACGCCGAGGCGCAGCTGCGGGTGCGGCTGGAGCAACTGACGACCATTCTCGGCCGGGCGCTGGACACGATCGACAACAATCCGCAGATCATCGAGGCCATCTCCCGGACGGCCGGCGCCACTATCGACGACGTCAACCGCAGCGCCCAGCAGTTGGCCGCGGGGGCCGCCGAGGTCACCGGGTCGGTGCGGCGCTCCGGCGACGTACTCGACCAACGGGGCCGGCAGGTCGGCGCGGCCGCCGACCGGCCCCGACCGGGTCCCAGCCGCGCTGGGTGGGGCGAGGCGAGCCGGGCGGAGCCCACGGGTCCGGCGGGACGCCGCCCGGAGGGCCGCCCACCCGGGGGGCAGGGACCCGAGCGGCAAGGGCCCGAGCGGCAGAGGGCTGAGGGGCAGGGAGCTGAGGGGAAGAGGCCTGAGGGGCAGGGGCCCGAGCGGCAGGCCCGAGACCAGACGGGCGGGGCAGCCCCAGGGCCCGGCCCGTCAGGGAATGGCGACGGCGGCCAGGGCGATGGTGGCGTGCCGGGCGGGGCACACGCCGCGGCACAGAGCGCGGCGCAGCTCGCCGAGCAGGCCGGGGAGACCCTGCGGCAGGCCGGGCGCAGCGTGTGGGAGGCGATCCAGGGCGGCATGGCGCAGCACCGTCAGCAGGGGCGTCGGGACGGCTGACGGCGCCCGGCCAGGAGGTCCGCGCCTACGGCTACAAGATCGGTATCGCCTCGGTCGCTTCCACCCGCGATGATCACGGCCTCGACCCGGTACCCGAGGGTCAGCGGGCCGCCGTGATTCTGTGGACCGATGACACGGCTTCCGCGTACGCGGAGATCACCGCAAGCGGGGCTCCCGCCCTGGCGTCACCCCACGAATGGCTCGGTCGCCTGCTGATCGCATGGACCGCCGACTCGGATGGCAACCCGATCCAGATCGTCCAGCCGCTCTGATCCGTACGCCGCGGGAGCAGGCATCATCACGCCTTCCGGTCGGCGCAGCAGCCATTGGTGCAGCCCGGAGGCTGGTCGACGACGCTGCTGGCGGCAGGCAGGGGTGCGCAGTCGTCGCAGTGTTCACCGCGCCAGGCTTCGACGCCTTCCTTGACCGCCACCCCGGCGATGACGAGCGCGGCGATCGGGTCGGCCCACGACCAGCCCCAGGCGGCGTTGAGGACCAGGCCGACCAGTAGCACCGCTGACAGGTAGGTGCAGAGCATGGTCTGCGTCGAGTCGGCCATGACGGTCGCCGAGCCGAGTTCCCGCCCGGTGCGTCGCTTGGCCCGTACGAGCAGCGGCATCACGAGCAGTGACGCGACGGCGAGGCCGATGCCGACCGGGCTGGCGTCGGCGTCACCGCCGGACAGCAGCGAGCGAACGGCATCGAAGGTCACCCAGGCGGCGAGGGCGAAGAACGACGCGCCGATGAGCCGGAGCGCCAGCCGCTCCCGGTCCTCCGGCACCCGGGAGCGGAACTGCCAGATCAGTACGGCCGCGCTGGACACCTCGGCGAACGAGTCGAGGCCGAAGCCGATCAGCGCCGCGGAGGACGCCGCCGAGCCAGCGGCGATCGCGACCAGGCCCTCCAGGAGGTTGTAGCCGGCGGTGGCGTAGGCCAGCCACAGGCTGCGCCGGGCGAGCACCGCCCGACGCTCGGGGGTCAGCAGCGACGTGCTCATGTGCCGGCCGCCGGCAGGATGTCGGCCGGGGTGCCGTAGGTCGGGCACAGGGCGACCGCTTCACCTGTGGCGGCCAGAACCTGCTCCGCCGAGCGCAGCAGGTCGAGCAGTTCCGGCCGGGTCAGCGCATAGAACGACTGGCGACCCGCAACCCGGTAGTCGATCAGGCCGCAGTCGCGCAGACATGCCAGGTGCTTCGAGACCGTCGACTGCGCCATCCCCAGCTCGCCGGTCAGGTCCACCACTCGCGCCTCGCCGGACGCGAGCCGGCGCAGGATGGCCAGCCGGGTCGGGTCGCCGAGAGACCGGAAGAGGGCGGCAGCGGGGGCGAGCCCCGGAGCGCAACTAATCGCCATTCGGCGATGATAGCCAGATCTGGCGGTGCAATACGGCACCTACGAACTGCGGAACGCGGGGTGGAGAATCTCGCTCAATCGACCCGATAGACGTAGATCATTAAAATCGTCTCAGTGCAGGGTGAGCGGGGTTTCGGACTCGATCCGGGACAGTTTCTCCGGGTTACGGACGTAGTAGATGCCGGTGACGCGAGCGTCCTCGATCCGCAGCGCGGCGACGCCGTCGATCTCCCCGTCGAGGCGAAACAGCAGTGCCGGGCTGCCGTTGATCACGGTCGCTTCGGTGGTGAGGGTGCCGCCGACCTTCTGCATGCTACCGATGAACATGCGGACCGCCTTCTCCGCGCCGACGATCGGCCGCAGCGCGGCCTGTTTGACGCCGCCGCCGTCGCTGACCACGACCACGTCGGGCGCGAGCACGTGGAGCAGGCCCCGCAGGTCGTTGGTCTCGACCGCACGCTGGAACGCCTCCAACGCCGCCCGCCTCTCACTCGGGGAGACCACCTTGCGGGGGCGGCGGGCATCGACGTGCCGCCGGGCGCGGTGCGCGATCTGGCGTACGGCCGCCGGACTCTTGTCGACGGCGGCCGCGATCTCGTCGAAGCTGACCTCGAACGCCTCGCGCAGAACGAAGACGGCGCGCTCGGTCGGCGAGAGCGTCTCGATGACGAGCATCATCGCCATCGACACACTTTCGGCCAGCTCGATATTCTCGGCCGTGTCCGGCGCGGTGAGCAGCGGCTCGGGCAGCCAGGGACCGACATACGCCTCCTTGCGCCGCTGCAGGGTGCGCAGGCGGTTGAGCGACTGGCGGGTGGTGATCTGGATCAGGTAGGCGCGCTGATCGCGTACCTGATCCAGATCGACCTTGACCCACCGCAGCCAGGTCTCCTGCAGCACGTCCTCCGCGTCGGCCGCCGATCCGAGGATCTCGTAGGCGACGGTGAAGAGCAGGTTTCGGTGGGCAACGAAGATCTCGGTCGCCGGGTCACCGGCGCGGTCGCTCATCTCGGGACCTCCTCAGGCCCGCCGGCCCGTGACCGCCGCCGCCTCGCCGGCCTTTGCGCTTCGCAACTCCTGGCGCTGGCGATCCCTGAACCAGAGATTGAGCGAGCCGGGTCTACGCGCCTCTTGCGTCATCTGCCAGACGGTGCTCCTGCACACGGCCTCCTTGAGCATCGCCATGGACCGGCCGCCCAGGTAAGACACCCCTGTCGCGGTGTCGTCCTTCTTGGCGTACTGGACGATCCCGGCGCGGCGCCCCAGGCTGATGCACTGGCCGAAAAACCCCACGTTGAAGTCGGCGGGCTGCTTGCCGGCGATTCGGCTCAGCACCGTCTCGGCGGCCTGCGGGCCCAGCTGCACCGCGGACTGGCAGCTCATCCGTACCGGCAGGTTCGACGGTGCCGCCGAGTCCCCGGCCGCGACGACGCGTGTGTCGTCCACGCTCGTGAGCGTCTCGTCGGTGAGCAGGCGCCCCAGGGCATCCGTGCTCAGCCCGCTGCGGGCGGCCAGATCCGGCATGCCGAATCCCGCGGTCCAGATGGTCACGCCGCTGCACAACTCGCGGCCGTCGGCGAGCTGGACGGCATCGCGTGTCACGCCCGTCACCCTCGCGTCGGGTCCCTCGATCACGGTCACGCCGAGCTTGGTGAGCCGCTCGGCCACCGAGCGCCGGGCCCGGGGATGCAGGTAGGGCCCGAGCACCTTTCCGCACACCAGGGTCACCTTCCGGCCCGCCTCTGCAAGCTCGGAAGCGGTTTCAAGGCCGGTCGACCCGGCTCCCACCACCGTCACCGCGGCCGATGCGGGTGCGGCGTCGACGACCGGCCGCAGCCGCCGCGCCTCCTCCAGGGTGGAGATCGGGTAGGCGTGCTCTGCCGCGCCCCGCACGCTCGGGTTGGCGCTGCCGCTGCCCACGGCGTAGATCAGGTAGTCGTAGCCGAGCCTGCCGCCGCTCGCCAGGGTCACGCGACGCCCGGCCGTGTCGATCCGGGTCACGGTGTCGACCACCAGCCCGACGCCGCCGGCCAGGATCCTCTGGTAGTCCACGACCGCGTCGTCCGACCCGCCGACGAGCTGGTGGAGGCGGATCCGCTCGACAAAGGCCGGACGCGGGTTGATCAGGGTCACTGTCACGCCGTCGCTCCGTGTCAGGCGGTTGGCTGCCATCACGCCGGCGTATCCGCCGCCGACGACGATGACATCGGTGTTCTCGGCCATGGCCTCTCCTTCGTCCAAGGTTCGGCCTCAAGACACCGCGCGCCCGGCGGTTTGTGACATCAGTGGGTCAGATCACTCGCCGAGCGCCGAGTCGAGCACCGTCGCCTCCATCTGCCACAACAGGGCGGCCATGTCGTCGCGGCTGAGGGACGCGGGGTGAAGGTTGCCGACCTCCCGCCAGCCGACCGTCGTAGCGGGGATGGCGGCGCGAATTTCGGCCTCGCCCGGCGCCGTTCCGCAGGGCCGTCGCCCGGATCAACGGGGTCAGACCGGACAGACGGACTTCGGCGCACAAAGCAGAGCGCCGACCGCGTTTCCGCTGATCGGCGCTCCTGTAGCCCGGCGAAAGGCTATGTGGCCAGGGGCGGGGTCGAACCGCCGACCTTCCGATTTTCAGTCGGACGCTCGTACCAACTGAGCTACCTGGCCGTATCCCTCGGCTCATGCTACCCGCCAACCGGATGAACCGCCGGCAAGGTCACACGCTCCGATACGCAGAACGCCGCGCAGGGCGCGGCGTCGGCGCTGCGGTCCTGACGGGACTTGAACCCGCGACCTCCGCCTTGACAGGGCGGCGAGCACTCCAACTGCTCCACAGGACCTAGCTTGTGTTGCTCCGGCTTGCGCCGGTCGTGCCCCCAACGGGATTCGAACCCGTGCTACCGCCTTGAAAGGGCGGCGTCCTGGGCCGCTAGACGATGAGGGCGGCCCCGCCATCATTGCACATTCGCAACTTGAAGCGGACTTGCTCCCATCCGGCCCCGCCGGAGGCTTGGAAAGCATACGTGATGCCTGGTCGGTCGACAAAACCGGTATGGCGGGAGCCGCAGTTCGATGCATAACCGCAGGTCAGGGCCGGTCTAGCGGAGTCGGGTGATGCCAAAGCGGCGCTTCAGGTCGGCGATCACGTGCGGGCAGGCGGCGAGCGTCGCGGCCCGGTTGCCGCCGCCGTCGTGCAGCAGCACGACGGCGCCGGGACGGGCGCCGGAGTGGACCCGCTTGGCGATCGTCGCAGCGGTCGGCTTGTCCCAGTCCTGCGGGTCGACGTTCCAGTGCAGCGGTCGCATGCCGAGATCCTTCGCCACCTCCAGCACCTCCGGCGTCCACCGGCCGCCCGGCTGTCGGTAGAAGGGCACCGCCGCGCCCGGGGCGGCCGCCTGGATGGCCTTGTTCGTCCGGGCCAGGTCGGCCCGGATCTCGGCAACCGGCCGCCGGGCCAGGTCGAGGTCGTGCCGCCAGCTGTGGTTGCAGAGCTGGTGTCCCTCCCGGACGATGCGCCGGACCAGCTCCGGATGGCGCTGCACCTCATGGCCGACCAGGCAGAAGGTGGCGGTCACCCGGGCCGCCCGCAGTTGGTTGAGCACCTTGGGCGTCCAGGCCGGGCTGGGCCCGTCGTCGAAGGTCAGGGCCACCGGGCGTACGCCGGTGCTGCGCCGCAGGCCGGCCGGGAGCTTGGCCGGCAGCGGCCGGAGGGTGGGCTTCGGCGGCTTGGTGCGGGTGGGGCGCGGCGACGGGGTGGATTTCGGGGTCGGCGGCATGGTCGACTCCACCGGCTGCGGCGCGCCGACGGGTGCGAGGGTGCCATCCGGTTGGGCGCAGCCGGCCAGGGCCAGTACCACGGCGATGGCGGACGCCAGGACGGCGCGGGCTTGCATCTGTTCGCTCCCGGAGGGGTCGGGGCAGGCGGACGCCCCGACGCTAGTGGACGCCGCCGGGGGCCGACAGCCCGGTCAGGCCCCTCTCGACTGGTCCAGCGAGTCACGGACCGCGACGGCGAGCGAGACCGCCTCGGCCAGGTCGGCGGGTCGGACCACCCCGGCGGGCAGGGTGTCGGCCCGCCAGCCGGGGCCGGCGGCGAGCACCAGCAGTGGGCGGCGGGGAGCGGCGAGCAGCGCGCTGAGCTGAGTCGGGTCCGCGGTGGCCCGGGTGTGCGACCAGAGCACCACGGCGGCCGGCCCGGTCCGGGTCACCGCCTCGACGAGGGCGGCGACCGGCACCCGGGCGCCGAGCATCCGGTAGGTGAGCCCGGCCTCGGCGAGCGCGGCGCCCAGCGCCTCCAGCGGCAGGCTGTGCTGCTCCTCATCGGCGCAGGAGAGCAGGATCCGGGCCGGTCCGCTGGGCGCGGCGGCCCGGCTGCTCGCCGCGAACGCCTCCGACACGCAGCGGGAGACGAGGTGTTCCACCTCGATCAGGCCGCCGGTGGTGGCGTGCCGGTCACCGATGCCGACGAGCACCGGGCGTAGCAGGTGATCCCAGGTCGCGACCACCCCGCCGACGGTCAGGGCCCGCGCGATCGTCTCACTGATCGCCGCCGCGTCCAGGCGCATGGCCGCCCGGGCCAGCCCTCTGGCGGCCGGACCGGCGCGGCCCACCGGGATGGTTCCGCCGCCGCCGTCCCGACCCGGCGGGCGGATCCGGCTCCGGGCGACGGCGTCGGCGGGCATGGGTTCGGGCGCCTGGCGGGCCCAACGGGCCGCCTCGGCCGGGCTCACCCCCTCGGCGGTGAGCCGTCGCATGATTTCGAGACGGGCCAGGTCGGTCGGCGTGTACCGGCGGTGGTGGCCCGGGATGTGCTCACTGGGCCCGAGCCCGTAGCGCTGGTGCCAGGTGCGCAGCGTGGTGACCGCGACTCCCAGCCGGCGCGCGACGGCGCCCGCGCTCAGCGCCTCATCGACCACCTGACCGCTCCGCCGCGTCATCCGCCGACGATCCGGACGGGATCCCGGCCGGGCCGGGCACGCCGGACGTCGACCCCGAGGGGCGCAGCAGCCGGTTCACCACCCCGCCCAGCCAGGGTGCGTACGACCGGGGGTCCCGGTCGAGTTCGGCCTCCAGGGCGGCGGGGTCGGCCCAGCGCAGCTCGGCCACCTCGTCCGGGTCGGGTAGCAGCGGGGCGGCGGGGCGGAACTCGCCCCGCAGGACGTGGTCGTACTCGAACTCGACCCGCCCGGTGGCCGGGTCCTCGGCGTAGTAGACGTAGACGCCCACCTCGGTCAGCTCGACCGGGCCGGTGCCCAGTTCCTCGCGCAGCCGCCGGTTGGCCGCCTCGGAGAGCGGTTCGCCCGGTTGGGGGTGGCCGCAGCAGGAGTTGGCCCAGCGCAGCGGGAACCGGGTCTTGACCGCTGCCCGCCGCTGGAGCAGCACCTGACCGTCCGGGTCCACCAGCAGCACCGAGAAGGCCCGGTGCAGTTGCCCCGGGGGCTGGTGTGCGGCCGCGACGGTGATCTGGCCACGAGCTCGGCCGGCGTCGTCGACCAGTTCGACGAGGTGTTCCTCGCGGCTGCTCACCGGCCCTCCCCGGTGATCCGGCCGGCGGCCAGCTTGCCCGAGATCAGCACCATCGGCACGCCGACGCCGGGCTGGGTGCCGGAGCCGACGAAGACCACGTTCGACAGGTCGCGGTGCAGGTTCGACGGGCGGAACGGACCGGTCTGGAAGAGGCTGTGTGCGGCGGCGAACGGGGTCCCGGCGGCCATCCCCTGCTCCGCCCACTCGGCGGGCGTGATTGCCCGCA
Organism: Micromonospora sp. U21; assembly: GCF_018070045.1. Classification (GTDB taxonomy): domain Bacteria; phylum Actinomycetota; class Actinomycetes; order Mycobacteriales; family Micromonosporaceae; genus Micromonospora. The sequence continues at coordinate 31,774 of NZ_JAGPYK010000029.1, forward strand.
GGACCTCCACCCCGGCACCGAAGCCGACGTAGCCGCGCTCCTCCAGGGTGCCGATCAGCTGGTCGCCGTAGCGCCGGGTCAGGTCGCCTCGCCACTCGAACGGGGCCCGGGCGAGGTTGGGCACCGGGGCGAGCACGTAGTAGGTGTGCCGGTCCGGTGGGGCCACCGACGGGTCGGTCCGGCTCGGGTTGGTGACCAGCAGCGACGGGTCGGTCATCAGCTCGCCCCGGCGGATGACCTCATCGAAGGTGCCCTTCCACGCGCGCCCGAAGTGGATGTTGTGGTGGGCGATCTTCGCATATCCCTGCCGGGAGCCGACGTGCAGGACGACGCAGGACGGCGAGTAGGTGAGCCGGCGCCGGCGGGCGGCGGGGAGCAGGTCCCGGTAGGCGACCGGCAGGTCGGGGTTGAGCACCACCACGTCCGCCGGCACCAGCTCGCCGTCGGCGGTGAGCACGCCGGTGGCCCGGCCGTTCGCGGTCTCCACCCGGGTCACCGTGGTGTCGTACCGGATCTGCACGCCGTGTTTCTCGGCGGCGCCGGCCATCGCCCGGGAGACGGCGTGGATGCCGCCGCGCGGGAAGTAGACCCCGGCCACCGAGTCGAGGTACGCGATGACCGCGTAGATGGCCAGCGCGTCGTGCGGGGCGAGGCCGGCGTACATCGCCTGGAAGGAGAAGATCCGCTGGGTCCGCGGGTCCCGGAAGAACTGGTTGATCTTCGTCTGGAGCCGGCGGAAGGCTCCGCCGGCGAGCAGCTTGAGCAGGTTGCCGGTGATCAGGTCGGTCGGCGCGTCCAGGTTGCGCTCGATGAAGTCGGCCCGTTCCAGCCGCCACAGCTCCCGCGCGTAGTCGACGAAGCGCAGGTAGCCGTCGGCCTCGCGGGGCCCGCAGACCCGGGAGATCTCGGCCGCCATCCGGGTGGTGTCGGTCAGCACGTCGAGGGTCGAGCCGTCCGGGTAGTACGCCCGGTAGGCCGGGTCGAGGGGGGTCAGGTCGACCCAGTCACGCAGCTCCTCCCCGACCGCGCCGAGCGCCTCGGCGATCAGCTCGGGCATGGTGAGCACGGTCGGGCCGGTGTCGAACTCGTAGCCGTCCACGGCGAGCCGCCCGGCCCGCCCGCCGGGCACCGGCTCGCGTTCCAGCACGGTCACCTGCCGGCCGCTGCCGGCCAGGTGCAGAGCGCAGGCCAGCCCACCCAGCCCGGCGCCGACGACCACCACCCGGTCCGTCCGTCCCGTCACCGTCCGCACGTGACCACCTCCTTGGAGAAGTCGTTCATCAGGCCCGCCGGTTGGTGGCGGCGGTGGCCAGCCCGGTCAGCGCGGTTCGCGCCGTCCGGTCCACGGGTGCGGAGTCGAGTGCGGCGAGCGCGTCGCCCACCCGCTCGGCGATCATCCGCTCCACCCGGGCCACCGCCCCGGTGTCGGCGATCAGCTCGGCCAGCCGGTCGACCCGCCCCTCGCCGGCCCGGTCCAACGCCTTGAGCTGGGCCGGGGTGGCCAGTTGCCGAGCCAGCATGAGCAGCGTGGTCGGCTTGCCGGTGCGCAGGTCGTCACCGGCCGGCTTGCCGGTGGCGGCCGGGTCGCCGTACGCGCCGAGCAGGTCGTCGCGGAGCTGGAACGCCTCGCCGACGGCCAGGCCGTAGCGGGTGTACGCGGCGGCCAGCGGGTCGTCGGCGGGCACCCCGGCCAGGCAGGCGCCGTAGAGCAGCGGTCGCTGGACGGTGTAGCTCGCCGTCTTGTAGCGGGCCACCCGCAGCGCCCGGTCGATCGACCAGTTGGCCGCGTCGTTCTCGCCGAGCACGTCCAGATACTGCCCGGCGATCGTCTCCACCCGCATCTGGTCGTAGCACCGGCGGACCTCGAAGAGCCGGGCCGGCGCCACGGTGGCGTGCGCCAGCAGCCGGTCGGCCCAGACCATGCAGAGGTCGCCGACGAGCACCGCGACCGCTTCGCCGAACCGGCCGGGGTCGCCCCGGTGACCGGCGGCGACGTGCTGCGCGGCGAGGGCGACGTGGATGGTGGGACGGCCGCGTCGGGTGGCGGAGGAGTCCATCACGTCGTCGTGCACGAGCGCGAAGGTGTGCAGCAGCTCGAGGGCGGCCAACGCGGGCAGCACCGGCGGCAGTGGCTCGGTGCCGCCGACCGCCCCGCGCCAGCCCCAGTACGCGAAGGTGGGCCGGATGCGCTTGCCGCCGGCCAGCACGGCCGCTCGCGCGGAGGCCGCGAAGCCGCCAGTCGCCGCGTCGATCTCGGCGAGCGTGTCGACCTCGGCGGTGAGGAAATTGGTCAGGGTGTCGTCCACCGCCGCGATCAGGTCCCGGGTGTACGCGGCCAGCACGGCGCGGATCGGATCATCCCCATCGCCCGGCCGTGCCGGCGGCACCCGGATCGCGCTACCGGCAACTGCATCGTTGGCCATGCGGCTGAGCGTACCCTAGGGTTACGAGTTGCGTCGATTGGTGCGTCGATAAGCGAGGAGGGCCGGTGGACTCGAATCTCACCGCTGCCTATGACCGGTGCCGTGAGCTGCACAGACGCCACGGTCGCACCTACTATCTCGCCACGAGGCTGCTCCCCGCCTGGAAACGGCGGCACGTGCACGCCCTCTACGGATTCACCCGGTACGCCGACGAGATCGTGGACCGCACCGAGGACCTGCCGCCGCTCGAACGGGCCGCCCGGCTGGACGACTGGGCCCACCGCTTCATGGCCGGCCTGCACGGCGCGCCGGTCGACGACCCGCTGCTGCCGGCCGTGCTGCACACGATCGCCGTCTTCGATCTCGGCCGGGACGACTTCGCGTCGTTTCTGAAGAGCATGGCGATGGACCTGACGGTCACCGCGTACCCGACCTACGACCACCTGCTCGACTACATGGAGGGATCGGCGGCGGTCATCGGCACCATGATGCTGCCGATCCTGGGCAGCTCCGACCCGGGCGCGGCCCGGGAACCGGCTCGGCAGCTCGGCTTCGCCTTCCAGCTCACGAACTTCATCCGAGACGTCGCCGAGGACCTCGACCGGGGCCGCACCTACCTGCCGGACGAGGACCTGGCGAAGTTCGGCGTCACCCACGACGAGCTGGCCCAGGCCCGCGCCCGGGGGCGCGGCACACCCCGGATCCGCGAGCTGATCGAGTACGAGGTGACCCGGGCCCAGGCGCACTACGCCGCCGCCGCGCCGGGCATCACCATGCTCGCGCCGGCCTCGCAGGCCTGCATGCGCACCGCGTACGCGCTCTACGGCGGCATCCTCGACGAAGTGGCCGCGCAGGGCTACGACGTCTTCGCCCGGCGGGCCCTGGTGCCACGGCGTCGCCGGATGGCGGTGGCCGCCCGCGCCCTGCTCACCTCGGCCGGTACCCCGGTCACCATCCCCGGGCCGACGGTCTGAAAGGAAGGGCACCTTGTTAACGCCTGGTGTTGTACAAGGGGCCCTTCCTAACATTTGGTCAGAGGCAGGAGTGCAACGCCTCGACCAACTCGTCCACCCGGTCGTGCTCGGCCAGGCGGGCGGTGGCGTACGCGAAGGTGTACCCGCGCTCCGGGTCGGCCCACGCGCTGCTGCCGCCGAGACCACCCATGCCCCAACTGCCGTCCGGCTGCCGCTGCATGCCCAGCGTCCACTGGACCGGGCGGTCCAGCACCAGATCCGGCCCGTCGTGCTGGGTCCGGGTCGCTTCCGCCACCAGTTCCTGGCTGAACAGCCGGACGCCGTCCAGGACACCACCGGCCAACAAACCGGAGTAGAGCCGGGCCAGGCCGGACGCGGTGGCGTGCAGGTTGACCGCCGGCATCTCGGCGCCCCTCCACAGCGAACTGTTGAGCACGGCCAGGTCCTGACCTCCGGCCGGGTTGCCCATCGCCCTGGCCCGTAGAGAGCCTGGCTCGCCGAGCGCCCGGGTCGGCCACTCCGGGTCGCCGTAGCTCAGGTCGGCGCAGCGCCGCTGGTCCGCCTCGGACAGCCCGAAGCCGAGGTCCAGCCGCCACCGGCCGGCGATCTCCTCGGCCAGGAACCGGCCCACCGACCGGCCGTCCACCCGGCGTACCAGCTCGCCCACCAGGTGCCCGTACGTCCAGGCGTGCTCCCCGGCCACCGAGCCCGGCGCCCACTCGGGGTCGGCGGCGGCGAGGTCGCCGGCGAGCAGGGCCCAGTCGGCGATCGCGGTGGCCGGCCGGGGCACCGGAAAGGCTGGCAGCCCGGCGGTGTGCGACAAGACCTGACGCACGGTGGCCGGGGTACGGAACTCCGGCCAGTACCGGGCGACCGGTGCGTCGAGGTCGACCCGCTCCCGGTCGACCAGCATCAGCAGGCAGAGCGCAGCCACCGGCTTGCCGACCGAGTAGACGTTGACCAGCGTGTCCGGCCGCCACGGGTCGAGGTCCGCCGAACTGGTCGATGCGGCTACCCCGGTGGTGGTGCGGGAGCCGCCGAGAAGGTCGATCACCGGGTGGCCGTCGTACCAGGCGGTCAGGCTGGCACCGGTCTCCCGACCGGCGGCGAGCAGGTCGTGGAAGCAGTCCCGGACCGGCGCGAAGCGTGCGTGCATCCGGCCACCGTAGGCGCTCCGGCCCGGCGAACGCTCCGACTTCCTCGGGCCCCGGTGGTCGGGGCGGGGCCGCTGGGGGATGCTGTCGGAGTGGCGGAACCGGAGCTGGTGGATGTTGTCGTGGTCGGGCTCGGGGTCGGCGGCGAGGAGGTGGCCGGGCGGCTCGCCGAGGCCGGCCTGAGCGTCGTCGGCGTCGAACGGGACCTGGTCGGCGGAGAGTGCCCGTACTGGGGCTGCATCCCGAGCAAGATCATGATCAGAGCGGCCAATGCGCTCGCCGAGGCGCGCCGGGTCGACGGACTGGCGGGGACGGTGCAGGTCCAGTCGGACTGGGCGCCGGTGGCGAAGCGGATCCGCGAGGAGGCCACCGACACCTGGGACGACACGGTCGCGGTGCGGCGGCTGACGGATCGGGGCGCCCGGTTCGTCCGGGGCAGCGGCCGGCTCGACGGCCCGGGTCGGGTCCGGGTCGGCGACCAGGTGTTCCAGGCCCGGCACGGGATCGTGCTGGGCACCGGCACCCGACCGTCGGTGCCACCGATCGAAGGTCTGGCCGACAGTCCGTACTGGACCAACCACCAGGCGATCGAGGTCGAGCAGCTGCCGGAGTCGCTGCTGGTGCTCGGCGGCGGCGCGATCGGGTTGGAGCTGTCGCAGGCCTTCACACGGTTCGGAGTGCGGGTCACGGTGGTGGAGGCGCTGGACCGGGTGCTGGCCATCGAGGAGCCGGAGGCATCCGAGGTGGCCGCCGCAGCGCTGCGCGCCGACGGCGTGGAGATCCACACCGGGGTACGGACCGAGCGGGTCGAGCACGACGGGAGCCGGTTCACCCTGCGCGGCCCCGGCGCGGCGGAGTTCACCGCCGACCGGCTGCTGGTGGTGACCGGCCGCCGGGCACACCTGGACGAGTTGGGGCTGGACACAATCGGCGTCGACGCCACACAGCGCTACCTGCCGGTGGACGACCGGCTGCAGGTGACCGATGGCATCTGGGCGGTCGGCGACGTGACCGGCGAGGGGGCTTTCACCCACATCGCCATGTACCAGGCGGCGATCGTGATCGCCGACGTGCTGGCCCATGCCCGGAAGTCGGACGCGGGGGCGGATCCCAGCGGCACCGCCAGCGTGGTCGGCGGCGCGATGGGGGCGGCCAGCTCGTTGGGCGCCAGCGGGTCGAGCGGGTCGGCGGGCAGCGTGCCGCGCGCCGACTACCGCGCACTGCCGCGGGTGACCTTCACGGACCCGGAGATCGGCGCGGTCGGGCTGACCGAGCAGCAGGCCCGAAAGCGCGGGATCAACGTGCAGGTCGGGTTCACCAAGTTGGGCAGCTCGACCCGGGGCTGGATCCACCGGGTCGGCGACGAGGGTTTCATCAAGCTGATCGCGGACGCCGACCAGGGCGTGCTGATCGGCGCGACCTCGGTCGGCCCGGCCGGTGGCGAGGTGCTCTCCGCGCTGGTGGTGGCGGTGCACGCGGCCGTGCCGCTGAGCCAGCTCCGGCACATGATCTATGCCTATCCGACCTTCCACCGGGCCATCGAGGACGCGCTGCGCAACCTGTCCTGACGCTGTCGGACCAGCGGCGACGGATGTCGGGCGGCGAGCAGAGCGCGGCAGGAAGGCAGCAAAGGCCCGGCATTTGGCTGTTCATTTCTTTCATTCACATGACGTACGATTGCGACCGTGACCAAGCGGTTGACTGAAGTTGCCAAGAAGGCGGGCGTCAGCGAGGCCACCGTCAGCCGGGTGCTCAACGGTCGGGACGGGGTCTCCGAGGCGACCCGGACGGCGGTGCTGACCGCGCTGGACGTGCTCGGTTACGAGCGGCCGACCAAGCTGCGCGGCGAGCGTGCCCGGCTGGTCGGGCTGGTGCTGCCCGAGCTGCAGAACCCGATCTTCCCGGCGCTCGCCGAGGTGGTCACCGGGTCCCTCGCCCAACGTGGCTACACCCCGGCGCTCTGCGCTCGCACCATCGGTGGCGTCTCCGAGATGGACTACGTGGAGATGCTCCTCGATCACCAGGTCTCCGGGGTGATCTTCGCCGGTGGCTCGTACGCGCTCGCGGACGCGCGGCACGACCACTACCGGCGGCTGACCGACCGGGGCCTGCCGGTGGTGCTGGTCAACGCGGGTGTGGACGAGCTGGGCTTCCCCCGGGTCTCCACCGATGACGCGGTGGCGGTGGAGCAGGCGTACGGGCATCTGCGCTCGCTGGGGCACGATCGGATCGGGATGGTGCTCGGCCCGGAGGGGCACGTGCCGTCCCGGCGCAAGCTGAACGCGATGATCCGGGCCGCAGGCTGGGCTGACGACACGGAGTACGTCGAGCGCTCCAGCTTCTCCATGGAAGGGGCGCGGGTCGCCGCGACCAAGCTGGTCGAGCGTGGCGTGACCGGCATCATCTGCGCCAGCGACGTGCTGGCCCTGGGCACCATCCGGGCCGCCCGGCGGCTGGGTCGTGTGGTGCCGACGGATGTGTCGGTGGTGGGGTTCGACGACTCCGCGTTCATGACCTGCACCGACCCGCCGTTGACCACGGTGCGGCAGCCGATCGAGACGATGGGGCAGGCGGCGGTGGACCTGCTGGTCACCCAGATCGAGGGTGCCGGCGTGCTGCATGACGAGTTGCTGTTCGAGCCCGAGCTGGTGGTCCGCGGTTCCACCGCCCCCGCCCCGGGCCGCTGACCACCCGGCCGGACACTGACCGACCCCCCGGCCACGCACCTTTCTCCTGGCCGCTGAACGACGCTTCGGCCGTCGACCGCTGCACGCGGTCGGCGGCCTTTTCGTCGTCCCTGTCGCCCACCAACGCCGCTTTTCCAGTGGCCCACGTCGATCGAAAGTCCTGGCGTGGGCAGGGAGGCGAGGGCGACCGGTAAAAGCTGCGAAAGCGCCACATCTGCCGCGAGGATCAAGATCCTGTCAAGAACTGCCGTTAGAAAGTCGTGTCCTTTCACAACAGGATCGATACCTTGCCGGAATGAGTCGTCCTCGTTACAGTGACTCCACTCACACCTGGCTCCGGCGCAGTTACCGGCGGTCAGGTCGCATCACCGCAGCTCATCGAAGGTCATGGAGACACAGGTTCCCGAAGGGATGGACAGATGTCCGTACCGCAATACCGAAAGGCTGCGGCGTTAGCGCTCGTGGCCGGCCTGGGGTTCAGCCTCACGGCATGCTCCACGAAGAGCGACGACAAGGACACGAACGCAGGCGGCAAGGTCACCATCACAGTCGACTGCCAGCCGGTCGGCGCTCAGAAAGAGCTGTTGAAGAACTGGAACGACGATGTCGCCGAGTTCCAGCGGCAGAACCCGGACATCGTCATCAAGAGCGTGAGCGTCGGCGAGCAGTGCAACAACCCGCCGGACTTCACCGCCCGCCTCGCCGGTGGCACCGTGACCGACGTGTTCTACGGGTACATGACCGATCTCCAGCAGGTGCTCGACTCCGGCCAGGCGATGGACATCTCCCCGCATGTCAACAAGGACGCGATCCCGACCTGGGACAGCGTCGACCCGGCGCTCAAGGAGGCCTTCACCGACGGCGGCAAGCTCTACGCCGTCCCGGTGAAGAACTACTCGATGGGCCTGGTCTACAACAAGGTCCTGTTCCAGCAGGCCGGGCTCGACGTGAACAACCCGCCCAAGACCTGGGGCGAGGTCCGGGCCGCCGCCAAGAAGATCTCCGCGCTCGGCAACGGCATCGCCGGCTACTCGGAGTACAGCGCCGGCAACACCGGCGGTTGGCACTTCACCTCCCTGCTCTACTCGCAGGGCGGCCAGGTGCTGACCGCGGACGGTAAGAAGGCCGACTTCAACAACGCGATGGGCAAGCAGGTCCTGCAGAACCTCAAGGACATGCGGTACGGCGACAACAGCATGGGCGCCCGGCAGCTGCTCCAGTGGGGCGACCTGCTGACCAACGCGGGTGCGGGCAAGGTCGGCATGTTCATCGGCGCGCCGGACGCCACCCAGGCGATCGTCAGCCAGTTCCAGGGCAAGTTCCAGGACTGGGCGATGAGCCCGCTGCCGGGCCAGGACGGCCTGGCGAAGGGCACGCTCGGTGGTGGCGAGGGCTACTTCTTCAAGAAGGACCTCACCCCCGAACAGGTCAAGGCCGGTCTGAAGTGGATCGCGTACCAGAAGCTGACGCCGGGCAAGGGTCAGTTCGACTACGTCCGGGCCAAGCCGCAGAACTACCCGGTGGGTCTGCCCCAGCCGCTGCTCTTCGCGAACGGCAGCGAGGCGCAGAAGCAGGAACTCGAACTGCGTAAGGCGAACGCGAACGTCGACACCGCGAACTTCGCGATCTTCGAGGCGACCCCGGTCCCGATCAAGGGTGAGCCGCGCAACGCGCAGGCGGTCTACGCGGTGCTCGACGCCGCGATGTCCGGGGTGCTGACGAACCCGAACCCGAACTCGAACATCGACGCGCTGCTCAAGACGGCCGAGGAAAAGGTCAACCAGCTCCTGGCCGCCGAGAGCTGATCCGGTCAGGTGGGGGCCGGTACGCCGAGCCGGCCCCCACCCCGTCCGCGCCGCCCCGTCCGGTCACTGACTCACCCAGGAGTTGCCTTGGCGATCACCACCGTCCCGGGTACCACCAGAAAGCCGGGACGTCCCACGCCGCCCCACACGGGGCCGCAACGTACGAGCCTCGGCCGCAAGGTACGGGACAACCTCACCGGTCACGCGTTCCTGATCGGGGCGGTGCTCTGCTTCGTCGTCTTCTCCTGGTACCCGATGATCCGCGGCATCGTGATGAGCTTCCAGCGGACGCGGCGCGGCGAGACCACCTGGGTGGGCTGGGACAACTACTCCCGCATCATCTCCGACCCCAGCTTCTGGCCCGCCTGGCAGAACACGCTCTACTTCACGGTGCTCGCGCTCGTCCTCGGGTACGCGGTGCCGTTCTTCGTGGCGATCCTGCTCAACGAGTTCCGCCACGCCAAGGGGTACCTGCGGATCCTGGTGTACCTGCCGGTGATGCTGCCGCCGGCCTCGGCGCTGTACCTCTTCAAGTTCTACGCGTACGACCCCAGCGAGGCGGGTCTCTTCAACGCGATCCTCAAGGCGCTGCACCTGCCCACGTCGCAGTGGATGCAGTCTGCCGAGATGACGATGCCGGCGATGGTGATCGCGTCGACCTGGATGAACATGGGCGGCGCCGTGCTGATCTACCTGGCGTCGCTGCAGAACATCCCGGGCGAACTCTACGAAGCCGCCGAGCTCGACGGCGCCGGGATCTGGAAGCGGATCCGCCACGTGACCATCCCGCAGACCCGGCTGATCCTCGCGCTCCTGGCGATGATCCAGATCGTCGCCACGATGCAGCTCTTCATCGAGCCACTGATCCTCGCCAACGGCGCGGGCGCGGAGGACTCCGCGACCTCCGTGGCATACCTCATCTACCAGCACGGCTTCTTCCAGAACGACCTCAACGGCGCCGCAGCGCTCGGCGTGATCATGCTCGTGGTGCTGGCCGGCTTCTCCGCCGCCTACCTGCGGCTGAGCGCGAAACAGGACTAGGACGGGCGGGACATGGCACAGGACTCCGGCACCCGGACCCTCATCTCTCACGCGCAGCTCCGCCGTGGGCGGGGCAGGTTCATCTACTGGGCTCTGCTCACCGTCGTCGTCGTGGGCTTCACACTCGTCTTCCTCGGGCCGCTCTACTGGATGGTCACCGGCGCGCTCAAGTCCGGTCAGGAAATCGCGCAGACGCCGCCGTCGCTGTTCCCGAAGGACCCGCAGCCGCAGAACTACGTCGACGCGTGGAACAACCTGGACCTCGCCAAGCTGCTGTTCAACACGTTCTACTACGCGGCCGGCGCGGTGGTGTTCCAGCTCGTCCTCGACACCGCCGCCGCGTACTCCCTGTCCAAGCTGCGGCCGATGTTCGGCAACGTGATCCTCGCGCTGATGCTGGCAACGCTGATGATTCCGGCGATGGTGCTCATCGTCCCGCAGTACGTGACCGTGATCGACCTGCCGATCGTGCACATCAACCTGCTCGACTCGCCGTTCGCGATCTGGCTGCCCCTGGTCGCGAACGCGTTCAACATCTTCCTGCTGAAGCGGTTCTTCGACTCGATTCCCGAGGAGCTGATGTCGGCGGCCCTGGTGGACGGGGCGACGCCGCTGCGCACGCTGTGGTCGATCATCCTGCCGATGTCGCGCCCCATCCTCGGCGTAGTGTCGATCTTCGCCGTGACGGCGGTCTGGAAGGACTTCCTCTGGCCGAAGCTGGTCATGCCGTCGCCCGAGACCCGGACCGTCAGCGTCGGCATCTACGCCTTCGCGGGTGGCACGCCCATGAACGTGGTCATCGCCGCGTCGGTCATCGCCGCGATCCCGACCGTCATCGTCTTCCTGATCTTCCAACGGAACATCATGTCCGGACTGACCACAGGCAGCCTCAAGGGATAGCCGCCAGCGCAACCTCCCGTGGCGAACAACGACCGTTCGCCCGACACACATTCAGGTCCGGCGAACCCGCCGACGTACTGACCCAGAAAGCAGGTGCTCGTGTCCACAGCAGACAGCAGTCCGTGGTGGCGGGGAGCGGTGATCTACCAGGTGTATCCGCGTAGCTTCGCCGACGGCAACGGCGACGGCATCGGCGACATCGCGGGCATCCGGTCCCGGCTGAATCACCTGTCCGCGCTCGGCATCGACGCGATCTGGTTCAGTCCCTGGTACCCCTCCCCGATGGCCGACGCCGGCTACGACGTGTCCGACTACCGCGACATCGACCCGGTCTTCGGCACCCTCGCCGAGGCGGAGGCGCTGATCTCGGAGGCACACGCGCTCGGCATCCGGACCATCGTCGACGTGGTGCCCAACCACTGCTCCGACGCGCACCCGTGGTTCCAGGCCGCGCTCGCCGGCGGGCCCGGCGCGCCCGAGCGGGACCTGTTCTGGTTCCGCCCCGGCCGGGGCCCGAACGGCGACCAGCGGCCCACCGACTGGGTCGGCGAGTTCGGCGGCGAAACCTGGACCCGGACCACCAACCCGGACGGCACCCCCGGCGACTGGTACCTGCACCTGTTCGCCCCGCAGCAGCCGGACTTCAACTGGGACCACCCCCGCGTGCGGGCGGAATTCGAGGACATCCTGCGGTTCTGGTTCGACCGCGGCGTGGACGGCATCCGGATCGACTCCGCCGGGCTGCTGGTCAAGGACGGGACGCTGCCCGAGGTCCGCCCCGACGAGCCGCACCCGTTCCACGACCTCGACGGGGTGCACGACATCTACCGGGGCTGGCGGTGGGTCGCCGACGAGTACCCCGGCGAGCGGGCCCTGATCGGTGAGGTGTGGCTGCCGGACCGGCAGCGGTTCGCCAACTACCTGCGCCCGGACGAGCTGCACGCCGCGTTCAACTTCGACTTCCTCGGCTGCGCGTGGGACGCCTCGGCCCTGCGCGAGAGCATCGACGGGACGCTGAGCGCCCACGCGCCGGTCGGTGCGCCGGCCACCTGGGTGCTCTCCAACCACGACGTCACCCGGCACGTCACCCGCTACGGGCGGGCGGACACCAGGTTCAGCTTCGCCGCCAAGCGCGAGGGGACCCCCACCGACCTGGAGCTGGGCACCCGCCGGGCCCGGGCCGCCGCCCTGCTCTCGCTGTCGCTGCCCGGCGCCGCCTACGTCTACCAGGGCGAGGAGCTGGGCCTCTACGAGGTCGAGGACATCCCGTACGCGCTGCGCCAGGACCCGATGTGGGAACGTTCCGGCCGGATCGACCCCGGTCGGGACGGTTGCCGCGTGCCGCTGCCCTGGGCCGGCGACGAGCCGCCGTTCGAGTTCAGCCCCGACGGCGCCCCAGCGCCCTGGCTGCCCCAGCCGGCCGACTGGAAGGACCGGACCGCCCGGGCGCAGACCGGCGACGCCGCCTCGATGCTGGAGCTGTACCGGGCGGCGATCCAGATCCGGCGGGCCGACCCGGCGCTCGGCGACGGGGAGATGAGCTGGCTGCCCGCCCCCGACGGCGTGCTCGCCTTCAGCCGCGGCGGTGGTTTCCGCTGCCTGGTCAACCTCGCCGACGCACCGGTGCCGCTGCCCGCCGACGGAGACCTGCTGCTGGCCAGCGGGCCGCTCGACGACGGGCTGCTGCCGTCGGACACCGCCGTCTGGCTGCGTACCGCCGAACCGGCGAACGAGCCGCGCGCGGCGGACGGACCCGGCCTGACCTGATCGCGGTGGGGCCGCCGGCCCGTCCCGGCCGCCGGCACCACACCACCCGTCCCGGCCCCGCGCCGGCCGCCAGAAGGAAGGAGGAACCAGGGGGAGACGCCACGCCGCACGGACACGGGGGGATCTGGCCTGCCTGACGAAAGGGAGAGCGCAGCTCATGGCCAACCACACCACCGGCACCCCGCACCACCTCCGACACCCGACCCGGGCAGGGTTGGCCGCTATCGCAGCCACCCTGCTCGCCGCGACATCGGTGACGGCCCTCGCGGTCACCGGCACCGCGACCCCGGCCTCGGCAGCCGGGCTGTCCCCCTTCGACATCCCCGGCCGGGGCGCCACCGTCCCGTTCGTGGAGCAGGAGGCCGAGAAGGCCGCCCACAACGGCACGAAGATCGGCCCGGACCGGCGTTACGGCACGCTGCCGTCCGAGGCGTCCGGCCGGGAGGCGGTCACCCTCGACTCCGTCGGCGAGTACGTCGAGTTCACCCTCACCGCCCCGGCCAACGCGGTCACCTTCCGGCACAGCCTGCCGGACAGCCCGACCGGCACCGGCCGGGACGCCGCCATCGACCTGCGGGCCAACGGGAGCCTGCTGAAGTCCGTCCCGGTGACCTCGCGGTACGGCTGGTACTACGGCGGCTACCCGTTCAACAACAACCCGGGCGACACCAACCCGCACCACTTCTACGACGAGACCCGGGCGATGTTCGGCAGCACCTACCCGGCCGGCACCAGGATCCGGTTGCAGGTCTCCTCGACCGCCCAGTCGCCCACCTTCACCATCGACCTGGCCGACTTCGAGCTGGTCGGCGCACCGATCGGCAAGCCCGCCGGTGCGCTCGACGTGGTCACCGACTTCGGCGCCGACCCGAGCGGCGCCACCGACTCGACCGCGAGGTTCCAGGCGGCGGTCGACGCCGGAAAGGCCCAGGGCCGGACGGTCTGGATCCCGACCGGCACCTTCACCCTCTGGGACCACGTTGTGGTCGACGGGGTGACCCTGCGCGGGGCCGGCCCGTGGTATTCGGTGCTCGGCGGCCGGCACCCCACCGACCGCAAGCGGGCCGCCGGCATCTACGGCAAGTACGTCTCCGGCGGCGGCTACTCCGGTGGGGTCCGCCCGCACGAGGCCGGTGGGCCGAGCCGCAACGTCACGCTGCGGGACTTCGCCATCATCGGCGACATCCGCGAACGGGTGGACGACGACCAGGTCAACGCGCTCGGCGGGGCGATGACCAACTCCGTGGTGGACAACCTCTGGCTGGAGAACACCAAGGTCGGAGCCTGGATGGACGGCCCGATGGACAACTTCACCATCCGCAACAGCCGGATCCTGGACCAGACGGCCGACGGGGTGAACTTCCACACCGGGGTGACCAACTCGACGGTGACCAACACCTTCGTCCGCAACACCGGCGACGACGCGCTGGCGATGTGGGCGCAGAGCGTGCCGAACGTCAACAACTCCTTCACGCACAACACCATCGGCGTGACCCTGCTGGCGAACCACCTGGTCAGCTACGGCGGTCGGGACATCAAGATCACCGACAACGTGACGGCCGACTCGCTGACCAACGGTGGCGGCATCCACGTCGCCAACCGCTACCCCGGCGTGCAGGGCGCCACCGGGGTCCAGGGCACCTGGACGATCGCCCGCAACACGTTGATCCGCAACGGTAACTCGGACTACAACTGGAACTTCGGCGTCGGGGCGATCTGGTTCTCCGCGCTCAACGAGGCGTTCCAGCAGCCCACCATCAACATCACGGACACCGACATCCTGGACAGCTCGTACGCGGCGCTGCACTGGATCGAGGGCCAGACCAACGGGATCAGCCTCAACAACGTGCGGATCGACGGCGCCGGCACGTACGCCCTCCAGGTGCAGGCGCCCAGCCAGGTGTCGCTCACCAACGTACGGGCCACCAACATCGCGCAGAGCAACCCGATCCACAACTGCGTGGGCGGCGGCTTCCAGATCACCCAGGGCGCCGGCAACTCCGGCTGGTACACCCCGACCCCGTACTGCGGCCCGTGGCCCGACCCGCAGTGGGGCGGTGGACCGACCACCCCACCGACCACCCCGCCACCCACCACCCCGCCACCCGCTGGCGGGAACCTGGCGCTGAACCGGCCGGCGACCGCCACCAGCACGAACCAGAGCTACACCGCGCCCAACGCGGTGGACGGCAACGCGGGCACCTACTGGGAGAGCGCCAACAATGCCTTCCCGCAGTCGGTGACGGTGGACCTCGGAACGGCCCGGTCAGTGTCCCGGGTCGTGCTGAAGCTGCCACCGTCGTCGGCCTGGCAGACCCGCACCCAGACGCTGTCGGTGCTCGGCTCCACCAACGGCGCCTCCTGGACCACGGTGAAGCCGTCCGCCGGCTACACCTTCAATCCGGGCAGCGGTAACACGGTCACCGTGACGTTCGCGGCGACCAGCCAGCGGTACCTGCGGCTGACCGTCACCGGCAACAGCGGCTGGCCCGCCGGTCAGCTCAGCGAGTTCGAGGTCTACTCCAGCTAGGCCTGCGGCCCCCGCCCAGCCGGGGCGGGGGCCACCCGGCCGGACGGCCCGGCGCAGCGCAGCCCCGGGCCGGCCTGATTCCCGTCCCCCACCGCACCGTCCCCAACCTGTCGCGGCACGACGGGCGTACCCCTGCACCCGTCGTCGCGCACCGCACCCGCACCCACCCCCGAAAGAGGTGTAGCGACCCCATGTCCAGAAACCTCACCAGACGAGGCACGCCGCCGACCGGCGCGCCCAGCTCCGTCCCCCGCACCACCCGCACCGGCCACCGACGGCTGCTCGCCGGCGTGCTCGCCGGCGTGCTCGCCGGGATGCTCCTCGCCACCGCCCCGGTCGTCACCCCCGCGGTCAGCGCGGCACCGGTGGCCGACCCGTCCGCGGCCGCCGCGCGGGTGGCCATGCTCGCCGGACTCTCCGCCACCATGACCGCCAGCAGCTACAACCAGAACTACGTGGCGGGCAACGCCAACGACGGCAACGCGGACACCTACTGGGAGAGCAACAACAACGCGTTCCCGCAGTGGATCCAGGCCGACCTCGGCGCCACGGTCAGCGTGGACCGGGTCGTGCTCAAGCTGCCACCCTCGTCGGCCTGGCAGACCCGCACCCAGACGCTGTCGGTGCTCGGCTCCACCAACGGCTCCTCGTTCACCACCCTGAAGGCATCCGGCGGCTACACCTTCAACCCGGCCACCGGAAACACCGCGACTGTCACCTTCACCGCGGCCAGCACCCGCTACGTGCGGGTGCAGGTCACCGGCAACACCGGCTGGCCGGCCGCCCAGTTCTCCGAGGTCGAGGTCTACGGCGCCGTCGGCAGCCCCGACACGCAGGCCCCCAGCGTCCCCGGGAACCTGGCGTACACCCAACCCGCCAGCGGGCAGATCCGGCTCACCTGGTCCGCGTCCACCGACAACGTCGGGGTGACCGGGTACGACGTCTACGCCAACGGCGCACTGCGCGGCAGCGTCAACGGCTCGACCCTGACGTACACGGACAGCCAGCCGACCAGCGCCACCGTCTCCTACTACGTCCGGGCCAGGGACGCCGCCGGCAACCAGTCGGCGAACAGCAACACCGTCACCCGGACCGGCACCGGCAACCCGCCGGTCGGCACCAACCTGGCGGTCGGCAAGCCGATCACCGCCTCCGGGTACGTGCACACGTTCGTGGCCACCAACGCCAACGACAACAACGTGGCCACCTACTGGGAGGGCAACGGCAACCCGAGCACGCTGACCGTGCAGCTCGGCGCGAACGCCAGCCTCAGCCAGATCGTGCTGAAGCTGAACCCGGACCCGGCCTGGGGTGCGCGTACCCAGAACATCACCGTGCTCGGCCGCGACCAGGGCTCGTCGACCTTCACCACGCTGGTCGGTGCGGCGAACTACAGCTTCAACCCGGCCAGCGGCAACACGGTGACCATCCCGGTCTCCGGCGCGGCGGCCGACGTACGGCTGTCGATCGCCTCGAACACCGGTGCCCCGGCCGGCCAGGTGGCCGAGTTCCAGGTCATCGGCACCCCTGCACCGAACCCGGACCTGACCGTGACCGGCATGTCGTTCACCCCGTCCGCGCCGGTGGAGACGAGCACCATCACGCTCTCCGCGACCGTGCGTAACGCCGGCTCCGCGGCCTCCGGCGCCACCAACGTCAACTTCTACCTGGGCGCCACCCGGGTCGGCACCGCGTCGGTCGGCGGCCTCGCGGCCGGCGCCTCGACCACGGTCACCGCCAACATCGGCACGCGTGACGCGGGCAGCTACCCGCTCAGCGCGAAGGTCGACGAGAACAACACCGTCGTCGAGCAGGACGACACCAACAACAGCTACACCAACCCCAGTCCGCTGGTGGTCAGCCCGGTCGCCACCTCCGACCTGGTCGCCTCCGCGGTCGCCTGGTCGCCCGGCAACCCGGCGGCCGGCAACACGGTCACCTTCTCGGTGTCGGTACGCAACGCCGGCAGTGTGGCGTCCGCGTCCGGCGCGCACGGCATCACGCTCACCGTGCTCAACGACGCCGGCACCGCCGTCCGCACCCTGACCGGTTCGTACTCCGGGGTGATCAACGCGGGGGCCACCGTCGGCCCGGTCAACCTGGGCACCTGGACCGCCGCGAACGGCAGGTACACCGTCCGGGTGGTGCTCGCCGCCGACGCCAACGAACTGCCGGTCAAGCAGGCCAACAACACCAGCGACCGCCCGCTCTTCGTCGGTCGTGGCGCCAACATGCCGTACGACATGTACGAGGCCGAGGACGGCGTGGTCGGTGGCGGCGCCGCCGTCGTCGGCCCGAACCGGAACGTCGGCGACCTGGCGGGTGAGGCGTCCGGGCGGCGGGCGGTGACGCTCAACTCGACCGGCAGCTACGTCGAGTTCACCACCCGTGCCAGCACCAACACGCTGGTCACCCGCTTCTCCATCCCGGACGCGCCGGGCGGCGGCGGGATCAACTCGACGCTGAACGTCTACGTCAACGGCACGTTCCACAAGGCCATCGACCTGACGTCCCGGTACGCCTGGCTCTACGGCAACGAGGCCAGCCCGGGCAACTCGCCGGGCGCGGGCGGACCGCGGCACATCTACGACGAGGCCAACGTCATGCTCAACTCCACCGTGCCGGCCGGCAGCAGGATCCGCCTCCAGAAGGACCCCGCCAACACCACCACGTACGCCATCGACTTCATCAACACCGAGCAGGTGGCGCCGATCGCCAACCCGGACCCGGCGCGCTACACCACGCCGACCGGCTTCACCCACCAGGACGTGCAGAACGCCCTGGACCGGGTGCGGATGGACACCACGGGCAACCTCATCGGGGTCTACCTGCCCGCCGGCAACTACTCCACCTCGTCGAAGTTCCAGGTGTACGGCAAGGCGGTCAAGGTGAGCGGCGCCGGGCCCTGGTACACCCGGTTCAACGCCCCGTCCGGCCAGGACAACACCGACATCGGCTTCCGGGCCGAGAACTCGGCGGCCGGATCGTCCTTCGCGAACTTCGCCTACTTCGGCAACTACACCTCGCGGATCGACGGGCCGGGCAAGGTGTTCGACTTCTCCAACGTGTCGAACATCGTGATCGACAACATCTGGAACGAGCACATGGTGTGCCTGTACTGGGGTGCGAACACCGACTACATGACGATCAGGAACTCCCGGATCCGGAACATGTTCGCCGACGGCGTCAACATGACCAACGGCAGCACCAACAACCTGGTCACCAACAACGACGCCCGGGCCACCGGTGACGACAGCTTCGCGCTGTTCTCGGCGATCGACGCGGGCGGCGCGGACATGAAGGACAACGTCTACGAGAACCTGACCTCGACCCTGACCTGGCGCGCCGCCGGTGTCGCGGTCTATGGCGGGTACGGCAACACGTTCCGCAACATCTACATCGCGGACACGCTGGTGTATTCCGGCATCACCATCAGCTCGCTCGACTTCGGCTACCCGATGAACGGCTTCGGGGCGAACCCGCCGACGCGGTTCGAGAACATCTCGATCGTGCGGGCCGGTGGGCACTTCTGGGGCGCACAGACCTTCCCGGCGATCTGGATCTTCTCCGCCTCGAAGGTGTTCCAGGGCATCCGGGTCAGTGACGTGGACATCGTCGACCCGACCTACAGCGGCATCATGTTCCAGACGAACTACGTCGGCGGGCAGCCGCAGTTCCCGGTCACCGACACGATCTTCACGAACGTCTCGATCAGCGGGGCACGCAAGAGCGGTGACGCGTTCGACGCGAAGTCCGGCTTCGGGATCTGGGTGAACGAGATGCCGGAGGCGGGGCAGGGCCCGGCCGTAGGCTCGGCCACCTTCAACAACCTGCGGCTGAGCAACAACGCGGTGGACATCCGGAACACCACCTCGACGTTCACCATCAACCGCAACTGACCCACCCCGGTCGTCCGCACGGCGACCGTTCCTCCGGGTGGTGCGGCTACTCGACAAGGGGTGGCCGCACCGCCCGGCCCGTCGTGCTCCCGTCGGTCAGCCGGCGGGCGCGCCGTGCCGACCGGCGCCGGCGGCGAACCGGGCCGCGCCGGCCGCCGCGTCGGTGGCCAGAGAGTTCATCCCGTACGCCAGCTCGGTCGCCATGGCCTCCGGCTCGGGGCGGCCGGCTCCGGCCAGCAGCGCCGCCCGGTCGTTGCGCAGGCAGGTCTGCGGATGCCGGGCGATCGCCGCCGCCAGCTCCTCGGCCGCGGCCCGCGCCTGGCCGGGCGGCACCAGCCGGTTGACCAACCCCATCGCGTACGCCTCATCGGCCGGCACCGGCCGGCCGGTGAGGATCAGATCCATCGCCCTGCTCCCGCCGATCAGCCGCGGCAGCCGGACGGTGCCGCCGTCGATGAGCGGCACTCCCCACCGGCGGCAGAACACGCCGAGCGTCGCGTCGGACTCGGCGACCCGCAGGTCGCACCAGAGCGCCAACTCCAGCCCGCCGGCCACCGCGTACCCGGAGATCGCCGCGATCACCGGTTTGCCGAGTGCCATCCGGGTCGGACCCATCGGGCCGTCCCCCTCCGGCTCGACCCGGTTGCCGCTCGGCGTGCCGATCGCCTTGAGGTCCGCACCGGCACAGAACGTGCCACCGGCTCCCCAGAGCACAGCCACCGCCGCGTCCGGGTCGGCGTCGAAGGCTCGAAAGGCGTCGGCCAGCGCTCGCGCGGTCGGCCCGTCGACGGCGTTCCGGGCCGCCGGCCGGTCCAGCACCACTGTCGTCACCGGCCCGGCGCGCTCCACCCGTACACCCATCGGCCCAGCATGCCCGCCGCCCGCCGGTCCCGCAGACCCCGCACCCGATCGCGCGGCGGGTCGGGCGCGCGCTGAAAGCGCTGTCGACACGCCGTGCGACAGGTCTGTCACCGCCGACCGGTTTGCGACCGCGTTCGCCGGGAAGTCGGTACGGGTGCGAGCACTATTGACGAGAGTTGAGCAGGATTCGAGGCTGGACCGGGTGGGTGACCGGCTACAGCGGGTGGTCCTCGGCACGCTGCGTCCGCGGCGGCTGCGGGACCTGCTGCACGGGGTGACGCTGGGGCATCCCCTGCACCCGGCGATGGTGCAGGTGCCGGTGGGCGCCTGGATCAGCGCCGCGGTGCTGGACCTGATGCCCGGGCAGCGCCGGGCCGCCACCGTGCTGGTCGGCCTGGGCACCGTCAGCGCGCTGCCGGCAGCGGTCGCCGGGCTGAACGACTGGGCGGCACTCTCCCGGGACCAGCGCCGGGTCGGCCTGGTGCACGCCGCCGCGAACAGCGTGGGCGTGACGCTCTACGCCGGTTCGCTGGCCGCGCGGCTGTCCGGCCGGCACGGCGTCGGCCGTACCCTCGGTTGGCTCGGACTCTCCGCCGCGAGCCTTGGCGCGTACATCGGTGGCCACCTGGCGTACAAGCAGGGAGCGCAGGTCAACCAGAGCGTCTCCGAGCTGCACCGGATAAGCGAAGGCTGGCACTCGCTGGTCGAGATGGGTGCGCTGCCGCAACGCACTCTGGTCACCCGGGAGGTGGACGACGTCTCGGTGATCCTGTACCGGCACGGTGACGAGGTCACCGTGATGCTGGAGCGCTGCGCGCACCAGAGCGGGCCGCTCGGCGAGGGCGAGGTGCAGGAGATCGGTGGCCATGCCTGCGTGGTCTGCCCGTGGCACGGCAGCGCCTTCCGTCTCAACGGCGGCGAGGTCGTGCAGGGGCCGTCCGGCAACGACCAGCAGATCCTGCCCACCCGGATCCAGGACGGCGTGCTGCAGACCCGCCTGCCCTGACAGGCACGCGCGAACGGGCATCCGCCAGATCCCCGACACCCGGGCCACGTGTGCCGGGCTGCCGCGCGCTGTGCCGGGCTGCCGCGCGCTGCGCCAGGCCGCTGTGCGCTGCGCCCGGCTGCCACGCGCCGTTCGATCCTGGCCTGTGCTGCCTGGATGGTGTTGCTGTTGACGGTTATACCTCAGAGTCATATTTATACCTGTGAGGTATAACGCTCTCGGGACCCAGCGTGCCGCCAGCCGGCGCGAGTCCGCGGCTGCGCTGCCGCCGCCGGCGCTGTACTGAGCCGGGAGCGCGGCCCGGCTCGTCAACGGCGACGACCTGACCTGGAAGCTCGCCGCGTCGCTGTCGATCGGCGGTGACCTGAGCCGGGTCGGCGCGTGACCGCCAACCGGCGACGACCGCCGTCAGAACCCGTGAGCGCGCCGGTCAGCTGCGCCGGTGCCGACCGACCTGCGGGCCGTCCGGCACGGAGTCCAGGCCGGGCCCGCCGGCCAACAGGTCACCGTGTTCGTCGTAGCCACCCCAACCCTCGTCGCCGGCCCACCCGGTCGGGGCCGTCCCGCCGCCCGCAGGTCCCGTGCCGCCGCCGGTACGTCCGGTGTCGCTGCCAGCCGATGCCGCGCCGCCGCTCGGCCGGGCGGTGCTGCCGGCGGCCCGGGTCGTACCGCTGCTGGTCCGGGCTGGGCTGCCCATGCTGCGGCCCGCGCCGCCCCGGGGCGTGCGGGTGGATGCGGCCAACCGGGGGGCCGCACCGGCGGTGGCCGGACGGCGGCGCAGCCCGAGCACCGCGCCGATCTGGGCGCCGACGATGCTCGCCACGGCCAGCACGGCGGACACCGCCAGCGGTCGGTTGACCCCGTCGGTCGTGCCGGCCCGGGCGGCGCCAACGGTCATCGCGGGCGGCTGACCCGTGGACTCCGTACCGTTGGGCGGTGTGGGTGCCACCCGCTCCGGTGCGGCCCGCTCGGGCGCCGGCCGGGGCGCCGGCGGCTCGGGCGCCGGCCGGCCGACCAGCCGGCCGGTGGCGTGCGAGCGGGCACCCTGGTCGGTGGCCTCGGCGGGCAGCCGGAGCAGTTGGCCGGGACGGATCCGGTCCGGGTCGTCGAGGCGGTTCAGCTCGGCCAGCCGTCGGTAGTCGGCGAATTCGTCCAGGTAACGCTCGGCCACCTCGCCGAGGTAGTCGCCCCGCGCCACCCGGTACACCGGCGCCGTCTCCAGGCCCGACGCCTCGCCGCCGGTGGCGCCGGTGACGCGGGGGGCGGCGATCCCGTGGGCCGTACCCAGCGCCGACGTCGACGCCGGCCCGGCCAGGGTGGCGACCGCCGGCGCGCCCGGTTGGGCGTACGCGGAGCCGGCGTAGACGGTGGCGGCGCTGGCGGCGGCCGGGCTGGCGGCGAGGATCAGCGCGACCGAACCGACCAGGGCGGCGGCGGCCTTCTGCTGGCGGCTCATCCCGGGCAGCTTCGGTGCCGGTCGGCGCAGGCCCTGCGCGCACAGCTCGACGAGGACCGAGAACGTGAACGTGGCCCAGCCGAACCAGCCGGCCAGCGCCAATGCCCGCAGGAAGAGCTGGCCGTCGTCCCGACTGGTCAGCGCGGTGCCCACCTCGGCGATGCTCGGCAGGTGGTCCGGCAGCGGGTTGCCGGCCAAGGCGACCAGTGCCACCGGCGCGCCGGCCAGCAGCGTGCAGAGCACGACCAGCGCGCCGAGGCCGGTGAGGATCCGTCCGGTCCGCCGTACGACGGACCGACGCGATGCGGGCATGGCTGCCTTCCTTCCTACGGTCCTGCGGTGATGGCTCGCGCGGTCGCCTCGCCGGTGACGGTGACCGTGCGGTCGAAGCCGAACAGCCCGAGCATCGATCGGCGGTAGGTGATCGTGACGCGTACCCGGACGAGGGTTTCCCCGGCGACTTCCGGGAAGCTCACGGTGTGGCCGGTGGTGCCCGCTGCGGCCAGGTAGTTGGCGACCGCGACGAGGGCCTGCGGCTGGTCGATCCGCTTCGGCCCGCCCTCGATCGCGGTGGCCCGGTCGATGGCCTGTCCACCGGCCCGGGCCGCCTCCGCAGCCAGGTTGTCGGCGCGTTGCAGGGTGCGCAGCTGCCCGGCGCCGTCGAAGGAGAGGCCCACGATGGCCAGCACGCCGGTCATCGCCACCGCCAGGAAGATGCTGACCCGGCCGTGCTCACCGGTGTGCGGACGTCGGGGGGCGGTGGCGGTCATTGCCGGCTCCGGTAGCGGTCCAGCGGAGAGGTGAAACTCGCCGTGATCCGGTTGTCGGTCGGCATCCCGGGCACGACATCCAACGAGATGTCCTTGAACGACACCAGGCAACTGATCTCCACCGTGACCGTGGCGTCCTCACCGACCGGGCTGCTGAAGGCGTCGTCGAAGCTGACAGGATTGCCGGCCACCGAGCCGGAAAACGTCGGATCGAGGTCATTGGTGCAGGCCAGCCCGCGCCAGTCCAGCTGTTTGCGGGCGGCCTCCCGCGCTGCGGTCCGCGCGGCGTCGGCACTCCGCGAGATCGAGGCGGCGCGGGCCGCGTCGTGCGCGGCGGCCTCGACCACCTCCGCCGCCACCGCGCTGCGCCCGGCCACCCCGGCGAGCACCATCAGGGCGATGAACGCGGGCGCCAGCACCGCCACCTCGATGGAGACGGAGCCTCGCTCGGCACGGCGGCTCACGGCGTGGTCACCCGTTCCACAGTCCCGTGTGCGGTCTGCTGCACCGCGAAGTCCACGCCGGGAACCACCGACAGGGACCGGCCGCGCACCGTACAGGTCACCTCGGTCTCGTTCTCCGTGATCACGCAGCTCGGGCCGGTCTTCTCCCAGCCCACCAGCCAACCGCCGGTCGCCTCCAGAAAACGGGTGGCGCTGGCGACCCCGGCGTCGTCCGGAGCGTCGTACAGCCGCTGGGCGTTGACCCCGCTCTGTGCGGCGTTCAACGCCGTGGACCGGGCCAGGAAGACGGCCGCGACCTGGAGCGACGCGAAGAGCAGCACCAGGATCAGCGGCATCACCACGGCCAGCTCGACCGGGTTGGCACCCCGCTCCCGGTCGCCAGCCGCGAGTCGACGCCGGGCGGTGGTGACCACCCGGCGCCACCTCGGGAACGCGGCTCGGCGCATGCCGGCTACTTCGTGGGGTTCGTGTGGTTCGGGATGGAGCTCATCCAGTCGTCGGCCTTGGCCAGAGCCAGGCCCGTGACGATCGTGGCGACGAAGACCAGGCCGAAGATGATGACCGCGGTCGGCACCGGGCTGTCACCGCGCTCGCCGTCGCGGCGCAACTCGGCAAACCGCGTCGTCATCACGACGTGCAGGTAGCTGAGGATGGACATGGCGTACTCCTTCTCGGGGTGTCAGATCAGATGCGGGAGATGAACGGATAGACGGCGAAGCCGAGCAGCACGAAGACGAGCAGTGCGCCCGGGATGTCGAGTCGGCTGGTCACCCCCTCGGCGCGGGCGAGGTTGTCGGTGCGGATCTGGTCGCGCAGCGAGTCGGCCCGGCTGCGCAGGGTCTCGTGCACCTGAGCCCCCTCGCTGCCGGAGGAGCGCATGATCGCGCCGACGTCGCCCAGCTCCGGGATGCCGATCTTGTCGGCGAGGTCGCGCAGCTCGTCCCAGGGCGCGTGCATCTGCATCTGGGCGATCCGCAGCGACTCCTGGATCCGGTCGAACACCCAGCCGTCACAGACCGCGGCGGCCCGCTCCAGCGACTGCACCGGCCCGTGCGCGGCGGAGAGCTGCAACGCCACCAGATCCAGGTAGGTGCAGACGGCCTGGCGGAACTCGTCCCGGGCGGCGTCGGCCTTCGTGAGCACCGCCCGGTGCGCCAGGAGCCCGCCGATCAGCGCCAGGCCGAGGCTGCCGAGCACCGGTACGACCAACGGCAGCGAGATGCCGAGCACGAACAGCGCCACCCCGAGCAGGGCCGGCGTGGCCAGCCCGATCAGCGCGGAGAGCAGCACCGACAGCGCGTACTGCTCGGAGGTCTGGCCGATCAGGGCGAGCTGCCGGTGCGGCGGCCGCAGCCAGCGGGCCAGCCCGGTCAGCCAGTCCAGTTGCCGGGACGCGGGAGTGGCGACCCGGCCGGTGCCGGCCGGCTGGTGCAACCGGCGCAGTGCCGGCCCGAGCGCCGGGGTCGCCGGCACCAGCTCGCGGACCACCAGGAACAGGCCCAGCCCCACGGCGGCTCCACCGCACACCGCGACGGCCAGGTGCCAGTTGACGATCATGCGATCACCTCCTGCGGATCCGGCGCCGGCAGGAACCGGGCCGGCCGCTGCGGCTGGCTCATGGACCGCACCCAGGCCAGCAGGCCGATGAAGGCGGCGCCGAGGGCGGCCATCACCAGTTGACCCACCGGCGTGCCGTACGGCTCGATGTACTCGGTGTTGATCAGCCCGTACGCCAGGGTGGCGAGGGTCATGCCGGTGAGGAAGCGGACCGCGAACCGGGGCTGGGTTCGCTTGGCCTCGATCTCCCGGCGGGTGGCGACCTCCGCCGCCGCCGCGCCGGCGATCGAGCCGAGCACGTCACCCAGCCGCTCGCCCCGATCGCTGAGGTGCAGGATCAGCGCCGCCACCACCTGGTCGCAGACCGGGTCGCCGATCTCGTCGGCGAACGCCAGCAGCGCGGAGCGGGCCATCCAGCCGGCCTGCAACCGGGCGGCGAGCAGCCGGACCTCGTCCTCGATGCCGGGTGGCACGCTGCCGATCGTGCCGATGATCGACTGCTGGAGGCCCTGCCCGGTGCTGGAGACGTCCTTGAGCCGGCGGGTCCACTCGCCGACCGCCTCGATCCGGGCGATGGCCCGTTGCTCGGCCTTGCCCACCGCGAACAGCCACGGCGTACCGGGCACCGCCGCCGCCACCAGCAGACCGACCACCGGCAGCCCGGTCAGCAGGAAGGCCAGCGCGCCGGCGGCCAGCGCGGTGAGCAGCAGCGCCTGGTAGGCCCGCCGCTCGCCGGGGGTGGCGCCGGAGCCGCGCCAGAGCCGGCTCAGACCCGGCCCGGCGCCCGGGCCGGTGCCGGCGGGTCGTCGGGTGCCGATCAGCGCGACCACGGCCAGCAGCAGTCCGGCGACACAGGCGGCGCCGGAGACCACCGCGATCAGTTCCAGGTTGTCCCGCACCGGATCACCGCCGGGCCAGTCGGGTCTGCCGGGGGCGACGCCAGGCGCCGGTGCCGGCCTCGATCCACCGGGTCAGCAGCCGGGCGTCGTAACCCACCCGCAGCAGTTGGTCGCGGACCCGTTCCGGCAGGTGCCGGGGGACCGCGCGGCCGTCCGGGCCGGGCCCGAAGACCGTGGTGGTGGTGATGCGGCCGGCCTCGCCAGCCCCGATCACCTCCTCCACGTGCGACACGAACCGGTGCTTGCGCCCGCCGATCGCGGTCTCGTCCTCGACGGTGACGTAGACGATCAGGTCCAGGGCGTTGCCGGCCATCCGGCGGGCCTGGTCGACGGTCATCTCGCGGCCGTGCGCCAGCGCCAGCTCGACGATCCGTTCACCGACGCCTGCGGACGTGCGGGCGTGGATGGTGCACATCGAGCCCCGGCTGGTGGTCATCGCCTGGAGCATCGGCACGATCTCCCGGGACCGCACCTCGCCCACGATGATCCGCAGCACGCCCATCCGGAGCGAGAGCGGGATCAGGTCGGCGATCGTCACCTCGCCGGCCGGCCTGCCGTCGAAGCCACGTTCGCCGTGCCCCTCGCGGGCCTCGAAGCTCATCACGGCCCGGTGCCGCTCCCGGCGGCGGGCCGGCAGCAGCTCCCGGCTCTCCTCCAGCAGCACGTACGGCTCGTCGGGCGGGATCTCGTTCATGAGCGCCCGGATGATCGTGGTCTTCCCGGCGCCGGCCAGCCCGGCGACCATGATGTTCAGCCCGGCGCGCATCGCCGCGCGGAGGAAGTCGCGCAGCAGTGGGTCGATCATCTCGTCCAGGTCCCCCCGGGCGCCGGCCACGTCGTCCAAGCTCACGTCCAGGGTGTTGTGCTTGCGAATCACCGCGTACGGGCGGTGACTGACCAGGAACACCGCGGCCAGCCGGCTGCCGTCGGGCAGTTGCAGGTCGAGGGTGGGCTTCACGGTGGACAGTGACCGTTCGGTCGCGCCCGCACGGCGGGCCGCCGCCTGGAGGATCTCCACCAGTTCCGCGTCGCTGTCGGCGATCGGCTCGGCCCAGTCCACCCCGCCGCCGTGCCGGGTGATGCGCACCTGGTCGCAGCCGAGGATGTGCACCTCCTCGATGGTGTCGTCGACCAGCAGGGTCTGGAGCCGGCCCAGCCCGACCAGCTCGGCGGTCACCTGGTCGAGCAGCAGGCGTTCCGCACCGGCAGCCATCGGCGTGCCGGCCCGGCGGACCGCGTCCGCGTACTCGGCGACCACCGCGACGGCCAGCCGGGCCCGCTCGGTGTCCTCCTCGTCGACGGTGAACTCACGGCCGCGCTGCCACAGGGTGAGCCGCTCGGTCAGTTCCCGGCGCAGCTCCCGAACCACCTGGAAGTCCATCCGGGGGCGGGATGGCGGCTCCGCCGGCGGGCTGAGTGCGGGTGCCGGCATCGGCACCGAATGGTGGTGTCGGCCGTTCGGCGCGGCCAGTGGCGGCGTCGTGGAGGTGACGTCCGGCGGCTGTTGACGCGGGTCGGCGGAGACCGGTTCAAACCGCATCCGGCACCCCCTGCCGCACCGGCCAGGCCAGCCGGGCGCGCCGCCGCTCCAGCAGCGCGCCGACCGGCACCTCCAACGCGGCCGCCGCGCGCAGCAGCGGCCGTCCGGCCCGTACCGTCCCGCCCAGGCTGAGCACCCCGGCGGTACGCGCGTCGTGCGGCAGCCGGGCGATCACCGGCAGTTTCAGCGCGCGGCTGATCTCGGCCCGCCCGTGCCCTTCGCCGACCAGCAGCAGCCGCAGGGTGCCCGCCGGCACCCGGTGCTCGGCGAAGTCCCGTTCGATCGCGGTGACCACCGCCCGGGTGCCGGACAGATCCGGCAGCCCGGCCCGGGTCACCAGCAGCACCACCGAGGCGGCCCGCAGCACCGGCCACGGCGGACCGTTGACGTGCAGCCGGCCGCAGTCGACCAGCACGTTGTAGCCGGGGGTGCCGCGGTCCAGGGCGTTGAAGTAGTCGGCGAAGCGCTGCCAGAGCGGGGTGACGCTGCCGGCCTGCGTCGGGTCGACCAGCCCGGGCAGCAGCAGCCGTTCCCGACGGGGCGCGTCGAGGTCGACCAGCTGGGACCAGAAGGCGGTCTCCAGGTTGCCGTCGCGCAGCTCTCCGACGGCCAGCTCGCCGATGCCGCGGGGTCCGTCCAGCTGACCACCCAGGTAGCCGGCGAGGATCGACCCGCCGGCCGGGTCGCACTCCGCGAGCACCAGCCGTCGGTGCCAGGCCAGCGCGCAGGCCAGCGCCGAGGTGGTCACGCCGGGCGAACCCTTCGCGGACACCAGCGCGATGATCGCCATGCTCAGGCCGCCTCGGTCAGCACGACGGCGATCCGCTCCTGCGTGGCCAGCGCCACCACCGCGGGCACGTCCCGGACGGTGAGCGCCAGGTACAGCACCTTGTCGTTGTTCGCCGGGCTGACCATGTCGATCACGGTGGCGGAGAAACGGGTGCCCGCGGCGGCGGCTCCGGTGGCGTTGTCGTCCGGGGTGCTGACCAGCAGAACCTTGTCGCCGGGGTGCAGTTCACGCGCCGGCACCTGCGCGGTCTTCAAACCGAGCGCGATCTGCTGCTGGCCGGGGCCGAGCAGCGGGTCGTCGGTGACCTGTCCCAGCGTGAGCAGGGTGCCCGGGAGCAGCGCCACGGCGGCGCGCTTGCCGACCACCTCGTCCAGCCGGCCGGCGGGCACCGGGCGCAGCCCCTGGCCGCCGGCGACCTGCACGGCGACCAGGTCGGCGGTGCTGATCTCCCGCCCGACCTCCACGGGCCGGGCCACCGCGAGGTAGCTGCCGGTCGCCCGGACCGAGGTGACCGCGAATGCCGCGCCCAGCCCACCGAGGGCGATCAGGAGTACGGCCAGACCCAGCAGGCCCGGGCGGACCCGGCGCTGCCGGACCACCTTGGGTGGGCTGACCGGCGCGTCCACCGGGGTTCCGTTGCGCGTCGCGAGACTCACCGGACCGTCTCCGTCCGAAGCCACTCGTTCCTCGCGTTCATCGCGTCACCACCTGGAGTTCGTTGATCTGGATCGGCACGGTGCCGCTGGTCCGGGTCTGGGGGATTACGCCGCTCTCACCACCGCCGCGCCAGGTCACCGTCCAGTACGTGGTGGCACCGACGCGGTAGGTGCCGGCCTTCGGGTAGCCCTTGTCGTAGCCACAATCGGGCGAGGAAAGTCCGGCGCGGGGTCCCGTCACCGTGTACTTCGTTCCTGGGCCAGTACAGGTGGTGACCTGCTCGTCGTTGCCCATGTCCCAGACGATCCGGTCGAACGTGGCATCGACGGTGACGGTGACGTCGCGTTCGGTCTCGCTCTCGGAGATCACCGGGCCGAAGTACTGCCTCCCTTCGCTGGCCCACATCCAGACCGGCAGCCCGACCAGGCCGGGCCCGGTGCTGCGGCGGGGCGCGACGGCGATCCGGGGTGGCGAGATGGTGATCCGGGCCAGCGCCCGACGCGCCAACTCCTCCGGGTCCGGCGGCGCCCCGAAGCCGGGCGGCGGCTCGTCCAGCGTCACCGTGTCCTGGGCACCCACGTCGCCGCCGTTGCAGGTCTGCAAGTACCACTGCTGACCCTCGGGCGGCTCGACTGGCCCTTCGGTCAGCTTGTAGTAGCACCCGTCGCCGTTGTTGAACCAACCGAACAGGTCGTCGTAGCAGGGGATGGTCCGCCCGCCCCACTGACAGACGCCGCCACCTCCGCCGCCGCCGGAGTCGCCGCCGCCGGAGTCCCCACCGCCGTTGTCGCCGCCACCGTCGGGACCGCCCGGTGTGCCGGGCTCGTCGTCCCAGACGCTGCAATCGTGCTGGTCGGGCGGGCACTCGCCGCCGGGGTCAGCGCGGCGGGCGGCGGCGGCCGGCAGGGTTCCGCCGGCCACCAGCAGCAGGGCGAGGCCGATTCCGACGAGCGCCCGGTGAGGCGTCCCGGCCCGGGCGGTACGGGCCGGGACGCCCCCTCCTCCCCAGGTCAGCACGGCTGGTCCCGGTGCGCGGCGCCGGAGTTGATCAGCCACCGGCCGTCGGGATACCGGGTGGCGGTGGCCGTGGCCAGGTGCCGACCTCCGCCACTGCCCGGGACCACCCGTTTGTCCTTGGCGTAGACCAGCCGGTATCCGCTCGCGTCCAGGCAGTCCTGGATCTCCACGGTGGCCGGGGCCGAGTCCAGGCTGACCGAGGTCACGGTCGGGTCGGACTTCAGCGTTCCGGTACGCATCGCGCCGTGCTCCTTTGCCTCACGAATGGACACTCGCACCCGAGTGAGCAGTGGATCGGCGAGAAACCGGGACAGTTCCGGCGCGTGTGGATCGCTGCGTCGACTCGCCGTACGCGAGGCCGCGAGATAACCGGAGTACGCGTCGAGCGCCGCCTTTTCCGCAGCCCGCCGACCGGCGTCCGGGTCCGCCTGTTGTTCGTCGCCCCGGGCTGGCGCCGGCCGTTCAACGGCCTCCCGTCCGCTGCCGCAGGCGGTGACCGGCACCGCTGCCACGACCGCTAGCAGGCAGATCGCAGCTCGCCTGAGCTGTCGTCCGCGCACCGTCGAGCCTCCTCCTGGTCGCCCGGTGCGGCGACGGATCACCGCCGCCGGGCATGCGGAAGCGCGCCCGGATCAGCACATCCGGAACCGTTCATTGCGCTTCTGCATTCACCGTTACGGATCTTTTACAAATGGATGGTCCTGTGTCGTCCGGTTGTTGCGGTGAGGCTTGCGTCACACCCAAGGGGCGAGCATAGGCTGACGCTCGCCGATGCAACAGAGGCAATTCAACTGAACACTCTCCGTGATGACAGGTGGTGGTGAGGGGTGTCTGTGCCGCACTCCGGGCAGTGGACCGCACCGATCGGCGGGATGGCTGGCCCTGGGCCGGCCCAGGAAGCCGCCGGGCGGCCGGCTGCGCAGGTCGCTTTCTGCGCCATCCGCTACACCCAAGCGATCGTTCAGTCACGATCCGTGTTCGCCTCCCGGGGTTCTGCCGGGCCAGAGGCGGGGTCGACATGGCGCTGACCGGCCCCTCGGCGGCCGTCCCCGGTCAGGAGAATCCGCCCGATCGGACGCCCGCACCCCCGCCATCCGGTGGCACGACGAAACCCGCCGACCGAGCCGCCGGCCGTGCCCGGCTCTCGACCGCGCTGGCAGTCCTGGCGGTCGGCCCGCTGCTGCGGTGGGCCGTCCTGCGTCACGCCGTACCGTCGGGAACCGCCAGCCCGACCGGGTGCGAAGCCTGCGGCGCACCGGTCGGGCTGACCCGGCCCTGGCCCGCGCTGGGCCCGGCCGGCCGGTGCGGTCGCTGCCGCGCCCGGGTCGGTCCGCCACCCGGCACGGTCGAGCTGGCCGCGCTCGCCGGGCTCGGCGCGGTGGTGCTGTTGGCGCTGGTCGGTCCGCCGGGTGGTGCGCTGCCGGCGCTGGCCTGGTGGCTCGGCTGGACGGTCCCGGCGGTCTTCGTCGACCTGGCCGTGCACCGGCTGCCGGACCGGCTCACCCTGCCGGCGGCGGCCGGGACGTGGCTGCTGCTCGGCGCGGCCGCGCTCGGTGACCCCGAGCCGGGGCCCTGGCTGCGCGCTGTCACCGCCGGCGCGGGGCTGGCGGTGCTCTTCGCCGGCAGCACGCTGCTGCTCGGCCGCCGTGGCTTCGGGCTGGGCGACGCCAAGCTGGTGCTCAGCGTGGGCGCGCTGCTCGGCTGGTACGGCTGGCCGGTCCTGCTGCTCGGGCTGCTGCTCGCGTTCGGGCTGTCCGCGCTGGTCAGCCTGGGCCTGCTGACCGCCCGGCGGGTCCGCTGGACCACCCACCTGCCGTTCGGCCCGTTCCTGCTGCTCGGCACCGTCGGCGCCCTCCTGCTGACCACCTGACAAGCTGCGGCGGGCGGGGGTCAGCGGCGGGGTCGGCCCGCCAGGTCGGGCACCGGGCGGCGGGCGCGGTCGGCCCGGCGGCGCAGCGCTTCTGTCGCCGGGCGGGCCAGCAGCGGGGTGGCCAGGGTGGCGACCAGGGCACCGAGCAGCACACCAGCGACCACGTCGTGCGGGTAGTGCACGCCCACGAAGACCCGGGAGAACGCGGCCAGCGCGGCCAGCGGCAGCGCGACCAGTCCGAGCCGGCGGGAGAGCAGCAGGGTGGTGACCGCCAGCGCGCCGGCCAGGGTGGCGTGATTGCTGGGAAACGACCAGTCGCCCGGTGGTGGGCAGCTGCCCGCGATGATGGCCCGGCCCACCGTCCGGCACGGCCGGTCCTCGTCCACCACGGTCTTGAACCATTCGCTGCCCGCGTACGCCAGGAGAGTCGGCACCGGCGCGACCAGGGCGAGCGCCCGGTCGCGCGGGCCGCCGGACAGGCGGCTCAGCGCGGCCACCAGCAGCAGGCCGCCGAGCAGCAGGATCACCCCCTCGGTGGCGTGCCCGACGAACCACTGCACCGGGGGCGGGCTGTCGGCGGCGACGCCGATCACGTCGCGGTACCACTCGGCACTGATCTCCGGAACGTCCATGTTGCCGTTGTCGACCATGCATCACCTCACCAGATGTTCATACCCGGTTCACCTGGGAGACAAGGTAGGAACGCGGCAGGCGGCGGCGCAGGAGTCGACGGTACGGGCGGCTCACCGACCTTCGTCCAGCAATCCCACTGCCGGCTCTGCTTTGCTGGTCAGGGACGTTGGCACCCCAGAGGAGGCACCCGTGCACACCGGTTCGGCCACCGATCAACCGTCGCCCGCCGTCGAGGGCGTGGACGAGGAGACCTGGCGGATCCGGCGCACGGCGGCCGACCTGGACCGGCTCGGCGAGACCGAGTCGATCTTCGCGTTGGGCAACGGGTGGGTCGGTTGGCGTGGCGTCCTCGACGAGGGCGCGCCGTGCGTGATGCCGGGCAGCTACGTCAACGGTTTCCACGAGCGGCGCGAGCTGAGCTATCCCGAGGAGGGGTACGCCTTTCCGCAGGCCAGCGACACCGTCGTCAGCGCGCCGAACGCGGCCCTGATCCGGCTCTGGGTCGACGACGAACCGCTGGACATCCGGACCGGGACGCTGCACGTTCACGACCGGGTGCTCGACCTGCGCGCCGGCGTGCTGCGCCGGGAGACCGAGTGGATCTCGCCGGCCGGGCGGCGGGTGCGCATCCGCAGCACCCGACTGGTGTCCCTGCCCCGCCGCCCGGTCGTCGCCGTCCGGTACGAGGTGGAGACGCTGGACGGGCCCGTCGAGCTGCGGGTCTGCTCGGACCTGCTGGCCAACGAGCGGGTACCGGAGCGCTCGGACGATCCCCGGGCGGCCTCGGTGCTCACCGATCCGCTGACCGCCGAGACGTACCGTGCGGCCGGCCTCGACGGTTCGCTGGTGCACCGCACCGAGCACAGCGGCCAGCGCGTCGCGGTGGCGGTCAGCCACCTGGTGGACGCGCCGGGCACGCTGACCGTCACCGGCGACTGCACTCCCGACCGGGTACGCCTCACCGTGGCCGGCCCGCTGCACCCGGGCGAGCGGCTGGAGCTGACGAAGTTCGCCGCGTACGAGTGCGCGGCGGTCGACGGGACGCCCGCCGGCGAGTTGGCCGACCTGGTCGCCGCCGAGGCGGACGCGGCCCGCTCGGACGGCTTCGACGCCCTGCTCGCCGACCAGCGCGCCGCCCTGGACGCGGCCTGGCAGGCCGCCGACGTGCTGCTCGACGGCGACCCGGAACTCCAGCAGGCGACCCGGTTCGCGATGTTCCACCTGATTCAGGCCGGTCGCCCCGACTCCGACCGGACCATTCCCGCCAAGGGCCTGACCGGCAATGGCTACGACGGGCACGTGCTCTGGGACACCGAGAGCTACGTGCTGCCGGTGCTCACCTACCTGGCTCCGGCGGTGGCCCGCTCGGCGTTGAGCTGGCGGCACGCCCACCTGCCGGAGGCCCGCGAGCGCGCCCGCGAGCTGCGGCTGACCGGCGCGACCTTCCCGTGGCGCACCATCGGCGGCCGGGAGTGCTCCGGCTACTGGCCGGCCGGCACCGCCGCGCTGCACGTCAACGCCGACATCGCCGACGCGGTTCTGCGCTACCTGGCCGCCACCGACGACCAGCGGTTCCTCGCCGAGGCGGGGCTGGATCTGCTGGTGGAGACCGCCCGGCTCTGGCACGGCTTCGGCCACTGGTCGGACACCGGCGCGTTCCACCTGCACGGGGTGACCGGGCCGGACGAGTACGCCGCGCTGGTCAACGACAACGTCTTCACCAACCTGATGGCCCGGCGCAACCTGCGGGGCGCGGCGGACGCCGCCGAGCGCCACCCCGACCTGGCCAGCCGGCTCGGGGTGGACCCGACGGAGATCGCCGGCTGGCGGGCCGCCGCCGACGCGGTCTTCATCCCGTACGACCGCAAGCGCGGAGTGCACCAGCAGGCCGCCGGGTTCACCGAGCAGCCGGAGTGGGACTTCGCGAACACCGGCGAGGACGACTACCCGCTGCTGCTGCACTACCCCTACCTCGAGCTGTATCGCCGGCAGGTGGTCAAGCAGGCCGACCTGGTGCTGGCCATGCAGCTCTGCCCGGGCGAGTTCACCGCCGACGAGAAGGCCCGCAACCTGGCCTACTACGACGCCCGCACGGTCCGCGACTCGTCGCTGTCGGCGGCGCCGCAGGCGGTGCTGGCCGCCGAGGTCGGGCACCTCGACCTGGCGTACGACCTCTTCGCGGAGTCGGTGCTGCAGGACCTGGCCGACCTGGGCGACAAGACCGCCGACGGGCTGCACCTGGCGTCGCTGGCCGGGTCGTGGCTGGCGCTGGTGCAGGGCTTCGGCGGGCTGCGCGACGACCGGGGGGTGCTCTCCTTGGACCCCCGGCTGCCCCGGCGGATCGACCGGCTGGCGTTCAGCCTGCGCTGGCGCGGACATCGGCTGCGGGTCACGCTGACTTCCGCCGAGGCCCGCTACGAGCTGCCCGACGCCCGCCCGGACGCCGCGGTCGACCTGTGGCACCACGGTGCGGAGCTTCGGGTCACCGGTGCCGCACCGGTCATCCGGCCGATGCCACCGGTGCCCGACCCCGGGCCCGAGCCGCACTCACCGCCCGGTCGCCGTCCCACCCGCCGCTCGGCCGGCTGACCCGCCGCCGTCCGCTGCTCGTGCCCGCAGGCGACGGTCAGGTCGGCCCGAGGCCGCCGGCCATCCGTTCGCGGACGGCCTCCAGCGCCTCGAAGGCGTACGCCCAGTTGTGGCACTTGAAACTGCGCAGGCCGTCGATCGTGGTGTGGCAGTCGGCGCAGCGCACACCGGGGATCGCGTCCGGGATCTCGGTGTTGACGTACTTGCGTTCGCCGAGGATGACGGTGGCGATCATGGCCTTGTCGTGCAGGCCGGACAGCGCCGACGAGACGATGTCGTACCAGGTGACCCGCCGGCCGCACTTCGGGCAGTCCGGCTCGTCGCCGCTGACCCAGAGCGGGGCGCCGATGGTGCGCGCCGGCATGCCGAGCAGCTTCTCCAGCCGTCGGACGTCCGATTCCGGGGTGGTCCACCGGTGCCGTCCCGGCAGCGACGCGGGCGAGTCGTACACGGCGCGGAACAGGTCGTGGTCGACCTGCACGGTCTCCCGCTGACTGGTCATCGGTGTCCCCCTCGACGGTCGGTGCCCCCACCGTCGTCCCTGGTGGGGGCGGGCTACAACCGGATCAACGACACGGCGGGGCGACCAGCCCCCGCCGTGCGGTCAGGGTGCGGCCGGTGCTGGACCGGCCGCACCCCGGCGGACGGCCTCGCCGGCCAGCCGCGCGCGGCGGCGCTCGTCGTTCGTGGTGAGGTCGAACTTGTCGTACAGCCGGGACAGGTGTTTCTTCACCGCGCTCTCGGTGACGTGCAGGGTGGCCGCGATCGCCCGCACCGGAGGTGGCTCGGGGAACGGCACCCCACCCTCGACGAACGGGCGGCAGAGCACGGTCAGCACCTCCTGCTCCCGCCGCGTCAGGCCGGGTGGCGGGGGTGCCGGCTCGACGTGCAGGGTCCGGGTGCTGGGGTGTTCCGCCGGGGCGTGGAAGACCAGCCGGGCCGGGCCGATCCCGACCCGGTCCCGGTCCCGCAGGATCTGCGCCGGGCGCACCGGGCTGCCGTTGACCGTGGTGCCGTTGGTGCTGCCCAGGTCGCGGATCGACCAGCCGGCTGGAAAGCGCTCGACGAGGGCGTGCAGCCGGGAGACCAGGTTGCTGTCGATCGGCAGCTCGTTGGTGGGCGCACGTCCGATCGTCAGCGCGTCGGCGGTCAACGGCACCAGCCGGACGGCGCCCACCCCGTAGACCTCGAAGTACCCGTCCGTCACAACGCCTCCTACGGTCAGGGGCCGCAGTACGGCGCGGTCGTCGCGCTGGTCGGCTGCCCCGTCCGCTGGCTCCGCACGGTGGCGGTCGCGGCGGTACAGCCGCCGGTCACCGGGAACGGCTCCGTCCACAGCTCGAACGGCTGCCCCTGCGCCCGCTGCCGGGCGACGGCCTCGCCCTGGTCGGGCCGGACGGCCAGGTCGACGTCCCAGGTGCCGCCGCCGACCGCCGCGTTGTCGCGGTACTGCTTCCAGACCCAGATGTACGCCATCACGGCTCGGCAGGTCGGCGACCAGTACTGCTTCACGGAGATGGCACGCAGGCCGCCAGCGTGCCCGTAGGCGGACGAGCCGACCTGGTAGGCGTCCTGGTAGCAGGGACCGGGGGGCGCGTCGTCCCGGCTGGCCCGGCGCGGCTGGCCGGTGCCGACCGCGCGGACGGTGACCGGAGTGGACCGTCCGGCGAGGCGCAACGCCAGCTCCGGTCGACGCGGCCCGGCCCCGTTCGGAGTGAAGATCAGTCGTAGCTCGCACCGCTGGCCGGGCCCCAGTCGGCGCGACGTGCAGGTCTCGGTCGTGATCCGCAGATCGGAGGCGTGCGGGCCGGTCGTCGTCACCCCGGTCAGTTGCACCTCCCGGTCACCGCCGTTGCGCACGGTGACCGCGCGTTCGGCCGATTCCGCGCTCACCTCCTGGTTGCCAAAGGCGAGCTGCGCTGGCACGTCGACCGGAGCGGGCGTCGGACGGACCGCCGACGCGCCGGTGGCCAGCACCGACGCCAGCACG
Organism: Micromonospora sp. U21; assembly: GCF_018070045.1. Taxonomy (GTDB): domain Bacteria; phylum Actinomycetota; class Actinomycetes; order Mycobacteriales; family Micromonosporaceae; genus Micromonospora. The sequence goes on from NZ_JAGPYK010000029.1 coordinate 69,053, forward strand.
ACCAGTGATCCGACCGCCCGGGCCGGTACGCGCCGGCGTACCCCGGTCGCCGGTTGTGCGGTGGCCGTGAGGTCCAGGGCGAGGGCCGCGCGCCTACGGGCGCTCAGCGAGAACCTGGGCCGGGGCGAGCCACTTGACGGTGCGCCGTCCGGCCACCCGGCGCTGGCGTCACCGCCGCCCAGGACGAACGGGGTGACCGGCTGACCGGTGGCCTCCTGCGCCTGCTGGAGGGCCTCGGCGAAGGCGGCCGCGCTCGGGTGCCGCCGCGCCGGATCCTTCGCCAGCGCCCGCTCCAGCACGGCGCAGACCGTGTCGGGTACGCCCGACGGCCGCAGGTCGGGCACCGGCTCGGTGGCGATACGCCGGAGCAGCCGCGCGAGCTCGGGTGCCGCGGTGCCGCCCACGCCGACGCGTCTGCCGCCGCCCTGCGCGTCCGTCGTCGGCTCCCCGTCCGACGTCTCCGGGTCGAAGACGGGCCGGCCGCGGATCCAGTGCAGCACGGTCGAGGCGAGCGCGTAGACGTCCGCGGTCACCGCGGCCGGCTCGCCGCGCAGGATCTCCGGTGCGGCGTGCAGCACGCTGGTGGTGACCCGCCGTCCGGCCGGGTCGGGCTTCACCGACCGGGGCCGCGCCAACCCGAAGTCGGCCAGCTTGGGTTCGCCGTACCGGGAGATCAGGATGTTCTCCGGCTTCACGTCGCGGTGCAGCACGCCGGCCCGGTGCGCGGTCTCCAGCGCCCCCGCCACCGCGATCCCGCCGGCCGTCGCGGCGACCCATCGCCGCGCCGGGTCGTCCGGTTCGGCGGCGAGTCGGACGGCCAGCGAGCCGCCCTCCTCGTACGCCATCAGCAGGTACGGGTTGCCGGCGGCGGTCCGGCCAGCCTGGTGCAGGGTCACGATGTGCGGATGGTCGGAGAGCCGCCCCAGCACCTTCAGCTCCCGCTCGAAGCGGGACCGGGACGGGCCGTGCCAGTCCGCGGCGAGCACCTTGACGGCCACCCAGCGAGAGAAGTCGGGCTGCCAGGCGCGGTAGACCACCCCGAAGCCGCCCCGCCCGATCTCCACAGCGTCCGTGCACCCGACCACGCCGAGATCCAGCCCCGGTTCGGAGATGGCCTCCCCGGGGCGGTGGGCCGTCGGCTGCGCTCTGTGGACCATTGCGGTTCATTATGACCGACGGGTAGGTCGGCTATCGACGGCCATCGGGCCCGGCGGCCCGGCGGACGGTCCCCCTTTCCACCGTCCGACGGGCCGCCGGGCGAGCAGTGGTGTCAGCAGACCGTGCTGGTCGAGCCGCCCGTCGAGTTCAGGTAGCCGGTGACGTGCGTGCAGTGGGCGGCCGTGTTCGCGGGCGCGCCCCACAGCTCCGCGCGGGTCGTGTTGTTCAGCTCGCCCACGCCGTAGTCCGATCCACTGTCGCTGTGGTCGATCACGTGCACGTACAGGTCCCAGTTGGAGTGGGTGTTGCGGTACTGCTCCCAGACGTAGATGTAGGCGTAGTTGTAGCCGCAGCCGTAGTACTGCTTGACCGAGGCCGCCTCCATGCCGCCGACGGTCAGCACCCGCGTCGTACCGATCTGGCGGACGCTGGAGCAGCTGGCCGGCGTGCTGGCCATCGCCGGCGATGCGGTGACAACCGAGGTGACGGCGGCCGCGGCGAGCGTGGCGGTGACGGCGAGGGTACGGCGGAGTGTCGACATGGAGCCCTGCTTTCTCTGGTGGACCTGACCTGCACCCACCAGCAGACCAGCCACCCGAATCACGCGACAGGTGGCGAACCGGCGACCTTTTCCTCCCCACCCGACCACGGTGCTGTCCCACCTGACGCTGGCCGGTGCAACGCGCGCTGTCCTGCTGACGTCAACTCGACCGCGCGGGATCAGCCTGGTGCCGCCAGCCGGCCGGCCGCCGACAAGCGCCGGATCACCGCCCCGTGTGGCACGGCGTGACTGGTACGGCCGGCCACACCGGTGGTGGTGACGGCGGTGAGGAGCGAGTTGAGCAGCGCCTCCTCGACAGAATCCAGGACGGCCGCGAAGACCGGGTTGATTTCCCCGTCGGGGATGGGTCGCTGGTCCGGCTGCGCGGTGCTGAACGCGATCGCGTAGTCACCACTGCCGTTGCTGTAGGACGCCCCGACCCGGCCCATCGCGAAGACCGCCCGCCGGGCGAGCCGTCCGAGCTGCCGGGCGTCCAGGGGTACGTCGGTGGCGACCACGATCATGCAGGAGTTGCCCGACGGTTCGGTCCGGTCGGCGTCCGGGACCAGCTCACCGACCGGCAGCGGAACGCCGAGGGCGGTGAGCACTCCGCCGAAGTTGGACTGGACGAGCGCACCGACCATCCCCGGTCGGTCGGCGACCCGTACCGTCCTCGACGATGTGCCGATGCCGCCCTTGAAGCCGAGCGCCGTGGTGCCGGTGCCGGCCCCGACGCAGCCCTCCGCCGGCTGCTCGTCGGACGCCCCCGTGACGGCGGCGAGCACGTGTTCCTCCCTGATCGGGCGGCGGCGGATGTCCGACAGGTGGCCGTCGTTGGTCTCGCCGACGAGGGGATTGAACGACAGACCTTCGGGGCGACGGTCCATCAGGTGACTCAGTAGCGCGTCCGCGGCCCGGAAGACGGACAGCGTGGCGGTCAGGACGATCGGTGACTCCAGTACGCCGAGTTCGTCGACCTGTGTGGAGCCGACGAGCTTTCCGTGGCCGTTGCCGGAGTACACGGCGGCCGGCAGGGTCCATCGTCCGGGGCCGAGTTGACTCGACACGACGGCGGTGACGCCGGTGTGCAGGTCGGCGCCGTCGTCGATGGTGGTGTGCCCGACCAGGACGCCGTCGACGTCGGTGATCGCGTTGTGCCGCCCGGTGGGCAGCGTCCCGACGACGATCCCGAGGTCGCGGGCGCGGCGGCTCAACTGCTCCATGAAGCTCCTGTCGTCGTTGCTAGATTTCGGCGATGCGGAGATCGTTGCGGAGGTTGGCCGGCCGGGTGTGGTGGTATCCGCACGACGATGACCACGACATCATTCAGGGCGGCGTCGCGGTCATCGCGGAGGAGTCGGGCAGCGTGCTGGTCGACGCCGGCAACAGCCCGGCGGCCGTCCGCCGGATACGCGCCGAGATCGAGGCGGCCGGGCTGCCGGCGCCACGGCGGCTGGTCTACACCCACCACCACTGGGACCACGTCTGGGGTGCGTGCGCCTGGCCCGACGTGGAGGTCATCGGGCACCGGTCCGGGGCCCGCATCCTCGAAGCGGAGGCCCGACACCCGTGGGGGCACCGGTACCTGCGCGAGGAGGTCGCCGCCAACCCCCGACTCGGGCCGAGCTTCCGGGCCCGGGCCTGGGCGATGGAGAGTTGGGAGGGCTTCGCCGTCGTGCCGCCGCACACCGAGTTCGACGACACGCTCACCCTGCCCGGCGGGGTCGTACGTCGACAGCCACAGTCACCCGCGTACGGCGCAGGAGACGCGGGAGTTGCTCGCCACCCTTCCCCACTGACCGCAGGCGGCGACCAACCGGGCGCTCCCGGCTAACCGGGTGGCGACGGCGGCTCGGGTGGGTGCCCTTTCGCGCGGGCGGCGTCGGAGATGGCGACCCCGGCCAGGACCGCGGCGGCGGCGACGGCGGCCACGAGCGGCGGTACGAGAAGCATCACCGGTGCCAGGGCGGCCAACGCGAGCAGCCCGAGCGGTCGATCCCGGGACACCCGGCTGAAGACCGCGTACTCGAAGCGGGCACGCCCGGCCAGGAACAGCGCGGGCCCGCCGAGGATGACCGCGATCCAGGCCGTCTGGGCGTGCCCGGATGGATGGGCGATGACGAGTTCGGCGCCGACCGCGGTGACGACGACGCCGGCCACCATGACCAGGTGGGCGTAGAACGCCGACAGGCCGAGGCGGGCGGGATCGGGGGAGCCCGCGATGGCCGCGGCCGACAACTCACCGGCACGATGGATGTAGATACGCCAGAGCAGCACCGTGGTGGCGATCGACACCAAGAACGCCACGGTCCGGTCGGTCGCGAAGCCACTGCCCCCGAGGCTCGAAGCGGAGACCAGGATCAACTCGCCGAGCGCGATGATGAAGAACTGTCGGTGGCGCTCGGCCAGGTGCTCGGCCGCGCTCGGCAACTCCGCGGGCGGTGAGCGGCCCAGGCCCGGTGTGAGGTAGCGGAGCTTCCCCGCCAGGTAGTCCATGACCACCGCCAGCGTCCACAATGCCTCGCGGGCGGTGCCGTGCACCAGCGCCCCCGTGATCCACGGCACGGCAGACACGCAGAACCAGATGAGCACCCGTAGGGCGCCGCGCTGCAACTCGTGACCCCGCAGGGCGATGAGAAGGCCGAGGCTGCGACCGACCTGGACGGCGACGTACGCGCCCGCGAAGACCAGGCCCTGCGCGCCGAACACCGCCGGCAGCGCGACAGCCATCACCAGGCTGCCGACCAGGGTCGCGATGACCAGCAGCTGTATCGTCGGCCGCTGCGGGTCGAACCGGTCCGGGACCGTCGCCGTGCTGCACCAGACCCACCACACCGCCAGTAGCAACACCAGCGTGTGGAAGGCGCCGCGCCAGGTGAGGTCCTGGCTGAGCACCCGCGAGAGCTGGGTGAGCACGTAGACGAACGCCAGATCGAAGAACAGCTCCAGGAACGTCGCCCGTTGTGGATCCTCGGGCTTCCGCAGCAGCTTGCCCGCTCTGCTCGTCGTCATCGGCTCGCCCGTCCTGTGGCTCATGCCCGTATTGAGGCATTCGTACCACGTGACGGGACAGGTGAACCCGGATCTCGCTGGTGCGGGCCGGTCGGGTCCGGACAGCTCAGGGCAGGTCGCTGTTGCCGCCCAGGTTGGCGATCATGCGACGCAGCACGTTGAGGGCCGCTACATAGTCGTCTGTCGCGATGCCCTGGTGCATCTGCTCGTGCGCCTGCGAGTTCCGCTCCTTGGCGCGGAGGCGCCCAGCCTCCCCGGCCTCGGTAAGGGACAGAGTGCCGGCCTGCTCGCTCATCCAACCGCGCGCGACCAGGTCGTCGAAGACCTCTTCGAAATCGATGCCCAGGTCGTCGAAGGGGGCGAGGCGTTCGGCGAGTTGAGTGCGACTCCACCTGCCGGCGGCGCCGGCCACGTGGTTGAGCGTCCACCAGTGCGGCTGGGTGAGCTGCTCCACGGCAAGCTCCGCCCGAATGCGCCCGACCACGGCACGGTACGCCTCGCCGCTCCAGTAGCCGATGGGCTGCGCGGCGAGTTCCTCCTGGGTGTACTCCTTGGTGGTCACGGCACGGGCTCCTTGTCAGCGACGAACGAACGCGATGACCGTAGAAGTTCAAGCATCCTTGAGGTCAAGGTGACTGTGGTTGACCGGGACCACTGGCATGCAGGTATCGATGGGTGTTCACGTCGCGGTAGCCGACACGGTCCACGGTCAGCGGCGCCGATCCGAGCCGCCCGGCTAGCCAGAGGTCTCGCCGATGTTCCTTGGAGCTCAGCCGGGCGGAAGGCCGAGGAACTGCTCGATGTCGGCGATGACGTCCTCCACCGTGCCGCCGACGGCCGGGTCGCGCAGCCGGGTGCGCAGGGCTGGCATGACCCGGTCGGTGTCGAGGCGATGGTGGATGCGGGCCAGATGGCCGAGGCAGATCGCTGCGGTGGCCCGGACGTCCTCCTCCGGGTGGTCCAGCAGTCGCAGGTAGAAGTCCTGACACCAGCGCCAGTCCGCGTCGTGCAGGGCCAGCCCGACCATCGAGTCGGTGAGAGTGTCGATGTCACCCGCGGCGAGCGCGGCGGTGGCGCTGTCATGGGTCGCCGGTGCCGGCTCGTAGTAGCTGCGCTGTGTGCTCATCCCTCGTCCTTCGGCGGCGCGGTCGGCCGGCCCTTCTTGTCTACCAGCCCGCCCCGCTTGAGGGCATTGCGCATGTCGTCGTTCAGGCCGTCCGAGCTGTGGTCATCCCAGCGGCGGACGTGGCCGTGGTAGATCTCGACGACGTCCTCGCCGGGATTGCTCGGCTCGATGCGGCGGTGCCGGTCGAGGATGACGATCTCGCCGGTCTCGTGATCGACGCCGATCCGGCGACGCTCGTTGGTCTCCTTGATCTGCACCGAGCGGTCCAGCGCGGTCTGACCGTTGGCGGGAGCGCGACTCGCGCTGCCCATGGCCAGGTTGCGGTCAGTCTCCCGGTGCTTGGGTCGCTGCTCGTCGCCGACGTGGTACTCGCGGCGTACCCGAGGGGTCTTGGCGAGTTGCGCAACTGGCTTGACCAGCGCCGACTCCACCTGAGGCGGCACCGCCGCATCGCGTAGGTGCCGGTTGCGGCTGCGCTTACCCACCGAGGATCGCCTGCAGGGCCATGTCGATGAGCTGGTCGATGACCAAGCTGGTGATCATCTTGAAGATCGGGATCTCCAGCAGGGACGCGCCGAAGGTGGCCGCCGCCGTGGCGACCGCCTGGGCGATCTGGATGGCGAGGATGATCAACTGAACGATGATCTGAACTTTCAGCGCCAGTACGACCGCGGCGACCACCACGTAGCCGGCGCCCAGCACGGTGGTGGCGGTCGTGTTCCCGGCCAGCACGCCGCCCGGCCCCTCGCCGCCGGACCAGTATGCGCTGAAGGCAGCCACCACCTCCCCCCGATTGGCGCCGGTCACCTCCGCGGCCAGCTCGTCGGCCTTTTGGCCCATCTCCTCGACGGTGGTGGAGAAGTCCATCCAGACCTGCCCGAGCTCGAAGAGTTTCCCCTCGTCACCCTCCGGCCAGTCGTACCCGATCATGGCGAGCAGCGAGGCGAGTTCACCCGGGATCGCCATGCCCAACGGTCAGCCCAACTCCCCAGCCAGTGCGCGGAAGCGGCCGGCCAGCTCCTCCTCGACGGCTGTCATGTCGTCCGCCAAGGCCATCAGATCCTCGCCGCTGCTCTGGTACTCGTCGGCCATCGCGGCGCAGCACTCCAGCAGGTAGCCGGAGACGACCGGAAAGGAGGCAGCGACGAGGGTGCCGAGCATGTCTCCGCCCCACGGCTCACCGAAGCCCTTCAGCCGTGCGTCGAGCCCTTCGAGTGCCGTCGCCAGGCGCTCACCCACGTCGACGAGCCGAGTGCCGGCCGCCCGGACCTGATCGGGATCGATCTCCAACGTCATCGGTCAGCCCGCTGACCGCGCGATCCGGGCCTGAGCGGTGGTGAGCGTGCTCAGGAACGACTGCATCTGGCGCACGGACTGTTGCTGCACGCCTTCGAGGCGCTCGAGCAGCACGGACGCATCTGGGACGTCCGGTGCGTCGGTGGCAGTGCGGGCCCGCAGATCGTCGAGGGCGGCGTTGACGGCGATCGTCAGCTGTTCGGCAAGGTAGTCGCCGCCCTCGAGAAGCGCCTGCGGTAACACGGTGATCGACTCGATCCGACCGCCCGGAGCAGCCACCACGGTGATCAGGCCGTCCGCCGCACTGGCCTCGCCGCGAGTCTCGACGCTCTCCTCCGCGTGACGGTTGGCCCGCAACTCGCGCAAGGTACGCAGAGCGTCATCCATCGATTGGCGAAACTCGTCTGCGCTGGCCGTCATCAAGGGCTCCTCTCCGACCGGCCGGCGGCTTTCCGGTAGCCACCAACCGCAGTGGACAGTGGAGGTGACCCCCGTGCTGGCCACCTGTGAACGGCTCCGAACGGACGGTACCCGATCGGTCACCGCCGCGCGGGGCACCCACAGTGGACTTCACACCATGCGCCGTTAGCCCGACGCGTCGTTCTGCTCTGCTACCGAGCAACCCCGGCACGCCTTCTTCCCGACACCCGATTCGCGTGGAGTAGAGGCGGGGTCGCGGTCCGTGGTTGGGCTGTGGCATGGTGCGGTCGCCGGTGGGGCGGGGCGGACGGATCGGGTGACGGCGGTGCCGGACAATCTGGATCAGTGGCATGACTTCCGTAAGAGCGTCGCGCTGGTGTCGATGGTGCTGTTCCTCTTCTGCGTGGTCGGCCTCGGCTTCCTGGCCTACCGGCTGGCGATCGTGGGGGACGACGGAACCTTCAACGGTTGGTCGTTCTTCCGCTTCATGTCGCCGCCCTCGCCGCCCAGACCGCCAAGGCAGAAGGTCACCAATCCCGTGTCCGCCTGGGTGCATGATCAGCCGGGCCAACGCCAACGTCGGTCGGGTGATTTCATTCGATCATGATGCAGCCCCTACGCCGTGCCGCCTACCGGCTCTACGCCCGCCGCCTCCGCACCCAGCTCCGCGGTAAGTCGCTGCCGCGGCACGTAGCGATGGTGATGGACGGAAACCGCCGGTGGGCCAAGCAGGTGGGCTTCGATGACCCCCGGGTGGGCCACCGATACGGCGCAGAACACATCCACGAGGTACTGGGCTGGTGTGCCGACGTGGGCATCCATCACGTCACGCTGTTCGTCGCCTCCGTTGACAACATGCGTAAGCGGGCATCCGACGAGGTGGAGAACCTGATGCAGATGATCGAGGAGGTCGTCGCGGAGCCTCTCCTTCGTCCGACCAACCCCTGGCAGCTTCGCCTGGCCGGCCGCGCGGACGTCCTACCCGACTCGACACGCCACGCCCTGAAACTCGCGGAAGACGCCACCCGCGAACGCGGTGCCAACTTCCACCTCACAGTCGCCATCGGCTACGACGGCCGCGAGGAGATTGTCAGCGCAGTTCGTTCCCTGCTGGAGCAGGAGGCACAACTGGGCGCCACACTCGACGACGTCGCACAGCGGCTAACCGCCGACGATCTCGCGGCGCACCTGTACACCGGCGGTCAACCCGACCCTGATCTGGTCATCCGCACGAGCGGAGAACGCCGCATGTCCGGGTTCCTGCTCTGGCAGGCCGCCTACTCCGAGTTGTACTTCTGCGATGTTTACTGGCCCGGCTTCCGGAAGATCGACTTCCTCCGCGCCCTACGCTCCTACTCGGCCCGCAGTCGACGATTCGGAGCCTGACAACCCACGTACCGCGCTCCCGGTTCCGTGGCGCGACCGCGAAGACCGGCGACCATCAGACGACACCGACACGCAGCTTCCCCTGGGGCAGTCCCCATGCCCTCCCGCGAACCGACGGTCGAGCTTTGCGGAATACCCACCGCCATCTCTTGGCCTGCTCCAGAAGCAGCGATGCACCTGGCGAAGGGCTTCCACGGGCACCGGACGTCCGGAAACGCCTCAGGTCAAGCCTGCTTGCCAGGCAGGAGCGTTGTTCACCCGCCGTCGAGGCGAGCGGCTCGGTGCCGTCCACGTGCACCTCGACCGACAACTGCTCTGCCAGTACCACCGTGATGATCCTTGTGCGGCCACCGTCAGGACAACGCGAGCAGTCGGATCTCGCAGCGGACGCCGCTGGCCTTGGCGAGCCGACCATCACCGGTCACGAGTGGACAGGCCATCAACTCCGCCGCCACGACATACGCGGCGTCGTACGCCGTGACAGTGCCCCGCAGCTGCCACATTCGGTCGAGCAGCATCGATTGCGGCACGGCCAGGAGTCGCAGGCCAGAGAAGTGCGTGGGCCGGAGGTGCGACCATGCGAACCCGCCTGCGACCGTCGCAAGCGATCCGTTGCCGCTGCGCGCGCAGGCCAATTGCCCGGCTCGCCGCCGCAGGATCAGGCGATCTGCCGGAGGTCGCTGCCGTAGTCAAAGATGATCCGCATCCGGGCACCCAGCGCTCGCGCATACCGGCTCAGGGTCGCAACCTCGTTGGCCTCCAGATCGCCGTTCTCGATCTGGCTGACCCGGCCGGGTGTGACCCCCATCAGCTCGGCCACCTGCCGCTGGGTGAGCCCGAGCCGCTTCCGCTCCTCGGCAAGGTGGAACGCGCTGATCCACGCCTCGGTGCGGGCGCGTTCCACATCGAGCGCGTCGTCGTCCCCGTCGTACAACTCGGCGCGGACGTCGTCCCAGTCATGGAAGTCGCTCATCAGCCCTCCCTCCGTTTCCTTTCGAAGGCAAGCCAGCCCTCGTACGCAACCTCCGCGACCGGGATCGCTTCCTCGTACCACCGCGTCCAGTCTCCGGCCTTGTTGCCGACCACCAACAGCACCGCCTGCGACCAGGGATCGAAAACGAACAGAACCCGAATGGCGACGTCCCGCCCAGACCTCGGTCATAGCTCCGTGAGGTTGCGATGCTCGAACCTCGGAGGGTGTCGACCAGCGGTCGCCCCAGACCCGGACCGGTCTCAGCGAGCATGTCGATCGCTACGTTGACAGACCGGTACGTCGCCGGGTCAGTCTGACGCGGCGACCGTAACCAGTCGCGGACATCGCTTGTCGTCCTGATCGCCCAGCGACGGGCCGGCCCGTTAGGCATGGGAGAACTATAGCCCAGCCTATACATCGCCCTGCCACGGAAACGCTTGCCTCTCGGCAGGCCGGGACCGGGGAGCCGGCGTCGCCCGGCCGCTTGCTACAAGATCGAAGTGGGCCGCCAGGGACTCGAACCCTGAACCTATGGATTGCCGGCGAGCCGGCCGGATCAGGTGTGGTGCGAGGTCATCTGGCCTGCTGGCGCGCTTCTCGGTCTGGTTCGGGTGGCACGGTTGCTGTACTTCGCTGCTGTACTGCTGGCATTAGACGAGGCGTTGGATGCGGACCTTCGCACGCTCGTTCCTGAGGTGGCGTTGCTTGTGCTGGCGGACCTGCTCGTCCCAGACCTCCTGGTCGTAGTCCGGGTCTGGCGGGATCCACTTGTGCGAGCCGTCGCTGTAGTGGAACTTCTCGTCACCGGGTCGCAGGATGCTCATCGAGTCCAGCCGAGGAAGCGGTAGTGCAGGTGGCCTGCGGGGACGTGGGTCAGGTCGTGGGCGGCTTCGACGAGTTGGGCTGCCAGGTAGAGGGTGAGCGACACCGGGGCTCGGTCGTACTCCGCTCGCAGCTCTCGACGGCGGGTGTGGCAGGGCCAGTCGGCACCGCAGCCACCGCAGGTCCAGGCCGGCGTGATCGGGAGGTGGTTGGTCACTTCGGCTCCCTCTGCTCGGCCGGCGGTTCCGATGACGGAGCGGATGGCCGGCCGTCCTCTGAGGGCCAGTGACCCCGGTTGATCGGGATTCGATGCCTTGCATGGCAGGGCAACTCGCCCCCGCATCGGCAGACCTTCCGCCATCGCTGCCATGACCAGACCGGCCGGTGCCGCCTCGCCAGGGTTAGCGCGACAGCCACCAAGTACTCCTCGTACGACACGCGAAGCACCAGGTCTCCCCTCGGGCATTCTTCGATCTCACGGGCAGGTGGAGCCGGCGGTTGGCTGTTGTCCCAGCTCATGTCACCGTAACGACGTAGGACTGTAGATACAATAAGATGTAGAACTGTTGGACACGTAGCGTCACATTCGTGATCGACCCCAGCGCGGATCGCGCCGTGTTCCGGCAGCTCGCAGACCTTTTGCGAGACCGGATCGCGTCTGGCGACCTCGCGCCAGGGGCCTCGCTTCCCAGCGAGCTCCGGTTGGCTCAGGAGTACGGGCTGAGCCGCACGAGCGTGCGACAGGCTGTAGCGCTACTCCGGTCGGAAGGGCTCGTGATCGTGGAACCACCGCGCGGCACATTCGTCCGCGCCGACGAGCCGACCGAAACGGTGACCCTCCTCAAGGGCGACACCGCTACCGCTCGGATGCCCACCCCCGCCGAACGGCGCGAGCTGGAGATCGGTGAGGGCATCCCGGTCATCGTGATCTTCCGCGCCGACGGCTCGCGCCAGGTGTACTCCGCCGACCGCATCCGCGTCGGCCGCTGACCGATCCCCGACGCCGTTAGCGAGCCCCGCCGGGGGGATGCGGTCTCAGGTTGTTGGCTGCTACCAGCCGGTAGCAGCGCTCACCGATGAGCAGGTGCCGGGCCTCGTCGGTCGACGTCCAGGTTCAGCCCGCATCAAAGTGGGCGCTGCCTTCTTGCTGCCTCGCTTAGATGGCTTCTCGGACCAGCTCCGTTGTCCGATGCAGGTACGTGTAGTCGGCTGGCTGGCCCAGCGCCGTCCTGCCGACGCCTCGTCGGGACTGGCTGGATGCGATGTTGACCGCTAGTCCGGACACAACCGTTAACGGTGCGGCCAGCTCTGGTTGGGCGATCGCCACAGACGCTCCGAAGCCAGCGCCGCTTGCAACGGTAACGGCCAGCGATCGCTTAACCCAACCCCACTTCGTGGCACGAGCGGCAGCCTGTAGTTCGGCCACCGCGCTGGATAGGTCTCGTTCCACCAGGCGGAAGGCGTCCTGAGGGTGGCGACCGGCCTGCTTTAGCTCGTGCAGGAGCTTGTCGATGGTGAGCATCAGGTGGCGCCTCTCGGCGTCGTACTTGGCCCTGAAGGCCACAAGGTCGCTGATCATGACATCACGTGGCACGGGCAAAAGGGCCCCCACGTCGACCTGCCAGCAGGCCGTCACGTCGTAGCCTGGAGCGGGTTCGGTGCTGAGGCGATAAGCGGTGTGGACGTTGGTGTGTGGCCGTAGCCCCTGGGGACCGATGCATCCTGATCGCCTGTTGCTGTCGAAGGCAATACGTCCGGCAATGAGGCTGACGACGAGGTGCAGCAAGGCTGGCGCGGCGACAAGCCGGGATGAGCTGTGTGGGTGCGGGTAGACGAGCCGACGGGCGAGCAGCTCTGCAACGACGCTCTCGTGCAGCTTGTCGACGTGAAGTGTGCTGAACTCAGCGTCCGGCGGACTAACGGGTGGGATCAGGTCGTCGGGTGGAACTTGCTTGAGAGCGTGGTCGAGCTCCCCTTCGATCTCGCTCAGCTCGTAGGGTCCGAAGGCCATGTTGGCCTCCAGAGGTCGATAGAGTCCCGCGTCCTGCATCTCGCGCATCCGTGCACTCAGCCGGCGTTCCCACCCAGGAGCGACGACCGTTGCGAGGTCATCCCAGTACAGAACCGCTTGGTGCAGGACTGCCGCCGGGGCGTTTGCGAAGGGGTAGTACAGCATCCCGGCCAACCGAGCCTCCACGTGAAAAAGTGCCAGCGGCTGATGCTCAGGAATCTACCCTTCCCGGCTCTGATCAGTCAGCACCCGTTTACCGGACGTCACCTTGGCCTCGCGGTCGGTCTGGCTTGCACCTCCATCAGCGACTAGCGTTCCCGTCGACCACGTTGGTAGTGGAGAGTCATGCCTGGTCGGCTTGGCATGTCGACGTGACGCACCGATTTGACCGGCGCATTACGAGTCGGTCGCGGTCTGCTGATCGGCGTGGTCCTGGTCCTCGTCCACCTGCGCCTGCGGTCCGCCGCTGTCCGCCGTTGGTCGCTGGCTTGGCTGCTCCGTTGGCTGCTCGCCCGCGGCACATGGTTTAGGAAGGGTGTTGCGCTCGCTGCGGAGTCCCCCGCGCCCTACCAGCACATGTGCCCGACAGCCCACCAACGAAACGCTTGATCATTCCGCGCCTGTTCCGGATCAGGTCTGCCGCGCCTTGGATGTCTGGAACGTCGGCGAGGCCGTTTGCATGCGGCTCCGAGCGCGCCTCCGGCAGTGTCTAGTACGGCAGCCGCCGTTTGGGATTATGGCTGGAGTTCGAGGTTGAGGCGCCGGGTGTAGTGGGCTTGTCGGGCTCGGGCTTGATGGCGGCGGCGCCAGTCTGACCAGCGCAGGCGGTGGGTGAGGTCGCGGATCGGCTTGAGGACGAGGGT